>NZ_JACHBR010000001.1:0-1200000 GCF_014200435.1 Sphaerisporangium krabiense | reverse complement strand
GCTCCTCGGGGGTCGCGTTGCCCGTCACCGCCAGGGCCCAGGCGTCGGCGGGGACCGGCGTCGTGGCCAGGTCGCGGTGGATCACCCGGCCGTCGGGCCTGGCGCGCCGCCACGCGGCCTCGGCGGTGTCGGCGACCTGCCTGCTCACCGACCGTTCGCCCTGGATGCTGGCATCGAGACGAAACAAGATCATCGGAATCGACCTTCCTCGCGGCTTTGTTCTGCTCGACAGATATTATGTAGTGCAGAACATATGTCAAGCAGATGAGTTTGGTCACAGATCTTTTGGTCAGCCGATCATGAGCCTCGGCGGGTACGGTGGGGGTGTGGGACCCTCGCCACGTTCGTCGTCCACGCCGGAGCGCAGTGCTCCGGCTTCCGCGCGCGCCTCGGCCGACGCCCTGCGGGGCGATCTCGGCTGGGGTCTCGGCGTGCTCCTGCGCACCTATCGCCGCGCGGCCGAGGAGGTGCTGAGCGGCATCCCCGGAGGTCCCCGCGGCTACCAGGTGCTGGTCTCGGCCGTCCAGGAGCTCGCCGGAAACCAGGGCGTCATGGCCACGCAGCTCGGCATCGACCGCACGGTGCTCACCTATCTGATCGACGACCTGGAAGCCGCCGGGCTGGTACGGCGGCAGCCCGACCCCCTCGACCGGCGCAGCCGCCGCGTGGTCGCCACCGACCGCGGACGCGAGGTCGCGGCGGAGCGCGGCGCGGCCCTGGCCGCCGTCGAGGCGCACGTCCTGTCCGGCCTCGGCGCTCAGGGGAACGCCTTCCGCGACCTGCTCCAGAAGGCGGCCGCGCACGCCGACCGGCTCGACCCCTCGCCCGGCGCCTGCCAGGTCGTGGAGGAGTTGTGCGAGGGGGAGGCGGCCGACTCGGCGGCCACCCTGTCGGCGCGTCGCACCCCGTCCTCGTAGCACCCTCCCTGTAACGCCGGGCTCGCCGCGTCAGGCGGGCGGCCCGGCGATCATCGCCGTGCCCGTGTGGCGAAAGCCCGCGCAGGCCGCGTCCTCCGCCGGTGTCGATCCGGGTTTCCGTCGACGGGGATCCCAGGTCAGCACATCGGACATCGCTGTACATACCCCTCCGAAGGTTGCCTAGAGCAATCATATATATTTGCCTAAGGCAACCAGATGGAGGCGGAGATGGTGTCGGAGGAAGGCTGCGGCGAACTGCTCGCCGGGCTGCACGACATGGGCGCGGTGATCAGAGTGATCAAGCGCGACATGCCGTTCACCGGCCACCGCGCCGGCCTCGCCCTGCTCGTGACCCTGCGCAGGACCGGCGAGCTGCGCATCGGCCGGCTCGCGTGCATGTTCGAGGTCGATCAGTCGGTGATGAGCAGGCACGTGGCCGATCTGGAGGAACGCGGCTGGATCGAGCGCGTCCCGAACCCCAGGGACGGGCGCTCCTGGTACGTGCGGCTCACTCCGGACGGCGAGCGCGTGGCCGAGGAGACCCTCGGCCAGGTGCGCCATCTCCTCGCCGGCGCCTTGGCGGACTGGACGGACGAGGACGTCGCCCGGCTCTCCGTCCTCCTCGGACGCCTCCGCCACAGCTTCGACGCGCACCGGGCCCACCGCGCGGCCACGGTAGTGAAAGGACATCGATGACAACCGCAGTACCGGCCGGGGTGCGGGAGGCGGCACCCGACCCGGCTCCCCCAATGTCGCACAAGGAGATCCTGGAAGCCCTATCGGGCCTGCTCCTCGGCATGTTCGTGGCGATCCTGTCGTCCACGGTCGTCTCCAACGCCCTTCCCACGATCATCGCGGAACTGCACGCCGACGAGACGACCTACACCTGGGTCATCACCTCGGTGCTGCTCGCGACCACGATCTCCACGCCCCTCTGGGGCAAGCTCGCCGACCTGGTGAGCAAGAAGATCCTGGTGCAGCTCGGCCTGATCATCTACATCATCGGCTCGGCCATCGCCGGCCTCTCGCAGAACCCGGGCATGCTCATCGGGGCCCGCGTCATCCAGGGCCTCGGCGCCGGCGGCCTCACCGCGCTGGCCCAGGTCATCATGGCGGCGATCATCTCGCCGCGCGAGCGGGGCCGCTACTCCGGCTACCTCGGCGCGGTGTTCGCGCTCGCGACCATCGGCGGCCCGCTCATCGGCGGCGTCATCGTGGACACCTCCTGGCTCGGCTGGCGCTGGTGCTTCTACGTCGGCGTCCCCTTCGCCGTGATCGCGCTGATCGTCCTGCAGAAGACCCTGCACGTCCCCGTGCTCAAGCGCGAGGTCAAGATCGACTGGACGGGCGCCGTCCTGATCACGGCGTCGGTGTCGCTGCTGCTCGTCTGGGTCTCCTTCGCCGGCAACAAGTACGACTGGCTGTCGTGGCAGACCGGCGCGATGGTCGGCGGCGCGGTGGTCCTGGCGCTGCTCTTCCTGCTGGTCGAGACGCGGGCGAGGGAGCCCATCGTCCCGCTGCGGCTGTTCCGCAGCAGCGCGATCAGCCTCGCCGTCGCGGCCAGCATGTTCGTCGGCATCGCGATGTTCGGCGCCACCACCTTCCTCAGCCAGTACTTCCAGCTCGCCCGCGGCGAGACGCCGACCATGGCGGGCGTCATGACGCTGCCGATGATCCTCGGCCTGGCGCTGTCGTCCACCATCGCCGGGCAGATCATCACCAGGACGGGACGCTGGAAGATCTTCCTGGTCGTCGGCGGCCTCTTCCTCACCGCCGGGTTCGGCCTGATGGCGACGCTGCGGTACGACACGAACTACTGGATCCTCGCCGTCTACATGTTCTGCATCGGCGTGGGCGTCGGCATGACCATGCAGAACCTCGTCCTGTCGGTCCAGAACCAGGTCAGGCCCGAGGAGCTCGGCGCGGCCAGCTCGGTCGTCGCGTTCTTCCGCACCCTCGGCGGCGCGATCGGCGTCTCGGCGCTCGGCGCGGTGCTCGGCAACCGGGTCATGCACTACATGGACGAGGGGCTGACCAAGCTCGGCCTCAAGGGGCACGCCGCGGGCGACGGCACGATCCCTCAGCTCTCCAAGCTGCCCCTCCCCATACGCACGGTGGTCGAGAGTTCCTACGGCCACGGCGTCGGCGACGTCTTCATGTACGCGGCGCCGTTCGCGCTGCTCGCGCTGCTCATCATCCTGTTCATCAAGGAGATCCCGCTGCGCACGTCCAACGCCGACCCCATCGAGGTCCCCGGCGCCGACGAGCGCGCCACCGCCCCGGGCCGGCACGCCCAGCGCGACACCGTGGTCGCGGAGTCCAACGGCCACGCCGTGAACGCGTTCGCCGGCGAGGAGACCCGCACGCTCGGCGGCGGCGCCGCGGTCGCGACGCGGGCCGAGGGCGGCAGCGGGATCCGCGGGTTCATCACCGGCTCGGACGGCGCGCCGGTGGGCCACGCCACGCTCACGCTGATCGACGTGCGCGGGCACCAGCTCGGCCGCGCGGTCACGCAGGCGGACGGTTCCTACGACCTGTGGACGCCCGGCGGGGGCACGTACGTCCTCATCGCGTCGGCGGGCGACCACGACCCGCAGGTGGCCACGCTCGCCGTCGGGGACCAGCCGCTGGACTTCGACCTGGTCCTGTCCGGTTCCGGGAAGCTGACCGGCATGGTCGTCGGCGCCGGGGGCGGCCCCGTCGCCGAGGCGATGGTCGTCGTCACCGACGTGCGCGGCGAGGTCGTCTCGACGGGCACGACCGACGCCGCCGGGATGTTCGGCTTCGCCGGGATCGTCGCCGGCGTCTACACGCTGACGGTGAGCGCGGAAGGGCACCGTCCCACCGCCGCGCCGGTCGAGGTCGGCACCGGCCAGACCAGGCAGGACATCCAGTTGCTCCCGGCCGCCCAGGTCAGGGGCACCATCCGGGTCAAGGACGGCGGCCCGCTCGCCGACGCCCGGGTCACGATCCTGGACGCGGCGGGCAACGTGGTCGGCTCGGCCACGACCGGCGTGGACGGCGAGTACGCCTTCGCCGACCTCACCGGCGGCCAGTACACCGTCGTGGCCGCCGGCTACCCGCCCGTGGCGAACACGATCACCCTCAACGGACGCGGGGACGAGCCGTACGACGTGTGGCTCGGCCACGCCGACTGAGCGAGGGGATCGGGACGTGATGCACTCCAACGGCACCAGGAACGCCCGGGACGCGGCTCCGCGCCCCGCCGGGGGCGCTCGGGGGCTGCACGCCGTGGTGCGGACCAAGGACGGCTGGCCGGTACGGCACGCCGTCGTCACCGTGACCGACATGTCAGGGCAGCAGGTGGTGCGGGCGGCGGCCGACGCCGACGGCGCGGTGGCGACTCCGCCACTGCGCCCCGGCGCGTACACGGTGGTGGTCACCGCGATCGGGTACGCGCCGGCCGCCTCCACGGCGATCGCCACCGCCTCCGGGGCCGCCCAGGCGGGCGTGCTCGTCCTGTCCCGCCAGGACGGCGCCGAGCTGCCCCCGCCCGGCCCCTGGACGGTGGACCCGGCGCACTCCAAGATCGCCGCGACGGCCCAGCACCTCGGCCTGTCCAGCGTGCAGGGACGGTTCTCGGCGTTCGCCGGGCGCATCGACGTCGGCGCCCGCGCCGAGGACTCCGCCGTGATCGCGCAGATCGACGCGGCGTCCATCGACACCGGCAACCGGACGCGGGACGACCATCTGCGCTCGGCCGACTTCCTGAACGTCGCGGCGCACCCGGTGATCGGTTACCGGAGCACCGGGCTCAGCCCGGCGGGACCGGACCGCTGGACCGTGCACGGGCTGCTGAGCATGGCGGGCGTCACCCGCTCCGTGGATCTGGACCTGTCCTACCTCGGGACGGGCCCGGACCCGTGGGGCGGCCTGCGCGCCGCGTTCCGCGCGACCACCGAGCTGCGCCGCGAGGACTTCGCCATGACCTACAACCAGATCGTGCAGGCGGGGATCACGCTGATCGGGGCCACCCTGAAGGTGGAACTGGACATTCAGGCCGTCCAAGGGGAACGCATCCCCGAGGCCTGATCGTTGCCCGGGAGAGAGGACCGGAAAAGTGAAGGAGAGGAGGCCGCACGATGACCGAGACACAGGAGGCGCCGCCCGTCGAGGCGCTCGGGGGGATTCCCCGTGAGGAGTACGAGACGTACTGCGCGCTCGAACGTCAGCTTGGCATCCTCTTCCGGCGCTCGCGCGCGCTGTCCGCCGAGATGGGCCGCGCGGTGCACCCCGAGCTGGAGCCCGGCGCCTACGGCATCCTGGTGCGCATCGACGAGGCCGCCCCGGCGCGGCCGAGCGACCTCGCCGGGTTCTTCGGCGTGGGCAAGGGCACGATCAGCCGCCAGCTCAAGGTGCTGGAGGAGCTGGGCCTCATCGGCCGCGAGCCCGACCCGCTGGACGGCAGGGCCCACCTGCTCGACCTGACGCAGGAGGGCCGTGAGCGGCTCCAGCGGGCCCGTACGGCGCGTCAGCGGCGGTTCTACGGCCTGCTCGGCACCTGGCCGCAGGAGGACGTCCGGCTGCTCGGCCGCATGCTGGAGCGCTTCAACGCGCTCGGCGAGAGCACGGGACCTGAGGGCCAGGGGGCGCCCGGCCAGCGGTGAGACAGAACGTCCGGAGACCCTTTCGGTGGGGTCTCCGGGGTTCGACGTGCCCTTTCCCGGTGATGGGGCGACTGGTGCCATAGCGAAGCGTGTCGTTTCGAGAAACTACGGGTGATTAGGCATACTCTGTCCGGCTATGGAGACGCGCTGGGTCGGGCCCGACGGCTACGAGATCACGGGCGCGATGTGCGGCGACCGCCAGGTGCTCCGTCTCCGGCGGCACGGCGAGCACGTCGCGGACTGCTTCTCCGTCGACGAGCTGCGGCCCTATGTCGATCTCGCGGACCTGTGCGAAGTGATCACCCTGCCCTTCGGGCAACGGGCCGCGCGCGGGCGCCGAGAGGCCGCTCGCTGACCCCTCTCCGGGGGTCTCCGGGTCGTGCCCCGGTGGGCGTTCTGATTCGCGTCGGCCGCGGGGTCCGTGTATGGTTACACCTGTCCGCAGCGCGACGCGGTGACGCGAGATGCGAGCGACAGGCCCCTTTAGCTCAGTCGGCAGAGCGTCTCCATGGTAAGGAGAAGGTCTACGGTTCGATTCCGTAAAGGGGCTCGGCAGCGCAAACGCCCTTTCCCGGCCTCCGGGGTGGGGCTTTTCGCTTGAGCGATATCAGACCGCGCTCGAAAGTCGGCCTGTGAAATAGGGGAAGTGCAGGCGTCCAGCGATCCGGCATACTCGGAACATCCAGGCCGGGTCGGGTACGTGAACACGTGTGCGCGATCGCCGAACAGGTCGGGTATCCTTTCAAAGCCGGTCGATTTCGCCGGCCATGAAGCGGAGTAGCTCAGTCAGGCAGAGCAAGCGGCTCATAATCGCTGTGTCGCGGGTTCAAGTCCCGCCTCCGCTACTACCCTCCTCGGTTTCCTCCACGGAGGCCGGGTGTGGGTCGTCCATGTGTCC
This sequence comes from Sphaerisporangium krabiense, assembly GCF_014200435.1. NCBI lineage: Bacteria > Bacillati > Actinomycetota > Actinomycetes > Streptosporangiales > Streptosporangiaceae > Sphaerisporangium > Sphaerisporangium krabiense. The sequence goes on along the minus strand of NZ_JACHBR010000001.1, from coordinate 1,193,557 downwards.
CGAACGTAGAAAGGCACTCCCACGTGGCTGCCACCGACGTTAGGCCGAAGATCACGCTGGCCTGCCAGGAGTGCAAGCACCGCAACTACATCACCCGGAAGAACCGGCGCAACGACCCGGACCGGCTTGAGCTGAAGAAGTACTGCCCCAACTGCAAGTGCCACCGCGCGCACCGCGAGACGCGCTAGGCACACCACGCCCCGCGCGCAGGCGCGTGGGCGAGGGGGCAGTCCCTCACAGGGCCGAGTCCCGGTAGACGGTCGCCGCCATCCCCAGGCATCGGCCTGAGGCGGCGGTCTCGCCCGGTACAGGGGTTCCCGAGCCATCGCGCCCGGGAGTACAGCGGTTCACGCTTCGCGAATGCCCGGCGTTCCAGCACGGAACGTCGGCTTTTCGCATGCCCGAAACCGTGCCGCCACGGCCCGGTGCGCGGGAGAAGCACGCCGGCACGGTGAAGCCGTGCCGCGGGTCGACCGGCGGGCGCCCGCCTCAGAAGAGGTCTCCGCTCCCGAAGGGCGCACGTGCGCGGCTTCGCTGCCGCATGTCCGCGTCCGCCGTCGCGCGGGGCGTGGCCGGCTCCCTGCCGCGGGTCGTGCTGTTACCGTCGGGCGGGGACGCCTCGGGAAAGGGCAGCGGCACGATGGCTTTGAATCGCGATTTCGTCGGGAGGACGTATCACGCGTCCGCGCCCTACGAGGTGAGCCGCGTCAAGATCAAGGAGTTCGCGGCGGCGATCGGCGACCCCAGCCCGCTCTACCGCGAGCCCGAGGCCGCCCGCGCGGCCGGCCACCCCGACGTGCTGGCCCCGCCCACCTTCCCCATCGTGTTCACCCTCGGCGGCGCCGCGGAGGCGCTCGCCGACCCCGACTTCGGCCTCGACTACGCCATGGTGGTCCACGGCGAGCAGCGGTTCGCCTACGTCCGGCCCATCTACGCCGGGGACGAGCTGGTCTGCACCTCCACGATCTCCGAGATCCGCAGCATGGGCCGCAACGAGGTGGTCACCGTCACCAGCGAGGTGAGCACCGTGCACGGCGAGCCCGTCTGCACCACCTACAACACCCTGATCGAGCGCGGAGGGGCCGCGTGACCGCGACCGTGAAGTACGACGAGGTCGAGGCCGGACAGGAGATCCCCCCGGCCGAGTACCGCGTCCACCGCGTGGACCTGGTCATGTACGCGGGCGCGTCCGGCGACTTCAACCCGATCCACTGGAACGCGCGGCACGCCATGGCCGTGGGCCTGCCCGACGTGATCGCGCACGGCATGTACACGATGGCCCAGGCCGGGCGGTTCGTCACCGACTGGGCCGGCGATCCCGGGGCCCTCGTGGACTACGGCGTGCGCTTCTCGTCCATGGTCGTCGTCCCCGACAACGACGAGGGCGCGGTGATCACCGTCAGCGGGGTCGTCCAGGAGAAGCTCGCCGACAACCGGGTCGTGGTCGCGCTGACCGCCAGGTCCGGCGACGCCCGGGTGCTGTCCAAGGCCCGCGCGGTCGTCCGGCTCGCCTGACCCGCGCCGAGCCGGACCTCCACCGAGCCTGCCCGGGGCCGCGTCCGGCCCGCGCCGGACTTGACCCGCGCGTCCGAATGCTTCCCTGCCCGATGGGTACTGGGGCAGCGTGAACGACACACCTGAGCACGCACGACGCCCCGCCGAGCGGCGGAGCGGGAACAGACCCGACACCGGAGGAGAAGGGCAGCGGCCGGAGAGGGCCGTGGAGGCCGTGGAGGAGCGGCACGCGGAGCCGCGCGACCGCGCCGCGGGCGCCGCCGACGCCCGCACCCCCGACGCCGACGACGCGACGCGCCGCGACCCCGGCGCCGAGCGGGCGGTCAGCTCGCAGGTGCTGTGGGACTCCACGCTCGCCGCCTCCCGGCTGGACCAGGAGATCGAGGCCACGCCGGAGCCCGGCGGCCACGTGCAGTCCCCGCCAGCCGCGGCCGGCCACCGCGACGCGGCCCCGTCCCGCGCGGCGGACGACCGCCGGGACCGCCCCGGAGACGGCCGGTAGCGGAGCGGGCGCGCGGGCCGGTCTAGGCTGAGGGCCGGCGCGCGACGTCGGCGTGCCGTCGGGTCTCGGGGTCTTGGGGAAGGTGCATGGCTGACCGTATGGCAGGTGTACGGCTCGCTCCGTACACCACGTTGAGGGTGGGCGGGTCCGCCCGCGCCTTCGTGGAGGCGCACTCCGCCGAGGAGCTGGTCGCGCTGGTGGCCGAGGCCGACCGCGCCGGCGAGCCGGTCCTGCTGCTCGGAGGCGGCAGCAACCTCGTGGTCTCCGACGACGGCTTCGACGGCCTGGTGGTCCGGGTCGCCACGCGCGGCGTGCAGGTCCACGAGCGGGACGGCCGCGCGGTGGTCACCGCGCAGGCGGGCGAGGACTGGGACGCCCTGGCCGCCCGCGCGGTCGCGGAGGGCTGGTCCGGGGTCGAGTGCCTGTCCGGCATCCCCGGGTCGGTCGGCTCGACGCCCATCCAGAACGTCGGCGCCTACGGGCAGGAGGTCGCGCAGACGATCTCCGGCGTGCGCGTGTACGACCGGCGTTCCGGCACGCTGCTCGACCTGGACGCCGGGGAGTGCGGCTTCGCCTACCGGCACAGCGCGTTCAAGGATGATCTTTCCCGCTACGTCGTGCTGTCCGTCACCTACGTGCTGGACAGGACGGACAAGTCCGGCCCGGTGGCGTACAAGGAGCTGGCGGCGCGGCTCGGCGTGGCGATCGACGACCGGGTCTCCCTGCACGAGGCGCGCACGGCCGTCCTGGAGCTGCGCCGCGGCAAGGGCATGGTGCTGGACGCCGCCGACCCCGACACCTGCAGCGCGGGCTCGTTCTTCACCAACCCGATCCTCGACGCCGCGCAGGCGGCCGAGCTGAGGCTCCGGGCCCCGGACTTCCCCGGCTGGGAGATGCCGGGGGGCGCGGTGAAGGTTCCGGCCGCCTGGCTGATCGAGCACGCGGGCTTCCCCAAGGGTTACCGCCGCGGCCCCGCCCGGATCTCCACCAAGCACACGCTGGCGCTGACCAACCCGGGCGGCCTGCACGTCACCGGCTTCCCGACCGACCCCGAGGCCATGGCGGTCGCGCCGGCCGCCGCCGGGCACGTCGCGGAACCGTCCCACGGGGCGGCGACGGCCGGGGACCTGCTGGCCCTGGCGCGGGAGGTCCGCGACGGCGTCGAGGCCAAGTTCGGCGTGACGCTGGTGAACGAGCCGATCCTGGTCGGCCTCACGCTCTAGGTCAGAAGGGGTTCGAGGAGCAGCAGGACGCCGAACAGGGCGAAGGCGGCCGCGGCGCCGTACCGGATCACCTTCTCAGGGAGGTGCCGGCCCAGCAGGCGGCCGACCAGGATGGCCAGGGCGTCGGCGGCGACCATGCCGATCGTGGAGCCGATCCAGGTGCCGAACCAGCCGTGCTGGGTGGCCAGCGTGATCGTCGCCAGCATGGTCTTGTCGCCGAGCTCGCTGAGGAAGAAGGCCACGGTCACGGCGATCAGCGCGTTCCTGGTCGTGCGCTGGGCCTTCTGTGACTCCGCCTCGCTCAGCTCGTCGCCGCGCAGCGTCCACAGCGCGAAGCCGAGGAACGCGATGCCGGCGGCGATCGCGATGGCGGTCGTGGGGAGCGCGTCGCCGATGAGCCCGCCGAGCCCGACGCTGAACAGGTGGACCACCGCGGTCGCGATGGTGATGCCGGCGAGCACCGGCCAGGGTTTGAAGCGCGTCGCGAACGTCATGGCCATGAGCTGGCTCTTGTCGCCGAGCTCCGCCACGAAGATGACGCCGAGGCTGATCCAGAACGCTTCCACGGGGGGTCGTCCTTCCATGTCCCCGCCACCGGACCTGGAAGCGTGCACCGCGGGAGTCTCAGGGCGCGCGACCTCGGCCCGGCGGCGTGCGTGCATTGCCACCAGGCCGAAGGTCTCGTCCGCCTCGATGAGGCCCGCGCGACCGGGCTTACGCCAGCATGTCGATCACGCGATTGGGACTACTCCCCTTCGGTGTTTCACCCCCACCATATCCGATCCACCTCCGCTCCAGCACGGCGCGCCGACGGGCAAGAGCAGGTCACGGGCGCGGGGACGCCGCGAACCCCTGTCCCAGCGAAGGACCAGGGAAAAGTAAAGATCTCCGCGGCCGGGTCAGGCGAGCAGGGAGTGGCGGTGGGCGGCGGCCGCCGCCTCGCCGCGGGTGGAGACGCCGAGCTTCGCCAGGATGTTGGAGACGTGCACGCTGACCGTCTTGGCGGAGATGAACAGCTCGCCGGCGATGTCCCGGTTCGAGCGCCCAAGGGCGACCAGGCGCAGCACCTCGGTCTCCCGGGGCGTCAGCCCGGCCGGGCCGTCCTGCTCCGGCGACGGCGTCTCGACCGCCGCGCCGAGGCGGCGGCTCAGCGCCTCGACGTCCCCGGCCAGCGGGCGCGCGCCGAGGGCGGTGGCGATCTCGTGCGCCTGGCGCAGCAGCGCGGCGGCCCGGCCGCGGTCGCCGGCCGTGGCCGCGGCCTCCGCGAGGCCGGTCAGCATCCTCGCCCGGGGGAAGGGACGGCCGAGCCGCCGCCAGGACGCCTCGGCCGCCGCGAAGTCGCCGTAGAACGACAGCCGGAAGGCCGCGGCGACCGGCCCGCCCTCGCCGAGCGCCGCGGCCATCTCGGTGGCGCGGGCCCGCACGGCGCAGGCCGCCTCGGGGTCGACGGCGGCGGCGGCCTCGCAGGTCCGCCTGCTCTGGTTCAGGGCGCGCCAGCCCAGCATGGGCTTGCTGGAGTACGCCTGGCTGGACGACTCCGACAGCAGCGTCTCGGTCACCTTGAGGGCCTGCAGCGGGTCGCCGCGCAGCAGGTGCATGTCGATCAGCAGCCGCGTGTTGTTCATCCACTCCTGGGCCAGCTCGTTGCGCTCGCCGTGCAGGGCGCCGAGCTCGCCGAGCAGCCGCTCCAGCAGCTCGATCTCGCCCCGGGACGCCGCGATGTCGGCCCGGGTCTGCAGCAGGTACGCGCGCGTCTTCGGGATCGGGGACATGGCGAGGGCCTGCTCGACGACCTCGACGGCCTCGTCCCAGCGGCCGAGCGAGGTGAGGGCCTCGGCGCGGTTGTTGGCGATGAAGCAGCCCGAGACGCGGTAGCGGCCGTACTTCCTGGCCAGGCCTTCGGCCTCCAGGGCGAGCTCGACGGCCTCCTCGGAGCGGCCGAGGTTGTTCAGGGCGTCCACGTTGTTGGCGAGCGCGCGCAGGACGATGCGCCCGGTCTTGAGGGCGCGTCCGATCTCGGCGGCGCGGTCGTTGGTGCGGAGCGTGGTCTCCAGGTCGCCGGCCAGGGACTGCCCGAGCGCGAGGTTGGTGAGGAGCTCGGCCTCCAGGCACTCGTCCCCGATCGTCCGGGCGATGCCGAGGGCCTCCTCGGTGAGCCGGGCGCCCTCGACCGTCCGGTTGACGAACATCAGGTGCGAGCCGAGCCTGGCCAGGACGTGCGCGCGGGCGTAGCCGGGCTCCGGCACCAGCCGCTCGGCGTAGGTGAGGTCCTCCAGGCCGCCCCGCCGGCCCTTGTCCATCTTGAGCCCGGCCCGCCGCACGAGCAGGGCCGCCACCCGTTCGGGCTCGGCGGTCTCGTCCAGCTCGGCCAGCGCGCCCTTGACGAACTTCATGCCGCGCTCGGTCTCGCCGGTGATCGTCGCGGCCTCCGAGGCCAGCTCCAGGACCGTGGTGTGGTCGGCGCCGATGCGCTCGGCGGCGCCTGGCACCCGGTCCCACAGCGCCAGGACGCGTTCGAGGAGCTGGATCTGCTCGGTGTAGGCGAACGCCCGGGCCGCCTTGCCCGCGGCCTCCCAGGCGGAGATCAGCGCCCACAGGTGGTCGCGGGCGGAGTACCAGTGGTGGGCCATCTCGATCGCCGCGCGGCCGGGCGGGACCAGCTTGCGGTCGCGGTCGATCTCTTCGGCGAAGCGCGCGTGGACGCGGTTGTGCTCGCCGGGCAGCATCTCGTCGTGGACGGCCTCGCGGATCAGCGCGTGGCGGAAGACGTAGGCGCGGCCGTCGGCCACCTGGATGACGTTGCGCGCGATCGCGGGCCGCAGCGCGCTCTCCAGATCGACGTCGGACAGGCCGGTCACGGCGGCCAGCAGCGGGTGGCCGACGCGGTTCCCCCCGGCGGCGGCGACGCGCAGCACGCGCTGGGTCTCCTCGGGGAGCCGCTCGACCGTGCCGATGATGAGGTCCTGGAGCGACTCGGGGACGTTGCAGTCGTCCTCGCGCTCCATCAGCGCCTCCACGAACAGCGGGATGCCCTCGCTGCGCTGGTAGACGCTCTCGACCAGCCCGAACTCGGGGGCCGCGCCGAGGATGCCGGCGATCTGCGCGGCGACCTCCGCCTTGCTGAGGCGGGGCAGGTCGAGCCGGACGACGCCCTCCACCCGGCCGAGCTCGGCCAGGACGGGGCGCAGGGGATGCTGGCGGTGCAGCTCGTCGGAGCGGTAGGTGACGACCATCATGACCGGCGCGGTCCTGAGGTTGCGGCTCAGGAAGGCGATCAGGTCGCGGCTGGAGCGGTCGGCCCAGTGGACGTCCTCGATGACCAGGACGACCGCGCGGCGCTCGGCGAGACGCTCCAGAAGCGTGAGGAACTGCTCGAACAGCCGGGCCCTGCCGGTCTCGGTCTCCCTGTCGCCGCTCGGCTCGCCGAACTCCGGCAGCAGCCGCGCCAGGTCGCGCGCCGCGCCGTCCGGGAGCAGCGCCGCGACCTCGGCCGCGCCCATCTCTTTGACGAGCTGGCGCAGGGCCGCGGTGAAGGGCGCGTAGGCCAGGCCCTCCGTGGACAGCTCGACGCACCCGCCGGCGAGCACGTGCGCGCCCGCGCCGGCGGCGTCGTCGGCGAAGCGCGTCACGAGGCGGGTCTTGCCGCCGCCGGCCTCGCCGCCGAGGAGGACGGCCGAGGCGGCCTCCTTGCGCGCCTGCTCGAACGCCTCGGACAGTGTTCGCAGTTCGTCTTCCCGCCCCACGAAGACGGGGCTCACCATCCGGCCCAGCATGTCTGCCAGCATGTCACGACCTATGGGATGTCTCGGACTGGTTTTTCCCCAGGCGGAGGCCCGCCAGGGCCCCGCGATCGCGCCCTGCGCGGCCAGGCGCCGACGCGTCACGGGGGACGGCAGGCCCGGCCGGGAGGGAGGCTCCGGCCGGGCTTCGTGACGTTCGGTCTCCCGTGCTCCGCGTCGTCGGCGCGGTCGGAGGTCGTCCGTGCGGCCGCGCCCCCGCGGCGGCCGGCACGAACGCCGTTCCGGCCGTTCACGAGGTGCGGAGCTTGCCGAAGACCGCGCGCACCCGCCGCTGCGGGCCCCTCGCCCCGGCCTTCCTCCCGCTCGTGGCCTCGCGGGCCCTGCGGTGGTCGTCGGCCTCGCGGTGCAGTTCGGCTACGCGGTCGACGATGAGCTGATAGTGGATCTCGGGGTACATCCCGGTTCTCCTTGCGGTGTCGCTTTCTCTGACACCTCTAGACTCCGGCTAAGGCCCCCCTCCCCACATCGGGCGGATGCCTTATCTCCGGGCCTGTTCCGCGCCCCGCACCGCCTAGGCATACCTGAGGGGGCCTTAGGCGGGGGAGGACGGCTCGCGTTCGACCAGGTCAGCGTGTTCTCAGGGGTGAAGGGCGGCAGGGGCGGGGCCGGGGGCGTTTGGAGCAAGCGGGCCCGGTCGGGGATGCTGGAACCGTGTCAACTGTGACGAGCTCGTTCACGGACGTCGCGGCCTCGAACGCGACCCTCCGGGCGTTCCTGCACGGCCTGCCCGGCGTCGACCGGGTGGGCGCCGACCAGCGTGCCGCGATGCTGGGCACCCGCTCCATCAAGACCACCGCCAAGGCCAGGGCCATCGACCTGGCGATCTCCATGGTGGACCTGACCACTCTGGAAGGCGCCGACACTCCCGGCAAGGTGCGCGCGATGTGCGCCAAGGCCGTCCACCCCGACCCGGGTGACCCCTCGGTCCCCAAGGTCGCGGCCGTCTGCGTCTACCCCGACCTGGTCGGGCGCGCCGTCGAGGCGCTCGGGGCCTCGGGCGTGCGGGTGGCGAGCGTGGCGACCGGTTTCCCCAGCGGCCGCACGTCGCTGGAGGTCAAGGTGCGCGACACCGAGCTGGCCGTGGCGGCGGGCGCCGACGAGATCGACATGGTGATCGACCGCGGCGCCTTCCTGTCCGGCGACTATCGCAAGGTGTTCGACGAGATCGTCGCGGTGAAGGCGGCCTGCGCCCGCGACGCCGCCTCCGGCAAGGGGGACGCCCATCTGAAGGTGATCCTGGAGACCGGCGAGCTGGCGACCTACGACAACGTGCGCCGCGCGTCCTGGCTCGCGATGATCGCGGGGGCGGATTTCATCAAGACCTCGACCGGCAAGGTGTCCCCGGCCGCGACGTTGCCGGTCACGCTGGTGATGCTGGAGGCGGTGCGCGACTTCCGCGACCGGGCCGGCCGCATGGTGGGGGTCAAGCCGGCGGGCGGCATCCGCACCACCAAGGACGCCGTCAAGTACCTGGTCCTGGTCAACGAGACCGCGGGCGAGGACTGGCTCACTCCGGAGTGGTTCCGCCTCGGCGCCTCCAGCCTCCTCAACGACCTGCTGATGCAGCGCGAGAAGCTGGCCACGGGCCGCTACTCCGGGCCCGACTACGTCACCCTCGACTGACGGCGTGCCGGGCGCCCGGTGCCCGAAATGTTCCCTCGGAGCACGCCGGACGACCCTCTACGCTGGCAGCGTGATGTGTCGATACTTCACCCTCGACCGAGGCGGGCTCCATGTTTGAGTACGCACCGGCGCCCGAGTCGCGCGACATCGTCGACATCCGGCCGTCCTATGGGCTTTTCATCAACGGTGAGTGGGTCGACTCGCTGGGCGACGCCCGCGACAAGACGATCAACCCGGCGAGCGAGGAGGTCCTGGCCGAGTTCGCGCACGCGAACGAGGCGGACGTCGACCGGGCCGTCGCCGCGGCCCGCAAGGCGTACGACTCGGTCTGGGGGCGGTTGCCCGGCCGCGAGCGCGCCAAGTACCTGTTCAGGATCGCCCGGGTCGTTCAGGAGCGCGCCCGCGAGCTCGCCGTCCTCGAATCCCTGGACAACGGCAAGCCGATCCGCGAGTCGCGTGACGTCGACCTCCCCCTGGTCGCCGCGCACTTCTTCTACTACGCCGGCTGGGCCGACAAGCTGGAGCACGCGGGCCTCGGGCCCGCCCCGCGGCCGCTCGGCGTGGCCGCGCAGGTCATCCCGTGGAACTTCCCGCTGCTCATGCTGGCCTGGAAGATCGCGCCCGCGCTGGCCTGCGGCAACACCGTGGTCCTCAAGCCGGCGGAGACCACCCCGCTGACCGCGCTCGCCTTCGCCGAGATCTGCCGGCAGGCCGACCTGCCGCCCGGCGTGGTCAACATCGTCACCGGCGCGGGCGACACCGGCCAGGCGCTGGTGAACCACCCCGACGTCGACAAGGTGGCCTTCACCGGCTCCACGGAGGTCGGACGCCTGATCGCCAGGTCCGTCGCCGGGTCGCGCAAGAGGGTCACGCTCGAACTGGGCGGCAAGGCCGCCAACATCGTCTTCGAGGACGCCGCGCTCGACCAGGCCGTCGAGGGCGTCGTCAACGGCATCTTCTTCAACCAGGGCCACGTCTGCTGCGCGGGTTCCCGCCTGCTCGTCCAGGAGTCGATCGAGGCCGAGCTGCTGGCCGCGCTCAAGCGGCGCCTGTCCACGCTGCGCATGGGCGACCCTCTGGACAAGAACACCGACATCGGGGCGATCAACTCCGCGGCCCAGCTCGCCAAGATCAGGGAACTGAGCGAGGCGGGGGAGCGGGAGGGCGCCGAGCGCTGGTCGCCGTCCTGCCCGATCCCCGAGAAGGGGTTCTGGTTCCCGCCCACCCTGTTCACCGGCGTGGCGCAGTCGCACAGGATCGCCCGGGAGGAGATCTTCGGCCCGGTCCTGTCGGTCCTGACCTTCCGCACCCCCGCCGAGGCCGTCGAGAAGGCCAACAACACGCCGTACGGCCTGTCCGCCGGGGTGTGGACCGAGAAGGGCTCACGCATCCTCTGGATGGCCGACAGGCTGCGCGCCGGCGTGGTGTGGGCCAACACCTTCAACCGGTTCGACCCGGCGTCGCCGTTCGGCGGTTACAAGGAGTCCGGATACGGCCGCGAGGGCGGCAGGCACGGATTGGAGGCGTATCTCGATGTCCGACCCATGTGAGCACCGCAGGGGCCCGCGCCGCGCGCGGCGCGCGCAGACCACCCGGGGCCGCGCCTACGCCCGTGCCGGGTACGCGACCTCGCCCGCCCGCCAGGGCTGGTTCGCCCACCGCTGCGGGGTGAGCCGCTGCCACCAGGTCGTCGTGCAGGCGCGGCTCTCCTCGGAGGAGATGACCTGGAGAGGCGATGACTGAGCCGGGCCGGCTGGCCGTACGCAAGACGTACAAGCTGTACATCGGCGGGGCGTTCCCGCGGTCGGAGAGCGGAAGGTCCTACGTCGTGACCTCCTCCAAGGGCGATTTCCTCGCCAACGCCGCGCGGGCCTCCCGCAAGGACGCCCGCGACGCGGTGTCGGCGGCGCGCAAGGCGTTCCCCGGCTGGTCGGGGGCGACCGCCTACAACCGGGGCCAGATCCTCTACCGCGTCGCCGAGATGCTGGAGGGCCGCCGCGCCCAGTTCGCGGCCGAGCTGGTCGACGCCGACGGGGTGTCCGCGCGCAAGGCGGGGGAGCTGGTGGACGCCGCCGTCGACCGGCTGGTCTGGTACGCGGGCTGGTCGGACAAGATCGGCGCGATCCGCGGGGCGGCCAACCCGGTCGCGGGGCCGTACTTCAACCTCTCGACGCCCGAGCCGACCGGCGTGGTGGCCGTGGTCGCGCCGCCGGCGGGGCCGCTGCTCGGCCTGGTGTCGGTCGTCGCGCCGGTGATCGTCAGCGGCAACACGTGCGTGGTCGTGGCCTCCGAGCGCGCGCCGCTCCCGGCGGTCACCTTCGGCGAGGTGCTGGCCACCTCCGACCTGCCCGGCGGCGTGGTGAACCTGCTCACCGGCCGGGCGGCCGAGCTGGCGCCGTGGCTGGCCTCCCACATGGACGTCAACGCCATCGACCTGACCGGCTGTGCGGAGGACCTCGCCGTGGCGTGCGAGCGCGACGCCGCCGGGAACCTCAAGCGCGTCCTGCGCCCCCCGACCGGCAAGATCGACTGGCTCGCCGACCCGGGCGTCGAGCGCCTGACGGCCTTCCTGGAGACCAAGACGGTCTGGCATCCGATGGGCGTGTAGGCGAAGCGGCCTCCACGGCCGCGGGAAGGGGCGTCCGGCGTGTGCCGGGCGCCCCTTCCCGTCTTCTGCCGCGGGTTCCTCCCGGTCAGGACGGGTCTGCGAGCGGGGGCCGCTTGATGTCTGCTTTGTCTAGGAATGGTATGCCTGGGTGGGCAGTTTCCTCGGTGGGGCAGGGCGGGTTTCGGGAACCCGGAAAGATCCGGCCGGGCAACTGTCGGACTCCGGCACTCGCCCGGCCCCCCGGCGGGCGTCATGATCCTCGCGAGGAGGCGATGGTGTCGACACCCCCGCGCGCCGCGTCCCGCTCGCGGGGCAGGCTGGCCGTCCGGCTGCTCACGATCGCCGCCGTGGCCTTCGTGGCCGTCTCGTTCCGCGACCGCCTGCCCGACCCCGGCGAGGTCTGGGCGCAGATGACCGGCGCGCACCCCGGCTGGCTGATCGTGGCGGTGACCGCGGAGGCGGCGTCCATGCGCGCCTACGCCCGGCTGATCCGCCACCTGCTCGGCGCGGGCGGGGCGCACCTGACGCTGCCCCGCGCCGTCGCCGTCACCTACGCCCGCACCGCGGTCTCCAACTCGCTGCCCGGCGGCCAGGTGCTCAGCGTCGCCTACATCACCCGGCAGCTCCGCCTGCTGGGCGCGACGCCGCCGCTCATCGCCGCCACCCTGGTGCTGGTCGCGGTGTCCTCCACGATGACGTTCCTGGCCCTCGGCGTGGTGGCGCTGCTCGCCGAGCCCGCGACCCGCGTCCCGGTCGCGTGGAGCCTGCCGGTCGCGGCCCTGGCCGTCGCGCTCGCCGTGCGGTTCCGGCCCCGGGGCGCCGCCGCGCGGCTGGCGGACCGGGGACGCCGCGCGCGGTCGCTGGTCGAGGGACTGCGGGACGCGCGCGCGGCGATCTCGCTCACCCGCGGGGACGCGGTGGTCCTGCCCGGCCTCGCGCTGCTCAACTGGCTGCTCGACATCGCCTGCCTCGCGGCGGTGTGCCTGGCCGCGGGGGTCGGCGTCGGCCCCCACACGATGCTGCTCGGGTACGTCGCCGCCAAGGCCGCGGGCGTGCTGGCGCTCGTGCCCGGCGGCCTCGGCATCGCCGAACTGGGGATGGCGGCGACGTTCGCGGGAGCCGGGATGACGGGCGCCGCGGCCGCGGCCGTGGTGGCGATCTACCGGCTGATCTCGTACTGGGGCGTGCTGATCGTGGGCTGGGGGGCCTGGCTGACGCTGAACGTCATCGCGACTGCAGGGCGTCCAGGGCGACGGCCATCGCGATGATCAGCCGGCGGTCCAGCCGGGGGTCGTGGATCTCGACGATGTACCGGTCGCGCAGGCCCCACTTGCGGTCCACCGAGAAGGCCCGCTGCGCGCCCACGCCGAAGTCGAAGTGGTAGGGCAGCCACGACAGGGAGTCGGCGAACCGGCGCAGCAGGCTCACGAGCAGGCTGCGCTCCTGGCCGGTGAAGGTCGGCATGCCCGGCTGCTGGAAGTGCCACGTCGAGCGGAGCAGGGACGCGGCGAAGTCCTTCTTGAAGAAGCCGATCGGCTGCCCGTTGTGGTCCAAGACGTCGTAGCCGCTGCCGAGGTCGATGACCTGCCGCGCCTTGAACCCGGCCAGGACGTACTGCCGGGTGTCGTCGGTGTAGAGCGTCACCTGCTCCTTGAACGCCAGGCGCTTCTGCTCGGCGAAGGCGACCATCGGCCCCTCCGACCCGTCGGGCTGCTCCAAGTGGACCACATAGCGGTTCACCATCATGGTGATCTTCTGGCGCACGAGCAGCCGGCGCTGTGATTGCAAGGTCGCGAAGTCCACGTCGCTCTCCATGGTCGGGGGATAGCCACTGTAGGGCTCTTCCCCACCGGTCCGGGCTCCGAGCCGGGATGGCGGCCGAATGAACATCCCGGAACCGGGCAGGGGACATGACCGTTGGACGAAGTGAAGAACATTCCGGGGGAGGAGAGAGATGTACCGGTCACGAGAACACAAGATGATCGCCGGCGTCTGCGGCGGCCTCGCGGAGAAGTGGGGCTGGCGGCCGACCATGGTGCGGCTGCTGTTCCTGCTGTCCTGCGTCCTGCCCGGGCCGCAGTTCATCATCTACCTGCTCATGTGGGTTTTCATCCCCAAGGCGCCGTCCCGCGCGTCCATGGGCGGCTGGTGAGCCACCCCGCCTGAATGGTCCATTCATGGGACGTATGCTCGGAGGCGTGAGCGAAGCAACTCTACGCGCGCGGCCCCTGGCCCTCATCGAGGACGATCTCGTCGACTACGAGAAGGCCATGGACCGCATGACCGAGCTGGTCGAGGCCCGCCAGCGGGACGACAGGCCGGACACCTTGTGGCTGCTCAGCCACCCGCAGGTGTTCACCATCGGGAAGCGCACGCTCCCCGAGCACCTACCCGATCCTTCGCGGGGCATCCCGGTCGTCTCGACCGGCCGGGGTGGCCAGCTCACCTACCACGGGCCCGGCCAGCTCGTCGGGTACCTCATCGTCAAGCTCCGGCCGGACGAGGGCGTCGTCGACTACGTCCGCGAGGTCGAGCTCCGGATCGTCGACGCCCTCGGCGCGCTCGGCCTGCCCGCGGAGCGCCGCGACACCCCGCCGGGCTCGGAGCTGCTCACCGGCGTCTGGACCCGCGACACCCGCCGCAAGATCGTCTCCATCGGCATGCGGGCGAGCCGCGGCGTCACCAGCCACGGCTTCGCCCTGAACGTCGACGGCGACCTCTCCCCGTGGGGGTACGCGGTCGCCTGCGGCATGCCGGAGGTCCAGATGACCTCGCTGGCGAACGAGCTCGGGCAGGCCCCCGCCGCCGAGCACGTCCGCCAGGTCGTCGCCGCGGCGTTCGGCGCCTGAGGCGGGGTACGGCTCGCGCCAACCGTGCCGGCGCGAGCCGTACGTTCCAGGGTCAGCCGACCGGCTCGGAATCGCGCGCGGGCCCGCCGGCGTCGGTCACGTCGTCGATGGTGCGGCGCGGCCCGGTGAACCAGCGGCGGGCGGAGGCGAACCACCACACGGCGATGGCGACCAGCACGGCCCCCACCGCGAGGGGCGCGTAGTTGACGGCCGTCCAGGTGAAGCCGTCGGCGCCCGGCACTCCGGCGGGGGCCACCGGCAGCACGAAGTAGATCGCGATCACGACGATCTCCACGACCGCGATCCAGCCGAGCACCTTGTACCGGGGCCCGAGCGTCCACGGCCCGGGCCGGAAGGCCGCGCCCATGCGCAGCCGCAGCCAGATCGGGATCAGGAACGCCAGGTAGAGGCCGATGACCGCGATCGACACGACGGCGAGGAACGCGACCGGCGTCGTGGAGCCCTTCGGCGCGTACAGGGCCGGCACCGTGATCAGCAGCGCCACGAGGCAGCCCGCGAGGATCGCGTTGACCGGCGTCCTGTTGCGGTCGACCCGAGACCAGAGCCGCCAGCCGGGGACCGCGCCGTCCCGGGAGAAGGCGTAGGTCATGCGGGACATCGAGGTCACGCAGCTCATCCCGCAGAAGAACTGCCCGATCGTGGAGATGCCGAAGACGACCTTCGCCAGCGTGGGGGTGAGCGCGGTCATGAAGATCGCGCCGACCTGGCCGCCCGCCGCGTTCACCGCCTCGACGTCGGTGGCGGCGAACAGGAACGACAGCAGCAGCACCCAGCCGCCGATCGCCGAGTAGAAGATCGACCGCCACAGTCCCTTGGCCGCGCTCATGGCCGCGCCGTGCGTCTCCTCCGAGACGTGGGCGCAGGCGTCGAAGCCGGTGATCGTGTACTGCGTGAGCAGGAAGCCGAGCGGCAGCACGTAGAGCCAGAACGTCGGGCCCGACGCGCCGGAGCCGAAGCCGGAGTGGTTGAAGGTCTCGAACAGGAAGCCGACGCTCTGGTGCTTCGCCGGGGCGAAGATCAGGATGAGCACGACCACGGCCGCGCCGGCGACGTGCCACCACACCGAGACGTTCTGCAGGACCGAGATCAGCCGGTGGCTGTAGATGTTGATCAGCGCGTGCAGGACGAGGATGACCGCGAACAGCGCGAACGTCTGCCGCAACGGGTCGCCCGCGGCCCAGCCCTCGCTGAACAGGCCGATCGTGAGGTTGAGGAACGTCGCGCAGCCGTAGTCCACGGACGCGGTGACCGCGATGAGCCCGATCAGGTTCAGCCAGCCGGTGAACCACCCGTGGACGGGCCTGCCGAGCTTCGCGGCCCACCAGTAGATGCCGCCCGCGGTCGGGTAGGCCGACACCAGCTCGGACATGCAGAAGCCGATGACGAGGATGAACGCCGAGATCAGCGGCCAGCCCACGGAGATGGCGAGCGGGCCGCCGTTGTTCCACGCCTGGTAGAAGGTCGTGAAGCAGCCGGCCAGGATCGAGATGATGGAGAAGGAGATCGCGAAGTTGGAGAAGCCGCTCCAGGTTCGCGCCAGCTCCTGTTTGTATCCGAGCTGGGCCAGGCGTCGGGCGTCGTCGTCGAGGGGGGACTGCTGGGCCATCGGGCCTCCTTGCGTGCGCGGTGGTGCGGGGGGTGCGCGGGGGTGGGGCGGTGGAGGGCCGGGGCGGAGCGGGCGCTCTACCGGGGCCGGTCGGGGGGACGGGGAGGTGACGGCGCGTGGGGCCGGGCGGGTGCGCGCCGTCCCCTGGCGTCGTCGAGGAGCGGGCCGAACCCGGGGTCGTCCAGGTCGCGCGCGGCCCGCGCGAACTTGCCCGCCGCTTCGGCGTCGTAGTCGAAGCCGGCCGCGGCGGCCCGCTCGGTGAGCAGGCCGTGGTGGACGCCGAACCACAGCGTCCACGTCAGGTTCGACATGATCAGATGGAGCCGCACCCTCGCCGCGGGCTCCTCGTCCCCGAAGTAGGCGCGGGTCAGCCGCGCGACCATCTCGGGGTCGTACTCGGCCTCGGCGGCGATGTCGCCGAGCTCGAAGGCGGGGTCGTTGTTGCCGGACAGCTGGTAGTCGACGATACGTACGGCGTCGTCGCCGTAGATGAAGTTGGCGGGCAGCAGGTCGTTGTGACAGGGGACGTCGGGCGGGCGGCGCGCCTCCAGGGCCGCCTCGATGTCGGGGACGACGGGCAGGCGGTCCTCGAAGCCGTCCGGGGTCTTCAGCTCGTGGGCCCGGCACAGGGCCAGCAGTTCCTCCAGCTTGCGGAAGATCGAGAAGTCGGTGGCGAAGCGCGGCCCCGCGTGCAGGCGGCGGCAGGCGTCCGCGACGCGCCCGGTCATCGCGGGGTCGCGCACGGCCGCCGCGTCGAGGGTGACGCCGTCGATGTGCTCCAGCAGCACCGCGCCGGGGAGCCGGAGCAGCACCCGCGCGCCGACCCCGGCGTCCGCCGCGCGCTCGGTGTTGGCGATCTCCAGGTCGAGCGGGATGCCCAGCCCGGCGGCGGAGACGCGCGGGTCGAGGACGCGCAGCACCCAGCGCTCGCCCGTGCCGGTCTCGACGCGGACGACGTGGTGGCTCAGCCCGCCCGTGATCGGGGTGTGGGTGACCGGGCGGCCCGCCCATGCCGCGACGCGTTCGAGCGCCGAGGCGAGCACATCTGGCATGCGGGCCTCCTTTGGTCTACCTTCAGACCATTGATCCGATTCCACGGTCTGGTCGTTACACGGGGGTACCGATGGAGCAGCTTCCCGCCGAGGCCCGCGCCGTCGTGATCGGCGGCGGCGTGGCCGGGTGCAGCGTCGCCTACCACCTGGCCCGCCTCGGCTGGACGGACGTCGTCCTGCTGGAACGGCACGAGCTGACCGAGGGCACGACCTGGCACTCGGCCGGGTTCGTCGGCCAGCTCAGGTCCACGGTCACCCAGACCCGCATGATCATGTACTCGGCCGGGCTCTACCCCGAGCTGAGCGAGCTGACCGGCCTGGACCCGGGCTGGCACGGCGTCGGCGGGCTGCGGCTGGCCACCACGGCCGAGCGGCACGAGGAACTGCTGCGCCAGGCCGGCGCCGCGGAGACCTATGGCCTGGACATGGAATTGCTCTCGCCGGACGCGGCGCGCGACCTGCTGCCGCTCATGGAGGTCTCCGACGTGCGCGCGGCGCTGTGGCTGCCGGGGGACGGCTGGCTCGACCCCGCGCGCCTGGCCCGCGCCCTCGCGACGGGCGCGGAGAAGCTCGGCGTCCGCATCGTGACCGGCGCCGAGGTCACCGGGATCGAGACCCGGGACGGGCGCGTGGCCGGGGTGTGGGCCGGCGCGCGGATGATCGGGACCGAGACCGTGGTCGACGCGGCGGGCGCGGCGGCGGGGGCGGTCGGGCGGCTGGCCGGGGTGGACGTCCCCATCGTGCCGATCAAGCACCAGTACGTGGTGACCAGGCCGTTCGGCGTGGCGGCGCGCACGCCGACCGTGCGGGACCCGGACAACATCGTCTACTTCCGCGAGGAGGGCGGCGGCATCCTGGTCGGCGGCTACATCCGGAGCCCCGAGGTGTGGGACACCGCCGTGCCGCTGGCCGAGCCCCGCACGCTCTTCGACCCCGATATGCCGAAATTCCGGGAATCGTGGGCTGCGGCGCGCCACCGCCTGCCGGACCTCCGCGACGTCCCCGCCGACGCCACCGCGTTCGCCAAGGTCGTCCACGGCCCCGAGGCGTTCACCCCCGACGGCGAGTTCCTGCTCGGCGAGACCGCCGTCGCCGGGCTGTGGGTGGCCGCGGGTTTCTGCGTGCACGGCCTC
This sequence comes from Sphaerisporangium krabiense, assembly GCF_014200435.1. Taxonomy (NCBI): domain Bacteria; kingdom Bacillati; phylum Actinomycetota; class Actinomycetes; order Streptosporangiales; family Streptosporangiaceae; genus Sphaerisporangium; species Sphaerisporangium krabiense. Next base: position 1,175,625 of record NZ_JACHBR010000001.1, on the reverse strand, counting down.
GCCGCGGCCGGCGGGGTGGGCAAGGTCATGGCCGAGTGGATCGTCGACGGCTCTCCCGAGTACGACGTCTTCGGCATGGACATCCGCCGGTTCGGCTCCCACGCGCGCGGCTCCCGCTGGTCACGAGCCAAGGCCCTGGACTCCTACAGCAAGTACTACGACGTGGTGTACCCCGGAGAGGAGCGCACGGCCGCCCGCCCGCTGCGCCGGTCCCCGGCCTGGCCCCGCCACGCCGAGCTCGGGGCCGCGTTCGGCGAGAAGGCGGGCTGGGAGCGCGTCAACTGGTTCGCGCCCCGCGACGGCGACCGCGAGGGGGAGGAGCACCGTCCCGCCGGGTGGGCCGGGCGGATCTGGTCGCCCGCGATCCGCGCCGAGTGCCTCGCCACCCGTGACGCCGCCGGGCTGTTCGACCAGACCTCCTTCGCCAAGCTGGAGATCACCGGCCTGGCGGGGCTCCGGCGGCTGTGCGCGGCCGACCTGGACCGGCCCGTCGGCTCGGTCGTCTACACGCAGATGCTCAACGAGCGCGGCGGCGTCGAGGCCGACGTGACCGTCACGCGCCTCGCCGAGGACCGCTTCCGCATGGTCACCGGCACCGCGTTCGGCGTGCACGACGCCGCCTGGCTGCGCCGCCACGGCGTCGAGGCCCGCGACGTCACCTCGGCGTACGCCTGCTACTGCCTGTGGGGCCCGAAGGCGATGGACATCCTCGGCGGGCTGACCGGCGACGATCTGACGTTCGGCTACCTGCGGGCCCGCGAGATCACCGTCGGGTACGTGCCCGTGCTGGCCCAGCGGGTGACCTTCGCCGGGGAGTTCGGCTGGGAGCTGTACTGCCCGTCCGAGTACGGCCTCACCCTCTGGGACACGCTCATGGCGGCCGGGCTCCCGCACGGCATGCGCCCGGCGGGGTACCGCGCCCTGGACTGCCTGCGGCTGGAGAAGGGGTACCGCGTCTGGGGGCTGGACGTCACCCCGGAGACCACGCCGCTGGAGGCCGGGCTCGGGTTCGCCGTCCGCAAGAGCGGCGGGGACTTCGTCGGACGCGCCGCGCTGACCGCGCCGGAGCGGTCGCTGCGCTGCCTGGTGCTCGCCGATCCCCGGCAGGTCTGCCTGGGCGGCGAGCCGGTCCGGGTGGACGGCGTCCCGGCCTCGCGGGTGACCAGCGGCGGCTACGGCCACCGCGTCGACCGCTCGATCGCCTACGCCTACCTGCCGGCGGACGGCCGGGCGGACGGCCGGGTAGAGGTCGGCGTCAACGGCGGCTGGGTGCCGGCCGAGATCGCCTCGGAGCCGCTCTACGACCCGGGCGACACGCGGGCCCGCCGGCTGCCCGGCGGTTAGGGGCGGCCGAAACGGTCGGCCTGACCAGGACATTCTCCCGGATGAGGGTTGAAGCGGGCGCACGGCGTCAATAGAGAACGCACGCCCCTCGTGACCCGGCGGGCCGCGCGCGTGCGACGGCGGAGCCGGGGCGAGGTCCGTCCAGCGCGAATCCTCACCCTGGGAGGGCGAGCATGGGAACTTCGGCCGATGGCGACACCGCCCGCGAGTCCGCGGCGGTCGACCTCATGGATCCCGACGTCCTGAAGGATCCCTTCGGGGCCTACGCGGCCATGCGCGAGCGCGCCCCCCTCGTGCGCGGCGTCATCTTCGCGGGCACGCCGCCGATCTGGCTGGCCACCCGGTACGAGGACGTCAAGACCGTGCTCGGCGACCACCGGTTCGTCAACAACCCGGCCAACGTGCCGGGCATGGACGTGGGGAGCATCCGCGAGCGGATGATCGAGGCCCGGGGCATTCCCCGCGAATACGCCGCCTACCTGCTCGACAGCGTGCTCGACGCCGATGGCGAGGACCACATCCGTCTGCGCAGGCTCGTGTCCCGCGCCTTCACCGCCCGCCGCGTCGCCGAGCTACGCCCCCGGGTGGAGGAGATCACGGAGGGCCTGCTGGACCGGCTGCCCGGCACCGCGGAGGACGGCGTGGTCGAGCTGATGGAGCACTTCGCCTACCCCCTGCCGATCACTGTCATCTGCGAGCTGGTCGGCATCCCCGAGGAGGAGCGTCCGCAGTGGCGCGCCTGGGGCAAGGTGCTCACCGACCTGAAGTCGGACGGCGTGGGCGCCGTCCTGGGCGACATGATCACCTACATCCACGGGCTGATCGAGCGGCGGCGCGCCGCGCCCACCGGCGACCTGCTGACCGGCCTGATCCGCGCGCACGACGAGGACGGCGACCGGCTCGGCGACACCGAGATGGTCACGCTCGTGCTGACCCTGGTGCTCGCCGGGCACGAGACGACCGCCCACCTGATCGGGAACGGCACGGTGGCGCTGCTCACCCACCCCGGCCAGCTCGCCCGGCTCAGGAGCGCGCCGGAGCTGATGCCGCGCGCCGTCCACGAGCTGCTGCGCTGGTGCGGGCCCGTGCAGGCCACCCGCATGCGGTACGCGGCCGAGGACGTCGAGGTCGGCGGCATGCGGGTGCGCAAGGGCGAACCGGTGATGGCGCTGCTCGCGGGCGGCAACCACGACCCCCGCGCGTTCGGCGACCCCGGGCGGCTGGACATCACCCGCGAGCCGGACGGCCGTAAGGAGACCCACGTCGGCTTCGGGCACGGCCTGCACTACTGCCTCGGCGCGGCGCTGGCGCGTCAGGAAGGGGAGGTCGCCTTCGAGGCCCTGCTGCGCCGCTTCCCCGGCCTGTCCCTGGCCGTGGCCCCCGACGAGCTGGAGCGGCAGCCGATCCCCGGGGCCTGGCGGCTCGCCCGGCTGCCGCTGAAGATCTGACGCCTGCCCGGCCGGATGTGGGATCTTTGTCGGGATTCAGTGGGATACCGGCCATTCGAGCGGGGTGGCCCGGGCGAACGAGAGGAACACGCCATGGTCCGCCGCTGGAGTCCCGAGGAGATCGGCGCGCCGGTCGGGCAGTACAGCCACCTGGCCGCCGTGCCGGCCGGCACGGAACTGTTGTTCATCTCCGGCCAGATCGGCGCGCTGCCGGACGGGCGGATGGCCGGGCCGGACGCCGAGCGCCAGACCCGGCAGATCTACGAGAACATCGCCGCGCTGCTCGCCGCGGCAGGGGCCGGGCCTCGCGACCTGGTCAGGCTGTTCACGATGGTGGCGGGCGCCGAGCACGTCGCGGGGAGCCGCGCGGGCCGCGCCGACGCCTTCGCCGCGTGGTTCCCCGAGGGGGACTGGCCCGCGCACTCGCTGATCGTGGTGAGCGCGCTGGCCTCGCCGGACATCCTCGTCGAGGTGGAGGCGGTGGCCGCCGTCCCCGCACGGTGAGCGGACGGCGGCGCGGGCTCAGAAGGTCAGCGGGGGCAGCTCCGCGCGGGTGGGCAGGCCCTGCCACACGCTCGCGCTCGCCACGGTGAACGCCGCGAGCGCGCAGCCGCGCCGCAGCCGGTCGGTCGGGTGCAGCTCCTCGATCAGCCCGCTCAGGTACCCGGCCGCGAACGCGCCGCCCGCGCCCGCCGGGTCCACGACCGTCACCGGCGCGGCCTGCGCGTCGTAGCGCATGCCGTTGACGGTGGCGCTCGCGCCCTTGCCGCCCCGCGTGACGACCAGCTCGCGGGCCGTCCCCATGACCGGCTCGACGAGGTGGAGCTCGTCCTGGTTCACGAACAGCACGTCCGCGCCGGTGGCCAGCTCGGCGAGCGCCTCCACGGCCTCCTGCCGGTCCGGCCAGAGCTGGGGGCGGTGGTTGACGTCCACCGAGACCGTGACGCCGGCGTCCCTGGCGAGCTTGACGGCGTGGTGGACGGCGCTCCACGCGGTGCCGCTCAGCGCCGGGGTGATGCCCGTGACGTGCAGCACCTTCGCCGACTGCACGGCGCGGGCGGGGACGTCGCCCGGCCCGAGGCGCGAGCCCGCCGACCCGCCGCGATAGTGGACGATGTGCCCGGCCCGGCCGATGCGCCGCTGCCGGACCACGAGGCCGGTGGAGGCGCCGGGGTCGGACAGGACGTGGGAGACGTCCACGCCCTCGCCGCGCAGCACCGTGAGCGCCCGGGCGCCGAGCTCGTCGGCGCCGACGCGGCCGAGCCAGGTGACCGTGTGGCCCAGGCGGGCCAGGCCCACGGCCAGCGTGAACTCGGCGCCGCCGACGTCGAGGCGGACCTCGGAGTCGTGGCGCAGGCGGTCGGCCGAGACGATGCCCAGCGCCTCTCCGAGCGTGAAGACCTCGGTCATATGGATCTCTTCCGCCATGCGTATCGCGCTCTGCCGCTGACGGCGGACAGCATGGCAGACGCCCGTCCCGCCCACAATGAATGCGCGCGAGCGGATCTGGCCGGCCGTCCGGCCCGTCCGGTGTTGCCGGGAACGTCCCCTCGGACGGGCCGCCGGCGGCCTCTCAGTCGCCGAAGGCGTCGACCGCGGCCTGGCAGAAGGCCTTGAGGTCGTCGGGCTTGCGGCTGGTGATCAGCGTGTTGGGCCCGTTGGTGCAGACGACGACCTCCTGGTCGGTCCACGCCGCGCCCGCGTTGTGCAGGTCGGTCCTGAGGCTGGGCCACGAGGTGATCGCGCGGTCGCCGACGACGCGCGCCTCGATCAGCGTCCACGGCGCGTGGCAGATGGCCGCGACGGGCTTGCCCGCGTCGAAGAAGGAGCGCGCGAACCGGACCGCGTTCTCGTGCATCCGCAGGTTGTCCGGGTTGGCGACGCCGCCCGGCAGCACGAGTCCGTCGAAGTCGTCCACGCTCACCTCGTCGACGGTGGCGTCGACGTCGAAGGTGTCCGCCTTGTCCAGGTGGTTGAACGCCTGGACGGCGCCGCGCTCGGTCGAGATCAGGCGCGGTGTCCCGCCGGCCTGCTCGACGGCCTGCCAGGGCTCGGTCAGCTCGACCTGTTCCACTCCCTCGGTGGCGGTGAGAAAGGCGATCGTCTTGCCCTGAAGCATGACATTACTCCTCTGAGCTGCGGTTTTCCTTTCTCTCAGGCACGTGCCCCGCCCCGCGCGGTGTATGCGCCGGCCCCTGGCTCAGATCTCCTCGCGCAGGGCGGCGAGGAACCGCCGGGACTCGGCCGCGGTGGCCGCCTCGACGCACAATCGGTCCATGACCCGCATGTAGGGGTCGGTCTCCTCGCGCTTGTCCAGGTACAGGGCGCTGGTGAGCTGCTCCATGTAGACGACATCGGGCAGCTCCGGCTCGGTGAAGCGCAGGAGGGTGAACGGCCCGCCCGCCGCCGCGTGGCCGCCGTGGCCGAACGGGATCACCTGCACCGTGATCGTGGGCACGTCGACGAGTTCGAGGAGCCGGTCGATCTGCGCCCGCATGATCTTCCGGTCGCCGAGCCGCCGGCGCAGCGCGGCCTCGTCCACCAGGGCCCAGAGCCGGGGCGCGTCGGGGCCGGTCATGCGCTTCTGCCGCGCCATCCGCAGCGCGATGCGGCGCTCGATCTCCTCCTCGCCGGCGCCCGCGTGGCCGAGCTTGACGAACTCGCGGGCGTAGTCCTCGGTCTGGACGAGGGCGGGCAGGTACTGGATCTCGTAGGTGCGGATGATCGAGGCGGCCTCCTCCAGGCCGACGTAGAGCTCGAACCAGGTGGGGAGCAGGTCGCTGAACTTGTGCCACCAGCCCGGGGCGTTGGCCTGGTCGGCCAGGGCGAGGAAGCCGGTGCGCTCCTCCGGGCGGGTCACCCCGTACAGCGTGAGCAGGTCGGCGACGTCGCGGGTCTTGAAGCCGACCCTGCCCAGCTCCAGGCGGCTGATCTTGGCGTGCGAGGCGCGGATGGCGTGGCCGGCCTCCTCGCGGGTGATCCCCTTGGCGGTGCGGAGCTTGCGGAGCTGGGCGCCGAGGACGATGCGCAGGACCGTGGGGCCGCCCCGGGAATAGCTGAGGACATCGTTGTCCTGCGGCCGTGGCCGGGGACCGAGCGCCGACGTCATGGAAGCTCCTTGAGAGCCGCGGATCAGATGACGCGACAGTGTCTCATCATTCCAGGCGGCCGTATACGAGCCCTTTTATTGGTGGATTTTCCACGAAGATCACTTCTCTGCCACTGTCTAGCCACGGAATGTCACGATTCCGTGTGAAAAACCCTAGATGCACGTGCATCTGTACTTGCATCGGAACGTCCAGTGAAGAAAGATTGACTTCCGACGTCCTGCCCCGCGCAACGACCCCCCAACGTAGCGAGGACCCCGATGACCGCACACCTGGCACGCCGGCAACATGTGGTACGGGGTGACGCGCCGTGGTGGCTGCTTCCAGCGGTGGAGTCCGAGCATTGGGAGCCGAGGGGCGCCGAGATCTCGGGACTCGGCCGCACCGGGACGACGATCAAGACCGCGCGCGACTTCACCGTCACCACGCTGCGCGCCTGGGGCCTCGGTGAGCTGAGCTACGACGCCCGTCTGGTCATCTCGGAGCTCGTCACCAACGCCGTCAGGCACGCGGGCGAGCCGACCCGCGTCCGCCTGCTCCACCGCGCCACCCACCTGGTGTGCGCCGTGGCCGACCCGACCGACCGGCCGCCCGTCGTCACCGACGCCGACCAGTACGCCGAGACCGGGCGGGGGCTGAGGCTGGTCGAGAGCCTGAGCTGCTCGTGGGGCTGGCGGCTGTTCGAGGGGCGCGGCAAGCTCGTCTGGGCCGCGTTCACCGCCCCCGCCGTGATCCAGCAGAGCCGCGCCTCCGCCTAGCGCCGTCCCCCTCAGGGCCCGCGGCCGGTCATCAGCACGTCTGCCTGCGCCGATACTGAGGAGATGCTGAGCAGTAACCGCCTCCGGGTGCTTCTCGAGATCTTCAGGACCGGCAGCATCGCCGGCGCCGCGCGCACGTTGCGGCTCTCGCCGTCCGCCGTGTCCCACCAGCTCTCCCGCCTCGAAGAGGAGGCCGGGGTCGGTCTCGCCGAGCGCGACGCCCACAGCCTGCGCCTGACCGCGGCCGGACGCCGGCTCGCCACCCGGGCCCAGGAGGTGCTCGACATCATCGAGGCCGCGGAGAAGGACCTGCTCGCCCAGGCGCGGGCCGACGCCGGGCAGCTCAGCATCGGCTTCTTCGCCTCGGCCGGATACCGCCTGCTGCCGCTCGCGCTCTCGGCGTTCAGCGCCAGGCACCCCGGCGTGGACCTGGACCTCCAGCTCGGCCAGCCGCACGAGCTGCTGCCCGACCTCGAACGCGGCGCGCTGGACGTGCTCGTCGTGTTCGAGCACGCGCTCGACCCGTGGAAGCCGCCCGAGGGCGTGGAGGTCATCCACCTGTTCGACGAGCCGCAGCTCCTGGTCATGCCGGTCGGGCATCCGGCGGGCCAGCGTTCCCGCGTGCGCCTCGCCGACCTGGCCGACGAGCCCTGGATCACCACCTACGGCACCGACACCCCGGTCTCGGTCCTGGAGCGTGCCAGTGCCCTGGAGGGCTTCCACCCGGCGATCCGCTGCCGCAGCGACCACTACGAGGTGACGCTCGGCCTCGTCCGCGCCGGGCTCGGCGTCGCGCTGGTGCCGAGCCTCGGCACGCAGGGCGCCTCGGGCATCCAGACCTGCCGGGTCGAGGGGCCGAAGCTGTACCGCAGCATCGGCGCGGCCGTACGGCCCACCAACCCCAACCCGGCGCTGCGCTCGTTCATCGACTACCTGCGCGACGCCTCGGCCCGGCTCCGCGTCACCGCGCGCTGACCCGCAGCGCCAGCGCGCCCACCGCGAGCCCCGCCCGCCGTGCCGCGGTCACCAGCGCGTGCTCGGCGCCGGCCGGGCCGTGGGCGAGCACGGCGTAGCCCAGCCACCGGCGTCCCGCCATCACCCCCACGTCCGTCCGCGTGCCGGCGTCCGTGCCGGTCTTGTTCGCCACCCACACCGTGCCGGTCGGGGGCGCGACGGGGATCTCGCGGTCCTCGGGCTCGTGGGGGAGGAGGGCCGGGACCAGGCTCCTGTCGGTGTTGTGCGCCATCCACCCGGCCAGCGTGCGCTCCCACGGCTCCCTGGCGGGGGGCGTGGACAGGGCCTCGGCCAGGCGGGCCGCGAAGGCGGCCAGCTCGGCGGCGGTGCCGACGGCGAACGTCGGCGGGTGTTCGGGCAGGCGCGGCTCGCGGATCCGGTCCAGGATCCGGGTGCGCCGGAACCCCAGCTCGGCCGCCCCCGCGTTCACCTGGTCGATCCCGGCCCGCCGCAGCAGCGCGTTGGTGGCCGTGTTGTCGCTGACCGAGGCGGTGAGCAGGGCGAGGTCGCCGACCGTCCAGCGGGCGGGCGACAGCCCGCCGAGCAGCCCCGAGCCCCCGCAGTGGTCGTCCTCGCGGAGCGTCACGACCTCGCCGGGGTCCAGCGAGCCGGAGACGACGGCCCGCGCGACCTCGGCGAGCAGCAGCAGCTTGCCCGCGCTCGCCAGCGGAAGCTCGGCGTCCTCGTTGAGGGCGAGCAGCCCCGGCACGGCGACGGCCAGCGTCCCGGGACACTCCCGGGCGAGAACCTCCAGGTCCGGCACGGGCGGGGGAACGCTCATGTCGCGAGCACCCTTCCCGGGCGGGCCGGGGCGGGGGCGCCGTCGCGGACGACCACCTCGCCGGCGACGATCACCGTGTGGACCCCCGCGGGCGGCAGGAGCGGGCTGGCGAACGTGGCGCGGTCGGCCACCGTGGCGGGGTCGAACACCACCAGGTCGGCGTGGGCGCCGTCGCGCAGGACTCCCCGGTCGCGCAGGCCGAACCGTGCCGCGGGCATGCCGGTCATCTTGTGCACCGCGGTCTCCAGCCCGAGCAGTCCGAGCTCGCGCCCGTAGTGCCCGAGCACGCGGGGATAGGTGCCGGCCCAGCGGGGATGCGGGCGCCCGCCCGGCTTGGGCACGCCGTCCGACCCGATCATCGCGTACGGCGTGGCCAGCACCCGCTGGACGTCCTCCTCGACCATCGAGTGGCTGATGATCGTCACCTCGCCGTTCTCGGACAGCAGCAGCTCGGCCGCGGTGTCCACCGGGTCGGCGTTCCGCGACGCGGCCAGCTCGGCGACCGTCCGCCCCTCGATCTCGGGGTGGCGGGGGGCGCAGGCGATGGAGACACGGTCCCAGCCGCCGTTGCCGACGGTGTTCTCCCAGCCGGGGACGCCGCCCTTGATGGCCAGGCGCATCCGCTCCCGCTCGCCGGGGTCGGCGAGCCGCGCGGCGAGCGCGGGGAAGCCGCCGTCGTTGGCCCACGGCGGCAGCATCGCCGACAGCGACGTGCTGCCCGCCGTGTACGGGTAGACGTCGCAGGTGATGTCCATGCCGCCCTCGCGCAGCGCGGTGATCCTGGGCAGGGTGCGCGCGGTGCGCCCCCAGGCGTACTTGCCCGCGGTCTTGTGGTGCGAGACGTGCAGTGCGGCGCCGCTGGCGCGGGCGATCTCGATCGCCTCCTCCAGCGCCTCCTCGACGCGGGACATCTCGTCGCGCAGGTGCGTGACGTACGGCTTGCCGTGCCGGGCGGCGACCTCGGCGAGCGCGACCACCTCGGCGGTGCCCGCGTAGGTGCCGGGGGTGTAGATCAGCCCGGTGGACAGGCCGGCGGCGCCCTGGGCGAGCGCGCGGTCGAGCAGCGCGCGCATGGTGTCCAGCTCGGCGGGCGTGGCGGGGCGGTCCGCCGGGCCCATGACGCCCGCGCGCAGCGTGCCGTGGCCGACCAGGGAGGTGATGTGGTTGGCCCGGGGGAGGGCGGTGTGCCGGGCGGCGAACTCCGCGAAGTCCTGATAGATCCCGACGTCGCCGCCGAAGCTGATCCGGGTCTCGCCGCGCATGTCCGCGAGCCGCTCCGGCAGCCCGGGGAACAGGCTGGAGCCGCAGTTCCCGCAGATCTCCGTGGTCACCCCTTGCAGCACCGACGCCCACACCAGGTCCGCGGCCCCGGCCGCGCCGTTCTCGGCGAGCATGGCGACGCCGTCGGAGTGCGTGTGGACGTCGATGAACCCGGGCGCCACGGCCATGCCCTCGGCGTCCAGCACCTCGCCGGCCGCCACGCGCCGCCCCGGAGGCAGCACGGCCAGGCGACCGTCCACGACCGCGACGTCGGCCTCCCGGCCGGGCCCGCCGGTGCCGTCCACGACCAGGCCGCCCCGGATCAGCAGCTCGGCCCGCGCCACGTCCGCCGGGCTCCCCGGCGCGACACCACGCGCCGCGCCCTCGTCCCCGTTCACAGGACTTGGCCGAGGAACGCGCGGAACCGCTCGTGGCGGGGCGCGGCGAGCACCTCGCGCGGCGCGCCCTGCTCGACGATCACGCCGTCGTCCATGAAGACCAGGTGGTCGCCGACCTCGCGGGCGAACCCCATCTCGTGGGTGACCACCATCATCGTCATGCCGCTCGCGGCGAGGTCGCGCATCACCGCGAGCACCTCCTGGACCAGCTCGGGGTCCAGCGCGCTCGTCGGCTCGTCGAACAGCATCAGCTTGGGGTTCATGGCCAGGCTGCGGGCGATCGCGACGCGCTGCTGCTGGCCTCCGGAGAGCTGGGCCGGATAGTGGTGCGCCCGCTCGGCGAGGCCCACGCGCTCCAGCAGCTCGGCCGCCCGGCGGCGCGCCTCGGCCTTCCCCACGCCCTTGACGGCGACCGGCCCCTCCATGACGTTCTCCAGCGCCGTGCGGTGCGGGAAGAGGTTGAAGCGCTGGAAGACCATGCCGATCTCCTGCCGCTGCCGGCACAGCTCGGCCGGGCGCAGCATGTGCATGCGCCCCTCGCGCTCGTCGAACCCGATCAGCTCGCCGTCCACCCAGATACGGCCGGCGTCGATCGTCTCCAGACGGTTCACGCAGCGCAGCAGGGTGGACTTGCCCGAGCCGGACGGGCCGACGACGCACACCACGCCGCCCGAGGGCACCTCCAGGTCGATGCCCTTGAGCACCTCCAGGCTGCCGAAGCACTTGCGCACCGCGCGGATCTTGACCATCGGGGCCGCCGACCCGTTGGACGCCGTCATGACGGGCCGCCCTTCGCGAAAGGCCGCAGGTTGCGGCGGATCCTCCCCGACACGCGGGTCGCGGCGTGCTGGTGGTGGCCGCGCTCGAACCGCTTCTCGATGAAGTGCTGCCCGATGCTCGCCAGGGTGGTGAGCACGACGTACCAGATCGAGGCGACCACCAGCAGCGCGATGACCTCGAAGTTGCCGAGGTAGATGCGCTGGGACACGGTCAGCAGCTCGGCGCCGGCGATCACGGACACCATGGAGGTGGTCTTCAGCATCGAGATGAACTGGTTGCCGGTCGGCGGGATGATCACGCGCATGGCCTGGGGGAGGACGACGCGGCGCAGCACCTTCCGGTGCGACATGCCGAGCGCCTCGGCGGCCTCGCGCTGCCCGGGGTCCACCGAGCGGATGCCCGCGCGCACGATCTCGGCCATGTACGCGCCCTCGTTGATGCCGAGGCCGAGCAGGGCCGCGGTGAACGGCGTGATCAGCTCGTTGGCCTGCCACTCCATCAGCTTCGGCCCGCCGAAGGGGATGCCGAGGCCGAACTTCGGGAAGACCAGCCCGATGTTGAACCAGAAGATGAGCTGGACCAGCAGCGGGGTGCCGCGGAAGAACCACGTGTAGAGGGCGGAGGCGCCGCGCAGCACGGGGCTGCCGGACAGCTGCATGACGGCCGCCAGCACGCCGAGCACCAGGCCCATCAGCATGGACAGGACGGTGAGCTGGATCGTCACCCACAGGCCGCCGAGAACCCTGCCGTCCACGAGGAACGTCGTGATGACGTCCCAGTGCAGGTTCTCGTTGACGATGATCGTGTAGGCCAGCCACACCAGGAACACCGCGGCCACCAGGGCGAGCAGCCAGCGGCCGGGCCGCGGCGGGTGCGCGGCCCTGATCGGGAGCGCGTACCGCTCCTCCTCCGCGCTCCCGTCCGCGGCCCCTGCCACTCCGTCCGCCTGGTTCCGTGCGGCCCGACCTGTCGTGGGGGTCACTTCCATGGTTTCGTGTTGACCAGCACCTCGGGCACGGCGTTGGCCGTGACGCCGTACTTGTCGAGGACGGCCTTGTACCCGCCGTCGGCCATCAGCTCCTCCATGGCCTTGGCCACGGCGTCGCGCAGGTCCTCCTCGCGCTTGTCGATCGCGATGCCCCAGGGTCCGGCGTCGTACTGCTCGGACAGGACCTCGTACTTGCCGGTCTCCTTGACGTACATCGCGGCCACGGGGGAGTCCACGATCGTGGCGACCGTGCGGCCGGAGTCGATGCTGAGCAGGCCGGTGGGCGCGTCCTCACTCTGGGTGATCTTCATCTTGTCGGCGCACTTCTCGTTCTGCTTCTCGCCGATCGCCAGGTTGGAGCTGCCCTTGGCCAGGACGACGGCCTTGCCGCAGAGGTCGTCGAGCGTCTTGATGCCCTCCGGGTTGCCCTTCTTGACCATGATCGCGCCGCCGGCGTTGAAGTAGTCGACGAAGTTCACGGCGGCGCGGCGCTGCTCGGTGTCGCTCAGCGAGGACAGCACGAGGTCCCAGCGGTCGCCCTGCAGGCCGGGGATCAGGCCGTCGAACGCGGCGTTGGTCACCGACACCTTCAGGCCCAGCTTCTCCGCGATGGCCGCGGCGAGGTCGGGGTCGACGCCGGTCAGTTCCTGCGTGCCCTTCTTGTACATCTCCATGGGCGGGTAGCCCTCGGAGGTCGCCACCCGGAGCACGCCGGTCTTGCGCAGTGCCTCGGGCACGAGGTCCTTGGCCGTCTTGGCCTGGGCCGCGGCCGTGCTCTTGCCCGCGTCGTCGCCCGAGGACGAACGCCCGCAACCACCGGTGACCGCGGAAATGGCCAGCACGGCGGCTATAGCCGTATATAGCCGCTTTGTCATGAAATCTCCTACTTTGAAGCTGCCTGACGTTAGGCTGGCGACAACAGGTCACGGACCGATCACGCATGCACCCTTGCGGTTCTGACCCTCGAAAACTTCGATGCTCCCGCCCACCCACCAGCGGGTTAATAGATCTACCTTCCGGCTCTCAGCCGTGCGGAGCGTCCTCGGAAGGGGTGTGGGGGTGTTCCAGCGCGAGGCGGGTGAGCTCGACGCGGGAGCCGACGCCGAGCTTGCGGAAGATCTGGCGCAGGTGGAAGGCGACGGTGTGGGCGCTGATGAACATCTGGTCCGCGACCTGCCGGTTCGTCCAGCCCTGCGTGACCAGCCGGGCGACCGCGCGCTCGGTGTCGGTCAGGCTGCCCCAGCCGGAGACCGGGCGCTCGGCGGTGGCCCAGTGGCGGTGGCGCACGCCCATCCGGCGCAGCCTGCGGCGCACGCGGGCCGCGTCCCTGACCGACCCGCTCCGTTCGTAGCAGGACAGCGCGCGGTCCAGGCCGCGCACGGCCGCCTGGCGGTCGCCGCGGGCGGCCAGCGCCGCGCCGAGGTCCTCGGCCGCCGAGGCCCGCGCCCACGGGTCGGCCCCCTCCTCGCCGGCCGCGCCGAGCGCGTCCGGGTCGTCGTCGAGCAGGCCGCGGGCGTGCCGGGCCGCCGCCTCGACCGCGGGGAAGCCGGGGTTCCCCGCCGCCAGGTCCTCGGCCGCGGCCACCGCCGCCTCGGCGCCCGGACGGTCCCCGGCGGCCAGGGCGGTGCGCGCCAGCCACGACGCGGCGTCCGGGTCGGCGACCAGCGCGCGCCGCGCCTGCCCCGCGTCGGCGTAGAGGTGGGCGAGGAGCTTCGCCGCCGCCACGGGACCGTCCCGCGCCTCGGCCACCTGCGCGGCGATCAGCGCGCACCGGGCGTGCACGGGCGCGGTCTCCTCGGGTGTCTCGGGCGCACGGCCCTGTTCCGGGCCGGTGCGCGCGGCCCCGTGGGTTCGGTGCGGGGGCGCGTGCGCGGACGCCGCGCGGAGGTCGCCGCGGCGCAGGGACACCGCGGCGATCACGGACGACGCGAGGGTGCCGAAGGCGCCGCGGCCCCGCGACAGGTCGAGGGCGGTGCGGGCCCGCGCGGCGGCCTCGTCGAGGCGGCCCGCGATCAGCTCCACCCTGGCCCGCACCGCGGCCGGGCCCGCCCACGCGCCGTTCCCGGCCTCCTCGCCGGCCTCGCCGAGCAGCGCCCGCGCCTCGTCGAGGCATCGCGCGTCGGCCAGTATCGACGCCAGCGTCAGCCGCGGGCACGCCAGCCGCTCCCCGAACGACGACCCGCCGCCCTGCCCGTCCGCGCGCGGCTCCGCCCCGGCCCCGTCCGCGCCGGCGCGGTCGCCCTGGTACGGCTCCGGCCGCTCGCCGGTCGAGGGGGTGGCGGTGTGGCGGACGGCTTCGCGGGCCAGGCGCAGGCCGTCGGCCAGGTGGCCGGACTCCCACCGGATCGTGGCCAGCGCGGTCAGGGCCCCGACGACCAGCGTGTCCCCGCGGCCCTCCGGGGACAGCAGGATCGCCTCGGCCTCCCTCTCGGCCTCCCTCTCGGCCTCCGTCTCGGCCTCCCGCGCGCCGGGCTCGCCCGCGAGGCCGCAGAGCAGGGCGAGGGTGGCGCGGTCGCGCAGGTGGCCGGGCAGGCCGGGTTCCCGCAGCGCGGCCCGCGCCTCCGCGACCGCCTGCCCGGCCCGGCCGTCCATGAACAGCGCGCACGCCAGCCCGCACCGGACGGCCGCCGCCGCCTCGCCGGAGACCGGGCCCGCCAGCGCGGCCCTGGCCAGCCGCTCGGCCTCGTCGAGGCGCCCGGCCTCGGCGGTGGCCTGGATCGCGGTGACGACCCGTTCCGGCCGGGAGGGATCGGCCGGGTCGCTCAGCCGCACGGCCTGGACGGCGAGGTCGGCGGCGGCATCCGGCGAGGATCCGAGCACCTCGCGGACCGCGCGGTCCAGGCCGCCGAGGGTGCGCGCGTCGCCGGGCCGGGCGCCCTCGACCAGGTGGCTCGCGGCCCGCACCGCCGAGCCGCCGCGGTCCAGCAGGATTTCTCCGATCTGGTGGTGCAGCGCCGTGCGCAGGGAGGCGGGCAGCCCGGCGACGACGGCCCGCCACACCAGCTCGTGCCGGAACTCCAGCGCCTCGCCCGCGGTGGTGAGCACGCCTTCCTCCAGGGCCTCCTCGAACGCGGGCAGCAGGGCCGCGGGCGTGGTCCCCATCAGCTCGGCGGCGTCCTCGGCCGTGAAGGACCTGCCGAGGACGGCGGCCGTCTCGACTAGCCGCCGGGTGTCGCAGTCGAGGCCGTCGAGCATCCGGCGCACGAGGGCGTGGACGCGGCCGGGCGGCTCCGTGGACAGCAGCCGGGCCCGCCCGCCGGCGATCTCGACCGCGCCCTCCTCCCGCAGGCCCGTGAGCAGCTCGGTGAGCAGGAAGGGATTGCCGCCGGTCTGCGCCGCGAGCGCCGGCACCTCCGGCGGGGGCGCCGCGCCGAGCACGTCCTCCGCCACCGCGGCCACGTCGGCCTCGGTCAGCGGCCCGAGGACGACGCGGGCGGCCCCGTGCCGTTCCAGGATGTCGAACAGCCGCCGCGCCTCGTCGTGGGCGCCGCCGGGGCCGGCGCGGCAGGCTCCGATGTCGCGGGCGAGCAGCCACACCACCGGCGCGCCGGCCAGCTCCCAGTGCAGCGTCCGCAGCGCGGCCAGCGTGTCCCTGTCGGCCCACTGCAGGTCGTCGAGCGCGACGAGCACGGGGCGGGTCGAGGCGCGAATCTCCAGCCGGGCCCGCAGCCGTTCCAGCAGGTGGAGGCGGGGGTCGCGCCACTCGGCCGGCGCGTCGTCCTCTTCGAGGAACTCGCGGACGGGCGGCTCGTCCAGGGCCTTGAGCAACGGGGCCAGGGGGACGAACTCGCCGAGCCGCTCGGCCTGGCCGGTGATCGCCACCAGCCCCTGCCGCGCCGCGTGCGCGGCGGCCTCGGACAGCAGTAGGCTCTTGCCCGTCCCGGGCTCGCCTTCGACGAGCAGCGTTCCTCCGCCGCCCTTCCGCGCCTCCCTCAGCAGCCGCGTGACGATGCGCCACTCGGGCTCGCGTCCTCGCATGTCTCCCCCCGCCGCCGGGGCTCGCCTGCTCCCCTCCACGGTACACACGGTCTGACCTGCGGGTTTGACGGGGTCGCATCCCCGGTTCTGTAGGGGTGACGGCGTGCCGGCGGGCCGCGCGGGCGGTTTCCCCTGCTCGGTGCGGGTGGGGGAGCGGTCGGGCCGGACCGAACGACTGTCAGGTTGGAGGATGTGGCGTCCGGCTCGGCTGAGCAGTGTCGAGTGTGTGGGGTATGGGGCGCGGCGCCCGCTTGCGGGTCCGTGCCGGCCGCGTGTTGAGCGGGCGCGTGGCCAGGGGCAGGACCCGGGGAGGACGTCATGGCCAAAGCAGTAGGAATCGACCTCGGAACCACGAACTCCGTCATCGCGACGACGGAGGAAGGACAGCCCGTCGTCATCCCCAACGCGGAGGGCCAGCGGACGACGCCGTCGGTCGTGGCGTTCACCGAGGGCGGCGAGCGCCTGGTGGGCCAGCTCGCCCGCCGGCAGGCCATCCTCAACCCCAAGGGCACGATCTACTCCGTCAAGCGCTTCGTCGGCCGCCGCTTCGACGAGGTGCAGAGCGAGATCAACGCGGTGTCCTTCGACGTCGTGCCCGGCCCCGACGACGCGGTCCGCTTCTCGGTCAGGGGCAAGCTGTACGCGCCGGAGGAGATCTCCGCGATGATCCTGCGCAAGCTCGTCCAGGACGCCTCGAAGTTCCTCGGCGAGAAGGTCACCGAGGCGGTCATCACCGTCCCCGCGTACTTCAACGACGCCCAGCGCCACGCCACCCGCGACGCCGGCAAGATCGCCGGCCTGGAGGTCATGCGGATCATCAACGAGCCGACCGCGGCGGCGCTGGCGTACGGGCTGGACAAGAAGGGCAGCGAGACCGTCCTGGTCTTCGACCTCGGCGGCGGCACCTTCGACGTCAGCGTCCTGGACATCGGCGAGGGCGTGATCGAGGTCCGTTCCACGGCGGGGGACACCCACCTCGGCGGCGACGACTTCGACCGGCGCATCGTCGACTACCTGGCCGACGAGTTCCAGCGGCAGGAGGGCATCGACCTGCGCCGCGACCCCCAGGCGCTCCAGCGGCTGTTCGAGGCGGCGGAGAAGGCCAAGGTCGAGCTTTCCTCGGTGACCCAGACGACGGTCAGCCTGCCGTTCATCACCGCCGACGCCAACGGCCCCAAGCACCTCAACACCACCCTGATGCGCTCGACGTTCGAGGAGATCACCCACGATCTGGTCGAGCGCACGATGGGCCCGGTCAAGCAGGCCATGGAGGACGCCAAGCTCACCGCCGACGACCTCGACGAGGTCATCCTCGTCGGCGGCTCCACGCGCATCCCGGCCGTGCAGAACCTCGTGCGGCGGCTCACCGGCGGCAAGGAGCCGAACATGAGCGTCAACCCCGACGAGGTGGTGGCCGACGGCGCCGCCATCCAGGCCGGGGTCCTGAAGGGCGAGGTCAAGGACGTCCTCCTCCTCGACGTCACGCCGCTGTCGCTCGGCATCGAGACGCTGGGCGGCGTGATGACCAAGGTCCTGGAGCGGAACACCACGATCCCGGCCCGCCGCACCGAGACGTTCAGCACCGCCGAGGACAACCAGAGCGCCGTGGACGTGGTCGTGCTGCAGGGCGAGCGCGAGCGCGCGGCCGACAACCGGGCGCTCGGGCGGTTCCGGCTGGAGAACATCCGCCCGGCCCCGCGCGGCGCGCCGCAGGTCGAGGTGACCTTCGACGTGGACGCCAACGGCATACTCAACGTCACGGCCCGGGACAAGGACACCAACGCCGAGCAGCGGATCACCATCAGCGAGAGCTCCAACCTCGACAAGGGCGAGGTCGAGCGCATGGTGCGGGACGCCGAGCAGCACCGCGGCGAGGACGCCAGGCTCCGCGAGGCCATCGACGCGAGGAACGAGCTGGACTCGGTGGCCTACCAGGTCGACCGCCGGATCACCGAGCTCGGGGACGCGGTGCCCGTCCACGAGAAGGCCCGCGCCGAGCAGCTCGTCGCCGACGCGCGGCAGGCCATCAAGGAGGAGGCCCCGATCGAGCGGCTGCGCGACCTCACCTCCGAGCTGCAGCAGGTCTATCACTCGCTCGGCGCCGTCTCCGCCGGCGAGCCCGCGGGCGCCGGGGCGGGGACGTCCGGGGCCCCGCGCGGCGAGGGCGGCGGCGGTGACGACGAGGTGATCGACGCCGAGTTCACGACCTCCGACTGATCCGCGCGGCGGGGATGGAGCGACATGGCTGATCGACATGAGGAAAGGCCGCCGGACGCGGTGGCGCACGACGGCCCCGTGGGCGGCGGCTCCACGGGGCCGGTCCCCGGCGCCCCCGGGACCGGGCCTCTGGACTCGGGCGCGCGCGTGTCACCGGCGTCGCGCGCGCCCGAGCTCGAGGACGTCCAGGACGAGGAGGCCGAGACCCCGGTCGAGGACATGGAGGCGAGGATCGCCGAGTTGGAGGACCGCTGGCTGAGGTCCGCCGCCGAGCTGGACAACTTCCGCAAGCGGATCGCCAGGGACGCCGAGCGCATCCGCACCGACGAGCGGGACCGGGTCGCCGGCGAGTGGCTGCCGATCGTGGACAACCTCGACCTCGCCCTGCGGCACGCCCGCGCGGCCGGCGCGGCGGAGAGCGCGATCGTCGAGGGCGTGCGCGCGGTGCGCGACCAGGCGATCGGCCTGCTGGCACGGCTGGGGTTCCCGCGGCACGACGAGGTCGGCGTCCCGTTCGACCCGAAGACGCACGAGGCGATGGGCACGGTCGAGAACGCCGAGGTCCCGGCGGGCACGGTCGTGGAGACCGTGCGCCCCGGCTACGGGGAGGGGCGGCACCAGTTGCGGCCCGCCTCGGTGATCGTCTCGACCACGCCGGGCTAGGGCGGCGACGATGGCGGCGGGCGACTTCTACCAGGCGCTGGGGGTGCCGAGGACGGCCTCCCAGGACGACATCCAGCGCGCGTACCGCAAGCTCGCCCGCTCCTACCACCCCGACGTGAACAAGGACCCGGGGGCGGAGGAGAAGTTCAAGGACATCTCGGAGGCCTACGACGTGCTGTCCGACCCGGACAAGCGGCGCCGGTACGACGCGTTCGGCCCGGAGTGGCGCTCGGTGCCCGAGGACGTCGACCCCGAGGCGTGGTCGCGGGCGCGCGCCGGGGCCGGGGCGGGCCGGGCCGGGGGGCCATGGGGACGCGCGGGCGGCAGGCGCACGGCCGGGCAGGGCAAGGGCTTCCGGTTCTCCGCGGGCGAGGGCATCGACATCGACCTGGAGGACCTGCTCGGCGGCATGTTCGGCGGGCGGGCCGGCGGCGGCTTCGGGGCGGTCGCGGGCGCCGACCAGGAGGCCGAGATCACGCTCAGCGTGGCCGAGGCGTACCACGGCGGGCGGCGGCCGATCACGATCCAGGGACCCGAGGGGCCGAGGACGCTCCAGGTCACGATCCCGCCCGGCGTGACCGACGGCCGGCGCATCCGGCTGGCCGGCCAGGGCGGGCGGGGCTCGGACGGAGGCCGTGCCGGGGACCTGTACCTGGTCGTCCGGATATCCGATCCCCGGTACCGCGTCGAGGGCCGCGACATCTACGTCCCGCTGCCGCTCACCCCGTGGGAGGGGGCCCTCGGCGCGACCGTCGCCGTCGGCACGCCCGGCGGCGACACCAAGGTCAAGGTGCCGCCCGGCACGTCGAGCGGGCGCCGCCTGCGCCTGCGCGGCCGGGGCCTCCCGAACGCCAAGGGCGCGCCCGGCGACCTGTACGCCGAGGCCCGGATCTCGGTGCCGCGCCAACTCGGCCGCGAGGAGCGCGAGCTGTACGAGCGGCTCGCGGCGATCTCCGACTTCAATCCCCGGAAGGGGACGCCATGACCGGCGCGACGGCGGCGCGCCGGGGCCGGGAGGGAGGCGATCATGACGACGTCGTTGGTGCGGATGCCCGGCATCGGGCTGGAGGCGTTCGCGCGCGCCGGCGGGATGCATCCCGAGCTGGTGCGGCGGCTGGTCAGGCTCGGGCTGCTGGAGCCGATGTCCGGGCCGGGCGGCGACCTGAGGTTCCCGCCCGCCCAGCTCGTCCTGCTCGGCAGGATCGAGCGGCTGCACTCCGGGCTCGCGCTGAACTACTCCTCGCTCGGCGTGGTGCTGGACCTGCTCGACCGCATCGAGCGACTGGAGGACGCCCTGCGGCACCGTCCATGATCGGGCGGCCCGCGGAGCCGCCGTACCCGACCACGACCTAGGGGAGCCACATCGTGGACCCGAACCGACTGACCCAGAAATCGCAGCAGGGGATGCACGACGCCCAGACCAAGGCCATCCGGTACGGGCACACCGAGGTGGACGGCGAGCACCTGCTGCTCGCCCTGCTGGAACAGCCTGACGGGCTCGTGCCCCGCCTGGTCGCGGCGGCGGGCGGCGACCCGGAGAAGCTGCGCCTCGAGCTGGCCGCCGAGCTGGAGCGCCGGCCGCGGGTGAGCGGCCCCGGCGCCGCGCCCGGCCAGGTGTACGTCACCCAGCGCCTGTCCCGGTTGCTGGACGCCGCCGACGCCGAGGCGCGGCGGCTGAAGGACGAGTACGTCTCGGTCGAGCACCTGCTGCTGGCGCTGATGGACGAGGGCCCGGAGACCGCGGCGGGCCGCCTGCTCGCCGGTCAGGGACTGAGCCGGGACGGCCTGCTGAACGCGCTGACCCGTATCCGGGGCAACCAGCGGGTGACCTCGGCCAACCCGGAGGTCGCCTACGAGGCGCTGGAGAAGTACGGCCGCGATCTTGTCACCGACGCGCGGGCCGGCAAGCTGGACCCGGTGATCGGCCGGGACGGCGAGATCCGCCGCGTGATGCAGATCCTGTCGCGCAAGTCGAAGAACAACCCGGTGCTGATCGGCGACCCCGGCGTCGGCAAGACGGCCATCGTCGAGGGCCTGGCCCAGCGGATCGCGCGCGGCGACGTGCCCGAGGGGCTGAAGGACAAGGCCGTCTTCGCGCTCGACATGGGCGCGCTGATCGCCGGGGCGAAGTACCGCGGCGAGTTCGAGGAGCGGCTGAAGGCCGTCCTCAGCGAGGTCAAGGCGTCCGAGGGGCGGATCCTGCTGTTCATCGACGAGGTGCACAACGTGGTCGGCGCGGGCGCCACCGAGGGCGCCATGGACGCGGGCAACATGCTCAAGCCGATGCTGGCCCGCGGCGAGCTGCACCTGATCGGCGCGACCACGGTCGGCGAGTACCGCCGGTACATCGAGAAGGACGCCGCCCTGGAGCGCCGCTTCCAGCCGGTGTTCGTGGACGAGCCGTCGGTCGAGGACGCCATCTCGATCCTGCGCGGGCTGCGCGAGCGGTTCGAGGTGTTCCACGGCGTGCGCATCCAGGACAGCGCGCTGGTGGCCGCCGTCCTGCTCAGCCACCGCTACATCTCCGACCGCTTTCTGCCGGACAAGGCGATCGACCTGGTGGACGAGGCGTGCGCGATGCTGCGCACCGAGATCGACTCCATGCCCGCCGAGCTGGACGAGCTGACCCGCCGGGTGATGCGGCTGGAGATCGAGGAGGCGGCGCTGTCCAAGGAGGACGACCCGGCCAGCGTGCGGCGGCTGGAGGCCCTGCGCAAGGAGCTGGCCGACCTGCGCGCCGAGGCCGACGCGATGCGCGCCCAGTGGGAGGCCGAGCGGCACGCGCTCAAGCGGGAGCAGCAGCTCCGCCAGGAGATCGAGGCGGTGCGGCGCGAGGCCGAGGCGGCCGAGCGCTCCTACGACCTCAACCGGGCCGCCGAGCTGACGCACGGCAAGCTGCCCGAGCTGGAGCGCAGGCTGAACGCCGCCGAGGAGCAGCTGGAGGCCAAGCACGGCGTCCACCGGCTGCTGCGCGAGGTCGTCACCGAGGACGAGATCGCGGGCATCGTCTCCCGCTGGACCGGCATCCCGGTCGCCCGGCTGCGCGAGGGCGAGCGCGAGAAGCTGCTCCGGCTGGACGACATCCTGCACGAGCGGGTGATCGGCCAGGACGAGGCCGTGAACGCCGTCACCGACGCGATCATCCGGGCCCGGTCGGGGATCAAGGACCCGCGCCGGCCGATCGGGTCGTTCATCTTCCTCGGCCCGACGGGCGTCGGCAAGACCGAGCTGGCCAAGGCGCTGGCGGAGGCCCTGTTCGACAGCGAGGACAACATGGTCCGCGTCGACATGAGCGAGTACCAGGAGCGGCACACGGTCAGCAGGCTCGTCGGCGCCCCACCCGGCTACGTCGGCTACGAGGAGGGCGGCCAGCTCACCGAGGCCGTGCGGCGCAAGCCGTACTCGGTGGTCCTGTTCGACGAGATCGAGAAGGCCCACGCGGACGTGTTCAACACGCTGCTCCAGGTGCTGGACGACGGGCGGCTGACCGACGCCCAGGGCCGCACGGTGGACTTCCGCAACACCGTGATCATCATGACCTCGAACATCGGGTCGCACTACCTCAGCGAGCGGGTGTCGAGGACCGGCGAGATCGCGCCGGACGTGCGCGACCTGGTGATGGCGGACCTGCGGGCGCACTTCCGCCCGGAGTTCCTCAACCGCGTGGACGACACCGTGCTGTTCAAGCCGCTGACCGAACCCGAGATCGAGAAGATCGTCTCCCTGATGTTCAAGGACGTCCGCAGCCGCCTCGCCGACCGGCGCATGACCTTGGACGTCTCGCAGGACGCGCTGCGGTACATCGCCGAGCAGGGCTTCGACCCCGTCTACGGCGCCAGGCCGCTGCGCCGCTTCATCGCCCGCGAGGTCGAGACCCGCGTCGCCCGCGCCCTGATCGCCGGGGACGTGCGCGACGGCGCGGTGATCCACGTGGACGTCGTGGACGGCCGGCTCACCGTCACCTGGAACGACCCGGGCGACGGCGGGGAGCGGCCACCGGAGTGAGGAGGGGCCGATGTCATCGAGCAGCGTCGTCCGGTGCCCCGCGTGCGGGCGGGACAACCGCGTCCCCGCGGCGGCCGGCGGGGTGCCGCGCTGCGGGAACTGCCACAACGCGCTGTCGTGGACCGCCGAGGCGGGCGACGACGACTTCGCCCAGGTGGTGGAGGCGTCCTCCGTCCCCGTCCTGGTGGACTTCTGGGCGGAGTGGTGCGCGCCGTGCCGCGTGGTGACCCCGGTTCTCGAAGGGCTGGCCACCGAGCTGGCGGGCACGGTCAAGCTCGTCAAGGTGAACGTCGACCGCGCGCCGAGGACGGCCGAGCGGTACGGGATCCAGGCCGTCCCCACCCTGATGATCATGAATCGGGGGCGGATCGTCGCCCAGCGCGCGGGCGCGGCCCCCGGGCCGGAGCTGCGGCACTGGGTCGACGAGGCCCTCGTCACGGCATGAGCCCGGCGCACGAGACCCCCGACCTCTACGGGGCGTTTCCACGGCTCGGCCCGGAGGAGACGGCGCTCCTCGCCGCGTACGGCACCCGGCACCCCACGCTGCCCGGCGAGGTGCTCATCCGCGAGGGCGAGCGGTGGCCCGCCTTCTACGTCGTCCTCGACGGCACGGTCGCCGTGATCGAGGCCTCCGGGCACGAGGAACGCGTGCGCGCCGTGCACGGGCCCGGCCGCTTCCTCGGCGGGCTGGGACTGCTCACCGGGCAGGCCGAGGATCTGCGGGCCGTCGCGTGCGATCCGGGCGTGGTGCTGTCGGTGCCGGTCGCGGACCTGCGGGGGGTGGTGGACGAGCACCCCGGCATCGGGGACGTGATCCTGCGGGCCTACCTGATCCGGCGCGGCGTCCTCGCCGAGCTGGAGTCGGGCCTGCGCATCCTCGGCTCACGCCACGCGCCGGGGTCGCGGCGGCTGCGCGAGTTCGCGGCGCGCAACCGGCTCCCGCACAAGTGGATCGACCTGGAGGACGACAAGGAGGCCCGGCAGCTGCTCGACCACCTCGGGTTCACGCCCGCCGACGTGCCGGTGGTCATCCTGCACGGCGAGAAGGTGCTGCGCGCGCCCGGCGACGCCGAGGTGGCGCGGGCGGGCGGGATACCCGCGCCGCTGGCCAGGGAGATGGTCGGCGACCTCGTCGTGGTCGGCGCGGGGCCCGCCGGGCTGGCCACCGCCCTCTACGCGGCCTCCGAGGGCCTGTCGACGGTCGTGGTCGACGCCGTCGCCACCGGCGGCCAGGCCGCGGCGTGCGCGCGGACCAAGAACCACCTCGGCTTCCCCGCCGGGATCTCCGGCGGCGAGCTGGCCGAGCGCGCGGCCGACCAGGCCCGGGAGGCCGGCGCCGAGTTCACCGTGCCCGCCAGGGCCGTGTCCCTCAACCGGCGCGAGAGGTACTACGTCGTCGGCCTGGAGGACGGCAGGTCCGTCAACGCGCACACGGTCGTCGTCGCCACCGGCGTCCGCTACCGCACGCTGGAGGTGCCCGGCGCCGCCGAGTTCCAGGGGGCGGGCCTCCACTACGCGGCCACCCTGACGGAGGCCAAGCTCTGCCTGCGCGCCCCGGTGGTCGTCGTCGGCGGGGGCAACGACGCCGGGCAGGCGGCGATCTATCTCGCCCGGCGCGCGGCCCGCGTCCGGCTCCTGGTCCCCTCGGCCGACCTCGGCAGGAGCATGTCGCGGTATCTGGCGGACGAGCTGCGGCGCGACCCCGGCGTGCGGATCCTCCTCAACACCGAGGTCAGGGAGCTGGTCGGCGACGCGGGCGGCGAGCTGCGCGCGGTCGTCGCGCAGGACACGCGCACGGGCGAGCGCCGCGAGATCGAGGCCGTGGCGGTGTTCGTCCTCATCGGCG
The DNA here is from genome assembly GCF_014200435.1 of Sphaerisporangium krabiense. Lineage (NCBI taxonomy): Bacteria > Bacillati > Actinomycetota > Actinomycetes > Streptosporangiales > Streptosporangiaceae > Sphaerisporangium > Sphaerisporangium krabiense. The sequence continues at coordinate 1,151,038 of NZ_JACHBR010000001.1, read as the reverse complement.
CCGAGCCCCAGACCCGCTGGCTGTCGGGCGAGGTCGCGCTGGACGAGCAGGGCTTCGTCCTCACCGGCCCCGACGTGGCGCGCCTCCCGGCGTCCGGGACGGCCGCCCGCGGTGAGCCCTGGCACGAGCGCGGCCGTCCCTTCCTCCTGGAGACCAGCCTGATGGGCGTGTTCGCCGCCGGCGACGTGCGCGCGGGCTCGGTCAAGCGGATCTCGTCGGCCGCGGGCGAAGGGTGCGTGGCCGTCCACCTGATCGACGAACACTTGAAGACGACCGGCCACCCCCCGGCCTGACCGCGTCCTCCGTCGTCACGGGGGGCGGGCGGGCCGGGGGCGGCGGCTCAGCGGTCCTGGAGGACCTGCCAGAGGGTCGTCCACCGGTCCGGGTGAACGTGGGCGACCACGGTGGCCGGAGGGATCCCCGCCTGGGCGAGGGCCGCGTCCACGTGCCCGGGGGTGTGGCGGGTGAGCAGGGAGGCGCGCAGGGTGCCGCCGACCCCCTGGAAGCCCAGGTCCACCAGGGCGTCGTACCCGGCCGCCGCCTCCGGGGGGAGCAGCGGCGCGGGCCGCCGGTCGAGGCGCAGCACGGCCGAGTCCACGGCCGGGACCGGGCGGAACGCCTCCCGGCCGACGCGGCCCGCCAGGCTCCAGGAGAACCACGGCCAGGTCCGCACGGTCAGCAGGCTCCAGCGGCCGAAGTCGCCGGTGCGCTTGCGCGCGTACTCCAGTTGCGTCAGCAGAGTCGCGCCGGTGAGGGCGGGCGCCCGCAGGCACCAGTCGACGATCCGGGACGTGGCCGCGTACGGGATGTTCCCCACCACGGCGAACGGTTCGCGCGGCGCGCGGGCGGCCAGGAAGTCGCCGCGCACCACCTCGATCCGCGCGTCGTCCCTGGTACGGGCGGCGAGCCTGCCCGCGAGCAGGACGTCGATCTCGTACGCGACCACCTTCCCGGCGCGCGCCGCCAGCGCCCGCGTGAGGACGCCCTCCCCGGCGCCCGGTTCGAGCACCAGGTCTCCGGGCCGCGGGCCCGCGGTCTCGACGATCCGGGCCACCACGTCCCGGTCGATCAGGAAGTTCTGCGACAACTCGCGCCGCGCGCGGTCGCGCTCGGTACGGCCGCCGCCGCGGCCGTCCTGCCGGCCGGTGTGCCTTTTCTGCGTGTGAGAGAAATCGCCGTGGGCGAAAGAACGCGCCATTGTGAATGCCCCTTCGGGTCCGAGAGGAAACAGGTCTCGGAGGCCCTGGGCAGGCGGCGACGACGCCGGTCCCCGCGGTGATCCGCGGGAAAGGCGTGTGGGAGGCGAGCGTGAATACGATCGGAGTCGCCGACGCGGTGGGAGGACGACGGTGGCGCGCGCGTGCCGTCACGCGCGGTCACACCGGAACGCGTCCGCCGGGACGCCGCGTCAGGTCTCGCGTCCCCGCCGGGCCAGGGCCGGCAGGACGCGGGGGCGCTTGACCAGGCACGGTTCGCGGCGAACCGGCCGGTCGGCCGAGATGAGGGACCACTGGAGCACGCCTCGACCCTAGGAACCGCCCCACCGGATCGGCAACCGATTTATCCGCCACCTCGGGGAGTCCCCGGCCGGGACGGCCCTGTCGGGACGGTCGCGCCGGACCGGGCGCGGCGGCGTGCGGGCACGAGCCACGCCGGGCGCCGAGGGCCCGCCTAGCACAGAAACCACTCGTTCAAACGCCGGAGAATACGTTCTCAGCGAAATTCGTTAAGAGCGTAATCATCGGGATGGAATGTGCCTAGAGTGAAAAGTCTGTCCCGTGGCAGGAATATCTGGCAGCGTGAAGGTCATCTTGTGACGTGGACAAAAGCGTCATGACCCCGGCGACTTATATATGGGAGCAGGTGACCAAAGGTGACCCCGAGGCGTTCTTCCCGTGACCCCCTCACGGCCGCCCACCAGACGGATTCGCATCCCGTCGACGTCCGGCCTTCGCTGATCGACCCGTTGGGCCAGCGCCTCCTGCGCGAGCGCATCATCTTCCTCGGCAAAGAGGTCGACGACGAGATCGCCAACCGCATCTGCGGGGAGTTGCTGCTGCTCACCGCCGAGGACTCCGACCGCGACATCTTCCTCTACATCAACTCGCCCGGCGGCTCGGTGTCGGCCGGGCTGGCGATCTACGACGTCATGCAGTACATCCCCAACGACGTCGCGACGGTGGGCATCGGCCTCGCCGCCTCGATGGGCCAGTTCCTGCTGACCGCGGGCACCCCCGGCAAGCGGTACGCGCTGCCGCACACCCGCGTCATGATGCACCAGCCGCTCGGCGGCATCGGCGGCACGGCGGCCGACATCAAGATCCAGGCCGAGCAGATGCTCTTCACCAAGAGGCTCATGGCCGAGCGCATCGCCTTCCACAGCGGCCAGCCCGTCGAGCAGATCGAGCGCGACTCCGACCGCGACCGGTGGTTCACCTCCGAGGAGGCCAAGACCTACGGCCTGATCGACCAGGTGGTGCCGAGCGCCAGGGACGTCCCCTCCGAGGGCCCGGTCTCCTCGCCCAGCCCGCAATGACCGTCACCCCGCGAACGGAGCCAGCGTGAACGACCCGATCTCCCGGGGCGGGCAGGGTTTCCCGTCCGGCGTGGCGCCCATCGAGGCCAGGTACGTGCTGCCGTCCTTCACCGAGCGCACCACGTACGGCGTCAAGGAGATGAGCCCCTACAACAAGCTCTTCGAGGACCGCATCATCTTCCTCGGCGTGCAGATCGACGACACCTCGGCCAACGACGTCATGGCCCAGCTGCTGACCCTGGAGTCCATCGACCCCGACCGCGACATCAGCATCTACATCAACTCGCCGGGCGGCTCGTTCACGGCCATGACGGCGATCTACGACACGATGCAGTTCGTCAGGCCCGAGGTCCAGACGGTGTGCATCGGCCAGGCGGCGTCGGCCGCCGCCGTGCTGCTGGCGGCGGGCGCGCCCGGCAAGCGGTTCGCGCTGCCGCAGGCCCGCGTCCTGCTCCACCAGCCCGCCATCGAGGGCACCTTCGGGCAGTCCAGCGACATGGAGATCCAGGCCCGCGAGATCCTGCGGCTGCGCGCGCTGCTGGAGGACCTCATCGCCCTGCACAGCGGCAACCCCATCGACGTGGTGCGCCGCGACATCGACCGGGACAAGATCCTCACCGCCGACGAGGCCAAGGCCTACGGCCTGGTGGACGACGTGTTCCTGCCCCGCAAGCGGGTGTCGGCCAAGGAGCCGGCCCCGGTGCGCTGAGACGCGAGGGCGCCCGCCCCGAACACGGGACACCGCCGGCGAAGTAGATCCGACGGCGACGGCCCCGTGATCACGTGAGTGATCACGGGGCCGTCGCGGTGCCGGGAGGCCACGCGGTCGCCGGGACGCGTACCTGCGGATCAGGTGGTCCGGAAGGCGTCGGCGTTGCGTGCGCACCAGGCGGCGAAGGTACGGGGCTTGCGCTGGAGCAGGCGCTCCACGGTGTCGGTGCGGAATCCGGCGGTGTCGGCGCGCATGAGGTGGAACCCCTCGATGATGGCCTCGGCCAGCGCCGGGGGCGCCCCGTTGGGGAATCGGGAGGCGACGGCCTCCTCCGCGGTGTTCACCGCCCGGACCGCGATGTCCCGGCCGGCCGCCGCAGCGAGGATCTTGACCTGGTCGACGACGGTGAACAGCTCCTCGCCTGTGAGAACGTATTCCTGGCCTTGGTGGCCGTCGCCGGTCAGAGCCAGGGCGGCGACGGCGGCGATGTCGGCGGGGTCGATCGGCGCGTATCGGCCGGGGCCGGCCGGATCGAGGACGTAGCCCCCCTGGCGGATGGTGGGCAGCCAGTCGAAGGCGTTGGTCATGAAGCCGCCGGGCCGCAGGAAGGTGGCCGGGATGCCGGAGGCCCGGATGGCCTGCTCGCGTTCGTGGTGCCAGCGACCCATGGCGGGCATGGGGTCGCCGAGCACGTTGAACGAGGACAGGTGCACGATGTGGCGCACCCCCGCGGACCGGGCGGCGGCTACGGCGTGCCTGGTGTGGTCGAGGCCGATGCCGGGGGTGAGGAGGAACAGCCGGTCGACGCCGGCGAAGGCGGGCGGCAACGTCGCCGGATCGCTCAGATCCGCCACGACCCGCTCGGCCCGCTCAGGCGACGTGGTGGCGCGGGCCGGGTCGCGGACCAGGACGCGGAACGGTACGCCGAGCTCGTCCAGTTCGCGGGCGAGCTCGCGGCCGACGTTTCCGGTGGCACCGGTCACCAGTATCATGAGGACCCCGAGTTCGTTTACCGGTTAATGATTGAGAAGGACGTTAACCGGTACACGATTTGCTGTCAACCGCACCGCGACATCACGGAGGCCTCGACGTGCCCGAGTTCCTGGACCTGCACAGCAAGGCGTCGAAGGCGCTGCGTGTGGCGGCCGAGACGGCCGTGCGACGGCACGGGCTGCACCTAGGGCAAGACCACCTGCTCGCGGTGCTGTGGCGGCAGGACGGCCGCACCCCGGGCGAGGTCGCCGCCGCGCTGAACGTCACCACTCCCAACGTGGTCAAGGCGGCCACCCGGATGGCCGCGGCCGGCCTGCTCACCCGGCGCCGCGACGACCGGGACAACCGGCTGGTCCGGCTGTGGCTCACCGACGCCGGACGCGCCCTGCAAGCTCCCATCGAAAAGGAACGGCGGCTGCTCGAAGAGCGGGTCACCGCCGACCTCACCGATGCCGAACGCGAACATCTCCTCAGCGCGCTGACGAAGATCCACCGCTCGGCGACGGCCTTGCCGGACGCCCCCGTCGATCGACGCGACTCGGCCGGCACCTGACGCCGCGATCGGCCCGCGACTCCATCCGCGAGCGAGAACGAAGACAGCGGCCCCGTGATCACAGACGTGATCACGGGGCCGCTGTCTCGATCTACTTCGCCGGCGGTGTCAACGCGGCGGGGCGGGCGCCGGCGGGGCCGGTCAGACCTGGTCGGCCTTCTCCAGAGCCTCACAGCACGTGCCCACGATCAGGCGGGTGACCACGTACGGGTCGCAGTTGGCGTTCGGGCGGCGGTCCTCGATGTAGCCCTGCTTCTCGGCCTCGACCTGCCAGGGGATGCGGACCGACGCGCCGCGGTCCGACACGCCGTAGCTGTACTCGCTCCAGGGCGCGGTCTCGTGCATGCCCGTCAGGCGGCGCTCGATCCCGGCGCCGTAGCCCGCGATGTGCTCGCCGGACTTCTCGCCGAGCGCCTCACAGGCCGTGATGATCGGGTCGTAGCCGGAGCGCATCGCGCGCGTGGAGAAGTTGGTGTGCGCGCCGGCGCCGTTCCAGTCGCCCTTCACCGGCTTGGGGTCGAGCGTGGCCGAGACGTCGTAGTCCTCGGCGATGCGGTACAGCAGCCAGCGGGCGATCCAGAGCTGGTCGGAGACCTCCACCGGGCCGCCGGGGCCGACCTGGAACTCCCACTGGCCGGGCATGACCTCGGCGTTGATGCCGGAGATGGCCAGACCGGCCGTCAGGCAGGCGTCGAGGTGCGCCTCGACGATGTCGCGGCCGTAGACCTCGTCCGCGCCGACGCCGCAGTAGTAGAAGCCCTGCGGGGCGGGGTAGCCGCCGACCGGGAAACCGAGCGGGCGGCCGTCCTTGAAGAACGTGTACTCCTGCTCGATGCCGAACCAGGAGTCCTGGCCGGCGTAACGCTCGGCGACGGAGGTGAGCTGCGCCCGGGTGTTGGTCTTGTGCGGGGTCATGTCCGGGAGCAGCACCTCGCACAGCACGAGGACGTCGTCGCCGCCGCGGATCGGGTCGGGACAGGTGAAGACCGGCCTGAGCACGCAGTCGGACGCCTTGCCCGGCGCCTGGTTCGTGCTGGACCCGTCGAAGCCCCAGTCCGGCAGCTCGGCGCCGTCGGCGAGGATCTTCGTCTTCGACCGGAGGCGGGCGGTCGGCTCGGTGCCGTCGATCCAGATGTACTCGGCCCTGTAGGTCACTTCGGTCCCCTCGGCATGGCTCGGCTGTGCGTACGTGAGCAGGCGATCCGCGTCCCCCGCGACACCGACGTTGCCAACCGGCGATTTCTGATCTGTTGCCCGTTTATAAACGCCATGTGAAATCAAGTCCGGATGCGCGTGTCGTTCGTCACATGTCCCCTCTGCCCAGGTATGGCGGACATACGCGCGGGCCAGGCCCTCGGACTCATATGGAGATGGTCGGGTCGTGCACCCTTTGGGGGGTTTGGTGCGTCTAGTAGGTGGAGGCACCACCATGGACGATCCTGCGCTTGATCATGAGCTCGGCTTCGAGCTGCTGCTCGTCGCGGCCCTGCACGAGGAGGCCGAGCGGCTTCTGCGCGACCGGAGTGAGGCGCGGCCGAGGACCGCCCCGCTCCGGCCGAAGTCCATGCCCCTCCAGCGGCAGTACCCCGACCATGGCGTCCGGTAGCGGCCGTCAGGTAGCCGGGGGGACGGGGACGCGGAGCCAGGAGGCCGTCCGGGCGCCGGGGAGGTAGGGGCTGTCCAGGCGCTTGGCGAGGACGGCCGGGAGGCCGCGCCGGTGCGCCACCTTCATGACGGACCTGCCGTCGCCGGGGAACCACGGGGTGGTCTGCCAGTGCGCGCCGTTCAGCTTGAGGTGGTCGAGGGTGCGGCGGCGGTCCCGGTAGGGGCGGTCCAGCAGCTCGCCGCCGTCCAGGTGCAGGATGTCGGTGATCATGTAGACCCGCGCGCCGCCCACCGTGACGATCTGGCCGTCCAGGACGGCGGGCAGGTCGAGCAGCGCCTTCGGCAGGCCGCCGAGGTCGGGGCCGTCCGCCGTGCCGTCGGACCTGATGAGGCGGGTCTCGCCGTCGCGGACGGCGACGAGGGCGCGGTCGCCGCCGAGGTCGAACTCGAAGCCGTACGCCGCCTGGTCACGGGGGAGCCGCTTGCGGGCCTCGGGGAGCATCGGGCGCAGGCCCGGCAGGAAGGTGGGGGGCTCGGGCGGTGGAGGGTCCATCCGGTGGATCATCCAGTTCCTGCCGCCGGTCGGGAAGAGCACGTAGCGGCCGGAGACCCGTGAGCCGTGCAGCACGACCTTGACCTCGCGCCCGGTCCACTTCTCGGTCTCGTAGCGGCCGCGGTCCCAGATGAGCACCAGCCCCGCGCCGTACTCGCCGGGGGCGATCTCTCCCTCGAACGCCGCGTACTCCAGGGGATGGTCCTCGGTGGGCACGGCGAGGTGGTTGGTCTTCGGGTCCAGCGGCAGCCCCTTCGGGACCGCCCACGAGACCAGCACGCCGCCGCGCTCCAGGCGGAAGTCCCAGTGCAGGCGACGGGCGTGGTGCTCCTGGATCACGAACGTGTCGTCGTCGCCCTCGGGGAGCGGGCCCGGGCCCGGCACCGGTTCCGGCGTGCGGGCGGCGTGGCGCTTGCTCCGATAGGTGTCCAGTTTGTCGGCCCGCATTGCGGTTTCGTACCCGCCTGCGGCACGGGCGCACCAGCCTGCGCTACAGGGTCCGGTCAGGCGGGGGAGAGGATGGCGAGGGTCTCCTCCGGCGACATGCGCCGTCCGCTCTCGTACGCCCGCTCGTAGGCCGCGTCGCCCAGCCGGGACCGGCACCGCGCGGCGAGCGCCGGGTCCGGCGGCTCGCCGCGCAGGGCCGCGTGCGCGCCGAGCAGGCGGGCGGCCTTCTCGTCCTCGTGGTCGGTCAGCGCGACCTCGGCGAACGTCCACACGGCGAGGGCCGCGACGCCGAGGTCCTGGGTGGCCGCGCCGCCGGACAGCGCGCGCCGCAGCCACCCCTTGGCCTGCGCGGTCTCGCCCTCGGCCACGGCCAGCCGCGCCAGGGTGACCGAGACGCGCGCCCGGGTCTGCTCGGTGGTGATCCACCCCGCCGGGCACTCGGCCAGCGCCTCGTGGCAGAGCCGCCGCGCCTCGGCGACGTCCCCGCGCAGGCGGGCGACCTCCGCCAGGCCGTGGTGCCCCCGGGCGAGCGCGTCCGGCATGCCCGCGCGGCGCCCGAGGTCGATCCCGCGTTCGTAGTCGCCCCGGGCGGCGTCGAGGTCGCCGCGGCGCAGGCCCGCGTCGGCGCGGCGGTGCAGCAGCTCGGCCATGTCCTCGGTCGCGCCGAGCACGCCCGTCAGCTCCAGGGCCTCGTCGGCGAGCGCCGCGGACCGCTCCGCGTCGCCGCGCAGGTCCGCGAGCACGGCCAGCGCGCCGAGCGCGGTGGCCATGCCCCAGCGTTCTCCGACGCCGCGGAACCCGGCCAGGGCCAGCGAGAACGTGCGGTCGGCCTCCGCCAGGTCGCCCTCGGCCCACCACGACCGGTACCCGAGGCCGAGATGGGTGAGCGCCCGCGCCCACGGGTCCGCGGCGTCACGCGGGTCGGCCGTGCCGGTGGACATGCCGGAGAAGCTGCCCCACAGCAGCGTGAGGAACGGCCGGACGACCGGGCGTCCCGCCATCAGCGCCTCGGCGGTCTCCAGCGCGGCCTTGTCCGCCGCCCCGGTCGCGGCGGCGTCGAGCACGCACAGCACGTACTCCTCCTCCAGCCCGTGCGGCGCCGCCGCGCCGGTCGCGGCCAGCACCTCGGCCGCCGCCTTGCCGCCCTCGCTGCGCCGGCCGCGCAGCAGCCAGTACGGGGACAGCGCGGCGACCAGCCGGACCGCCGCCGCGTGCTCGCCCGCCTCCGCCGCCCAGCGGACCGCCGCGTGCAGGTCGCCCCGCTCGGCGTCGAGCCGTTCCAGCCAGGTGAGCTGCGCGCCGTCCCGCAGGAAGGGCTCCGCCGTCTCGGCCAGGTCCAGGTAGTACGCCAGGTGGGCACTCCGCAGGGCCTTCTCCTCGCCCGCCTCCGCCAGCCGCTCGGCGCAGAACGCCCGGATCGTCTCCAGCATCCGGTACCGCCCGTGGACCAGCTCGACCAGGGACTTGTCCGCGAGCGAGGCGAGCAGGTCCACGGTCCCGGGCCCGCAGACGCGGTCGGCCGCGGCCACGGTCGCGCCGCCGGAGAACACGGTCAGCCGCCGGGCCAGCGTCCGCTCGTCCTCGTCCAGCAGGTCCCAGCTCCACTCGACGACCGCGCGCAGCGTGCGGTGCCGGGGCTGGGCGGCGCGGTTGCCCCGGGTGAGCAGGCCGAACCGGTCGTCCAGCCGCGCCGCGACCTCCTCCACGGTCAGCGACCGCAGGCGCGCGGCGGCCAGCTCGATGGCCAGCGGCAGCCCGTCCAGCACCCGGCAGATCCGCGCGACCTCGCCCGCGCCGGCCTCCTCCAGCCGGAAGCCGGGCCGTACGGCGCGGGCGCGTTCGGCGAACAGCCGCACCGCCGGGTACGCGCCCGCCTCCTCGGCCGTGGCGTCCGCGGGCGGCAGCCCGAGCTGGGGGACGGGGTGGATGGTCTCGCCGAGCACGCCGAGCGCCTCCCGGCTGGTGGCGAGGACGCGCAGGCCGGGGCAGCGGGCCAGCAGGTGGCCGGCCAGGGCGGCGACCTCGTCCAGGACGTGCTCGCAGTTGTCGAGCACGAGGAGGGTCTCGCGTCCGGCCAGCGCGGTGACAAGGCGGTCGGTGGCCGTGCGCGCCTGGGCGTCGGCGGGGGACGGCGGCCGCAGCCCGCCCTCGCGCAGCCCGAGCGCGGCCAGCACCGCCTGCGGGGCCTCGGCGCCGTCGCCGAGCGGGGCCAGCTCGACGAACCCGACCTCCCCGCCCGCCGCCGCGACCTGCCGCGCGGCCTCGACGGCCAGGCGGGTCTTGCCGGTGCCGCCCGGCCCGCTCAGCGTGACCAGCCGCTCCCGGCCGATCAGCTCGCGGACGCGCGCCAGCTCCTCCTCCCGCCCGACGAAGCCGGTCAGCGCGGCGGGCAGCGCCGTCCGCGGCCCCGGCGCGACCGCGGACGGCACGTCGCTCTTCTCTCGGTCGGCGGTCTGTTCGCCGCGCAGGAGGCGGACGTGGAGGGCGGCCAGCTCGGGGGAGGGGTCCGCGCCGAGCTCGTCGGCCAGCGTCCGGCGGGCCTCGGCGAACGCGGCCAGCGCCTCGGCCTGCCGCCCGCACGCGGACAGGGCGCGCATGAGCTGGCCCCACAGCCGCTCCCGCAGCGGGTGCGCCGCGACCAGGTCGCGCAGCTCGGCGACCAGCGTGTGGTGCGCGCCGAGCGCGAGGTCGGCTTCGACGCGGTCCTCCGTGGCGGTGACCCGCAGCTCGGTCAGCCGCGTGACCTGCACGGACGCGAACGGCGCCCCGCCGACGTCGGCGAGCGCGGCGCCCCGCCACAACCCCAGGGCCTCGCGCAGCACGGCCGCGGCGGTGCCGGCGTCCCCGGCGGCGAGCGCCTCGTGCCCCTGCCGGGCCAGCTCCGTGAACCGGTGGACGTCCACGTCGCCGGGCGCGACGGCGAGCCGGTATCCCAGCGGATGGGACTCGACGAGCCCGTCGCCGAGGATGCGGCGCAGCCGGGACACCTGGGACTGCAGCGCGTTCGCCGACGGCGCGCTCTCCCCGTACAGGCCGTCGATCAGCCGCGCCACGCCGACCACCCGCCCGGCGTCCAGCAGCAGGAGGGCGAGCAGCGCGCGCACCATGGGCCCGCCGACGGGGACATGGCGTCCGTCGCGCAGGACTTCCGTGGGACCCAGGAGGCCGAAGTGCATGATCCCGAGTATCGGGTCATCCCTATTGGAGACGCCACAAGATACGCGCCTTCGCGAGATCGAAAGGCGCGTATCAGGGGCGTCCGAGCGGTCACCGGGTCAGGCGGCGGCCGGCACGGAGGCGGACATGCCGGGCGGGCGGTTCAGGTCAGGGCGGCGGCCGCCTCCGCGGGCCGGGACCGGGTCACCAGCCAGGCAGGCAGCCAGGTCGCGCCGACCGTGATCACCGCGACCGCCCCCACGACGCCCGCGTAGATCCCCCACGGCCCGGACGGCAGAGGGGAGCCGTCCACCGCGATGGCGAACGGCACCAGGCTGATCGCCGAGGCCACCGTGCCGAGCAGGATCCCGGTGACCGCGACCATCAGCGCCTCGACGCCGGTCATGCGCAGGACCTGGCCCCGGGTGGAGCCGGTGAGCCGTTGCAGGCCGAACTCGCGCCGCCGCCGCGCGGTCGCCATGACCTGCGTGTTGACCACCGCGATCGCGGTATAGGCGACGATGACGCCGACGAGCAGGTAGTTCACCCACGCCTGGGTGTTCTGCGCGGCCCCGAAGGCGGCGGTCAGCGCGTCGCGGCCCTGGACCTCCAGCCCGAGCCGGCGCAGCTCGCCGGTCAGCGCTTCCCGGGTGACGCCGTCGGCCGCGCGGACCAGGATCCGCGAGGGCGCCCCGGCCGTGGTGTGCGGGGCCAGGGTCGAGGCGGGCAGCAGCGCCATCTCGTTCCCCGTCTCGACCCTCAGCAGGGCCACGACGCGCAGCTTCACCTGGGCGCGGTCGCCGAGCCGCATCGTGACCGTGTCGCCCAGGCCGACGCCGCCGCGCCCGATGTTGCGGGCGTGCACGGCCGTCAGCGCGACCGTGTCGCCCTTCAGTTGCCGCAGGTCGCCCCCTATCACGGTCGTCGCGACCGTCTTCTCGACGCCCTCGGCGCTGACGCCGCGCAGCGGCCAGCCCTCCTCGCGCTGCCAGGCGTCGTGCGGGGCGTCGACGTAGCCGGTGCTCGTCACGTACTCCGAGGCCGCGGCGACGCCCTCGACCGCCCGCACCTGGTCCAGCGTGTCCGGGGTGGCGGGGGTGACGACCAGGTCGGCGAGCAGGCTCTCGGCGTACGCGCGGCCGGCCGCGCCGGTCTGGGTCGTCTGCATGTAGAGGTTCGCGGTGGCCATGCCGGTGGCGAGCAGGACGGGCACGACCGCCGCCGCCAGCCGGGCCGTCCCCGCCCGCGTGTTGAGCACGGCCAGGTAGCCCGCGGGACCGCTCAGCGCGAGCACCGGCCTGGCCAGCACGGACGTGACGGCCTTGACCAGGGTGGGGGCGACCAGCGCCAGGCCGATCGCCCAGAGCAGCACCGCCGGGCCCGCGGTGCTGCTCACCAGGGGGCCGTGCATGAACAGCACCGTCACCAGGGCCAGCGCGACGCCGCCGGCGAAGCAGGTCACGGCCGCGGCCCGCCGTACGGCCCCTGTGCGTACGGGCGGCGCCGCGGCCTCGGCCAGGGCTTCCGCGGGGCGGGCCGACGCGGCGCGCCTCGCGGTCACCAGGGCCGCGATCAGGGCGGACAGCAGCGAGACCGCGACGCCCACGGCCGCGGGCAGCCACCCCTGGCCGTACACCACGACCCCGGGGACGACCGCGTTGTCCACCAGCCGGTCGAACAGCCATCCGCCGAGGACGGGCCCGAGCAGGCCGCCGGGGACGGCCGCGGCGATCGACAGCGCCATGGTCTCGGCGACCACCATGCGGCGCACTTGGCCGGGAGTGGTGCCGATGGCGCGCAGCAGGGCCATCTCGCGTTGCCGCTGCTGCACCGACAAGGCCAGCGTCGCCGCGACGACGAACATCGACACGATGATCGCCATCGCCCCGAACACGGCCGCGAGGACGATCAGGTTCTCGCGGGCGGCCAGGGCCTCGGGGAACTCGGCCAGCCCGCGTTCGTCCCCGGTCAGCACCACGGCCGACCCGGCCACCGCGCGCTCGACCCGCTCGGCCAGCTCGCGGGTGTCCGTCCCGTCCTCGGCCGTGACGGCCACGGCCTGGACGGCCCCGGCGCCCGAGGTGTCGGGGACGGCCGCCGCCACGCCCGGCACCCGGGCCAGCCTGCCGGCCAGGCCGGGGTCCAGCGGCACCCGCTCGGGCAGCAGCCCGTACTGGACGTCCTCCTCCTCGTCCTCGGGGTCGGCCTTCGGCAGCGCGTACGACTGGTCGCCGGTCACCACGACGGCCGCGCCCGCCAGCCGCTGCGGCGGGACCGCCAGGCGTATGCCGGTCTCCATCAGGCCGCCGCAGGCGGAGACGATGGCCGCGCCGAGCAGCATGGCGACGAACGCCGCGGCGAACGCGCTCGCGCGGTGGCGCAGGGTGCTCAGGGCCAGGCTCCACATCAGCGGCCACCGCCGATCCCGCTCCTGGTCTCCCACGCGCCGAGGTGCGTCATGCGGTCGGCCACCTGTTCGGCGGTCGGCCGGTCCAGCGTGCCGGCGAAGCGGCCGTCGGCCAGGAACACGACCTGGTCGGCGTGCGAGGCGGCGACCGGGTCGTGGGTGACCATCACGACCGTCTGGCCGGTCTCCGCGACCGACTCGCGCAGCAGCGCCAGCACCTCCAGCGCCGTACGGGTGTCGAGCGCGCCGGTCGGCTCGTCGCCGAAGACCACGGCGGGACGGGTGACGAGGGCGCGCGCGATCGCGACCCGCTGCTGCTGGCCGCCGGACAGCTCGTGCGGGCGGTGGCCGGCGCGGTCGGCCAGGCCGACGCGCCGGATCACCTCGGCCACGTGCGCGGGGTCGGCCTCGCGCCCGGCCAGCCGCAGCGGCAGCGTCACGTTCTGCCGGACGGTCAGCGCGGGCAGCAGGTTGAACGCCTGGAAGACGAAGCCGATCCGCTCGCGGCGCAGCCTGGTCAGCGCGACCTCGCCGAGGCGGGTGATCTCGGTCCCCTCGAAGCGCACCGAGCCGGACGTCGGGCGGTCCAGGCCCGCCGCGCACTGCAGGAACGTGCTCTTCCCCGACCCCGACGGGCCCATGACGGCGGTGAAGGTCCCCGCGCGGATGCCGATGGTCAGTCCGTCCAGCGCCACGACGGAGCCGTCGCCCTGGCCGTACACCTTCCGCACGTCGTCGAGCCGGACCGCCTCGCCGTTCCCGTCCCGCGCCCGCATGTCCACCCGTGCCTCCCCGTCGGCGGCCCGCCTCCCGCGCGGCCTCGTTCGCTTCATGCCGTCCACGGTGCGCGCCGGGGCTGACAGCCTCAGCACCGAACGCTGACAGGGGCTTGAGTTGGCGGCGCAGTGTGGTTTACAGTTCAAACTAGAGGTTTACCAATCAAACTTGTTTGAAGGAACGAGCATGAACCGGCTTGAGGACGACGACGGGCCCCTGACCCCGGAAGAGACGCTCCGGATCATCGAGGAGCAACGGGCCTCGACGGTCAGGCGGCTCGGCGGCGATCCGCTGCTGATGCACGCGCCCTGGGGCGTGGCCTGGCTGACGGGGTTCGGCGCCCTGTTCGCCCACTACGCGTACGGCGTGATCTCCTCGAACGCGGCGATCACCGTGCTGTTCGCCGGCATGATGCTCGCCATGGCCGTCACCGCGTACGCGCAGTCCAGGATGGCGGGCCGGGTGCGCGGCCAGTCCTCCCACCGCGGCATGATGTACGGCCTGGCCTGGGGGTTCGGCTACGCCTCCGTCATCGCGATCGACATACGCCTCAGCCCGCTGCTGCCGCCCGACGAGGTCGGCCTGCTCTGGGCGGTGACGTCCATGGCGCTCGTCGCCGCGCTCTACGTCGCCGGCGGCGCGATCTGGCGGGACTGGACGATGTTCTTCCTCGGCACGGGCATCGCGGTGCTCAACCTGGTGGGCGCGGTCGCGGGTCCGACCGTGCACGCCCTGCTCATGTGCGCCGGCGGCGGGGGGTTCCTCGTCGTCGGCGTGGCCCGGCGACTGCGGCGGGCCACGTGAGCCGCGAGCTCGACCCGGTCATCCACGCCCAGGCCAGGCTGCGGGTGGTCGTCGCGCTCAACACCCTCGCCCACGGCGACCAGATCACCTTCCCCGGCCTGAAGGACCTGCTCCAGATGACGGCCGGAAACCTGTCGGTCCACCTCGGCAAGCTCGAGGAGGCCGGCTACGTGGAGATCGTCAAGACCCACAAGGGACGTACGCCGACGACGTACATCACCCTCACCCGGCAGGGACGCCGCGCCCTGGAGGACTACACGGCCGCGATCCGCGAACTGCTCGACCTGTCGTAGGACCCGCGCAAGGACCTCGAAGCCCTCGGCGCGCCGAGGGATCGTCCGCCATGCCCCAGAGAGGAATCCGCCATGCCCGAGATCCTTGCCCGCACCGTGGAGGTCACCCGCCGTTACGGCGCGGTCACCGCGCTGGACCGGGTCAGCCTGGACATCCACGCCGGAGAACTGGTCGGCCTGCTCGGCCCGAACGGCGCGGGCAAGTCCACGCTCATCAACCTCTTCGCCGGCCTGCGCCGGCCCACCTCGGGCGCCGTCGAGCTGTTCGGCGGCTCGCCCCGCGACCCGGCCCGGCGCCGCGGCATCGGCGTCACCCCCCAGGAGACCGGCCTGCCGCCGACGCTGCGGGTCGGCGAGTGCGTCGACTTCGTGGCCGCCCACTATCCCGGCGCGCTCGGCCGGCAGGCGCTCCTGGAGCGCTTCGACCTCGCCGACCTGGCCCGCCGCCAGATCGGCGGCCTGTCCGGCGGCCAGAAGCGGCGCCTCGCGGTGGCGCTGGCGTTCGCCGGCGAGCCCCGGCTCGTCTTCCTGGACGAGCCCACCACCGGCCTGGACGTCGAGGCCCGCCACGCGCTGTGGGACGGCATCCGCCGGTTCCACGCCGCCGGGGGAACCGTCGTCCTCACCAGCCACTACCTGGAGGAGATCGAGGCGCTGGCCGAACGCGTCGTGGTGATCGCCGAAGGCCGTGTCCTCGCCGACGACACCATGGCGGCCGTCCGCGGCCTGGTCTCCGTGCACCGCGTCACGGTGAGCGTCCCCGACCCCTCCGTCGTGACCGGCCTGCCCGGCGTCCTCGGGGTCGAGCACCAGGGCGCGCGCGCCCACCTGCTCACCGCGGACGCCGACACCCTGGTACGGGAGCTGGTCCTGGCCGACGTGCCCTTCTCCGGCCTGGAGGTCCGGCCCACCTCTCTGGAAGAGGCGTTCCTCACCGTCACCGCCCAGCGGCAGCCCGTCGCCTGACGCCCGGCCACCCCACAGGAGCCTTCGCGATGTCCCTCGTCCTCGTCCACGCCCGCTACCTGTTCCTGGAGACGATCCGCGTCCCCATCGCCATCATCGGCAGCGCGTTCTTCCCCGCCGCGGCCATGCTCTTCTTCGTCGTGCCGTTCACCGGGGACGACGCGGTCGCCGCGACCTACGCCACCGGGGCGATGCTCATCTTCGCGATCATGTCCGCCTGCCTGTTCACCTACGGCATCGGCGTCGCGGAGGACCGGGCCCAGCCCTGGGACCCCTACCTGCGCACGCTGCCCGCCGGGCCGCTGGCCCGCTTCGCCGGGCGCATCGTCACCGTCATGGGCATCATGCTGATCGCGATCGTCCCCGTCCTGGTCATCGCCGCCCTGCTCACCGCGGCGACGGTGACCCCCGCACAGTTGCTCCTCGGCCTGGTCGCCGTACTCGTCGGATCCCTCCCGTTCACGCTGATGGGCCTGTTCATCGGATACGCGCTGCCGTCCAAGGCCGCCGTGGTCGTGGCCCAGGTCGTCTTCTTCCCGATGGCCGTCGGCGGCGGCCTGCTCACCGGCCCCCCGGACGTCGCCCCCGACTTCATCAAGGCCATCGCCCCCTACCTGCCGACCCGCGGCGCGGTCGAACTGGTCTGGGCGGCCAGCACGTCGTTCTCGCCCAACCTCCTGTCCCTCGTGATGCTGGCCGTGTGGATCGCCGTCTTCGGCGCCCTGTCCACCTGGGCCTACCGCCGCGACGAGGGCCGCAGGTTCTCCTGACCATCCGCCTGGCCGGCCGCGGCCGCGCTGATGTACGACGGCGGGGGCCGTCAGCGCGGCGGCGGCGGGCCGAGGATCTCGTATCCGTGGCGCGCCCCCACCTCGGCGAGCAGCGCCGGGTCGGGGGCGCCGGGCGGCAGGGCGGCGACCTCCGCGGCGAAGTGCTCGAATCCCGACGGCCAGGTGAGCTGGAGCATGCTCAGGAGGCCGTCCCCGCGGTTGACGAACGCGTGCGGGCGTCCGCGCGGCAGCAGGATGAAGCCCCCCGGGCCCGCCTCCCACGTCTCGTCCTCGCAGTGGACCTGGACCGTGCCGGACAGCACGTAGAAGGCCTCGTCGTCGTTGTGGTGGACGTGCCGGGGCGTGGCGAACCCCGGCGGGCAGTCGGATCTGATGACGCTCAGCGCGCCGCCCGTCTCCTCGCCGCCCGCTTTCACGGTCATCGTGGTGCCGAGGAAGGGGAGGAGCGTCCCCGCGTCCGGGGGCAGGAAGATCGCGGTCATGACCGTCCTTCGAGGGTGTAGAGGCGGACCTCGATGCCGTCGGGGTCGGTGAGACCGGTGATCAGCCAGCCGGCGCTGCCCTCGGCGATCTCGCCGTGCGCGAGGCCCGCCGCGTCCAGGTGGTCCGACCAGTCCCGAAGGTCGGCCAGCGTGGGCACGCCGAGGGCCACCGGGTCGAACCCGCTGAGCGCGCCGGCCCGGCCGGGATCCTCGCGCAGGGCCAGCATGAGCGTCGCGCCCGGATCGCGCAGGGCGACGCCGCGCAGGACGCCGTCCTCCTCGAACTCGATGGCCACCTCCAGGCGCAGCGCGCGCCCGTACCAGTCGATGCTCGCGCGCAGGTCGGAGACCGGCAGCTTGACGTGGTGGTACCCGCGCAGGGCCGTCATCGGTTCCCATCCCTCGAAATTAGAGTCACACTCTAAAGTGGTACTCTAATTTTGTGGCGGAGGTCAAGAGCGGGAGGTCGGCGGCGACACGCCGCCGAATCGTGCGGGCCGCGCACGACCTGTTCGTCGTCCACGGGTACGCCGGGGCCACCTTCCAGCACATCGCCGACTCGGCGGGCGTCTCCGTGCAGACGGTCTATTTCCACTACGGAAGCAAGAGCAAGCTGCTCAAAGAGGTCATCGACACGGCCTCGGTGGGGGACGACGCCCCGGTCGCGCTGCTCGACCGTCCGGAATTCACGGACTTGGCGGCCCTGGACGACGCCGAGGCCGTCGTCCAGGGATGGGTGGAGACCAGCGCCGCCATCCTGGACCGGGTCGCCCCCGTCCTCGCCGTGGTCCGCGACGCGGCGGGCTCCGACCCGGACATGGCCGCGCAGTGGGCCGTCAACAGCGGACAGCGCCGCGCGGCCCACGAGGCGTTCGTCGCCGTCCTCACCCGCCTGGAATCCCTGCGCCCCGGCCTGACCGCCCACGAGGCCACCGACATCACCATCGGCCTCCTCTCCCCGGAGCTCTTCCTCATCCTGACCCGCGAATGCGCCTGGCCCACCCCCCGATGGCAGTCCTGGACGACCGCCCAACTGGCCCACGCCCTCCTGCGCCCCGCTTGATCTCGCGAACCACGGCGCCCGCCTAAGTTGATGTTCCCGGCTATCCCCAATAAAGGAATGGCCATCAGGACATACTCACTCGTTCACACCACCCACCGGAGCCGACGAAGATCGGCTATCGTGCCGTCTGGCCGCAGGCGCCGTCCGCGTAGCCGACGTCCCGTGACGCCGTGAGGATCCGTGACCACCCAGGAAACGCGAGAACCACCGCCCAGGAACACGGCCGACCCCCGGCCCGCTGCTGCCTCCTACCGGCCCTCAGCCCATACCGTCGGTAACCGCACCCTCCCCGCCCTGGCCACCGCCGCGCCTCGGGGCCGTGACCGGACTCTTCCCACCGTGGTCACGATCGTTTCCTGGGTCCGTGACCGGCTTCTTCCCGCCGTGGTCACCGCCGCGCCCCAGGGCCATGGCCGGCGTCCTCCCGCCATGGCCACCGCGGTCCCTCGGGCGGGGGCGGCGCTCATGGCCGCGATCCTGGCGGTCGCCGGCCTGTGCGGGGGCGACGCCGCCGCCGGGTTCTACCCCTTCGGGGACACGGCGCGCAGCGTCAGCGACCTCGGCAACCAGTACGTCCCCTTCTACGCCTACTTCTGGGACGTCCTGCACGGTCAGGCGCGCGGCGACCTGTTCGTGAACTGGGCGTCCGGTTTCGGGTCCAGCTACCTCCCCGACGCGTTCTACTACCTGGTCAGCCCGTTCTCGCTGATCGCGGCGATGTTCCCCCGCGACCGGATCGACCTGGCCGTCTACGTGATCACCGTCGCCAAGATCGCCGTGGCGGCGGCCGTCATGGCCTGGTATCTGCGCGGCCTCCCCGGCCGTGGCCGCCTCCGCTCCGGCCTGGCCGCCGTCTTCGGCGCCGCGTACGCCCTCTGCGGCTGGACGGTCACCGACGCCGCCTACAACCCGATGTGGCTGGACGGCCTGATCGCCTTCCCGTTGCTCTGCCTGGCCGTCGAGTGGACGATCGCCCGCCGCCACCCGCTCCTCGCCACCGTGTGCGTCGCGTACGCCTGGACCTCCAACTTCTACACCGCCTACTTCGCGACCATCGGCGCCGCCGCCGTCCTGATCATCAGACTGACCGCCGAACAAAGGCCGGCCACCGAACCGACTCACGCGCCCGCGCCGCGCGTCGTGAGCCACCTGCGCACCTCAGGCCGCGCCCTCCTGCACACCGCCCTCGGCGTGGGCCTCGCCGCGCCGATCGTCCTGGTCGTCTACCAGGGCGCCAAGGACGCGTGGCCGGTGGATCCCCGCCCGTTCGTCCCGGTCCAGGCCGGGCCGCTGCTCGGCCGGCTGCTGCCCGGCAGCTATCAGTTCAACTCGCCCGCGCTCTTCGTCGGCACGTTCGCCCTGTTCGCCGCGCTGACGCTCCCGTTCAACCCGGCGGTGCCGCGGCGCGCCCGCGCGGTCTGGACGGCGACCATCGCGCTCGTCCTGGCCTCGACGCTGTGGGAGCCGGCCGTCCACCTCTGGTACGCCTCCACCAACCCCAACGGCAGCTACTACCGGCAGGCGTTCGTCCTGTGCGGCCTGCTCGTGATGGCGGGCCGGCGGTCGTTCGCCGCGGGCCTGCCACGGCCGTACGCCCTGCTCGGCGCCGCCGCCGTCCTCGGCGCCGTGATCTGGGCGGCCTCCGGCCAGGCGTACGCCACCGCGGAGATGGTCCGATGGTCGCTCATCACGGTGATCGCCGGAATCGTCCTCTACCGCGCGCACACCCTCGTCCGTGGCCCGCACGCGCACCGCCACGCCGCCACCGTCCTGCTCGCCCTGCTGGCCGCCGTCCAGACCGTCGAGGCCGCCGCCAACGTCGCGTACGTCGAGCTCAGGCGCGCCGCGTTCCTCGACGACCACGAGACCTCGGGCGCCTGGCGCGACGACCTGCGCGCCGCCGTCCGCGCGGCCGACCGCTGGCCGGCCTACCGCACCGACCCCGGCGAGTCCCGCATGACCGCCAACGACCCCCAGCTCGTCGGCGGCGAGGGCGCGGAGTACTACAGCAGCATGACCTCGGCGGTCTTCGTCGACGCCCTCGCCCACCTCGGCTTCGGCTGGACCTCCCGGGGCCGCGCCCCGCGCAGCATGGACAACCCGGTGACGGACGCCGTCCTCGGCGTCGGCGCCCGCGCCCACTCCCGCCAGGGGGAATCCGGGCGGCACGAGGTGTCGCTGACGTACCGGCAGGCCGCTCCACTGGTGACCGTACGGCCCGGGGCCTCGCCGACCTTCACCGTCTCCCCGTACCGCAACCAGGAGCTCCTGCTCGGCGCCCAGGTGTACGAGCTGCCCGACACCAGCTATCTGACCGAGGACGAGACCGAGCTCAGCCCCGCCCCCGACGGCTCGCTCACGACCACCCCGGACCCGCTTCCCACCGCTTCCTACCCCTACGCCCTGCGCGCCACCTGCCGTCCGGGCGAGCAGGTCTACCTGCACGCCCCCGAGTTCTCCGGCGTCGCGACGCTGGCCGGGGACGACCCGGTCCCCTTCTCCGGGGTCGCGGGCCAGAGCCGGGCCCCCGTCCAGCTCCTCGGCGTCGCCCCGCCGGGCGGCAAACTGAAGATCAAACTGCGCCCCCGCCACACCGGCCGGGTGCCCGCCGGCGCCGTCGCCTGCCTGGACCCGACCCGCCTCACCAGGGCCGTCGACCACCTGCGCGCCACGGCCCCGACCGCCGTCCGCGTCACCGGCCACACCGTCGCGGCCACCCTGCCCCCCGGCGCCACCGGCACGGCCGTCATCGCCGCCCCCGCCATCCAGGGCTGGACCTGCTCCCTCGACCACGCCCGGCCCCGCCGCCCCGGCCGCTACCTCGGCCTGCTGGCCGTCCCCCTCACCGGCACGGCGACCACCCTGACCTGCTCCTTCACCCCACCAGGGCTCAAGCCCGGCCTCCTGATCGCGGGAGTCGCGCTGGTGGCCATCGGGACGCTGTACGGCGTCCGTCCCCTCCTGCGCCGGAGGAGACGGACGCGGCCAGGCCCCGCCGGGTCACGCGGCGGCGCGCTCGCGCTGGAAGACGCGGACCCCGGCGACCGCGAGCGGCAGGTACATCAGGGCGAACGCGCCGCCCACCACGTACGTCATGCCGACCGGGATGACCGTCATCCCGGCGAACGCGCCGAGGAAGACGGCGGCCGTCCACCAACCGGCGACGCCCGACCGGGCGAGACCGACGCTCAGCGAGAGCAGGCCCAGGAAGGCGAGGATCTCGGTGCCGCTCCACAGGGGCATGAACGCCGAGGCGTCCACGGTGTCGGAGATCCGCGCCGCGACGTCGATCGGGAGTTGCTGCGCGGTGACCATCCGCCACCAGTCGTCGCGCACGGCCCCTGACACGTTCAGCAGGCCGAGCGCGGTGGCGAGCGCGCCGAGCAGCACGGGCCACCGGCCCTTGCGGCCGCGCACCAACGCGGGCACGGCCAGCGCGCCGAGGGCGCAGGCGATCAGCCCGTAGTGGAGCAGCATGGCGGACAGCTCCGTCAGGGAGCTGTCGCGGGCGAGTGACGTGATGTAGTCCACCGTCGAGCCGGAGTCCTGCGGCGGACAGGTCATCATCCCGCCGAGGATCAGCAGGGGACCGGCGATCAGGGCGCCGCCGCCGGCGCGCCACAGGAAGCCGCCGGTCAGGTTCGCCTGGTCGGCGCGCGGCCCGGTGCCGGTCGTGGCGCCGTGGGTGAGAGAGGTCATGGCGTGTCTCCGTCCTGCGGGCCGTTCGTGGACCCGTGAGAGGTCGCGACCCTGGTGACCGCTCCGTAGGCCGCGGTGGGTCGTCGCTTACGGGGAGAACTCTCCCGCCGGGGCCGGCCGCGCCGGATCAGCCATCGCGCACCGTGATCGCTCCTCGCTCCGGCGGAACGGCCGCCCCCGGGGTCCGCTGTTCGGCGGACCGGGTGAGCTGCGCGGGTCCGTCATCCGGCGGAGTCGCCGCGGGCCGCGCGTGATTACGATCGGCTGCCATGACGATGACCCGGCTGAGGGACGTCCGGCTCATTCCGCTGGCGTTCGGACCGCTGATCGCCTTCCTGGCCATCCTGGAGACCCGGCTCGACGACTCCTTCGGCGCGAGCGCCACGGCCACCTGGATCTCCGGGGTGGCGCTCGGCCTCGGAGTCGTGGTCGCGGCCCGGCA
Source organism: Sphaerisporangium krabiense (assembly GCF_014200435.1). Taxonomy (NCBI): domain Bacteria; kingdom Bacillati; phylum Actinomycetota; class Actinomycetes; order Streptosporangiales; family Streptosporangiaceae; genus Sphaerisporangium; species Sphaerisporangium krabiense. The sequence continues at coordinate 1,128,759 of NZ_JACHBR010000001.1, read as the reverse complement.
TCCGCTGGCGGGCACGGCCATCGCCGCCGCCTGCCTGCCCGTGGCCGTGGTCGCGTTCGACGCGCCCGGAGTGGGCGGCGCGGCGATGATCGGCCTGATCGGGGTGGTCGCGTGGACCGGCTGGCGCGAGCCGCCGCGGCGTTCCGCCATCGCGCTGTGCGTCGCGGGCGTGTCCTTCGCGTGCATGTCGATCGCGGCCGGCGGCACCCTGTGGGAGCTGTTCTTCGTGCCCGCGGTGCTGCTGCCGGGCTGGTTCATGGGGCTGCTCGCGCGGCGCAGCGGCGAACGCGCGGTCAAGCTCGCCGAGCTGGCCGCCGCCCTCGACGCGGAACGCGAGGCCAACGCCCAGGCCGCGGTGGCCCAGGAGCGCACGCGCATCGCCCGCGAGGTGCACGACGCCGTGGCCCACTCGGTCAGCGTGATCACCCTGCAGCTCGGCGGCCTGCGCCGGATGCTCGCCGACCGCCCGGTCGAGCTGGAGGTCGTGGCCGGGCTGGAGCAGCTCGGACGGCAGACGGTGGAGGAGATGCGCGGCCTGGTCGGCATCCTGCGCGAGCGCGTGGACGGCGAACGGCCGACGCCCGCGCCGTCGCTGGCCCGGGTCGGCGAGCTGATCTCGGACGTCCGCGCCGCCGGTCTGGACGTCACGCTGAACTCCCCGGCGGAACCGCCGCGGCTGCCGCCGGTCCTGGACCTCACGGCGTACCGGGTGCTGCAGGAGGCCCTGACGAACGTGCTGCGGCACGCCGGGCGGGTGCCGACCGTGGTCACCATCGACTACACCGCCCAGGCCCTCACCCTGGAGGTCCGCAACGACCCGGCCCCCGAACCGGCGGCGATCCGGCTCGGCGGCGAGGTCCGGCATGAGGCCGGAACCACCCCTCGGCGCGGCGGCCACGGGCTGGTCGGGATGCGCGAACGGCTCGCCATGGTCCGCGGCACCCTGCACGCCGCCCCCGAACCGGACGGCGGTTTCGCGGTCCGCGCCCGATTCCCGATTCCCCGCGTCTGGTAGGAAAAGCGACATGACCATCTCCGTGGCACTCGCCGACGACGAGGCGATGGTGCGCGTCGGCCTGCGGATGGTGCTCAGCGGCGAGCCGGACATCCAGGTCGTCGGCGAGGCGTCCGACGGCGCCGAAGCCCTCGCCCTGGTCGCCCGCACCCGGCCCGACGTCGTGCTGATCGACGTCCGCATGCCCAACATGGACGGCTTGGAGGCGTCGCGGCGGCTCGTCCGGGACCACCCGGACACCAAGGTCATCGTGCTCACCACCTTCGACGAGGACGAGCACGTCGCCGCCGCCCTGCGCGCCGGGGTCAGCGGCTTCATGCTGAAGATCTCCCCGCCCGAGCACCTCATCGAGGCGGTGCGGACCGTCGCGGCCGGCGGGGGCCTGCTGCACCCGGCGGTGACCCTCCGCGTGATCGCCGCCTTCGCCACCCAGCCCGACCCGGCCCGCACGCCGCCCCGCCCGGCCGAGCTGGACTCCCTCACCGCCCGCGAGACCGACGTCCTGAAGCTCCTGGCCCAGGGCCTCACCAACACCCAGATCGCCGCCCGCCTCTACCTCGGCGAGGCGACCGTGAAGACGCACCTGTCCCGCGTCCTGATGAAGCTCAACCTCACCACCCGCGTCCAGGCGGTCGTCTTCGCCTACGAAAGCGGCCTGGTCCGCCCCGGCGACCACGACCGCGCCTGACGCCCGGCACGGCGGCGGCCGCTCACCGCCGCACGCTCACGTGAGCTTCTCGCGGCCGTGCGGCGCGTCCCAGTCGGCCTGGTAGGGCTCCACCGCGATGCGCCACGGCTCCCGCGTGCGCGCGTCCCCGGCGTAGGTGAACGAGGCGAAGTCGGTGGTGTCCCGGAAGGCGGGGTGCTGGTAGAGGTCGCGGGCGTAGGCCCAGAGGTTCGGGAAGTCCACCAGGCGCCGCTCGCTGATCCTGGCCGACGGATTGTCGTTGAGGTCGAACCGGACGAGCGTCGTCCACAGCCGGACGTCGGCCTCGGTGATCCGGTCGCCGAACAGGAACCGCCGGTCGGCCAGCCTCGCGTCCAACTGCTCGAAGGTGGCGATCAGCGCCTGCCTGCGCTCCTCGTACTCCTGCGGGGTGGTGGCCCCGGCCACCCGGGAGGACGCCGTGTTGACGGTGTCGTACACCTGGGCGTTGAGCGCGTCGATCTCCGGGCGCAGCGCCTCCGGGTAGAGGTCGAGGTCGTTGCCCCACGCGCCGAACGCCGCGTTCAGGTCGAGGGTGATGTCGGGGAAGTCGTTGCTGACGATCTTCCCGGTGGTCCGGTCCCAGAGCACCGGCACCGAGATGTGCCCGGGGTAGCCGGGTTCGGTCGCCTCGTAGGCCTCCCGCAGGAAACGGAAGCCGTTGACCGGATCGGCGCCCCGCCGCTCGCGGAACGCCCAGCCGCGCGAGTCGCGCCCTTCGTCGACGTACGACAGCGAGACGACGTCGTCCAGGCCCTTGAGCGTGCGGACGATCACGGCGCGCTGGGCCCAGGGGCAGAACCAGCCGGAGTACAGGTGGTAGCGGCCCGGCTCGGCCTGGAACCCGCTGGAGCCGTCGGCGGTGACGCGTCCCTGGAACGGGTAGACGGGGCCGTCGCCCCGCTCGAACCCGTTGCCGGGGCCGTACTGCCCGTAGGTGTCGTGGTCCACGGGACCCGCGTACTGAGACACGCTCTTCCTCCTCGATGGAGCCCCTCAGCCGAGGAAGGGCGCGGCCGAGGTCGCCCGGATATTCTCGCTTTTACCGGTAGGGAATATTGACTATGCCATGAACCGATGCAAACCTCCATGCTGTGGGCAGCGAACCTCTGACGATCGTGGTCGTGGGAGCCGGACCGGGCGGCACCGTCATGGTCGAGCGCCTCATCGCCAACGCACCCCCGGGCCGTCCGCTGGAGATCCACGTGGTCGACCCGCACCCGCCGGGCGGCGGGCGGACCTGGCGGCGCGCGCAGTCCGAGCTGATGTGGATGAACTCCCCGGCCGCGGACGTGAGCCTGTTCACCGACGCCAGCGTCCGGATCGACGGGCCGATCCGCCCGGGCCCCGCCCTCTACGAGTGGGCGGCCGAGCACGGCCACGACGTCACCCCAGCCACGTTCACCCCCAGGGTCATCCAGAACGCCTACCTGTCGTGGTGCTTCACGCACATCGTGACGTCGGCGCCGCCAGAGGTCACCGTCCGCGTCCACCGCGCCACGGCCGAGGCGCTCACCGAGGCCGGCGGCCGTCAACGAGTCTGGCTGGACGACGGAAGCGAGCCCCTCGACGCCGACGCCGTCCTCCTGGTCCAGGGCTACCTCGACGCCGCCCCGGGCGGCGTCCACCGCGAGCTGGCCGACTTCGCCGCCGCGCACGGCCTGGTGTACATCCCGCCGAACTACGTCGCCGACGTGGACCTCGACGCGATCCCCGCCGGCGAGCCGGTGATCCTGCGCGGCATGGGCCTGGGCTTCATCGACACCATGGTCCTCCTGGCCCAGGGCCGCGGCGGCCGCTTCGAGCCCCGCCCCGGCGGCGGATACGTCTACCACCCCTCCGGCGCCGAGCCGATCATGTACGTAGGCTCCCGCCGAGGCGTCCCCAACCACTCCAAGATCACCTACACCGCCCTCGGCTCGCCGCTGCCCAGCCCCCGCTACTTCGTGCCCGACACGATCACGGCATTGCACGAACGCCACGGCCCGCTCGACCTCTACCGCCACCTATGGCCCCTGATCGCCAAGGAACTAGGCCACTTCTACTACCACGAACTGTTCAACGCCCACCCCGACCGCGTCACACTGCCCTGGCAGGAATTCCTCAACCGATACGACAAGACCACCTGGCCCAGCGACGAGCACCCCCCAAAGCCCCCCGAAGCGCCACTCCAGAACAACGACAGTAGCCCCCTCATGACCAAGTCCGCGCTCCTGCCGGTGTCCCCGCTCCTGCCGGAGGCCGTGCTCACGCCGGAGGCCGCGCTCGCGACCGAGTCCCCGCTCCTGCCGGAGGCCGTGCTCACGCCGGAGGCCGCGCTCGCGACCGAGTCCCCGCTCCTGCCGGAGGCCGTGCTCACGCCGGAGGCCGCGCTCGTGGCGGAGGCCGTCCCGAGACCCGAGGACCGCCTCGACCTGGCGAACCTACTGTCACCCCTGAACAGCCTCCGCTTCGACGACCCCGAAGACCTCCAGCAGTGGCTCCGCTCCTACATCATCACCAACGTCGCACGCCACGCCGACCCCGCCCACAGCGCCGACCTCGCCCTCTTCAAGGGCATGCTGGTGATGCTGGGCCTGATCATCGACGTCATCAACCGGGGCCTACTCTCCGCCAGATCCCACGCCGATGAACTCATGGAGTGGTTCCAAAGCGTCTTCAGCTACTACGCCTCCGGCCCCCCACCCCAGCGACTCCTGGAACTGGAAGCCCTGTCCCGAGCCGGCATCGTCCACTTCCTCGGCGGCGGCATCACGATCACCCCCGACCCAGAATCCGCCCTGTTCCGCGCACAAGGCACCCAAATCCCCGGCCACATCGAGGCCCGGACGTTGATCGAGTCCCGCCTCCCCGCCGCAAGCATCGCCCGCGTACAGGACCCCCTCCTACGCTCCCTGTACGACAACGGCGAGATCACCGAAGAAATCCTGACCACCCCCGACGGCAAGACCTACCCCCTCGGCCGCCTCCGCGTCGATAACAGCCGCCTGGTGGACGCCTCCGGCCAAACCCACCCCCGCCGCTTCGCCCTAGGCCACTGGGTAGGCCGCGGCTTCACCATCACCGGCTTCGCCCGCCCAGGAACCAACGCCCTCCCCTTCCGCACCGCCGACACCTTGGCCCGCCAAATCCTCACCGAAATAGCCCGCCCACCCGCCCCGATCCCTCCAACCACGAACGGTGCCCTACAAACCGTCGGCGACTACTCGAAAACCGCCGACTGCATAATTCGCTGAAGCCTGTCGTCCGTCTGGTCGGTGCAGGTCCGCAGGCAGCGGTGACGCCGCCTCCCGTGTACGGTGGCTCGCCGATCGCCAGACCAACCAGGCGACCCTGGTGTCTGTCAGTGATACGAGGTTGGCGGGACGCCCGGAAATCCGGGCGGTCATACCGCCTTTCATACCCCTTGAGGAGTGGGAGGCGGAAGGTTCACGATCTCTCTGGGGAAGTATTGAAGGAGGTCTTCGCCCATCTCCCAATACTCGACGATCTCACGACGGCACACGTCAATGAGATCTCCGTCGGTGAACTTACGCGCACCCGACAGAACGCCGTCCGTGTACTGGATGTCGTACATCACGGGGGAGGCGGAGTGGTGTCCAAGGACCACGACCTCGGGCAGAGCGGCCCGCGTCTCACGAGGCGCGGCGGCCTCCACAGGCAGTATCCGAATCGCCTCACCCAACTCGGCCCACATCATGAGCAGGTGCAGCTCCCACTGAAGGTAGGGAGTCGGTGGCTCGCACACGAACCGGATGCGCCGCTGGACGATCCCGCACCGGTCGAGCTCGCGCTGGTGCTCCCTCCGGCCGGCACGCATCTCGCCGGCCAGCCTCAACGACTTGTCCCAATCCCCTTCAGCCATGGCCAGCCAGCTCGGGGTGCCGGGCTCCTTGAAGGTAAGCTGCCGCTCCAGCTTCCAGGATGCGTCAACCTCCCAAAAATGAAGCCGGAAGTCCTCCTTGTCACCGTCTAGGGCTAGAAGCTGTGCGGGGATGTCACCGAGCTGCTCAATCACCTGAAATATCCGGTTTCGCGGTCATGGGTAGAAAGCGTGGAATCAGCGCAACGCGTTCGTCCGCGTGAATGGTCACACCGTCAGGGAGCCTGCCCACATAACTCGCCGTGACATCTCTTCAGACCACAATGATGTGTCCGTGTCTCCCGACGCGCAAGGTCGTAACACGTACGATCTCCTCATCGCCCGCCCACGCGCCGTCATTACGACAGCCAGGCAGCGAGGCCCCGAACGAATTGGCTGACGTCAGCCCCTGGAGCGACGGCACCGGCACTGCGGCGTCGGAACTGGTCATGCAATCTCAGATTTGGCCGGGCCGGTCTCGTGGGGTCAAGCTCCGCCGGACCGGTCATGTGCGATCGGGCGCCGGTCATGCGTGGTCAGGCACTACGTCTAACGATCCGAACTCCCACGCTCCTCGGATTCGGCAGCAGACACCGAACCTGCTTCCCGATAGGCGTTAACGCCACATCCCACCCCGGCGCCAGCGCGTCCAGCAGCCACAACCCCCGCCCCGACTCCGCCTGATCGTCACCACCCGCGACACCCGTCCGCACCGGCAGCCGATCCGGACACGGGTCATGAACCCTCACCCACACCCCCCGACTGTCGGCCTCAACCTCCACCACGACCGGTGCCCAGTGCCCGCACGCCCGCACCGCGTTTCCGACCAGCTCAGACGCCACCAACCGCGCCGACTCGACGACCTCCACATCGACCCCGGCGGCCCCCAACACCGCCTGCGTAACCTCCCGCACCGCCCGAAGGTTCTCCTCACACACATTCATGTGCACAACGAACCCACTGGCGCGAGTCGTGAGGTAGAACCCGAGGGAAGCTGCTATCCGCTCTTCCGGCATGGTTGGTCCCTTCTGCAAGTAGAGAACCTAGGTGTCGACCGATCTGTGACTTTCCGAACTCGCTCACACACTGAGAGTGAGCCTTCGTGGCCTTGATGATGGAGGCTTTCCTCTGTTGGGCGCAACCTTTCTACCGAGATTGGTGTCCCGCCACGGAAGCTGTCTCTCGCAAGGTCACGCGGTGACAGACTGCGCGCATGCCCAACGCCCCTGTAGTGCCGACTGTCCGGCGACGCCGTCTCGGCTCTACGCTGAGACGCCTCCGCAACCAAGCCGGCCTGACCCTGGACGAAGCGGCTGCGGCCATGGGCTGGAAGGCCCCGAAGATGTCCAAGCTGGAGAACGCCTCCGCCACCATCCGGCCCACAGAGGTCGCGACACTGCTCAAGGTGTACGGCGTGAGCGATCGAGAAGTTCTCGCTGCCTTGGAGAACCTGGCCAGAGACGCAGGCAAGAAGGGCTGGTGGCAGACCTACAGCGGTATCGTCTCGCCCGCGTACGCGGATTACATCTCACTCGAATCGGATGCCGAGCGGATCTGCGAATGGTCACCCCTGCTGGTCCCTGGTCTTCTTCAGACTGCGGCGTACGCCCGCGAAACCATCACTGGTATCACCCACTTCCGTACGCCTGACGAGATCGCCGCCCTGGTGGAAGTCCGCCAGGCCCGACAGTCAGTCCTCAGCCGCCCCGGCAACGCACTCGAACTCTGGGCGATCATTCACGAGGCCGCACTACACCAGCGCTTCGCCGTCCGCCCCATGACCATGCGCGAGCAGCTCCGCCGTCTACTGGACACCGCCGAACTGCCCAACGTCACCGTCCAGATCATGCCGCTGAACTCGACAGCACACCCAGGCATTCTGGGCGGCTTCAGCCTCGTCAGCTTCCCCCGCCCCATCCCCGACCTGGTCCTCTTCGAGAACCTCAGCGGCGCCACCTACATCGAGGGAGACGACACAACACCCTTCACAAAAGCCATTGAACGCATCCGAGCCTCCGCGCTATCAATGGAGGACTCTCGTGCACTCATCGCACGGCTGGAAGAAGGCAGCAGATCGTGAACCTTCCCCCCGATGACCTCTACACGTACGACCTCACCAACGCGACGTGGCGCAAGTCCTCCGCCAGCGGCGCTGAACACAATTGCGTGGAGGTAGCGACCCTTCCTGACGGTTCCAGAGTTTTCCGTGACTCTAAGAACCCTTATTGTCTTCCTGTTCGACTTACCGCCACGCAGTGGGTTTCTCTTCGAGAGAGCTTGCGATCAGGGGAGCTGTAACTCGCATTGAAGCATCGTCAGGCCTGTTGGTCCGCTGTACAACTGAGGCCATGTCGTGCGTGTGTAGTGCTCTTGGTGCGCCAGCTTGTTGTCACTCTGTACGGGATCGGTGCACGTTCCAGTGCTCGGCGAGCCACTTCAGGTGGTCCGCCGTGATCTCGATACTGAGTGGCTTGCCCTGTAGGCCCGAATATGCAGGGAATTTTGCAAGTTCTGCCGATATGTCGATCGTCCCGGTCCTTGGCTCGACTGCGATGAGTCCAAGGTCGAATGGTCGATGGAGGTCCGAACGAAGCAGCAGACCGCCGTCCTTGTGATGCCTGCCATTGGCTGCGTAGCTGTACAGGTGGGCGGCTTCTAATGTTTGCTCATGGCTGGGCCCGGTGAAGGCGCACACTGCGCCGAAGGTGTCAAGCAGTTTCCTGCGGAACTCTGATTGTCCTCTGCGTACACGAACAATGGCTTTGCGGTGGCCCCCGATTATTTCTCGTGTATTGTCAACTATGGTCAATGGTGTTTTTGTTTGTCCTTGTTCGATTCGGGTGCGGAAGTCACTCCATCGCAGACGTCTTAGGCTGAGCTGTGACTTAGGCTCCTCGCATAGTTGGCGCAGTTCTGCCCCGGACATACTGCCTCGAAGATCGGTCCATCCGGCTTCATGGTGACTTCGGAACGTTTTGACTGTCACTCGTCTGCTGAGCGGATGGTCGAATTCCTTCTTACACTTCCAGCACTTGTATTCTGGCTTCATGGTCTTACGGGCCGCAACGTCGGCGCGACCGCAAAACGGGCAGGATTTCAAGTCCTTTTCGCCGCTACCCACTTCGATGGACTGGATGACGGATAGTCCGATTAGAGCCTCTTTGTCCCATAGTACGATGACATCGCCGACCTTGACCGCCGTTGCATTTGGGACTCGGTCGTCCCAGCTGTAGTGGCGAGAAGGGTCGTCGTCGTACCTGTCACCGGCTCGCTTGTGCTCCTCCGCAGCGATGACCAACCAAGCTGACATCTACCCGCCCGCAGAACGGTCCTATGCGTGCATGTCATAGGAAGTACGTAAGTGTGCGGGTAATATATCGGACATTGCTGGCAGTTGGCGCGCTTACTTCGGTTGGCGAAGAGAGGGTGCCGCTCTGTCCACGCAGCAGGCCGAAGCCGACAGGGTGAGCGATGGTAGTTCGCAGGGGTGGGGCTCTTGCCGAAGTTGCCGCCGCTAGCCTTTCAGTCCCCTGGTCGACTCGACTGGGGGACAAATTCGCCAGTGCGGTCAGCACGGTAGCGGCGTGGTCGGGGCCGGTACCGCCGGTTAGGTGGCGGTCAGGGCGGAGACTTATCAGAGGGGACGAAGCGCAGGTAGAATGTCATCTTCCATCTTGCGGACACTTTTGGCGTTCGGGATCAGGCAGCGTCGGATCAGCACATGGCGGCGGAGATCAACAGTGCCGCTCCGATCCGGGCCCGGGCGTAGCGCTCGTACGGTAGACGTATGGCGACCGCGAGACCTGTCGGCGCGTCCAGTGAGGGCGTTCGCAAGAGCATGCAGTCGAACAGGGGGAGGGACACTAAACCAGAACTCGCCTTGCGGCGGGCGGTGCATGCGCTCGGGCTCCGGTACCGGGTCTCGGTTCGTCCGCTTCCGAAGGTGCGCCGTACACCGACTTGGTGTTCACCAAGGCGAAGGTCGCGGTGTTCCTTGACGGGTGCTTCTGGCATGGGTGTCCACAGCACCACACCAAGGCCGCCACCAACGCGGAGTACTGGGCGGAGAAGGTGGTTTGGAACCGAGAGCGAGATGCTCAGACGGATCGGACGCTCGCTGACTCCGGTTGGTTGGTCGTCCGCGTCTGGGAGCACGAAGATCCCAGACAGGCCGCCGTTCACATCGCCGAGCGGGTACATAGGATCCGTGGCGGGGACATGGAGATCCGTACGCCTTAGCCGCAACTGGGCGGCGGCGGGGTACGGCCGCGTCGAAGTGACCTGCCAGGTCGCTGAGTTCCCGATCACCTCGGGTCGTGTCTTCGGCCGGATCAGCGGGACCGTCGGGGCTCGGGACATCGCGCCGTTGTGACGCGATCAGCTCGTCGAGGGCGGCCGTCTCGTCGCCCGCTGCGGACGATGGGCATGCCCCGTTCCTGGGCGCTCGACAGCGCATAGCCGAGCACATTAGGGCATGGGTGCCGCCGGCTGTCCGAGTCCCCGACTTTCGGTCCATCCAGGCGGCACACCGGACTCACGGCTCCCGAGCGGAAGCGGCCCAAACGTCGCATTGACGAGTGCTCATGACATTGGGCGCGGCAGACCCTTCTGAGATCGCTTCCCTGACTGGGATTGATCGTATCCCGGACTGTCGGGTGCGGCCGAGTTCGGCCGGTGGATTCGGATCGCGCGAGGGTGGTAAGCGTCCGAAAGAAGAACGAAGGTCCCAAGCTAAGGCTGGCTATTGTGGCTTTCCGTTCTGATGCAGCGAAGCCATCGCCACCGCCGTCTCTTGTGGCTGGAACCACGATAGAGGGCGACTTTTCGATCAAGCGACCATAAAAGCCCAGTTCAGGTGATCACTCAGGACGAGATGTCCTCGTTCGGTTCTCCCAGCCATCGTTGAATCGCCGCCCGCAGCGATGTGCGAGACTCCGTGTCCGGCTGTGGGGCGTCGGTGGCCCATGCCACGTATCCGTCGGGGCGCAACAGCAGGGCCGTACACGGGGCGGGGTGTCCGGGTAGTCCTGCGGTTGCGGGGTATCCCCAGTCGCCGCCGGTGAAGTCGATTAGGTGTGGGTGGCCGTCTCTGGTGAGCTCGGCGAGGCGGGTGCCGTTTTTGAGGTTCAGGTCGGGGGCCCAGCGGCCGGCTAGGGGATGGTCGACGGCCACGTCGTAGCGGATGTCGGCGCCTGACATGAGGTCGGCGATGTGGCGGACGTTGTGTGGGTCGTCGAGCAGTTCGGTGAACAGGGCGCGCAGGCCGGTGACCTCGCTGCCTGGGGCGATCAGTGCGGACTGGGCGCGTGAGGACAGCACCACCCGCTCGGCGACCGGGCGTCGCTCGGACTCGTAGGTGTCCAGGAGACCGGCGGGGGCCGTACCGCGCACCTCGGCCGCGAGCTTCCAGCCGAGGTTGACCGCGTCCTGGAGCCCGAGGTTGAGCCCCGGCCCGCCGATCGCCGAGTGCACGTGGGCGGCGTCGCCGACCAGCAGCACCCGGCCGTCCCGGAAACGCCCGGCCAGGCGGGTGTTGCCGCCGTTGAGCTTGCGCAGCAGGTGCGGCCCGTGGCCGTCGGGCGGGCCGAAGGCGAGGTCGACGCCGAGCACGCGGCGGGCGCTGGCCCGCAGTTCCTCGAGCGTGAGCGGCCCCTCGGCGTCCTGCGCGTTCCACTCCATGGTGGAGATCAGCGGTGCGGGGCCGTCCGGGAGGGGGGCGTACACGAACAACCCGCGCTCGGTGCGGTGGTGCAGGAACGGCGGGATGGGTCCGTACCCGGGAATGTCGAGGGCGCCGGTCGCCGGATCGACGAGCTCGGCCGGCACGACGGCGTGCGCGACGCGCGAGATCGTCTTGTCGGTCGTCACGCCGGGGAAGGCGATCCCCGCCAGCTTGCGTACGATGCTGTGCCCGCCGTCGGCGCCGACGAGGTAACGCGTTTCGATCGTGTACGGCCCAGCCGGCCCGCTGACCTGGAGAGTCACGCGGTCCGCGTCATGGGTGAATCCGGTGAGCTCGTGGCCGCGCCGGATCTCGACCTGCAGCTCGACGGCCCGTTCCTCCAGCATCTGCTCGATCCTGCGCTGCGGGGCCAGGAGGACATAGAGCGGGTTGTCGTCCAGCGCACTCAGGTCGATGGGCAACGCGCCGAAGACGAATCCGGGAGCGGGCCGGGGTGGGTCCTGGTTTCCGGTGAGCCGCTCGTACAGGCCTCGCCGGTCGAGCATCCGTACCACCTGGCCGGCCAGCCCGTTGGCGCGGCTCTCCTCGGTCCGCTCCGGCAGACGCTCCAGGACCAGGGGGCGGACTCCGGCCAGGCTGAGTTCGCAGGCCAGCATCAGGCCGTTGGGCCCGGCTCCGGCTATGACGACATCGGCGATCATGACGCTCCTTCGGGCATGACGAATCGACCGGCGGCAGGCCGGCTGATCCTGGAGGGAAGAGGGGAGGCTGGGAGGGTCAGGGCGTGGGAAGGCCGGCGGCGACCTGGCCGAGCGCGTCGCGCAGCAGCTCCTCGAACGGTGCCCGGGCATCGCCGTGCAGCCACAGATGGATGGCCGCGAGCAGGGCGGTGCCGACCGTGCCGGCGACCAGGCGCGGATACAGATCACGATCGGCATCGGTGCCGGTGCGCTCGGCGACCGCCACGGCCAGCGCATCCACCGCGGCCATGTGGGCCTTGAGGAACTCGCCCCGATACTCCGGATGCTCGGTGATCACCTTGATCCCGGCGATCCAGCGCTCGTCGGCCGGGCGCTCGGGCGTTCGCACGCCAAGCGCCAACCGGGCGAAGACGGCGTTGGTGATGGCCTCCCACAGGGGTTCGTCGTCCGGCCTGGACCGCAGCTCGTCGGCGATCTGAGCCGCTCGGTCGAAGTGCCTGGCCGCGATGGCCTCGCCCTTGCTGGAGAAGTAGTTGTTGAACGTGCGGTGGGAGACGCCCGCCTCGGCGGCGATGTCCTCCACCTTGACGTTGTCGAAGCCACGCTCGGCGGTCAGCTTGATCGCCGCCCAGCTCAGCGCGATCCGGGTTTCTTCCTTCTTGCGCTCTCGCAGCCCCATGGGAGACAGCCTACATGAAGTTGCGAGCCACGCAAATATGCGAGAGACGCAAATCTGCGTGGCTCGCAGATCTGACGCTCAGGGGGAAGGCTCGTCGATCTGTACGCGGTCGCTCTGGCCGTCGGACAGGAATGACGACAGGGACCGGCCTTCCTCGGTGATGGCGGTGCGGTCGGATCGGGAAAGGGGGCGGAGTGGGGTGATGGTCACGGTGGCAGGCGCGGTGGTCCAGGTGGCGGCTACTCGGCCGTCTAGTAGGACGACGCGGGCGCCGGTGACCGAGAGGCCGCGGTGGAGGTCGTCGACGATTCGGGTGCGGTCGTGGTAGCCGAGGAGGGCGTTGTCGAAGGCGGGGAGGAAGCGGACGGGGGCGGGGGTGTCGGGGTCCGGGCGGGGGGCGTTGGGGAGGTCCAGGAGTTCTCGGCCGCGGTCGTCGCGGAAGGTGATCAGTTCGTCGCGGATGGCGGCTACCGCGGCCGGCAGGCCGGTGAGGCCGGACCAGGCGCGTAGGTCGGCGGTGGCGGCGGGGCCGAAGGCGGCCAGGTAGCGGCGTACCAGGGTTTGGCCGACCGGGTCGGAGCCGTCTGTGGCGGGTGGGTCGACCTCGCGGCCCAACCACGAGGAGAGCAGGGCGTTGCGTACGCCTGCCTTTGTTCGCCAGAGGCCGCGTGGGGGGAGTTGGGCCATCGGGAGGAGGGCGGCGACCAGCATCTCGCCCAAGGCCCGTGGTCCTGGCGTTGGCCAGCGGGGGGCGAGTGCTCGGGCGAGGTCGCCCATGGAGCGAGGATGGCCGTCGGACATGACCGCGAGGCCCGCGGCGGCGAGCTCGTCGAGGTCTACTCCGTCGAGTTCGCGGCGGTAGGTCCCGAGGACCCGTTGGCGCAGCATGGGGCCGTGGCGGGATCGCCAGGCGAGGGCGTCGTCGGCGGTGACGAGGTGCACGGTGCGGCGCATGAGGTGGGTACGGACCACGTGGCGCTCGCTGAGCAGGTCCGAGAGTGACGCCGGGGGGAACGCGCGCAGTCGGGACCAGAGGCCGACGAACGGTTCCTGCGGTTCCTGGGCCTGCAGACCGCACAGGTGCGCGACGGCGTGGCGGGCCGGCAGGTCGGCGCGGTCGAGGAGCAACTGCCGGGCGAGCGTCGCGCGGTTGAGCGCCCGGGTGCTGAGAACGGTCATCGTCGTATCCCGTGGCTTGTGCAGTGGCCGTTCGATCGGGTGGGGAGGGCGGTCATCGCCTTGTCCCCGCGGCGCGTGGGGCGGCCGGTCGGCCGGGTGCTGAGGGTGTTCATCGGCCCAGGCAGGAGGGCGTGTGGTGGGTGATCGTCGGTGTGGTGTGGTTTCGGTGATTGCGGTGGGTGATCCGGACGCGGGCGCCGTGGTCGGGGTCGCCGACCTGGCCGAACATCATGGTGTCCAGACAGTGGGGGCTGACCTGGATCCCGGTCCGGCCGGGTGGGCGCGTCTTCACCGCTGTCTCCTTGCCTTCGAGCGGGGGGGTGGGTGGGGCGGCCCCCGCCGCCCCGAGGGTCAGGAGGGGTTGTACTCGTTGACGACGTCCACGACCCAGGTGGCGCCGAAGCGGTCCTTCAGCATCCCGTAGAGGGGGGACCACTGCGCGGGGCCCAGCGGCTGCAGGATGGTCGCGCCGTCGGCGAGCTTCTCCCAGTACGTGGTGATCTCCTCGGGCGCTTCGCCGCGCAGTGAGATGAAGAACGCGTTCTCGCCCTGGTTCCAGGGGAGGCGGGAGGGGACGTCGTAGGCCATCACGCGGAAGCCGTTGCCGGCGGCGACCTGGCCCCACATCACCTGGTCGGCCTCGGACGGTTCCTGGACGTTCCCGGCGTCCTTGTACGTGATCACGGCCATGTCGCCGCCGAACACGGACTGGTAGAACGTGAGCGCCGCGCGGGCGTCGCCCCGGAAGTTCAGGTGGGTCACAACGTTGACGGACATAATGCGGTCCTTGTCTTCAGGTGTCTGCCATCTGGGCGGGCTTACGCGTCGCCGTCAGCGATCACGAACGACTCGTCCAGCTCTCGCCCGGTCACCACAGTGGCAGGGGAAGAGGACAGGATGTGGCCGCTACCTGGGGCAATATGGGGCCATGCCGAAGACTTCGGCGCGGCTGCTGGCGTTGCTGTCGTTGCTCCAGGTGCGCCGGGACTGGCCGGGGGCGCTGCTGGCCGAGCGGCTGGGCATCAGCCCGCGTACCGTGCGGCGTGACGTGGACCGCCTGCGCGAGCTCGGCTATCCCGTCATGGCGGTCAAGGGGCCCGACGGCGGCTACCGGCTCGACGCCGGCACGGAGCTGCCGCCGTTGTTGTTCGACGACGAGCAGGCGGTCGCGCTGGCCATCGCGCTCCAGCTCGCCACCACCGCGGGGGCGGGCATCGAGGAGGCCGCGGCGCGCGCGTTGAACACCGTACGGCAGGTCATGCCGTCCCACCTGCGCCGGCGGATCGACACCCTCCGGATCGCCGCCGTCGAACCACCCGTGAGCCGGCCGGATCCGCGGGTCGACAGCGGCGTGCTGACGGCGATCAGCGCCGCCGTCCACGCCCGCGAGGTCCTGCGTTTCGACTATGGAGCAGCAGCGGCGGACGACGATCAGACGCCGCGCCGTGTAGAGCCTCACCACCTCGTCACGTGGGGCGGGCGTTGGTACCTGGTGGCCTGGGACCTCGACCGCGAGGACTGGCGCACGTTCCGCGCGGACCGGATCAGGCCGCGCACCCCCGCCGGGCCCCGCTTCACCCCGCGCGAGGTGCCCGGCGGTGAGGTGGCCGCCTTCGTGACGGGGCTGTTCCGAGGCGGGTCCGGCGGCTGGCCGTGCGTCGGTGAGGTGATCCTCGATCTGCCCGCCGCCACCGTGTCCCGCTACACCCGCGACGGAGCCGTCGAGGAACTCGGCCCGGACCGTTGCCGCCTCGTCCAGGGCTCGTGGTCATGGGCCGGACTGGCCGCCGCCCTCGGCAGGTTCGACGCCGGCATCGAGGTCGTCGGCCCGCCCGAGCTCAGAGCCGCCTTCGCCCACCTGGCCCGCCGCTACGCCGACGCCGCAGGCGATCCGGGACAGGTGGACGGCGCGCGGATCGAACGCTGAGGGCGGCTCGACGCCTCGTCGTCATGTCGGCGGGGGGAGGGCGAGGTGGTCGCGAAGGGTTGTTCCTTCGTAGGTGGTGCGGTAGGCGCCGCGTTCCTGGAGTGCGGGGACCAGTTTGTCGACGATGTCCTCCAGGGAGGAGGGGAGCAGGTGCGGGCTGATGTTGAAGCCGTCGACGGCGCGGGTGCGGACGTAGTGGACCCATTCGTCGGCGATCTGTGACGGCGTGCCGACGAAGGAGCGCTGTCTCGGTGAGACGCGGCGCACGAGCTGCACGATCGACAGGTTCTCGGCCGCGGCCAGTTCGCGCCATCTCGCGATGGTGGCGAGCTTGCCGGTGCGCAGGTCGATCGGGAGCGTGCCGCGCGACGGGTCGAGCTCCCCGGTGCCGGGTTCGATGTCGGGCAGGGGGCCGTGCGGGTCGTAGGCCGACAGGTCGGTGTCCCAGTACTGTTCGAGGAACGCGATCGCCCGCGGCGGCGAGACCTGCTCGTTGTGCACCCACTCCGCGCGCTCGCGGGCCTCGTCGGGAGTGTCGCCGAGGATCACCGAGGCGCCGGGCAGGATCCGCAGCGAGTCGGGCGAGCGGCCGTGGCGCGCCAACCGGGTTCGCAGGTCGGCGGCGTAGGCGACGGCCTTGTGGTACTCGGTGTTGGCGGAGAACACGACGTCGGCGTGCCGCGCCGCGAGCTCGCGCCCGCCGCTCGAGTCCCCGGCCTGGAACAGCACCGGACGGCCCTGCGCGCTGGCCGGCACGGTGGCGCGTGCGCGCAGCCGGACCAGGTCGGTGTGCCGTTCGACCTCGCGGATCGCCCCGGTCCGCGCCCAGCTCGCGGCATCGCCGGACTCGGCGATCGCGTCCGGCTCCCAGGACGCCCACAGCTCCTTGGCGGCCTCGACGAACTGCGTGGCCCGCTCGTAGCGCCGCTCGTGCGCAAGCCAGCCGCCGTGCCGGAAGTTGGCGCCGGTCCACGCGTTGTCGGTCGTGACGATGTTCCAGCCGGCCCGCCCGCCGGAGAGCAGGTCCAGGCCGGCCAGGCGCCGCGCGAGGTCGGCGGGGTAGTTGTAGGTGGTGTTCTGGGTGGCGACCAGGCCGATGCGCTCGGTGACGGCGGCCAGCGCGGACAGTTGCGTGATGGCGTCGGGGCGTCCGGCGACGTCGAGGTCGTAGACGCGGCCGCGGTTCTCCCGCACCCGCAGGCCCTCGCCGAGGAAGAAGGCGTCGAAGAGGCCCCGTTCCAGTAACCGCGCCACCTGGACGACGGTCTCGATGGCGACGTGCGGCGCGGTGGCCGGGTCGGTCCAGATCAGCTGCGGGCCGACCCCGGTGTAGAAGACGCCGAGGTGAACCTGGGCGTGCGGGTCGTACGGGGCGCCGCTCGGGCCGGCGCCTGTCGTGGAGGCGGTGGGGGAGGTCATCGGCATGTCACCTCAGGCGGTCGTGGTCGCGGGGGCGGCGAAGCGGTTGGCGGGACGGGGCAGGCCGAGCGTGGCGCGCAGGGTGGCGCCGGGCTCGGGCGCCCGATGCAGCCCGGCGGCGGCGAGCGCCGGCAGCACCTGCCCGGCGAGCACCGGCAGGTCGGCGGCGAGCACGGCCGGGTGCAGGCGCACCCCGTCGACGTCCGGCGCCAGCGACCGCAGCAGGTCCACGAGCCCGCTCGCCGGCCCCGCGTACCGCAGCCGGCCCGCGTCCGGCCACGGCGTGGCCGCGTCCAGGGCCGCGAGCCGCCGCGCCCCTGTCTCCTCGGCGTCGAGGACGACCTCGACCTCGGCGAAGGCGAGCGCCGCGCCGGAGTTCCTGGCCTGGTCCGCCCGCCGGGCGAGCGCGCCGGGGTCGGGGTCGCCGACGAGGACGACGTCGGCGCGGGCGTCGATCTCCAGCTCGGCCGGGGCGAGCACGACGACCTGCCCCTGCGGCGGCCGGGGCGTGATGAGCGGTCCCGTCACCGTGAACGTGGACCCGGTGAAGTTCACGTGGTGGACGCGGCCGGGGTCGAGGTAGCGGCCGGTGGCGACATCCCGGATGACCGCGTCGTCCTGCCAGGAGTCCCACAGCAGGCGCGCGACGTCGACCACGTCCTCGGCCTCGCGCCGCGCGGCATCGGCCGTCAGGGGGTCCGCGCCGATCGTCGCGAGGTCGCCGGCGCCGTGCGCCGCGCCGACCACCCACCCGGCACGGCCCCGGCCGGCGTGATCGAGGCTGGCCAACTGGGTCGCGAGGTGGAACGGCTCGGTCGTGGTCACGTGCAGGGTGGGCGCCAGCCCGATGCGATCGGTCAGCGGCGCGGCGAACGCGGCCCGGATTCCCGCCTCCAGTCGCCCGGCGGCGTCCGGCCCGCGGCTCGGCGGCACCGGGGCGTCGGCGAAGGTCGCCAGCGTGAACCCCGCCGCCTCCGCCGCGCGGACGGTCGCGCGTAACGCGGCGGGGGTCAGGGCCTGCGCGGGTGGACGGCCGGCATGGCGCCAGGCGGCCGGGTGGGCGCCGTCCCCGTCCAGGTCGACGGCGATCAGCAGGCTGCGTCGGTCGCTCATCAGTCGGCTCTCCCTTCCTCCTGCCGCCACGGTATAAGCGACATTATTGGTAGGAAGGCTGGAGAATCTCGATCTGTTCCCGCCTGGCGCGGACAGCCCGCTTCCCGGCGGGCGGGCGTCCCGGCTCCGGTGACCTCTCGCGGGACGACGGATGGTCGAGCCGCACGGCCGCGCGTCCCGAGCGGCGAGACGACCAGCGCGAACGCGGCGACGCCCGCGCAGGCCGGGGCCGCGTGCCAGGAGGCCGGACGGTATCCGGACGCCCAGCCGGCCGCCGGGGACGAGGGCGAGGCCGAAGGCCAGGCTCGGCGGGCGTGCGATGGGGAACCCCGCCCGGTCAAGCCCTGGGGTCAGCGTGGGACGGTCGCGCCGACGATGCGGAGGGCCAGGTCGGCGTAGGCGTCGGCGATCTCCTGCGGGGTGTACGGGACGTCGGTGCCGTACCAGTTGGCGACCCGGATGCCCATGCCGCTGATGGCGTTCAGGACGAGGAAGGTGTCGGGCATCTCGAACAGGCCCTGGGCGAGGCCCTCGTCCAGGACGTCGTACATCATCTGGCGGGCGTTGGCGCGGATCAGCAGGGCGGGGGCGGCCATTTCCGGGGAGAGGGCGTGCAGTTCGTTGGTGGCGACGACGGCGAGCAGGGGATGCTCGGCGTGCGCGAGGACGTGTGCGCGGACCACGGCGCGCAGCCGGGAGACGGGGTCGGCGCCCTCCGCCCGTAGCAGCCGGTCGCGGTGGTCCTCGTGGCCGATGCGGATCAGCTCCGCCAGGACGTGTTCCTTGGTCGGGTAGTGCGCGTACAGCGTGGCCGAGCGGATGCCGCACGCGTCGGCCAGGTCTCGGATCGAGGTGCCGTGGAAGCCGCGCTCGGCGAACAGGCGCAGCGCCTCCTGGAGGATGCGGCCCTTGGTGCCCTCCAGCGGGACGCCGGCCGGGAGCCGTACTTCGTCGGCCGCGATCCGCCGCTGTTCCAGGGGTATGGCCACGTTTCCTGCCGATCGATCGTCCAGCCTCCCCCTTATTGTGCCCTAGGGGTGCCCCGACCACCCCTAGGAACCTAGCCCTCGGTGATGTCCGCCTGGTTGGTCTCGCGCAGCGCCAGCGCCGACCCGAGCGTGACGAGCATCGCGGCGCTCACGTACGCGGCCACGCTGAAGGACCTGCCGCCCGAGGCGGTGAGCAGGGCGGTCGCCACCAGCGGGGCCAGGCCGCCGCCGAGGACGGCGCCGAGCTGGCCCGCCATGGACGAGCCGCTGTAGCGCACGCCGGTGGGGAACTGCTCGGCGATGAAGGTCAGCAGGGGCGAGAACATGATCATCACGCCGCCGAACGCCAGCGCGTACGCCAGGTAGATCAGCGGGGCGTTGCCGCTGTCCAGCATGCGGAAGAAGCCGAAGCTGAAGACCGCGAGGAACCCCGACCCGGTGACGAGCATCGGCCGGCGGCCGAAGCGGTCGCACAGCCGGCCGCAGAACGGGCTGACGGCCAGGGCGACCACCGAGCCGATCGCCACCGCCACCAGCGGCACGGTGGCCGGGAGCTTGAGCTGCACGGTGAGGTACGACGCCGAGAAGACCAGCAGCACGTAGAAGGTGACATAGAAGCCGAACCCGGTGCCGACGCCGAGCAGCACCTGCCGGGTGTGACGGCGGAAGACCTCCAGCAGCGGCGCCCTGTGCCGCGTGCGGGCCGCGGCGAAGGCGGGCGTCTCCGGAACGCCCATCCTGATGGCCAGGCCGACCACCACCAGGACGATCGACAGCAGGAACGGGATGCGCCAGCCCCAGGACAGGAACGCGGGCCGGTCCATCCCGCTGACGGTGAGGATCGCCAGGGTGGCGAGGAGCAGTCCCGCGAAGCCGGCGGCGGAGATGAAGCCCCCGTAGTAGCCGCGCCGGTGGCGGGGCGCGGACTCCGTGGTGATCAGCACCGCGCCCGTGATCTCGCCGCCGTACGAGAAGCCCTGGACGAGGCGCAGCGTCACCAGCAGGATCGGCGCCCACACCCCGATGTCCGCGTACGCGGGCAGGAAGCCCATCAGGGTGGTGGCGATCCCCGCCACGAGCAGCGTCGTGACCAGCACTTTCTTGCGGCCGATCCGGTCGCCGTAGTGGCCGGCGACGACCGCGCCGACCGGCCGGGCCACGAAGCCGATGGCGAACGCGGCGAAGGAGACGAGCGTGCCGGCCGTGGGGTCGGCGCTGGGGAAGAAGAGCGCGCCGAAGACGAGGGCGGACATGAAGCCATAGAGCAGGAAGTCGTACTGCTCGATGACGGTGCCGGCGAACCCGGCGGCCGTCACGCGGCCGAGCGACGCCTGCGGCGGGCTCGTGCGCGGCGGACTGGTGGTGGACGGGCCGGCCGAGGTGACGGACATGGGCCTCCCCCTCAAGGAGTCGGAACAGAGAGCCCGATCGATCGATCGTCAGGTCAATCTAACGATCGATCGATCGGGGCGACGGCTATGAACGCGCAATAGTGGTCGCCGTGAACGACATAGGGGTCGGTGCTCACACGAAAGGGGGGCGTATGAATCGCGCCCGTTCGTGGTGCGGCGGCTTTCCGTACCGAGCAGGTGATGAACGCCCATACTGGGCCGGGAAGGTCATTCGTCACGGCGGGCGGGGCGCTGCTATCGATACCGCTTTTGGTGATTCAGGTTGGCCCGTGATTCGGGTGCGGGAGAACGCGAAGACGAGGCGGCGAATCGGCGCGCCGGACACGTGCCGGGTTCGCCATGGTGGGTGAGGCGGAGGCGCTCGCGCATGTGACGAGACGGTGCCGGGAGGGCCGGTTCCCCTGGGCGCGTGCTTACGCGGCACGGCTGCGCGCCGATCATCCCCGAGATCCGTTTCCGTTGTTGCTGGAGGCGCTGATCCACGCCTACCAGGGGGACGCGGACGCCTGCCGCGCGTCCCTGGCGCTGGCCGACGAGCTCGGACCGGGCAGCCATCCCGGCCTTCGCGCAACCATCGACGACGTGGCCGACCGGAGCGGCCGGGGTCTGTCGCCGGAGGCCGGACAGGTGAGGAGAAGTTGCGGCTCAAGGACGGCGCCGGGTGTCTGCTGGTACTGCTCGCCCTGGTGGGGGTGGGGGTGGCGCAGCGCGCCTGGGAGCGCTTGATGGAGGCCGGCGGGGATCGGGTGGCCCTGGTCCTCGGGCTCGGCGGGCCTCGTGTGGACGGACATTCGCTGCTGGGCCTGCTGGTCCTGGTCGGAGGGGTGGCCCTGCTGTGGTGGGGCGTCCAGCGGCTGCGTACCGGGCGTAGGAGCCGGCGGGAGCGGGCGCGCCGGCGTGCCGACCTGCGGGCCTTCGCGGCCGGGCTGGACGATGACAACATCCGGCTGTACGCGGGCTCGGTCGCGGTGCTGCTGCCCTTCTCCCCGATGATGGCCCTGGGGCCGCCCATTATGGCGGTGGGGATGAACGCCATGGGCGGGTGGCTCATCGCCGGCTGGAGCCTGGGCGTCTCCGCCGCGATCGTGTGGTGGGCCGGCGTCATGGTCGGTCCGCGTACGGTGCGACGCGCTTTCCGGCTGAGCCGTCTCCTTGTCGCGCACCTGCTCGTCGCCTACGTCACGGTGGGGGCGTTCGCCGGGGCGTTGATCGCGAGGGTGTCCGAGGAGGAGCTGAACGCCACGGGTCAGTGGTGGATTCCCGCCGCCGGGCTCGCACTGCTGGTCACCGCCTGGTACCAGATCGTCCTGCGGCGGCGCCTGGCGAAGGAGGGCCGGCTCAGGCTCTGGACGGGGTGAGCCCGCGTGCGAGGGGGCGGGTGCGCCGTTTCGCCGGTCACCTTGGGGAGTGGGTGGCGAACCAGGTCACCCAGCGGCGTTGCCAGGGGGTTTCGATCGCCCGGTGGTCGTAGTGGGCGCGGGTCCAGGTGACGGCTTCGGAGGGGGACAGGCCCGTCAGGGTGGTCAGGCAGGCGATGGCGGTGCCGGTTCTGCCCACGCCGCCGCCGCAGGCCACTTCGACCGCCTGGCCGGACTCGGCGCGCGTGTGGAGGGCCTTCAGGGATTCGGCGGCGGACTTCGCGTCGCGGGGGAGGAGGAAGTCGGGCCAGTCCACCCATTCGTGCGGCCACGTGAGGGCGGGGGCGTGGCGGCGCCGGAGGCGGGAGGTGCCGAGGTAGAGCGCGAAGTCAGGGACCGGTCCTGACGGGGTGGGGTTGCGCAGGCCGCGGCCGCGGATCCAGGTGCCGTCGGGGAGTTGGATGGAGCCGGGCAGCGGAGAGCTCATGTGGTGATTGTCCCTTATGGGCGCGGAGCTCACCCCTTATACAGGGCGTCACCGGGGCGGCCCGGTCGGCCGGGCCGCCCCGGTGGTGTCGCGTGGGTCAGTGGGAGAAGGCCTGGAACTCGGCGGTGCGGACTTCGATGGAGCCGGCGGCGCTGGCGGTGGCGCAGTCGGTCCGGTACCTCGGGTCGTTGTCCTGTTCGCCGGCGTAGAGCGGGTTGCCGGTGCACTGGCTGGACACCGTGCGCAGGATCAGGTGGGTGGCGGTGGTCTTCGGGATGTCGAAGGACTTGATGATCAGGTCGGCGCCGCGCGGACGCGGGAGGCGGGCGTCGAAGGCGTCATCGGCGCTGGTGTAGACCTTGGTGAAGTTCGCCGGGACGGTGCAGTCGGCGCCGGCGGTCGCGTCGCACGCCAGGACCTCGAAGGCGCGGAGCGCGGTGAACCGGTTCTGCGCGACGGCCCCGGGCCCGATCATGGCGCTGACCTGAACCCTGCGGATCTTCACGGCCTTGTCGCCCGCCAGATCCACGATGGCGGAACGGCCGGCGATCGGAGTGAACACGTCCCAGCTCGTCGCCTCCGTCTCGTCGATCAGCTTGTCCCGGTCGGTTCCGTCGCCGGTCACCGCCGCGCCCGCCGCGGCCGCGGCGTGGTTGCGGAACATCTGGACGGGGAGGTCCCTGACCTGCTTCTTCTTCACCGTGAACTCGAGCCTCTTGTGCCCGAACCCGGGGGCCACCGCGATGAAGGAGTACCTGCCGGGCACGATCTGGAAGGTCGCGCCGAGCTCGGTGGCGGGGTCGGTGTCCGCGACCGGGACCGCGCGGGCCTCGTAGTCGCCCACGTACAGGCGGATGGGCGCGGCGGCGGCTTCGCCCGCGGGGCGCAGGGTCACCGTGGCGTTGCCGCCGTTCGGGGAGGCGAAGCCGGGCTTCGGGTCGGGATCGGCGGGCCCGTTGCTGGCCGCTCCCTCGCCGAGGCCGTGCTCGGCGAACTCATTCCACAGGATGTCCTGGTTCGCACCGCCGAACCGGATCTTGTCCGCGGCGAGCATCGCGTCCCGCATGTCCACCATGCTGAGGTTGCCGGCCGTCGTGAGCAGGAAGGCGTCGAAGTGCAGCTGGACCCAGCGGCGGTTGCCCGGGCACCTGTCGATCGGCTTCCGGCCGGCGGCGCAGGCCCGCTGGAGCTCGGCGGAGCCCTTGCCGTACCGGTCGATGAAGGCGTCGCGGACGTCGAACTGGGTCGCCGACCAGATCTCGCCGTCGGCGTGTACCTGCTGGCCGACCACGTCGTAGGCGATGTCGCTGTAGTTCAGCGGCGACTTCGACATGTCGTAGTTGCGGATGCCCCGCTCCGCGTCGCCGGTGACGTAGCCGCCGGTCACGTACGGCGTGTCGCCTCGCGGGCGGAACCCGTTCTCGTAGAGGTACTCCATGGCGAACAGGTCGGAGATGCTCTCGCCCATGGCGCCGGCCTGCGCCCCGCTGAGCCCGGCGTTCGGCCCGGCCACCATGCGGTTGGAGATGGCGTGCGTGTACTCGTGCCCGATGACCGACATGTCGTAGTCGCCGTCCACGCACGGGGCGTAGAACGCGCCGGCCTGCGGCTGCCACAGGTACATGTTGGTGATCGGCGCGACGCCGTCCACCGGGGTGATCTGGTTGGCGTTGTTGCGGATCGACGCGACCCGGGCGCCCGCCTGGGCGTTGCCCTGCTCGGGGTCGCCGCCGAGGCCGCCGCGGTCGCCGTTGCTCGCCTGCATGTTCCAGGCCGTCTCGGTGAAGCCGAGCCGGTACGCCCAGTCGTGCATGCGGTTGTGCATCGCGTGCAGGTTGGAGATCGCCGCTTCGAGGTCGGCCTCGCCGGGCTGGTCGAAGGTGGCCGGGTCGCACTTGGCGGTGAACCACTGGTTCTGCCAGGGGAAGCGGTAGTTCCGGCTCGGGGTGGTCACGTTGGTGCGCGTGCCGACGGACGCGGCGTCGCCGCTGGCGCGGTTCTCGTAGGTGCGCGCCGCGTTGCCGAGGCTGGTGTTCGTCGGCGCGTTCGTGCCGTGGTCGACGTCCCACGGCGTGCCGGTGGCCGCGTCGCCGCCGACGACGAGGTCGCACCCCGGCCGGGGGGCGGCGCACCAGGTGCGGCGCGTGTCGGTGGAGGAGTAGTCCCCGGGGGGAGTGGCCGGGAACACCGACCAGGAGGGGGTGTCCGGGTCGAACTGGTCGACGAGGTTCTCCCGGATCAGGATCTCGCCGCTGACGGCGTCCACGTAGGTGGTGTAGGCGGAGGGCTCGTCCTCCTGGCCGGCGGCGATCAGCGTGACCTGGAAGGCCCGGTGCACGCCGTCGGGCGCGGGGATCGCCACCTCGTCCGCCCGCTTGGCCGTGGCCGTGGCGAGGTCGATCTCGCCGTCGCGGGCGGCGATCTCCAGGGCCCGCTGCGCCGTGATGGCGGCGGCGGGCGGCGCGCCGGTGTCGCGGGACAGCGTCGAGGAGGCGTACAGCACCTTGCCCTCGCGCACGCCCACCGAGACCAGGCCGTCGTGGCCGGCGGGCAGGCCGCCGAACTTCTGCCGCAGGAGCACCGCGTACCCCGCGCCGATCGGATTGGCCGCGACCGTCTCCAGCGCGTCCACGGCGTCGGCTCCGAGACCGAACAGGCCGGTGTTGGCCTTCAGGTAGGCGCGGGCCGCCTGGACGGGGTCGGCGGCGAGCCCTTCGGCGAGCGGCTTGTCCGCGGTGACGAGGGCGGGAGTGCCGAGGTCGTTCCATCGGACGGTCGCGCCGGCGAAATTCCTGGCCGAAATCGGCGGTGCCACTCGGCCTTTCCTGTTGTCCTTATCCGGTTCACCCTGCCCGTCGCCCTGGACGGTCGCGGATTTCCGCGGTTCGTGGCGCTGCTCGCCTTGGGCGGTTCCGGCGGAGGAAAGGGCGAGGGCGGCCGCGGCGACCGCGGCGATGACGGCGCCTATCGTGCGTAATGGGGGGTGGGACGACGACACGGTTGCCTCCTGAAATAGGGACGGCGCCGTCGTTGGCGACGTCCCATCTGCTGCGATAGTGGTAACACCAGCAAGAAATGCTGACAAGATCTTGCAAACAGCGAAAAAGAGTCATATACGGGACGGATATCCGGCGGCGATCGCGCCAGCGGCGGACGCCGTGGCATCGTCCCTGCGCCCGCGTTCCCGAGGCCGCTCCTGCGTCGGCCGGACTGTGCGAGGATTGCGGCGCTTGCGGTAGTTCGTGTGGCGGTTGGCGTATGGGAGACACGTGTCGCGGACGGATGAGGGGGACCCCGTCGCTCCGGGGATGACCCACGAGCGGTTCGGGATGTTCGCCGACGCGGTGTTCGCCATCGCGATGACGCTGCTGGTCATCGAGATCCCCCGGCCCGAGGGCGGGGGCGGCGAGGGCGGCGACCGGATGGCCGCGGCCCGTGAGCTGTGGCACTTCCTCGGCGAGAACTCGGGCGCGTTCCTGGCCTTCGTGATCGCGTTCCTGATGCTCTGGGCGACCTGGCGTCAGCACCACCGGCTGCTCGACCAGATCACGCGCATGACCCGGTGGATGTCCTTCCTGCACATCCCCTTGCTGATCTTCGTGGTGCTGCTGCCCTACCCGACCGCCCTGATCGGGGAATCGACGGCCAACCCCCTGTCGGTGACGCTGTTCGCCGGGTCGGAGGCCGTGCTGCTGCTCTGCCAGAGCCTCCTGGTGGCCGCCGCGGTCCGCGGCGGCGTGCTGCGCCCCGGCGCGGACGCCCGGCGGCTGCGGGTCGTGTCCGTCATGCTCGGGGGTATCGCCGCGTTCTGGGCGCTCACCGCGGGGCTGGCCTGGCTCATGGAGGGCGTGGCGTTCCTGTGGATGCTGACGCCGCTCGTCGCGGTGGTGACCCTCCGCACGGCCCGTCGCCTCCTGCCCGCCTGACCCCGGCTAGCCCTTGGTGAAGCTCACCAGCCGATACACCGGGTCCGCGCGCGGCCGGTCCTGGCCCGGCAGGGCATGGAGACGGCCGGTCAGGGCGGCGAGCGTGCCGGGGTCGGCCCGCTTCGTCCAGGGGATCCGCCGGGTGAGGATGAGCTCCGCCCACCCGCGCGGCGAGTGGCCCTGGCCGTCGCCGGGGAAGGTGGTCCGGCCGGCGGGCGACAGGTCCAGGGCCGTGGCCAGGCCGGTGACGCGGTCGTGGGCGTCGGACGGCGGCGGGACGTGGCGGGCGCGCACCGGGACGATCAGTTCCGCCACGTCGGACGGCGTCACGTAGTACGCCTCGTCCTTGTCCACCGTGGTGAGCAACGTGCCGCCGGGCCGCAGGACGCGCGCCGCCTCCGCCAGGGCGCGGGCCGAGGCCGCGTGGTCCAGCAGGTGCAGCAGCCAGATCATGACGACGGCGTCCACCGAGCCGTCCGCGAGCGGCACGGCGGTGACGTCGCCGCGCGCGACGCGGCCGGGGAGCCGGGCCGCCGCGAGGCGCGCCATGCCGTGCGAGAGGTCGATGCCGATCACCCGGGGCGCGGCGACGCGGGCGGTGACGATGCCGGTGCCGCACGCCAGGTCGGCGACCAGCGTGACCTGACGGGGAAGGAGTGCCCCGATCGCGGCGGCGGCGCTCACCGCCCGGGCGTCTCCGCCGCGCGTGCGGTCGTACGTGGACGCTTCGGCGTCGTAGTTCAGCACCAGGACATTCTCCCCGGCCATGGGCGGAGGCGCGGGGACGGCCTCACCGATCCCCGGGCGCGAAGGGCCCGGCGTCGCCGAAGACCGTGTCGATGAAGGCGCCGTGGCCGGCGGTGATGCCGCCGTCCACGGTGAGCGTGTGACCGGTTATCCAGCTCGCGTCCGACGAGGCCAGGAACAGGCAGGCGGCGGCGACGTCCTCCGGGGTGCCGAGCCGCCGCAGCGGGTACAGGGTCGTGACCCGGTCCAGGATCGCCGGTTCCTCGGCGACGCGGGCGTCCCAGAGGCGGGTGGCGATGGTCCCGGGCGCCACGACGTTGACGCGCAGGCCGCGCGGCCCGTAGCGGATGGCGAGGTTCTCGGTGAGGTTGATCAGCCCGGCCTTGGCGGCCCCGTACGTCTCGTTCCCGAACGCCCGTAAGCCGTTGACCGACCCGATGCTGACGACGCTCGGGTTCCTGTCGGAGCGCAGCAGGTAGGGGATCGCGGCCTGGATGCACAGGAACGGCGCCTTCAGCGTGACCGAGAGGTCCTCCACGAACTCGCTCTCGGTGACGCGCTCGAAGGGCGTGTCGGTGGCGTGGCCCGGACAGTTCACGAGGACGTCCAGCCGCTGCCACCTCTCGCCCACCTCGGAGAAGAACCGCCCGACGGACGAGGGGTCGGCCACGTCGACGCCCCACGACTCGCTGGATCCGCCGCGCTCCAGGATCTCGGCGGACACCTCGTCGGCGAACGTGACCGCCTCGTCCGCCACCACGACGTGCGCGCCCTCCGCGCCGAAGCGCAGCGACGTGGCCCGCCCTATGCCGCGTCCCCCTCCGGTGACGACGACGATGTGGCCGTCGAATCGACGCAGCGCGGACATGTCTCCCTTCCTGGTTCTCGAATCCGGCCGGAAGCCCGGCTGCCGGCGAGCGCGAAGCCGACGATCCTCTCGTCCGTGTCGAACGACGTGCACACGGACGAGAGGGGAGTGTCTGCTCAGAAGAGCGTATAGCCGCCGTCGATCTTGACGATAGAACCGGTCATGAAGCTCGACGCGTCGCTCGCGAGGTAGATGATCGTCGGGCCGAGCTCGTCCGGCTCGCCGTACCGCTTCATCGCCGCGGGGTCCACGCAGTACGGCTTGTACTCGGGCTGGTCCACCGGCGACGCCTCGGTCAGGAAGTAGCCGGGGGCGACGGCGTTGACCCGGATGCCGTAGGGAGCCCACTCGGCGGCGAGGGCCCGGGTCATCTGGTGGACGGCGGCCTTGGACGTCAGGTAGGAGACCTGCCAGCGCGGCTGGTTGACGATCTCGGCGGAGATCGAGCCGATGTTCACGATCGTCCCGCCGGAACGCTCGCGCATCCGGCGGCCGACCGCGCGGCTGCAGTACCAGACGCCGTCCACGTTCGTCGACATCACCTCGCGCCAGGTGCTGTCGGGGGCGTCGAAGGCGGCGGCGCCGATGCTGACGCCCGCGTTGTTCACCAGGACGTCGATCTCGCCGAACTCGGCGGAGATCGTCGCCACGGCCCGTTCGACGTCGTCCATGTCCGAGACCTCCAGGCGCAGGCCGTACGCGCGGATGCCGAGCTCGCCCAGCTCGGCGGCGGCGGCCTTGGCGGCCTCCTCCGTCCTGGCGGTCACCGCGACCGCCGCGCCCGCTTCGCCGAGGGCCTGGGCGATCCCGCGGCCGAGACCGCGGTTGCCCCCGGTGACCAGCGCGGTCTTCCCCTCCAGTGAGAACTTCTCCAGAGCGTTCATGGGCCCTTCCAATCGCTCGTCATTTCCAGCGCAGCGTCATCGACAGACGCAGCGGATCTCCCGGCTCGACACGTGTGTACCGCCCGGTGGCCAGTCCGTTCACCGGGCCGGAGAGAGGTTCGACGCAGAACGCGTCGGGCATCGTCTCGCAGACGATCCAATGGGTCCCGGTCGTCTCGACGCGCAGCTCCAGCCGGTCGCCCCAGCGAATCGCGGGCGGGCGCGCGACGCCGGTGAACGAGTCGTCCCACGGCCGGTCGCCTCCGCCGGGAGCGGTGCCCACCGGGATGCCGGAGTCGTCGCACACGTACCGGGTGCCGGGGCGGAAGTCCAGGTCCGCCTCGGTGCCGTCGGCCAGCCGCCGCCGGAACCACGGGTGGAAGCCGGCGAGCGCGGGCATGGCGCGCCTGTCGTTGGCGACCGTCACCGTGACGGTGAGGTGGTCCGGGCCGAGGTCGAAGCGCTGGCTCACCCGTCCGCCGAACGGCCACCGCTCGTCGAGGTCGATGACGAGCAGGTCGTCCTCGACCCGCCACGGACGGTCGAAGACGAAGCCGTGGATGGCGTGCGCGCCGAAGTTCACCGGGACCGCGTGGTCCACGCCGTCGAAGGAGAACCGCCCGTGCGCGGTGCGTCCCACGAACGGCGCCATGACGAAGGAGCCGTGGAAGATGTCCGCGGGACGGCCGGGCACCGGCGCGGTCGACCCGAGGATCTCGTGACCGTGGACGCGGAGGGAGACCAGCCGTCCGCCGTCGCCCGGGTCGATCGCGATCGAGGACCGCGGCGTGCGCAGGCCGACGATTCCCGCTCCGAGGTCCTCGAAGCGGCCCGCCGCGCTCACTTGACCGCCCCCGCCGTCAGACCGGCGACCAGGTGCTTCTCGATGACGACGAACAGCAGGACCACCGGGACGATCGCGATGAGCGAGGCCGCGAACAGGTACTGGTAGTTCGTCTGCGCCAGGCCGACGAACTGCTGGATGCCGACCGGCAGCGTCTGCAGACCCTCGGTGGGGTTGTTGAACAGGGTCAGCGCGACCGGGAACTCGTTCCACACCTGGATGAACGAGAAGATCAGCGCGGTCACCAGGCCGGGGCGGACCAGGGGCAGGGCGATGCGGACCATCGTGCGCAGCTGCCCGAGGCCGTCCAGCTTCGCGGCCTCCTCGACGTCGATCGGCACGGACTCGAACTGGCCGTTCAGCACCCAGATGGAGAACGCCAGGTTGAAGGCGGCGTTGGTGAGGATGATGGACCAGTACTGGTTCACCGCCCCCACCCAGACGAACTCCTGGTAGAGGCCGACGACCACCGACACCGGCGCGATCACCTGCGTGACCAGGACCAGCCTCATGAACAGCGCCCGCCCGGCGAACCGGTTGCGCGCGCTGTAGTAGGCGGCCGGCACCGAGACCAGCAGCACGAGCGCGGTCGACGCGACCGAGATGATCAGGCTGTTCTTGATGAACGCGGCCAGGTCCAGCTCCGTCCAGATGTCCGCCCAGTTGCTCCACATCCAGGTTTCCGGAAGGTAGGTGGCGGGCGAGGCGAACAGCTCCGTGGAGGTCTTGAACGTCGACAGGAACATCACGACGTAGGGGGCGAGGAAGAACAGGGAGATCAGCAGCCCGATGACCGGCATGCCGACCGGGCGGACGGCGCGCCACACCCCGGCGCCGCGCGCCGGGCCCTCCCTGCGCCGGCGGGCCCGCGGGTCCCCGCGGCGCGCGGTGAACGCCGTCCAGCGTTCGGCCACCGGGGCGAGCAGGCGTGCCACGGCCGCGGTGAGCGGGCGGCGCCGGCCGTCCTTGGCGGCGATGGCGGAGAAGTAGAAGAAGATGACGACGCAGAGGAAGACGACGTTCAGCACCGACAACGCCGCCGCCTCGCCGGTGTCGAGCTGCTGGCGGAAGGCGATCTTGTACGCCCACGTGATCGTGGTGTCCGTGCCGTTGCCGCTGTTGCCGCCGGTGATGACCCAGATGACCGGGAACGAGTTGAAGACGTAGACGACGACGAGGATCGTGGCGATCACCAGGGACGGGCGCAGCAGCGGGAACGTGATGCCCCAGTACGTGCGCCACGCGCCCGCGCCGTCGGTCTTGGCCGCCTCGTAGACCTCCCCGGGGATGGTCTGCAGGCCCGCCAGGATGACGTACGTCGTGAAGGGCACCGTCACGATGATGCCGACGACGATGACGGACGTGAACGCGTACGCGGGGTCCTGGTACCAGCCGATGGGCTGCGCGATCAGGCCGAGGTCCATGAGCAGCCGGTTCAGGATCCCGTTGCCGTATTCGAGGATGACGCGCCAGACCGTCGAGGTCATCACGAGCGCAGCCGCCCACGGGACGATCAGCGACCAGCGGACGAACCGGCGTCCGGCGAAGTTCTTGTTCAGGAACTGGGCCAGGCCGAGCGATATCGCCAGCGAGGCGCCGACGACGACGACCACCCAGGTCAGCGTGTGGAGGGCGACCTCCGCGAACGCCGGTTCGGCGAACAGCTCCCGGTAGTTGGCGAGGCCCGCGAAGCCGTGCGTGACGCCGGAGGAGTCGGTCACCATGAACGACGACCGGACCATGATGACGATCGGGATCACGATGACGGCGGCGATGAGCAGGGTCGCCGGCCCGGTCCACGGCAGGGACCTCAGCGTCGCGCGGATCGAGGCGCCCCGCGTGAGCTCCGGTTCCGCCTGC
Organism: Sphaerisporangium krabiense; assembly: GCF_014200435.1. Taxonomy (NCBI): domain Bacteria; kingdom Bacillati; phylum Actinomycetota; class Actinomycetes; order Streptosporangiales; family Streptosporangiaceae; genus Sphaerisporangium; species Sphaerisporangium krabiense. Next base: position 1,097,100 of record NZ_JACHBR010000001.1, on the reverse strand, counting down.
GGGGAGGGCGTGGCCCGGGGTAGCACGTCCGCCATGGGCATTTCCACTTTCCTGACTGGGTGACTCGCGGTCCCGCCCGCCCGGTGACGCGCGGGCGGGCGGGACCGCGATGGGGTGGGTTACTTGCCGGCGGCGTTGATGGCGTCGAGGATCTTCTTGGCGTCGGCTCCGGGGGCGATGCCGGTGCCGATCTGGTTCTGGATGGCGCCCTGGACCAGGGGGAACTTGGGGTCGGTCGCCGGGTAGAACCGCGCGGTGGGCAGGAGCTTCAGGAACGGCCCGAAGTCGGCGTTGTCGGCCAGCGCGGTCGAGGCGCTCTGCGTCGCGGGCAGGAAGCCCTGGCTGGTGAGGAAACTCTGGTAGTTGTCGGGCTGGTACACGAAGTTGAGGAACTTGCTGACGGCCTCGGTGTTGCCGGGGTTCTTGAAGGACATCAGGTAGTCCTGCACGCCGAGCGTGAACGGCGGGACGTCGCCGTTGACGGGCAGCGGCGCGACGCCGTAGTTCACGGTGGAGTTCCACTGCTTGAACAGCGCGGGCGCGAAGCTGGCCCCCGACATCATGCCCACCTTGCCGTCGGCGAACGGGCGGAAGACGCCGTCGGTGCGGTTGGTCTGACCGGCGTTGGGCTGGGTCACCTTGTAGACGTTCGTCATGCAGTTCAGGAAGTTCAGCGTGTTGACGTTGTTGGAGCTGTTGATGGTGAACTTCCCGGGCGCCGACTCCCAGTCGCCGCCGTTGCCCCACTGCCAGATCGACCACTCGGCCTGGCTCTCCTCGGAGCCGAGGGGCAGGCCGAAGCCGGTGTAGCCGGCGGCCTGGAGCTTCTTGGCGGCGTCGACGAGCTCGCGCCACGTGGTGGGCGGCGCGGTGATGTTCGCCTTCGCGAAGGCGTCCTTGTTGTAGAACAGCGCCCGGGTGCTCGTGATGAACGGCAGCCCGTACTGGACGCCCTCGTACACGCTGGCGTTCTTGAACGCGGGGATGAAGTCGCTTTGGACCTCGGGGGACACCAGGTCGGCGGCCGGCTGCAGGATGCCGTTGGCCGCCCAGCCGGAGAACTTGTTCTGGTTGAGGATGTCCGGGTACTGCTTGGTCTGCACCAGCGTGGCGACCTGCTGGTCGATGTTGTTCCAGTCCACGATCTGGAGCTTCACCTTGAAGCCGGGGTTGGCCTTCTCGAACTTGCCGATCAGGTCCTTCCAGAACGCGGCCGTGGTCGAGGTGTAGGACCCCGCGACGAAGGTGATCTCCTTCTTCCCGCCGGCCGCCGGCGCGCCGGAGCCACCGCCGGAGGAGGCGGACGGCGCCGGTTCCGCGGGGGACGACGGGGCGGCGGCGGCCGCGGTGGGGGCCGGCGCCTTGGAGATGAGCGCGTCGCACTTCTCCTGGGTGAGAGCGTTCGATTCACCCGTGGAGCCGCCGCCGCCACCGCACGCGGTAAGGAGAAGTGAGGCGGCGACCCCCGCCAGCAGGGGGACGGCGGGCTTCTTGACCGTTCTCTTCATTGACACTCCAAGTCCAGGACAGGTGGGAGACGCGAGCGACCGCAGACGGCTCGCGCGCCGGTGGGGGCCGGGCGGTCGCGTATGCCATGGGCTCAGCGGACTAGGTATGTACACCTTCATGACTTACGTGGGGAGTGTCAAGGGTCGCGAGGGGTGAAAAATGACCCACCGGCAAAATCTGCGAACTGACCCACCCCTGTCACGACCTGTGACACAAGAGGGGCATGATCAGTGTGGACGACTGGGCGGAGATCCGCCGATTACACCAAGTCGACGGCATATCCGTCCGGGCGATCGCCACGCGCATGGGCGTCTCCCGCAACACCGTGCGCCGGGCGCTCGCGGCGCAGGAACCGCCCAAGTACACGCGGACGGTGGCCGGATCCATCGCGGACGCGGCGGAACCGCTGATCCGCGCGGAGCTGGCACGCGACCCCACGGCGCCCGCCACGGTCATCGCGGCGCGGATCGGCTGGACGCGCTCGGCCACGGTCCTGCGCGCCCGGCTGCGTGAGCTGCGCCCGGCCTACCTCGCGGAGGCGTCCTCCCCCGGCGGGAAGCCCCCTGACCAGGCCGGGCCCGGCGTCGCCGGCGACCCTCCATCGGGCGCGCCGGCCGCGGCTTCGAGCGCCGGCGACGGGGCCGCCCGGCCTGGAAGGCTATTTACGCCGGGGGGCGAGTCGTGTAGAACATCGTCCAGTAAGTGGACGAACTTGACGGCCGCCGACGGCGCGAGAGCAGAGAGCATCCGTGTTGACCAACCCCCACCACCCCGAGTGATGAAGCACGCAGAAGATCTCACGGGGGACTCCGACGCGACGGCGTCCGGCGGCGCGTACCGGGCGCCGGCCCGGGCGTCCTCGGCGCCGCGGCTCATCTCTCCGACCGGCACCGGACGGCTCAACCGCAGCCGGCTCCTGCAGATTCTCTACGACGTCGGCCCCGTGTCCCGCGCGGAGCTGGCCCGCATCTCGGAAGTGACCAAGACGACGATCGGCACGATCGTCCAGCCCATGCTGAACGACGGCATCCTGATCGAGGGGCCGCCGCAGCCGAGCAGCGTGCAGGGCGGCAAGCCGGCCCGCCCGCTGTGGTTCTCGCCACACGGCCGCCCGATCGCGTCGGTGTTCCTCGGGCCGGGCACCGTGCACACCGCGCTGGTACGGCCGACCGGGGCGATCGTCCAGCAGGCGTCCGCGCGCTTCTCCGCCGTCAAGCTGGACCACCCCGCGATCATCGACCGGGTGGCCTCCTGCGTCGAACAGGTGCTCCCCGACGACCGCACGGCCGTGCTCGGCGTCGGCGTCGCCGTCGGCGGCGTCGTGAACACCGACGAGGGACGCGTCGTCGAGGTGAACCTCGCCCCGAGGCTCGCCGGGCTGAGGATCGGCCCCGAGCTTTCGGAGCGTCTCGGCCTGCCCGTCCACATCGACCTCCACCCGCGCATCCAGGCCATCGGCGACCGCTGGTTCGGCTCGGGCCGGCGCATCTCGTCCTTCGCCTCCGTGTACTGCGCCGAGGCGATCGGCGTCGGGTTCGTCATCGACGGCACCGTCCACCGCGGCGCGGCCGGCGCGGGCGGCGAGGCCGGGCACACCATCGTCGACTTCAACGGCGCGGTGTGCCGCTGCGGGCGCCGCGGATGCTGGGAGACGATCGCGACGCACCGGTGGCTGCGCAGCCAGGCGAGCGCGATCGGGCTGCCCGGCGCGCGCTCCCTCACCGCCGGGCCGCTGGCGCGCCTCGCCGCCGAGGACCACCCGGGCGCCCGCGCGCTGCTCGACCGGTACGCCCGCAACCTCGCGGTCGGCCTCATCAACCTGCAGCAGGTACTCGCGCCGGGCCTGTTCATCCTGCACGGGGACGTCGTCGAGGGAGGCGAGGAGCTGCGGACCCTGGTCCAGCGCTACCTGCTGGAAGGCACGCCGAGCCACCCCGGCGGAGAGCCGAGGGTGACCTTCGCCGACGTCGAGGACGACATGACCATGCTCGGCGCGGCGGGCCTGGTTCTCTCCCAGTCCCTGGACCTGCTCGCCTGACGCCGGGGGCGGACCTCCGCCCCCGGCGCGGAAACAGGTTCAGGCGGGCTTGACGACGGTGATCCGGGCCTGCCGGGTCACGCCGCTGACGCGGACCGAGAGGGTGATCTCGCCGGGGCGGCGGGGTGTGAGGGTTCCGGTGGCGGGGTCGAACGCGGCGACGTCGTGGCCGCGGGCCCGCCTCGGGTCGCCGACGTGGACGTTCGGGCTCGCGGTCCACAGGGCGCTGACCGGGTAGGCGGCCGGGACCGCGCGGCCGTCCTGGGTGAGCGTCGCGGTGACCTTCACCGGAGTGCCCACCGTCGCCGTCGGCGGGGCGTCCAGGGTCAGGGCGTCGACGTGCGGGCGGGTCTCGGCGGCCAGCCAGCGCGGGCCGCCGGTGAAGGGCAGCAGGCGGGCCGCGGCCTGCTCCGCGCGCGACACCGGGTCGACGCCGAGCAGGGTCCAGCCGGTGAAGCCGCCCTGCGTGGTCGCCGGGGTCTTGCCCGCGTTGCCGTTGACCAGGTACGGCACGCCGTCCACGCGCGCGGCGTCGAACGTGCCGACGTGCCCGCCGATGAACGCCGCCCCCTTGCCGGTGTCGTGCTGGAAGGCGGCCAGCCAGTGTTCCACCAGCGCGGCCTCCTTGCGGTCGCCGAGCTGACTGCCCTTGGCCGGGGTCGGGTCGCGCGGCGGGTGGTGCTCGACCAGCACGACCGAGTTGACCCGGTCGTCGGACGCGGCGCCGTCCAGGGCCGCGCGCAGGCGTTCGAGCTGGTCGAAGCCGCCGCCCCTGATCGTGCCGCGCGAGGTGTCGAGGGTGACGAACCGCGTGCCCTTGTGGTCGAACGTGCGGCTGGTGTCGCCGAAGTACTTCCTGAAGTTGTCGATGGCCGCGCCCATGACCTCGTGGTTGCCCGGCACGTAGAAGTACGGCAGCGCGTCGCCGATCTCCTCGTCCAGGACGCGCTTGGCGAGCTGGAAGTCGGCCTCGGACGCCTCGTCCACCAGGTCTCCAGCGATGATCATGAAGTCGGGCCTGGCGGCCCTGATCTCGCGCAGGGTGCGGCGGGCGGCGGCGACCAGCGGGGAGTCCGGAGCGCGGCCGACGAACTGGGCGTCCGACATGACCGCGAAGCGCCACGGCTCGCCGTCCACCGAGGGGACGATCACGGGGTCCTGGACGCGGGGCGCGGGCGGCGGGTCGATCGCCGGGGCGGCCTTCACGTACAGGTCGTCCAGCAGCACCTCGGCCTGGTATTGACGGTCGGCCTTCAGCTCGATCGTGTAGAACCTGCTGACCGTGACCGGCTGGGGCAGCGCCGCCGGCACCGGGATCTCCACCTCCCGCCAGCCGTCCCAGGTGATGTACGGGCCGTAGATGGAGTAGGACTTGCCGGTCGCGTCCACGGCCGTGAACGCCGTCCACTCGCCCTGGCCGTGCCCGTACACCGAGACGCCGAACGCCTGCGCGCGCGTGGCCACCCCGAGCGGCCGGGGCGGGATGGCGTACGCGGTGCGGGTCGCGGTGGACCGGGTGAAGTCGTAGGACAGCCGGAGACCCGGCCCGTTCCGGCCCTCGGCGACCGGGGTGACGGTGGCCGTGCCCCGCGCCGAGCCCGCCGTCCACCGGGCCGCGTCGTCGAAGGTGGACAGGACGGTCTTCGTCACGCCCACGCTGACCGCGACGGACGTGGTGAGACCGTCCACCTTGACGGTGATGAGGCCCGCGCCCGACTCCCGCGCCGCGCCGACGGTGAAACCGCCGCCGGCGTCCGGGGTGACCTTCAGCAGGCCGGCGTCGTACTCCAGCCGCACGTCGCCGGGCTCGACCGGTGCCGAGTCGCCGTACCGGTCGTACCCGACGACGCCGAAGGACGCGGTGGAGGAGGCGTCGGCGACGTTCAGCGTCGGCTGGGTGGTGTCCAGGCGGACGGCCGGGCCGAGCACCTCCACCTCGGCCTCGCCCCTGGCCCGGCCCGCGGACGCCGAGACGGTCGCGGCGCCGGGCAGGGCCGCGCGGAACACGCCGTTCGCGACGGCGCCGTGCGTGGCCGACCAGCGGACGGGCGTCCGGTCGCGCACCGGGCCGTACACCTCGTCGTACGCGGTGGCGGTCAGCGTGCGGGTCAGGCCGAGCAGCACGCGGTCGGGACGGCCCCCCGCGACGGGGCCGGTGCCCGGCGCGGCGGCCGGGTCCACGGCCGGTTCCACCCACACGCCCCGCGCCTTGCCGCTGCCCTTCGGCCGGTAGACGGCGAGGCCGTTGGAGACGACGCGCTCCTCGCCGTCGTTGGGCTCGTTGTCGACACGCAGCCGGTCGGCGCCGGGCTTGCGGGTGACCATGGTGGCGGAGCCGCCGCCGTCGATCTCCACGCCGGAGTGCGCGCCGAGCGCGACGAGCCGGTCGGCCATCTCGCGCAGCGTGGCGCCGCGGCTGTGGATGGTCCGGGTGCCGTCCACCGTGACCAGGAACATCTTCGTGCCGTCCGCGGTGAGGCCGAGGGCCATGCGCGCGGCGACGGTCGTGTCGTCGATCGGCTGGGCCACGCCGTCCTTGACGAGCAGGTGGTTGGCGCCGATCGCGGTGGCGAGCGCGGAGCCGTCCGAGGTCCTCGGACGGTAGGCGATCTCGACGGGGTCGCCGGGGACGAGCCCGGCGAGGAGCGCGGCCCCGGCCTCCCGGCCGACCAGTGCCGTGGTGCCGGTGGGCAGCTCGCCCTCGCCGGGTCTGGCGGCGACGCTGACGACCTTGCCGCCGGACACCAGCACCTCGGTCACCTGGCCCGCGTCCTGCACGGCGCGGGTGCGCGGGTAGGCGCCCCAGAGCGGGGTGTAGGCGCCGATGCCGTCGCGGGGCAGGTCCGGGCTGTTCAGACGGACCAGCGGCGTGGTGCCTGTCTGGCCGGGCAGACGCACGGTGCCCTCGAACAGGATGTCCAGCACGCGACCGGCGCCCGAGGCGTCGAAGCCCACGGCGGTGGTGCGGCCCGAGGCGGACTTGAGCAGCTCGCCGCCGGCGATGGCCGGGCCGATCGGGGCGGTGGAGTTGTTGATGTCGAAGAAGTCCCCGTTGACGGCCGCCACGGCGCCCTTGGCCTCGGCCATCTGGGAGATCCTGCCGCCCTTGGCGACGCGGCCGGCGTCGAGGTAGCCGACGGTGGCGCCCTTGGTCAGGTCCACGGTGAGGGTGTCGGCCCGCTGCCAGCCCTTGGCGTCCAGGGTGTCGAGCGAGTCCAGCCGGACGCCGGGGGCCACGGGGCGGCCGGTGCGGTAGGTCTCGATCGGGCCGCCCGGGGCCGCGGCGGTCCGTGCGGCCGGGCCGGGGGCCTCGGTCGTGCCGGGCAGCGGCGTCGTGACGGGGGGATAGGAGGAGGCGCGGCGGGCCTCCGGCGCGGTTAGCGCGACCGGGTCGGACACCGGGTCGGCGGGGGCCGCGTGCGCGGGAAGTGCGGTGAGCCCGAGAACCAGAGCGGGAAGCAGCGCCGCGAGCGCCACCCCGCGTCTCCGGTCCGGACGGATGGTGGACAGGGGTTCCTCCGAAGGTCCGCGATCAATATCGACAGTGCGCAGTAAATCCGTCACATTTGGACAATTCCACGCATGTCCGGTGAACCTCAGACGACAAGATCCAGCGTCACGGGGAGGAGGCGGCGTGTGTCCAGCCGCGGTCCGGGGTGACCGCGGACTCGGCATCCGGGTGGCGGCCTGTGGCGAGTCCGCGGTCAGAGGTGACGGCACGGGGTCAGGGATGGGGGACGGCGTGTATCCACCCGCGGTCGGCGGTCAGGAAGCCGGACAGGGTCAGCCCGGCCTCGGCGAGGTGGGACTCCAGTTCCTCGTCCGTGAGGCGGCGCTGCGTGAACGTCTGTGTCCACACCAGATCGCCCGTCTGGTACCGCAGTGTGGCCCTGAACAGCTCCGGACCCGGCCGGTCCAAGGCGGTCATCATGACCGCGCCGTCCTCCCAGGCGCGGCCCTTGCCGACCCGCCACCGGGCGTACTGCTCGGGCGGCTCCCACCGGACCAGCACCGCGCCGTCCTCCCGGACGTGACGGCGGCACGTGGCCAGGAACTCGCGGCGCAGCACGTCGTCGGGCACGTTGATGAGATAGGACGGCAGCAGGACGGCGTCGAAGAGCCGGTCGAGCCGGAGGCCCTGGATACGGGCCGTGATCGTCTCGGCGCCCTCGATGTGCGCCAGCATCTCGGCCGACTCGTCCACCGCGACGACCTTGTAGCCGGCCTCCAGCAAGGCATGCGCCAGACGGCCGGTGCCCGCGCCGAGGTCCAGGATCACCCCTCCGGCGGGCACGACGGCCGCCACCACATCGGGCTCGCCCCTGGCCCGCATCCGCCGGTAGAACTCCACGGGCGACCCATCGGGCGTGATGGCCCCCGGCCCCGTTCCGCTGTTCACCTGAGCGCTCATGCGAGGAGATTAACCGAGCCCCCACACCGCGAAATAGACGCTTTCACCAGATGGTCAGGCGATGTTTTCCCGGCTGCTCGGTATTCCGGACTCGGGCTCCGCAACCAGCAATAACGGGATGTCCATTAATATAAAGGCATTCCACCTTCCATTTCGGGTCGCTGGGCATCACCCCGAAGCCGTTACACCTGGTCAAGCCACCCCCAACCCCTCGGTCGCCACCCCAGGACGACAACACGTAACGTCCCCTCGCTCCCCGCCTCGAAGCCCGGCTCCCTAACCACGAAACAACACGGAAAAAACCTTCATCCAAGCCATGCCGCCGCACGAGGTCGCCCATGACCATCACCCATGAAAAAGCCAACCCGCAAACCCGCCTTATATACAGATCGGTTCACCCGGTCACGCCCGACCAACCCGCCCCCGACCATGAATCCGCGGCCGCCCCAACGACTCGCCGAACAACCACAAACGCTCGACCCACCTCTGTGACGAGGCGGCCCCCAAACAATTCGCCGACGAGGCGGTCGTCCCGGCTTAGGTATGCCGATCCCACCCGCGCCGCGCCACCATGACCGAGCACCGCGCTCCCACCCATGAACGCGCGCGTCCACGCGTGGCTCGACGGGTTGGCCGTGTGGTGTGGAACGGTTGGATGACGAGGTGGTTGTGGGGCTTAGGTGTGTTGACCCCACCCCTGCCGGACCGTTGTGGCCGAGCACCGTGATCCCCCCACGACGCGCGCATCTCCAGAGCGGCTCGACTGGTCAGTGGTGTGGTGTCGAGCGGTTGGATGGCGAGGTGGTTGTCCCGGCTTGGGTGTGTTAATCCCGCCCGTGCTGGTCCGTTGTGGTTGAGCGCCGCGCTCCCACCCGTGAACGCGCGCGTTGCCGCGTGGCTCGACGGGTTGGGCGTGTGGTGTTGAGCGGTTGGATGGCGAGGTGGTTGTCCCGGCTTAGGTGTGTTGACCCCACCCGTGCCGCACCGTTGTGGTTGAGCGCCGCGCTCCCGCCCATGAACGCGCGCGTCCACGCGTGGCTCAACGGGTTGGCCGTGTGGTGTTGAGCGGTTGGATGGCGAGGTGGTTGTCCCGGCTTAGGTGTGTTGACCCCGCCCGTGCTGGTCCGTTGTGGCCGAGCGCCGCGCTCCCGCCCATGAACGCGCGCGTTGCCGCGTGGCTCAACGGGTTGGCCGTGTGGTGTGGAACGGTGGGATGGCGAGGTGGTTGTGGTGGCTTAGGTGTGTTGACCCCACCCGTGCCGCACCGTTGTGGCCGAGCACCGCGCTCCCACCCATGAACGCGCGCGTCGCCGCGTGGCTCGACGGGCTGGCCGTGTGGTGTCGAGCGGCTCGACACACCAAGGCGCCGACAGCACAGTCCACCGACCAGCTGTCCACCGACCAGCAGCCCACCAACCGCGCACGCCTCGGGTCAGGATGGGTGGTCGTCGAACAGGTGGAGGCGGTGGGCTGTGGCGGCGGCTTCGCCGCGGGAGGTCGCGCCTAGTTTGGCGAGGATGTTGCTGACGTGGACGCTGACGGTTTTGGCGGAGATGAACAGGGCGGCTGCGATCTCGCGGTTGCTGCGGCCGGTGGCGACCAGGCGGAGCACCTCGCGTTCGCGGGCCGTGAGGCCGAGGCCGGTCTCGGCGGGTGGGCTGGAGGAGTGGGCCGAGGCGGGCTCGCCGGCGAGGGGAAGGCGGGCCCGGCGGGCGAGGGAGTCGATCTCGGCCGAGAGCGGGGCCGCGCGGAGCTCTTCGGCCAGGCGGGCCGCCCGGGACAGCCGCTCGGCGGCCCGGTCGCGGTCTCCGGCGGTGACGGCGGCCTGAGCGGCGCCGAACAGCGCCCGGGCCTCGGCGTAAGGCTGGCGCAGCGCCGCCCACGCGGCCACGACCTTGTCCCACAACGCCGACACGGCGGCCGGGGGAACCCGGCCTTCCAGCCAGGTGGCCGACAGAAGCTCATCCGGGGAGGGAAGGCCATCGGCAGCGGGCGAGCCGTCGCCGGTGCAGGTGGCGGCGGAGGACAGGCCGTTAGAAGCGCGGGAGAAGGCGGGGGCATTAGAAGCGCGGGCGGAGGCGGGGTCGTCAGAGCCTCGGGCGGAGGTGAGGTCGTTGGAGGCTCGGGCGGAGGCGGAGGCGGAGGCGGAGGCGGAGGCGTTGAGGGGGTGGAGGTGGGGGGTGGCGGAGGAGGGGGTGTTGGGGGTGTGGAGGGGGCGGGCGAAGGAGGGTGGGGTGGTGGAGGCTTGGAGGTAGCGGGCGGCGAAGGTCAGGCGTTGGGCCTCCTGGAGGTCGCCCTCTACCGGGAGTTTCGCGGCGATCACCCGGAGTTCGGGGAGGAGCGGGCCGGCCGCTTCGGTGGCCGTGATGAGGACCGGCCAGACGTAGCGGGGAGCGGCCTCCGACTCGTACTCGCGCACGGCCCGCTGCACCAGGGCGTGCGCGTCGTCGGCGCGGCCCTGGGCGAGGCGTATCTCGATCTCGCGGCGCAGGTGCGGCAGCACTGACTGGTCGCGGTAGTACCCGCGGTTCAGGACGTGCGTCGAGGAGTGGAAGAGCGACTCGGCGCGGTCGATCTGACCGCGGGCGAGGGCGATGTCGGTGGCGTAGCCCTGCAGGCTGGCGCGGTAGGGGGCGGGCGGCACGACGTCCAGCGCGCGGTCGATGACCTCCAGCGCCTCGTCCCAGCGGCCGAGCGACATCAGCGGCTCGGACAGGTTGATCGCCAGGAACGCGCCGGAGGTGCGGGCGAGGCCGAACGCCTCGGCGTCCGCGATGCCCCGGCGGGCGACCTGCGCCGCCTTCTCGTGCCATCCGGCGCCTTCGTAGGCGTCGGACTCGGAGATCGCGACGCGCATGAGCGCGCTGTAGCGGTTGCCGCGGGTGGCGATCTCGCGGGCCTGGCCGAACGCGCCGGCCTGGTCCTGCATGGCGGAGTAGCGGCACCGCGCCCAGGTGAGCGAGGTGAGGGCGTGCGCCTCGGTCTCCGGGTCGCCGACCTCGCGGGCCATCGCCATGGCCTCCTCGGCGAGGGCCTCCTTCTCGGCCCAGGCGTTGGGGTCGTGGATGACACGGGCGAGGTTCTCCAGGACCTGGGCGCGCAGCCGGGACGGCGGAGAGGCGGGCACGAGCCGGACGGCGGTGCGCAGATCGTCCAGGTAGCCCTCGCGGCCGAGGTCGTAGCGGACCAGGCCGCGCTGGCGCAGCAGGCGGGCCGCGCGCACGGGATCGGTCTCGGTGTCGATCTCGGAGAGCGCGGCCTTGGCGAGGGAGATGCCGCGCTCGAACTCGCCGGCCAGGTGGGCGACGGTGATGGTCTGGCGCAGGACGTCGACGTGGTCGGCGCCGATCTTCTCGGCGGCGTCGGGCACCCGGTCCCACAGTTCGAGCACGCGGGTCAGCATGCGCAGCTGCTCGTCGTAGGCGGTGGACTTGCGGGCCACGGCGGCGGCGCGCCAGGCGCTGAGGAGCGCGGAGGGGGAGTCGAGCGCGGCGTACCAGTGGTGGGCCAGCTCGATGGCGCCGCGCGGGTCGGGCAGGATGCCGGGGTCGCGCTCCAGGGTCTCGGCGAAGCGGGTGTGCAGGCGCACGCGCTCGCCGGGCAGCAGATCGTCGTGGACGGCCTCGCGGATCAGGGCGTGCCGGAAGGCGTACCCCTCGCCGTCGACGACGAGCACGTTTCCGGAGACGGCCGGGCGCAGGGCCTGGGACAGCGCGGCGTCGTCGAGGCCGGCCACGGCGGACAGCAGGGCGTGCTCGATCCTGTCGCCGCCGGCGCTGGCGACGCGCAGCAGCTCCTGGGTGTCCTCGGGGAGGCGCTCGACGCCGACGAGCAGAAGGTCGCGCAGGGAGTCGGGCATGGCGGCCGCCTCGCCGCCGTCCAGCAGCGCCTCGACGAACAGGGGGTTGCCCTCGCTGCGGGCGTAGATGAGGTCGACGTCGAGCATGGTGGGCTCTCTGTCGAGGATGCTCGCGGCCTGCAGGATGACCTCGCGCCTGCTGAGGCGGCGGACGTCCAGCCGCATGACCCAGTCGATGCGGCTCAGCTCGGCCAGCAGCGGGCGCAGCGGATGGGTGCGGTGCAGCTCGTCGGAGCGGTAGGTGACGAGGATGACCAGGCGGGTGGTGGGGCGCTGGTAGCGGACGAGGAACGACAGAAGGTCGCGCGTGGAACGGTCGGCCCAGTGGGCGTCCTCGATGATCAGGATGGTGGGCCCGATCTCGGCGAGGCGCTCCATGAGGCCGAGGACCTGCTCGAACAGCCGGGCCCGCGCCTCACCGCCGTCGTCGTCGGGCTCGCCGAACTCGGGCAGCAGGCGGGCGAGCGCGCGCGTTCTGCCGCCGGGCACCAGGGCCGCGACGCCGTCGTGGCCGAGGTCGCGGACTAGCCGGCGCAGCACGGCGGTGAACGGCGCGAACGGCAGGCCGTCGGTGCCGAGTTCGAGGCAGCCGCCGACCAGCACGCGGGCGTCGCCGGCACGCTGGGAGAACTCGCGGATCAGCCGGGTCTTGCCCACCCCGGCCTCGCCGCCGACGAACACCGTGGTCGCCGCGCCCTCCCGCGCACGCGTGAGCGCGCGTCCGAGCGTTTCGAGCTCGCGCTCGCGCCCGACGAACAGGGGGCTGACCATGTGCACCGTCACGCCTTCCAGCATGCCATTCGGCGACGACAAAACCGCGGGCCGTACGTCCGAGATCGTCGCGGCCGCGCGCCGGCGCTCGCGGTCGTCCGTGATCTCATCTGGCCAGGACGTCGGTGGCCTTGTGGTCCTCCGAGACGCCGTCGACCAGCATGGCGTCGCCGACGGAGTTGCCGGTGCGCAGGCCGAGGATGCGCTGGTAGGCCTCGGAGGCGTACCAGCCGCGCGCGTGCTCCATGTCGGGGAACCCGATGACGATGAGGGTGCCGGGCCAGGCGCCTTCCTGGATCTCCTTGCGGCCGCCGTGGATCAGGAAGCGCCCGCCGAACGGCTCCAGCGTCGCGTCGATCTTCTCCAGATACTCGGTGATCTCCGGCCCGATCTTGACATCGCGCAGCGTGGCGACGGCGTAGGCGGACATGGACCCTCCTGGTGGCTTCGTACCGGACTGACGCGTACGAGAATCGCAGCCGCCGTCACGGGAAGCGATTACGCCGTAGGTAACGCGTCCACTTACCCCCGAGAGGCCGTCCGGCGGGGCGAGCGCTGCCGCCCGAGTGCAGGACCGGGGACGCGGACCTGTGATCGGGCATTGACGCCGCGCACGGAGGGCTCTACGATCCGGTGAAACTTATAGGAAACTTTCCTATGAATAACCCCCCGAGCAGCGAGTGGAGACGGCCGTGCGACGACCTTTCCAACACCTCCTCACCGCGGCGCTCGCCGCCGGGCTCGCCGCGGTCGCCGTGCCGGGCCAGGCCCTCGCATCGCCGACGGTGACCACGCCCTCCAAGGCCCAGACGACCGCCGACCACGGCAACGACCGTGGGCGCGAGGACCGGTTCAAGCGGGTCGCGTACTTCATCCAGTGGGGCGTCTACGGCCGCAACTACCACGTCAAGGACGTCGAGACCAGCGGCGCCGCCGCCAAGCTGACCCACATCAACTACGCCTTCGGCAACGTCGACGCCTCGCTCAAGTGCGTGTCGTCCGACTCCTGGGCCGACTGGCAGCGCCCGGTGCCCGCCGAGCAGAGCGTGGACGGCGTCGCCGACGCGGAAGGCCAGGCGCTCAACGGCAACCTCAACCAGCTCAAGAAGCTCAAGGCCCTCCACCCGGGCCTGAAGGCGCTGATCTCGCTCGGCGGCTGGACCGGCTCCAAGTACTTCTCCGACGCCGTCCTCACGCCCGAGTCCCGCCGCACCCTCGCCGCCTCCTGCGTCGACCTGTGGCTGAAGGGCAACCTGCCGGGCACCCCGGCCGGGAGCGGCCTCGGCGTCTTCGACGGCATCGACCTGGACTGGGAGTGGCCCGGCTCCGAGGGCAACACCGGCAACATCGTCAGGCCCGAGGACAAGAAGAACTTCACGCTGTTCGTCGCCGAGCTGCGCCGCCAGCTCGACGCCTTCAGCAGGAAGAGCATCCTGACGGCCTTCCTGCCCGCCGCCGCCGCGAAGATCGACGCCGGCTTCGAGGTGCCCGCCGTGTTCCGCAACCTGGACTTCGCCACCATCCAGGGCTACGACCTGCACGGCACCTGGGACCCGATGACCGGACACAACGGCAACCTCTTCCCGGACCGCAAGGACCCGCGGCCGATCAAGTTCAGCGTCGACACGACCGTCCGTGACTTCCTCAAGCGCGGCGCCCCCGCCGGCAAGCTCGTGATCGGCGTCCCGGCGTACGGGCAGGGCTGGACCGGCGTCAAGTCCACCGGCAACGGCCTCTGGGCGCAGTCCGCCGGCCCCGCCCCCGCCACCTGGGCCGCGGGCACCGAGGACTACAAGGTCCTGGCGGCCAAGCCCGGCAAGCGGTACCACGACCTGCTCACCGGCGCCATGTGGTCCTACGACGGCAACGAGTTCTGGTCCTACGACGACCCCGCGTCGCTGACGCAGAAGGCGGCCTACATCAGGCTCAAGGGCCTCGGCGGCTCGATGATGTGGTCGATCGACGGCGACGACGCCAAGGCGTCCCTCACCACGGCGCTGTACAAGATCCTGCGCTGACGGACCCCTGGACCGGGCCCGGCCTTCCTCGGGGGGAGGCCGGGCCCTCGCCTTTCCTGCTCCACCCCGCGAGGTGATCGGATGGGCCGGGGGCATCATTGAAAGATGGAGATGCCTGCCGGTACCTGTACGTTCTGCGACATCTGCGCGGGCAGGGTGGAGGCCAGCCTGGCGTTCCAGGACGACACCACCGTCGTGATCATGGACGGCAACCCGGTGAACCCCGGGCACGCCGTCGTCATCCCGCGCGTCCACGCCCCCGGCCTCGAGGACCTGGCCGAGGAGGCCGGCGCCCACATGTGGCTGATCGCCCACCGCGTGGCCCGCGGGCTGCGGCGCAGCGGGCTGCGCTGCGAGGGCGTGACCATGTACCTCGGCGACGGGGAGGCCGCGCTCCAGGACGTCCCCCACACGCACATCCACGTGTTCCCGCGCTTCCCCGAGGACAACTTCGTGATCGACGCCGACTGCGAGCCCCGGGACCGCCGGTTGCTCGACCAGGAGGCGTGGGTGCTCAGGGAGGCCCTGCGCGGGCTCGCGCTCGCGTCGCTCCCGCGCCACGCCCCGTCCGGCCGGTGAGAGGGGGCGTGCCGTGATGCGGGTGGCCGTGCTGGGAATGGGACACATGGGCCGGGCGATCGCCCTGCGGCTGCTGGGGCAGGGGCACCAGGTCACCGTCTGGAACCGCACCCCCGGCAAGGCCGCGGACGTGGCGCGGGCGGGCGCCGCCGAGGCGTCCTCGCCGCTCGGGGCCGCGCGGGGCGCGGACGCCGCGCTGATGTCGCTGTCCGACGACGCCGCCGTCCTCAACGTCATGCGCGCGCTGATCGAGCTGGAGGAGGACCGGGACCCGCCGGTGATCGTGGACACCAGCACCGTGGCCCCGGACACCTCGCGGAGCCTGCGCGACGTCGCCCCCGGCCGCCGCTTCCTGGCCGCCCCCGTGCTCGGCGCTCCCGGAGCGGTCGGGGACGGCACCGCGTCCGGCCTGCTCGGAGGCGAGCGGCGGCTCGCCGAGACGCTGGAACCTGTCTGGGCGTCGCTGTTCGCCAGGCACTGGTACTGCGGCGCGGACCCCGGGAACGCCACGACCGTCAAGCTGCTCAGCAACTACCAGATGATGGCGGGGATCGCCGTCGTGGCCGAGGCGCTGGCCGCGGCCGAGGCGGCGGGGCTGGACCCGCGGCTGCTGCGCGAGGTGTTCTTCCCCCTGCCCACCATCGCCCCCGCGCTGCGCGACCGGCTCGGCCGCATGCTCGACGGCGACCACGACGGGTGGTTCACGACCCGGCTCGGCGCCAAGGACGTCCGCCTGCTCGCCGAGACGGCCGAGTCCCTGGGCGTCGTCCTGCCCATCGCCCGGCTGGTCGAGCGCCGCTACGAGGAGGCCGCGGCCCAGGGGCACCGCGACGACGACATCACGGCCGTCGTCGAGCTCGTCCGCCCCCGCGAGCCCTGATCAGACGCGCAGGACCGCCGCGCCGTTCACCTGGTCCGCCGCCAGGTCGGCCAGGGCCTCGCCGGCCCGGTCGAGAGGGTAGGGGACGGTGGTGACGCTGAGCGGGCGCCGCGCCGCCAGCTCCAGGAACGCGCGGCCGTCCTCGCGGGTGTTGGCGGTGACGCTGCGCACCGCGCGCTCGTAGAACAGATGCTCCTCGTAGTTCAGGGGCGGGACGTCGGTGAGGTGGATGCCCGCGATCGCCAGCGTGCCGCCCCGGTCCAGGGCGCGCAGCGCCACGGGGACCAGGTCGCCGACGGGAGCGAACAGGATCGCCGAGTCCAGCGGCTCGGGAGGAGCGTCGTAGGCGCCCCCGGCCGAGGCCGCGCCGAGCTCCAGCGCCAGCTCACGGGCGCGGGCCGAGCGGGTGAGGACGTGCACCGTCGCGCCCTGGGCGATCGCCACCTGGGCGGTGAGGTGCGCCGAGGCCCCGAAGCCGTAGACGCCCAGCCTGCCGCCCGGCGGGAGGTCCGCGCGGGTCAGGGCGCGGTAGCCGATGATCCCGGCGCACAGCAGCGGCGCGAGCCGCTCGGCGGGCACGCCCTCGGGCAGCGGGTAGACGTAGCCTTCCGGCGCGGTGGTGTACTCGGCGTAGCCGCCGTCGGCGTCCCAGCCGGTGTACCGGGAGCCGGGGCACAGGTTCTCCAGGCCGCGCAGGCAGTAGCGGCACGCGCCGCAGGTGTGGCGCAGCCAGGCCACCCCCACCCGCGCGCCCGCGGCCAGGCGGCCCGCCCCGGGGCCGTGCCCGGCCACCCGCCCGACCACCTCGTGGCCGGGGACGGTGCCCGGACGCCGCGGCGGCAGGTCGCCCTCGGCCAGGTGCAGGTCCGTCCGGCACACGGCGCACGCCTCCACCCTGACCAGGACCTCTCCCGGCCCCGGCTCCGGCACGGGCAGGCGTGCGTGCCGGAGCGGCCGGCTCTCCATGGGCCCGGGCCGCTCCACCACCCAGGCGCTCATCGTCTCCGCCACGCACCCATGCTCACACGGGCGCGCCGGTTTAAATCCCTCCCACGCGGAACTCTGCTGGTATCGGAACGTGACGAGAGGGGAGCCGCCGATGGACGCCATCGTGCTGCTGAAGGACGACCACAAGACCGTCGAGGGCCTGTTCAAGAAGTTCGAGAACGCGGGGGAGCGCGCCTACAAGGAGAAGCAGCGGATCGTCGAGCAGATCGTCCACGAGCTCACCACGCACGCCTACATCGAGGAAGAGATCTTCTACCCCGCCGCGCGCGCCGCCGTCCCCGAGACCGAGGACCACGTCCTGGAGAGCGTCGAGGAGCACCACGTGGTGGTCTGGATGCTGTCGGAGCTCCAGAAGCTGGAGCCCGAGGACGAGCGGTACGACGCCAAGGTCACCGTCCTGATCGAGAACGTCCGCCACCACGTGGAGGAAGAGGAACAGGAGTGGTTCCCGAAGGTGCGGGAGGCCCTGGGACGCAACCAGTTGCGGGAGCTCGGCGAGCGGATGGAGAAGGCCAAGGCCAAGGCCCCCGCCGACCCGCTCGCCGTGTCCAGCGCCCACCAGTAGGCGGCGCCCGGGGGATCACGCCGCACTCGCGCGGCGACGTGATCCCCCTGCGGGGCCGTCAGGGGGTCAGGCGGTGCAGGTCACGCGGGAACAGGGTCGTCTGGCGCACGTTGGCCGCGCCGGTCAGGCGGGCCGTCCAGCGTTCCAGCCCGAGGGCGAACCCGCCGTGCGGCGGCATGCCGTGGGCGAAGGCGGCCAGGTACCCCGCGTAGGGGGCCGGGTCCTCGCCCCGCGCGGCGAGCGCGGCGACGTAGTCTTCGTGCCGGTGCAGGCGCCGGCCGCCCGTGACCAGCTCCATCCCCCGGAACAGCAGGTCGAAGCTCTGCGAGAACTCCGGCGCGCTCGGGTCGGGATGGGTGTAGAACGGCCGCTTGACCATGGGATATCCCGTGACGAAGAGGAACTCCGAGCCGTGCTCGCGCCGCGCCCACTCGCCGAGCCAGCGCTCGTGGGCGGGCGCCAGGTCCGGCTCCCCGCGCGGGTCCTCGCCGGTGTGCCGGGCGAGAAGCTCCTGGGCGTCGGCGAAGTGGATCGACGGGATCTCCTCGGGGACCGGCGGCAGGGTCAGTCCCAGCAGGTCCAGGGCGGCCCCGGCGCGCTCGGCCGCCGCGGCGTGCATGCCCGCGACCGCCACGGTCAGCACCGCCATGACGTCCCGGTGGTCGGTCACGAACCCCAGCTCGGCGTCCAGGCTGGTGTACTGCGCCAGGTGGCGGGCGGTGTCGTGCGGCTCGGCGCGGAACACCGGCCCGACCTCGTACACCCGCTCGAACACCCCCACCAGCGCCTGCTTGAAGAACTGCGGCGACTGGGCGAGGAAGGCGGGCGCGCCGAAGTAGTCGATGCCGAAGACGTTGGCCCCCGACTCGGTCGCCGAGGCGACGATCTTCGGCGTGGAGGTCTCCACGAAGCCGAGCCCGTCCAGCGCGGCGCGGAACCCGGCCACCCCGGCGGCGGCGATCTCGAACGGGGCGCGCAGCCGCGGGTGCCGCAGCGCGACCGGCGCGTGGTCCAGGACGGTCGGCAGCGTGCCGCCGACCACCGGCCGGTACAGGTCGAACGGCGGCGGCGCGACGGGCGCCGACAGCACCTCGATCTCCGGGCCGGTCACCTCGGCGCCGCCGGGGGCCTGGGCGTTCGCGGCGACCGTGCCGGTGACGGCGATCACGGTCTCCTCCGCGAGCGCCGGCACGGGCTCCCTCAGCACGATCTGGGCGAGGCCGGAGCGGTCGCGCAGGACCAGGAACGAGACGGACTTCAGGTCGCGCCGGCGGTGCAGCCACCCGGCGAGACGGACACGGCCGCCGACGTGCTGGGGCAGGTCGGCGGCGAGGACGCGTGAGATCATCACAATCCCTTTCGGGTCATGAGCGATCCCTTGGGAGCGCGGGGGAGAAGGGGACTCCCGGTGCCACCGCGCTTTCGCCGCCGCCTGGGCGGCGGCCTCGAAGGCCCGGTGACGGGGGCCGGCCGGCGGGGCATTGGGCGGGCCCGTGGCCGCGCCGTTCCTCCCCGCGCTCGGGAGGGTCTTCACCCCGGGACGCGAGGCCGCCTTTCCAGCTGCCGGCGGCTCTCTGGCTCGCGCGTACCCCGGAGCTACTCGTCTCCGTCATCGCGTTGCACCGGATCTTACCTGGTTACGGCCACGCGGGCCTTCCGGTTTCCGCGCCGGCGGCGCCGTAGGGGCACCCGGGAATCCGGGTGAGGGGTGGGGTGTGGGGTGCTTCGCGAGAGACGCGGTGTTTGTCTGGAATCAGGTGACGTGCGTTCCCCGGGACGCCGTCTCGGCGCCGCGGGTCGGAGGGGCGTGGCATGGAGACGATCGACGTGCGGGCGGACCGCGAGGAGAGACCCGAGGCCCCCGTCGAGGGGGCCGGGCTCCTGCGGCTGCGCGACCAACTGAGGCTGCTCGGCCTGAGCGCCGACCTGTGCCCCGCCGGGACCGCGCTGCTGCTCCAGCGCCCGGACGTCGGCCTGCCGCTGTGGGTCTTCGTCGGATACGGCGGCGCCTACTACTCCTGGCAGTCGGCCGAGAAGCGGCACCCCGTCCGCGACGCCCCCGGGGCCGCGCGGGCGCTCGCCGAGTACATCGGCGGGAGGGTCTTCCGCGGGCCCGCCTGCCCGCGGGGGACGGGAACCGCGTCCCCCGCGGGCGGGTAGCGGGCGGGCAGGGATCAGAAGAAGTCGCGCGACTGCTTCGGCAGGACCACGTCCTTCGGCCCGCGCCACTGCTCGGGCGCCGGCGCGAACTCCAGCGTGGCCGGCGGCGCGGCGTCCTGGACCGCCTCGACCGAGGCGAGCGGCAGCCACACCTTGCTCGCCGCCAGGTCGACGGTCACCGTGGCCGCCGCCGGCTGGTCGGGGACCGTCTGCGTCAGGTCGCTCGCGGCGAGGATCACCGCGAGCCGGTGCCCCGGCTGCACGACGTAGTCGGCGGGCAGCGTGCTCCACGAGAACCGGTAGTCCTTGCCGGGGGTCAGCGTCTCCGTGGTCGTCAGCGAACGCCGGTTGCCGGCGTCCAGCCATCCCCTGGCCACGATCTCCAGGGGCCTGGTGGCCATCGCGGTCTCGGTGCGGCGGTAGCAGCCGTCGTCGTCGGCGGTGCTGTCGCCGTGACAGCTCTCCTCGGCGAGCGTCCTGATGCCGCCCGCGGGGGCGTAGTGGTCCACGCGCAGGTCATCGCCGTAGTCGACCACCAGGGCGGTGAGGTTGGCGTCCGTCCGGTCCAGCTTGGCGCGGATGTCGACGACCGGAGTGCCGGAGAACCGGACGGCCCGCTTCAGCGGCGGGGTGAGGAACACCAGCCGGTTCGGAGAGGCGGCGGTGGGGTCGGAGACCATGCGGTCCTCGGTCTGGGACGGGTCGTCGGTGAAGCTCAGCGTCGAACCCTGGGGAGCGGGACGCAGGCCGAGGCCGCCGCCCTGACCCTCCTCGCCGGGGCGCAGCCACAGCGGCACGTCCAGCGACCTCGACGGCCAGTCGGGCAGCTTCACCCACTGGCCGGAGGCGAGCTGCAGGTCCGCCTTCGGGCCGCGCGCCGCGTCGTTGTCGATCTTGTACAGCCAGCGGTCGAACCAGCCGTGCAGGGCGTCGATCCACTCCTCGCGCTTGTAGTCGAACGGGTCCACGTGCCCGTACTGCGACAACCACAGCTTGCGGGGCACCCCGCGCCTGGCCAGGGCCTGCCAGTAGGTGCCGAACTGGTCGGGCTTGACGTTCAGGTCGCCGATCCCGTGCACGGCGAACACGCTGGCGCGCACCTTGCCCACGTCGGCGAGGCTGCCGGACAGGTAGTTCCGCTCGTCCCAGAACGCGTTGTAGTTGCCGGTCGCGTCGTCCTGGCCGTCGTGCAGCACCTGCCGCGTCGCCGCGCACTTCGCGGGCGGGTCGGTGTCCACGAGGTCGGCGAGCCAGGGCATGTAGTCGTCGCTGTACCGCACGCCGTTCATGCGCCGGTAGCGGTACCAGCTCGTGATCGCGGAGATGGGGACGATCGTCTCCAGGCCCTTGACCCCTGTGGCGGCGACCGCGTTCGCGAGCGTGCCGTCGTAGGACTTGCCGATCATTCCGGCCCTGCCCGTGGCCCAGCGCGCCGTCACCGGGGCCCCGTCGGCGCCGTAGGCCCTGGCCCGGCCGTTCAGCCAGTCGATCACGGCCGTGCCCGCGGCGATGTCGGCGGCGGCGCCCACGTCCGGGCAGCCGTCGGACCTGTTGGTGCCCACCATGTCGACCAGCAGGACGGCGTACCCGCGGGGCACGAAGTAGTTGTCGTAGAACAGCGGGAACTTCACCGGGCGGCCCGCGTCGTCGTACCGTTTGCGCTCGGACTCGTTGCCGCGCCCGACGCTGTCGTAGTACGGGCTGTCGTCGATGATGGCCGGCACCTTGAGGCCCCGGTCGGTCTCGCGGGGCCTGATGATGTCGACGTTCGCGCGGTCCTTCCTGCCGTCGCCGTCGCTGTCGACGGCGGTCTCGACGCTGACGTGCTCGCGGATGGCGTCGGCGTAGGAGAAGACGGGTCGCGTCCTGCCGTTCACGACGTCGATCGCGGGGGCGGCCTGGGCGGACGCCACGCCGCCCGTGGTGGCCGTCAGCGCGAGAGTGACGCCGACGGCCCAGAGCAATCTTGTTGATCGCCGCAAGGGGTGCCTCCGGGGGGATCAGCACGGATCATGTACGGCAACAGTTATCCCACCGGACAAAATGTGTAAATACCGGCACACTCCTACATGTATGGCCGGAATCGGACGCTCTACCGGCCCCGGAGTCGTATCGCGGCCTCGACGCGCAATCCCACCCCGACCACCGCGAGGATGAGCACGCCGCCCAGCAGGGGCAGGGGAATCTCCCGCGTGGACAGCAGAGAGATCAGGACGATGGCCAGGCCGGTTACCAGGGTGAGCGTGCCCAAGGAGCGTACGGTCCGGGCGTCGCGGATCGCCTCGGGGTCGGAAAGGTCGCCCACGCCGTCCGAAGGCGCTGTTTCCGGATCGCTCATGGCCCGAAGCATGGCATATCGAGATATTTCAGGAAAGCCAATCTTCCATGCTGAATATGAGTCATGGCGACTTCGTGGGACGGCCGTCTTGTGGACGACGGAATCGTTGTCCACAGACAGGGCCGTTGACGCCGGGACGGGCCCGGACGGGCTCGTAAACTGGCGCGGTGACTTCCCCTGACCCTGGCATCCGGCCCGGCGACGCGCTCGGCGTGCTGAACCGCGTCTTCGGCTATCCCTCCTTCCGCGAGGGCCAGCAAGAGATCATCGAGCACGTCGTCGCGGGCGGCGACGCGCTGGTGCTGATGCCGACCGGCGGCGGGAAGTCGCTCTGCTACCAGATCCCCGCGCTGGTCCGCGAGGGCGTCGGCGTCGTCGTCTCGCCGCTGATCGCCCTCATGCAGGACCAGGTCGACGCCCTCATGGCCCTCGGGGTGCGCGCCGGGTTCCTCAACTCCACCCAGCATCCCGAGGATCGCCGTCTCGTCGAGCAGGCGTTCCTCGCCGGCGAGCTGGACCTTCTCTACCTCGCTCCCGAGCGCCTGCGCCTGGAGTCCACGCTGTCGCTGCTGGCCCGCGGCGAGGTCTCGATCTTCGCCATCGACGAGGCCCACTGCGTCGCCCAGTGGGGCCACGATTTCCGTCCCGACTACCTCGCCCTGTCGGTGCTCGAGGAACGCTGGCCCAAGGTGCCCCGCGTCGCGCTCACCGCGACCGCCACCGAGGCCACCCGGCAGGAGATCGCGGCCCGGCTCGGCCTGCGCGAGGCCCGCCACTTCGTCGCGAGCTTCGACCGCCCCAACATCCAGTACCGCATCGTCCCCAAGAACGAGCCCAGGCGTCAGCTCCTCAAGCTCCTGCGCCAGGAGCATCCCGGCGACGCGGGCATCGTCTACTGCCTGTCCCGGGCCTCCGTCGAGAAGATCGCCGAGTTCCTCGTCCAGAACGGCATCCCGGCCCTGCCCTACCACGCGGGGCTCGACTCCCGCACCCGCGCCGAGAACCAGGCCCGCTTCCTGCGCGAGGACGGCCTCGTCATGGTCGCGACCATCGCCTTCGGCATGGGCATCGACAAGCCGGACGTCCGGTTCGTCGCCCACCTCGACCTGCCCAAGTCCGTCGAGGGCTACTACCAGGAGACGGGCAGGGCCGGGCGCGACGGCCTGCCCTCCACCGCCTGGCTCGCCTACGGCCTCAGCGACGTCGTCCAGCAGCGCAAGCTCATCGACACCTCCGAGGGGGACGACGCCCACCGCCGCCGCCTCGGCGTCCACCTCGACGCCATGTTCGCGCTGTGCGAGACCATCGAGTGCCGCAGGGCCCGCCTGCTCGACTACTTCGGACAGCAGGCCACCACCTGCGGCAACTGCGACACCTGCCTGAACCCTCCGAAGTCCTGGGACGGCACGATCGCGGCGCAGAAGCTCCTGTCCACGGTGTTCCGGCTCCAGCGCGAGCGAGGCCAGAAGTTCGGGGCGGGCCAGATCATCGACATCCTGCTCGGCCGGCGCACCCCCAAGGTCGCCCAGTTCGGGCACGATTCCCTGACGGTGTTCGGCGTCGGCACCGAGCTGAGCGAGGCCGAGTGGCGCGGCGTGGCGCGCCAGCTCATCGCCCAGGGCCTCCTCGGCGTCGAGGGCGACTACGGCACTTTCGTCCTGACCGAGGCCAGCGGTGACGTGCTCGGCCGCCGTCGCGAGGTCCTGCTGCGCCGCGAGCCCGAGAAGCCCGCCCGGCCGATGTCCGCTTCTGGCGCGCGCCGCCCGGGCGAGCCCGACGCCCGCGGAACGGGGGAGCCCGACGCGCTGGGGCTGGGTGATCCCGACAAGCCCGCCCGCGCGGCGAAGGCCCGCCGGGCGGCCTCGCCCGCCGCCGAGCTCGACGAGGCGGCCACCGCCGTCTTCGAGCGCCTGCGCGCCTGGCGCGCCGCGACCGCCAAGGAACAGGGCGTCCCCGCGTACGTCATCTTCCACGACGCCACCCTGCGCGAGATCGCGGCCACCATGCCGTCCTCCCTGGCCGCCCTCAGCGAGATCAGCGGCGTCGGCGAGAACAAACTCGCCAAATACGGCGACCAGGTCCTCGCCACCCTGACCACCTCCCACCCCACCCAACCCACCCTCGACAGCGACGCCTCATAGCCCCCACCGCCCGAGCCCCCACGCCCCCGACGAACCCGCGCGCCGGACGGCGCCCGCGCGGCCAAGCACAGCCGCGCGCGCCCGCCGCACAGGCCCGGCGCGCCCATGGGGTCGGCGGGGGAGGGGGCTGGCGGGGGGTGGTTGGGGGCGGGTAGTTCTTCGTGAGCTGGGGTGGGGTGGTTGGGGCGGGGGTAATGTCCTGGTATTCCTATGGTTTGGGTAGGTTGAGGGGCGTGGAATTTGACTTCACCATGGCGATCGGGTCATTTCTGGTCGCCATCGTCGTGGGGCTGACCGGTATGGGTGGGGGCGCGTTGATGACGCCCATGCTGGTGACGTTCTTCGGCGTGCCGCCGCTCACGGCCGTGTCCAGCGATCTCGTGGCCGCGGCCGTGATGAAACCGGTCGGCAGCCTCGTCCACCTGCGCCGCGGGACCGTCAACCTCAAGCTGGTCGGGTGGCTGTGCGCGGGCTCGGTCCCGGCGGCGTTCTGCGGCGTGTTGCTGGCGAAGGCGCTCGGCGACGGCGAGGACGTCCAGAACGTGATCCAGAAGGCGCTCGGCGTCGCGCTGCTCATCGCGGCGGCGGGGCTGGGCATCCGGGGCTACCTCGCCCTGAGGGATCGCGCGCAGGGACGGGCCACCCCCGGCGCCTCCCGCACCGCGCTCCCCGGCGAGCCGGCCGCGACGGACATCCCCGAGGTGACCATCCGCCCCCTTCCCACCGTCCTGGTGGGAATCGTCGGCGGCCTGGTGGTCGGAATGACCTCGGTGGGGTCGGGTTCGCTGATCATCGTGGCCCTGCTGGCGTTGTATCCGGTGCTCAAGGCCAACCAGCTCGTCGGCACCGACCTGGTGCAGGCCGTGCCGCTGGTGATGTCCGCGGCGCTGGGCCACCTGTTCTTCGGGGACTTCCAGCTCTCGGTGACGGCGGCCCTGCTCGTCGGCTCGATCCCCGGCGTCTACATCGGCTCGCGCATCTCCTCCCGCGCCCCCGGCACGCTGATCCGCCGCGCGCTCGCGTTCGTCCTGCTGGCCTCGGCGCTGAAGATGTTCGGCGTCAGCACGGTCGCCACCGCCTGGCTGCTCGTCGGCGTGCTGGTCGCCACGCCGCTGCTGTGGATGTTCCTGCGCACCCGCCACGGCCTCCCCGCGTTCCCCTGGAGCGCCGCCGCCACGGACGCCGCTGCGGAGGACGCGCGAAGCTCCGTGCGCCCGGGCGACCAGTGACCGACCTGCGGCGTCGAGGCGTCGGGGCTCAGAGGAGGGTCATCTGGCCGGACGGGGCCAGGGGGTCGCGGTGCTTGCGCAGGTGGCGCCAGGCGGGGAGGTCGTCCAGGTAGGACCAGCTCAGCCGGTGGTGCGGCGTCGGGCCCGACTCGGCGAGCGCCCGCTGGTGCGCGGGCGAGGGGTAGCCGGCGTTCTCGGCGAACCCGTACGCCGGGTGCCCCGCGCCGAGGGCCTCCATGAGCCGGTCGCGGCGCACCTTGGCCAGCACCGAGGCGGCGGCCACCGTGACCGACCGCTGGTCGGCCTTGACCTCGCACCTCACCCGCCACGCCCCGCGCAGGAAGTCGTGCGCGCCGTCCAGGATGACGATGTCCGGCCGCCGCGGCAGGGACGCGAGCGCGCGTTCGGCGGCGCGGCGCAGCGCCTCCGTCATGCCGACCTCGTCGATCTCTTCGGCGCCGGCCTCGCCGAAGGCGTGGCAGGAGAGCCAGCAGGGCAACGCCTCGGCGAACGCCTCCCGGTGGGCGCGGGTGAGCAGCTTGGAGTCGGTGAGCCGCACCGGACGCCCGCCCCGGCCGGGCAGCTCGGGCGGCGCGGACAGGTCGGTGACCGCCGCGCAGACGACCACGGGCCCCGCCCACGCGCCGCGGCCGACCTCGTCCACGCCGGCGATCACGGCCGACCCCGCGGCGCGCAGCTCCCGTTCGATCTCGTACCCGGCCTCGCGGCGCGGCGCGGCCCTCGTGGGTCCCTCGGTGCTCTCCAGACCGGGGATGGTCTCGGGGGAGGGGTCCTCTGGGGTGCGCGGGGTCGGCATCGGATCATCATCGCAGGTCCGGTGACCTCGCGTCGGCCGGCCACGGGAACCTCGCGGCGACACGGCGGGCGGGGGAAAAGGGCGAGGCCCGGAGCCGTCGCGGCTCCGGGCCTCGTGGTGGGTGTGCGGTGTTACGGATCTCAGGGGGCGCAGCCGGCCAGGGACGCCGGCGGCGGGGTGGTGGTGGGCGGGCCGAAGAAGAGCTCGGCGCAGTCGGTCAGGTAGCCGCTGTTCTCTTCGGCGATGTAGTGGCCGGAGTCGGGGACGACGACCGGCCGGACGTCGTCGGCCACCAGCCGGAAGGAGTCGGCGACGCCGGGCCCGAAGGACGCCGCACCGCCGAGGGCCAGCACCGGCTGGGTGAGCCGGCGCGAGGCGTTGGCGGTGTTGTTGGTGCCGTCCGCGGCGAACGCGCGGTAGTACTCGTAGCCCGCGCTGCGCTTGGCCGGGTCCGCGTACGCCCGGTAGTAGGTGTCCTTGTCGACCAGCTCGGGATGCTGGCTGAAGCCGAACATGAAGCCGAGGTAGGCCGGCACGTCGTCGTTGTCGAGGATGGTCTCGGGGACCGGGGCCGGCGCCATGTTGAACTTGAAGTGGAAGCTGATGCCGTACAGGTTCTCCAGGCCGAACCCGGCGAGCGGCGTCTCCAGGACCGCGAGCTTGGTGACCTCGTTCGGGAAGTCGCGCGCGTAGGGGTAGGCGATGAGGGCGCCGAGGTCGTGGCCGATCAGGCCGACCTGGCGGAAGCCGAGCTTGTTGACGGCCTGGCGGATGCGCTTGGCGGTGGTGGCCTTGTCGTAGCCGCCGTTCTGCGCGGTGGAGTCGCCGAGTCCCGGCAGGTCGAACGCGATGACGGTGTGCGTGCGCGCGAGCTGCGGCATCACGTTGCGCCAGATCCACCAGGTCTGTGGCCAGCCGTGCAGGAGCACGATCGCCGGGCCGGATCCGCCGCGCACGTAGTGCAGGGTGGAGCCGCCGTCCACGGCGACCCTGCCATGGGTGAAGATCGGGGAGAAGCGCGCCTGTCCTGTGGACGGCTCGGGCTGGGCGGTGCTGGCGCCCGCGCCCGCGGTCATGGCGAAGAGGCCGATCAGCACGGCGGCCATGGCGCTGAGGACGCGCCCGGCCCTCAGGCCGCGCCTTCTCGGAGCTCGCCCGGCGTCGCGCGGGATGATGTTCTCCTGCGGCATAGCAACTTCCTTTCCGTGGACCCGGGGAACCACTGGCCGGTCCGGCTTCGAGCGTCGAGGGTCCACTTGGTTGGCGCACCGAACCCCGGCCGCGGGCCGCCTGCGCGAACGACGGCGGAGCCGGACGGCCACCTGAGGTGACCGTGTGGTCCGAAATGAAGCCTGCACTCCGCACGACGGCGGCGTCTTCTTCGAGCGTGCTATTCACATCGACATCGTTGGTCACAACAGAGTCAGTGTGATCAGTTGATAGGGCGCGGGCTGCGGATTCGCCGCGCCGAGAGTGGACGGCGTGTAGCGGTCATGCCGAAATATCCGTACAAGTCCCGCGCGGCCAGCCCCGCCCGCACCCGGATGACCGGCCATCAGCGTGAACATGTGAACACGCCGATCACGGGATGCGCGCCCGACAGGCTCACCTCGATCGCCTCCCGCAGCCCGAACCCGGCCGCGGCCGGCGCCGCGGTGCGGGCCTTCGCCTCGGGGTCGTGCAGCAGCGCCACCACCACCCCGCCCGGGACGACGACCCTGGCCAGTTCGTCCCACAGCGCGCGGTCGCCGCGCGACAGCAGGCCCGCCCCGCGGACCTGCCGCCCCCACGGCGGGTTGACCAGCACCCGGTCGACGTGCCCGGACGGCAGCGGCAGGCGTCCGGCGTCCGCGACCGCCCACCCGACGCGCGTGCCGCCCGCCGCGTTGCGCGCCGCCGCCCGCACGGCGCCGGGATCGTGGTCGACCCCGAGCAGGCGGGGCAGTGACGCGACCGCGCGCGCCTCGGCGAGCAGCGTCCCGGCCCCGCAGCAGGGGTCGAGGACGGTACGGGCGCCGTCCAGCCCGGCGAGGCGGGCCATGGCGGCGGCGACGGGCGGGTGCAGCGTACCGGGCACCGACGCCTGCTTGTACGGCCTGCGGTGCAGCGGGCGCGGGGCGATCCGCACCGCGAGCGTCGCCTGGTCGTCCTCGACGGCGACCCGCCACGACAGCGTGCCGGGCGGAGGCGCGCCGCCGCCGCGCCGGGAGTGGTAGCGGGCGCCGAGCGCGCGGGCCACCTCGGCGCCGACGGCGTCCTCGACGTCGTGGCGCGTGTAGGCGCGGCGGCCGAGGAAGGACGCCGACACGTCCACGCCGGTGGCCCGCCCGCCGCCGCACCGCGCGCGGAGCGCCAGCGCCTCCTTCAGGTCGGCGTCCCGGACGGCGGCCGTCAGCCGGGCGAGGGACGCCTTGGACGCGCCGACGCCGCACGCCACCGCGGCGAGCACGAAGACGTCGTCCGCGGTCCGCAACCGCAGGACGTGTGGCCCGGGCTCGCGGAGCCGGAACCACACCTCGCGGTGACGGAGGCGTGTGACGACGCCGGCGCGGCCGATCTCGGCCGCCAGCAGGGGCTCGATGCCGCGCGTCGCGCGCGCGAGCAGGGACGGCCCGGGGGAAATGTTCGCACGCGTGATCGCGTGGTTGCGCACCTGTTCTTCTCCCACGTCGCGACCCGGGGCGGCGCGTCGCCGTCCCGCATCACCGGCGGTGGGTCACGCCGCGGCCCGCCGGCGGGTCGTCAGCGCAGGAAGAAGAAGAACACGGCGCGACCGTACCGGCCGCCGCGCGGCGCGCGCCACAGGTTTACGTGGCCGAGGGGCGGGTGATCAGGGCGGCGTGGGTAGCATGAGACCGCGCGGACGTGCCGGATGCGAGAGGTGGGGGCATCTTTCATGACAGAGCGCAAACCACCCGGGGTCGGCTTCGAGTCGTGGATAGACCGGCAGATCACCGAGGCGATGGAGCGGGGCGAGTTCGACGATCTGCCCGGCGCGGGCAAGCCGATTCCCGACATCGACAAGCCCTACGACGAGCTGTGGTGGGTCAAGCAGAAGCTGCGCCGTGAGGGCGCGTCCATGCTGCCGCCGACGCTCGTGCTGCGCAAGGAGGCTGAGGACGCGCTCGCCGCCGCCGCGCGGGCAGACTCCGAGGCCGAGGCGCGCCGGATCGTCGAGGCCGTCAACGAGAAGATCCGCAAGGCCATCAGGACGGGCCTGCCGGGGCCGCCGCTCAACCTCATGCCGTTCGACGTGGACCGCGTCGCCCGGGAATGGCGGGAGCGGCACGCCGAGTAGTGGACCTGGCCCGCCCACCTCGTCCGCGTAGCCGGCTCGCCTAGCTCACATGGCCCGCCCGGCCCGCGCGGTCAGGAGTCCAGGGTGGGCTGGTGCTCGCCTCGGTCGACGGTGATGGTGATGCGCCAGGGGGTGGCGTAGCTGACCACGGGCCGGCCCAGCATCTCGCCGACGTTGTGCGCGACCTCCTGCCAGCGCCGCCGGTCCTGCTCGGTGTCCGCCGACACGCTCACCGAGCCCTTCGTGAGGATCATCTCGCGCACCCATTCGGTCATGTTCCGCTGGAACCGCACCTCTTCCTCCGAGGTGAGCGGCATGGGCGTGTAGCCGCGGGGCATGGGCGCGGCGCGGTGTCCGTGAGTCATGCGGGCCAGCGTACGCCGAGGTGGCGGATTCCGGCGCGACGTTCCTGGGCGGATTCGGACAACCTCCGACTTCCAGCTACCCCGAGGGTGGAATCAGACATAGGTGCATTCTGTTCATGGAGTCCTCTTTTGTGTCGCTGAAAGCCCCAGACCCCGATTTATTCCGCTGAAACTAGATATCGGGGTCGGTTGCCCCAGACAAGACTCCGAGGTTCGTCACGGTGCCGGATCGCGGTTGTTATGTCCTTAGACCGCCTTGGCGAGTAGTAAAGCGATGTCGTCGTGTTCGTCCACCGGGCGCTGGTACTCGACGACAAGGTCGCAGATTCGCTCCATTCCGCGGGGCGCGCCGCTCAGCAAAGAACACAGCGTGACGATTCCCTCGCTGATGTCGTGTCCCCGTCTCTCCACGAGCCCGTCCGTGTACAGGGCGAGCATGCTGCCCGCGGGCATGGCGGCCTCGCAGATCTCGTAGCCATCCCCGCCCGCGCCGAGCGGGGGCCCCGGGACGACGGGGACGAGGGCGGCCTTGCCGGCGGGGTCGACGAGCACGGGCGCCAGATGTCCGGCGCTCGCGACCTTCAGGGCGCCGTCCGCCCGGTCGTACTGCGCGTAGAGGCAGGTGGCGAACTGGTCGGGGTTCAGGCGGTGCGAGACGTGGTCGAGTCGCGCCAGCAGC
Organism: Sphaerisporangium krabiense; assembly: GCF_014200435.1. NCBI lineage: Bacteria > Bacillati > Actinomycetota > Actinomycetes > Streptosporangiales > Streptosporangiaceae > Sphaerisporangium > Sphaerisporangium krabiense. The sequence continues at coordinate 1,066,435 of NZ_JACHBR010000001.1, read as the reverse complement.
TCGCCCGGGTCGAGGTCGAGGCTGGCCAGGGTCTGGATGGCCGTCCTCATCTGGCCCATCGTCGCGGCGGCCTGGACGCCGTGGCCCATGACGTCGCCCACGACCAGCGCCGTGCGGTCGTCCGGCAGCGGGATCGCGTCGAACCAGTCTCCGCCCACCGCGGCCAGGGCGCTGGCGGGCCGGTAGCGGTGGGCGACCTCCAGGCCCGGCGGGTGCCGCAGGCAGGAGGGCAGCAGGCTGCGCTGCAAGGTGAGCGCGGTGTACCGCTCGCGGATGTAGAGCCGCGCGTTGTCGATGCAGGTCGCGGTGCGGGCGGCCAGCTCCTCGACGACGGCGACGTCCGCCTCGGCGAACGGCGCGCTGTGCGGCAGCCTGGTCAGCACGAAGAAGCCGAGGACGTCGCCGCGTGCGAGCAAGGGAACCGCCAGAAGGGAGCAGCCCGGCAGAAGGCGCGAGATGATCTCGCGGCCGAACGCCTGGGCGCTGTCGTCGGCGGCGGCCTGGTCGAGCCTCGGCACCAGCATCGGCTTGCGCATGGCCATGGCCTGCCCCTGGGGCAGCACGTGGCCGGGGTAGCGGACGATCTCGCCGATCGGGAAGGCGGTGTCCCACGCCCACGGGTTGTCGGTGGCCACCGCGGTGGCCACCCGCCGGACCGGCGACGCGGCGGGATGCGCGGGGAACTCACCTTCGGTCATGATGCTCTCGGGAACGTTGATCGCGCCGCAGTCCGCGAGCCGGGGGACGGCGACGTCCATGAACTCGCGGCAGGTCCGGGTCAGGTCGAGTGTGTTGCCGATGCGCTTGTTCGCGTCATGGAAAAACGCGAGCCGCTCTTCGGATCCGGCCGTTCCCTTGAGTCGCAACGCGGCACGATCGCGCGGGTCTTTCAACACCAGATCAGGATTCACCGGGCAGTGTCCTCCCGATTGTGCGGGCCTCGTCCTTGAGAAGCCTCAAGAATAAGCCTGTATATCGCGCCATTTCGCAGAGCGCCGCGTGTGGAGGGGGAGCTTTTCTGACCTGTGATGTCAGGTGATCGGCACGATGCCGGGGCGTCACCTGTCCCGTCTTCGCCGACAGGGCCGTGTTCTGCGGATTTCCGGCCCGCGAGAGCTCACGCGCCGCCGGCGCGCGCGGTGACCTCGATCTCGATCCGGATGCGCGGGTCCAGGAGCCGGCAGGACATCATGGTGGCGGCCGGCCGGACCTCACCGAAACAGCGCTGCAAAGTCGGCCAGCAAGGCTCGAAGTCCGCGGGATCCGGCAGGATGTACCGCACGCGCACGACGTCGGCGAGGGACGCGCCGGCCTCCCGCAGGGCGGCCTCGATGTTGCGCATGCACTGCTCCACCTGCGCGACCACGTCGTCGGCGATCGTCATCGAGGTGTAGTCGAAGCCCGTGGTCCCCGAGACGTGCACCCAGCCGTCGACGACGACCGCCCGGGAGTATCCGATGGCCTTCTCGAACGCCGACCCGCTGCTGATCAACCGCCGTTCCGTCATGCTCCGCATCCTCACAGCGGTGCCGGCGGATGTCCATCGGGCGGCGGAAGGCCGGGTTTTGTCGGACGTGTGTTCTAACGTTGGGCCGTACGTGATCGGCAATGGCGTGGCGGCGTCGGGCGGGCCGCCGTGTCCATCCAGGGAGCGCGATGGAAAGGGAAGCCCATGTCCGACCTTCAGAGTGATGTGCAGGCCCTGCTCGACGAGCTGGTCGAATCCGGCGCCGAGCGCGGCGCGCAGGTGGCGGTCTACCGGCACGGCGAGCTGCTGGCCGACGCGGTGGCGGGCGTCGCCGACCCGCTGGCCGGCCGCGCCTTCACCTCCGACACGCCCGTCTACGTCACCTCCACGGGCAAGGGGGTGATCTCCGCGCTGGTCCATCTCCTCGCCGAGCGCGGCGTGCTCGGCTACGACGCGCCGATCGCCACCTACTGGCCGCGCTTCGGCGCCCACGGCAAGCACACGGCCACCGTCCGCCACGCGCTCACGCACACCGCGGGCGTGCCCGGCCTGCCCGCCGACACCACCGCCGCGCGCTTCGCGGACTGGGACGCCATGTGCGAGGCCATCGCCGAGGCCAAGCCGTGGTGGGAGCCGGGCACCAAGATCGGGTACCACCCGCAGACGTTCATGTTCATCTTGGGCCAGGTCGTCCGGGGCGCCACCGGCAAGTCCATCTCGCGGGTCCTGCGCGAAGAGATCGGCGAGCCGCTCGGCGTGGCCGACGAGCTGTTCCTCGCGGTCCCGCCGGAGGAGCTGCCCCGCCTCGCCGTCATCGAAGAGAGCGCCCCGCCCATGGAGCTGCCGCCCGAGATGCTGGAGTCCATTCCCTTCTTCCGGGTCGTCGACGGCTACACCGCCGGGCCGCTGAAGGCCATGCCCGACGCCGCCTTCAGCAACCGGCCGGACGTGCTGACCGCCGACTCCGGCGCCACCATGAGCGCGCGGGCCCTCGCCCGCGTGTACGACGCGCTGCTGAACGGGCTGATCTCGCCGGAGCGGCTGCGCGAGGTCTCCACGGTGGCGGTGTCGGGTACGGACGAGATCACCGGCATGCCCGCGAGCTGGGGCCTCGGCTACTCCGTCGGCCTCACGTCGTCGCTTCCCGCTCCGACCGTCTTCGGCATGCCCGGCAGCGGCGGCACGGCGGGCTTCGCCGACACCGCCAGCGGCTTCGCGGTGGGCGTCACCAAGAACCGCATCTCCGCCGGCGACTTCTCCACCGTCGAACGCGTGGCCCAGACCGTCATGAGCCACGCCTGACACCGCGCCGCGTCTGACGCCACGGCCACGCCACGCCACGCCCGATCCACGCCGCGCCCGACGTCACGCCACCCCTGACGCACGCCGCGCCGTGCCGGGCGGTGGCGGCGGGAGGGACCGGGGGCCGGCGACGCCGGGAACGTTGGGTGAACGGTTGCGGCGAGGGGTTGCCCGGCTTCCTACCCGGCAGTAACTTCCGGTCGTGACCCAGACGATCATGCGCCGTGACTTCCTCAAGGCCGCCGCCGCCGGCACCGGCGTCGCCGTGGCCGGTCTGACCACAGGAGCGGTGGCCGACGCCTCGGCGGACGCCTCGTTCTTCCGGCACGGCGTCGCCTCCGGCGATCCGCTGCCCACCGCCGTCATCATCTGGACCAGGATCACGCCCGTCCCCGAGGCGACCCCCGGCAGCGGCGCCGGCCCCGCCGCCGAGGTCGCCTGGCAGGTCGCCACCGACCCCGGCTTCGGCCGGGTGGTGGCCTCCGGCACGCTGGCGACCGGCCCCGACCGCGACCACACCGTCAAGGTGGACGTCCAGGGCCTCGCGCCCGCGACCACCTACCACTACCGGTTCCTGTCCGGCGGCCAGGTCTCGCCGACCGGCCGGACGCGCACGTCCCCCGGCCCGCGCGACACGGTCGCCGGGCTGCGGCTGGGCGTGGTCTCGTGCTCGAACTGGGAGGCCGGGCGCTTCGCCGCCTACCGTCACCTCGCGGCCCGCGAGGACCTGTTCGGCGTCGTCCACCTGGGCGACTACATCTACGAGTACGGCACGGGCGAGTACGCCGCGCGGGGCGTCGTCGTGCGGCCGCACGCGCCCGCCCACGAGATCCTCACGCTGACGGACTACCGGATCAGGCACGGCCAGTACAAGACCGACCCCGACCTGCAGGCCCTGCACGCCTCCGTGCCCTGGATGGTCGTCTGGGACGACCACGAGGTGGCCAACGACGCGTGGTCGGGCGGCGCGGAGAACCACACCCCCGCCACCGAGGGGCCGTGGCCGGCGCGGCTGGCGGCGTCCCGGCAGGCGTACTTCGAGTGGATGCCGGTGCGGACCGGCCCGTCCGGCGAGATCCACCGCAACCTGCGGTTCGGCACCCTCGCCGACCTCACCATGCTCGACCTGCGCAGCTACCGCTCCCAGCAGACCTCCGGCACCGCCGTGGACGACCCGTCCAGGACGATCACCGGAGACGCGCAGATGGCCTGGCTGAAGAACACCCTGACCACGGGCGACGCGCGGTGGCGGCTGATCGGCAACTCGGTGATGATCAGCCCGCTCGCCCTCGGAGCCCTGCCCGCGAGCGTGCTCGGCCCGCTGCGCGAGCTGCTCGGCGTCCCCGAGGGCGGCTACGGCCTCAACAGCGATCAGTGGGACGGCTACACCAACGACCGCAAGGAGCTGCTCGCCGTCCTGCCGGCCGGGACCGTCTTCCTCACCGGCGACATCCACACCACCTGGGCCAACGACGTGCCGCTGAACGCCGCGACCTACCCGTCCACTCCTCCGGTCGCGGTGGAGTTCGTGGTGCCCTCGGTGACCAGCGACAACGTGGACGACATCCTGAAGGTCCCCGCGCGGACGGTGTCGCTGACCGCCGAGGCCCTGATCAAGGCGACCAACGGCCACGTGCGCGCGGTGGAGCTGGACTCGCACGGGTACGGCGTGCTGGACGTGCGCCCCGAGCGCGTCCAGATGGACTGGTACAAGGTCTCCGGCCGCACGCAGGCGGACGCGCGCGCCACGTGGTTCAGCTCGTACGCCAGCGCCTACGGCAGCCGCAGGCTCACGAAGGCGTCCGGCCCGGTCGCGTAGCGCCGGGGGACGTGGACGCGTCCGGCGGCTCCCCCGCGAGCCGCCGGACGCGCGGGCCGTCAGTGGTGGCCGCCGTGCCCGTGGTCGTCGCCGTGCCGCCCGCCCCAGGGGCCGGTGATGGCGAAGACGTAGCCGGGGGTCTGGATGTTCGCGAAGAGGATCTTCCCGTCCTGGCTGAACGTCGGGCCGGTGAACTCGCTGTCGTTCAGCTCGTTGCGCGCCATCGGGTAGGTCTTGCCCGAGTCGCTGACGCCCACGAGGTGCGAGAGGCCCTCGCCGTCCTCGGCGAGGATCACGCCGCCGTACGGGGAGACCGTGATGTTGTCGGGGCCGTCGTAGTCGGTGTCGGCCTCCGGGTCGGGGTTGACGCCGAAGATGGTCTTCAGCGTGATCGTCTCGGACTCGGGGTCGTAGAACCAGACCTGGCCGTCGTGCTCGTTGAGGCTGCCGTCGGTGTGGCGGGCGTAGCTGGCGACGAAGTAGGCGCCGCCGTCGCCCCACCAGGCGCCCTCGAGCTTGCGGCTGCGGGTGATCTGGTCGTCGGTGAACTGCTTGCGCGTGGACACGGCCTTGGCGTCACGGTCGGGGACCGCGACCCACCTGACCTTGTACTTCGTGCCCGGCTGGGTGGCCTCGGACAGGTCCTTGACGTGCTTGCCGCCCTTGAAGGCGCTCAGGGCCTCCAGCGTGCCCGCCGTGTCGCCGCCCTCGCCCAGCGCGAGCCGCCGCAGCGCGCCCTTGCGGCCGCGGAAGCCGCGCGGCGGGGTCCAGCGGTAGTAGAGGCCGTTGGGGCCGCTCGCATCCTCGGTCAGGTAGATCTCGGAGTTGCGCGGGTTGACCGCGACGGCCTCGTGCGAGTAGCGGCCGAGGAACTTCAGCGGGACCGGGTCGCGGTTGGCCTCACGGTCGAACGGGTCCACCTCGAAGACGTAGCCGTGGTCCTTCTGGTAGGCGCCGCCGGCCTTCTGCTCGGTCTCCTCGCAGGTGAGCCAGGTGTCCCACGGCGTCACGCCGCCCGCGCAGTTGTTGTGCGTGCCGGCGACGCTGACGTACTCGCGGACGCGCTCGCCGCGGGAGTCGACCTCGATGTTGGTGCAGCCGCCGTGCGCGCCCGGGTCGTAGGTCAGGCCCTCCAGGGCGGGCACGGCGTACGGTTCGCCGCCGCCGATCTCGTGGTTGTTGACCAGGACGAAGCCCTTGGGGCCGCGGAAGCAGGCGGTGCCGTCGGCGTCGCTGGGGGTGGGCTCGCCGGTCTCCAGGACGGTCTTGCCGGCCTGGGCGACGATCTTGTAGGTGAAGCCTTTGGGGAGCGCGAGCAGCCCGGCGGGGTCGGCGACGACCGGGCCGTAGCCGACGGTCCTGCCGAGGCCGGCCTGCGCGGCCTGGGCGGCGGCGGGGCCCGCGATGGCCTCGATGCTGCCGGCGATCGCGATGCCGAGCCCGCCCGCGGCGCTGGAACGCAGCAGGTCGCGGCGAGAAATAGGAGAAGTCACTTAAAAGCACCTCTTCGGCAGACATAGGTGAGCAGTAGGACCTAATTCCTCATGGCTGAACGCGCCCTTCCCTGACACCCACGACCGGGTGAACGTGCGACCAACGATGATGAACCCCGCCGATCGCCTCGCACGCCGGCCCGCGCCGAGGAAGTCCCGGTGGCGACGGCGCCGCCCTGTCACGGGGCGGCTGTGACAGGCGCTGAGCTGCGGATCTGTCGGTGGCATGTGGGATGCTGGGCCGGTGACACCAGATGATCTGACCCGGTTGCGCCGGGCTCGTGACCAGATGGACCGCGACTACGCCCAGCCCATCGACGTCCCGGCCCTGGCGCGCACCGCCCTCATGTCCCCGGGGCACTTCTCCCGCAGCTTCCGTGCCGCCTTCGGCGAGACGCCGTACAGCTATCTGATGACGCGCCGCGTCGAGCGGGCCAAGGCGCTGCTGCGCAGAGGCGATCTGAGCGTGACGGAGGTCTGCTTCGCGGTCGGGTGTTCGTCGCTGGGGTCGTTCAGCTCGCGGTTCACCGAGCTGGTGGGGGAGACGCCCAGCGCCTACCGGGCCCGCCGCCACGACGCCGGAGCGACCATCCCGGCCTGCTACGCCAAGATCTTTACGCGGCCGGTCAGGCATCAGGCAGCGAAAGACGCATCGCGTCACATAGCGTGACGAACATGCAGCTCAAGCTTCAGAACTTCTTCCTCGCCGTCGACGACTCCGACAAGGCGCTGCACTTCTACCGCGACGTCCTCGGGTTCGAGGTCCGCACCGACGTCTCCTTCGAGGGCATGCGCTGGCTCACGGTCAGCCCGCCCGCCCAGCCCGACATCGAGATCGTCCTGCACCCCGCCGGCGTGCACCCGGACGCCTCCCCGGCCGACCAGGAGGCGCTCACGGCGCTGCTGGCCAAGGGCCTGCTCGGCGGCGCCGTGTTCGCCACCGACGACTGCGACGCCGCCTTCGCGCACATCCGCGACTCCGGCGCCGAGGTCGTCCAGGAGCCGATCGACCAGCCCTACGGCGTGCGCGACTGCGCCTTCCGCGACCCGGCCGGCAACATGCTCCGCTTCGCGCAGCAGCCCGCGCGGTAGTCCTCGGCGGCGCCGTGGCCCGCCGCCACGGCGCCCCCGCGGTCGTGGCGATCAGGGCGCGGCCCGCGCGGGTAGGGTTTCGCGCATGCGGATATTCGGGAACGTGCAGGAACTCAAGGAGAGCGTCGGGGAGACGTTCGGCCCCACCGAGTGGCGGACCGTCACCCAGGAGCAGGTCAACCTGTTCGCCGACGCCACCGACGACCACCAGTGGATCCACGTGGACGTCGAGCGCGCGGCGGAGGGCCCCTTCGGCGGCACCATCGCCCACGGGTACCTGAGCCTCTCCCTGCTGCCCGCGTTCCTGCAGGAACTGGTCGAGGTCAAGGACATCCAGATGGCGGTGAACTTCGGCCTCAACAAGGTCCGTTTCCCGAGACCGGTGCCCGTCGGCGCCCGCGTCCGCGCCACGGCCGAGCTCGCCGCCGTCAAGAACTCGCCCGCCGGGCGGCTGACCACGTTGAACGTCACGGTCGAGGTCGAGGGCGAGCGCCGTCCCGCCTGCACGGCCGAGGTGCTGCTGCTGTACGTGCCCGCCGAGGGCTAGCGGCCCCCGAACGCGGGCGGGAAAACCGGTGGACGCCGCTGTTAGCGTGCACGGCATGGCCATCATCGATGTCGACCGGTTCATCGCCGACGGGTTCGTCAAGCTGGAGGCCGCGGCGCCGCGTGAGGTCGGCGACGCGGCCAGGGCGCTGCTGTGGGGGCAGATCGGCCTGTCCGCGGACGACAGCGCCGGCTGGAAGCAGCCGGTCGTGTGGGCGTCCGATCTCACGGGCGTGGGCCCGTTCGGGCAGCTCATGCGGAGCCCGCGGCTGGCCGGGGCCCTCGACGAGATCTGCGGCCCGGGCGGCTGGACTCCGCGCGGCGCGCTCGGCATGATCCCGGTCCGCTTCCCTCTCCCTCCGGTCGTCGACGACCGGGGCTGGCACATCGACGCCAACGCCGCGCAGCCCGGCGGCGGCTACCTGTGCAGCGGGCGGCCGGAGTCGATGCTGCTGCTGGTCCTGCTGTCGGACGTCGGCCCCGACGACGCGCCCACCCGCATCCGGGTCGGCTCGCACCGCGACGCCGCCGCGGCGATGGCCGGGCTCGCGATCGACCCGTTCGAGGCCGGCCCGCTGGTGGACGCCGCCTCCGCGCACCGCCCGCTCGCCTACGCCACGGGCGTCCCCGGCGACATGTACCTGGTCCACCCCTTCACCGTGCACGCCGCCGACGAGCATCGCGGCGCGGAGCCGAGGTTCATGTCGCAGGGCCCGATCTTCCTCGCCGAGCCGCTGACGTCCGAGGGGACCAACGCCCTCGCCCGGGCCATCGCGTGACCCCCGCCTGAGCCGTCGCCGGAATTCCGGGACGGCCGCCATGGTTGCCGGTGTACGGCTCAGGCTGGAAGAGAAAGAGGCGAATGATGTCCGCACCACTGGAGTTCGCGGTCGACACGTTCGGGGACGTCACCCTGGACGCGGACGGGAACCGGCTGCCGTACGCGCAGGTGATCCGCAACGTCGTCGAGGAGGCCGTGCTGGCCGACCGCGTGGGCATCGACGCCATCGGCATCGGGGAGCACCACCGGGACGACTTCGCCATCTCGGCCCCCGAGATCGTGCTTGCCACGATCGCCGGCCGCACCGAGCGCATCCGCCTCGGCACCGCGGTGACCGTGCTCAGCTCCGACGACCCGGTCCGGGTGTTCGAGAAGTTCGCGACGCTGGACGCGGTGTCCGACGGCCGCGCGGAGATCATCCTCGGCCGCGGCTCGTTCACCGAGTCGTTCCCGCTGTTCGGCTACGACCTCGCCCAGTACGAGGAGCTGTTCGAGGAGAAGCTGGACCTGTTCTCGCACCTGCTCGACGAGGGGCCGGTCACCTGGCGCGGCCGCCTGCGCCCCGGCCTGAAGGACCAGCACGTCTACCCGAAGACCGAGTCGGGCCGGCTGCGCACCTGGGTCGGCGTCGGCGGCAGCCCCGAGTCGGTGATCCGCGCGGCCCGCTATCGCCTGCCGCTCATGCTGGCCATCATCGGCGGCGCGCCCGAGCGTTTCGCGCCGTACGTCGACCTGTACCACCGCGCGCTCAAGCAGCTCAAGGCGGACCCGCTGCCGGTGGGCGTCCACTCGCCCGGCCACATCGCCGAGACCGACGCGCAGGCGCGCGAGGAGCTCTGGCCGCACTACAAGGCGATGCACGACCGCATCGGCCGCGAGCGCGGCTGGGGTCCGACCACCCGCGAGCGGTTCGAGGCCGAGGCCGACGAGGGGGCGCTGTACGTCGGCGCGCCGGACACGGTCGCCGCCAAGATCGCCAAGACCGTGCGCGGGCTCGGCGTGGACCGCTTCGAGCTCAAGTACAGCTCCGGCCCGCTTCCCCATGAGAAGCTCATGACCACGATCCGCCTCTACGGCGAGGAAGTGGTGCCCCGGGTGCGGCGCCTGCTGTCCGAGGCCCCGGTCACGACGGGTTAGGCCCGATTCGCCCGCGCGGCCCCGCGAGTGGCCGCCGGTCCAACTCATCGACAAGTGCCCGCCAAGGCGGATTCCCTAGCGTCGCCCGCGTAAGCAACCGGCGTCCGGAGACGGACGCCGTCCGACGCAGGCGGAGGATCGCATGCCCCGCGGCACGACCGGGCCCCTCGTGGCCTCGATGGGGAGAATCCCGTGAAACTCGCATACAAGGTGATGGCCTACCTGATCGCCGTGGAGGTCGCCGTGCAGGCGGCCATGATCGTGCTCGCCGACGCGGGCCTCAGCAAGTACGTCGAGCAGGGCGGCGTGTTCGACAAGGCGACCATGGAGAGCGACGCGTCGCCGTTCCCCGAGATCGTCGGCTTCATGATCCACGGCATCAACGGCATGATGGTGATCCCGGTGGCCGCGCTGCTCCTGCTGATCTTCTCGTTCTTCACGAAGGTCCCCGGAGCGGTCAAGGCGGCGGGCCTGGTCCTGCTGCTGGTCGTGGTGCAGATCGCGCTCGGCATCCTCGGTCACGACGTGTCCGCGCTCGGCGCGGTGCACGGCCTCAACGCGCTGCTGCTGTTCGCCACCGCCCTCTACGCCGCCCGCCGGGACCGTGCCGCGCAGGCCGTCGCCGCGCGGCCGCGTGCCGGGGCCTACAGCTGACGGCGCCGTCATGAACGCGACGCGCCGGCGCGGCGCCCGCCTCGCCGTCGCGGGCGCCGCCACCCTGGCCATCCTCGGTCCGCTGGCCTGGTTCTGGCAGGCCAGCCTGATGCCGTCGGCGTACTCCGTGATGGACATGGGGTACGCCGACCACGGCGGCCGTCCGCCCGGCCCCGCCGGCCACCAGGCCCACGCGGCGGCCGGACACGGCGCGGCGACCGGCGCGCCGGGACACGGCGCCCAGCACGGGACGGGCGCGACGGGCGGCGCGCGCAGCGTCACCTCGCTCACCGCCGACCCCGGCCGCCCGGCCGACGTCGCGGTCACCCTCGTCGCGCGGCGCGAACGGTTCCGGCTGGCCACCGGCCGGTCCGTCGACGGGTACACGCTGAACGGCACGTCGCCCGGCCCGGTGATCCGCGCCCGCGCCGGGCAGCTCGTCGAGGTCCGGCTCGTCAACGCCTCGGTGCCGGACGGCGTCACGCTGCACTGGCACGGCGTGGACGTGCCGAACGCGGCGGACGGCGTCGCCGGGGTGACCCAGGACGCGGTCACCCCGGGCCGCTCGTACACCTACCGCTTCGTCGCCGACCAGGCCGGGACGTTCTGGTACCACTCCCACCAGATGTCGCACGAGCAGGTGCGGCGCGGGCTGCTCGGCGCCCTGGTGGTGTCCCCGGCCGCGCCGCCGCCCGCGGGGACGGCCGACGTCGTGGCCCTGCTGCACCTGTACGACGGCGCGCGGACGCTCAACGGGCGCGAGGGGGACCTGCGCGCCGAGGCACGTCCCGGCGACCGCGTGCGCGTCCGCGTCGTCAACACCGAGAACGGCCAGACGCCGGTGTGGGTGGGCGGCGCGCCGTTCCGGCTGCTCGCCGTGGACGGCACCGACCTGAACGGCCCGGCTCCCGTGCGCGACACCGCCGTCCTGGTGACCGCGGGAGGCAGGGCCGACTTCGAGGTCACCATGCCCGCGGACGGCTCCCCGGTGCGGGTGCACATCGGCGGCCCGACCGGCGTCGTGCTCGGCTCGCGCTCCTCCGACGCGCCCGCCGTCCCCCGGCCCGCGGCCACGCTGGACCTGCTCTCTTACGGGAAGCCCGCGCCCATCGGCTTCGACCCGGCCAAGGCCGACCGGCGGTTCACCTACGACATCGGGCGCCGGCCCGGCTTCCTCGACGGGCGTCCCGGGGTGTGGTGGACGGTCAACGGGCACATGTACCCGGACGTGCCGATGTTCGTGGTCGCGGAGGGCGACGTGGTCCGGATGCGCGTCTCGAACCACAGCGGCGAGACCCACCCCATGCACCTGCACGGCCACCACGCCGTGGTGCTCGCCCGCGACGGCGTCCCGGCGACGGGCGCGCCGTGGTGGGTGGACTCGCTGGAGGTCGGCAACGGGGAGTCGTACGACATCGCGTTCGTGGCCGACAATCCGGGCATCTGGATGGACCACTGCCACAACCTCCCGCACGCCACGGAAGGGCTGGTCGCGCACCTGATGTACGAGGGCGTCACCACCCCGTTCCTGGCGGGCGACTCCGCGGGGAACGTGCCGGAATGATTTAGGGGCGGGACGGGTCAGACTCATGAAGGATTACGGGGTGATATCTCCTCCCAATGCCCTATATGTCGGCATGGGTGGCGTGCCGGAGAATTCAGGTGGCTCGCACCATCGAGCCGGGCACGCAGGAGCCCTCGCATCCGACGTCCGGCCCTTGGGTACCCCGGGCTGGCGCGGTGCGCCGGGACTCCCTCACCGCGCGGAGGAAAATTGCGCAGAACACCGTCCCTGTCAGCCCTGTTAGGCATCACCCTTCTCGTCCTCACCGTGCTGTTACCGTCCGTCCCCGCCACCGCCACCGCCACCGCCACCGCCGCCCCGGCGACGCCGACCCGGCCGCCGGCCGTCGCCTGGTCGCCGTGCGAGCAGAACCCGGCCGTGGATTGCGGCACGCTGTCGGTGCCCATCGACTGGAGCAGGCCGGGCGGGCCGTCGATCGACCTGGCCCTGGCCCGGCGCAAGGCCACCGACCCGGCCGCCAGGATCGGCTCGCTCCTGATCAACCCCGGCGGCCCCGGCGGGTCCGGCGTCGACCTGGTCGTGAACGTGCCCGGCTGGCCGAGCGCCGAGCTCCAGCGCCGCTTCGACATCGTGGGCTTCGACCCGCGCGGCGTGGGGCGCAGCCACCCCATCGTCTGCTCCGCCGAGCTGCTGTCCCCCATGCAGTACCCGATCGCCGAGAACGCCGCGCAGTTCGCGGAGCTGCGCGTCCTCAGCGCGAAGCTGCGCGCCGACTGCCGGGCCAGGACCGGCCCCCTCTTCGACCACGTGAACACGCGCGAGGTGGTCCGCGACCTCGACGCGATCCGGGCCGCCGTGGGCGACGACAAGCTCACCTACTACGGCATCTCCTACGGCACGCTGATCGGCCAGCTGTACGCCGAGATGTTCCCGCACCGCGTCCGGGCGCTCGCGCTGGACGGCAACATGGACCACAGCCTGCGGATCGGGGAGTTCTACGACACCACGGCCGCCGCCGCGCAGGACGCGTTCGACGCGTTCGCGTCCTGGTGCGAGCGGTCCGACAGGTGCGCCCTGCACGATGAGGGAGTGCGTCCCGTCTGGGCCCGCCTGCTCGCCCGCGCCGACCGCGGCGAGCTGCTCGACCCGGACCAGCCGACGGTCCCGGTGACGTCGCTCGAACTGATCAGCCTGGCGCACCTGCTGTTCTACCTCCCCGAGTGGGACCTTCTCGCCGTCATCATGGCGGCGCTCGACACCGGCGCGCCCCTGCCGCTCCCGCTTCCCACCCGAGTGCCGGGCGGCGGCGCACCCGGCGCCGTGGCGAACTTCCCGATCCCGATCCTGTGCCAGGACTTCGACTTCAACGTGTCCTCGTTCAAGGAGTACACCGCGATCCTGCGCCGGTCGGCCAAGCTGGCGCCCGACATGCGGTACGGCCCGGTCAACGTCCGGGTGACCCCGGTCTGCTTCTCCCAGCCCACGCCGATCCCGAACCCCCAGGAGCGCCTGCGGGTCCGCGGCAGCGCTCCCCTGCTGCTCGGCTCCTCGCTGCACGAGCCGACGTCGCCCTACCAGTGGACGCTCGGCGCCGCCCGCCAGCTCGGCAAGTACGCCAGGGTGCTCACCTATGAGGGCTGGGGCCACGGCATCTACGGCTGGAGTGACTGCACGACCGGCACGATCGACCGGTACCTGATCTCCCGCACGCTCCCGCCCCCCGGCGCCCGCTGTCCCGCCGTCGAGCCGTTCCCGTCGCTGACCGCCGACCGGCGAACGCCTCGCCTCGCCCCCACGCCCGTCCTCCCGGGCTGGCCGTCGCTCTTCTGACCTCCGTTCATGGCCTCTTCCGGCGCGTTCCGGCCGGAAGAGGCCCCGTCAGGCGATGACCGGGTCGTCGAGGACGTGGGGGAGCACCCGGGCCTGGAAGCCCCCGGGGTCGGGGCTGGAGAGGCCGGACATGGTGGCGAGCGCCTTCCACAGGGCCCAGCCGCGGGCACGGCGCCAGGCGTCGTCCGGGAGCCCGGCGGACTCGCGGAAGAGCTTGCGCTCGTCGCCGCGGAAGTACGTCCAGGCGATCACCAGATCGCAGGCCGGATCGCCGACGCCGCAGGTGCCGAAGTCGATCACGGCGGACAGCGCCCCGTCCGCGACCAGCAGGTTGCCCGCGGCGATGTCGCCGTGGAACCACGCCGGGGGGCGCGTCCAGGCCGTGGTGAGCGCGTCCGCCCAGACGGCCGCGCAGGCGGCGGTGTCGACCACGCCCTCGAGCTCCTCCAGCGCCTGTTGCACCTGGTCGCTGTAGACGCTGGGGTGGCAGCCGCGGAAGAAGGAATGCCGCCCGCAGGCCCGTCCCTCCCGCGTGGGAGCGGCCCGGAGCGCGGTGAGGAACCCGCCGAGATCCCGCGCCAGCCCGGCCCGGTCGACGTGCGCGGCGGTGTCCAGGGTCTCCCCGGCGAGCCAGCGCCGTACCGACCAGGGGAACGGGTAGGCGTCCGCCGGCCGCCCCGTCGCGACCGGCACCGGCACGGGCACCGGGAGGCGCCCGGCCAGCGCGGGCAGGCACCGGTCCTCCTTCTCGACCGCGGCCACGTACACTTCGTGGCTCGGCAGCCGTACGGACAGCTCGCGGCCCAGCCGGAACGTCCGGTTGTCCCAGCCCTGACGGGGGACGGGCTCGACGGGCAGGTCGCTCCACTCGGGGAACTGCCCGGCGACCAGCCCGCGCACGAGCCCGGCGTCGATGTCGATCATCGCTTCAGTCTGCGCGCGGACGGCCGCGTCCGCACGCGGATATCCGGGCGTGCTCAGTGGCAGACGCGGGCGTCCCTGATGTCGGCGGGGAGCACGGGCTTGCCGTCCACCGGCGGGGTGGGCCCGTCCGGCGCCGGCTGGATGCCCCCGGCGGCGATGCGGTCCAGCGCGGCGAGCCCGGCGGCGTCGACCGTGCCGAAGACGGTGTAGTTGGGCAGGAGCCCGGAGTCGCCGTAGACCAGGAAGAACTGGCTGCCGTTGGTGTCGGGGCCGGCGTTGGCCATCGCCAGCACGCCGCGCGCGTACGTCTTGCGGGTGCCGGTGGTGTCGCCCGGCCACGGCGGCAGGTCGGTCGGCAGCTCGTCCTTGTACCGGTATCCCGGGCCGCCCTCGCCGGTGAAGGTCGGGTCGCCGCACTGCAGCACCTTCAGCCGGTCGTAGGCGGTCAGCCGGTGGCACGAGGTGGCGTCGTAGAACCGGTGCTTGACCAGGTGGACGAAGCTCTGCACGGTGCACGGCGCCTTGGCCGCGTCGAGCGTGAGCCCGATGTCGCCGTGGTTGGTCTTGAGCACGGCGGAGGTCCGCCGGGTGGGGGTGCGGTGCGGGTCCGGCGGCAGCGGGACCTTGCGCGCGGCCGGCTCGTCGGGCGTCTCGGTGTAGTGGCACGGGCCCTTGGTCGTCCGCGGCGGCTTGTCCGCCGCTTTGTCGGCGGACGCGGGCACGGCTCCGACCGCGACCAGGGAGCCGATCGTGCACGCGGCCACCACGGCACGCGCCGCCAGCCGTAACAACGCTCTGTCGGACATGGTGCCCCTCCAGGAGATGATCCACAGGCTTACTGTGATCTATTCCATCTGACAGGGGGCGTCAAGGGCCCGGAATTTCGCCCGGCCGGGACACGGGCGAACCACCGACAGAGAAGATGTGCTTGACAAAAAAGTTTGTCGGTAGCTACGGTGGAGCCATGCCAGACGGCGGACGGGACACCGGCCGCCGGGCGGCACCGCGGAACCCGGCGGAGCGCCGGCCGTCAACCCCTGAAGGAGCGAGTCCCATGCGTATCGTGATCGTGGAGTTCATGAGCCTCGACGGCGTCGTGCAGGCCCCCGGCGCCCCCGGCGAGGACACCGACGGCGGCTTCGCCCACGGCGGCTGGACCCACCCGTTCTTCGACCCCGAGATCGTGGGCGGCGCCTTCGCCGGCACGCTGGCCAACGCCGACGCCCTGCTGTACGGGCGCCGTACCTGGGAGAACATGGCCGCGGCGTGGCCCGAGCGCGCCGGCGACCCCTTCGCCGACCAGATGAACGCGATCCGCAAGTACGTCGTGTCCGACACGCTCGGCGACGGCGAGCAGGCCTGGAACACCACCCGTATCCCCGGCGACAAGGCCGTCGCCCGGATCCGGGAGCTCCGCGAGACCGAGGGCGGCGACCTGGTCGTCATGGGCAGCCCCACGCTCGCCCGCACCCTCCTCCAGGAGGGCCTGTTCGACGAACTGCGGCTCGTGATCATGCCGGTGCTGCTCGGCGGCGGCAAGCGGATCTTCCCCGACGGCGGCGTGCTCCACACGCTCAAGCTGGTCTCCACGGTCACCAGCGACGCGGGCGTGAACGTGTGCACCTACCAGCGCGCCTAGCGCCCGCCGCGCTCAGGGCGTGGCGCCGGTCGCCCGGGTGACGAAGGGGTGCAGGCTGCGGATGCTCTCGTGCCCCGACAGGGACATGAGCATCGGGGCCGGCCAGCCGTCCTCCCCCAGGTGGGCCAGGCGGGAGTGGCGGAGCCGGCGCAGGGTGTACCCGTTCCCGCCGGGATCGAGGTCCCGGGTGGCGCGCTTGAACAGGTACTCCGCCCGCTCGTACGACAGCCGGCCGCGGCCGGTGTGCGGGCAGAGATCCGCGGCGGGCGGCACCCGGCCGGGCCCGGGCCTGCGGTCGGCGAGGAACAGCGGGCCGCGGTGGCGGCCCTCCACCAGAAGAGGCAGGAGCGCGGCCGTCCCCGCCTCCCAGCGCAACCACCGGTCCCTGGCCCTGACCCGGCCGCGCATGCCGGGGACGTCCAGGTCCTCCACGTCCAGCGACAGCGCCCACTCCGCCGGGGCCGCGCTCTCGTACAGCAGCCGCCACAGGGCACGCTCGCGCGGCGCGATCCCGGGACGCTCCCACAGCGCCGCCAGCCGCTCCCGGTCGATCGGCAGGGTACGCCCGCGCGGCTCGGGCCTGCGGTCCAGGGCGGCCGCGAGGTCGGGGGAGGTCCAGCCCTGATCCGCGGCCCACGCGGCGAAGGACCGCAGCGCGGCCCGGTGCCGGTTCCACGTCGCGCCGGCCGCCGTCCCCCAGGCCGCGGCGAAGACCTCCGCGACCCGGGCGGGCGCGACCTCGGCCAGCGGCACGTCCTCGCCCAGGTGGCGTCCCAGCCGGGCCAGCGTCTTGCCGTACGAGCGCGCGGTGTCGGCGCTCAGGTCCTGACGGGCCAGGAACCCGCGCACCGCCTCGGCCAGCGTGACGCCCGCGGGCGCCGCGGCGGCCCTCGCGGCGGACGCCGCACGCGTGAGCAGGATCGCCCGCTCGGCGCCGTTGCGGGTCAGGGACGCGGCCCGCTCGAACTCGGCGCGTGCCTCGGCGTGCCGGCCAAGCCGGGCCAGCAGGTCCGCGCGCACGGCCGGCAGAAGGTGGTAGCCCTTCATGGCGGGCTCGCCGACCAGCGTGTCCGCCAGGTCCAGACCGGCCCGCGGCCCGTCGGCCATCGCCAGCGCGACCGCGCGGTTGAGCTGGACGACCGGGGTCGGCAGCACCTGTACCAGGGCCCCGTAGAGCGCCGCGATCCGCGCCCAGTCGGTGTCCGCCGCGCTGCCGGCCCCCGCGTGGCACGCGGCGATGGCGGCCTGCAGCACGTACGGCCCGAGCGGGCCGCCGGCCTCCCGCGCCCGCAGCAGCGCCGCGAAGCCGCGCCGGATCAGCAGCGGGTCCCAGCGGCCCCGGTTCTGCTCGTGGAGCGGCACGGGCTCGCCGGACGGGCCGGTGCGCGCCGCCGCGCGCGACTGCTGGAGCTCCATCAGCGCGGCGAGGCCGTGCACCTCGGCGTCCCCGGGGGCGAGGCCCGCGAGGACACGGCCGAGGCGCAGCGCCTCCAGGCACAGCGAGGGGCGCATCAGGTCGTCGCCCGCCGTGGCCGCGTACCCCTCGTTGAACACCAGGTAGATGACGTCGAGCACCGATCCCAGCCGGACGGCCCGCTCCGGCGCCGCCGGGACCTCGAAGGGGACGCCCGCCTCGGACAGCGCCCGCTTGGCCCGGACGATCCGCTGGGCCACGGCGGCCTCGGAGATGAGGAAGGCCCGCGCGATCTCGTCGGTGCTCAGGCCGCCGACGAGCCGTAGCGTCAGCGCCACCCGGGACTCGGTGGACAGCACCGGGTGGCAGGAGACGAACATCAGCCGCAGGACGTCGTCGCCGACCTCCCCGTCGAGGGCGTCCAGGGCGGCGTCCACGTCCCGGGTGCCCTCGTCCGGGCGGGTGGCGAGATCGTGCGCGAGCCGTTCGCGGCCGCGGTCCTGGCGGTCCTCCCGGCGCAGGTGGTCGATGGCGCGGCGCTTGGCGATCGCCGTGAGCCAGGCACCCGGGTTGTCCGGGGTGCCCGACTCCGGCCACTGCTCCAGCGCGGCGAGCACCGCCTCCTGGGCCAGTTCCTCCGCCAGGCCCACGTCGCCGACCATCCGCGCCAGGCCGGCGACGATCTTCGCGGACTCGAGCTTCCAGACCGCGTCGATCACGCGATGGGCGTCCCCGGACGTCACGCCACCGATGAGAGCACCGCCTCCGCGCGCTCCGCAACCTCAGGCGGGCTCAGCGAGGGTCCAGGTCGGGGCCGAAGACCTGCTGGATGTAGCCGTGCCCGTCGCCGACGATCTTCCAGAAGCGCCGGGACAGCTCCACGGCCTCCTCCCGCGAGCGCGTCTCGATCAGCGCGAACCCGACGATGGCCTCCTTGGCCTCGGCGAACGGGCCGTCGGTCACGGTGATCTGGCCGCCGGAGGAGCTGATGTGCACGCCGCCCGGCTCCAGGCCGCCCGTCGCCAGCAGGACGCCGGCCTTGGCCATCTCCTCGATGAACGCGCCCATCTCCGCCATCATCGCCTCGTCCGGCTGGCCGGCGCCGTCGTCCCAGGTCGTCAGCATGAACCGCATGATCGTCTCTCTTTCTTCCCGTCGTGGTCACGGCCGGGGGTCGTCCCCCGTTCCGTGTCGGCCGGGGCTCGCTCGCCCCTGCCTTCACCTACACGTCGCACGGGCGGGGCCGAATTCGACGGGTCCCTCTGCCGGACCACTGTGACCTGGGATTATGCCATCGATGTGACAGGTAACGCGCATGTGACAGGTAATGCGCGTCCCGCGCCGAGGAGGACGGGCCGGAGTGGTGACGGCGGCCTTCCTTCTCTTCAGTTAAGAATGTTTTCAGTTCTGAGTCCGATCGCTACGCTGATCGTTCATGACTTTCACGCATCCCGCGCGATGGCTGGCGGCGTTATCACTCGCCGCGGGGCTGTCCGTGGCGGCTCCGGCACACGCCCACGAGGCGGCCGCACCCCCCTCCTCAAGCACCACCGCGTCCACCGGCACCGTCCTGCGCGGCCTCGACCTCGACCGCGCGACCGTCCTGGACATGCAGCGCGCCATGGACCGGGGACACTTCGACGCGGTGACGCTCACCCGGTTCTACCTCGACCGCATCCGCGCGGTGGACCCGCTGCTGCACGCGGTCATCGCCACCAACCCCGCCGCCCTCCAGGAGGCGCGGCAGAGCGACCTGCGGCGCCGCCGCGGCGCGCACGGCGTGCTGGAAGGCATCCCGGTCCTGCTCAAGGACAACATCGACACCGCGGGACCGCTCGGCGTGACCGCCGGCTCGCTGGCGCTGACCGGCGCCCGCCCGGCCCGGGACGCGTTCCTCGTCCAGCGGCTGCGCGACGCGGGCGCGGTGATCCTCGGCAAGGCCAACCTGTCGGAATGGGCCAACTTCCGGTCCAGCCCGTCCTCCAGCGGCTGGAGCGGTGTCGGCGGCCAGACCAACAACCCCTACGTCCTGGACCGCAACCCGTGCGGGTCGAGCAGCGGCTCGGCGGTCGCCGTCGCCGCGAGCCTCGCCGCGGTCACCATCGGCACCGAGACCGACGGCTCGATCGTCTGCCCGGCGAGCGTCAACGGCGTCGTCGGCATCAAGCCCACGCTCGGCCTGGTCAGCCGCGGCGGAGTGGTGCCGCTGTCCCTGGCCCAGGACACCGCGGGCCCGATCACCAGGAACGTCACCGACGCGGCCGCCGTGCTCTCGGTCATCCAGGGCGTGGACCCGCGCGACCCGGCCACCGTGCGGGACGGCGACCGCGACTACCTCAAGGCGCTCAAGCCCGGCGCGCTCGCCGGCAAGCGCATCGGCGTCTGGCGCTCGGCGGCGGGCGACAACCAGGAGGCCATCGCCGCCCTGGACGCCGCCGTCGCCACGCTCCGGGCACGCGGCGCGACCGTCGTCGACGGCCTCGAACTGGCGGGCATGGACCAGGCGGGCGAAGCCGAGTACCCGGCGCTGCTCACCGAGTTCAAGCACGACGTGAACGCCTACCTGGCCGCCACCCCCGGACGGCACCCCGCCGACCTGGCCGGGCTGATCGAGTTCAACAAGCGGCACGCCTCGACCGAGCTCCGCTACTTCGGGCAGGAACTGTTCGAACAGGCGCAGGCGACCACCGGCGACCTGAACGACCCCGAGTACCGCGCGTTCAGGGAGAAGGCGACCTCGCTCTCCCGTAAGGCGATCGACTCCGTGGTGGCCGAGAACCGGCTCGACGCGGTGCTCGCGCCGACCAACAACGCGGCCTGGGTGACCAGCCTGACCAACGGCGACGACTTCACCGATTTCGTCGCCTCCTCCTCGCCCTCGGCCATGTCCGGCTACCCGGCGATCACGGTCCCCGGCGGATACGCCAGGAGCGTGCTGCCGCTCGGCGTCACCTTCTTCGGCGGCCGGCTCTCCGAGCCGACCCTGATCGCCCTCGGCTACGCCTTCGAGCAGGCCGCCCACGTGCGCAAGCCCCCGACCTACCTGCGCACCCTGCCCTGAGCCCCGGCGTCCTCGCCGCACGCCGCCCCGTCGCACGCGGAGGGGGCGGCGTGCGCGCCGGCGACGGTCGTGAGAAACCGGTTGCCGACACGCCCGCGGCCCGGATACAAATCTCAGCGAGACGCCCCGGCACACGTGCCGGGCGCCCGATCACGAGAGGAGGGACGAGCCGATGAACCCCAAGCTCACCGCGCCGACGTCCTCCCGGGGTGCGGACCTGTCCTGACCCTCGCGCGGACGCGGCGCACTCACCCGGAGTGTGCCTTGACCGTGGAACAGCACGACCTGACCATGCGCCCGATCACCGGACGCGAAGAACTCGGCCTTTTCAACCGGCTGCCCTACGTCCTCAACGACGAACTGGCCGGCGACCTCGACGCCGGTCGCCGCCGTCCCGAATGGATGTGGGTGGCGCTGCGGGGTGACCGCCTCGCCGGGCGTGTCGCCTGGTGGGGGCGGGCGGGCGCCGACACGCCGTACTGCCTGGACGTCTTCGACCTCGACGACGCCGGCGACCTCGACACCGGCGTACTGCTCCTGCGGACGGCCATGGCCGGCGTCCTGCCGGCCGGGACGCCCGCGCCCGAATACATCTGCTTCGCCCCGTCCGACTGGCGTGAGAAGACCGCGACCCGGCACGCCGTCCACGCCCGCATGACCGCACTGGAGCGGACCGGCGCCCGCCTGTTCGTCGAGCGGCTCTCCCTGGAATGGCGCGCCGGGACGCCGGTGCCCGAGCCCGGCGGACGGCTGGCCTTCCGGCCCTTCGCCGGCCGCGACGAGATCGTGTCGCTGATGACCTCGGTCCTGGACGGGACATTGGACGCCCACGGCCGCCACGACCTCACCCGGATGTCGCCCAGGGAGGCGGCGACCCGGCACTACGAGGACGAACTCGCCCGCTATCCGACGCCGCGAGACTGGTGGCGGGTCGCGACCCTGCCGGGCGGCGAGCCGGTCGGGTTCGTCTTCCCGGCCCGCAACGACTACAACCCGATCATCGCCTACATCGGCGTCCTGCCCCGCCACCGCGGTAACGGCCACATCGACGAGATCCTCGCCGAAGGCACCCGCGTCCTCGCCGCCGAGGGCGCACCCCGCGTCCGGGCCGCCACGGACGTCGGCAACGTCCCCATGGCCAACGCCTTCCACCGCGCGGGCTACGTCACCTACCAGCGGCTCATCACCATGACCTGGCCCTGATCGACCCGCCCTCCGATGGCCGTCACCCCGAGACCGGAACGTCCTCTGAGGAGGCGGACCGGTCGAGGCGGACCAGCGTCCATCGGGGCGGCGGATTACCGGGTGGGGTCCTGGTCGCTCAAACGGAGCCGCCGTCCTCGGTCAGTGCCTGACGCAGCGTGGCGGCGAAGGCGTCCGGGTCTCCCTTCTTGCCGAACATGACGTCGACGAAGCCGCTGTGGTGGCTGGGAAAGATCACGGGCTTGGTGCCGAGCCGTCCGGCGACCGCCACGCCCGCGCGGTAGGCCAGCTCGCCCTCCGATTCCGCTCCGACCCCGACGACGACGCGGGTCGAAGCGGCGCGGAGCGCGTCGAAGTCGTGCTCGTGGCTCGCGCAGGTCAGCAGGTTCTGCCGGAACAGCGGGTCGTCGCGGGAGCCGTCGTCCTGCGTGGGCAGGCCGAACTCGGCCGGGCTCGGAACCGGCCGGTCGGCGAGGTCGGCGGGGAACTCGCCGCGCAGGCCGGTGACGGCGATGAACTTCACCATCGCCGGACCGAAGCCGTCCCGGTCGTACGTCTCGCGGATGTCCGCCATCGCGGCCAGCACCCGCTCCCGATCCGGCAAGGTCTGGGCGGCCGGCGGTTCGTGCGCCACGAGCGTGCGCACCTGCTCCGGATGCCGCGCCACCAGCGCGAGCGCGTTGACGGCGCCGCCGCTGCTGGCGAAGATGTCCACCGGCCCGCCCCCGAGCGCGTCGATCAGCAGCCGCAGATCGTCGGCGTGCAGCTCAGGACTCGACTCGTCGGCGCCGTCGGTGCGCCTGCTCCGCCCGATTCCCCGCGGGTCGTAGGTCACCACCGTACGGTCCGGGAAGCGCCCGGCCAGGGCGGTGAACCCGCTCGCGTCCATCGGCGAGCCGATCATGAGCAGAACCGGGTCCGCGCTCGCCGCCGCGGCCTCCCGCACGTCGTAGTGGAGAACACAGCCGGGCACCTCGAGGGTGTGGCTCTGGGGATCGGTCATGTGATCAGTCCTTATTCCGAACTCCATGCTCCTGATGCCGCGGAATCGTACACCAGTTCGAGAGCGCCCGATGTGCTCCCGACGATTCTGGGGAAACGATCCTTCGGCTTCCCGCGCACAAGGTTTGTAGAGGGCCTCATGGCTCCGATACGGACAACGGTCGCGCCGTGAGAAATAAGAGGCCCCTGCACCCGAGATATGAGGAGTCCTCTGCGAACAAGGCGCCCGAGATAGGCGTCCAACCTGATGTGAAGATGCGCACACCACTCGTCCTGGCCGTCGCCCTCCTCGCGGCGGTAGCCGGTTCCGGCCTCCAGGCCCAGGCCTCCACGGAGGCCGCCGCTCCGGCGCGCTGCCGTACGACCCAGCTCAAGGCGAGCCTCGGCCGGCTCGACTCCGGGGCCGGCCAGCGGTACGTGCCGCTCGTGTTCACCAACACCTCGGCCAAGACCTGCTGGGTCTACGGCTTCGTCGGGCTCGTCATGATCGACGCCAAGGGCGACGTCCTTCGCACCAGAACCCGCCGGGCGAACGTCGTCCCGCACCGCGTCACCCTGCGCCCCGGACGCGCGGCGCGATCCACCCTGCACTGGACCGTGATGCCCGTCGGCGACGAGGGGACCTGCCCACCCGCCGCCCGCCTCATGATCATCCCCCCCGACGAGGTCGCCCACCTGGAGATCCCCTTCACCGCCACCGTCTGCGACGACGGCCGCATCGACGCCACCCCCTTCCGCTGACCACTCCCTGCCGCCGGTGACCGCGCGCGTGTTCACCTGGGGCGGTCGTCGTTCTCGGGCGACTGGGGGTTGCGCGCTTGCCGGGCGGGCTTACGGTGGTCGGCCACGACGGACCCGCACGGGTGGGCTCGATCACTTCGATCCTTGTGCGCGGACCTCTGAGCGGCCGCTTGAATGGGCAGGGTCGATGAGGAAATGGTTGTAGTGGTCGAGGTGTGTGGAGCCCACCCGTGCCGCGCCGTCGTGGCCGAGCGTCGCGATCCCACCCACCAGTGCGAGAGCGCGGATCCTGGAGGAGCCCATCCCGACGGGATGAAGAATCACCTAGGAGTCGCGATCATCTGGGTTCTCACAGCGGAAAACCTCCGCCTGAACCTGGAAGTCACCCACGGCCGGTCGGGCCTTTGATCTGCGCCGACTTGTTCAGCAGGCCGAGCTCCTAGGGCTGGTCGAAGACCGGCTGACCCCGAGTGCCCGCTAGACCCATTCAAATTGAGATGCACCGATCACTGAATAGGTCCGACCTATATATGGACAGGCCAGTTTGCCGAGGCCAATATGGCACCATGCCAAGATCAAAGCTGTGCTGCGCCCTACGCGGTGCACTTGCCGCCCTCGTTCCATTAGCGCTCATTGGCGCGATGACCGGCCCAGTGCACGCGTCGGTGTCGCAGTCGTCGGCCGCCTGGCCCGAGCCCGTTCCGGTCGTCTCCCACGTGGGAACCGCCGATCCGGTCGTGTTCGTCACCATCGACGACGGCTGGAACCACGATCCGGCTGCCGCGAAGCTGCTACTCGACCGCCGGGTGCCCGCGTCGCTGTTTCTGCTGCCGGGTGCGTACTCCTACGATGACGGCTATTTCCGCACCCTGCTCAACAATGGACCTGTCCGAGTCGAGAATCACAGCGTCAGCCACCCCGACCTGTCCACGCTCGACGCCGCCGGGCAGCGGGCGGAAATCTGCGGGGCGCGCGACCAGCATCTCGCCAAGTTCGGCGACAGCCCGCGTCTGCTGCGTCCTCCGTACGGGACGTACTCGGAGACCACCCGGACCACCGCTCGTGCCTGCGGCGCGGAAGCCCTGGTCACGTGGACGTACGATCTCACCACCTGGGGAACGGACCCCGTCCCGGTGCCTCGCCTGAAGGCCGGCGACATCATCCTGCTGCACTTCAACGGGACCGTGGAGGGGGACCTGCGAAGGGTCCTGGACGCGGCGGCCGCGGCCGGGCTGAAGCCCGCCCCACTGCGGGAGTACATCGGTAGATGGTGATGCCGACATTGAGGGGCGAGTGCCGCAGTGAACCCGGCGGTGCCCTCGCGTACCGGGCCGTAGCGAGAAGCCGGCCCGAGATCGGGGCGATCACCTTGAGCATGGCACGTACGACCGGTTCGCCCTCGCCCCTCTTCGTCTCGTAGGTTCGCGGAATCAGGTCGCAGTCCTGCGCCATGATGAGCCGGCCCTCGCGGTAGGACTCCTGGGCGAACCTCGTGCCGTCTGACCAGCGACTCCCGCGCCGCGCGACCGGCGAACCCCCCGCCGCGTGACAAGCATCCGATAGCGCGGTCCTGTCGCGTTCGGCGGTTGCTTTCGCGTTCGGCGGAGGGGCTCCGCTTTCAGCGGAGAAGCATCGATAATTTCGTGCCGGTCTTCTAGCGTCGCGCCATGCGTCCTATTCAGGTCACACCGGCGATATGGCAGCTTCCCTTCTCGGTCGGACACGTCTACCTCGTGCGCATACCCGGCGGGTACGCGCTGATCGACACCGGTGTGCCGGGATCCGCCCCGCAGGTCCTCGACGCGCTGGCACGGCTCGGTGCCCGGCCCCAGGACGTCCGGCAGATCGTGCTGACCCACAGCCACATCGACCACACCGGATCGGCCGCGGATCTGGTCGAGGCGACCGGCGCGCGCGTGCTGGCCGGAGCCGCGGACGCCTTCGTCATCCGTGGTCTGCGCCCCGAACCGGAGGCGACGTACACCGATGCCGAACGCGTCCTCAACGAGCAGGTCATGGCGGGCTTCGCCGCGGCGGGCATTCCGCCTCTGCGGCATGTGGAGGTGGATGTGGAACTGCGCGACGGCGACGTCCTCGACGGCTGGGGGGAGAGCGTCCGTGTCCTGCACGTGCCCGGGCACACCCCGGGAAGCGTCGCGCTCCATCTGCCTTCCAGCGGCGTGCTCTTCCCGGGTGACAACGTCGCCGCCGCGGAGGGACGCGTGCTCCTCGGCCCGTTCAACGTGGCCAGGGACGAGGCCGTCGCGTCTTTCCGCAGGCTGGCGGAACTGGACGTGGAGACACTGTGCGTGCCCCATGGCGACCCGGTCATGGAAGGCGCCGGCGTCCTGCTGAAGGCGTCCACTCCGGAGAAGGACTGGCTGTGAGGCGTCGGCGGTGGCAGGTGGCGATGGGCCGAGGGGAGGACGTCCCGACCGACGGATGTCCGCCTGGCGGTGGACGGGGAATCAAGGACGGCTTTGACGACCGGGGACGGGTCGGTTTCCTACCTTCGAGTCCATGAAGTTCACCGTGAATCCGATCCGCCGCGCGGCCGTGGGCGCCAGCCTCGTCATCGCCGCTCTCGCCCTCCCCGTCACGGCGCACGCGGCCACCGCGCCGTCCTCCGCCCCCAAGGCTTCCGTCACCACGGCGGCCACCTCCGGCCCTTACTGGGACCTGCGCCAGTGCTCGGTGGCGGCCTCCGCGTCCGGCGGTTATTGCTTCCTGCGGAACGGCCGTTGGTACGTGTACGTCCCGTGACGACCGGCACACCGGCGAGGCCCTCGGAGCGCGACCGCTTCGGGGGCCTCGCCTCGTGCCGGTGTGTCGTGGGCGCCGACGAGCCGCCGGCCTAATCCGGCTCGGGGGCGCCGGGGCGGACGACGCCCGACTCGTAGGCGTATCGGACGGCCTGGGCGCGGTCGCGGAGGGAGAGCTTGGCCAGCAGCCGGTTGATGTGCGTGCTCACCGTGGCGTGGCTGATGAACAGCGCCGTGGCGATCTCGGCGTTGGACAGGCCCTGCGCGACGAGGCGGAGCACCTGCTCCTCCCGCGCGGTCAGCCCGGAGTCGGTCGCGGGGGGCGCGGGGGCCCGGCGGTAGGCGTCGATGACCCGCCGCGTGACGGTCGGGTCGAGCAGCATGTCCCCGCGCGCCGCGCTGCGGATCGCCGCGAACAGGTGCTCGGGCGGCGACACCTTGAGCAGGAAGCCGCTGACCCCGGAGTGCAGCGCGCGGTCGAGGTTCTCGTCGGTGTCGTACGTCGTCAGCATGATCACCCGGGGTGGCTCCGGCGCGGCGAGTATCCGCCGGGCCGCCTCCAAACCGTCCACGCGCGGCATCGCGATGTCGAGGAGCACCACGTCGGGCCGCAGGCTTCTCGCCAGCTCCACGGCGCGCTCCCCGTCGGACGCCTCGCCGAGCACGGACAGATCGGGCTGGGTGCCGATGACCAGGCGCAGCCCGGCCCGGATCATCGCCTGGTCGTCGGCGATGAGGATGCCGACGCCGCCCGCGGCGGGCCCGGTCACAGGGGCAGCACCGCCCGCACCGCGAACCCGCCGGACCCCAGCGGCCCGATGGTCAGCGTCCCCTGGAACAGCGCGGCGCGCTCCCGCATGCCGATCAGGCCGTGCCCGCCCTCCCGGACGCCGGCCCGCGCCGGGGTCCCGCGCGGCCCCTGGTCCACCACCTCCAGGCGCAGCTCGTGCGGGTGGTATCCGATGGTCACCGCGGCCTTCGTCGGGCCCGCGTGCTTGAGGGTGTTGGTCAGCGCCTCCTGCACGATGCGGTAGGCGGACAGGTCGAGTCCCGCGGGCAGCCGTACCGGCTCGCCCTGGACGTCGAGCGTCACCTCCAGCCCGGCCGCGCGGACCTGGTCGAGCAGGTCGTCCAGCCGGTCGAGCCGGGGCCGCCCGTCGAGCCCGTCGTCGTGCGGCCCGCGCAGCAGACCCAGCATGCGCCGCAGCTCGTCGACGGCCTCCCGGCCCGTCTCCTCGACGGTGGCGAGCATCCGCCGTTCACGTTCCTTCTCCTCGCCGAGCATCAGCCGTACGCCGCCGGCCTGCATCGTCATCACGCTGACGCTGTGCGCCACGATGTCGTGCAGTTCGCGGGCGATACGGGCCCGCTCCTCCGCCACGGCCTCGCGGGCGAGCAGCTCCCCGCGTTCGGCGGCCTGTACGGCGAGCACCCGGTGGCGTCGCACCGCGACCCCGGCCCCGCCGGCGATCGCGCACATGACCAGCCCCACGGCGACGTCGCCCCACCCCGGAGGAGGGGTGGAGTTGGTGAACATGAAGAACAGATAGGCCCCGGTCGCGGCCATCCCGGTGGCGGCCCTGGCGCCGCGCGACGGCGCCTCCGACAGCAGCGTGAACAGCAGCACGAGTTGCGTGTAGAACTGCCACGCGGCGGGGGACTCGCGCAGCAGGGCGAACGAGACGACGCTCGCGCCGGAGTAGACGAGCAGGACGGCGAAGGGCGCCCGGCGCCGGAACAGCACCAGGACCGCGGCCGCGGCGCCGACCACGACCCACGGCGCGAGGTGCTCACGGGACGGGGAGGCCGTGCGCCCGCTGACCTCCTCGGCGATCGCGAACAGGCCCACAACGCCCGCGACCAGCCAGTCGACGAGCGTGGGGGGATGGCGACGGAACATGAGCGAAGGTTAGCCCGGCCGTCGCCGTACCGTTCCAGGCGGCCACCCGTACCGCCCGATCCTCCGCCTCCAGGTGGACCCCGGATCAAAGAGTGCTTTGACGACGGAACGGGGCATCGATTTCTACGGTCTGGCGCATGTTCTCCAACGCGAACTCGTTCCGCCGCGTCGCGGCGGGCGCGAGCCTGGTCCTCGCCCCGCTCTGCCTGCTCCTCGGCATGGCCGTCGACCCCACCCGCCCCGGCGTGGACGACCCCCTGGTGTACGCGCACAACCCGGCCCCGGTCGGCGTCAGCGCGACGCTCCTGCACTACGCGTGGGTGCTCTGGGTGCCCGGGGTCATCGGGCTAGTCCACCTGGTGCGCCGCAAGGGCGTCGTGCTCGCCCACATCGCCGGCGTGGTGGCCGTCCTCGGCCTCATCAACTTCTCCAGCCTCATGATCTCCGACTTCTTCGACATCGTCCTGTTCCAGAACCTGCCCGTCGACCAGGCCGAGAAGCTGATGCAGGACGCGGCCCAGCCCGCGATGATCGCCGCCTGGCAACTGCCCGGCATGATCGGCTCCTTCCTCGGCCTCGTCCTGGTCGCCGTCGCCTATGCCAGGGCGGGCCGGGCCGGTTGGTGGTTCCCGGCCGGGGTACTCGCCGGCATCGTGATCTGGCTCATCGGCGCCGGCTCCTGGAACCTCATCCTCGGCCTGGGCGGCCCCGTCCTCCTGCTGCTCGTCTTCGGCATCGTCGGCGTCTCCCTCATCCGCATGCCGGACGCCGAATGGTCGGCGGTGCAGGACGGATCGCCCCTGGTGGACGGGAAAAGGAGTGGCGTCGCGTCGCCCGCCGGCGGTTCACTGTGACGGGTCTCGACCAGAGGGAGTCTCATGATTGTTGTCTCGGCCGCGTCGGGGGCGTTCGGGCGTCTTGTGGTTGAACGGTTGCGTGGGCGGGGGGAGGTCGTCGCGGCGGTGCGTGATCCGGGGCGGGCGCCTGAGGGGGTCACCGTCAGGCGGGGCGACTATGACGACCCGGCGAGTCTGCGCGAGGCGTTCGACGGTGCCGCCAGGCTGTTGCTGATCTCGTCTCCGGAGTTGGACTCCGCTCGCAGGACGGCTCAGCACCTGGCCGCGATCGCCGCGGCGGTGGACGTGGGCGTCGGCGCGATCGTCTACACCAGCTTCCTGGACGCCGACACCGTTCCGACCGGGATGACCGAGGCGCATCACGCCACCGAGCAGGCCGTGCTGCGCAGCGGCCTGCCGTACACCATCGTGCGGCACCCCTTCTACGGCGACGCGTTCGTCCCGAGGGTCTCCGGCGGGGAGCTGACCAGCTCCACCGGAGGCCGCGGTCTGAACACGGCATTCCGGTCCGACCTGGCAGAGGCGGCGGCCAACGTCCTGACCGGCGAGGGGCATCTGGGCCGCGCCTACGATTTCACCGGCCCCGTGTGGAGCTACCCGCAGGTCGCCGAGGCGCTGGGTGTGCCGTACCGCGAAGTGCCGGACACCGGCTCGGGCCCCATGAGCCGGCTCACCGCGCAGGTGCGCGCCGGCGCTCTGGAGAGGCAGACGCCCGATCTGGAACAGGTTCTGGGCAGGCCCGCCGAGAGCGTCGTCTCTCGTGTGACGTTTCATCGTCCCGCCGGCGCTCGCTGAGACGGGGCGGGCTCGCCGCCGAGGACGTCGGGTGGGCGGGGGACGCCCGCTCAGCGGGACTGGGCGCACGCCGGGGGGCGGTTCGCTGCTGAACTGGGTCGCGCGGAATGGCGGGGCGGACCGCGGCACGGGCGCCGCGGTCCGCCTGTCGCCGCGTACACCTGGAGGGTGCATGGGAGACGAACTGACCGTTCACCGGGACGCGGGCTGCGCCAGGGTGGTGCTGAACAGGCCCGAGGTGCACAACGCGCTGAGCGTGACGGTGCTGGCGGAGCTGGAGCGGGTCGTGGCCGAGCTGGACGCGGACGACGGCGTCGGCGTCATCGTGATCAGTGGTGCGGGCGGGCGGGCCTTCTCCTCCGGGTTCGACCTGCGTGACGCCGGGGGAGGGGCGGCGCGGCGGGGTCCGCGCGCCTACCCGGACGTCCCCCGCCCGGGCCGGCTTCCCGGGTTCGACGCCGTGGCGAGGTGCGCCGCGCCGGTCGTCGCCGCGATCGACGGCTACTGCCTGGGCGGAGGGCTGGAGCTGGCGATGCTGTGCGATCTGCGCGTCGCGACCCGCTCCTCCACGTTCGGGCTGCCCGAGCCGCGCCGCGGCCTGATGGGCGGCGCCGGTCTGGCCCACGTGTCGCGGGCCGTCCCGCTCGGCGAGGCCCTGTGGCTGCACCTGACGGGCGCGCGGATGACCGCGGAGCGGGCGCACCAGATCGGGCTCGTGCAGGCGCTGGCCGACGACGCGGCGGGGCTGGACGCGCAGGTCGACGAGGTCGTCGGGCAGATCCTGCGGGGCTCGCCGCTGGCCGTGCGGTTCATCAAGCGCGTCGTGCGCGAGGGCCGGGAGCTGAGCGTCGAGCAGCAGTGGCGTTTCGCGGAGATGTTCCAGTTCGTGATGGGGGGCAGCGCGGACGCCGCCGAGGGGCCCCGGGCCTTCGCCGAGCGTCGCGACCCCGCCTGGACCCGCGGCCAGGAAAGGCCACGCCCTCCGGGCTGAGAGCCTCACATCTGAAGGGCGTTCACTGTGCGGCGGTCTCCGATGTGGACCGTCGCCGTTTCGGGTTTCGGACTCGCGTCGCGCGGAACGCGCCCGTGGATGGCAGTGTGGTCGCGGTACCCGGCCGCCCTCGGCTGGTTTCGGTCCTGTGACGGCTCTGTGTCCGTTGACGCACTACCGGGTGGATGTTACACATGGCTTGAATCCCATTCAGTTCAGTGGAACACGTCCCCAGGCGGCGTGGCGGGGCGCTTCCCGCCACCCGGAACTCCTCTCGGGTGCAGGCGGGTGCGGTTGGCAGCTCACGACTAGGGACGAATCCGGCGAAAGCTCGCTTTCTGTGATCTTCTTCACTCTCTTCCCTGATGTCCATCTCGTTGCTACATTCAAAACAAGAATTCATTTCAGTTCTGGGGAGATGTGATGACCGCTCTCTCTGCCGAGCCAGGCCAAGCGACGTCCGCGCGGCGAGAGCTCCCGCCGTCGATGGTCGAGCGGATGACGCTGATCATCGACGCGTTCGATGGACGTTTCACCCACCTCACGCTGGAGGACGTGGCCCGGTGCACGCACCTGCCGCGCTCGACGGCGCATCGCATCCTCGACCAACTCGTACGACTCCAGTGGCTGGAGCACACCTCCTCCGGCTACAGCCTGGGCAAGCGGGCCCTCGGGCTCGGCGGTGGCGACGGCAGCCACGGGGAGATCCGCGAGGCCGCCGCGCCGCTGCTGCACGACCTGCAGATGAGAACCGGCATGGTGGTCCACCTCGCGGTCCTGGACGGCCCGGAGGTCTTCTACCTGGACAAGGTCGGCGGGCGCTTCGCCCTCGCCGTGCCCTCACGCGTCGGCGGCCGGGCCCCGGCGCACTCCACCGCGCTGGGCAAGGCGATCCTCGCCTGGCTGGAGCCCGAGCGGGTCGAGGAACTGGTCCGCGACAGGATCAGCCGGCTCACCAGCCGGACGATCGGCGACATCGGCACCCTGCACCAGGAACTCCACCGCATCCGGCGGCGCCAAGGGCTGGCCTTCGAACGCGGCGAGAGCTTCCCCGCCATCGCCTGCGCGGCCGCGGCGATCCGCGGCCAGGAGGGCCCCGTGGCGAGCATCTCTCTCGTCGGCGACAGCCAGACGCCGCTGGAGAACGTCGCCCCGTTGGTGGTGGACGCCGCCCGGCAGGCGTCGCTCGCCCTCTTCTCCTGTGAGGACGACCAGCGGGGACGTTCCCGTCAGGCCACCCGGGTGCCGGGCCGGACCTGGTCGACGGAGACCATGAACCGCTGGCTCAGCATGGGCGGCGCCGACGGCTGGCTGTGAGGCACGGCCGGTTCACTCCCCCTGGCCCACGCGGTTCCAGTCCCAGTGGTCCGCCCAGCCCCACAGGCCGGGAGCGAACAGCGCCTGATCGGCGTCCCCGTCGTGGTCGACACCGAACCGGCCGCGGTAGAACACCAGGGGACGCCGTTCGGCGCCCCGCTCGACCTCCAGCACCCGGCCGATCACGACATCGTGGTCCCCGGCGGTGTGCACGTCGCCGACCTCGGCGTGCACGCGCAGCAGCGCGCCGGGCAACACCGGAGTGCCCCAGCGGGACGTCTCCCAGTCGAGCCCGTCGTACTTCCTGCCCGCGCCGGAGCCGAACCGGGCGCACAGGTCGGTCTGGTCTTCGCCGAGCACGTTCACGGTGAACCGTCCGGACTTCCTGATCCTGGGCCAGGTCCGGCTCCCGTGCCCGGCGCAGAACAGGATCAGCGGCGGTTCGAGCGACACCGACGCGAACGACTGGCACGCGAATCCCACCGGCTCTCCCTCGTCGATGCCGGTGATGACCGTCACGCCGCTCGCGAACAGGCTCATCGCCCGCCGCATCTCCGTGGGGTCTGGAGGGGTCACGCCGTTAGCCTCCACAACGAGCGCGGGCTCGGCTGTCATGTGGTTCACCTCGGGAAACGTCGGACGCCGCCCCATCGGCGGCCCGGGGTGACGAAGTTACGGGCCATCGGGCGCCCCATCCGGGCCGGATCCCGCTGAGCGGAAGTGCCGTCGCGCGCCGTCCGGTGTCGCGGCCCCGTTCCGGGCGGGGAGCGGGCCGGGTCTCACTCATCGGGAGGGACGCCCCGTTCGCCCGGCTCCGCGGGCTACCTTCCCCGAAGCCGATACTCCGATGAACGGGACGGACGAATGCTCACCGAGCTGACCTATGATTCGACGGCGCGGGAACTTGCGACCGACCAGGGTGTGCTGCGCTACCACGAGGCCGGCGACGGCCCGCCGCTGCTGCTTCTGCATGGTTCGGGACCCGGAGTCACAGGGTGGCGGAACTTCCGCGGCAACCTCGCGGTCCTGGCCGAGCGTTTCCGCTGCCTGGTCCTGGAGTTCCCCGGTTTCGGGGTCAGCCACCCCACCGACCTGCATCCCGCGGTGGCCGCCCAGGCCGCGGTCGTCCCCTTCCTCGACGGACTCGGGCTGCGGCAGGTGGACGTGATCGGCAACTCCATGGGCGGCGGGGTCGGCGCCCAGGTGGCGATCGCCCATCCCGACCGCGTGCGCCGGCTGGTCACGATCGGCGGCGTCGGCAGGAACCTGTTCAGCCCGTCGCCCGGTGAGGGCATCGAGCTGCTGATGGAGTTCACCGACGCCCCCACCCGCGAGCGGCTCGTCCAGTGGCTGCATTCCATGGTCTACGACCGGTCCCTGATCACCGAGGAGCTGATCGAGGAGCGCTGGGCGCTGGCCACCGAACCGGCCACGCTGGCCAGTGCCCGCCGGATGTACGGCAGGGCGGCGTTCACCGCCGCCATGGCGGCCGCGGCCGTCTCGGACACGCCGCCGTACTGGGCGATGCTGCACAAGATCAAGGCCAAGACGCTGATCACCTGGGGCCGCGACGACCGCGTCAGCCCGGTCGACATGGCGATCCTGCCGATGCGGGCCATCCCCGACGTCGAGCTGCACATCTTCCCCGACTGCGGCCACTGGGCGATGATCGAGCAGAAGGCCGCCTGGGAGAGCGTCGTCCTGTCCTTCCTCACCCGGAAGGCCGAGCGGTGAGCGGCTGGGACCACGAGTTCGACCTCGTCGTCGTCGGCAGTGGCGGCGGTGGCATGACGGCCGCGCTCACCGCGCACGACGCCGGCCTGTCCGCCGTGGTGGTCGAGAAGGGCGCCGTCTTCGGCGGCAGCACCGGGATCTCCGGTGGCGGCGTCTGGATTCCCAACAACCCCACCCTGCGGGCCAAGGGCCATGACGACAGCCGCGAGTCCATCCGCCGCTACCTCGACCTGCTGACCGAGGGCAGGATCCCCGCGGCCCGGCTCGACGCGTTCGTGGACAACGGGCCCGCCGCGATGGAACTGCTCGCCAAGAGCAAGTGGATGCGGTTCTTCTGGACCAAGGGATACGCCGACTACCACCCCGAGCTGGAGGGCGGCAGGCCGCTCGGCCGGTCCATCGAGCCGGTGCCCTTCGACACCCGGGCGCTGGGCGAGGACGAGAAGTACCAGCGCCCCAACGGCATGAAGGGCCCGCTGGGCCTGTGGGTCACCAGCAAGGACTACCACGACCTGGCCATGGTCAAGCGAACCTGGCGCGGCCGCTGGACGACGGTCGTGGCCGCCTGGCGGGTCTCCTCGAACCTGGTCCGCCGCCGCCACATGTCCACCGGCGGACGCGCGCTCGTCGCCCGGCTGCGGATGGTCCTGAAGGACGCGCGGATCCCGCTGTGGCTGCGGACGCCGATGACCGAGCTCGTCGTCGAGGACGGTGTCGTCACCGGCATCGTCGCCCGGCGCGACGGCGAGACCGTCCGGATCCGCGGCAGGTACGGCGTGCTGCTGGCGACCGGAGGTTTCGACCACAACCAGGAGATGCGCGACAAGTACCTGCCCTACGGCGGCCAGGCCGACTTCGGCATGGGCGCCGCGGAGAACACCGGCGACGGCATCCTGGCGGGGGAGCGGGCCGGCGCGGCCCTCGGCCTGATGGACGACGCCTGGTGGATGCCCGCCGTGCGGCACCCGGCGGGCGCGGTCATCCCGCTGGTGTCGGAGCGGTGCATCCCGCCGTCGGTCATCGTGTCCTCGGAGGGGCGGCGGTTCACCAACGAGTCCTCTCCGTACGTCAACTTCGTGCACGACCAGCTCGACGGCGGGCACGTGCCCGTGTGGTTCGTGATGGACGCCAAGGCCCGGGCGCGGTACCCGTTCGCGCAGATCCTCCCCGGGATGCCGATCCCGGACGCCTTCTACGACAAGGGCGTGGCCTTCCGGGCGGACACGCTCGCCGGGCTGGCCGGCAAGATCGGCGTCCCGGCCGGCGCGCTGACCGAGACCGTCGAGCGGTTCAACGGGTTCGCCAGGGCGGGCAAGGACGAGGACTTCGGCCGCGGCGACAGCGCCTACGACCGCTATTACGGCGACCCCACCCTGAAGAACCCGAACCTGGACGTGATCGACAAGGCGCCGTTCTACGCCTTCCGCGTCGAGGCCGGCGACCTCGGCACCAAGGGCGGGCTGGTCTGCGACGAGCACAGCCGGGTGCTGCGGCCCGACGGCTCGGTCATCGAGGGGCTGTACGCCACCGGCAACACCTCCGCCTCGGTCATGGGCAACGAGTACGCCGGTCCCGGCGCGACGATCGGCCCCTCCATCGTGTTCGGGTACATCGCCGCCCGGCACGCCGCCCTGCGGTCCCGTACCGCCGCCGCGGAGTCCCGGACGTGACCAGGGCGGGAACACTGCGGGCCCGCGTCGTCGAGGTCATCAGGGAGACCGCCGACGCGCACTCGCTGGTGCTGGAACCCGCCGACGGCGACCACGCCCGCTTCGGCTACCGGCCGGGCCAGTTCCTCACCATCCGGGTGCCGACCACCCGTCCGGAGGGCGCGGCGCGCTGCTACTCCCTGAGCAGCTCCCCGCTGTGCGACGAGAAGCTCAAGGTGACGGTGAAGCGCACCCGGGGCGGCTACGGGTCCAACTGGATCTGCGACCACGTCACCGAGGGCGACGTGCTGGAGGTGCTGCGCCCGGCGGGCACGTTCGTCCCCGCCTCGCTGGACGAGGACCTGCTGCTGCTGGCCGGCGGCAGCGGCATCACCCCGGTCATGTCGATCCTCAAGTCGTGCCTGCGCGCCGGGACCGGCGCGGTCGCCCTGGTGTACGCCAACCGGGACGAGAGCTCGGTGATCTTCCGCGACGAGCTGATCGCGCTGAGCGCCGAGCACGGCGAGCGGCTCACCGTCGTCCACTGGCTGGAGTCGGTGCAGGGCCTGCCCGCCCCGGCCGCCCTCGCCGCGCTCACCCGGCCGTACGCCGGCCGGGAGGCGTTCGTCTGCGGCCCCGGCCCGTTCATGGACCTCGCCGTCCAGGTGCTCACCGGCCTCGGCGTGCCGCGGCGGCGGGTCAACGTCGAGCGTTTCGAGTCGCTGGCCGCCGACCCGTTCGCCGCGCCCGAGCCGGTGATCGACCCCTCGGGCCCCGGCAGCACCGTGGAGGTCGAGCTCGACGGCGAGAAGCGGACGCTGGCCTGGCCGAAGGACGCCAAGCTGCTCGACGTGATGCTGGCGGCCGGCATGGAGGCGCCGTACTCGTGCCGCGAAGGGTCGTGCAGCGCCTGCGCCTGTGTCCTGCTGGAGGGCGAGGTGGCGCTGGAGCGCAACTCGATCCTCGACGACCAGGACCTCGCCGACGGGCTGACCCTGTCCTGCCAGGCCACCCCGGTCAGCGACCACATCAAGATCACTTACGACGGGTGAGCCCCGTCGCCATCGACCACCCGCTCCGCCCCGGCGCGGACGCGGGACACGACCGCAGGAGGACCTGATGCTGGATGGGACGCAACGCGCGTCCGTGGCCGAACGGCTCTGGGAGGCCGAGCGGGACCGCGTGCCGATCGAACCGCCGACCAATGCCTTCCCCGGCATCGACGTGGTGGACGCCTACGAGATCCAGCTCATCAACATCCGCCGCCGCCTCGCCGCCGGGGCCCGGGTGTACGGGCACAAGGTGGGGCTCTCGTCCCCGGTGATGCAGCGGATGATGGGGGTGGACGAGCCCGACTACGGCCATCTGCTCGACACGATGGTGCTGCCTGAGGACGCGCCGATCCCGGCCGGGCGGTACTGCTACCCCCGCATCGAGGTAGAGATCGGCTACGTGCTCGGCGCGAGCCTCCCCGGTGAAGGGTGCACCGAGGAGGACGTGCTCGCCGCCACCGAGTACGTCGTGCCGAGCATCGAACTGATCGACAGCCGTGTCCGGGACTGGCGGATCCGCCTGGCCGACACGATCGCCGACAACGCCTCCTCGGCCGGCGTGATCCTCGGCGAGGCCCGGATGAGCCCGGCCGAGCTGACGGCCGCGGGCATGGACATCGCCGACATCGACGTCGTGCTGTACGCCGGGGACGCCGAGATCACCAGGGGCAACACCAGCGCCGTGCTCGGCGACCCCACCACCGCCGTCGCCTGGCTGGCCAGGAAGGTGGCCTCCTTCGGCGTGAAGCTCGAAGCCGGGCACGTCATCCTCCCCGGGTCCTGCACCCGGGCCGTCGACGCGCGCGCCGCCGACGTCTTCCGCGCCGAGTTCGCCGGGCTCGGCTCCGTGACCGCTCGATTCGAATGAAGGTGACACCGTGACCAAGGCGACCGCCGCGATCGTGGGTTCGGGCAACATCGGGACCGACCTGATGTACAAGCTGCTCCGTTCCGACGTCATCGAGCCGCGCTGGATGATCGGCATCGATCCGGACAGTCCCGGCCTCAAGCGGGCCGGCGAGGCGGGCCTGATCGCCTCGGCCGATGGCGTCGACCGGCTGCTCGCCGAGACCGTGCGGCCCGACATCGTGTTCGAGGCGACCTCCGCGTACGTGCACAAGGAGAACGCGCCCAAGTACGAGGCGCTCGGCATCCCCGCCGTCGACCTGACCCCGGCCGCGCTCGGCCCGGCGGTGGTGCCCGCGGTCAACCTCGGGGCGCACCTCGACACGCCCAACGTCAGCCTGATCACCTGCGGCGGCCAGGCGACGATCCCGATCGTGCACTCTGTCTCCCGGGTGACCGAGGTGGCCTACGCGGAGATCGTCGCCAGCGTGGCCTCGCCGTCGGCGGGCCCCGGCACGCGGGCCAACATCGACGAGTTCACCCGCACCACCGCGCGGGGCATCGAGACGATCGGCGGCGCGCGCAAGGGCAAGGCCATCATCATCCTCAACCCGGCGGAGCCGCCGATGCTCATGCAGGACACCGTGTTCTGCGCCATCCCGCCCGACGCCGACCGCGAGGCCATCGCGACCTCGATCAAGGAGATGGCCGCCGTCGTGGCGTCGTACGTGCCCGGATACCGGCTGCGCGCCGAGCCGCAGTTCGACGACCCCACGCCGGTGAGCGGCGGGCTCGCCAGGGTCGCCGTGTTCATCGAGGTCGAGGGCGCGGGCGACTTCCTCCCGCCGTACTCCGGCAACCTCGACATCATGACCGCCGCCGCCGCCAAGGTCGGCGAAGGCCTCGCGCGGCGCCTGCTCGCCGAGCGCTCCTAGTCCCAGGGGGATCCATTCCATGCCTTACAGCGCCGACCTCGACATCCGGATCACCGACTCGTCGCTGCGCGACGGCTCGCACGCCAAGCAGCACCAGTTCACGGTCGAGCACGTCCGGTCCATCGTCGCCGCGCTCGACGACGCGGGCGTGCCGGTGATCGAGGTCACCCACGGCGACGGGCTCGGCGGCTCGTCGTTCAACTACGGCTTCAGCCACACCCCCGAGCAGGAACTGATCAAGGCCGCGGTGGCGACGGCGAAGCGCGCGCGGATCGCGTTCCTGATGCTGCCCGGACTGGGACTGCAGGACGACATCCGCGAGGCCGCCGACAACGGCGCGAGCATCTGCAGGATCGCCACCCACTGCACCGAGGCCGACATCTCCGTCCAGCACTTCGGCCTGGCCAGGCGGCTCGGCCTGGAGACGGTCGGGTTCCTGATGATGGCGCACAGCCAGCCGCCCGAGGTCCTGGCCCGGCAGGCCCGCATCATGGCCGACGCCGGATGCCAGTGCGTGTACGTCGTCGACTCGGCCGGCGCGCTGATCATGGAGGAGACCGGCGACCGGATCGCCGCGCTCGTGGCCGAGCTCGGCTCCGACGCCCAGGTCGGCTTCCACGGCCACGAGAACCTCGGCCTCGGCGTGGCCAATTCGGTGATCGCCGTGCGGGCGGGGGCGCTGCAGATCGACGGCTCGACGCGGAGGTTCGGCGCGGGCGCCGGCAACACGCCGGTGGAGGGCTTCGTCGCGGTCGCCGAGAAGCTCGGCATCCGCACCGGCGTCGACACCCTGAAGATCATCGACGCCGCCGAGGACGTCGTCCGGCCCGTCATGGACGGCGAGTGCCTGCTCGACCGGCTGTCGCTCACCATGGGGTACGCCGGGGTCTACTCCAGCTTCCTCAAGCACGCCGACCGCCAGGCGAGGAAGTACGGCGTGTCGGGCGCCGAGATCCTCATCGAGGCCGGGCGCCGCAAGCTCGTCGGCGGCCAGGAGGACCAGCTCATCGAGATCGCGGTCGCCCTCGCGGCACGGCGATGAGCGCGGGCGCGGCACACGTGCGGGACCGTCGTGGGGGACGCGTCCCGCCGGAGGGCGACGACGTCCTGGCGGCGGTCCGCGCGCTGCTGCCGGGCATCGCGGCGCGTGCCGCGTCTGCGGACGAGAACCGGCGGGTGCCGCGGGAGTCGATCCGGGAACTGCTCGGCACCGGGGTCTTCCGGATGCTTCAGCCCAGAAGGCACGGCGGCGCCGAGCGCGAGCCCGCCGACTTCTTCCGGGTCGTCCGGGAGATCTCCGCGGCCTGCGGCTCCACGGGCTGGGTGGTCTCCGTGCTCGGCGTCCACCCGTGGCAGCTCGGCCTGTT
Organism: Sphaerisporangium krabiense; assembly: GCF_014200435.1. NCBI lineage: Bacteria > Bacillati > Actinomycetota > Actinomycetes > Streptosporangiales > Streptosporangiaceae > Sphaerisporangium > Sphaerisporangium krabiense. The sequence continues at coordinate 1,026,599 of NZ_JACHBR010000001.1, read as the reverse complement.
CCACCCGGCCGCGCAGGAGGAGGTGTGGGGCCCGGATCAGGACGCGCTCGTGTCCTCCTCCTACGCCCCCGTCGGGCGGCTCGTCCCGGTGGAGGGCGGGTACGAGCTCTCCGGCCGGTGGCGCTTCTCCTCCGGCTGCGAGTACGCGTCGTGGGCGCTGGTCGGCGGCCTGGTGGTGGAGAGCCACGGCAGGCCGGTGGACTTCATGACCGCGCTCGTCCCCCGCGCGGACTACGCCATCGAGGACGTGTGGGACGTGGTCGGGCTGCGCGGCACCGCCAGCAACGACATCATCGTCGAGCGGGCGTTCGTGCCCGGGCACCGGGTCCTGCGCGGCCACGAGCAGGCGCGGCTGCGCGGCCCCGGGCAGAAGGTGAACACCGGCCCGCTCTACCGGATGCCGTTCGGCAGCGTCTTCACCAACGCGGTCACCGCTCCCGTCGTCGGCGTCGCGGCCGGGTGTTACCGGGCCTACGTCACCGCCATGCGCGACCGGGTGCGTCTCAGCCTGGGCGGCGGCCGGTTCGCCGAGGACGCGTTCGCCCAGGTCGCGGTGGCCAGGGCCGCCTCGGAGATCGACGCCGCGGTGCTGCAGACCGACCACAACCTGCGCGAGGTGTACCGGCACGCCGCCCGGGGGGAGCGGATCCCGATGGAGCTGCGGCTGCGCGTCCGCAGGGACCAGGTCCGCGCCACCGAGCGGGCGCTGGAGGCGGTCGACATCCTCTTCAAGACCGCCGGGGGCAACTCGCTCGCCCGCGGCAACCCCATCGAGCGGGCCTGGCGGGACGCGCACGCGGGCAGCGTGCACGTCGCCAACGACGTCGAACGCGCCCTGGTCATGTACGGCAAGGGCGAGTTCGGCCTCACCGTGGAGGACCAACTGGTCTGACGGCAGGTCCGCCGTCCACCCCGGACGGCCGGGAACCCGCCCCGCGACGACCTGACCGCCCTCTCCACGGCGACGGAGAAGCCCGGCGCGCGGCGAGCCGAAGCCCGGCTCGCGGACGTGCCGGGCTTCTTCGCGGGACGAGCCCGCCTCACCGCCGCCGGGCGGTCACCGCGCCACCCGCATGTCGCCGGGGCTCCAGAACGCCCGCATGCTGGTGATCCGCTGCTCCTCGTCGAAGGTCATCACGTCGATCGGCTCGACCTCGAACGTCTGGTCCGCCAGCTCGGTCCGCACATGGAAGTGGAAGGCGGCGCTGTCGCCGGCGACCCGGATGGCCAGCAGCTCGGTGCGCCGCCGTGCGCCCGCCAGTCCCGCGTAGAACTCGCGGATCGCGGCGTGGCCCCGGCGGGGCTCGCTGCCCACCGGGTCCTCCAGCGTCCCGTCCGGCGCGTAGCACGCCGCGATGTCGTCCGCGGTTCCGTTCGCCACGGCGTCCAGGTAACGGACGACGGCGCCGGTGATCTTCTCGGTGCTCATCGGGTCTCCGCCAGGATCCGGTTGACGGCGCGGTACCCGAAGGTCATCCCGGAGCCGAGCGGGACGCCGGGGCCCGGGTAGACGTGCCCGGCGACCGAGGCGGCCGAGTTGCCGACGGCGTACAGGCCGGGGATCGCGGCGCCGTCCTCGCCGAGCACCTGCGCGTCCACGCCGATCCGGGCGCCGCCCTTGGTGCCGAGGTCGCCGAGCACGACCTGCACCGCGTGGAACGGGGCCCGGTCGATCGGGACGAGGGAGGGGTTCGGGCCGTCACCGGCCGCGAAGAACCGGTCGTAGGGGGCCTCGCCGCGGTGGAAGTCGGCGTCCACGCCGGAGGCGGCGAACCCGTTGAACCGGGTGACGGTCTTGCCGAGCACGTCGGCGGGCACGCCGATCAGCTCGGCGAGACCGGTGAGGGTGCCGGCGGTGCGCCACAGGCCGGCCGCCTGGAACGTCCCGGGATCGGGCGCGGGCTGGGTGATCCCCGGGGTGCTCGTGAAGCGGGCGTCGAAGATCCACCAGACCGGCAGGTGCGACACGCCGGTGGCGTGACCGGCGCGGATCTCGTGGCCCATCCGGTCATACGGCAGGGACTCGTTGGCGAAGCGCTCGCCCGCGGCGTTCACGAAGACGCCTCCACGCAGGCCCAGGGTGAAGGCGGCGTGGCCGTTGGGGAACAGCACGGCCGGGCACCACCACGACTCGTCGGTGAGGTCGATCGCGGCGCCGGCCGCCCGGAGCGCGGCGAGCGCGTCCCCGGTGTTCGAACCGGGCGCCGCCGAGGACCAGTCCGCGCCGGGCAGGCCCTGCAGCTCGCGCCGCAGCTCCGCGTCGCGCTCGAACCCGCCGGCGGCCAGGATCACGCCGCGTTCCGCGCGGACGAACAGGGTGCGGCCCTCGTGCTCCACCTCCACACCGGCGACCCGGCCGTCCTCGACCACCAGCGACCGCATCCGCGTCCCGGTCCGCATGGTGGCGTTCCCGGTGCGGTCCAGGGCGAGCAGCAGCCGCCCGATGAGGGCCTGACCCCCGGTCAGCGTCTCCCGGTCCTGTGCCACGCCGTACTGGTCGACCGAGACCGGCGGGCGCACCTGGCCGAGCCTGTCGCCGAGCTCGGCCGCGGGCAGCGGCTTGGGGACGATCCCCCGGCCGCCGGGGGCGTGCCCCGGAGCCGTGAAGTAGTCGGGGAACGGCAGGAACTCGAACTCCAGCACCGGGTCGCGGTCCAGGAACTCCACCAGCTCGGGCGCCGTCGACACGTACGCCTCCTGCAGCGCCGCCGGGGTGCGGTCGCCGACGACGGCCCGGAAGTACTCAAGACCCCGCGCCACGCTGTCCTCGACGCCCGCCCGGCGCAGGACGTGGTTGCCGGGCAGCCACAGGCACGACCCCGAGTAGGCGCTGGTGCCGCCGAAGTACCCGGTCTTCTCCAGCACCAGGGTGCGCGCCCCGTTCGCCGCCGCGGTGTAGGCCGCCGTCAGCGCGGCGCCTCCGGAGCCCACGACGCAGACGTCGGCCGTCTCATCCCACTCAACCGGCATTGATCTCCTCCAGATCGTTCAGGTCGGCGGACGGAGCGGCGGCCGTGCGGCCGGCGACCCGTCCGAAGGCGAGCGCGTCGGCGATGTGGAACCCGCCGTCCTTCGCCCAGCTGTAGGTGGAGCTCACCGACCCCGCCGCGTACAGGCCGGGGATGGCCGCGCCGAACGGGTCCAGGACCCGGCAGCGCTCGTCCCTGCGCGGCCCGCCGCTGGTCCAGCCCAGCAGCGGGGCCAGCTCGAACGCGTAGTAGGGGCCCTGGTCCAGCGGGGTGAGGCTCTCCGGACGGCGGCCGAACCGGGCGTCGTAGCCGGCGGCGCAGGCCGCGTTCCAGTCGCGGACCGTCTCGGCGAGGACCTCCGGGGCGATGCCCAGCTCGGCGGCCAGCCCTTCGACGGTCTCGGCGCGCCGGATCCAGCCGCGGTCGATCTCGGCCTGGTTGTCGGGGCTCCAGTCGTACCCCTCCATGAGCACCTTCCAGCCGACCGGAAGGTAGGTGCGGGGCGGGCACAGCGGCCCGGCGCGGCGGGTGCGCTCGTCGAAGACGACGTACGCCGGCTGCGCCGGGTGCAGCTCGTCCCGGCCCCGGATCCGGTGCTGGCCGTGGCCGCCGAGCGCCGGGGCCTCGTCGACGAAGCGCCGCCCGTCGGGCGCGACCCAGATGTGGCCCGCCGCGGGCGGCGCCAGGAAGAACCCGGTTTCCGAGCCGGGCACGCGGATGCCGCTGAACGCGGTCATGTTGCCCATGTGCCACAGGTCGGCCCCGGCCTTCTGCGCCATCCGATGCCCGTCACCCGTGGCCGCCGGGGTGCCCCAGACCGGGCACGGCGCCAGCCGCAGGTAGTCGCGGACCATGGCGGGGTCGTTCTCGAACCCGCCGGTCGCCAGCACCACGCCGGTCCTGGCCCGCACCCGCAGCGGCCCGTCCGCGGACTCGGCGAGCACGCCCGTCACCGCCCCGCCGTCGAGGACCAACTCCCGGCCGGGCGTGGCGTACCGGATCTCGGCGCCGTGGGCGAGCGCCGCGTCGACCAGGAACCGGTACAGGAGCTGGTCGCCCATCCTGCCGTCCACGCTGCGGTAGCCGCCGTAGCAGTCCGCGCCGTCGAGGTGCGGGAACTCCGGGGTGTAGGCGCCGTTCACGGCCACGTTCGCGCCGAGGCTCCGCAGCCACCCGGTGGTGTGCCGTGTCTCCTCCGCCCAGGTCCTGAGGACCGCCTCGGGTAGCGGGAAGTCCCCGCACAGGCTGCGCAGATAGGTCGCGGCCTGGTCCGCGTCGAGGTTCTCGAACCAGCTTCCGCCCGACACGCGGGTGTTGCCGCCCGCGGTTTCGGGCGGGCATTTCTCCAGGATCAGGACCTCGGCGCCGGCCTCGCGGGCGGAGATGGCGGCGGCGAGACCCGCCGCGCCCGCGCCGAGGACCAGCACATCGGTCTGCCGGTCATATCGTTGGGGGGATGACGGCATCGTCACTTCCGTCCGCATCGGCCCTCCGGGCTCCGGAGAGCGTGCTCTTTCGGGTAACCGGACGGTAATCAACGGGCTCGCGACGCTCCTGAGGTCGTCCCGCTCAGCAGGACGCGCGGGTTCGCCGGGCAGGCGGCCGGCGGCCGGCGTCGCCGGAGGACAGGCCCCGTGTTACGGACTTCGCACGGCGTGGTCCCGCTCATCGGGACGCCTCATGTGACTCATCCCACTGTGCTCTTAACGTCGGCGCCAGCACAGGATGCCTCTCACCGTGCACAACCGGTGAAGGGCGAGGCCATGCCGAACGGAGACCGAAATTGATCACGGATGGTACTGATTCGCCGACCCGCGCGACCGGCGGCGCCGAACCCGGAAGCGAGGGGAGCGCGTGAGCACGGCGAGTACCGCGCCGGTGCCGGTGTCGCGGGTCCACCACTGGGCCGCCGAGGCCGATGTGCTGGTCGCCGGGAACGGGTGCGCCGGAGCGAGCGCGTCGATCGAGGCCGTGGCGGCCGGGGCCGAGGTCCTGGTCGTGGACGCCGCGGGCGGCTGGGGCGGCGCCACGGCCATGTCCGGCGGCGAGATCTACCTCGGCGGCGGGACCTCCGTGCAGAAGGCGTGCGGCTTCGAGGACAGCGTGGACGCGATGTACGCCTTCCTCAAGCTCGCCACCGGGCCGGACCCCGCCGAGGACAAGCTCGCCGTCTACTGCGAGGGCAGCCTGGAGCACTTCGACTGGCTCGTCCGCTGCGGCGTCACGTTCGTGCCCAAGTTGTGGACGGAACCGTCCTGGGAGGCGCCGACCGGGTACGGCCTGATGTACACCGGCGGGGAGAACGCCTACCCCTTCGCCGGCCTGGTCCCGCCCGCTCCCCGCGGCCACATCGTGCACATGGAGGACAAGCTGCCCGGCGAGCGGTCCGCGGGCTGGATGCTGATCAAGAATCTGACGGCGACGCAGGAGCGCGCCGGGGTCGAGGTGCGCTACAACACCCGTGCCGAGCGGCTCGTCGTCGACGGCGAGCGGGTCGTGGGAGCCGAGGTCGTCACCTTCGGCGAGCGCTACTTCGTGCGGGCCAGGCGCGGGGTCGTCCTGGCGGCGGGCGGCTTCGCGGCGAACCCGGCGATGCTGTCCCAGCACGCGCCGAGGCTGGCCACCGGCACCTTCCTGGTCGGCACCGACAACGACGACGGCCGTGGCATCCGCATGGGCCAGGCGGTCGGCGCGGCGGTCCGGCACATGGACGCCGGGCTGGCCGCTTTTCCCGCCGACCCCGCCCTGCTGTACCGGTCCCTGCTGCTGAACGGACGCGGGCACCGGTTCATCAACGAGGACACCTATCCCGGACGGGTGGGGCAGGCGACGGTGTTCCAGCAGGACCGCAAGGCGTTCCTGCTCTACGACGAGACGACGAACGAGGAGGCCGCGCGCCTGGCCGAGCACGTCGTCCAGCCCACCTGGGTCTCCGACGACCTCGGCGAGCTGGAGAAGGAGATGGGCATCGCCCCCGGCGTCCTCGCCGGCACCGTCGCGGTGTACAACGCCGGCGCCGAGCGGGGCGAGGACCCCGAGTGGCACAAGGCGGCGCAGTGGCTGCGGCCGCTCGAACCGCCGTACGGCGTGCTGGACCTGCGGGAGGCGCCGTACGGGGTCTTCACCATCGGAGGGCTGCACACCTCGACGCGGGGCGAGGTCCTCAACGCCGAGGGCGACCCGATCCCCGGGCTGTTCGCCGCGGGCCGGACGACCAGCGGAATCCCGTCCTGGGGGTACTGCAGCGGCACCTCGCTGGGCGACAGCACCTTCTTCGGCCGCCGCGCCGGACGGGCCGTCGCGACGGCCTGAAAGAACCGGCCGGCGCGATCCATCCATGATCTCCCCGGGCCCGGCGAGCGCGCCGGGCTCGGGTGACCGCTCCCCGACGCCGGGGACGGTCCGTCACCAACCGTAAGACGTGCGTGACACCACGGTGTCCGCGCGGTGCCAAGGAGGAACCGCATCCCCCCGCCGGGGACCCGTGCGAGGAGCCGGATCCCCGGCCACGCCGAGATCCACGAAACACCACGTTCTTCTGGAGGCCAGACGATGAGTACGACAGACACAAGGGCGGAGGCGGGCGGGTGGACCCCACGGCTCGTCCTCTCCACGGTGACGATGGTCATGATCCTGGAAGGGACCGCGCTGGGCTACAGCCTGGTCACGACGGCGCTGCCGGCCGTCACCACCCACTTCAAGACCGACCAGGGAGGCTGGCTCCTCACCGGCTTCATTCTCTCCGGGGCCATCCTCTGCCCGCTGGTGGGGAAGCTGGCCGACATCCACGGCAAGCGGCGGATGATGATCGCCTGCCTGCTGGTGAGCACCGTCGGCTCGGTCGTCTCCACCGTGGCGCCGACCTTCGGCGTCCTCATCGCGGGCCGGCTGCTGCAGGGCGCCGTGCTGCCCACCATGTTCCTGAGCTACTCCCTGATGCGTGATGTGTACCCGCGGCGGATCCTGCCCCTGGCCAGCGCGGTCACGATGACCGGCACCGGCGTGTTCTCCATCGGCACGCCGTTCCTCATCGGGTGGCTGCTCGACACCTGGGGCTTCCGCGGCCTGTTCGCCTTCGACGTGCTGTGGATGGCGATCCTCACCCCGCTGCTGCTGGCGACCACCCAGGAGACGCCGCTGCGCGTCCCCGCGCGGGTCGACTTCCTCGGCGCCGGCATGCTGGGCTTCGGCCTCGGCACCGTGCTCCTGGGGATCAGCTTCGGCAGCACCTGGGGCTGGGGCTCGGTCAACACGCTCGGCGCGTTCGTCGTCGGCCTGGCGCTCATGGCCGGGTTCGTCGTGCGGTCGCTGAACTTCCCCGATCCCCTCGTCGACCTGCGGATCTTCACCCGCCGGCCGATCGTGCTCGCCGCGGTGACCGCCGCCACGGCGTACGGATCGACCGCCATCGCCTCCTCGCTCTCCGCCATGATCGGCTTGACGCCGGGCGAGGCCAGGCTCGGCTACGGCCTGGGGATGACCGCGTCGGAGTTCGCGGCGGTCACCGCTCCGCAGGCGGTGGCCACGGTGATCATGGGCGTCGTCGTCGGCAAGCTGCTCAACCGTGTGGGCGGCGCGACCATGATGCGGACCGGCCTGCTGCTCCTGGGCGTGGGCGGTCTGCTCCTCGGCTTCTACCACGGTGACTACCTGCCGGTCCTCGTCGCCGCCCTGTTCCTGGGCGCCGGCACGGGCCTGGCCTACGGCTCGATCCCCGGTCTGGTCATCGCCGGAGCCCCGGCCGACAAGCAGGGCTCCATCGCCGGGATGGTGCAGGTGAGCTACAGCGGCTTCGCCAGCACCACGCCGGTCGTCCTGTTCGTCATCATGGGGCAGTTCGCGACCCGCACCCCCGACGGCACCGTCCTGTACCCCGAGTCCTCCATCAACGCGGGCGCCGTGTTCATGGGGATCCTGATCGTCGTCGGACTGCTGCTCGCCTCGACGGTCCTGCGCGGCCGCAAGCAGGACTCGATGATCGACCCGCTCCCCGATTCCCTGGCCGAGCCGTCCGCCGCCACCGTGGCGGCGGGCCCCGACGGCAGGCGCTGACCTTCACGGGCCCGGCGGCCGCTCCGGCGATCTCCTGATCGGCGGAGCGGCCGCTCCCTTCGTCACGCGCGGCCGGTGTCGTGCCCGGAGCGCTGCAGGAGGAAAAGGGCGAGGGCGACCAGCGTCGCGACCCCGCCGGCGACGGTGAACGCGTCGAACGCGCCACGCGCCACGAACGCCGCGCCGGCCGGGACCGTCGTCACGATGCCGAACACCGCGCTGCTCACGGACATGCCGATGGCGCGGGCCAGCGCGTTGAGCCCGTTCGTGACGCCGATGTCCGTCTCCGGGGTGACCCGCAGGATCAGCGCGGGCAGGGCCGCCATGACCATCGCGTTGCCCGCCGAGATGACGGCGACGACGCATATCAGCCCCCACAGCGCGCCGTGCCCCAGCGGGATCTGGGCCGCGAACCCGGCGGCGGAGACGGCGCAGCCCGACACGATCGTCACCCGCGGGCCGGCGGCCGCGCTCAGCCTGGCCGACAGCGGCGCCACGGTCGCCGCCAGCAACCCTCCGGGCAGCAGGCACAGGCCGGTCGCCAGCACCGACAGGCCGTGCCCGTACCCGGTCGCCGCCGGGGCCTGGAGGCGTCCGACGATCCCCAGGAAGTTCGCGAACAGCGCGAAACCAATGAGGACGGACCCTCCGTTGATCGCGGCGGCCGAGCGGCTCACCGCCGCCCTCAGGTCGATGAGCGGATCGTGGCGGCGGAGCTCCACCAGGGTCAGCAGGCACCCGGCCACCAGCGCCGCGGCGAAGCAGGCGATGGTCAGCGCGTTGGTCCAGCCCCACTCGCCGCCGCGGTCGAGCCCGACCAGCAGGCCGACGGTCGAGCAGGTGAGCAGCGCCGCGCCGGCGAGGTCGACCCGCCGTGCCCGCGCCCGCCGGGGCGGCGCCGGGACCGCGAGCAGGAGGGCGGCCATCGCGACGACGCCCGCGGACGCCGAGACGGCGAACAGGCCGTGAAATCCCCAGAACCGGGAGACCAGCCCCGCGGCGGGCAGCCCGAGCGCGCCGCCGACCCCCATCATCGCGCTGACGGTGGCGATGGCGGCGGCCCGGCGCCGGGGCTCCAGGACCACCGCCACCAGGCTCATCCCGAGCGGGATCGTCGCGCTGGAGAGCCCCTGGAGCGCCCGCCCGGCGATGAGGACCGCGATGTCGTCGCTCACCATGCACAGCAGGGACCCGAGGACCATCGCGCAGAGCGCCACGATCATCATCCTGCGCATCCCGAACTGGTCGCCCAGCCGGCCGAGCACCGGGTGCGCCACCGCGCCCGCGATGATCGTCGCGGTGACCAGCCAGGCGGCGACGGACGGCGTCACCTGTAAGCGGGCGGGCAGCCCGGGCAGCACCGGGACCACCAGCGTCTGGTTGAGCGTGGTCACCAGGGCCGCGAAGGCGACGACCAGGGCCACCCGCACCGGGTGCCTCGCCCCGGCCGGAGCTCGTGCCGGTTTCTCGCTTCCGGGCCCGGTCAAGATCTGGTGAGTCGTCATGGCGGCCTTGGGTCTCCTTCGTGCGCCCCGAACGGTCGACCCCACGGTGTCGGCGCCCGCGGCTTCGCCACAACCGGCTTCCCGGCGAGCGGGACGACCTCGTCGCCGGCCCGGCCCGCCCGACGGGACGGGGCACGGCCCTTTGGGAGAGCAGGTCCCGGTCAGTGGGAAACCGGCGGTGACGCACACCTCCGTCTTCGCATGATGAGAAGTCCGCGGGCAGGGAGATTCGGCCCGGGCGCATGGGACGGCAAGGAGACTTCATGACGTCGCTACACACCGCCGGTGACGACGAGATTCGCGTGATCGAGGCGGCCCCGCCCCCGGCGCGTTACGCGCGGGGCTGGCACTGTCTCGGCCTGGCGGACGAGTTCCGGGACGGCAAACCGCACAAGATCGAGGCGTTCGGCACCAAGCTGGTGGTGTTCGCCGACAGCGCCGGTGAACTCAAGGTGCTCAACGCCTACTGCCCGCACATGGGCGGCGACCTCAGCCAGGGGGAGATCAAGGGCGACACGATCGCCTGCCCCTTCCACGACTGGCGCTGGGCGGGCAACGGCCGGTGCACCAGCATCCCCTACGCCCGCCGGGTGCCGCCGCGGGCGCGCACCAGGACGTGGCTGACGCTGGAGCGCAACGCGCAGCTCTTCGTCTGGCACGACCCGCAGGGCAACCCGCCCCCGCCGGAGGTGACGATCCCGGACATCGCCGGCGTGGGCACGTCCGAGTGGACCGCGTGGACGTGGAACCGGATCAAGATCGAGGGCTCCAACTGCCGGGAGATCGTCGACAACGTCGTGGACATGGCCCACTTCTTCTACATTCACTACGCCTTCCCGACGTACTTCAAGAACGTCTTCGAAGGGCACATCGCCGCGCAGAACATGAACAGCCGGGCCCGTCCCGACGTCCAGCTCGGCACGAACTACTCCGGCGACAAGACCGACGGGCGTTCGGAGGCGGCGTACTACGGGCCGTCGTACATGATCGACTACCTGTGGAACACCGTGGGGGACCAGACGATCGAGTCCGTGCTGATCAACTGCCACTACCCGGTGTCGCCGACCAGCTTCGTGCTCCAGTGGGGCGCGATGGTCAAGAAGCCGCAGGGCATCTCCGACGAGCACGCGCAGGCGATGGCGGAGGGCTTCGCGGCGGGCGTCGAGACGGGCTTCCTGCAGGACGTGGAGATCTGGAAGAACAAGGCCAAGATCGACAACCCGCTGCTGTGCGAGGAGGACGGCCCCGTCTACCAGCTGCGCCGCTGGTACGACCAGTTCTACGTCGACGTCGAGGACGTCACCCCGGAGATGACCCAGCGGTTCGAGTTCGAGATCGACACCGAGCGGGCCAACCAGTTCTGGCAGAAAGAAGTCGACGACAACATCGCCGCCGGCCGGACCATCACCTCGGCCCCGGCCTAGCCCATCCCGGCCGCCCGGCCGGTTCGGACGGTGACGGCGCCTCGCGACGACGCGCCGTCACCGTCGCACACCTCAGCGATCGCAACCGAGGAGATGTCCCGTGCGTCCCGTGTCCTGCAGCAGTTGCGGTACGTGCGTCCTGGTCAAGAAGAACAGCCTGGCGCACACGCTGGTCCAGTGGACCACCGACACCGAGCAGTGCGTCGAGTTGAGCCGGCACGCCGAGCCCGGCCTCGTCCCGACCTGCACGCGACTGCGCGACAGCATCGAGAACTCCGTCCGCCTCGGGGCCGTCCCGGTCCCCGACCTTTGAGACCACGGACCAGGCCGCCCACCCGCGAGAGGCGGCGAGCCGGGCATGGGCTCCCCTCCGACGCCGGGGTGGAGCCCATGCCCGTTGGACGGCCGATATCCTGTGGTCGGCAGGAACCCGGCGTTCCGGCGCGCGTGGACGGAAAGAACGGACGGGGGGTTTCCTGGTGAGAATCGCCGAACCCCGGGCTCCGGCGTCGCCGACCTCCAAGCGCCAGATCGCCCGGCGCGAACGCATCCTGCGCGCCGCCGCCGAACTCGGGGCCCGCGACAAGTTCGAAACCGTGCAGATGCACGAGGTCGCCAAGAACGCCGACGTGGCGATCGCGACCCTCTACCGTTACTTCCCCTCCAAGAACGCCCTGTTCTCCGCCCTCCTCAAGATGGAGGTCGGCGCCTTCGACGCGGGACGGCCGCGTGGACGGGGTACGGACCCCGTCACCCAGGCCGCCGAACTGCTGGTGGGGCTGAGCCGCCACCTGCTGGCCCGGCCGGTGCTTGCCGCGGCGATGATCCAGGCGTCCACCGCCGAGTACTTCGCGGCGGCGATGGACGACGTCGAGCCGACCAAGGACGCGCTCGGCCGCATACTGCTGCGCATCATCGGCGCGGAGAAGCCGAACGAGCAGGATGTGAGCGTGGTCCGGCTGCTCGCCCACTGCTGGTGGGGCGCCCTGGTCTCCACGCTCAGCGGCCAGACCACGCCCGAGAAGGCGAAGGCCGACATCGAGCTGGCCGCCCGGCTGCTCCTCGCGCCGTACTCCGGCCGCTGACCGGGCGGGTCGCGCCCCTTTCCCCACGTCGTAAGCCGTTCTCCTCGCGCAGTCCCGGCCAGCGGGATGTGCCGTGGACCAGGTCGCCGCACGCGGCTTAGCGTCAGCGGGCCGCCACAGAGACGGCGGGTCGCGACCCTCTCGAACCAGTCCGGAGGTGCCTTGATGGCGCATGAAGTTGTTTCCCGAGTAGAGGAGATCGCCGGTCGGCTGGCCGCGGTCGCGGACGAGACCGAGCGCCTGGGCAGGCTGGCCGACGAGAGCGTCAAGCTGATCCGCGAGGCCGGGGTGATGCGACTGCTGCAACCGACCGACTTCGGGGGGTACGCCGCGCACCCGCGGGACTTCGCCGAGGCCGTGATGGCGGTGGCCAAGGCGTGCGGCTCGACCGGATGGGTGTGCGGGGTCGGTGGCGTGCACCCCTGGGAGATGGCCTTGTGCGACCGCAGGCTCCAGCAGGAGGTGTGGGGCTCCGACTCCAACACGTGGATCGCCTCGCCGTACATGCCGAGCGGCGTGGCGACCCCCACCGACGGCGGGTACATCCTCAAGGGCCGCTGGCAGTTCTCCTCGGGCACCGACCACTGCGACTGGATCTTCCTCGGCGCGCTGGTCGGGGACGCCGAAGGCAGGCCGGCGCAGCCGATGAAGGCGATGCACGTGGTGCTGCCCCGCTCCGACTACACGATCGTCGAGGACTCCTGGGACGTCATCGGGCTGCGCGGCACCGGCAGCAAGGACGTCATCGTCGACGGCGCGTTCATCCCCGCCTACCGGACGATCGACTCCGAGGAGGTCGCGGCGGGCGAGATCGCCGCCGAGCGCGCCGGCCGCACCGAGACCGTGTACAGGCTGCCGTTCTGGTCGATGTTCCCGCTGGGTATCACCTCGGCGGTGGTCGGCATCTGCGAGGGCGCGCTCGCCGCGCACCTGGACTACCAGCGGGACCGGGTGATGGCCGCCGGCACGAAGGTGAAGGACGACCCGTACACGCTGTTCGCCATCTCCGAGGCCGCCTCCGAGATCCAGGCCTCGCGGCTGCAACTGCTCGACGGCATCAGCCGGCTCTACGACCTGGCCGACTCCGGAAAGCCGATCACCTTCGAGGACCGGGCCGTGGTCCGGCGCAACCAGATCCGCTGCGCCTGGCGGGCGGTCTCGGCGGTCGACGAGATCTTCGCGCGCTCCGGCGGCAACGCCGTGCGCCGCGGCAACCCGCTGCAGCGGTTCTGGCGCGACGCGCACGTCGGATTGCAGCACGCCATCCACATCCCGGGCACCACCTACCACGCGACGGCCCAAGTGCAGATGGGCCTCGAGCCGCAGGGCGCGCTGCGCATGATGATCTGACCCGCGCCGGGCCGACCTTCGACCAACACCTCAACCGAATCAGGAGAGATGGGCATGACCGACATCAGTGCGCTCGGCTACGTGCGCGTCCGGGCGACCGACCTGGACGCGTGGCGCGCGTTCGCCTTCGACACCATCGGGTTCGCCGAAGGCGCCGGGCCGGAATCCGACGCCCTGTACCTGCGCATGGACGAGCGGCACGCCCGCATCGTGCTGCTGCCCGGCGAGGAGGACCGGGTGGAGGCCATCGGATGGGAGGTCCGCGACCATCTGGCGCTGCGGCGGGTCCAGGAGGCCGTCGAGGCGGCGGGCATCGCCACCAAGCCGCTGTCGCAGGAGGACGCGAACATCCGCCGGATCGAGGCGGGCATCGCCTTCGAGACCCCGGGCGGGACCCGGCTGGAGATCTTCCACGGTCCCGCGCTGGACCACAGCCCGCTCGGGACGAGGTTCGGCAACCGCTTCGTCAGCGGTGAGCTCGGCATGGGCCACGCGGTGGTGCCGGTGCGGGACCTGGAGGCCGACTACCGGTTCTACGCCGAGACCCTCGGCTTCCTGCCCCGCGGCGGGTTCCGCCTGCCGACGCCGCCCGAGTACGGCCCGGTCCGGATCCGGTTCATGGGGGTCAACGCCCGCCACCACAGCCTGGCGATCATGCCGACACCGGACCTCAAGGCGCCGGCGCTCGTGCACATCATGGTCGAGTGCGAGACCCTCGACGAGGTCGGCCAGGCCCTCGACCGCGTCATGGCGAAGGGCTACCACCTCTCCTCGACGCTGGGCCGGCACACCAACGACAAGATGGTCTCCTTCTACGTGCGGACCCCCGGCGGGTGGGACCTGGAGGTCGGCTGCGAAGGGATGCTCGTCGACGAGACCTCCTACACCGCCGAGGAGATCACCGCCGACAGCTACTGGGGTCACAAGTGGGACTGGAGCTGACCTCGCGCCCGTCCGCCCGGACGACCGCACCCTGACGAACACACCACGGCCCCGAAGGCAGAGAGCCTTCGGGGCCGTCGCGTTGGGGAAATCTCGACGAACAGGTCGCCGTCAACCGGCCGATGTGACGTGCAGGGTGAGCGGGCGCAGGACCAGGCCGTCGGTCCAGGGGATCGACTCGGGCGGGGTGGCCAGGCGCAGGGCCGGGCGCCGGACGGCCAGCGCCCGGACGGCCTCGGTCAGCTCGATCTTCGCCAGGGCGGCGCCGAGGCAGCGGTGCGGGCCGTGCCCGAAGGCCAGATGGGCGCGGGGGGCGGGGCCGGCGAAACGGTGGATGTCGAACCTCGACGGATCGGGGAACGCGCGCGGGTCATGGTTGGCCGCGTTCATGAGCGGCAGCACGACGGCGCCCTCGGCAAGGGTGCCGCCGGGGATGTCGGTGTCCCGTGTCATCCGGCGCATGAAGGGGTTGGCGGGCGGGCCGTCGTACCGCAGGACCTCCTCCACGGCGGTGGCCGCGAGCTCCGGATCCGCGACCAGTTCGGCCCACTGGGCGGGGTGCAGGAGCAGCCGCAGGACACCACGGGAGATCATCGCGGCCGTCGTCTCGTACCCCGCCGTGATCAGCGAGTACACGGCGTTCACCACCTCGGCCTCCGTCAGCCGGTCCTGCGCGTCCCTGGCCTGGATGAGCAGGTCGACCAGGTCCTCGCCCGGCGTGCGGCGGTGCCGGGCGACCAGCTCGGCGGCGTAGGCCAGCAGGTCGGTGTAGCCCTGATAGCGGGCCTGCTCGGTGGCCGTGGAGGTGGTGAGGAACATGGCGGTCCACCGGATGAACTGCTCGTGATGGCCCGCCGGCACGCCGAGCAGCTCGCAGATGACCTGGCCGGGGATCCGCATCGCGTAGGCCTGCACCAGGTCGAACTCCTCGCCGAGGCCGTCGAGGAGCGACCCCGCGATCGTGGCGATGCGGGGCCGCCACGGCTCGCTTCTGCGCGGGGTGAACGTGCCGGACAGGATGCGCCGGTAGCGGGTGTGCTCGGGCGGATCCTGGTTGATCAGGGAGACCGGGTCGTCGTCCATGGCGGTGCCGCTCACCATCCGCGGCAGCCCCGGTGAGCGCAGGTTACGGCTGGCGGTGGGCGCGGCCAGCACGGCCCGCACGTCGTCGTATCCGACGGCGACCGGGACGCGGTCGCCGCTCGGCAGGGTCGCGGGCGCCAGCGGCCCCGACTCCCGCCTGCGGGCGAACTCCGGGGACGGCGTCCCCAGGGGGCCCGGGACGATGTCCGGCCACGTCTCGTCTCGGTCAGGCTCGCCGGTCATCGCACCCTCCGCGATCCCTGGACGCCCGGAGGACGACCCACGGGGAACGTATGAGACGCCGTGACCCCCGTCAACACCGTTCGTGCCGGGGGTGCGCCGAAGCTATGCCGAAATTGGGATGAGGCGCGGGCAGGCGCCGGTCCGTACCATCCACCGTGACGACGAAGAGAGCGGCGGCTGTCCGTGCCGTGCTTGCCGGCGGCGCGTCCGCTCGGGAATGAGGTCCCGGTGAGTCGAACACGCGGTCTGTCTGTCGTGACCGTGCTCCTCGCGCTGGCACCGGCGGCGACGACCATCGCCGCCGCGGCGCCTGTCACGCGCTCCGCCGCGCCCTACTGTTACGAGGAACCGTCGCAGCCCACCGCGGACGTGAGCGACCTCAAGGCGAGGTTCACCTCCGCCAACTGGATGCAGACCCTGCAGGCGATGTACCAGCGCCGGTGGCCGAGCGGCCAGGGGCTGGCCGTCGCCCAGGTCAGGGACCAGTACTGGAACCAGTTCGTGCAGAAGAACAGCTTCGAGGCGTTCGCCGAGTCGATGATGGTGGCGATCCACGAGGAAACCCACATGTGGGACCTCGACCCGGCGCGGACCAGGTGGAACGTGTACACCGCGGCCTGGATCAACGCCTCCCGGCAGGACACGACGGTGCCGCTGTACGACGGCTTCCCCCGCAAGGAGATCCTCCCGCTGATCAAGGACCGGCTCAGCGACTCCATGGACGGCATCTACCTGCGCGACCAGACCCAGGGCGAGTACCACCTGCAAGGCGTCCTGGCCGAGCTGAACGCGGGCCTCATGGGCCTGCCCGCCGTGACGGTCGTCCAGGAGTACATCAAGGGCATCGGAGCCAGCAACGCCCGCGACATCGCCGCCACCAACCTGCGCTACCTCCTCCTCTACCTCCGCGTCGCCAAGGACCGCCACCCCGACTACTGGACCAAGATCAAGAACGAGCCGAAACTCCGCACCCTGGTCCTCACCCAGTGGCTCCGCACGGCGTACTGGCTGGAGAAGTCGGCCCCCTACACCGGCAAGCTGGGCGGCCCCAACGCCGACAAGATCACCCAGACCAACTACGCCCCCGAGAACCTCGCCATCCTGGAGGAGTTCACCGGCGCCAGAGTCCGCACCGACGCCCAGAAGAACTGCACCATCTGACGCCGGACGCGTGTCCTGCTACCTGTTCGCCGTCGTGGTGCCCTTCGTGAACGGGAGAACGAGGCGGGAGGGGTGGGCGGCGTCGCGGTGGATCTTGTGGGTGACCGGGCGGCCTACCGGGAGGTGGAAGGCGTCGGGAGGGAGGAGGGAGTTGTGGGCGTCGGATAGGGGCTCGTTGTTGGACAGTTCCGCCAGGAGGCGATGGCCGGGGAGGAGTGTGGCCGCGAACGGGTAGAGGCGGAGGACGTACTCCTCGACCTTTCCGGGTTCCACCGGGACGGCGCGGGTGTGCGGGTGGTACGGGTTGCCCTCGGTCGTCCGGTCGTCCAGTTCGCGGTGCGACGCCTTGAGGAAGCCCGTGGTGATCAGTTGGCGGGCGCCGCTCGGGGCGACGTCCCACAGGCGCAGGAGGAAGTTCGTGTCCTCCTGGTCGATCTCGGCGAACAGGTGCGCCGCGCCGGCGCCGATGAGCTCGGTGGACTCCTCGAACGGCTCGGTGCTCCAGCCGATCGGCCGCCGCTGAGCGCGCGGCGTCAGGCGGGCGTCAAGGTGACCGGCCGCCCCGGAGCGGGGGAGACGAGCAGGTGGTCGAGGCCGGCCTCGGAGAAGGCGGTGTGCACGTCCGCCGTGTTCTCGGTGAAGTGGCTCCAGCCCTCGACATGGAGCGGCACGACGTGCCGGGGGTTCAGCAGGCGCGTGGCGGTCACCATCTCGGCGGCGTTCAGGGTGAGCCGCTCGTCGAGCATGGGGACGCGGACGGCGCCGCCGAACAGCAGCGCGACGTCGATGGCCGGGAACCGCCCGGCGATGAGCTCCACGTACTCCAGCGACGCGTTGTCCCCGCTGACGTAGACGGTGGGGAGGCCGGCGCCGGTGAGCACGAAGCCGGTGACCTGACCGACGATGGGCTCCGACCCCGGCGGGCCGTGCAGGGCGGGAACGGCGGTGACGCGGACCCGGCCGACGTCGTGATGCTCCCAGGGGTGCAGGGGAGTGGCGCCGGTGTTCGCGGCGGCGTCGGGTGTGCTCAGGGTCAGCGGCGCGGCGGACATCGCCTCGCGGCCCAGCTTGTCCAGGTTGTCGGGATGCTGGTCGTGGCTGAGCAACACCAGGTCCACCTGGCCGATGTCGTCAAAGGAGAGGGCCGGGCCGATGGACTTGGTGAGCGTGAGCGGCCCGGCGGAGTGGTCTCCCGGCGGATCGAAGGTCGGATCGGTGAGGATGCGCAACCCGCCGAGTTCCAGCAGGGCCGTCGGACCGCCGATCACGGTGATGATCGTCGTCATGAGCAGCTCCGTTTCGCCGCGCCGTCGAGCATCGTGCGAACTACGTTAGCCGAACGGGACGCGGGCCGCCGGTCATGGCCGCCGCCGGGCGGTGGCCATGACCGGCCGTCTTCACCACGCCACGTTCGCCGATCCCGGGGGACCGTCAGACGGGCAGTACCCGCAGGGCGGGGTAGCGGACCGAGTTCAGGTACAGCTTGTCGGTGCCGTGTTCCTTCTCCAGCTCCAGGACGAACCGGTAGCGGTAGACGCCCGGCTTGGCGTCGCTCATCACCGCTCCGGCCCAGTAGTAGTAGACGGCGGTGTACTGGTCGCGCATCCGGTCGGGAGCGCCGTAGACCTTGAGTTCGGTCATGATCCGGCGCTCGGCGACGTCGTCCTCGTCGCCCTTCTCGATGTCCAGGAAGACCAGGTTGTTGATCTTCGGCATCGGGGGCCAGGTGCCGTCCGGACGGCGGTGCATGTCGATCGGGCGGATGATCCAGTTGATCACCTGCCCCTGCTTGCAGATGGTCTCCAGATGGTCGCCGCCCTGCCCGACCCCGCCGACGCTGTTGTCCATCATGTAGAGGCAGCCGTCCAGGGACTTGGTCGCGGCGGCCTTCTCCATGTCGATGAGGGTCACCACGTTCAGCTGGACGGAGTTGAGCTGGCCGCGGTCGGCGAAGTCCGTGGCCGCGTACGCCTGGGTCATCGGCCTTCCTTTCCTTCGTCGGCGTGGCCGGTGAGGGCCGGCCGTGCGGTGGGGGTGAACGGCGTGGCGACGGTGCCGAGCAGGAACGAGAGCCGGTAGGGCACCGGCGTGGTGAGGTCCTGCTTGACCTCGGCGGTCCAGAACACGATGTCGGTGTCGGGGTACACCTTCCGCGTGGGCTCGGCGATCTTCGGGTCGATCTCGATGTCGGCGAGGGCCACGTAGGTCTCGCACTCCAGCGGGATCACGTTCCACAGCAGGGTGTCGCCCTTGCGGACCCGGCTGTGCAGCTCGGGAGTGCCGAAACCGGAGGACCCGGCGGCCTTGTTGGTGTCGTAGAGATAGAGGTTGTCGTCCAGGTTCTCCGACGCCAGCGCGGCCACGGGGTCGACCACGGCGGTGATCGTCACAGGCCGTGCGGGCCGGTGTTCGGACTGGCGGTTCCTCGGGGGCATGCGGCTCCTCTGTTTCGAAGATGCTCCGGCTCGGGCCGGGTCAGCCGGCGGGAGGGAAGGCGGGGAGGGGGAGGACGCCCAGTCCGGCGCCGGTGAAGGCGTTGCGCTTGGGGTCGCTGGTGATCTTGAGGCTGGACTCGCAGGTCAGGTCCACGGACTGCCAGACCAGCTCGTTGTTCTGCTCGACCAGCTCGTGCAGCTGGACGTGCATCGTGTACGGGTAGACCCCCGGCCGGCTCGTGTCCACGGTCGCGGCCCAGTACCAGCCGTCGTAGACCATGTCGGGCGACCCGTACTGGGCCGGATAGATGATCTTCTCGCTGACGGCCTGGCCGGTGATGTCGGTGATCACCGGGGCCGGATAGTTGTACGCGGCGGCGCTGGTGGTCGTACTCCCGGTGACGTCCAGCAGCTTGGTCGCGGTGAGGCCGCGCCCGCCGGCCTGCTTGCGCGGACGCCTGCCGACCCGCTGCTTCAGCCGCGTGAGCTCGGCGCCGCTCGCCTCGCCCTCGCCGCCGAGCGCGGCCAACTGCTGCAGCGTGCGCTGGTCATGGGCGCGTTCCCGCTCGGCCAGGTAGTTGCGCGGCACCGTCGGGGGAATCGCCCCCAGCGCCGCGGGCAGCCAGTTCAGCACCTGCTCGGTCGCCTGCGACCCGTCGAGGAAATAGGTGCCGGGCACGATCGTCACCAGATCGCCGGTGCCCTCCCCGGTCGAACCGAGGAACTTCATGTTGTCGAACCAGTATGTGTTGCCGTCGAGCGACCGCGTCCGAAGCGCGTTCTCGACGTCGAACAGCACGATGATCCCGTGTTGCTGGGCCATGAAACCGCCTTTCGCAGAACCTGGCTCACACGCGCAGCAGCGCGGGCGAGTCGATGTGCAGCACGCTGTTGGGTCCTTCGTGGAGCTTGAGCGAGAGCCGGTACCGGTACGGCACGCCGGGCACCATGGAGTAGGGCACGACGCCCTCCCACACCAGCAGGTCGTGGTTCTCGTGCCCGTTGGAACCCGTGGCGTCGGGCGCGGGAACGGCGGGGGGCGGCTCCACCGGGTACGCCGGTGCGGGCGGTGCCGGCGGCACGGCCGGGTCGTCCGAGTCGGCCGGGGGCGGGACCGCCGCGCCCGGCAGGAACTCGATGGCCTGGATCTCGACCGGCGTCTGCACGTCCACGTGGATCGGCGTCCACTGGACGACCTGCCCCGGCACCACCGCCGTGATGAGGTCGGGGGTGCCCTGGTGCCGGCTCCCCGCCACGCTGTCATCGATCAGCGAGATGTTGCCGTTGTGCAGCGTCCGGTCGGACAACGCCCCGACGGCGTCGACCATCACGACGATGCTGACCTTTTGCTTCATCCATCCTCCTTGTCGGATTTCCTGGGCTCGGGGGGCGCCACGTGCTCAGCCCCGGTCCCTGACCAGCGGCGTTTTGCCGACGGTGGTCCGCTCGATCTGCGGCGAGGAGGGGGGCACGAACACCAGCCGGAACTCGTATCCGGTCTGCTCGATGGCCACCGCGTTCGCCTCCCGGTCGTTGAAGAGCGACAGAGAGCTCGGCAGCGCCTGCGTGAACAGCCGCCGCGTCCCGCTCGTGCCGAGGGTGCGCTCGACGGCCGCGCTCGTGCCCTCGGCGTCGTCCACCGCCGCCAGCAGGGTGAGGGTCCGGTCCTCACGGTGGTTGTGGAACTGGACCTCGTGGGCGACCAGGTCCAGGTCGACGCCGGACGCCGAGCGCAGCCGCGCGCGCAGGGCGGCGTAGGCCAGCGTCGCCGAGTACTGGCTGTCGTTGAGGTGCAGCACGTCGGCGGTGCGCCCGGCGAACTCGAACCGCTCGGTGCGCAGCCCCGGCCCGTCCAGGGCGGGGCGGCGGATCATCCGGTCGCCGAGCTTGAGCCGGAGCAGCGGCGTCTCGTCGGCGTGCAGCCGGGTGACGACCAGCTCGCCCTCCTCGCCCTCGGCGACGGCACGGCCGTGCTCGTCCACGATCTCCACCAGGTGCAGCCCCGGCACGGAGGAGAGCGCCGGCGAGGAGTGGTCGAGCTGGAGCCCGACGCACTCGGCCTGGGTCGCGGCGAAGTAGCTGAGGATCGACACGTTGGGGAAGAACGCCTGCAGCTCGTCGCGCTTGCGCTGCGGAAGGGAGCCGCTGCCGTACATGGCGACCCGGAAGCTCGCCCTGGCCTGCGGCGTCAGTCCCGCGCCGAGTTCGGGCAGCAGCGCGATGCTGGCGGTGATGCCCATCAGCGCCTTGTGACCGGGGTAGGAGAACATGTGCTCCAGCACCGGTGCGCTCACCGGTCCCGCGCCGATGTAGTTGACTCCCGGGACCTGGGACAGGACGCCGCCGACCATGGTCCCGCTGCTCCACATCTGGTAGTCGGCCAGCGTGGTGAACAGCCAGCGCGGCGCCGGGCCACGCAGGTAGCGGCCGAGCTGGTAGGCGCCCATGAACGCCCCGGCGATGCGGTAGGTGTCGCGCAGCTCCCGCAGGGAGTACACGATCTCCAGGGGCATGCCGTCGCCGGTGCCGCCGCTCGCGACCACCTCGAACCCGCCGCGGTCGAGCGGCACGACCATCCCGGCCCGCGCGCCCATGAACATGTCCCGCTGCACGGTCTTGTCCGAGAGCGGGATCCGCTCCCACTCGGACATGTCGGCGGGGGCGTCGCGAATCCCGAAGTAGTGCAGCCGCTCGCGCCACAGCGGGTTGAGCAGGGCGATGCCGACGAGCTGCTGGAGCCGGCGGAACACCAGCGCGTTCTGCAGGTCGAGCGGGGACTCGCAGTACGGGGTCCCGATGAGCCGCCCGCACTCCTCCAGCTTGTCGCTGAACGATGGCAGCCGTGTGACGTCGTCCACGGAGCGGGGCCGCAGCTCCTCCTCCGGGATCAGCCGTGCCGCCAGCTCCGCTGCGGCGGCGATGTCCAGATCCGTCATGGTCATGAATGACTCCCCTTGCGCTGGTCGTGCCGGGCCGTGGCGCTCGCGCGCAGCACCCGTTGCCCGATGTCCCTGATTTCGGTGATGAGCATGGCCAGGTGGTCGGCGTTGATCAGGTGGTTCATGACCACCACGCGCAGCGCCGCCGTCCCGTCGATGTCGACCTTGGAGATGAAGAAACGCCCGCCGTCCCGGATCCGGTTACGGATCTCCAGCTGCAGCCGGTGCACGGTCGCCGGGTCCAGGCCGTCCGGCCGGTACCGGAAGCACAGGATGTTCGACTCCGGTTCGTGCGCGACGGCGAAGTCCGGCTCGGCGGCGACCATCTCGTGCGCCTGCCGGGTCACGGCGCACAGCCGGTCGATCTTCTGTGCGAACAGCGCGGGCCCGTAGACCGACCAGACCGTCCAGAGCGGCATGATCATCGGACGTTTCGTGCACTCGAAGTTCTTGTCCGCGCTGTCGTAGGCGCTGTAGACGTCCGGTTCGTCGTCGAAGACGTAGCTGGCACGCTGCCGGAACGCGCCGCGCGCCGCCGCCTTGTCGCGGTAGAAGAGCAACGTGCACGGCGCCGGCATGAACAGCATCTTGTGGGCGTCCCAGGTCAGCGAGTCGGCCTGCTCGATGCCGCGCAGCCGGTGCCGGTGCCGGTCCGACAGCAGCAGGCTCGCGCCGTGCGCCCCGTCCACGTGCAGCCAGAGCCCGTACCGGCGCGCCAGGGCCGCGAGCTCCTCCAGCGGGTCGAACGCGCCCATCGACGTGGTCCCGGCCGAGGCCACCAGGCAGAAGGGTCGCAGGCCACGCCGGTGCGCCTCGTCCAGCACCGGGGCGGCCAGATCGGGGCGTATCCGCCCGGCCCGATCGACGGGCAGCCGGATGATCTGCCGTTCCCCGATGCCGAGCACGCCCGCCGCCCGCGTCACGCTGTAGTGGGCCTCCTCGCTGACCGCGATGGCGGGGCGCCCGGGCGTGCTGTCGGCGCCGGCCGTCCAGATCTGCGGGAAGGCGCGGTTGCGGGCGGCCAGCAGCGCGGTCATGTTGGCCAGGGAGCCCCCGGAGGTCGTCACCATGGCGAACCGGTCGCGGTCCCAGCCGATGAACCGGTTGAGCTCCTCGGCCATGAGCCGCTCGGCGACGTTCGGGAGCTGCCCGGCCTCATAGAAGGAGGAAGGCTGGTTGACCACGGAGCCGACCAGGTCCATGAGGCTGGCCAGTGGCACCACGCCGGAGAACTGCCGCCCCATGTAGCCGGGTGAGTGGACCGGGATGCCGGTCTCCGTGTACAGGTCGACGATCTGGTTCACCCGATCGGCGTCGAAGTCGGCGATGCCCTGCCGTTCGAGGGTCATCAGCTCCCGCGCGGCCTTCAGCAGCGTCTCCGGGTGCTGGAGGTCGAGTCCCCGGACCGACCGGTCACCCAGATACGTCGTCAGGCGGCTGACGATGTCCGCGGCGCCGTCGTGGAAACGTCCGGGGTCGAAGGCCGCGGTGAGGGCCGGCGTGGGTGGCTGGGTGCTTTCACCGGTCGCCGGCTTCGGAAAGGAACTCTGGACATCGGAAAGCGAACTCGTCACGGAGGGGACTCCAAAATGATCCGGAGCCGAGAAACGTTCATATGATCGCGTTCGGCCGGGAATTTGGGCATGGTGAATGCAATTCCCGGGCGATCATATAAAGGTTCTCGCGAATAAATGGTGATCTGCGGTGAAACGTCGAGAGAGGACAAGTTCCTCGGCATTCGAGGCACGAGGCCCAATTCGTGCCCTTGCTGACCCGCCTTGACTGGTTGAATCGGTCCAATGTCCGGACTGAATGTCGATCCACGGCGGTGGCGGGTGACGCGAGGGGAGTCTTAACTCTCTGGTAACGCTACGTTCAAGCAGTTCGAGCCGGTTCGGTGGAGATGTCGTCGACGATCAGGACCGGGTGGATATCCATCGTGGGTGAATCACGGTGAATCCGACCTTACTCTCACCTGTCGCACACGGCGGCACGCTTGTCATGTAGACGACCTAATCATTGATGACAGGGCTGACGCAAGTCCTCAGATGCAGATGGAGTGACAGATTCGTGTCACTGGCACACATGGTGCGGTACATGGGGAGATGTTCTGTTAGTCCTGGTTTTTCGGAGCTTATGAGATTTTCTCATGAATCTGGATCAAGCTCGGTGTTCAGGGGCGCCGGCCCGGCGGCTGATCGCGTAAAAGGGACACCTTCGGCGTGTCTGGTTGTATTTGCCGAAATGTTGTAAAGCGCCCAGTGGGGTGATATATCCGCCTTCTCCGGCGTGTCTACGCGAAAGGGGGCATGTCAGGCAGTCTCGGGCGGTGTCCGTCCCGCCGGCCGGGCGACGCCGTCCAAAACCTGTGGAGGACCGTCGCCGGGCATGCCACCATGGCCGGTGCTCACCGTCCGCACGGCGGGACCTCGTTCTCTCCATGGGTGCGGACGACGGGCCCTGTCTGCGGCTTTGGATCGGCGGAGGTACGGGCCAGAATGAAGTGTCATCTCCACGCGCTCTGTTTCGACGCGCGCGACCCGCTCCGGCTCGCGCGCTTCTGGGCCGGCCTGCTGGACTGGGAACAGGTCGACGACCCTGAGGACGGCGTCGCGCTCCTGCCGGGCGACGACACCGGATTCCGGATCCGGTTCCTCGCGAGCCAGGAGGAGAAGGCCGGCCAGAATCTGATGCACTTCGATCTGACCAGCACGTCCCTCGAGGATCAGCGGCGGACGGTGGCGAGGGCGCTCGGGCTCGGCGGCCGGCACATCGACGTCGGCCAGCGCCCGGAGGAAGGGCATGTCGTGCTCGCCGACCCCGAAGGCAACGAGTTCTGCGTCATCGCGCCAGGCAACGGCTTCCTCGCCGACTGCGGATTCATCGGAGCTCTCGCGTGTGACGGTTCGCAGCAGGTCGGGTACTTCTGGAGCGAGGCGCTGGGCTGGCCGTTGGTCTGGGACCAGGACCAGGAGACCGCGATCCGCTCACCGCACGGCGGCCCCAAGATCACCTGGGGCGGCCCGCCGCCGATGCCGAAGAGCGGGAAGAACCGGCTGCATTTCGACCTCGTCGTCGACGGCGATCAGCGGGCGGAGGTCGACCGTCTCATCTCCCTGGGCGCGACGCGGATCGACATCGGCCAGGGCGAGGTCGGCTGGACGGTCATGGCCGATCCCGATGGCCATGAGTTCTGTGTCCGGGCGGCCGGGGCCTCTCGCGCTCGCCGTCCTTCTGGGGGACAATCGGTCACGGCTCCCCCGCACTGGGGCTGATGTTCACCCTCGTCGGCTTCGCGTCGGCGGCGGTTCACCGAGACGAGGCCAAGGACCCGGCACCATCCCGCGGGCCATCTGCGCCGCGGTCATCATGATCGCACTCTTCTGCACCTTCACCGGCTGGGAGTTCGTGATGGGCGTCGAAGACCACTCGTCCAAGCCCCGGTTCGCTGCGCGCCGGGCGGCCCATGGCCTCCGCGACGGTCGTCGAGAGCGTCGAGCCGAGCGGCACGACGCGGTCCCCCGAGAGAGGATCCCATGACCACCGTGACCACCCCGGTTTCCAGCCTCACCGCGACCGAGATCGAACGCACCACCGCCCTGGTGCGCGAGGCGGGCCTCGCCGGCGAGAGCGTCCGCTTCGTCTACGTCGGCCTGCTGGAGCCGCACAAGCAGGAGGTGCTCGCGTTCCGGGCCGGCACCGGGCCGAGGCCCGACCGCCGGGCGCGGGTGCTGCTGCTCGACACCGCGACCGGCGCCGCCCGGGACGTGACCGTCGACCTCACCGCAGGAGCGGTCGCCGCGATCGCCGAGGTCGACGGCGCCCACGGCGGGATGCCGATCCTGGTCGAGGAGTTCGTGTCGGTCGACGGGATCCTCGCCGAGGAGCCGGCCTGGGTCGACGCGCTCGCCAAGCGCGGCCTGACCCCGGAGCACGTGAGATGCGCGCCGCTCTCCGCCGGCGCCTTCGACCTGCCCGGCGAGGAGGGCAGGCGGATCATCCGGGTGCTCTGCTTCGCCGCCCTCGCCCCCGACGATCACATCTGGGCGCACCCGGTGGACGGGCTGAGCGCCTACGTCGACCTCGTTGGGAGAAAGGCGACCGAGGTCATCGACGTCGGCGTCTTCCCGCTGCCGGAGGAGCCGAGCAGGTTCCACCTCCCGCAGGGGCGCCCGGCGCCGTTGGAGACCCTCCGGCCCATCGAGATCACCCAGCCCGACGGGCCGTCGTTCCAGGTCGAAGGCGACCGGATCACCTGGGCGAACTGGTCCTTCAACTTCGGGTTCGACGCCCGCGAGGGCCTGGTGCTCCACCACCTGGCCTACGCCGACCCCGACCACGACGGCGAGGTCCGTCCGATCGTCTACCGCGCCTCCATCGCCGAGATGGTGGTGCCGTACGGCGACCCGGCGCCGGTCCGGTTCTGGCAGAACTACTTCGACACCGGCGAGTACCTCTTCGGCCGGTTCGCGAACTCGCTCACCCTGGGCTGCGACTGCCTCGGCGAGATCCACTACGTCGATGTCGACCTGGCCGACGAGGCCGGCGACGTGCAGCGGATCCCCAACGCGATCTGCCTGCACGAGGAGGACTACGGCACGCTCTGGAAGCACACCGACATCTACACCCCGAACTCGGCCGAGGTCCGCCGCCAGCGCCGCCTGGTGATCTCGTTCTTCACCACGGTCGGCAACTACGACTACGGCTTCTACTGGTACCTCTACCTCGACGGCAGGATCGAGTGCGAGGCCAAGCTCACCGGCATCCTCTTCACCTCGGCCTACCGCGGGCTGGAAGAGTGGCCCTACGCCAGCGAGGTGGCCCCGGGCCTCGGCGCCCCGTTCCACCAGCACCTGTTCAGCGCTCGCCTCGACATGATGGTCGACGGCGTCCGCAACGCGGTCGAGGAGGTCGACGCGGTCCGGGTGCCGGTCTCGCCGGAGAACCCGTACGGCAACGCCTTCAGCTACGCCAGGACCCGGATCACGAGCGAGGCCGAGGGGGTGCGCAGCGCGGACGCCTCGGTCGGGCGGACCTGGCACGTCGTGAGCACCGAGCGCACCAACCGGCTCGGCCGGCCGACCGGCTACGTCCTGCGCGCCGAGCAGAACCCGACGCTGCTGGCCGACCCCTCCTCGTCGATCGCCGCGCGGGCGGCGTTCACCACCCGGGACCTGTGGGTCACCCGGTACGCGCCCGAGGAGCGGTACGCGGCCGGCGAGTTCGTCAACCAGAACCCCGGCGGCGACGGCCTGCCGGCGTACGTCGCGGGCGACCGTCCCCTGGACGGCGAGGACGTCGTCCTGTGGCACACCTTCGGCGTGACCCACTTCCCGCGCCCCGAGGACTGGCCGGTGATGCCGGTCGACCACGTCCGCTTCTCCTTGACGCCCTACGGCTTCTTCGACCGCAACCCCACCCTCAACGTCCCCGCCACCACGACCGACCACTGCGAGGGCCACCCTCACCACGCCGACTGAGCGGCGAGGACAGACAGGTACCGGTGGCCGGGGGGCACTCCCCGCGGGCGGCCGCACGGTCGCCCGCAGGGGTCCATCCCCGCGAACATGAAGGCCATCGGATCGCGTCCGGGCGCGAGGCGGCCCGAACGCACCCCTCGACCCTGCCGACGGGATGGCTCAGGCGAGGATCTCGACGTAGCCCTCGGTTCCGTGGACGCGGATCCGCTGACCGTCCCGGATCAGCCGGGTGGCCTGCTCCACGCCCACGACGGCCGGCAGGCCGTACTCGCGGGCGATCACCGCTCCGTGTGTCATGAGGCCGCCCACCTCCGTCACCAGTCCGGCGACGCCGACGAACAGGGGGGTCCAGCTGGGGTCGGTGTAGGCGGTGACCAGGATGTCGCCCGGCTCGAGGTCGGCCCGCGCCATGTCCGTGACGACGCGGGCACGGCCCTCGACGGTGCCGGCGGAGACGGGGAGGCCGGGCAGCGCGCCGGGCGGGGCGTCGTCACGCCGGTAGCGGCCGGTGACGACCTCGCCGTCCGATGTGAGGATCCGGGGCGGGGTGAGCGCCTCGTACGTGCGGAACGCCTCCCGCCTTTCCCGGACGAGTTCGGCGTCCACCTTGTTGGTGCGCACCACTTCCTGCAATTCCTGGAACCTGAGGAAGAAGATGTCCTCTTTCTCGCGCAGGGTGCCGGACCTGACGAGTCGATCGGCCTCCCGCAGCAATGCCTGCTTGTAGGCGAAGTAGCGGCTGACCATGCCGTACTTGGGGTATTCCCGGTATCCCGCGAAGGTGCGGACGCGGTCGATCATCCGCTTGGTCTCCTCGGCCTTCTGCTCCCCGTCGGGCAGGGCGCGCAGTCGCGTCAGCAGCTCCTGCTCCTTCCGTCGTGACTCCTCGCGTCCTTGTTCGAAACGTCGCTCGCCGGCGCCCGGCTCGAAGTTCTTGATATTGCCGAGAATGGTGGGCATCAACGTGGCGGGATTCTCGCTCCAGCGGGTTCTGGTGATGTCGATCTCGCCGGCGCAGCGCATGCCGTACTCGTCGAGGTAGCCGCGAATGGCGTCGCGTGCCTCCCGTCCGCCCGTCAGCCCCGCCAGCTCGTCCAGGAAGCCGTCGCCCTCGCGGCCTTCGTCCACGACCCGGTGCAGGAACGCCACGACGTCCGCGTGCGGCCGGATCACGTCCGCGACGTCGAGGAGTGCGAGCCCCATCTCCGAGGTGACGTTGTGGGCGACGGACTGCGTGAGCACGTCGGCCGCGTTCTTCTCGCCCAGCCACGTCTCCAGGTGGTCATTGAGCCACCAGGCCGCCTCCATCCCCGTCATGATCGCCTGATGGCTGCGCGGACTGAACAGGATGCGCTTCAACTCCGCGATGTCGGCCAGGATGAAGTCGAGCAGCGCCGGCCCGGACAGAGCCTGGATCTCGCGCCGCAGGGTGGCGACGGACGCCTCACTGTCTCGGATCAGCTCGGTGACGACGGCCGGATCGGTCTCGATCGGGGCGGCCGGAGCACCGGCGGGCGCGGCGCCGGGATTCTCCTCCGAAATCGAGGGGATGAAGTCGCCGCGGTCCAGGAGCGACTGGAGCGCGTCCCGAATCAGCGGGTCGGACTTCCCCAGGGTTCCGATGAGCATGGCGCGGCCCGCCGGTGTCGCGAGGATGGGGGCCACGTCGACGAACAACCGTCCGCCCGCCTCGTGCATCGGCCGTGGCGTCGTCAGCTGCCACACGGACAGTCCCAGCGGCTTCATCGCGTCGGTCATCATCTGCTGGTGACCGACGGAGACGTAGACGTGGTTCTCCTGGTCGTCTGTCTCGGGGACGGGGAACAGCGTGGTGATCGCCCGGCTCTGGACGATGTGGAAGTCGTCGCCGGCCAGGCACCACTCGATGTCCTGGGGCCGCCCGAAGTGCGCCTCGATCCGCCGGCCCAGCCGCACCAGGCGCAGAACCTGTTCCTCCGTCAGAGCCGGCTGTGTCTGCCGCCCCGGCTCGATCGCCGCGTCCTCGGTCCCGCCTCCCGGCGACGCCTGGACGGACCGCGGCTTGGTGGCGATCGCCGTGCCGACGACCTGGTCGTCGCGCACCGTGTAGACGTCCCCGGCGACCAGACCGGAGACGAGCGCCTCGCCCAGCCCCCAACCGGCCTCCACGGTGGCGATCTTGCGGTTCGAGGTCACGGGATCCGCGGTGAACAGGATCCCGGCCGCGTCCGGGAACACCATCCGCTGGACGACCACGGCCATCCGCACCTTCCGGTGGTCGTAGCCGTTACGGCACCGGTAGGTCACCGCCCGCTCGGTGAACAGCGAGGCCCAGCACCGCCGGACGTGCAGAAGGATCTCCTCCAGGCCCACGACGTTCAGGTACGAGTCCTGCTGGCCGGCGAAGGACGCGGTCGGCAGGTCCTCGGCCGTCGCGCTGGACCGCACCGCGTAGGAGTCGCCCTCCCCGAGCCGGGCGAGCGCTCCGCCGATCGCCGCCACGAGATCGCCGGGCACCGTGACGCCTTCGACGACACGGCGGATGTCCGCGCTCAGGGCGCGGATCGCCGCGTGGTCATCCGGTGTCACGCGCGACAGCAGGTCGAGCTGAGCGCCGATCGACGGCACCTCGCCCACGACCCGCTGAAAGGCCTCCGTCGTGACGCAGAACCCGTCCGGCACGCGGACGCCGTCGACCCGCGAGAGCTCACCGAGGTGCGCTCCCTTCCCGCCGACCTCCGCGACATCCGTCGAGCCGATCTGCTGGAAAGCCGTCACGTAACCCAATTCCGTTGCCCCCATCGCTCGTCCGGTCGGTTCGCGAGGGGCAAGTATGAACCACTTTCCGAAGCCTCATGAGGCGCGCCGGTCTGCTATAAAGTGAAAGTGGCGGCAGGTGTCACCCACCGCGCGCACAGCCACCCCCGACCTCCCCCTTGGCGCCGCGGGCTTCGATGAGGTCGCACCGAGGCGCTGCCCCCGGCTGATCGTCACGAGCGGAAGTACGTCCACCCCGTCATCGGCCGACCTGCTCCCCACCTCCGCTTGGCCACGTCATGTCCGTCCCCTGGACAGAGGCCGATCGCCCGGACAAGCCAAGCCCTGAAATCCCTGCCTCTTGAGGCCGGGACCGGGATCCATGCCGCGTATTTGCCGCCTCCATCGGAGGGGCAAGATGGACATCCCATTGCGAAGGCGACAAGGAGAGGCATGACTGTCGTGCTCCACGGCCCTCCAGACGAAGAGGGTTCCTCTCTCTTGCTCCGGCTCTGGACAGAAGATGACGTCCCTGAGCTGATCGACGCCTACCGTGACCCCGTCATGCGCCAATGGACCAGGTTTCACGTCACCGATGAGCAGGATGCCCGTCGGTGGGTGGAGCTGCAAAGGAAAGGGTGGAATGACGGCGACCGGCTGAGCTTCGCCGTGGTGGAGTCGAGGGGGGAAAGTGATCGCCCTCGCCTGGTGGCCAATGTGGTATTGAAGGGCCGCGTCACCGGCGGGAATTCCGCCGAAGTGGGTTATTGGACCACTCGCACGGCACGCGGACGGGGTATCGCCGGCCGGGCCCTTGAGCCGCTGACGACCTGGGCTTTTGAGACGTTTGCGCCGCAAGGATTGGAATGTCTTAAGTTGCTCCACCAGGTGGACAACTACGCTTCCTGTCGAGTGGCGCAAAAGTGTGGGTACGTCCTGGAAGAGATTGTTCCTGCTCGACCACCGTTCCTCCACGATGGACACGTTCATGTTCGGCTTGCTCCTCAGGAATGAGGAGCAAGGGCTGAAGTCGACGGTCTATCGGCGATGGTGGTGTCGGTGCCTCTGGAAGATGTTGCAGAGGCGGGAGGTCTTTCTGCAGGAATAACTTCGAATATTGCTCAATCCGCTCACGTTGGTGCTGGTCACGTTCTGCAGTCCGTGCTGAGTGGTCATGTTGAAGATTCTCATGTCACTCTTGTTGCGGGTGCCGTTTCCGACGTGCAAGTTGATATTGATGGGGCCGTGATCGTCGGTTGACGTGGCTCTGGAGTGCTCTGCGATCGCCGCAATGTCCGCGCTTGCAGGGGAAGAGGCCAGAACGCCCGCTGCCAAGATCAAAATGACAGCAGGCATGGCCGACCACACCCTCATGCCCATCGAAGTCCGCGGTTTCTCCGCGCGGTGACGAATCATTCGGTGGCACACCTGCCCTCTCGTATCACTTGGAGACGGGAGGATACGTCGGATGCATATCAGTGACATTAGCCCCATACCCCGCCACGAACCATCCGCCCTACTCCGAATGATGCACGGGCCAGATGCTTGCCCGCCCTTTACCGTCGTGACCGCCGGTGGCTCGGACGGAGAGCGCTCACCCGCTGGACGCACGTCGTCGCCGTCCCGAGCGACCCGGAACGAACCTTCACGACCTACGACACATCGGCGACGTGTGAGGGCGTGGTGCGACCGCCGACATCGGCCGGCCCCCATCCCGGCAGGGCCGGTCCTTCTCTCAGATCATCCTGGAGTTGGAGCGCCCCCGGCAGAGGCATCTCTTCCGTACGATCTCAGGATGAGGGATCAAGGAACCGGGGGAGTACCAGCGACCAAGCGGGTTGTGACGCTGAGCACGGTTCTGCTCGGAGACCTGCTCCTTCTGGTGATGGCGGGATGGATCATAAGCAGTGCTCACTCGCGAGGGGAGCTCTGTGACGGAGCCAGTGTGTGGTGTGACGGGCGGGCAGACCCGACTCCCGCCGAATGGTCGGCGGAAATGAGTTTCCGTTCTGGTGTCGCCTACACGTCATCGGCGACCGTGACCCTGATCCTGCTGGTGATCGCCGCCGTGGCGTGGCGGCGCCACCGAAGGGACATCGCGTTGGTGCAGATCCTTCCGCTGCTGCTGGTCGCCGTGTTCGCCATCACCTGGACTCCGTTCACGCCTGTATGACATCAGACCAGGCGGAAGCGACCGGGATACGCGAAAGGCATCGACGAGGTCGAAGGCCGGCAGTCGAAAGCATCGCCGGGTCTTCGCCACGGGGGCAGACCACTCGCCGTGGGTCAAGCGGTCTGTAAGTAGCCACGCGGTACTCCTCCGCCCCGGCCTCGTCGACGTACCATCAGGTGGCCGAGTTCTGGCCGGCGGATGGTCCCGCTGCGGCGACACTGGGGTGACCCGGGTCTGCGACGGCTTGCCGCAGGCGTACGCCTGGGCTTGGTGATCTTCGTTATCAGGACGGACTACGCGGTGTTCGAATACTTTGCCGGCAACTACGTCTGGAACATGGCGGTCAACCACGCGATCGTCTCGGGAGCCCGCATCGGCGAGATCGATCAGATGTGCCGCCCCCTCGTAGAGGCCGCGAAAGCCGAGGGGAACGACGAATCGGCGACCGCGGCATTCCTCGCGGCCTGGTGCACGGTCGCTGACCGCCTGGTCCAACAGGCAAAGGTCGATGAGGAGGCAGGCCACCTGATCTCAGCCGGCGAAAAGCTCGGCCGTGCCTCCACCTATTACCTGACCGCGGAACGCATGCAGCGGCCAGGCGCGGCGGGGCGGCAGGACCTGTACCGCAAGGTGATCGACACCTTCCGTCGAAGCGTCGAATTCGAGCGCGAGAACTGCGAGTTCGTCGAGATCCCGTACAGCGCCAACGGCCGGGAGACCAGCTTTCCCGGGCTCTTCGTCCGCGGAGAGGGCGACGGCCCGCGACCATGCGTGGTGGAGTTCAACGGGCTCGACTCGACCAAGGAGATGGTCTACGGGAATGGGCTCGCGCAAAAGCTCGCCAAGCGTGGCATCTCTACACTGATCATGGACCATCCCGGCTCCGGTGAAGCTCTCCGGCTGCGCGGCATGACCGGCTCCTATCAGAGCGAGAAGTACGGCGGCGCCGGCCTCGACTATCTTGCCTCGCGCGACGACTGCGATGCCGGCCGGTGCGGCGTGGTCGGCTGGTCACTCGGTGGCTATTACGCGCCACGTGCCGCCGCTTTCGAATCACGTTTCAAAGCATGCGTTGCCTGGGGCGCGATCTACTCATGGCCTGAGCTCGGTGCATACAGGCAGGAGAGCGGTCAGGGGACCGAACCATCGGTGCCGCACTTCGCCGAGCACATCGCCTGGGTGTTCGGCCTGAAGACTCCCGAGGACTTCCCGCCGTTCGCGGCAACCATGAGCATGGCCGAGCACAGTCACCGGATCACGATGCCGTTCCTGGTGATTCACGGATCGAACGATCGCCAGATTCCTGCCCTCTTCGCCCAGAAGCAGTACGACGCCGCGGTGAACAGCTCACGGCGCGAACTGCACATCGTCACCCCTGAAGAGGGCGGCGTGGAGCATGTGGGCTTCGACAACCCGACCTTCACCACTTCCTACATCGCGGACTGGCTGGCCGAGACACTCGTCTGACGAATCACGGCTGCGATCGTTTCGGGTGAGCCGCTGCTCATCGGCGCTAAGCGCATGCGACTCGTCCAGCTCCTACGTGATCGCGCAGGTACCGGACCACGGACAAGGCCTCCACAAAGCCCGCCTTTCCGGGCTGCTGTGCCAGAACCGCAAGGGCAGGTGCCGCGCCAGGCAGTTCGGTACCGTGCGAGCGTCCGAGGTCGGCCCGGCGACGTGGTTTGTTCGCATCAGACGAACGTCCGCAAGGGGTTCTCCACGAGCGACACGAAAGCCTTCATCCACTGCGCGGCCACCACACCGTCCACCGGGCGATGATCGACGGAGAGCGTCACCCGGATCACGGTGCCGACCGTCAACCTGCCCTTCGTGACGACAGGTTCCTGCCGCGCCGCGCCCACTGCCAGAATCGCCGCTTGCGGCGGATTGATGATGGCGTCGAACTCTTCGGTACCGTACATCCCGAGGTTGGTGATGCTGAGGGAGCCGCCTTCGAGCTCGTCCTGTCGCAGACGTCCGGCCTTCGCACGTTGGGCGAAGTCCTGGACGCCGGCCGCGACCTGGGAGATCGACAGGCGCTCGACCGAACGGAGCACGGGGGTGACCAGGCCCTGCTCGGTCGCGATCGCCACCGAGATGTCGACGGTGGAGAAGGAGCGGATCGCGTCCGGGGTCCAGACCACGTTCATCGCCGGCACGAGAAGGTGGGCGGCCGCGGCCGCCTTGATCACCATGTCGTTGACCGAGATCTTGGTCGGGCTCACCTCGTTCAGTCGCGCGCGCAGCTTCAGCAGCTTGTCCGCATGGGCGGTGCCGCGCAGGTAGAAGTGCGGCGTCGTCTGCTTGCTCGCGGTCAGCCGGGCGGCGATCGCCTTGCGAATCCTGCTGTGCGGTCGGTCGACGTACGCCGGTCGCCCACCCGCGGAGGGGCGATCGCCTGGCGTGGGCGTCACCGGCGCCGTGGCAGGCACGGTGCCGGTCGAAGAGGTGGGTGCGGCGGTCGCCGCCCTATCGGCCTGGACGGCGACGGCGGTCTCGACGTCACGGCGGATGATCCGGCCACCGGGGCCGGTTCCCCGGATCTGATCGACGGAGAGGTGCGCGTCCCGCGCCAGCCGCCGGGCCAGTGGACTGGCGAAGACCCGCCGTACGGTGGCCGTGCCGCCGTTGGCGATCATCGGCGGGTCGGGCCGCGCCGGCTCCGGAACCGTACGTCGCTCGGGCGCCGGAACGGCCGTGCCCAGCGCGACTCTCAGATGGGCGAGCAGCGCGTCGACGTCGTCGATCTTTTCGCCCGGCTCACCCAGCACCGCGATCGGAGCGCCGACCTCGATCGTCGAGCCGGCCGGTACGAGCGTCTTCAGGAGCACGCCGTCGGCCTCGGCTTCGACGTCGACCACGGCTTTCTCCGTCTCCACCGTGGCGATGGTGTCGTCGGCGGAGAACGGCATGTTCTCCTCGATCTGCCATTCCTGCAGGACGGCCTCCACCGCGTTGGCGGAGACCTCCGGCATGCGAAGCACCTTTGCCATTGTCAGTACCCCATGACCTCGGTCAGTTTGGCGGCCACTTCCTCGCTCTTGGCGATGGCGGCACGCTCGAGCACCTTGCTGATGCTGGGGGAGGCGAGGCCGCCGGTCACCCGCTGCACCGGCTGATCCAGCCAGTCGAAGAATCGGCGGTGGATCTCATCGGCCAGCCAGCCGCCGTACGATGTGCCCACCGCACCCTGCTCCGCGATCAGCACGTTGTTCGTTTTCCTGATGCTCTCGCCGAGCGTGTCCCAGTCGATGCTGGCCCGGTCGAGCCAGCGCAGATCGATCACCTCGGCGTCGATGTCGCCGAGCGACTCGACCGCCTCCAGCACGTAGTTGGCCATCGCCAGGTAGGAGATGACGGTGATCTGGGATCCGGTACGCCGCACGGCCGCTTTGCCCACCGCAAGGCAATAGTCGAGGTCGTCGACCGGTCCTTCGCCGACGGAGGTGTACAGGTCGGTGTGTTCGAGGACGACGACCGGGTCCTTGCACCGCAGCGCGCTGTTCATCAGTCCCACGTAGTCGAACGGCGTCGACGGGGCGACGATCCGCCACCCCGGCGCGGTCGCGAAGACTCCCGCCGGGTCCATCGAGTGTTGTGAGCCGTAGCCGGTCCCCATGGCGACCTTGCTGCGCAGCACGAACGGCACGTCGTCATCGCCGCCGAACATGTGCCGTGCCTTGCCGATCTGGTTGAAGAGCTGGTCCGCGGCGACCCACATGAAATCCGCGTACATGAACTCCACGACGGGCTTGTAACGGCCGTCGAGCGCTATGCCGCCGCCGAGCCCGGCGAACGCGTTCTCACTGATCGGTGTCCCCAGGACCCGGTCCGGATGGGCGTCCTTCAGGCCGCGGGTCGCGCCGTTGGTGCCCCCGTTGAGGCGATGGACGTCCTCACCCAGCACGACGACGGTGTCGTCGGTCGCCATGCGACGCGCCATCACACCGGCGACGGCGTCGATGAACTTCTGCTCCGCGATCTCCCCGGTGAACGTGTCCCGGTCGGCGAACCGCGCCTCGGCGAATTCGCTGAGGTCGCCGTGCACTCCCACGTCCACGAACGCCGGGTCGGGCCACTCCTGCGGCTTGATCCGGCGCTGGCCCGCCCTGCCACCGGGCAACGGTTCGAGGAGCAGGTCGCCGATCTCGTCGAGCAACCGCTTGGCGCGCTCGACGGACCCGTCGATGTCAGATCGGCTGAGGACCTCGCGGCGCAGCAGGTGGCCTGACAACTGTTCGATCGGATCACGTTGGCGCCATTCCTTCTCCTCCGCCTTGCCGCGGTAGCCGAACGCGCTGCCGGGGAACGGGCCGTTCTGGTGGAAGTAGCGGTAGACGTCGGCCTCGACGATCGTCGGCCCGTTGCCGGCGCGCATGTGCGCGAGTGCCTCCTGCATCGCCAGGTAGACCGCGAGCGGGTCCATCCCGTCGACCTTCCAGCTGGGGATGCCGAAGCCGGGTCCGCGTGCCGACAGCCGGGACTCGGCGGTGACCTCGAAGACGTTGGTCGAGACCGCGTACCGGTTGTTCTCGATGAAGAAGCAGATCGGCAGATGCCAGGCCGCCGCGAGGTTGAACGTCTCAAGTGTGGAGCCGATGTTGGCGGCGCCGTCGCCGAAATACGTCACAGCCACGGCATCGGTGCCCGCCTGGCGGTGCGCCCAGGCCGAGCCTGCGGCGAGCGGGACCCCGCCTCCGACGATGGCGTTGGTGCCGATGGCGCCCGCCTGCTTCCACTGCAGGTGCATCGAGCCACCACGCCCGTGGCCGAATCCACGTTCCAGGCCGCAGATCTCGGCCAAGGTCCGTAGCAGGACGGCGCGTACGTCGTCGGAGAACTCCCGGGTCGGGTCGATGCCCTTCGGCTCGACATGCGCCAACACCTTGGCGAGGAACTGGTGATGGCCGCGATGCGAGCCGTTGACCGTGTCCGCGCTGGTGAGCGGGAGGATCGAGCCGACGGCGCCGCCCTCCTGACCGATGCTCGAATGTGCCGGCCCGTGGATCAGGCCGGCACCGGCCAGATCGAGAACGTACTCCTCGAACGCGCGGATGAGCACGAGATGACTCAGCATGCTGGTCAGCAGGCGAGGATCGGCCGCGTCCCAGTCGGCGGTGGTGGAGACGACCTCCACCCATGGCGCCGTCGGCTCCAGTCGATGGCGATCGGTCATGGCTCTCTCCCTGCAGTCGGTGCGCTGAGCGAGCTTCGCACATATTGGATCCAAAAATCCAGCTTCTCTGCTCTGATCGGTCGAAGACCGGCAGGGTTACCATGTTCTGGATCCAATATGGCTTCAAGGGAGATGGCGTGACCAGCAACGGACTTCCAGGCCTGCGCCGCGTGGACCACATCGGCTTCACCGTCGCCGACCTGTCGGAAGCGAGCCGGTTCCTCGTGGAGGTACTCGGCTGCGAGTACATGTACAGCCTCGGGCCGTTCCGGCATGACGACGGAGAATGGATGCTCGAGCACCTCAACGTCCACCCGCGGGCGGTGATGCGGCGGTTGCACTTCTTCCGCTGCGGCGGCCAAGCGATCTTCGAGGTGTTCGAGTACTCCGCGCCGGAGCAGGCCACCACGCCTCCGAGGAACAGTGACATCGGCGGCCATCACATCGCCTTGTACGTCGACGACCTGGACGCCGCCATCGACCACCTCGTGAGTCACGGGGTGCGCGTCTTGGGCGAACCGACGGCGAGCAGGGGAGCGAGCGAGGGGCAGCGCTGGGTCTACTTCCTTGCCCCCTGGGGGATGCAGTTCGAGCTAGTGTCCTACCCCGACGGCAAAGCCTTCGACCGGCAGACGACCGACGGCAGGGGGACCACCCGTGCGACACCTTGACACCGGAACCTCGGACACCGCGACGACCAGTGCCACGAGTCAGCGCGTGGCCGACTATTTGCGCGCGGCGATTCTTCGCGGCGAGATCGCGCCGGGGGAGCGAATCCGCCAGGAGGAGATCGCCGCCCGGTTCGGCGCCAGCCGCCTACCCGTGCGGGAGGCCCTGCGCATGCTGGAGGCCGAGGGGCTCACCGAGCATGAGACCAACAAGGGCGCCAGGGTCCCGCGGCTGGACGCGCACGAGGTGGACGTCATCTACCAGATGCGGGAACGACTTGAGCCGTTGGCGCTGGCGCAGAGCCTCCCCAACCTGTCCGGGGATGACCTGCGCCGGCTTGAGCAGATCCAGGAGCGGATCGAAGCGAACCGGGATGTCGGCGAGTTCCTCAGACTGGACCGGGAGTTCCACCTCCTGACCTACAGTGGATGCCGGATCGACCCGCTCTCCTCCACGGTCGTCCGGCTGTGGAACTCCACACAGCACTACCGACGGGCGTTCATGATGCTCATCGGGCCGAGCCGGCAGTGGGTGGTCAACGCCGAGCACCGGCTGCTCCTCGATGCCCTGCAGCGCCAGGACGCCGTGGACGCGGAACGCCATCTCAGCGGCCACATCCGCCGTACCAGAATCGAACTGGCCCGGCACCCGGAGGTCTTTCAGGCCCAGCGGTGAAAGCCTTGACCGGTTTTGCGGCCCAGTTGCCCGTCGGCGACCTTGTCCCGCAGCAGTTGCGGGGGCGCGAACCGGTCACCCAGCGTCGCATGCAGGTACTCGGCGATCGCGAGGCGGACGTCGAGGCCCACCAGGTCCGTGGAGCGCAGCGGTCCCATCGGATGGCGATAGCCGAGTTCCATGGCGGTGTCGATCGCTTCGGCGTCGGCCACGCCTTCCTCGAGCATCCGGATCGCCTCCAGGCCCAGCAGGACACCGAGACGACTGGTCGCGAAGCCGGGTGAGTCCCGCACGACGACGTCCGTCTTGTCCAAGCCGCGAACCCAACCGCGGGCCTGCTCGATGACGCCTGCTGCCGTGCCGGGTGCGGTGACGATCTCGACAAGGCCGGACGCGGGGACCGGGTTGAAGAAATGCAACCCGAGGAACCGATCCGGACGGCGGAGGGCGGAGCCGAGTCCGGCGATGGACAGCGAGCTGGTATTGCTGGCCAGTACGGCATGTTCGCCGATGACCTGCTCCGCTTTCGTGAGCACATCGACCTTGAGCGCGGGCACTTCCGGCACGGCTTCGACGACCAGCTCGGCGGCGGGCGGCAAGGCCGAGACGTCGTCGACAACGCTCACGCGGGTGAGCGCGGCATCCAGGGCGTCGGCGAGCTTGCCGCGCTCAGCAGCCTTGGCCAAGCCGTCGGCGACGCGCTGACGGGCGGCTGTCGCATCGCCGGTCTCGACCACTGACACCTCGGCGCCCGCCGCGACGAATACCTGAGCGATACCGGCCCCCATCAGGCCACCACCGATCACGCCGACGGTCTTAGGCATCTGAGTCACGTCTTCTCCGTTCCAGGAACTTGGTCATACGGTCGTGCTTGTCCTCGGTCTCGAACAGGACGGCCTGGGCGAGGTCGTCGGCAAGCGGGTGCACGCCAGGGGCGTCGAGGACCAGCTTGGTCAGCCGCAGCGCCGCGGGAGACCACGCGGTCATCCGGTCCAGCAGCCGATGAGCGGCGCCGAGCAGCTCCTCGGGAGCGACGATGTCGGCGACCAGACCGCAGGCCAGAGCCGCCTCCGCGGGCAATTGCCGGCCGGCGAGCAGCACCTGCTTGGCCACGGACCTGCCGACGAGCTCGGCCAACCGCCAACAGGCCCCGGCCGCGGCGAGTATGCCCAGGCCCGGCTCGGGGTTGCCGAACACGGTGGCGGGCGTGGCCAGCCGGACGTCACAGGCATAGGCCAGTTCGGCGCCACCGCCGATCGCGTAGCCGTCGACCGCGGCGACGGTGGGCATCGGGAGCCGGGCGATGCGGTCGAACAGCCTGCTGTTGATGCCCTGCAGGGCCTTGTCACGGTCGCGGGCACGCAGCTCGGCGATGTCGGCGCCGGCGGCGAATGCCCCGCCGGCGCCGGTGAGCAGCAGCGGCCGGGGGACGCGTTCCAGGAGGTCGCAGACGGCGTGCAGATCATCGATCATGGCCGCGTTGATCGCGTTGCGAGCAGCGGGGCGGTTCAGGGTGACGATGACCCGGTCGTCGCGCTCGTCGAGGATGAGGGTTCTCACACATGCTCCAGGAGCGGGGATGAACGTGTCAGGCACGTCTGTTCAGGTGGCTTGCGCCGCGATCCCGCGGGAGATCAGGTCGTCCGCGTCGACGCCGACCTCGTCGAGAAGAGCGCGGGTGTGCTGACCGAGCGCGGGGACGTCGCCCATATGGGCCTCGACATCGGCGAACGTCACGGGCGGCAGAAGGGCGTTGATCCGGGCGTGCTCGGTGCCGACCTGCCGCCAGCGGTCGCGGGCACGTAGCTGGGGGTGGTCGATGACCTGGTCGATCTCCTTGAGCTGGGCGGCCGGAACGCCGGCCGCCGCCAGCCGGGCGTCGAGCTCGGAGGTGGACCAGCGAGAGGTGCGGGCCGCGACCGCGGCGTCGCACTCGGCGCGATTGCGCACCCGCGCGACGTTGGTGGCGAAACGCGGGTCCTCGGTGAGTTCGGGGGCGTCGAGGACGGCGGTGACGAGGGCGCGCCACCCGGCGTCGTTCTGGACTCCGATCAGCACCTGCCCGTCGCGGGTCGGGAAAGCGTCGTACGGGGCGATCGCACTGTGACTCAAGCCCATCCGCGCAGGCTGCGTCCCGGCGTACATCCGGGTGTAGAGGGCATACCCCATCCACTCGACGGTGGCCTCGAGCATCGAGACCTCGATGGTCGCGCCCGCACCGGTGCGGCAACGGCGCAGCAGCGCTGCCAGCACGGCCTGGGAACAGTACATGCCCGCAGCGATGTCGGCGGTGGGGATGCCCGTCTTCGCCGGCGATTCCGGGGTGCCGGTGATCGCGATGACGCCGGCCTCGGCCTGGATCAACATGTCGTAGGCCTTGCGCTGTTCCATCGGGCCGCCCGCGCCGAATCCGGACAGGTTGACCGCGACGAGTTCGGGCCGCTCGGCGGTGAGATCTCCGAGGCCGAGACGTTCGGCGGCGCCCGGAGCGAGGTTCTGCAGGAACACGTCGGCCTTGGCGACGAGCCGGCGGACGACGTCGCGTCCCTCGGGTGTCTTCAGGTCGACGGCGATCGACTCCTTGCCACGGTTGAGCCAGACGAAGTGCGCCCCGGTCCCGTGCACGGTGTGGTCATAGGCCCGGGCGAAGTCGCCGCCGTCCACACGCTCGACCTTGATGACGCGCGCGCCGAGGTCGGCGAGGTTGCGCGTGGCCAGTGGAGCGGCGACGGCCTGCTCGACGGCGACGACGGTGAACCCGTCGAGCGGGCGGTTCATGACCGTCTCCTCTTCTCGGCCCGGACCAGATTTCCGCCGACGATCAGACGCTGGATCTCGCTGGTGCCCTCGTACAACCGCAAGAGCCGGACATCGCGGTAGATGCGCTCGACCGGGACCTCACGGATGTAGCCGCTGCCACCGTGGACCTGTACCGCCAGATCGGCGGCCTGGCCCGCCATCTCAGTGCAGAACAACTTCGCCGCCGACGGCGCGATCCGGCGGTCCTCGCCGGTCACGTACAACCGCGCGGCCTCTCGTGCCAGTGCCCGGCCTGCGAGCACGCCGGTCTGCTGGTCGGCGATCATCGCCTGCACGAGCTGGAAGTCTCCGATCGGGGTGCCGCCTTGGGTGGCGGTGGCGGCATAGGCGACCGACTCGTCCAGCGCGCGCTGCGCGGCGCCGACGGCGACGCCGGCGATGTGGATCCTGCCGCGGGCCAGCGACGTCATCGCGGCCTTGTACCCGACCTCTCCGTCGCCGCCCACCAGAGCCTCCGGTCCCACGCGGACCTGTGTGAAGGTCACGTTCGCCGTGCGCGAGCCCTCCTGTCCCATCTTGGCGTCCTTCGCGCCGACCTCGACGCCCGGCGTGTTCGAGGGCACCAGGAACACCGCGATACCCGTGCCGGATTCCGACGGGGGCCGGACGCGGGCGAACACCACGAACAGACCGGCCTCGGTGGCGTTGGTGACGAACTGCTTGCCGCCGTCGATGATCCAGCCTTCGCCGTCCGGTCTCGCGCTGGTCCGGAGGCCGGTCGGGTTGGACCCGGCGCCGGGCTCGGTGAGCGCGAAGGACGCGACCACCGCACCGGACGCGAGGGCGGGCAGCCACCGCGCCTGCTGCTCCACGGTGCCGAACCCGACCAGCACCTGTCCGGCGATGCCGTTGTTCGTGCCGAACATCGACCGCAGCGACAGTGACGTGTAGCCCAGTGCCATGGCGACTTCCACGTCCTGGACGAGGTCGAGGCCGAGCCCACCCCAGGCCTGGGGGATCGCGTACCCGAACAACCCCATGCCGGCGGCCTGCTCGCGCAGGTCGGCGGGGATGGCGTCCGTCGTCATGATCTCCAGTTCGCGGGGCATGACGCGAGTGCGCACGAAGTCATTGATCTGGCTGAGGACGTCCGTGAAAACGTCATCGGGGACGTCGGGGTTGCCGGTGTACATAGCTCTCACTATCGAGCGCCGATTAAGACCAGTCCAATACCTAATCAAGCGCTCTGTGATACTCTTCCGATAAATATGGACGTACAGCAGCTCCGCTCCTTCCTCGCGGTGGCCGAAGAACTGCACTTCGGCCGGGCCGCCGAGCGGCTGCACATGGCCCAACCTCCGCTGAGCCGCACCATCAAGCAACTGGAGCGCGAACTCGGGACCCAGCTGTTCGAGCGCAACACCCGGTCGGTCCGCCTGACCGCCGCCGGGCAGGTGCTCATCGGCCCGGCGAAGGACGTCCTGGACGCCCTATACCGGGCGGAGGCAGCGGTACGGGCGGCCGGGGACGGTCAGGTCGGGCGGGTCCGGATCGCGTTCGCCGGGGCGTCGACCCACTCTCTGGTCGCGAGGCTCGCCCGCGTGGTGCGATCGCGGCGCCCAGGGATCCAGCTGGAGTTGTCGAGCCAGAACTTCGCGCAGCCGGCGATGAAGAAGCTCGTGCAGGGAGACACCGACATCGCCCTCGGCCGCTGGGACGTCATTCCCGCCGAGGTGGTCGCTCGGGTCGTCGTGCCCGACGCGCTCTCGGTCGCGGTCCCGGACACCCACCCCCTGGCCGGCGCCCCCCGGCTGGAGATCGGGCAGCTGGCCGACGACGGCTTCGTGTCCTTGCCGCCGTACGAGGGCGCGGTGCTGCCGGACCGGTTGCGGCGCCTGGCCCACGCCGCGGGATTCGTCGCGAACGTCGTCCAGATCGCGCCCGACACGCAGACAGCGCTCGCACTCGTGAGCGCGCAGGTCGGATGCCATCTGACGCTCTCGTCGGTGGCGCGGAACGTCACCGACCCACATGTCGTGTTCGTGCCTCTGGACGCCCCACCGCAGGACGTCGACCTGCGAGCGGCATGGCGCCGTGACGATCGCAGCCCCGCGTTACGGGCGGTGCTGGACGAGCTGCTGATGTTCGAAGGAGCCGAACCGCCGTCCGTGGATCTTCATTCCCGATCCTCTTCCGGCTCGAGTGCATGGCCGGCATCACGGGCGACCGCCAGCACGAGCGCGGCGAAGTCACGCCCCTCACCGAGTCCGCCGGAGATCAGCCGTGAATAGGCGGTCTCGGTCGTGTTCAACACCGGCATCGGTGTCTCCGTCCGCCGGGCGAGGTCCAGTGCGAGACGGATGTCCTTGCGCTGGCCCTCTGGCGTGAAGGTGGGCGGGAACCGCAGCGCGACCAAGTTGTCCGTCTTGTAGCGGGTGAACGGCGAGCCGATCGCGCTCTCGTTCAGGAAGGTCATCAACGCGGCGCGCGAAACACCTGCCTTGTCCGCCAGAACGGCGACCTCGGCCAGCGCCTGCATGGTCACCGCCAGTACGGCATTGACGCAGAGCTTGATGACGTTCGCCTCG
The DNA here is from genome assembly GCF_014200435.1 of Sphaerisporangium krabiense. NCBI lineage: Bacteria > Bacillati > Actinomycetota > Actinomycetes > Streptosporangiales > Streptosporangiaceae > Sphaerisporangium > Sphaerisporangium krabiense. The sequence continues at coordinate 982,151 of NZ_JACHBR010000001.1, read as the reverse complement.
GCGCCGGCGCCCGCGCGAAATACCTGGCGGCCGATGCGGCGGGTCAGGTCCTCGGCGAGATCCAGGCCCGCCTCGTCCCCGGATAGCACGAAGACCGCGTTGCCGGCCTCGACGACCGCGGGGTTGCCGCTGACCGGGGCTGACACGTAAGCCACGCCGGCGGCGCGGGCGGCGTCCGCGGCGCGCTCCGCCGCCTGCGCGGAGACGGTCGAACCGTCGATCCAGACGGCGATGCGACGACCGTCGCTTCGCGAGAAGAGGCCGGTGCGAGGGTCGTGCAGCTCCCCGAGTACGGCGTCGTCGAGCACCATGGAGAACACCACCTCGCACTCCCCGGCCTCGGCCACCGAACCGAGACGCGTCGCTCCACGCTCGACGAGGGGGTCGGCTTTGGCCGTGGTGCGGTTGTAAACAGCCAGATCAACGCCGCTGTCCAGCAGGCGTGCAGCCATCGGTGCGCCCATTCGTCCGAGTCCGATCCAGCCGACCCGGATGTCGGAGAGCGAGCGCGGACGGGTTCCGCGCGTGTCATCCGCTCGATGGGGCATGCCGTTGCTCGCGCCCATGGCGCTCCTTCTCAGTGGATGGGATCTCGACTACCCGTGCACCGTGAGACACGGCCATGGGTCGGCGATAATCACAGTCAGGTGAATCACAAGAACGAAATCCGGCCGCGTCGTCGCGTGGAAGTCCGTGCTAATCGCGATGGTGCCCTTGATTGTGCGCCCACGCTTCCAGCATTTCGGCCGCCGAAGCGCCGGCAGTGTCAAGGCCCTTTGAGATCTCTGCGGCCTGATACGTGAGCTGCCGGCGGCCCACGACGAACCACACCCCCTTGGCCCGCCTATCGGTCTGGTTGACGTAGAGATGCGGGCGCGATGAGTCGAAGCACAAGGAGTCGCCGGCGCGCAGGGTGTAGGTGTCGAAGTCGAGTTTGAGGGTCAATTCCCCTTCGATGAGGTACCCGTACTCGATGCCTGGATGACGCATGAGGCGCCCTTCGACCGAGCTCGATCCGCCGGGCGCGTACGTGGTGATGAGCGGGTCGACGAGGCCGCCGAGCATGCCGGCGAGTCGCTCCCACTGCACGCCATTCTCCAGCTCGATGACGGGTGCGTCCTCGGCTCGCTGTACCACGTCGTTGCTGCCGCCGGACGGATCGGGCCTGGCGTCGCGGCGTTCTCCCGGCTCGTTCTCATGCGGCGCGGTCGGACCCGAGCCGCTGGTGCCGAGAAGGTCGTCGAGGGAGAGCGCGAGGTGCGTCACAAGAGCGTAGAGAGTGGCGACCGAGGGCTGCGTCTTTCCGGTCTCCACCTGAGAGAGCAGGCTGGGCGAGATGCCGACCGCCGCTGCCACGCTGCGCATGCTCAGTCCCTTCGCCTCACGAGCGCGGCGCAGTTCCGGACCGAGATTGCTGATCACGGCAGGAACCTATCTGAGGTGAACAGCCGCTGTAAACGTCCCTGTGACGTCGGGAACCTCGTGGTGAACAAGCGATGTTGGGCCACGAAACCGCCTCTTTCGCCGCGAAAATCTTTGTCTATGGGGGTGCCGCGACATTGGTCACCTCCTGCCTTCACTTAAGCAGGACCGATCACCTATGCTGCTCGATGTTCACTCTACCTGTACAGGGACGCAGCTGTGAACAGGTAAGGGCTGCTCCCAGAAGGAGACTCACATGGGCACAGCCACCTTCGGCGCGATGGGCGTCGACTGGGAGCAGCGTGTGGACTTCGACCGCCTGCGCCGGCAGCGGGTGGAACGGCTCCGTGCCGAACTGGAGAAATCTTCTCTCGGCGCCGTCCTCGCCTTCGACTTCGCCAACATCCGATACATGACCTCCACCCACATCGGCACGTGGGCCATGGACAAACTCATCCGGTTCAGCCTGCTGACCCGGAACTCGGACCCGATCTCATGGGACTTCGGGTCCGCGGCGAAGCACCATCAGCTCTACAACCCCTGGCTCAACGAGACCACCGCCGAAGCGGACGGTCATCCTCGCGGTGGCGTGCGCCCGAGGGAGGAATCGGGCGCCCGGGCCGGCATCTCCATCCTGCGCGGCGCCTTCCACCCCGACGCCGGGATCGCCGAGACGGTCGCGGCGAAGATCAAGCGGGAGCTGGACAAGTTCGGGCTCGCGGACGAGGCCCTCGGCATCGACGTCGTGGAGCTGCCGGTCCTCCTCGCCCTCCAGAACGCCGGCATCAAGGTCGTGGACGGCCAGCAGGTATTCTTGGAGGCCCGCCGGGTGAAGACGGGGGACGAGATCTCGCTGCTCACCCAGGCCGCCTCCATGGTGGACGCCGCGTACGAGGACCTCTACGAGTTCCTGCGCCCTGGAGTCCGCGAGAACGAGGCCGTCGGCCTGGTCTCGAAGAAGCTCTACGACCTGGGCTCCGAATACGTCGAGGGCGTCAACGCGATCTCGGGCGAACGCTGCTCGCCGCACCCGCACGTCTACTCCGACCGGCTGATCCGCCCGGGCGACCCGGCGTTCTTCGACATCCTGCACAGCTTCAACGGGTACCGGACGTGCTACTACCGCACCTTCGCGGTGGGCTCCGCGAGCAGGGCGCAGCGGGACGCCTACAAGATCGCCCGCGAGTACATGGACCGGGCCATCGCCACGGTGCGTCCCGGGGCGACGACGGCCGATGTCGTCTCCCTCTGGCCGAGGGCACAGGAGTTCGGTTTCCCGGACGAGGAGGCGGCGTTCGCGCTGCAGTACGGCCACGGCGTGGGCCTGTCGATCTGGGAGAAGCCGATCTTCTCCCGGCTGGTCTCGCTGGACCATCCCGAGGTCCTCGAGGAGGGGATGGTGTTCGCCCTGGAGACCTACTGGCCTTCCGCCGACGGCGTCGGGGCGGCCCGGATCGAGGAAGAAGTCGTGGTGACGGCCGGCGGCTGCCAGGTGATCACGAAGTTTCCGGCCGAGGACCTGCTGGTGGCGGGTGGCCGCCGCTACTTCACGGTCGACGGGCCGATGAATCTGACTCGTGACGCGCAGTCCCACCTCAACACCGCCGCAGGACGAGGGGATCTCCTGAAGGAGGCGTCACCGCGATGACCGCAATGATGACCGCCGCCGTCTACTACGGCGCCCACGACATCCGGATAGAGCGCGTGCCGGTGCCGGCGCCCGCGCCGGAGGAGGCCTTGCTGCGGGTGCGGCGCTGCGGGGTCTGCGGAACCGACGCGAGCGAGTGGTCGGCCGGGCCGATCATATTCCCGGTCCGCCGGACCCACCCTGTGAGCGGGCACCAGGGGCCGATGATCCCCGGACACGAATTCGTCGGCGAAGTCGTCTCGGCACCCGAAGGCAGCGGCCTGACGGCCGGGGACATCGTTGTTTCAGGCGCCGGCGTGTCCTGCGGAAACTGTGCCCGTTGCCATGAAGGCCGCACGAACATCTGCGACCGGTACTTCACGCTCGGGCTGAACGTGGACGGCGCCCTGGCGGAGTACGTCGCCTGCCCGGTAGGGGCCCTTGCCCGGGTGCCGGCCTCGCTCTCGCTCGACGCCGCCGGGCTCGCCCAGCCGCTGGCGGTAGGTCTGCACGCCGCCCGGCGTTCAGGGGTCGCCGACGGCGACCGCGTGGTGGTGATCGGTGCGGGCGCGATCGGTACCTTCGTCCTCCTTGGCTTGCGTTATCTGTTCACGGACCTGGACATCACGGTGATCGACTTCGCCGGAGCCAAGCTCGATCGGGCCCTCCGGCTCGGCGCCACACGGGTTGTCGAACCCCGCGACGACCTGGTGGACGCCGTGCTCGGCGCGATCGGCCCGACGGGGGCGGACGTGGTCGTCGAAGGCAGCGGCGCCCCCGATCAACTGTCCCGGGCGATCGCGATGACACGGTACGGCGGACGCGTGCTCGCCGTCGGCCTGCCCAAGCGCCCGCCCGCAGTCGACGTGCACACCCTCGTGCTGCGCGAGATCACACTTGACACGACCATGGCCCACGTCTGCGGCGATGACCTGCCGTCCGCGCTCGACCTGCTGGCGCGGAGCGAGGTGGCGGGTGAACTCCTGGAGGACGTCGTGGCTCTCGACGGGCTCACCGACGTGCTCGACAGACTCGCCGCAGGCAGGCTCGACGGCAAGGTCCTGATCGACCCGAGCCAGGGGGCAGGACGTTGATGTCCTGATCCTCGATGACCGGCGATGGGCCTGCTGTGGCTGGGCAGGCCCCATCGTGCCATGGCCCCCCGAGCCTGCCAACGGTAGTGTGCACTAATGGTGAACAACCCGATCGCTAATGCTTGACATTCGTGGCTCGCGCTTCCTAACGTACGACCACAGCGTTCGGGCAGCCATTCGGCAGACCCGGCACCCGATGGGAGCAGATGGCCGGCCGAGTGCCGCCGCCGGCCCCATCGACCTGCTCCTGACCTGAACACGATCTTCCTGATATCCAGAGCATCGCTTCGCGGAGCCTCAGCGCGCCGTTCACCAAGCACGCCAACTTCTTTTCAGCCGGACGTCATTCCACGCTCTGGAGCCCGACCCGAGATACGAAAGCAGGGAATCCTGAATGGGACTGACGATCAGGCACTACTCGGACGTCGAACCGGGTCCCTCACGACTCGAGCCGTCGATTCACGGCGTATCGCCCAAGCATCGCGAGATCTTCCGGCCTCACACCGGTGGCTCAGCTCGCTTGGACGCGGGTTACAACGAGTACGTGGGACCTCGGACCGGCGGTCCGGTGGTGTATCCGGGTTATGTCGAGGTGTGTTACCTGCCCAAGGGCGATCACGTGCAGTTGACGGCGTCGGGGAAGGTGGTCGAGGTCCGGGAGGGGTCGTTCGCGATCCGGTTGCGGGGGTCGACCAGTTTTGTGATCATTCCGCAGGCGTTGACCAGTCTGTGTTTCTTTTCGCCGGGCCGGCCCAGGGATTGGGGTGGTCGTGGGGTCGCCTCGCAGGAGGCGGTGCTGGCCGATCCGCTGTTCGTTCATCCGGATGATTGTGCCGAGTTCGATGATCCGGATGCGGGGGTCGTGGGCACGGTGCGTAGCCGGGAGGTGATGTCGCACGAGGTGTGCGAGCGGGTCTCGGTCAGGTGGACGCGCATGGACGCGGGCGCTGTGCTGAACGGGGCGGCGTGTGGGGCGGACCGCATGGTCTACGTGGTGGAGGGCACGATCGTGCTCCGCGACGCCGACGGTGAGCACAGCGCGGGGACGGGGTCGTTCATCCAGTGGCCGCCGGATGACGCGTTGACGATCTCGGCATCCGAGCCGGCCACCTTCTTCACCCTGTCCGCGCCGGCGGAGGCGACCACGTGACCGAGACGCTCGACCCGTTCTTCCCTCCGGAGCAGGTCACGGCGGGAAGTCGGCGACGCCCCTTTCCCGTGCGTGGTTACATCGCGCTCGGCTTCATCGTCTTCGTGGCGATGGTTCCCTTCTTCATCCCGGACGCGGAACAGACCGCGCTCACCCTTGGTCCTCCGTCCTGGAGCCACCTTCTCGGTACTGATCGCTATGGCCAGGACGTACTGGTGCGGCTGCTCAACGGCGGTCAGTCGATCACGGTCATGGCGGCGACGGCCGGTGCCATCGCGGTCGTGATCGGCACTGCGCTCGGCGCTTCAGCGGCGTACATCGGAGGGCGGACCGACCGCTTGCTGATGAGGCTGGTGGACCTCCTCCTGGCCACGCCGGCGCTGTTGGTGGTCTTGGTCATGGGAAGCGTGCTGCCGCGGTCGGCATTCGTCCTGACGATTGTCGTAGGAGTTCTCTTGATGCCGGCCGCGGCACGGATCATCCGAGCGGTCACGCTTCCCATATCGACGAGAGAGTTCATCGCTTCTGCCGAGGCCGCCGGTGCCACGACTCCGGAGATCCTCATCCGCGAGATCCTGCCGAACATCCGAGCCCGCATCGCGCTTGAATGGGCCCTGCGGTCGAGCATCGCGGTTCTCGTTCTCGCGGCGCTGAACTTCCTCGGGGTGGGGATCGCCCCGCCGTCTGCGGACTGGGGCCTCAGCCTGAACCAGGGCCGCGAGGTGTTGAGCTTCGCACCGTGGGTGAGCCTCACACCCGCCGCGGCCATCGTGGCGCTGGTCATAGCGATCAACGTGGTAGCTGATTCGGTAGGCGAGCGATGGCTGTAGAAACACCGCTGTTGTCGGCGGCCGAGATCTGCATCACCGTCGCGGGAGACGACGCCGTCCGTGTGGTCCAGAACGCCGGCCTCCAACTCCGCCGCGGTGGCAGCCTGGGTATCGCCGGAGAGTCGGGCAGTGGCAAGACGGCATTGGTCCATGCGCTGCTCGGCTACGCCCGAGAGGGCCTTGAGTTCGCCGACGGACGCATCGCCATCTGGACCCGGGACGCCGTGGTCGACCTTCAGCTCACCAAGGACGACTTCCGCGTGGTTCGCGGAAGCCGGCTGGCTCTTGTTCCACAAGCGGCGAGCTCGGTGCTGGACCCGATCATGACCGTCGGACACCAGCTACACGAGGTCGCCGCGGCGGTCATCGGACCCGACAGTGCTGACGACCGCGTACTCGCCACACTCGCCGAGGTCGGTTTCGAGCATCCAGAAGAAATCATCAAAAGGTACGCCCACCAGCTCTCCGGTGGACAACGCCAGCGCATCAACCTTTGTCTGGCGCTTCTCGGCCGGCCCGAGATATTGATCCTCGATGAGGCGACGACCGACCTGGACGCCATCACGCAGCGACGAGTGCTCGAGATGATCAAGCGTCTGAAGGTCGACCACGACCTGACGCTCGTCGCCGTCAGCCATGACCTCCGTGTTCTCGCCGAGATCTGCGAGGACCTGATCATCATGCGCGACGGGCACATCGTCGAACACGGGGATCTGCGTGAGCTGCTCGACGCCCCCAAGCACGACTACACCGCTTCCTTGGTCCAGCGGTTCCGAGTCGGCCCCCTGGCCGGCGTCGAGCCGACGGACCATCGCACCGTCGCGGGCGAGACGTCACCGATTCTCGAAGTCCACCACATGAGGGCCACGCACCGCACCCAGCGGGGAGGCCGGACTCGAACGGTCGAGGTCCTGCACGAGGTGTCGCTCGAAGCGCTGCGGGGCGAGTCCATCGGAATCGTGGGAGAAAGCGGCAGCGGAAAGACCACGTTCGCGCGCTCCCTGCTGGGAATCCATCCGAACTGGTCTGGAGATGTACGTTTCAACGGCGCTCCACTGGTGGGAACGGCGCGGCGACGTCCGCTGCAGGTTCGCAAGTCGCTCCAGATCGTCCTGCAGAACCCTGACACCACCTTCAACCCGCGCCTGACGATCGGCCAGTCGATCGCACACCGGCTTCAGAACTTCGAAGGCCTCAGCCGGGGTGAGCTCCGTCCCCGAATTCGTCAGCTTCTGAACGAAGTCGGCCTGCAAGAGACGCATGCCGACCGATATTCCGCCGAACTCAGCGGCGGTCAGCGGCAGCGTGCGTCGATCGCACGATCGCTCGTCGGCGATCCCGACCTGCTGGTGTGCGACGAAGTGGTCTCGGGCCTCGACGTCGAGTCGCAGGCACGTGTCATTCAACTGCTGAGCAGGCTCCGGTCGGAACGAGGCCTGACCCTGCTCTTCATCTCTCACGACATCAGCGTCGTCGCTGCCTTGACGCAGCGAATCGCTGTGTTCCATCAGGGCTCGATCGTCGAATGGGGCCCCACGGAACAAGTGATCGAAAACCCCGCGAGCGCGTACACCCGCGAGCTCGTGAACGCGGCGTACATCTCAGTATCAAAGAAATAGGAGAACCCTCATGAGCGGCACAGCCTCTCGACGGAGATTCCTCCAGGTGACCGGCGGTGCGGCGCTCGCCGCAGCTCTCGCCGCATGCTCATCGGACGACAAGGGCAACGGACGCGCCGCCGACGAGACGTCGGGGCAGAGCGGTGAGAAATCGGGCGGAACCCTGGCTGTCGCTTCCTTCCTGGGCGGCGCCACGGAGTCACCGGATCCCCTGTCCACCGTCTACTCCTCAGCCATGATCATGTGCCTGTACGACCGTCTCACGTCTCTGACCGACAGTTCGGGGCCGAAGCCGGAGCTCGCCACGAGCTGGTCGAGCGACGATCTCAAGACGTGGACGTTCAAGCTGCGCAAGGGCGTCAAGTTCCATAACGGCGCCGAACTCACGGCGAAGGATGTCATCGCGACCTTCGAGCGGATCCTGGACCCGAAGGCGCCAGGTTCGGCCAAGACGACCTGGGGACCTCTGATCGAGCCCGGTAGCGTCGTCCAGGGCGAGGACGAGTACACGGTCGTCTTCAAGCTGAAGGCCGGCGCCTGGGATCTGCCGTACCTGGTGAGCCACACCTACACCTCCATCGTGCCGGCTGGGATGACCACGGATCACATCAAGGCCGCCCCCATCGGCACCGGCGCGTACAAGTACAAGTCCTTCAAGGCGGGAGAGAAGTTCACCGGCGATCGCAATGCCGGGTACTGGCGGGAGAACTACCCGAAGCCGGACGAGATCGTCATCACCAACGTTGACACGACCGATCAGCGCCTGAACGGCTTGCGATCGAAGCAGTTCAACATCGCGCTGAACCTCGACCCTGTCACGACGCAGCCGGTTCTCAACAGCGACGACATCGTGGTCCACCGAACGCAAACCGGCGCGTTCACCCAACTGAACATGCTCTGCAGCGGGCCTCTCGCCGACAGCCGGGTGCGTCAAGCCATGAAACTGGTGGTGGACCGTGAGCAGATCCGCCAGAGCCTTCTGCGGGGCTGGGGAATCGTGGCCCAGGACCACCCGATCGCGCCAGATTCGCCGGTCTTCCCGAAGCTGCCCGCCATCTCAGCCGACATCGAGCAGGCGAAGAAACTGCTCGCCGAGGCCGGTCATCCCAATGGGCTGACCATCCAGCTTCACATGCGGCAGGGCACGCAAGGCGGCAATCTGGCGCAGCTGTACCAGGCCCAGGCCGCGAAAGCCGGCATCACCATCAAGCTCGTGCCCGAGCCCGGCGCCACCATGGTCCAAGGCATCCTGAGTCAGAAGTTCCAGATGCATGCCGGGCAGTACGGCGCGCGCCCCGGTGTCGCCCTGATCGACGTCATCTACGGCAAGTTCGGCGACCTTGGCAAGTCATACGCACTGTGGAGCAACCCGAAGTTCGACACACTCGCCCCGCAGGCGCGCGGGGAAGTCGATGAGACCAAGCGCAAGGAGCTCTACAACGAGTTGGCCGAACTCCTCGCCGCGGACGGCAACCTGATCGTGTGTTGCTTCGAGGAGAGCGTCCACGTGACACAGGGCGTCACCGGATTCCAGAAGACCACCATGGAGGCTCAGCCTCTCTGGAACGTAGCACTGTCGGCGTAACCCATGACATCAGTGACGGTCGAAGGGACATCGGCCAAGAAGAGTGGGCGGGAAGACTCGAACCGGTTGTTGCGCTGGTTCGTGACGCGAGTACTCAGCGGGTTCGGTGTCCTGCTTTTCCTGTCCGTCGTCGTCTTCGCCGCGACGAACGCCGTCCCCGGCACCATCGTCGACGCCTTGCTCGGGCCGGAGGCCGCGCCCCAGGACAGGGCGGCGCTCGCCGAACGCCTGGGGCTCAACACTCCGCTGCCGGCTCGATATGTGTCCTGGCTCGGGCACATGCTGACCGGTGATCTCGGAACTTCGCTCGCGGACGGCAACCCCATCGCGCCGAAGCTGCTCGAGCGGGCGGGACACTCTCTGGTTCTGGCCGGTGTCGCGTTCCTGGTCGTGCTGCCCGTAGCCATCGCACTCGGTTCGATGACGGGCCTTCGGCCCAAGTCCCGGTGGTCGAAAGCAGCGAACGGCTCATCGTTCGTGTTCATCTGCGTGCCGGAGTTCGTGCTGGGCATGCTCCTGATTCTCGTGTTCGCGGTATGGATCCCCGTCTTTCCCGCCATCAGCGCGGTCGACTCGGACTCAACGCTGTCCGAATGGGTGACAGCGCTCGTTCTCCCCGTTCTCACGGTCATCCCGGCCAGCGTGGCGATCCTCATGCGAGTCGTCCGTTTCGGCGTCGCCGAGGTCAACAGGGAGGACTTCATTCGCATGGCTCCACTGAGGATCGGTTACGACCCTCGGAAAGTTCTCCGGCGGCACATCCTGCCCAACGCACTCGCTCCGACCATCAGCGTGATGGCTCTGAGCCTCGCCCACATCATCACCGGCCTCGCGGTGATCGAGTCTCTTTTCCAGTACCCCGGCGTCGGCAAGATGCTGTTCGACGCCGTGGAAATCCACGACATTCCAGTGGTGCAGGCCACGGCACTGATCATCGGCCTCATCGTCGTCGTCCTGAACATTCTCGCCGATCTCATCGCCGGCATCCTGGACCCGAGAGTGGGCAGCGCCGAGCAGGGCGCCTCGTCATAGCCGGGGGCTGAAGCGACGACCGGTCGCCAGTACTTTTCTCCCACCTCCGAATAGAACCGATGGAGAGCAGTTCCAGTGAGCCTGACAATAAAGACACCCACCCACGCCGGCCTGCTGCCGAACCCCACCGAGGATGTGGGACTGGCAGCGGCGCCGATCCGCCGTCGAGTCATCTCACGTTGGGAAGACGGAGCCGATGCGGTGGATGGTTGCTACAACGAGTACGTGGGACCTCGGGTCGCCGGTCCGGTGGTGTATCCGGGTTATGTCGAGGTGTGTTACCTGCCCAAGGGCGATCACGTGCAGTTGACGGCGTCGGGGAAGGTGGTCGAGGTCCGGGAGGGGTCGTTCGCGATCCGGTTGCGGGGGTCGACCAGTTTTGTGATCATTCCGCAGGCGTTGACCAGCGTGTGTTTCTTTTCGCCGGGCCGGCCCAGGGATTGGGGTGGTCGTGGGGTCGCCTCGCAGGAGGCGGTGCTGGCCGATCCGCTGTTCGTTCATCCGGATGATTGTGCCGAGTTCGATGATCCGGATGCGGGGGTCGTGGGCACGGTGCGTAGCCGGGAGGTGATGTCGCACGAGGTGTGCGAGCGGGTCTCGGTCAGGTGGACGCGCATGGACGCGGGCGCTGTGCTGAACGGGGCGGCGTGTGGGGCGGACCGCATGGTCTACGTGGTGGAGGGCACGATCGTGCTCCGCGACGCCGACGGTGAGCACAGCGCGGGGACGGGGTCGTTCATCCAGTGGCCGCCGGATGACGCGTTGACGATCTCGGCATCCGAGCCGGCCACCTTCTTCACCCTGTCCGCGCCCGGGGGAGTAGCGGCTGCGTAACGAACCTGGACCGGATGAAGGAGGACCTCTGAGTCATGCTGAACTACTTCGACGACTATTCAGCCGATCTGGCGTTGTCGATGGCCCTCGACATGGGCGCCAACATGGACGAGATCGACCGCACCTGCAAAGTACTGCGGGACGAGGGAACGCCGGACGGGCTCGATTTTTCACGAGCCTTCTTCCACGCCTGGGTCAGCGCGGGAGACAGACTCTGGAATGCCGCCCAGAGAGACGAAGAAGCCGGACACCGGTTGAGCGCGTCAGAGAAGTACCGCCGCGCCACCATCATGTACCTGACCGGCGAACGCATGCCTGAGCATCACTATCCGGCGCGTGCGCACGCCTACGAACGCGTGCTCGCCGGATTCTCCAAGTACGTCGAGCTCGGCTCCGTCAACTGCGAGAAGGTGGCAGTCCCTTACCAGGGTTCGATCCTTCCCGCCCTCATGGTCCGGGCGGATGTCGATGGCCCCGCTCCATGCCTGGTCCATTTCAACGGTCTGGATGGGCTCAAGGAGTTTCTGTTCCTGACAGGATTCGGCCAGGCGCTGGCCCGACGCGGCGTATCCGTGCTCTTCGTGGACAACCCGGGAGTCGGTGAGGCGCTCCGCAAACACGGGTTGCACAACTTCCCGGAAGCGGAGATCCCCGCGAGCGCATGCATCGACTACCTGCAGACGCGGGCGGACGTCGACCCCGAAAGGATAGGCATGGCGGCGCTGAGCATGGGTGGACACCATGCGCCCCGCGCGACCGCCTTCGAACCGCGCATCAAGTGCTGCATCGCATGGGGCGCCAACTACGACTGGGGCGCCCAGTTCCGCAAGCGCGTCGAGGGTGCCGGCACAGAGAAGTCCGTGCCGCACATCTTCGAGCACGTCATGTGGGTTCTGGGCCAGAACACGATCGAGGATTGTCTGAAGGTCGCCGACGGATTCACCCTTCGAGGCGTCTTGGACCGCATCACCGTGCCGATCCTGATCACCCACGGCGAGAACGACCGGCAGATCACCGTCGACAAGGCCGTGTCGACGTACGAGGACTGCGTGAACAGTCCGCGTCGGGAGTTGCGGATCTTCACAGCCGAAGAAGGCGGCGAGCAGCATTGCCACATCGGCAACATGTCGCTCGGAACCGACTTCATGGCGGATTGGGCAGCAGACGTGTTCGACAGTATCCGAGCCCGGCCGGCTGTCACTTGACGCAGCGATGTGGTCGCAGGCTCGACGTCGAGCTCCTCACGATCAGCGTTGATGAAGGCCTCTGCCTGACCGGTCGGAGATCGGGTTCCCGGCGCAAGCAGCCGCGGTAACGGATGTTCCGGAGAGGTCTTGCGCTTGCCGATGCTTGCCACGGAGCCGGTTTCGGCTGGTCAGAGGGCATGCAGGCCGCACGCAACGGGACGCCGGCTCAAGCTGCGCGGGTCGCATTAGGTAGGCCGGCCTTAAGCTCGTCCGATGCCTCGTGCACTCATCCTCGGCGGAACCGGCATGATCGGCCGAGCCACCGCACTGCGCCTCCTCGCCGCCGGATGGCAGGTAACCGTCACCGGCCGAAACCCCGCCAACATGCCCTCCGAGGTCGCTGCCGCGGGAGGCGGCTTCGTTTCGGCGGGCCGCGCCGACGCGGGTGAGCTTCAGGCCGCCCTAGCCGACGGCGTGGAGCTGCTCGTCGACTGCATCTGCTACACCGCCGCCGACGCGCGTCTCCTGCTGCCGTTGGCCAGGGACGCCGGCTCGACGGTGCTCATCTCCAGCAAGGCCGTCTACGTCGACGCCCACGGCAATCACCCCAACTCGGACATCAAGCCTCGGTACGACGGCCCGATCCGTGAGACCCAGGCCACCATGGCCCCCAGAGACATCGACCACAACTCCCGGGAGGGTTACGGCGCCAACAAGGTCGCGGCCGAGCACGTCGCGCTCGACAGTGGTCTGCCCATCAGCGTCTTGCGCCCATCCTTGATCCACGGCGTGGGCGCGGCCTTCCCGCGCGAATGGGTTTTCGTCAAACGCGCCCTGGACCGGCGTCCCGCTGTGCTGCTTGCCGGCCGCGGTAGCGGCACCGCGCACCCAACGGCCGCGGCCAACGTGGCCACGCTCATCGAGACCGTCGCCCGTGCGCCTGGCGCTCGCATCCTCAACATCGCTGACCCGGACGTCCCGAGCGCCCTCGACATCTCTCGCACGATCGCCCGGCACCTCGGACACGACCGGGAGGAAGTGCTGCTCGACGACTCGGCGGACCCAGACCTTGGTCTGACTCCCTGGGACTCGAAGCATCCGGTCGTGCTTGACATGTCGGCCGCCACGGAGCTCGGATACCGGCCGGTGGGGGATTACGCGACGACGGTCGCCGCCGAGGTCGACTGGCTCGTCGACGCCGCACGGAACGGCGACCGAGCGGGGATCCCGCCCGCGGCGGGCGACCCGCGTTTCAGCCGATTCTTGGACTACGCGGCCGAGGACAGGTTTCTCGCGGGACGCCGACGCCGACAGGGGCCTTCGCATGGGAGCGGGTGACGGGAGTCGAACTCGCCATGATCGTGCGGCTTGCCTGGCAAGTCGCGCTCCCGTGGCCGGTGGAGCGGTGTATCGCCAGGCAAGTTATCCGATCGGGGTCAGATGACGCGGACCTGGAACTGGTCTCCGTCCAGGACCCGGGACTTGTAGTAGAAGGCGCCCAGGTCCGATCCGCCGAGGCTGTTCTCCGCCAAGGGAATCATGCAGACGCTGTAACCGCCGGAGTCGCCGAGGCCACGGATGTCCAGCCACGATGCGCCGCAGTCGTACCCGTACCCGGTGTTCCAATCGATGATCATTATGTTTCGGCCGTAGGGCTGGGAGGACGCGCCGTTGTAGGTGGACTTGTAGGGGTACTCGTCACAGGACCACGTTCCCGGAGTCGTGGGTTTGGGATACCCCGGTGGGCATGCCGTTTTGTAGTTGTTGTCGATGATGGTCTGGTTCTGGGTCCTGGTCAGGATGCTCGGCATTCCGTAATAAGTGATGGCGTACCGGAGGTGGCGGGCATACTCCGGATAGCGAGATGACTGGACGTCGTGCACCGGGCGGACCGAGTCGTAGACGCAGCCCTTGGGGTAGTTGGGCAGCGCGTCGTCGCAGCGATGCGCCGCCGGCGTCGTGGTCCGGATGTTCGTCGTCGGGTTGACCCACGCCGCGTTGGCGAACCAGTACTTCATGCCGCCGCGCGCACCCCATTTATAGCCACTGACCGGGCTGGTGAAGTGCGTGGTGGTCGAGTGGACCCTGCCAGGAAGTGCTGAGCCGCCGACCAGCCCGCTGCTGGACACCGTGCAACTGGCGAGGCATTCCGGCTCGGCGTAGACGAGGGTGTCGAGCACCGCAGGAATCGACGGGCCGGCGACGGAGTTGGCCTGGTAGTGCCACGACTGGCTCCATTGCAGCGAACTGTAGTCGAGGGTGGTCAAGCTGGAGACGGTGTACTCGATCGTGCCGATGACGGCTCCGTTGGGCACCGTGAAGATGAGCACGATTCCGTCGTCGATCACGCACGCGGCGGTCCGGGTCAGCGTGGAGCTCCCGCCGCAGATGTCGGCGGCGATCTTGGCGCCGGTCGTGTCCTTCTTGGCTTTCCTCGCCTGCTTGCGGACACAGGTGGCGGTCCCGGACTTCCCGGTCGCGGCGAGCTTCGCCGCGTGCTGTTTGAGGTCGGCGCCGCACTCCTGTGCGACGGCGGGTTCCGGTGCGGGCTTCTTCGGTTCCGCCGTCACCGGGGTGGTGGGGACGAGCAGTGCCAACAGTCCTAAAGCGACGCTCGCGATCCCCGCTTTCCATTTGGCCATAGGTACTCCCTTCGTGGAAGAGCGTTGAGCGAAGGGAAACTCCGGCCTCTGGACGGCCTCTGGATGTTTACTGAACATCGCCACTAAACTGTGGTGGTGCTTGTCATCCAGGTGCTTGGCCGCCTGCGAGTGTGGCACGATGATCTTGAAGTCGATGCCGGACCTCCTGCCCGCCGTCTGATGCTGGGGGTCCTGGCGCTCAACGCCGGGCGGTTGACCACCCGCCGGGAGCTGATCGAGTCACTGTGGGGTGAACGGCCGCCGTCGAGCGCCGTCAACGTGCTGCACACCCACGCCAAACATCTGCGCCGCCTGCTCGACCCGCGGCACAGTCCGCGCGGCCAGGACGGCGTGCTCTCCACCGTCGGCGACGGCTACTTGTTGAGCCTGGCCGAGGGCGTCCTCGACCTGCTGCGCTTCCGACGTACGGTGGTAACCGCGCAGCAGGCCGAAAGCGACGGCGACCCGGCGCGGGCGGCCGCGCTCTTCCGCGAGGCGCTGCGGCTGTGGGAGGGGGACGATCCCCTGTGCGACGTGCCGGCGCTCGAAAACCACCCCAAGGTGTGGGGCCTCAAGGCTGAGCGCCGCCGCGCGCAGCTTTCCTACTGGGATCTCATGCTGCGGGCGGGCAACGCCGCGGAGATCATCGCCGCGCTGGCGGTGCAGGGCGCGGCGAACCCGCTCGACGAGGCGGTGCAGGCTACGCTGATCCGCGCGTACCAGGCCATGGGCCAGCGGACGATCGCCTTCGAGCGGTACGAGGCCACCCGTCTCGTGCTGGCCGAGGAGTTGGGCGTGGAGCCGAGCGGGGAACTCGAACGGGCGCACCGGCGGCTACTTGAGGAGCGGGAAGGCCGTGGTGTGCCACGGATTCCGCGGCAGCTCCCGGCGCCGGTGCCGGACTTCACCGGCCGCGCCGACGAGCTGGCCCTGCTTGACGCCGCGAACGCCCGCCGCCCACCGGGGATCGCGGTCGTCTGCGGCACCGCGGGCGTGGGCAAGACGGCGCTCGCCGTCCACTGGGGTCACCACAACCGCGAGCTGTTCCCCGACGGGCGCATCCATCTCGACCTGCGCGGCGACGACGCCGAACACGCACTGTCCCCGCACGAGGCGCTGGGCCGCCTGCTGACAGCCGTAGGCGTGTCCGATCAGGACATTCCTGCCGATACCCAGTCACGGGCCGCGTGCTGGCGCACTGAGACCGACGGCCGCAGGCTGCTTGTGCTGCTCGACAACGCGGCCTCGGCCGAGCAGGTGCGGCCGCTGCTGCCCGGCACCCACGACACCCTCATGGTGATCACCAGCCGGGACAGGCTGGCCCCCCTGGTCGCCCTGCACGGCGCACGCCGCGTCGAACTGGATCTGCTGCCCCGCGCGGACGCCGTCCACCTGCTGCGCCGGCTGCTGGGCGAGCGGGCGGGCACCGATCCCGACAGCGTCGACTCGCTCGCCACCATCTGCGCCCGCCTGCCGCTGGCGCTGCGCCTGGCCGCCGAGTACGCCGGGGCGCAGGGGCATCTGCCGCTGACCGGCGTGGTGACGCGCCTGCGGCGGGCCGGCCCGCTGGATCTGCTCGACCTGGGCGGTGGGGCGGCGATCCGGCATGTCTTCGGCTGCTCGTACCGGCTGCTCGACGCCGAGGCGCAGCGCCTGTTCCGGTTGCTGAGCCTGAACCCGGCGCCGCACTCCACACTGGCCTGTGTAGCGGCGCTGTCGGACATCGACGAGATCGGCGCGGCCCGGCTCCTGGACCGGCTCGCCTCGGCGCACCTGCTGCGCTGCGATGACGTGGGGCGTTACGGGTTTCACGACCTTCTGCGTGCGTACGCCGCCGAGATGAGCCGTGCCGTGGACCGCGAGACCGAGCGGCAGGCGGCCACGGACAGACTGCTGGAGCACTACTGCGGGACCGCCGTCGAGGCGAGCAACACCCTCTACCCCGGGTGGAGCGAGTGCTGGCGGCACGCCGGGCTCGCCCTTCGGCCCAGCGGCGTCGCCCTCTCGCCGGGTGCGGCACTGTCGTGGCTGGACAGCGAGCTGGCGTCGTTCGGCACGATCTGCCAGTTCGCGGTCAGGCAGGGACGGCCTGAGCGGGCGGTCACCCTCGCCGCCGCGTTACACCGCTACCTGGAGTCGGGGCACGGCACCGAGGCCCTGTCGATCTACGAGTGCGCCGTCGACGCCGCGCGGAGGACGGGAGACTCGGAGGGCGAGGCGCATCTGCGGACCAACACCGGGGTCATCCTGCGGCTGCTCGGCCGGTACGCTTGGGCCGCCGACGAACTGAGCGAGGCGCTGGAACTGTGCCGGCGCATCGGCAACCGCCACGGCCAGGCCCGCTCGCTTTCCAATCTGGGCATCATCGAGGAACGCCTCGGCAAGTACGCCTCCTCTGCCGCCCGGCACGGCCAGGCCGTCGCGCTCTACCGCGAGATCGACGACCTCGGCGGGGAGGCGGCGGCGCTGACCAATCTGGGCAACCTTGAGGAGTCGATCGGCGAGCACACCGAGGCGGCACAGCACTTCTTGGCCTCGCATGACCTCTACGTCGCTCTCGGCGACCGTGCCGGGCAGGCCATCGCCCTGTCCAACCTCGGCCAGAGCTACGGCTTGCTGGGTGAGAACACGCTTGCCGTCGCGAAACTGCGCGAGGCGCTGAGCCTGTTCCGCGAGATCGAGCACCGTGACGGGGAAGCGACCGCGCTGAGCAACCTCGGCACCGCCCTGTGCCATCAGGCGGAGTTCGACGAGTCCCTGTGGCACCTGGAACAGGCGCTGGAGATCTTCCAGTCGACCAAGCACAGGTACGGCGAGGCGAGTGTCCTCAACGCGATCGGTGAGACGTTGCGCACCATGGGCCGTGACGGTGAGGCGGCACAGCGGCATCGGCTGGCCCTGGCGATCGCCGCCGAGACCGGCGACGAGGACGAGCGAGGCCGTGCCGTCGCCGCGCTTGAAAGCCTCGGCTGAGGGCGGTTGCGGCGTGGCCGGACGAACGACTCATCCGACCAGAGGCCGTTCCGGCGCCCGAAGCGGCAGACGGCGCTCGCCCCGGTGACCGGCTCCCCGTCGGTGGACCAGATCCCCGCACGGCCGGACGTGCGGTCGAAGTCGCCACCGGCCTGGGACCCGGCGTTCACCCGCCCGAGGTGGCGATCGATTCCGGCCGGTCTTTTGCCGGCCTGGTCAAGCGGACCGGGTCGGTGGAGGTCGTCGTAGAGGTGTCGTGACGGCTTATGCCGCCGTAGAGCCTGAACAGGCGGATGCCGCTGTCCTCCTGGCCGCTCTGCTCCTCCAGCAGCGACCAGCAGCGCGCGGTCAGGGCGCGGGCCCGGGCGCCGGGCCAGGGCTGAGGGAGAAGTTCGGGAGGCAGGAGCGGGTCCGCCTCCATCGCGCGGGTGAACTCCGCGGCCAGTTCCACCGCGATGGTCAGCCGCCGCGTCCCGGACAGGGCGGCGGGATCCTCGATGAGCGCGAGCCGGGGCTCCGCCACCGCGGCGAGCCGGTCGTAACGTTCGGCGATCTCGTCCAGCGGCCACATGGCCCGGGTGAGCGCGACGGGATCGGTCTCCTCGCCGCGGCGGAGGTCCCGGGTGGTCAGGAAGGTGACGTGGTCGAGGATGTCCAGTCGGCGGGCGTGCTCCTCGACGTACGGCTCCCACGGATTGGCGCTGAGGTAGAGGCCCCCGTGGATGGCGGCGCCGCCGAGGAAGGTGAGGGCGGTGCGCAACGCGTCGCGGGCGGGCCGCGCGCTTTCCGGTACGGCGAAGCCGACGAGGTGCCAAGCGCCGTCCCAGGGGGCTAGCCCGGCGTCCTGGTGGAAGGCGTGGGTGACCGACTCGACGTCGAGACTTATCGCGCGTTCGGCGCTACTGGTGGCGCGCAGGATCGCCTTGCGCCCCCGTCCCTCCTGGAGGAAGCGTCCCTCGGCGACCAGGCGTTTGACGCACAGGCGAACCTGCTGGTCGTTCATGCCCAGCAGGTTCGCGGTCGCGTAGAGGTCGCCGGCGTCGACTGTGAGGTCGGTGCGGATGAGCGCTTCGACGAGCATCCGGGTGGGGACGTGGACGTCCATGCTGTGACCTTCCAAGAAACGGTGAGCGTGTCATCACGTTGCAGGAGATCTCCCTTCGAGAAGGAGAGCCAGAAATCGGTGCTCGTAGATGAGAGCAGCTGCTGTGCTTTCTGCCGAGGCGGTCAGCGGGTGACGGAGTTCCCCCGCGGTCACTGCCCGTGCTTCTTCACGTACTCGGTGAGCGAGTCGAGGTAGCCGGGCACGTAGAGCGAGCGGGGCGCGGCGACGAACGTGATCAGCCCCCAGACGCTGCCGGGCTTGGCCAGTTCGTATTCGACCGCGCTGTGGGAGCCGTCCCGGAACTTCTCGACCGTGAGCAGGTTCCGGGGGATGCCCGCACGATAGGCGGCCTCGGTTTCCTTGACGTCAACGTTGCGGTCGTGGCCCCCGAGCACGAGAAGAGTCGGGGTACGCACCTTCGGAAGCTGGTCCGTCACATCGGCGCGGAAGTTCTGGAGAACGAACCGCCACCGGTCCTCGCTCATCGGCGGGTCGCCCAGCCGGGACGCGAGGTATTCGTCATACCCGGCGCCGTCCTCCAGAAGGCGGATCCGGGCGGCATGCCGGCGGAGCTCGGCGTCGATCCTGCCGTCCGGCGCACCCTCATCATGAAGTTGCGCCCGCAGGTTGTACTCACCCTGCCGCAACCAGTTCACCGCCGCGCCCACCAGGATCATGAAGCGCAGGTCGGTACGGTCTCCCGCCACTTTGGGCAGCACCCAGCCACCCTGGCTGATCCCCCACACGCCCAGCCGATTCGGGTCTATCTCCGGTCGCCTCTTCGCCCAGTCCAGCGCGGCTTCGACCTCCGCGCTGCGATCGCTCATGCTCTGGTGGAGCCAGTTCCCCGGCGCGCCGTCGACGCCGGGCTTGTTCCAGGACAGCGAGGCGTATCCGGCACGTGCGAACGCCTCCCAGATCGGCCGGTAGAGCCCATCCCCGGAGGCGTCGGCCACGCCGTCCCCGTGAGCGAAGACAACCAGTCCCCGCGGGCCCTTTCCCTCCGTCGGCAGCGCGAGCACCGCCTTCAGCGGCTGCTTCGGTCCGGGGATGGTCACCCGCACCTCGCGCACGGCGAAATCGTTCTGCACGACGATCCACGCACTGGCCCCGATCGCCAGGGCGAGCACGCAGGCGAGGGTGATCCAGAGCCGTTTGACCCATGCTCTTATCTTCACAAGAACTATCGTAAGCCAAACGATAGTTGGACTAACGAGCGAAACTTGGTCATGCTGGTACCGCGGCAGCGGCACCGCCTGCCTCGGAAGCGGATGGGCCGTGATCAGGTGGGATGTGATGACGGCGTTCCGCCGCCCCGCCCTACGGCTTTCGTTTGGCCGTGCTCGAGGAGATCGACGCGGGCGACCACACGATCGCCGTGGCGTCGGCCGGTAAGCTAGGCGTGGGACAGTCCGAACACCCGCTGCCGTTCTTTCGCGGTGAGTTCGTCGGCTGCGAGGCCGCGGCGGCGGCTCCCGCACTACTGCCTGGTGGCCGAGCACCACCTGCGCGACATCCTCCTTGATTGAAGCCGGTTGGACGATCACCAGGCATATGGGTCCTGCCGCACATGCGCAGTTCCTTGATCTTGTTACTGAGGAATTCGAGTCGGTTGATCTGCTTCCCGCTGATGTGCGGCGCATGGCCGAACTCGTCCAGTTCTACAGGGACGCTCGTCTTGACCCGGCTGACGTGTCCGTGGTCGCCAACGCGGAGCGCTTGGGCATCACTCAGATCGCGACGATCGACCGGCGAGACTTCAGCCTGATCCGCCCTCGGCATGTGCCAGCGTTCAGACTGCTGGCAGAGGTGCTTGCTTAGAGATGTTGGAGCGGGTGACGGGAATCGAACCCGCGCTGTCAGCTTGGGAAGCTGATGTTCTGCCATTGAACTACACCCGCGTCGGTCAGGGGACTGACGACGGGGATAACTCTAGCGGAACTTGGGGGCGGGCACCTCCCTGGAGGGGGGCGAGTTCGGATTCGGGGGGTGGGGTCGGCTCGGGGCCGGTTGGGGGGGTGGGGCGTTGGTAGGTTGCTGAGGTGCTGCTATCCGATGGTGACATCCGTGCCGAGATCAAGTCGGGCAGGGTCAGGATCGACCCGTTCGACGCGACGATGATCCAGCCGTCCAGCGTCGATGTCCGGTTGGACCGGTATTTTCGGGTCTTTGAGAACCACCGCTACCCGCACATCGATCCGTCGATCGAGCAGGCCGAGTTGACGCGGCTGGTGGTGCCGGACGGGGAGGACGCGTTCATCCTGCATCCGGGGGAGTTCGTGCTGGCGTCCACCTATGAGGTGATCGGGCTGCCGGACGACATCGCGGGGAGGCTGGAGGGGAAGTCGAGCCTGGGGCGGCTGGGGCTGCTCACGCACTCGACGGCGGGGTTCATCGATCCGGGGTTCGAGGGGCACGTGACCTTGGAGCTGTCGAACGTCGCGACGCTGCCGATCAAGCTGTGGCCGGGGATGAAGATCGGCCAGCTGTGCATGTTCCGGCTGAGCTCGCCGGCCGAGCATCCGTACGGGAGCGCGCACTACGGGTCGCGGTACCAGGGGCAGCGTGGTCCGACGCCGAGCCGCTCGTTCCTGAACTTCCACCGGACGTCGGTTTGAGAGGTCCTTTTCGCCGAGTGTCCCGAGGGTGAGGTAGGTCCGTCTCTTCGAGGGTTGAGGTGGCTGGCCTGTCTTCCGGCCGTGGAGGAGTCCGCTCTCCTGGGCGGGGCCGGGGGCGTCCCTTCAGCGGGCGCGCCGATCCCCCGTCAGGGGCGCGGGTTCTGATGGTCTTGGCCCGGCCTGTGTGGCCTCTGTGGCCTTTCTGGGGCTTCTTGGGGTGTTGGGCGGTTCGGGAGGGGCGGCGGGGCGTAGGTTCGGTGGAGGGCGCCGCGTGTAATCCGACTTACGGGGGCAGGGGGTTTCGGTCGCGGGGCCCGGCGGGACGGTGGGGCCGATACCTCGGTCGCCCACGAAGGTGGGGCTCCAGCGGGTCTCGTGAGGAACCGTGGCGCCGGGCGGTGTCGTTCGGCGAATGATGGGCAACTCCTGGACGAAGGGAGGGTTACGAGACGGGGTTCGTGCGGCGAACTTCGCATTTCAGCTGGTACCCCTTACTCTTCTCTGCGGACAGTCCCCGCACATCTGGAGAACGACGTGCGCCTGCGTCTCACACCGCGTGAGGACAGCTATTACGACTTGTTCGCCGACTCGGCGAACAATCTGGTCACCGCATCCCGGTTGCTGGTAGAGATCATCAGCGACGGTTCGGACAGGGAAGCCCTGGCCGAAAAGATGCGCGCCTGCGAACATGCGGGTGACGAGCGGACCCACGCGATCATGAATCGTCTCAACGAGAGCTTCATCACGCCGTTCGATCGCGAGGACATCTACCGTCTCGCCTCGAATCTCGACGACGTCATGGACTACATGGAGGCCGCCGCCGACCTGATCGGCCTCTACAAGATCGAACATCTCCCCAAGGAGGTCGTGCGCCAGGTCGAGGTGCTGGAGCGCGCGGCCGAGCTGACCGCCGAGGCCATGCCACGGCTGCGCTCGATGAACAACCTGAACGAGTACTGGATCGAGATCAACCGCCTGGAGAACCAGGGCGACCAGGTGTACCGCCGCCTGCTCGCCAAGCTCTTCAGCGGTGAGTACGACGCGCTCACCGTCATGAAGATGAAGGAGGTCATCGATCAGCTGGAGATGGCCGCCGACGCCTTCGAGCACGTGGCGAACACGATCGAGTCGATCGCGGTCAAGGAAAGCTAAGTGGAGTTCGCACTCGTCGTCGGCGTCATCTTGATCGCCCTGGTGTTCGACTACACCAACGGCTTCCACGACGCCGCGAACGCGATCGCGACCTCGGTCTCGACCCGCGCCCTCACCCCTCGCGCCGCGCTGTTCATGGCGGCGGCGATGAACTTCGTCGGCGCCCACATCAGCACCGAGGTGGCGCGGACCGTCGGAACCGGCATCATCGAGCCGCCGTCCGGCACGCACGGCCTGGTGGTCGTCGGGGCGGGCCTGATCGGCGCGATCGTGTGGAACTTCGTCACCTGGTACTTCGGGCTGCCGTCGTCGAGCAGCCACGGGCTGATCGGCGGGCTCGTCGGGTCGGCCCTGGCCGCGTCGAGCGTCGTGCAGTGGAACGGCGTGGTGCAGAAGGTCCTCATCCCGATGATCCTCTCGCCGCTCATCGGCTTCCTCCTGGGCGCCCTCATCATGATCGCGATCCTCTGGATCTTCCGCCGGGCCAATCCCCACAAGGCCGGCAGGGGCTTCCGGTACGCGCAGACCGTCTCGGCCGCCGCGATGGCGCTCGGCCACGGCCTGCAGGACGCGCAGAAGACGATGGGCGTCATCTTCCTCGCCCTCTACACCGGGGGGTACGTCGCCGAGCACGACCCGATCCCGCAGTGGGTGATCCTGGCGGCGGCCGCGGCGATCTCCCTCGGCACCTACTCCGGCGGCTGGCGGATCATGAGGACGCTGGGCCGGCGCATCATCCACCTTTCCCCCGCGCAGGGCTTCGCCGCCGAGAGCGCGGCGTCCCTCGTGCTCTACACGATGGCCATCGCCGCCAAGGCGCCGATCTCCACCACGCACACCATCACCAGCGCGATCATGGGTGTGGGCGCGACCAAGCGCCTGTCGGCGGTGCGGTGGGGCGTGGCGGGCAACATCGTCACGGCCTGGGTCCTGACGATCCCCGCGGCGGCCCTGGTGGCGGCCCTGTCCTACTACCTCCTCCACTGGGTCGTCGAGTAACGCCGGACCCCCGTCACGAGCCGCCCAGCCACCGCTGGATGTTGTGGGCGCGCTGCTCGCACTCCTGAACCTCCCGGACGTTGCCGATGGCCTCGTGCGAGAGGCGGAGCGCGCGCAGCGCCTCCACCTGGCGGGAGTGGTTGCCGGTCTCGCGGAGCAGCCGCAGGTTCTCCTCCAGGTCGCGCAGCGCGCCCGCGTGGTCGCCGCGGTGCTGGGCGACCAGGCCGAGCGTGTGCCGGCACGAGGCCTGCTCGCGCAGGTCTCCGGCGTCCTTGGCGATCTCCAGGGCCCGGCGCGCGTGGTCTTCCGCCTTCTCGGGCCTGCCGAGGGCGAGCAGGATCCTGGCCAGGTTGTTCACGGCCGACCCCTCGTACTGCCGGTCGCCGATCTCGCGGATCTCTCCCACGGCCCGGACGGCCATGTCCAGCGCCCGCTCCGGCCGCCCGAGCCGCAGCAGGACGCGGGCCATGGTGTCGAGGCCGAGCCCCATGGCGTCCCCGCCCCGTTCGCGGATGGCCAGGGACGTCTCGGCGGCCCGCAGCGCGTCCTCGGTGAGGCCGACGCGGATGTAGGTCCGGGCGAGGCCGCCGAGCGTGCGGGCCTCGCCCGCGGGGACGCCGAGCTCGCGCCACAGCTTGAGCGCCTGCAGCCCCTGCTGGAGGGAGTCCTCGTAGCGGGCGAGCCGGCGCAGCGTCCGGGAGAGGTTCTCCAGGTCGTGGGCCTCCCCGGCCCGGTCGGCGATCTCCCTGCGGATCTCCAGCGCCAGGTTCAGGTGCTCGCGTGACTCGGCGTACCGGCCGAGCTTGAAGTAGACGACGCCGATGGCCGCCCGCGCCTCGGCCTCGCCGCGCTTGTGGCCGATCTCGTGCCCGAGGCGGACGGCCTGCCACAGGCGGGACAGCGCCTCGGCGTGGGCGCCCCCGTCGCGCAGCAGCTTGCCGAGCACGGTGAGCGCCTCGCCCTCGCCGTGCCGGTCGCCGCTGGCGCGCGACAGGCGCAGGGCCTGTTCGGCGTCGCGCCGGGCGAGCGCGCGCAGGCCGAGGTGGCGGTGGATGCGGGCCAGCTCACGGTAGGGGGCGGCCGAGTTCGGCTCGTCGCCGCGGTGGGCGCGCAGGGACAGGTCGATGCGCAGGGACAGCGCTTCGAGGCCGTGGACGACGGCCGTGCGCGGCGCGCCCCGGTAGTAGTGCAGGCGGGCCAGGTTGAGCAGGGTCTCGGCCTCCCCGGCCCGGTCCTTGACGGCCCGGCGGATGCGCAGCGCCCGCAGGGCGTGCTCCTCGGCGGCGGCGTACTCGCCGAGCCGGCGCAGGTTCTGGGAGATCGTGTCCAGCGCCTCGGCCTCGCCGGCCTTGTCGGCGGCGAGGCGGTGCAGCCGCAGGGACGCCTCGGAGTGCTCGATCGCGAGCCGGTAGCGGCCGAGCACGCCGCGGACGTCGGCCAGGTTGTCCAGCGCCTCCGCCTCGCCGCGGCTGTCGCCGAGCCGCTGGAAGCCCCACCGCGCGTCCTCGCCGTAGCTGAGGGCCTTGACGTTCTGGCCGATGCCGCGGTGCGCGATGGCCAGGTGGTGCAGCATCCGCGCGGTGGCGGGCCAGTCGTCCATCGCCTGCGCCGACGCCAGCCCGGCCTTGTGGACGCCGATCACGTCCCTGACGTAGCCGCGGGAGGTCATGAAGTCGTAGACGGCGTCGGCGAGGTCGAAGGCGAAGGAGTGCAGCCCGTGCCTGGCGGCCTGGTGGGCGGCGGCGACCAGGTTGCGGCGTTCGCACTCGAACCAGGTCAGGTGACGGTCGCGTTCGGCGTCGGAGGCGGCGTGCGGCCGTACGGCGCGGTCGTGCAGGACGCGCCGGGGACGGCCGAGCGCGTCGCCGGCGCGCATCGCGGTGGCGAGGTAGTGGGTGAGCAGGCGCCGGACGGCTCCCGTGCGTTCGGCCTCGCTGTCCTCCAGCAGCACCCGTTCCTTGGCGAAGACCCGCAGCAGGTCGTGGACGGCGAACCGCTCGCCCTCGCCCTCGCGGGACCGGGCGGTGAGGAGGTTCAGCCCGCTCAGCGCGCGCAGGCGGCGCCGCGTGTCGGGCACGGTCTCGTCCAGGAGCGCCGCGCAGGCGTCGATCCCGATGTCCGGGCCGGTGGTGAGGCCGAGGTAGCGGAAGGTGCGGCGCAGCTCGGCGGTCAGGACGCGGTAGGACACCTCGAAGGCGGGGCGCACGGCGGCGCGGGGCTCGTCGTCCTGGGCGAGCTTGGACAGGCGGTCCTGCCCGTCGAGGTCGCGCACGGTGTCGGCGATGCGCTCGGCGGGGTGCTGGACCAGCTTGGCGGCGGTGATGCGCAGGGCGAGCGGCAGCAGCGCGCACTGCCGCACCAGCCGCGTGGCGTCGGCGGGGTGCTCGCGCAGCCGCGCGTCGCCGGGGCCGAGGACGGCGGACATGAGCTGGAGCGCCTCGTGCTCGGCCATGACGTCCAGGGGCAGGGGCTCGACGCCGTCGGAGGGGGTGAGGCCGGGGTGGCCGGCCAGCGTCGCCTGCGTGGTGACCAGCAGCAGGCAGCGGTTGGACGGGGGCAGCAGCGGCCTGATCAGCTCGGGGTCCTCGCCGGCGTTCTCGACGAGGACCAGCATGCGGCGGTCGGCGAGCCTGCGCTGGTAGGCGGCCACGAGCTCGTTCTCGTCCACGGGCATCTGGGGCCCGGTGACGCCGAGCCCGCGCAGGAGCTGGCCGAGCGCCTCGGCGGTGGTGAGGGGACGGTTGGGGGCGCCGCGCAGGTCCAGGTGAAGCTGGCCGCCGCTGAAGTGCTCGCCCTTGACCAGGTGACCCCAGTAGGCGGCGAGCGCGGACTTGCCCACCCCGGCCATGCCCTCGACGATCACCGCGCGCGGGCGGTGGGGCGAGGTGACCAGGCCGTCCAGGAACCGGATCTCGGCGTCCCTGCCGGCGAAGCACGGCCCGACCGCGGGGAGCTGCGCGGGCGCGGTCCCGGAGGCGGGGATCCGCAGGGCCGGGAGCTGCCGCCGGGCCGCCGTCCTGCCGGGGGCGGAGGCGACGGCGGAGGGCTCCCACTCGGCGGCCCACGGCCCGGCGGCGGCGCGCAGGGCGTCCATGTCCTTCACGCGGATCGTCGAGCCCTGGTGTTCGACGATGTCGTGGTGGGCGTGGACGCAGGTGGCGCCGTTCCCCTTGGGACGCCAGAGGTGGAAGGCGCGCGCCACGGCGACCCGGTCGACGCCGGCGAAGCTGGCCAGCTCGGTCTGGGTGAGCGGCGGGCCGATGACGACGCCGGCGCCGGAGGGACGGCCGAAGCGCAGGGCCAGCTCGATGAGGTGGAGGGCGATCCTGGCCGGGGCGCGCACGCCGGGGCCGGGGGCGCGGCGGCGGGCGGCGAGCATGCGGCGGTGCCCGAGGCTCTTCATGAGGGCCGCGCCCGCCGGCAGCTCCTCGGCCAGGAAGTTCACGAACCGGTCCTTGGGGACCTGGAGGGTCCGCACGGGGGTGAGGGCCTCGATGCGTCCGCGGCAGGGCCAGTCCCACAGGGCCAGCTCGCCCTCCAGGTGGCCGGGGCCGAAGATCTCGATCAGCGACTCGTCGCCGTCGGCGGAGCCGTACAGTTCCTTGGCGTAGCCGTCGAGCAGGACGGTGACGCGGTCGGGCAGGGTGTCGCGGTCGCCCAGGGTCTGGCGGGGGGCGAACTCCCTGATCCAGCCGATGGCGTGCAGGGAGTCACGCTCGATCGGGCCGAGCAGGGACCAGAAGGTCCCCGGCCCTCCGGGGTTGGAGTTGTTCACGTGTGCCTCGCTGTGCTTGTCGGCGGCGGGGCCGGCTCGCGCGGGTCTGCGCGCAGCCTCCAGCGTGACGCCTCCTCAGGTCGCCGGATGTGGCAATTGCGACAGCGCGAGTGATGTGCCGGGGTGGCTCAGGCGGGGTGGCGGTACATCACGTCGACGGCCCAGCGGGTGAAGCCGAGGGACTCGTACAGGCGGACGGCCGAGGGGTTGTCCTCGTCGACGTACAGCATGACGTGGGAGAGCCCTCGGGCGCGCAGGTGTTCCAGGCCCGCCACGGTGAGGGCCTTGCCGAGGCCCCCGCCCTGCTCGGCGGGGTCGATCCCGACGACGTACACCTCGCCGATCGCCGCGTCGCCGGTGCCGGGCTCGGCGTCGTGGACCTTGGTCCAGTGGAAGCCGGCCAGGCGGTCGCCGCGCACGGCGAGGAAGAAGCCCGCCGGGTCGAACCACGGCTCGCGCTCGCGCAGCGCGAGGTCCTCGCCGGTCCAGGCGCCCTGCTCGGGGTGGTGGGCGAACGCGCGGGCGTTGACGGCGAGCCAGGCGTCCTCGTCGGCGCCCGGCCGGAACGCGCGCAGCGCGACGCCCTCGGGGAGGACGGCCGGGGGGAGCGGGTCGGCGAGCGGGCGGCGCATCTGCCAGAGCGAGCGGACCCGCGCGAACCCCAGGGCCGCGGCCAGCCGCGCCGCCGCCGGATGGTCGCCGTGCGCCCACAGGCGCAGCGGGCCGCCGGCCTCGGCGAGCGTGGCCTCCAGCAGCAGCCGGCCGAGGCCGCGCCCGCGGCGGGCCGGGTGGACGACCAGCTCGCCGCCCCGGTCTTCTGAGCCGGCCGGGTCGAGGCAGGCGAAGCCCGCGAGGGCGCCGTCGTCGTGGACGAGCAGCGCCCGGCCGCCCGGGGCGACGCCGTACCGGAGCTGGAGCATGACGTGTTCGCTGAGCGGCCGCGCCCCGTCCGCCTCGGCGGCGGCGTCGGCGAGGGCGGTCGCGTCCCGTGCCGCCCGGTCGTCCAGTCGCTCCAGGATTTCCACGCGCGTCGTCATGGAAGGAACTCTAATCTGGCAAAAGACGCCACTAATTAGTGGGGCTGATTGTTACCTCCGCGTCGTTTTGTGCTGGGGTTGCGTCTCTAGTGTCGACGAATATGAGTGCACTTACCCTCATGCGCATCGGCCTGGCCGCCGTCGTGGCCGTGACCGGTGTCGCCATGGCCGCCGCCCCCGCGACGGCGCACCCCAAGCCGCCCAAATTACCCAAGACGGTTCCCGTCCGGCTGGTCTCCGTCAACGACTTCCACGGCAACCTGGAGCCCCCGACCGGGTCCGGCGGCGCGATCGTGAACGAGAGCGGCGTCTCGGTCCCCGCGGGCGGCGCGGCGTACCTGGCGACGCACCTGAAGTCGCTGGGCGCCGAGAACGACGACACCGTGGTCGTGGGCGCGGGCGACCTGATCGGCGCCACGCCGCTGATCTCGGCCGCCTACCACGACGAGCCCACCGTGGACCTGCTCGGCAGGCTCGGGCTCGACGTCTCCTCGGTGGGCAACCACGAGTTCGACGAGGGCATCGACGAGCTCAGGCGCATTCAGGACGGCGGCTGCCACCCGGTCGACGGCTGCTCTCCCGCGGGCAGGTGGCGGGGTGCGAAATACGAATACCTGGCGGCGAACGTCCTGAAGGAGAAGAACGACCGGTACGTGCTTCCGCCCGTGGCCGTCAAAAAGGTCGGCGGCGTCAAAGTCGGCTTCATCGGCCTGGTCACGCAGACCACGCCGACGATCGTCACCGCCTCGGGCATCGCGGGCCTGAAGTTCGCCGAGGAGGTCGAGTCGGGCAACCGCGCGGCCAGGCTGCTGCGCCAGGCGGGCGTGAACGCCATCGTGGCGCTGGTCCACGAGGGGGACCAGATCACCCCGAACCAGAGCCCGGACGCCTGCCCGGTCACCCCCGGCGCGGGCTCCCGCATCGCCCAGGGCCTCAGCGCGGACGTCGACCTGGTGATCATGGGGCACTCGCACCAGGCGTACGTCTGCAAGACCAAGGACCCCGCCGGGCAGGACCGCTACTACACCCAGGGCTCGTCGTTCGGCCGCGTGCTGACCACGGTGGACTTCCAGGTGGACAAGAAGACGGGCGAGGTCGTCCGCTCCTCGGTCACGCCGGACAACCACGTCGTCACCCGGGACGTGACCCCGGACGCCGCCACCGCGGCGCTCGTGCAGACCTGGAAGGACCGGGTCGCGACCGTGGCGAACAAGCCGGTCGGCAAGATCACCGCAGACCTCGGCAGGGCCGGCGGCCAGACGGGCGAGACGCCGCTCGGCGACGTGATCGCCGACGCCCAGCTGGAGGCCGCCAAGACGGGCGGCGGCGCGGAGATCGCGCTGATGAACCCGGGCGGCGTGCGCGCCGACCTGACCTACGCGCAGAGCGGGTCGGAGGGCGACGGCGTCGTGACCTACGGCGAGGCGTTCACCGTGCAGCCGTTCAACAACCTCATGCAGGTCGTCACGCTCACCGGCGCCCGGCTCGACGCGCTGCTGGAGCAGCAGTGGCAGAACGGCGGTGCGATCACGCGCGTCCTGCAGCCGTCCGCGTCGCTGACCTACACGATGAACCTGTCGCAGCCGATCGGCTCGCGGGTGTCGAACATCAAGATCAACGGCACCGCGGTGACGGACGCGCAGGCGATCCGCGTCGCGGCCAACAACTTCCTCGTCGGCGGCGGCGACGGCTTCTCGGTCTTCAAGGAGGGCACGAACCTCTGGAGCGGCCCGCTGGACATCGACGCGCTGGTCGCCTACCTGGGCGCCCACTCGCCGGTGGCCCCGCCCGCCACCGCGCGCATCACGCTCGCGAGCTGAGATCCGCGGCACGGGGCTCGCTCCGCACCGGGGGGTGCGGCGCGGGCCCTTCGCCCGGCGCGGCCGGTCAGTGGACGACGGGCGCGGCCTCGCGGTCGTCGCTCTGGTCGCCGCCGCGGTCGGGGACGAAGCGGTAGCCCACGTTGCGCACGGTGCCGATCAGGGACTCGTACTCGGCGCCGAGCTTGGCGCGCAGCCGCCGGACGTGGACGTCGACCGTGCGGGTGCCGCCGAAGTAGTCGTAGCCCCAGACCTCCTGCAGGAGCTGGGCGCGCGTGAAGACGCGGCCGGGGTGCTGCGCGAGGTACTTGAGCAGCTCGAACTCCTTGAAGGTCAGGTCAAGGGCGCGGTTGCGCAGCCGCGCGGTGTAGGTGGCCTCGTCGATCGACAGGTCGCCGCTGCGGATCTCGTCGGGCACCTCCTCGGCGGCGGCGATCGAGAGCCTGCCGACGGCCAGCCTGAGCCGGGCCTCGACCTCCGCGGGCCCCGCCGTGTCGAGGAGGACGTCGTCGGCCCCCCACTCGGCGGTCATCGCGGCCAGCCCGCCCTCGGTCACGATGACCATCAACGGGCAGTGGACGCCGGTGGTGCGCAGGAGGCGGCAGAGGCTCTTGGCGTGGGCGAGCTCCCGGCGCGCGTCCACCAGCACGGCGTCGGCGGGCGGGGCGTCGATGAGCGCGGACGCCTCGGCGGGGGCGACGCGCACGGAGTGCAGCAGGAGCCCGAGGGCGGGCAGGATCTCCGTCGACGGTTCCAGGGCGTTGGTGAGCAGGAGCAGGTTACTCACGGCACCTCCTCGTGGCGAGGCCGGTCGAGGACGGAGCCGACATGGCGGGACGGCGTCTTCGCTCACTCACCGCATCGGCCTCCTCCCCGCGCTGTAACGGTGGCAGCCGTACAAACACGTAAAGGACCCGGGGGCTACGCTGCCCAGGTCCCGTCAGTACGTGAGGATAGCCCACGGGCGGTCGGCGCCCATAGGCGGTCCGCCGGTTAGGGCTCCATCACGCCGGGGACGGCCGTGAGCGGTCCCTCGCGGCACGTGGGCGGGCTCGCGTGCGGCGCCGCGTGGACGGGAGATCGGGAGGTGGCCTGATGGCGAGGGGTACGGTCCGCTTCTGGGCCGCGGCCAGGGCGGCGGCCGGCGTGGCGGAGGAGCCGTTCGAGGCGGACAACCTCGACGATCTCGTGGCGGAGATCACGAGGAGACATGGAGGGTCCGACCTGCCGAGGGTGCTGGGGCGGTCGTCGTTCCTGGTGGACGGGCGGCCGGCGGGCACCCGGGACCGGCGCGCGGTCGAGCTGCCCGAGGGCGCGACGGTGGAGGTGTTGCCGCCCTTCGCCGGGGGGTGAGGCCCCTCCCCGGGGAATCTCGCGGTAATCCGTGGTGAATGGATGCGTTCGGTTGTCCACCGTGCTTTCCGGCATACCCCACGAAATCCGCGTTTTTCTGGAATCACGCGGGGGAGTAGACGCGGATAGTCTGGATGGCACGTCCCCCGGAGGAGTCGGATGCGCAAGTTCGTCGTGTTCCTCATCCTGCTCGGCGTCCTCCTGGCCGTGCTGGACCGTGTCGCGGTCGCCGGCGTCGAGCGGGAGGTCGCCCGTCAGGTCGCCGCCAAGTACGATCTGTCGCCCGCGCCCACGGTCGAGGTCGAGGGCATCCCCTTCCTCACCCAGGCCGTCTCCGGGCGGTACGAAGAGATCAAGGTGCACATGGGGCGGATGACCACTCCCGACGGCGCGGAGCTGTCCGGCATCGACGCCGTCCTGTACGGGGTGCGCGCCCCGCTCATGGACCTGATCCAGGACTCCGCCACGGCCGACATCCGGGCCGACAAGGTCACCGGCACGATCGTGATCTCCAAGAAGACCCTGGACGCGCGGGTGCCGCAGGGCCTGCGCCTGTCGGGCGACGGCGACGACGCGCTCAACGTCACCGGCACCGTCTCGGTCGCGGGCATCTCCATGCCGGTCAACGCCCGGATGAAGATCGAAGTGGTCACCGGCGGTATCCGGCTCACGCCGTCCGACGTCAACGGCATCAAGATCCCCGACGCCACGCGGGCGCTCGGGTTCACGGTGCCGGTCAAGAACCTGCCGCTCAACCTGAAGATCCAGAGCGTGCGCACCACGCCGGAAGGGCTGGCGGTGGAGGCCCTGGCGCGGGACGTGCCCCTGCGTGGCTGAACCGAAGCGCCGGGCCGTACGTCTTGAGGATGTGAGCCCCGCCGGAACCGCCGACGAGCAACTGATCCGCAGCCTTTTCGACGAGCACGCGGGGTCACTTTACGGTTACGTGTTGCGGTTGACGGGCGACCCGGGCAAGGCGGAGGACGTGGTGCAGGAGACGCTGTTGCGGGCGTGGAAGCATCCTGACGTCCTGGCCGACCGCCCGATCCGGGCGTGGCTGTTCACGGTGGCCCGCAATCTCGTCGTGGACCACCACCGCGCCCGCCGCTCCCGGCCGCAGGAGACCACCGACGAGGCTCTGGCCGTGCTGCCCGCCGATGACGAGCTGGAGCGCGCGGTGGAGTCGTGGGGGGTCGCCGACGCCATCGCCGCCCTGCGTCCCGAGCACCGCGAGGTGCTGCTGGAGACCTACTACCGGGGGCGGTCGGTCAAGGAGACCGCCGAGGTGCTGGGCATCCCGCCCGGCACGGTGAAGTCGCGCACGTACTACGCGCTTCGCGCGCTGAAGCTGGCGCTGGAGGAGCGGGGTCTCGCGCCATGAGCGGTAGCTGTGAGGATGTTCGGATGTCCCTGGGGGCCTACACGGTGGGGGCGCTTGAGGCGGACGAGGCCGCCCGCGTCGAGGCGCATTTGGCGACATGTCCGGAATGTCAGGCGGAGTTCGAGGAGCTCAACGACCTCACCGCCCTGCTCGGGCGCGTCTCGGAGGGAGACATCGAGCAGGTCGCCAGCCCTCCCCGGGCCGTGCTCGACCGGCTGGTCGCCGCCTCCGCCCGGCGCCACCGGGTCAACAGGATCCTGATGTCCGCCGCGGCCGCCGCCGGCGTCGTCGTGGTCGGCGGCGCGGCGTGGCTGGCCCTGGGCGACGACCACGGGACCACCGCCACCGCGGCGCGCCCCGCCGCGTCCAGCCCCACGACCGGGCAGGGCTTCGCCCCCGAGCGCGGCCAGGACGCGCCCGGCGCGGCCGGGGAGTCGGCGCCCGCCTCCGACGCCCCGTTGATGGCCACGGAGACGCCCTTGGTGCTCAAGGGCGACAGGAAGGGCATCCGCGCCGAGGTCACGCTGGTCCCCGGCGGCGCGGGCACCACCGTCCACATCACCATCACCGGCGTTCCCAAGGGCACCCCCTGCCGCGTGGTCGCGGTCGGGCCGGACGGCGTCGAGTCCCCGGCCGGGAGCTGGACCGTCGACGAATCCGAGTACCGCATGAAGAAGCCGGCCAACTTCACCGGGCACACCGACCTGACCATGGACCGCATCCGCGCCTTCGAGTTCCGCACCTCCGACGGCGAACTGCTGGTGTCGGTGTCCAGGAGTTAGCCGATTCCCCGCCCGCGGCGGGAATGGCGCGGGGCGGAGGCGTGTTGTCGCAGGCGATGACAGGACTGGTGGTGCTGTGCGCCACGCTCGCCGCGGGCCTGGTCACCGGGGTGGTGATGAAGGCCCGCGGCGGGCGCGTGCGCCAGGCGAGGAGCGACATGGACGTCATGGGGGCGGCCGACATCGGGCACGAGCTCGGCGACCGCGCGACGCTCGTCCAGTTCTCCACGGCCTTCTGCCAGCCCTGCCGGGCGACCCGCCGCGTCCTGTCGGAGGTCTCCGGCATGGTCGACGGCGTCCGGCACGTCGAGATCGACGCCGAGTCCCGGCTCGACCTGGTCCGGCGCTTCGACGTCCTGCGCACTCCGACGGTGCTCGTCCTCGACCGTGAGGGGCGCGTTGTCAAAAGGGCGTCCGGCCAGCCGCGCAAGGTTGACGTGATCGCCGCGCTGGGTTTCGTGACATCTCATGAAACGGACGGGACGTGACAGACGGCGAGACGACAGGTACTGTCGTGGACATGACACCCTCGACAGAGCTGCTGACGAAGCGGCGCGCGGTCGATTTCTGCCGCGTCGCGACCGCGCTCTGTCGTATGGCCTGAGGGCGATCTGGCGGCCTTCCCGCCGCACCGATCTGAATAGTGCCCGCGCGTTTCCGGCACGAATCCCTTCAGGAGCTTCCCGCCATGCAGGTTGATCCACGAAGTACGCGGTTCGCCGCGGCCGTCACAACGCTCATCCTGGCGCTGGTCCTGGTCACCGGCAACCTCTGGCTCCTACTGGCCCAGAGCGTCGTCTTCGCCCTAGGACTCGCCGGCGCCTCGCCGTACGGGTTGCTCTTCAGACGGTTGGTGCGGCCGAAGCTCGGCCCCCCGGTCCACATGGAGGACGCCGCCCCGCCCCGCTTCGCGCAGGGTGTGGGCCTGGTGTTCGCCCTGGCCGGTGTGGCCGGACTCGCCGCACAGATCACACCGCTCGCGCTCGGCGCGACCGCCGCGGCCCTGCTGGCCGCCTTCCTGAACGCCGCCTTCGGCTTCTGCCTCGGCTGCGAAACGTACTTGATCATCCGCCGTCTAATGCCCGCCGCAACCCCATAACCGGGAGGTTCCGTAATGAGCCGCTCCGCCGTACTGGTGGACGCCGACTGGGTCGAGGCCAACCTCGACACCCCTGGCGTCGTGCTCGTCGAAGTCGACGAGGACGCCAGCGCCTATGACAAGGGCCACATCCGTGGCGCCGTCAAGATCGACTGGAAGAAAGACCTGCAGGACCCGGTCCGCCGTGACTTCGTGGACCGTGAGGGCTTCCAGGCCCTCCTCTCGGCTCGGGGCATCGGCAACGACGACACCGTGGTCCTCTACGGTGGCAACAACAACTGGTTCGCCGCGTACGCGTACTGGTACTTCAAGCTCTACGGTCACGAGAACGTCCGCCTGCTCGACGGCGGCCGCAAGAAGTGGGAGCTCGACTCCCGCGAGCTGGCCACCGACGTGCCCGCGCGTCCCGAGACGCAGTACGCCGCCAAGGACCAGGACCCGGCGCTGCGCGCGCACCGCGACGACGTCGTCGCCGCGATCGGCAAGCTGAACCTCGTGGACGTCCGCTCGCCCGACGAGTTCACCGGCAAGCTCCTGGCCCCGGCCCACCTCCCGCAGGAGGCCGCGCAGCGTGCCGGGCACATCCCGACCGCGCGCAACATCCCGTGGTCCAAGGCCGCCAACGACGATGGCACCTTCAAGTCCGACGAGGAGCTGCGCACCCTCTACACCGAGGCCGGCGTCGACTTCGGCAAGGACACCATCGCCTACTGCCGCATCGGCGAGCGTTCCGCCCACACCTGGTTCGTCCTGCACGAGATCCTCGGCCAGGCGAACGTCAAGAACTACGACGGTTCATGGACCGAATACGGCTCGCTCGTGGGCGTGCCGATCGAGCTCGGGGAGGCCCGATGACCACCATCCAGGGGTGCGCCGCGCCGGAGCAGACCGTCGCGCTGCCCGCCGGCATCGACCTGGCGAGCCAGGCCGTGATCCAGGGCGTCGTCACCGGCGCCGGCACCGCCTACGCCCGCCTGCTGGACCACTCCGGTGAGTTCACCGGCGAGGTCGTGGTGTCCGACGAGGGCGTCTTCCGCTTCTTCGCGGCGCCCGGGTCTTGGACCGTTCGCATCATCGCGGGCGGCGGCTTCACCAGGGACATTCCGGTCGAGGCCCGCCTCGGCGAGGTCTCGCAGCTCCAGGTCGCCGTCTGACCTGTCGCTCCTCCGGCGCGCGTCCGCCGACGCGCGCCGCAGGGCACTGACGCCTGAGGGCCGGTGTCTCCGCGCGGAGCACCGGCCCTTTCGCGTGCCCGGGGTGTCGGGCCGGGCCTTTCAACGCTTCTTGAAATGGGCCCGCGCGTCGCGCGATGCCGCTGCGATCGACGGTACGCCGTCGATAGGATGCACCGGATGTCCGAATCGCCCCATAGCCCCCACCCGCCCCAGGTCCCTCGCACGCCGTCGGTCTGGGCGCTGCCGTGGCACACCCTGCGGCTGGCCGGGCGCTGCCTCCTGCCGCTGGTCATGTGGTACTCGGCCGGACAACTCCTGCGCATGGGGCTGCTCGTCGGCGGCACCGAACTGTCGCACGGCTCGATGCGCGACCTCCGTCTGGCCCTGACGATGCTCGTCTTCATCGTCATGGTCATGGCCAGTCTGATCGTCACCGCGGGCATGTTCGCCTCGCTGCGCGGCGCCCTGTGGGAGATCCGCGCCCGGCGCGCGGACGGCGAGCAGGACGAACGCTTCTCCGACGGCCTCAGCCGTGTCATGGTCCCGTTCGTGATCCTGTACCTGAGCTGGGGCTGGTACACCGACGACGTCCGGGACTTCTTCAACACCGATGTCCAGCGGCAGAGCGCGCAGTACGGCGCGCTGGGGGCGTTCGCCGACTTCGCCACCGGATCGCCCATGGACACGGGCCGAGGGCTCATCGACCTCAGCTACACCGTCACGCTCGCCATCATGGTC
Source organism: Sphaerisporangium krabiense (assembly GCF_014200435.1). NCBI lineage: Bacteria > Bacillati > Actinomycetota > Actinomycetes > Streptosporangiales > Streptosporangiaceae > Sphaerisporangium > Sphaerisporangium krabiense. The sequence goes on along the minus strand of NZ_JACHBR010000001.1, from coordinate 945,122 downwards.
GGCGCCTTCGTCGGCCGCTACTTCTGCAACATCTGGTACGAGCGCGCCCAGAGCCGCACCGCCGCTCTCAGCCTCGCCCTCTGCGAGCTGTCCTTCTTCTACTACGGCGCCCAGGTGATCGCCTCACGCGGCGACTGGGTGAGCGGCCGGGTCGCCTTCGGCTGGTGGGAGAACCTGCGCGGCGTCCTGAACGTGCACATCCCTGGTTGGGAGACCTTCTGGGGGTGGGCCGGCGAGGTGTGGCCGTACGCCTGGGACGCGCTCGTGCTGCCCGCCGTCTGGCTGACCGTCGCCATCCTCATGTACGGGGCCTACGCCGAGGACACCCGCACGGTGATCAGGGGAACGCGGCTGGAGGGCCGGGCGGCCAGAGCCGGGGACATGATCACCGCTCGTACGCATTCGCTCACCCGGCAGATACTCGCCCGGTTCTTCGGCCGCTGGGGCCACTGGGTCCCGCTCGCGCACACCGTCCGCCTGACCGTCCGGGGCGGCGCGCCCCTGTTCGGCCTGTTCGCGCTGTGCTTCGTCGCCCTGCGCGTCGGCGAGGACTACACGCGGCGGGGCCTGCTCTACCTCATCGGCACCGATCACCCTCAGTTGTACTGGAATGTCCTGCTGGTGCCGGGGTTCTTCGCCATCGATCTGGCGGTGACCGTCCTCACGACGTGCCTGCTCGCGGCGACCTTCGACATCGCCGCGGGCGCCGAGCGCAGGCGGCGGGCCACCGCGGTCAGCGGGCGAACCGCAGAGACGGCCCGAACTCGCCCTTCCCAGCCCGTTCCGTCGGGTACAGCACCAGCTCCACTTGGTCCTCCAGTGCCGTCGGGACCGCGCTCACCAGGGTGAAGCGGCCGGTCACCCCCTTGCCGAGCTCCTCAGGGGTCTTCGCCGCCAGGGCCAGCCAGAGGCGGCCCGTCTTGTCGGCCATGTAGAAGCCGGGAAGGGTGGTCGTGTAGTACTTCGCGTCGGCGGTAAGGCCGGTGCTCTCCAGCTCGATCTGCACCATGTCCCGGCCGGGGGTCTCGGGGGTCTGGGACCCGGCCGGCGCGGGCTTGACGCTGATCAGCCGCCAGGTGGCGTCGCCGAGCGGGGCCGACTGCCCCTGGGGCACATAGCGCACCGAGGCGACGGGGTACTGCTCCCGGTACGTGCTGAGCTCGTCATGGACCTGCACCGCGAGGTACGCCGCCGCCAGCACCAGCGCGCCGGACAGTTGCAGGCCGATCTTCGTCGCTCTGCGCATGGGACGCCTGCGCCGGCGCGAGCGCGGTCCGGCGGGCGCGGACCGGGAGGCCGCCGGGGCCTCGGAGGGGTCAGGCGCGTCCCGCACGGGTTCCGGCGGAGGTTGAACGGGACGCTGCGGAGGCTGGACGGGAGGGCCCTGGTAGAGCGGCCTGCGTCCGATCACGGGGATGGGCACGGTGGAGCTGCCCGGAGGCTCCTCCGGGGGAGCGGGAGGCCAGACCCGCGCGTCCGCCCGGGGCACACGCCTGGTCGGAGTGAACCACGAGGGGTCGCCGGCGGGCGGCGGCCACACGCCGGTCTCGTCCGGGTTCTGCTCGGTCATGTGCCCTTCACCTCGTAGGCGTCCTTGGCCGCGCCGATCATCCGCGCCGCCGCCGTCTCGTCCAGGCCGAGATCGGTGGACGTCTCGGGCTGGTAGGTGTCGCCGTAGAGGATGTTGCCCGGCGCCGAGACGACCAGGCGTGCGCCCGCCACCCGCGCCGGGGGGACCTCGAAGAAGAAGAGGCCCGACGCCCACCACCCGGGCTGCACCCACTTGTTGGCGAAGGTCGCGGCGGTGCCCACGCGGTCGGTCGTGGCGAAGCGCGCTCCGTCCGCGGTGACCAGGCGCGCGGTGAGCTGGATCGGTCGCCGCGGTGCCGTGGCGCTCACCTTGACGACCATGAAGATCTGCTCGGTCCTCGCGTCGTCGGTCGAGTAGGTCCGCTTCACCTGGACGGATCTGGTGAACTCGACCTGCTCCACGCGGGTGGTGAACTGATCGGTCACGAGCGCGTCGCGCATGCCGCCCGAGGCGGTGAGGGGGTCCTTCAGCTCCTCCGGGCTTAGGACGAACGTCTGGACGTACACCGCGCCGCACACCAGCGCGAGGCCGACGACCGCGCCGATCAGCCTGCGCGCGAGCGGAACGCGCGGGCGGCCGGGCCGCGGCGGCGTGGCGACGGGGTCGGGCACGAGACCCGGTGAGGTGACCATCACGTGTTCTCCACCCTGACGGGCATGGCGACCCGGGCGGCGACGGCCGGGACCTGGCTCGACCTCCTGCCGGCCTTGCGGTCCTGTGGCGTCGGCGGCCCCTCCTCCGTCACGGGCACCCACGCGTGCGTCTTGCTGGAGAAGAACTCGTGCCACTCGACGCGGCCCGCGTCGATGCGCACGGTCTTCGGGAACGGCGCACCGGCCGCCAGCTCGAAGGACATCACGACGGTCTCCGGCACGCCGGGGTGCAGTTGCCCGTAGGTCTGGTCTCCGGCGATGACCACGATGCGCGGCCCGAAGTCGCCGGGGTCGCCCGAGGGCTTGATCACCTTGGTGTCGGTGCGCACGGTGGGCAGGGCGTGGTCCATGGCCTGGGCGGAGATCGTGTCGTCCGTCTGGTTGGTGACCTTCAGCACGAGTTGGAGGTAGCGCTTGCCGACGACGCCGAGTCCTATGCGTCCCGGGCGGATCACCGCGTCCTCGAAGACCGTCTTTACCTGGCCCTGGTCGAAGCTCGCGCCCTTGCCGAGCTGGGGGAGCGGTTTGTCGGGGGCCTCCTCCAGGCCGCCGAAGGCGGCGCTGACGCCTAGGGTCGCCGCCGCGAGGACGGCCACCAGCGGGACGAGGATCGCCCGGCGGTTGGGGGCGGGCGCGGCGGACGTCATGGGACAGGATGGTAGTCGTTGCTTCTTCACCTTCCGTCGCTTTCGTCCCAGGGAAGTGAGATCGGGCCGCGAAACATGAGGAAAGCCGTCTTACCTGGGCGATAATTCAAAAGCGCCTGAACAATGCGGTTTGCGGGTCCGCCTGCGGTTCATGTCGATGATCGATAGCATGCGTAGGATGTCCGATTCGTTGACCTTGGGGGCTGGGTCGCGGCCCGCGACCGTGCAGGCGTCGCCGCGCTGGTGGAGGCGGTCGCCGTACGGCCTGCCGATGTACGCGGCGGAGCTGTGGCTACGGCGGCTGGTCCCGCTGGTGCTGTGGTTCTCCGCCGGGGAGCTCGGCCGGTTCGGGTTGCTGACGGCGGGCTCACAGCTGTCGCACGGCTCCCTGCGCGAGTGGCGGCTGGCCGCCGTCATGGTGATCTTCATCCTGATGGTCATGCTCTTCATGGTCGTGACCGTCGGCATGCTGCACTCGCTGCGCGGCGCGCTGACCGAGACCCGCGTCCGGCGGGCCGGGGGCGAGGAGCCGGAGCCGCTGCTCACCGGCCTCGGCCGGGCCATCATCGTGTTCGTGGCCATCTACCTGGCCTGGGGATGGCAGACGGCCGACGCGCGGGAGTTCTCCGACGCGGACATGGAACGCTACGCCGTCCAGTACGACGTGTACCAGGCCAAGCTCATCATGAACGCCCTGGCGGGGAACGGCGCCAAGCCCGCCGAACCCGTGCGCCCGGACGCGGGGACCAACCTCGTGCTGGACCTGAAGGTGGCGCTGATCTGCACGGCGGTGGCGCTGGTCGCCCGCTACGTCCTCTCGGCGCTGCACGAGCGCAGGGGCGGCAGGAGGCTCGCGTTCGGCGTGGCCTTCTGCGAGCTGGCCTACACCTTCTACGCCGCCGCGATCCTCGTCACGTTCGCCGACGAGCGCTCGGCGTGGGTGGGACGGCGGGCCGTCACCACGTGGTGGAACGAGCGGTGGGCGGCGCTGGAGGAGACCGTCCCGGGCTGGCAGGGCGCCATGGAATGGCTGGGCGACGCGCGCCCGCACATGGTGGCCGCGCTGCTTGTGCCGCTCACCTGGCTCACCCTGGCCATCCTCGTCTACGGCGCCTACTCGGAGGACGCCCGCGCGCTGATCCGGGGCACCGCGGCCGACCGCGCCGCCGACGCCCTGGAGAACCGGACGCACCGGATGACCCGCCGCGGTGCGGGCATGCTCGTCACCCGGGCGGGCCTCGACCGGTGGCCGCCGGTGCTGCACGCCCTGCGCCTCACGCTGCGCGCCGGCGCGCCCCTGTTCACGGTCATGTGCCTGTGCTACGTGCTGCTCACCGTGGCCGCGGACTACGCCGAGCGCGGGGCGTACTACCTGATCGGCACCGCGCACCGCCAGCTCTGGTGGGAGGCGTACCAGATCCCGGTGCACTTCGCCCGCGACCTGCTGTTCACCACGCTCACCCTGTGCCTGTTCGCCGCGACGTTCGACATCGCGGCGGCCCGTCAGCGGGCGAAGCGCAGCGTCTCGGCCGGGGAGTAGGTCAGCACCAGCTCCGCCGTCCCCGACACCGTCTCGGGGACGGCCGAGACCACCTGGAACCACGTCTGCCTGCCCGGCGCGAGGTCGGAGGAGAGCGGCGTGTTCGCGGGCAGCGCCTCCCAGCGGTGCCCGGCCCGGTCGCGCACCTCGAACCGGGGGGTGAGGTAGTCGCGGACGGCCTCGGCCGAGGCCGGGGTCATCCGTACGGTGGCCAGCAGCGTGGTGACGCCGGGGACGCCGCCCGGGGGAGGCGGCTGGACGGCCAGCGCCGCCCCCCAGCTCATCCCGTGCAGCGCGCCGGTCCCGCCGCGCCCGACGTCCTTGATCGCCTCGTCCGGGTACCGGTCGGCGATCCACGCCGCGCGGTCGGCCCACTGGACGCCGACCGTCACCGCGGCCAGGGCGACCGCCGCGACGGCGAGCAGCATCCCCCGCACGATCCGGCGCGCCGGCGGCCGTGCCGGGGGCTCGGGCGGCAGGGGAGGCGGGCTCGGCTCGGGCGGGGGAGCCGTGCGATTCACCGGGGTGAACGCGTCCCAGGTGGCGGTGTCGTCCTCGGCGCCGTTCCACACGGTGTCGTTCCAGACGCTGTCGTTCCGCACGGGGTCGTTCCCCACGGTGCCGTTCTGCTCGGTCACGCCCTCACCCCCGCGCCGTCAGTTGCCAGCTCGTCTTCACGTCCGCCAGCAGCCGCCGGGTCGCCGCGTCGCCCGCGGTCAGCGGCAGCCGCACCTCGGGCAGGAGCTGGTCGTACCGGTCCGGGTAGACGTCGTCGTAGATGCCGTTGGTCGACGGCGCGGTGATGACGACCGAGGCCCCCGGGACCGCCTCGGGCGGGACCTCGAACACGAAGGTCAGCGTCGCCCACCAGCCGTGCTGCGCCGGCCTGCGCGGGGTGAACGCCTCCCCGGGCCGGTCGCTGGAGGCGTACTCGATCCCGTCGCGGGTGCGCAGCCAGGCGGTGGGCAGGTAGGTCGGGTCCTTGGGCGAGGTGGCGCCGACCGTGGCGACGAGGAACAGATCGCGGGTGCCGATCGAGGTGGACTCCTTGATGGTCGTGCCGCCGGTGTCCGCGTCGGCGCCCGTGGTGACCAGCCGCAGCGACCTGGCCGCGACGACGCCGTCGAGCCGCGCGGCGAACCTGCCGGTCGAGGCGGCCGCCCCGGCGGCGGCCATGGCGGTGAGCGGGGCGTCGAGCCGCTTCTTGTCCATCACGAAGGTGTGCGCGTAGACGGCGGCGGCGCCGACGGCGAGCGCGGCGAGCGCGTGGCCCGCGCGCCGTAAGCGGGTGGCCCCGGCCATCACACCGCCTTCCGCACGGGGACGGTGACCCGGGCGGCGATCGCGGGCGCGCCGTCGTCCTCCTCGACGAGCTTGGCGCGGCGCCTGCCGGTGAGCGGGTCCTCGTGGTTCTCGTAAAGGCCGAGGTCGATGTCGAGGAGGGAGGGGAACGAGCCCGCCCACGTCTGGCCCGGCTTCGGCTCGGCGGACGCCGGCAGGCGGAAGCGGAGCAGGACCTCGGAGGTCCGCTTGGGGGGCAGCAGCCGGCTCGGGGCGCCCTCGCCGGGCACGGTCAGGTCGTACATCCAGCCACCTCCGTTCGCGCGCGCCGCGGGGTCGAGCAGCCGTTCCCCCTGGCGGCCCGCGACCCGCAGGAGCGAGTCGTCGAGGAACCTCAGGGGCACGCTCGACCCGGCGTCGTTGTAGACCTTCAGGTTCAGGTCCAGGACGGGCCGCTCCTGGTCGCCGGATCCGGGCACGGTGTGCGCGACCGCGTCCTCGATCACGGTGCGGAACACGTCCTGGTCCACGTCCTCGCCGGCCTGCCGCTGCTCGGGCCCTGGTTCGGGGGCCTCGCGGAACCCGCCGAGCACCGCGGTGAGGAGGAGGGCCGCGGCGGCGAGGAGGCCGGTGGCGGGGACCAGGACGGGGCGCCGGCGGCGGCTGCCGTGCCGGGCGGGAGACGTCATGTCACACGATCGTAATCGGTCGCCCTATCCCATCCGCCTCGTTTGTCCCTTTAATGGGTGCCAGGAGCGAGGAATTCGGGCCGAATGACGAGAACCCTGCCCGAATGCGAGGGGCACCTCATACGCTGTCACAGTTGGGAAGCCGACCAAGCGGCAAGGAGCGGCACGAGACGGTCGGCTCCCGGCGAGCGCGACCAATGACAGGTGGAGGTCCGGTGGCGGACGTGCACCCAGAGCATGCGCAGCTTCAAGCTGACCGGATCTATCTGGGCTGGCAGTACGCGACGCTGTACCCAGAGCCCGGCCCGCCGCCCAAGCGTCCCTCGCCCGAGGACATCCCCGAGGAGCCCACCGCCGCCGTGGACCCCGCCTGGGTCCGCAGGGAGCGCCTCCAGGAGGACCTTCTCAACCGGCCCGTGAAGGTCGTCGGCGCCGTCATGATCATCCTGGCGGTCGTCATGCTCGTGCTCGGCCTCACCGAGACCATGGGCTGGACGTTCGCCATCGCCGGCCTCGTCGTCACCGGCGGGGTCGCCGCGATCTGCGGGTACGTCGTCCGCCGGGGCGAACGCGCCCTGCGCGCCCGCATCAGGGAACAGCAGGCGCGCGCCGAGCACCGGCGCAAGGACCGCGAGCGCGAGCTGTTCAACGCCCAGGAGGAGCACGCCGAGCGGTACCGGGAGTGGGCGGCCAAGAAGGAGCGCTACGACCGGCAGCTCACCTGGTACGCCGTCGCCGTCCCCGACGAGATCGACCGCATCGACGTCGCCGGCGGCACCCTGCCCGGCTGGTCCGCCCTGATCACCCTGCTCGGCGCCACCCGCCTCTACAGCGGCGGCCACCTCACCGTCCTCGACCTGTCCGAGGGCGCCATCGCCAAGGACCTCATCGAGCTGGCCCGGCGCGGCGGAGACGACCCGCTGGTGTGGGTGCTGCCCGTCGACCTGCCCCGGCTGGACCTCGGCGCCACGCTGCCGCCCGAGGCGTTCGCCGACGTCCTCGCGCACGTCGTCAGCGTCAGCGAGGAGCACCGCACCACCCGCGACCTGAGCTTCGACAACGCCATCCTGGAGCGGGTCCTCGAGGTGCTCGGCGAGAACGCCACCATCAACCAGGTCACCGCCGCCCTGCGCGCCCTGGCCCAGGTCGGCGACCCGCGCGACGACCTGCGGTACGGCCTGCTCACCGCCACCCAGCTCGAACGCATCGGCACGCTGTTCGGCCGGGGCGTCACCGACCGCGTCGTCATCGAGCGCGCCTGGGCCCTTGAGTCGCAGCTCCGCAAGCTGGAGACCCTGGGCTCGGAGGCCGTGCGCCTGCCGCCCGCCCGGCTGCGCGTGGTGTCGATGGACCGCCAGGCCGGGGTCTTCGGCAACCGCGTGCTCGGCACCTACGTCGCCACCGCGCTCACGCACATCCTGCGCCAGTCCCCGGCCTCCGAGCGGCCCTGGTACCACACGATCATCGTCGGGGGCGCCGACAAGCTGCGCGGCGACGTGCTGGACCGCCTGATGGACGCCTGTGAGACCTCCAGGACCGGCCTGGTCCTCACCTACCGCTCGCTCACCCCGACCGTCAGGGAGCGCCTCGGCCGCGGCCACGCCGCCGTCGCGTTCATGCGCCTCGGCAACGCCGAGGACGCCCGCGTGGCCAGCGAGCACATGGGCACCGAGCACCGCCTCGAGCTGGCCCAGCTCACCGAGACCATCAGCCCGGCCGTGGACGGCCTGAACGGCACCTACACCTCCACCGTCGGCGACGACGCTGACCGCGGCGACCCCGAGGAGGAGAAGGCCGACCTCAAGGAGAGCATCACCGAGTCCACCGAGTGGGGCCGCAGCGCCAGGAAGGCCATGGGCGAGGAGCGCGTGCTGCACCGCAGCCGCGAGTTCCTCGTCGAGCCGCACCAGCTCCAGCAGCTCCCCACCACCTCGGTCATCGTCACCCACGCCACCTCCGAGGGCCGCCAGGTGCGGCTCGCCGACGCCAACCCGGCCATCCTCACCTTCCCCAAGACCACTTTGGGGGAGTTCGAGGAGGTACGCCGGAGCATGCTGGGCCCCGGCGAGTCCGAACCGGCCGCCGAGGAGGAGTCGTTCGCCCCCAACCTCGGCCCGCCGCCGGAGCGGCTGGACTGGAGGAGAACGCATTGAACAGGTAATCCCCTGGCAAACGTCGGTGGCATAAGGGATTTGGGCTTGATATGCAGGCAAGCGTGTCCTCCGCAGCGCCCAGCGCGCCGTTCCCGCTGAGCGGTCCGTGGTACCGCATCCAGGCGATCACCGCCCCCTCGCGCAGCTCGTCGGCGGAGTGGGACTTCGTGACCGTCCTGCCCGCGGTGCTGTCCGCCGCCCAGCGCAACCGGCCCTTCGTCATCGGCTGGCTTTCCCGCGGGTCGGGCGCGCCGCTCGAGCTCATCACCAACGCCGGCCCGCTCACGCCGCCGCGCCCGCCGCGCCGCGCCGCGCCGCCGGCGCCGCCGTCGAGGAGCCGCCGCACGGGCCGCAGCCGCTGCTGTTCCCCGGCGGCGCGCGCGGCGTCGAGATCGCCGACGACTGGCTCGCCGACCTCGCCGACCTCACCTGGACGCCCTGCCCCGGCCGCCAGGCGCCCCCGCTCAACGGACGCAGGGAGCCCGGCCCCGACGACCTGCTGCGGCCCACGCTGTTCGAGTCCACGCTCGTCACGCTGATGTCCCGGCCGTTCGCCTGGCTGGTCGTCGCCGAGCCCACCGATCTGCTCGACGCCGAGGTCGCCCACCTCCGCACCCAGCTCAACGTGCTGCGCCAGTACGGCGACGCCTCCGAGCGCAGCCGGTACGACGCCGAGCGCGCCGAGCGGCGCATGCAGGAGCTGGACGCCTTCCGCGAGGCGGGCCTGTGGAACGTCCGCGTCCTCGCGGGCGCGGCCGGGCCGGACGAGCTGCGGCAGATCGCGCCCGTGCTCGTCGGCTCCGTCGAGATAAACCACCACCCCTACCGCCTGCGCAGCGCCCTGTCGCTGCCCACCTTCGGGCGCACCTCCGCCGTCGAGCCGGTCTACGGCCTCGCCGAGGTGCTCGGCGTCACCCTCCAGGACCCCTCGGACGGCGCCGCCGCCCCGTTCGCCGCCACGGCCGGGGCCCTGGCCGCGCTCGCCGGGCTGCCCCGCCGCGAGGTGCCCGGTGTCCGCGTGCTCGACGCCGGCTTCTTCGACGTGACCAGCGAGGCCGACGTCCGCAGCACCGGCGAGCCCGTGCTCGACCTCGGCGCGATCATCGACGGGCAGGACCGCGCGGTCGGGTCCTTCCGCGTGCCGCTCGCCACGCTCAACCGTCACGCCTTCGTCACGGGCGCCACCGGCTCCGGCAAGTCGCAGACCGTGCGCCACCTGCTGGAACAGCTCACCCAGGCCGGGATCCCCTGGCTCGCCATCGAGCCGGCCAAGTCCGAGTACGCCGCGATGGCCGGGCGGGTCGGCCACCTGGCGCCGCTGACCGTGATCAACCCGTCCGCGCCCGACAACGTGCCCTTCAGCGTCAACCCGCTGGCCCCCGAGCCCGGCTATCCCGTGCAGGCCCACATCGACATGGTCAGGGCCCTGTTCATGGCCGCCTTCGACGCCGAGGAGCCGTTCCCGCAGATCATGTCGCTGGCCCTGCAACGGGTCTACGAGGCCAACGGGTGGGACGTCGTCACCGGCGGCGGCGTCCCCGGCGCGGCCGTGCGGCCCGCCGTGCCCACGCTGGCGCAGTTACAGACCCACGCCCTGGAGGTCATCAAGGAGATCGGGTACGGCAAAGAGGTGCAGGCCGACGTCGAGGGCTTCATCAGCCTGCGGCTGCGCAGCCTGCGCGTCGGCTCGGCGGGCCGCTTCTTCGAGGGCGGCCACCCCGCCGACATCGGGGGCCTGTTACAGCGCAACGTCGTGTTCGCCATCGAGGACGTCGCCAACGACGAGGACAAGGCGTTCCTCATGGGCACGCTGATCATCCGCATCGTCGAGCACCTGCGCATGCGCGCCCGCCAGGAGAAGGCCAAGGGGCTCCAGCACGTCATCGTCATCGAGGAGGCCCACCGCCTGCTGCGCGACCGCGGGTCCCAGCGGGCCGCGACCCACGCGGTCGAGCTGCTCGCCGGCATGCTGGCCGAGATCCGCGCCTACGGCGAGGGCATCGTCGTCGCCGAGCAGATCCCCACCAAGCTCATCGCCGACGTCGTGAAGAACACCGCGCTCAAGGTCGTGCACCGCCTCCCCGCCGAGGACGACCGCCGCCTGGTCGGCGCGGCCATCAACCTGAGCGAGGAGCAGTCCCGCCAGGTCGTCTCCCTGCAACCGGGCATCGCCGCCGTCTTCGCCGACGGTATGGACCGCCCGCTGCGCATCCAGGTGCCGCTCGGCGAGGACCGGGAGCACACCATGGCCGGCCCGATCCCGCCCATCCGGGGCCGCCGCAGCGCCGCCTGCGGGCGCGAGTGCGCGGACGGCAAGGCGTGCACGCTGTTCGAGCTGCGCGAGGCCGACCTGCTCGCCGACGCCCCCGAATGGGCGTGGCTGCGCATCTGGACCGACACCGTGGTGCTGGCCTTCTGCGCCAACCGGTCGCTGCCGGGCGTGCCGCGCGTCCTCGCCGACATCTGGGCCGAGCTGCCGCGCCGGCGCCGCGAGTGCCTGCTCGCCACGCTCGTCGAGCGCGCGGTCGCCGTACGGGCGTGGGCGCTGCGCAGCTCCTACGACCCCGCCCTGCTCACGGTGAAGGCCGCCGAGGCCGCCACGGCGCTGCTCGGCGGCTCCGGCGAGTCCCGCTCGCCCGCCGGGGAGCGTCCGGGCGCGGCGTGGGTGATCCCGCAGGTGCGCTGGCTGCACGAGGTGGACCGGCTGTTCCCCTACGGCCGGCAGGCGCCCGACCTGCGCAGCCCCGCGCCCGCCATGGAGTACCCGCTGTTCGGCACCGACCAGACCGGCCGCCCCTACCCTCACCCCGGGCTCAACGGGTCCGGCGACGGCGCGCGCACGGAGCTGCTCGGCCACCGCGCCAAGGCGCTGCGCCACCACCCGCTGTCGATGGAGATGGAGCGCAACCGGGCGCTCGCCTGGCGGGTGCTGCTCGGCGACGACGAGCACGAGCGCGTCGAGGAGGACTTCGCCACCGTCGCCCTCGGCGTGGAGCCCCGCGACCGGGTCCGCCACATCGCCCAGACGATGGGGGCCGGCTGGCTGGAGACCGTCCTGTCCTGGCCGGGCAGGTTCGTCCTGCCGTTCGAGGGCGGCGCCGACACCGACGCCGAGCTGTCCTTCATCGACTGATGCGTGCCCTCCGCAAAAGGGCGGCTTTGGGTTGGGGTTGGGTGTTCATCGGGTGGGCCGCACTAGGATCTCGGGCATGACCCAGCTACCGCTGCGTGCTCAGCTCGCGTCCGCGCTCGGCCGTACGGCCGCCACCCTGTCCCGGGTGACCGGGCGTGGCGACGGATCGGTGATCGGTGGCCGCGTCGGGCTCATGCTGGAGCCGGACCTTCTGCGCAAGCTGGCGGCCGACCGCAAACTCGTGCTGGTCAGCGCCACCAACGGCAAGACGACCACCACCCGGCTGATCACCTCCGCGCTCCAGGAGCTCGGCGAGGTCGCCACCAACGCCTTCGGCGCCAACATGCCCGCCGGCCACGTCTCGGCCCTCTCGCACGCCAAGCAGGCGCCGCTCGCGGTCCTGGAGGTCGACGAGAAGTACCTGCCCGAGGTTCTCGACACGACCGGCGCCTCCGTGGTCGTCCTGATGAACCTCAGCCGCGACCAGATGGACCGCGCGGCCGAGATCTGGCTGCTGGCCCAGAAGTGGCAGCGCGCCCTCACCGGCAAGAACACCCACGTCATCGCCAACTGCGACGACCCGCTGGTCACCTGGGGCGCCTCCACCGCGAGCCGGGTGACGTGGGTCTCGTGCGGGCAGCCGTGGAAAGAGGACTCCTGGTGCTGCCCGCGCTGCGGCGGCCCGCTGGACCGCAAGGGCGACGACTGGGCGTGCCGTGAGTGCTCGTTCCGCCGTCCCGAGCCCGCGTGGCTGCTCGACGACGACGCCGTGATCGACCCCGCCCGGCGGCGCTGGGTGCTGGACCTCCAGCTTCCCGGCCGGGCCAACCGCGCCAACGCCGCCATCGCCCTGGCCACCAGCGAGGCGTTCGGCCTGCCCGTCGAGCGGGCCCTGCCCCGGCTGCGCGAGGTCCGCTCGGTGGCCGGGCGCTACACCACCGTCGAACGGGACGGCAGGGCGCTGCGGCTCCTGCTCGCCAAGAACCCCGCCGGATGGCTGGAGGCGTTCGAGGTCTCCGACCCGTCCCTGCCGATCATCCTTTCGGTGAACGCCCAGGGGCCCGACGGCCGCGACACCTCGTGGCTGTGGGACGTCGACTACCGCGTGCTGCGCGGCCGCCCGGTGTACGTCACCGGCGAGCGGCGGCTCGACCTGGCCCTGCGGCTGGACGTCGCCGAGGTGCCCTTCCAGCTCTGCGACACCTTCGAGGCGGCCGTGAACCTGCGACCTCCCGGCCGCGTCGACGTGATCGCCAACTACACAGCCTTCCAGCGGATTCGAGCGGAGTTCGGCCGTGCCGTCTGACAGCGCCCTGCGCCTGGTGTGGATCTACCCCGACCTTCTGAGCACGTACGGCGACCAGGGCAACGTCCTGATCCTCGAACAGCGTGCCCGCAAGCGGGGCATCCCCGTCGAGACCGTCTACGTCCGCTCGGCGGACCCGGTGCCCGACTCGGGGGACATCTACCTCATCGGCGGCGGCGAGGACCGTCCGCAGATCCTCGCGGCCGAGCGCCTGCGCCGCGACGGCGGGCTGCCGCGCGCCCTCAACGGCGGCGCCGCCCTGCTGGCCGTCTGCGCCGGGTACCAGATCATGGGCACGGTGTTCGGCGGCGAGGAGGGGCAGCCGGTCGCGGGCCTCGGCCTGCTCGACATCCAGAGCACCCGGGGCCCCGCGCGCGCCGTGGGCGAGCTGGCGGCCGAGGTGGACTCCGGGCTCGGCGGGCACATGCTCACCGGCTTCGAGAACCACATGGGCGTCACGAGGCTCGGGCCGGGCGTGCGTCCGCTCTCGCGCACGGTGGTGGGCACGGGCAACGGCGACGGCACCGAAGGCTGCCACGCCGGCAAGATCGTGGGCACCTACCTGCACGGCCCGGCGCTGGCACGCAACCCCTGGCTCGCCGACGTCCTCCTGAGCTGGACCGTGGGGCAACTGGGGCCGATCGACGACACCTGGTACGACCGGCTCCGCGACGAGCGCCTGCGGGCCGTCCTGCCCCGCTGAGGCGTGGCCCCCCGATCGGTCGTCCGTCAGTAGACGAGCGCCTGGACGCCCTCGCCGAGCGCCTCCTCCACGAAGGTCGGGGCGCCGGCGATGCGCACGCCCTCGATGAGGTCGTCCACGCCGATGCCGCGCCGCGCGGCGCACTGCGTGCACACCGTGACCTTGCCGCCCGCGAGCACGGCGTCGAGCAGGTCTGTGAGGGGAGTGGCCTCCGGCAGGCCGAACTCCTTCGCCCGGCCCGGCAGGCCGAACCACGCCGACTCGCCGGTCAGCCACAAGGAGACCGGGACGCCGCTCGCGACCGCCGCCGCCGCCACCGTGAAGGCCTGATTGCAACGCTCGGGAGCATCAGAACCGGCCGTCACTTTTATCACCATTGATCGTGCCATGATCTGAGCCTATGCGCCGTCAGGGCCGCTCCACCAGGTCATCGCCGGTCCCGGTGTCGGCGGCGTGGCGTCCGGTCCGGGCATTTAGGCTCATGTGCCATGGACTCCCAGTCACTGCATTCCGACCTCGAACCGATCGCCTTCCTCCTCGGCAGGTGGGAAGGCGCCGGGGTCGGCGGCTACCCCACGATCGAGAGCTTCCGGTTCGGCCAGGAGATCACCTTCGAGCACAACGGCAAGCCGTTCCTCAGCTACGTCAGCAGGACCTGGCTACTGGACGACGAGGGCACCATGGTGCGCCCGCTCGCCACCGAGACGGGGTACTGGCGCGCGCTGCCGGAACGCCAGCTCGAAGTGCTGCTCGCCCACCCGACCGGCATCGTCGAGATCTACATCGGCGAGGTCGTCTTCCACAAGATCGAGCTGCGCACCGACGTGGTCGCGCGCACGGCCACCGCCAAGGAGTACACGGCGGGGCACCGGCTCTACGGCCTGGTCGACGGCAACCTGATGTACGCCTACGACATGGCGGCGGAAGGTCAGCAGCTGACCTCCCACCTGTCGGCGGAGCTGAAGAAGGTGGGGTGACCGCCGAAGCCCCTCCGGGCATGAAAGAACCCCGGGCGTGCTCCTCCCCGCCGTGATCGGTCACGATGGGAAGGGCCGGCTGGACCATGGGGAGAGGGGAACTCGCCCCGCCGGCTGCCCGGGGTTCCGGTGTCTGCCTTGGATTACGCCGGACGCCACCAGTGCCCGAAGGGCACGACGTCTGGACGGAAGGTCCTGACTTGGCGCGTCCTAGCGGACAGCCACCTCGCTAGCCCAATAATGACTAACCATTGTTCGGACCACCTCCCTTCTGCGTGCTTCGCAGGCTATGCGAGCACATCCGCACAGGCAAGCGATTAACCGCCCGCCCGTGCTCCCGGTGCGGGCGTCGCGGGGACCTCACCGCCGGGCCGTTGCTCGTAGACTCGGTGCATGACCGGGACCAGGGAAACAGGTCAGGCGCGGCACGGGCAGCAGACCCAGCAGGCGCGCCAGTCGCATGAGGCCCATCAGGCACGGCAGACATGGCACGAGGAGCTGCGCGCGCGCGGCTACCGCGTCACCCCGCAGCGCCAGCTCGTGCTGGAGGCGGTGACCCGGCTCGGCCACGCCACCCCCGAGGACATCTGCGCCGAGGTGCAGGAGACCGCGCGCGGCGTGAACATCTCCACCGTCTACCGCACCCTCGAACTGCTCGAACAACTCGGCATGGTCACCCACACCCACCTGGGCCACGGCGCCCCCACCTACCACCTGGCGAGCGAGGCCGACCACGTCCACCTGGTCTGCCGCGGCTGCGGCGAGATCACCGAGATCAGCCCCGACCTGGTAGGCCCCCTGGTCACCACCCTGGACAAAGAACTGGGCTTCGAAACCGACGTCCAACACCTCACCATCTTCGGCCGCTGCCGCACCTGCCGCCCCTGACCTCAGAGCCCGAACGGCAACCGCCCGTCCCCTCCGGCCCCACTGATGTCGCCGCACGTCAACCAACGAGCTTGAGCTCGTGCGGCCTTTCATCGAAGTCGCGGACGTAGGTGTGGGTGGTCCACGGCTGGAGTTGCCGGGGTCCGGCGCGTGCGGTGAAGATCGGAGGCAAGGTGGCCGGTGGCGTGGAGAGGGCTGGGGCGGCTTAGCCTTGAGGCATGCGAAGCCCTTTGTTGGACAGGACGGGGGCGGTGGCGGGCGAGGTGCCCGATGAGACCGTCGCCGGGCATTATGGGGAGCCGTACGCCGAGCAGCGGGCGCTTGCGGCGGGGCGGGCCCTGGTGGATCGTAGTGATCGGGAAGTGATCCGGATCACCGGGGTTGACCGGCTCAAGTGGCTCAACGATCTCAGCTCGCAGAAGCTCGACACGTTGGCTCCGGGGGTTCCGGCGCAGACGTTGTTCCTGGACGCGCAGGGACGGGTGGAGCACCACCTGACGCTCGTGGACGACGGGACGTCGGTCTGGGGGCATGTGGAGCCGGGTGCGTCGGCGGCGTTGATCGCCTGGCTGGAGAAGATGCGGTTCATGCTGCGGGTGGAGGTCACCGACGAGACCTCCGCGTACGCGGTCGTGACCGCCGCGCCTCCGCGCCCCGCGTCGGGCTCGTACACCTCGGCCCCCTTGGACGGCTCCGGGGCGGAGGAGACGCCGGTCTCGGCGCCCGAGGGGGTGATCGCCATCGGAGGGGATCTGCTGGTGCCTCGGGAGCGGCTGGCGGGGCTGCCCGAGGAGCTGGGGCTGCGCCTGGCGGGGCTGTGGGCGTACGAGGCGTTGCGGGTCGAGGCGCATCTGCCGCGCGCCGGGTTCGAGACCGACCACAAGACGATCCCGCACGAACTCGGGTGGATCGGCGCGGCCGTCCACCTGTCGAAGGGCTGCTACCGGGGGCAGGAGACCGTCGCGCGGGTCCACAACCTGGGGCACCCGCCGCGCCGCCTGGTGTTCCTGCACCTGGACGGCAGCGTGGACACCCTGCCGCCGCACGGGGCGCCGGTCACCCTCGGCGTCGGCTCGCCCGTCGAGGCCGAGCCCGAGGCCGCGACCGAGGGCAGCGCCGAGCCGGGCCAGATCGGATTCGTCGGCACCGCGGTCCGTCACCACGAGCTGGGGCCGATCGCGCTGGCCCTGGTCAAGCGCACGGTGCCGGTCGACATCGCCCTGCTGGCCGGCGGCGTCGCCGCGACCCAGGAGGTCATCGTCCCCCCGGACGCCGGCCGGAACGTGAAGATCGACCCGGCCCTGCGCCGCCGGATCCGCTGACGCGGGCTTCTCGGGCCGCGCGACCGGGCACGCCCGGGACCGGCGCGCGTGGGCGGAGGCATGGCCCGCGATGACGCCATGGTCGTGAGACGGCCGGGTCGTCCCGGAGCGACGCTTCGGGACCGCCCGGCCGCCGCCGGCTCGTGGTCAGATGTCGAGGACCAGCGTGATGGGGCCGTCGTTGACGAGGTGGACCTTCATGTCGGCGCCGAAGACGCCGGTCTCCACGCGGGCGCCGAGGGCGCGTAGCTCGGCGACGACCGCGTCGACCAAGGGCTCGGCCACGGGGCCGGGGGCGGCCGCCTGCCAGGTGGGGCGGCGGCCCTTCCTGGCGTCGCCGTAGAGGGTGAACTGGCTGACGACCAGCAGGGGCGCGCCGATGTCCGAGCACGACTTCTCGCCGGACAGGACGCGCAGGCCCCACAGCTTGGCGGCCAGCTTCGCCGCCTCGGCCGGGCCGTCGGAGTGGGTCACGCCCACCAGCACGAGCAGGCCGGGCTCGTCGATCGCCCCCACCGTCCGCCCGTCGACGACCACCGACGCGGACGCCACCCGCTGCACCACCGCACGCATGGTCCCCGATTCTCCCATCGAGCGAGGATGCCCGCGAACCCGGCACACGCGGGCGCCGGCTTCCCTCGCGCGGGGACGAGCATGAACTCCCGCCGGGCGGAACGTGCGCGGGGAACGTGGAGGCGTCGGAGTAGGGCGGAACGCAGTGGGGAGCTGGAGTTCGGGCTACGCCATAGTTCCTTCGTACACTTTGCGGGCGGAAGGAGACAAAGGTGTCGCTTGACCCGTTGACTGTGGAGATCGTCCGTTCGGGATTCGTGGAGTCCGTCCACCGGGCGCGGGCGTTCGCGCTGGACGCCGAGGGAAGGCCGGTCGTGGCACGTGGCGATGTCGCCGCCGCGGCCTCGCCCCGATCGTCGATGAAGCCGATGCAGGCCCTCGGCATGCTCCGCGCCGGGCTCGCCCTGGAGGGCGAGCTGCTCGCCCTCGCCTGCGCGAGCCACGCGGGCGAGGAGTTCCACGTCGAGGGGGTCGCCAAGATCCTCACCGGCGCGGGCCTGGACGAGGGCGCGCTCCGGTGTCCCGAGGATCTTCCCCTCGACACGCAGGCCGCCCACCAGGTGATCCGCGCGGGCGGCGGACCGGCCCGCGTCACCATGAACTGCTCCGGCAAGCATGCCGCGATGCTCGCCACCTGCGTCGTCAACGGCTGGCGGACCGAGGACTACCTCCACCCCGCCCACCCCTTGCAGCGCGCCATCCGCGCGACGATCGAGGACCTCACGGGCGAGCGGATCGCGGCGACCGGCGTGGACGGCTGCGGCGCGCCGCTGTTCTTCGCCTCCATGGCCGGGGTCGCGCGGGCGTTCCGCGCGTTCCCGACGGCCGCGCCGGGCACCCACGAGCGCCGGATCGCCGACGCGATGCGTGCCCACCCGGAGTGGACGTCCGGGACCAGGCGTCCGGAGGCCGCGCTGATGCGGGCCGTGCCCGGCCTGATGGTGAAGGCGGGCGCGGAGGCGTTCGACGCGTTCGCGTTCGAGGACGGCCGCGCCGCCACCGTGAAGATCGAGGACGGCGGGAACCGGGCGCGGGTGCCGGTGACGGTCGCCGTGCTGCGCGCGCTCGGGCTCGGCCTGGACTCCGCGGAGCTGGACGCCCTCGCGGCCCCGCCGCAGTACGGCGGCGGGGCGCCGGTGGGGGAGATCCGCGTCCGCGGCCAGGTGTGAGCCGGAGCCGGACGCGGGATCGGTCAGCCGGTCGTATCGGGTCAGAGTGAGCGGCGGAACGGGCGGGAGGCGGAGATCGCGCCCGAGGTGGTGAGCGTGAACGTGCGCATCGAGTCGGCGAACTTGGACAGGTCCCACTCGGCGGGGCCCTGGTACCAGTACAGGTGGTCGGCCTGCCGCCCGTTGCCGTCGATCGAGGAGACGACCCGCGCCCAGCGCTCCACGTTGTCGAAGACGACCGCGTACGGCAGGTAGCGCGAGAACAGCTCGATCCGCTGCGCGGCGGGCACCTCGCCGATCTCGCCGCCGGCCAGGTAGTCGCGGAAGCCGAGCGTGTGGGCCAGGGCCGTGGAGCCGCGCACGGTCTTGGCCGGCATGTACTGCCCGCCCACCGCGAGCGCCGCGCCCGCGATGATCACGGCGAGGCCGAGCAGCCCGTAGGTGGTGAACCAGGCCAGCAGCACGGTCGCCAGCACGCCGAGGACGGTGCCGGCCACGCCGAGCGTGGTCCAGCGGGTGCGCACCGAGTCGGGGCGGCGGGCGAACCAGCCCTGGGCGACGACGTCGCGGTACAACGCGTCGCGCACCCGGCCGAGCCGTGAGGCGAACGAGCCGTGCAGCTGGGACAGCAGCACGGCCTTGCGCCCGTCGAAGATGGCCAGGTACAGGGCGCGCTCGTAGTCGAGCAGCTCGTCCAGGCGGGCGTCCGGCACCTTGACGAGCATCCAGTCGGGGGCGTCGTAGGCGCCGCGCGGCTGCTCGTCGATGCGCACGTAGCCGCGTACGGCCAGGTCGACGATGGTGGCGGTGACGTCCACCACGTCGGCCTGCTCGTCGATCAGCGTGCCGATCTGCCCGGGGCGCACGCCGTCCGGCGGCGTGAACCGGCCGTCGCGCACCGCGGTGACCCGGCCGCCGGACTCGTGGTCGATGATGCGGGCGTCCCTGCCCCGCAGCCGGTGCAGCAGGAGGATCCCGCCGAGCAGCAGCACCAGGAGCCCGGCGAGCGCGCCGCCGGTGACCGGGCTGACGGTGAAGGCGGTGGCGAGGTCGAAGCGCCGTTCGAGGATGGGCTTGCCGCCGCTCGCCCCCTTGGGGAACCCGGCGACGATCGTGAGGGCCTGGGACGGGCCGAGGCCGGACTGCTGGTACTCCGCCTGCAGGCCGCTCTCGCTCGTCATGGAGGCGGCGGTGCAGCCGGTGGCGGAGGTGATGTCCCCGGCGAAGCACGACAGGTTCGTCACGGGGGCGGGGCCGCTCAGCCGGACGACGGCCTCCTTGACGGGGGCGGACCAGCCGTTCACGGCGTACCAGCGCAGCTCCTCGCCGTCGCTGAGCGGCGTGACGGCCCCCGCGACGTCGTACTCGACGGTCGCGGCGCCGTTCCCCTTGAGGGTGATGACGTCGCCGGACAGGGCGCCGTCGCCCTTGAAGCCGGTGATCCGGTACACGCGGTCGTTGCCGTCGTCGTACCGGGTGCGGGTGAGAAGGGTGCGGCGGACCTGGCCGGTGAAGGAGATCTGCTCCTTGACGTGCAGCATGCCGCCCGGGCGCAGCTCGACGGTGACGTCCGTTCTGTTCACGCCGTCGGCCGCGGCGTGGGCGGCGGGCGCGGCGGCGAGGACGCTCAGTGTGGCCAGGGCGAGCGTCAGCCGACGTGCGAGATGGACCATGGCGTGTGAGCCTAGCGGCCCGCACGGCGTCAGGAGTGGTACATGCGTGGGCGAATGCCCGCGAACGGGACGGCAGGGAGGGTTCAGATCACCACGGTCCGTACGGCCCGCTGTTGCCGCCCTTGCCGATCTCGTTGACGGCCGGCTTGACGTCGGCCAGGTAGACGCCCGCGCCGATGACCGAGGCGACCGTGAAGATGCTCAGCACCGTCAGCCCGCCCCAGCCGACGACGGAGGCGAACGTGAACAGGCTGGCGAGGCCGAGGATCAGCAGCCAGATCTGCTTCTTCAGCTTGCCTGCCAGGGCGAAGGCGCGCGCCGGGGTCTTGAGCGCGTGGAACAGGGCCCAGGCGCACAGCCCGAACGCGGCGATGCCGAGCACCAGGAAGATGAGGTCCAGGGCGCCGTAGATCTGAAACATGGCCTCTCCAAGGTCACGTGTTCGACGGGATTCAGCCTAGCCCCGAACGGAGGACGTCCGACCGGCCCCGCCGATCACCGCCACCTGGTCCGGACGCTCGGGCGTGAGAGGACCGCCGAGCTGCGTAAGAACCGTGCGGGGACGACGACAGGGCATGGACAGGACAACGCAAGAACGGAGACAACGACATCCGGTCAACGCGTTCGGCCCGCTCCGTAGTTCCGGAGCGGGCCGAACGGTCGGCGCGAAGCGCAGGTGTCAGCGCTTGGCGCCGGTGGAGCGGGTGCCGGTCGTCCTGCGGGTCTGGCCCTGAGTGCGGGCGGCGGCCGCGGGCTCGGCGCTGGAGGAGACCTCCTCCAGCTCCAGCGCGGCCTCGCCGGTCACCCTGCCGACGACCTTGCGGCCGCGCGTGGCGAAGTCCTCGTACAGCTCGGCGGCCTTGGCGCTGATCGTGTCGGCGTACTCCCTGGCCTTGCCGGGAAGGTCGCGGGCGACGGCCTCGGCCTTGACCTGCACGTTCTCGGCGTACTTGCGGGCGATGCCGGGAAGCTCGCGCGCGGTGGCGCCCACCTCGGAGCGGCGGGACTGCAGGCGCTGGATCTGGTCGGGCAGCTCGCGCAGCTTCTCCACCGCGAAGTCGCCGGCGCCGGCGACGGCGTAGAACGGCTTGGACTCGGCGAGCCTCTTGACCTCGTCGTTGATAGGCATGGGTTAACCTTCCTTGGGTTCCGGTTGAATGCGGCCGCTCCGCGCGGAGGTCGCACCCTCCTCGTCGGGAACCGCGTCGGCCACCAGAGGCTCCGATCCGGCCTGGGCGTCCTGGTCCGTCTGCCCGGTCCGGGTCGGGGTCTCGGCGCGGTTCTCCTTGCGGAACGACTCGTAGATGTCGATCAGCACCTGGCGTTGCCGCTCGGTGAGGTCGCGGTCGGCCCTGATCGCGGCGAGCACGTCGCTGTCGGGCTCACGGTCCTCGATGAGCCCGGCCTGCACGTACAGCGCCTGCGACGAGATGCGCAGGCCCTTGGCGATCTGGTTCAGGATCTCCGCGCTCGGCTTGCGCAGACCGCGTTCGATCTGGCTCAGGTACGGGTTGGAGACACCCGCCTGAGTGGCGAGCTGGCGCAGGGAGATCTTCGCCTGCTTCCGCTGATCGCGGATGTACTCGCCGATCGAGCCGACCCTCGGTAGTTCCATGCCTCCAGTCTGCATCACGCTGCTTGCATTTGCAAACACGTTAGCTAACGGCTGCAAGCGCCGGGCCGGATCAGCCGGGGTAGATCCACAGAAGCGGCGCCGAGGCCGACAGCAGCACGGAGAACGTGACCAGGCTGTAGCGGAAGCGCCTCGGCAGCTCGGCGCCCGGCTTGATCAGGCGGTTCACCCGGGCCATGACCTGCTCGCCCGCCGCGCCGAGCGCGCCGTTCGGCGCGGGGACGGCGCCCGCCGTGCCGAACCGCAGCAGCGCGGTCGCCAGGCGGCGCGGCGAGCAGTAGCGGCGCGCCCGGTCGTCGGCGGCCATCTCGACCAGCAGGGCGACCGAGGAGTGCGCGTCGCGCACCACGCGCAACCAGGGAAGGGCCCACCGCAGCGCGGCGAATGGCAGCAGCACCAGATCGTGCCGCTCGCGCACGTGGGCGGTCTCGTGCGCGAGCACCGCCCGCAGCTCGTCCGGGTGCAGCAGGGACAGCGTGCCCGCGCTGACCACGACCTCCGAGCGCAGGCCGGGCAGGCAGTACGCCGCCGCGCCCGGGTGGTCGACCACGCGCACGCCCGGCACGCCCGGGTCGTCGCGGGCGATCAGGGACAGCAGGGCGCGGTGCCGCCGCCGGGCGCGCAAGGTTTGTGCCCCGGCCCCGAGCAGGATGGCCACGAGCACGGCCAGCAGCGTGAGCCCGGCCACGAGGGCGGCGACGCGGGGCAGGTCGTAGGGCTGGATCAGGCCGAGGCCCATGCCGAAGGAGATCGCCGAGTCGGCGAAGGCGTGCAGGCCGTACACGACGCCCTCGCCGTAGGGTTCGAGCGCGTAGGCGAGCATCGCGCCGACGGTGGCGAGGCCCCAGGTGACGCCGAGGGACTGCCAGAGCAGGATGGCCGAGCGCGGGGCCCGCCAGGGCCAGCGCGCGGAGGTGAGTCGCCAGGCTCCGATCGCGCACGCGACGGCGAGCGCGGTCAGGACGGCGGCCATGATCACTCTTCTTCCAGCTCCGTGAGTGCTTTGCGCAGGATTTCGGCCTCGGAGCCCGAGACCGTCTGGGCGAAGCGCGTGAGCGCCGCCGAACGGTCCCCGGTCATGTCGAGTGCCTCCAGCATAAGCTCCGCGACGTACGCGTCACGGCTCGCCGCCGGAGCGTAGCGCCATGCCCGGCCGTCGCGGGTGCGGTTCAGGAAACCTTTCCGGGTCAATCGGTCGAGAACGGTCATCACCGTGGTCGGGGCGAGATCCCGATCGGCGATGAGGCGGCCGACCTCCCTGGCCGTGAGAGGGCCCTCATGGGCCCAGAGGATGTCCATGATGCTGCGTTCAAGCTCGCCGAGACCCTTCACACAGGCAAGCCTACCTTGGGTAGTACTACGTCGTGTAGAGGGTCGGCCGGGGCGCGCGCCCCGGCCCGCGGGAAGACCGGCCTCTCTTCTCGCGGACCAGGGTCGCTCACGCCGCGACCCGCCGCGTCACCAGGCTCTCGGCGCACTCGGCGATGGTGTCGTCGAGCGGGCGGGGAGCCCAGCCGAGCGCCGTGCGGGCCGCGGTGGTCGCGTAGTCGGTGCGCACGCCGAGCTCGTCGATCACCTGCCGCAGCTCGGGGTCGAACAGCGCGGCCAGCCGCACGGCGAGGTCCGGCAGCCGCCGGGACGGCACGCGCGCGGCGGCCGGGCCGAGGCGGGCGCGGAGCACCTCGGCGATCTGGGTCATCCACCGGAACCCGGCGTCGGCGATGAACCGGCCGCCCGCCGCCGCGGGCTCGGTCATGGCGCGCACGTGCAGCGCCGCCACGTCCCGCACGTCCACCAGCGAGAAGCCGAGCCGCGGCAGGCCGGGCATCGCCCCGTCGAGCAGCCGCGACACCGCGAGCACCGAGTACGACCTGTGCGCGCCGATCACCGGGCCGATCATCGTGCTCGGCGCCAGCGTGACCAGCGAGCCGCGCGCGCCCCGCTCGGCGACGAAGTCCCACGCCGCGCGCTCGGCGAGGATCTTGGACCGCACGTAGGCGCGGCTCCGGGCCGGATCGGCCCAGTCGGTCTCGTCCAGCGCGCCGCCGCGCGCCGGCCGTCCGTGCCCCACGGTCGAGCTGGAGGAGGTCAGCACGACGCGCGTGACCCCGGCGCCGGCCGCGGCCCGCAGCACCCGCAGCGTCCCCTCGCGCGCCGGCCCCACCAGCGCGCCGGGGTCCTTCGGCGCGACGCGGGGGAAGGGGGAGGCCACGTGCAGTACGTAGGCGCAGCCGTCGGCGGCGCGATCCCAGCCCTCGTCGGCGCCGAGATCGGCCCGCACGACGCTCAGCCGCGACCGGTCCTCCGCCAGGGCGAGCACTTCATCGGCGCGGGCGAGGTCGCGGACGGTCGCCCTCACCGCGTACCCCTGGCGCAGCAGCTCGCGGACGCACCAGCCGGCGAGGTAGCCCGTCCCGCCCGTCACCAGCACCGTGTCGGTCACGACGGCACGCCGCACGCGCCGTCGGGCATGGGCAGGAAGCCGTGGTCCTGGATGTCGCGCCGGGCGACCGGGCTCGCGCACAGCCACGCGCCCGGCCCGGAGAACAGGCGGGCGAGCTTGGGCGGCACCGCGCCGTCGGCGTCCTTGCGGACCGCGACCCACTCGGTGATCCGCAGCGACTCCGGCAGGCCCGCCACGCCGGGCACCTGGCCGAGGTTGACCTCCACGCGCCGGGTGGCCGGGTTGCGCACGGTGGGCGCGACGCCGCCGACCAGGCCGAGCCGCAGGTCCCCGTGGACGTCGGCGCGGTGGTGGACGGTCTGGCCGATGTACTTGCCGACCGAGTAGAAGACCAGGGCGTTCGGGTTGTCCTTCACCTCGGGAGTGGTGCCGTCGTCCTGCTGGGTGACGCCGACGCAGTCCCCGACGCGCTCGACGCCGACGAGGTGGCGCAGCAGCCCGACCAGGCCCGGCCCGCGCTCGGGCAGGTAGACGTCGATGGTCTCCTGCGAGGTGCCGCCGACCTGGTCCCAGCGCACGGCGTCGCACTCCAGGATGTCGGCGACCTGCTGGACGGTCAGCGAGGCCGGCGCGTTGCCGGCCTTGTTCGACGCCCAGGACAGGCCGTCCCGCGCGACCGGGAAGAAGACCGAGTCGGCCGGGGCGCCGGGGGAGCGCGGGGCCACCGAGCGGGCGAAGTCCAGGCAGGGGCTGCCGTCGGCGGCGGCGCCGCGCGTGGCGAGCGCCGCGACGCCGGGGGAGGAGCCGTTCGGGCGGGGGATCGGCGCGCACCCGGGCTTGGGGGTGATCTCGGGCGTGCCGGTGGCCCAGTGGTTCACGACGCGGCCCCGTGCGGCGGGGCCGCGGTCGTAGTGCCGGGCCAGCCTGTCGAACAGGACCTCGGTGGTGTCGCTGCCCACGCCGACGATCAGGTCCGCACCGGAGGCGGTGGTCCGGGTGGACGGGGCGGCCGCCTGAGCCGCCGGGGCCGTCGCCGTGATCGCGGCCACGGCACAGGCCGCCGCGCCGAGGGTGCGGCCCATGCGCCGCTGCTGTGTGATCATAGGGCTATGTGTACAGTCGTAAATGTACGACTGTCAACCTATCGATTCCGGCAAGATCAAGGGGGTAGACTTCGGGCGATGACCGCTGGTAGCCGTCCCCGCAGCAAGAGGGGCTCTGGTGAGGAACTGCGCGAGGCGCTGCTCGCGACGACGGCCGCGCTGCTCGACGCCGGCCAGGACGTCGAGAGCCTGTCGGTGCGCACGGTGACCTCCGCGACAGGCGTCAGCGCGACCGCCCTGTACCTGCACTTCGCCGACCTGACCGAGCTCGTGCGCACGCTGAAGGTCCGCATCATGCGCGAGCTCGGCGCCCGGCTGCGCGCCGCCGCCGAGCCGCACCCCGATGACGTGCGCGCCCGCCTGCGCGCGATGGCCCGCGCCTACCTGCGCTTCGCCGAGGAACACCCCGGCCACTACGCGGCCGTCTTCCACGTCGGCAAGCCGCGCGGGGGAGCGACCCCGCCCGAAGAGGTGATCCGCGCCGGGTTCGAGGCGTTCCAGCAGTTGCAGGACGCCGTCGGCGAGGTCCTGCGCGCACGTTCCGGCCGCGAGACCACCCCGGAGGAGGCGTTCGAGGCGACCTGCGCGCTCTGGCTCGGCCTGCACGGGCGCGCCCACCTCGGCGCGGCGATGCCGTGGTTCCCGCTGCCCGCCGAGGACGCCTACGTGGATCGGCTGGTCCGCGGGGAAGTGGGATGACCATGGAGATCACGCTGGTCCACGGGGACATCACCGAGCAGGCGGTGGACGCCGTCGTCAACGCGGCCAACTCGTCGCTGATGGGCGGCGGGGGCGTGGACGGCGCCATCCACCGGCGCGGCGGCCCCGCGATCCTGGAGGAGTGCCGCGCGCTGCGGGCCTCCCGGTACGCCGACGGGCTGCCCGCCGGGCAGGCGGTCGCGACCACGGCAGGGCGGCTGCCCGCGCGCTGGGTCGTCCACACCGTCGGCCCGGTGTACGCCCGGTCGGAGGACCGTTCGGCCCTGCTCGCCTCCTGCCACGTCGAGTCGCTGAAGGTCGCCGACACGCTCGGCGCCGCGACCGTCGCCTTCCCCGCGATCTCGACCGGCGTCTACGGCTGGCCCATGGACGACGCGGCCCGCATCGCCCTGACCACCGTCCGCCAGGCGTCCACCGGCGTGGCCGAGGTGCGTTTCGTCCTGTTCGACGCCGCGGCGTACGCCGTGTTCGCCCGGGCGCGCGACGCCCTCGGCTGAGGTCTCACCGGTCCGGGGCCAGGGCGTCCCACGGGATCGTCAGCTCGCCGAGCCGCCACCGTGCCCGGCCGCCCAGCGGGGGAGCCCCGGCGACCGGCCAGCCGGCCGCCAGCCCTTCCACCGCCGCGATCCACCGGGATCGCAGCCCGTAGGCCCCGTACGGCGCGGCCACGTCCCAGGCGTGGTCGAAGTCGCGGAGGAAGGCGTGCACGCGCTCACCGGGCACGTTGCGGTGGATCAGCGTCTTCGGGAGCCGCTCGGCGAGGTCGGAGGGACGCGCGAAGCCCGCCAGGCGCGTGGCGAAAGTGAGCGTGCGGGGCCCGCGGGCGTCCAGCGTCACCCAGGCGGCCCGGTGGCCGATCTCCGAGCACGTGCCCTCCACGATCACCCCGCCGGGGGCCAGGCGCGAACGCAGCAGGTCCCACGCCTGCCACGCCTGCGCCTCGCCGTACTGCCGCAGCACGTTGAAGGCCCGCACGATCAGCGGCGGCCGCGCGACGGGCAGCTCGAAGCCGCCGAGGACGAACGACAGCCCCTCGCGCTCGTGCGCCCGGGCCACCGCGACCCGGATCGGGTCGATCTCGACGCCCACCACCTCGACGTCGGGCCGCACGCGGCGCAGCCGGGCGAACATCTCCGCCGTCGTCACCGGCGAGGCGCCGTATCCGAGATCCACGACCAGGGGACGCGGGGCCGACCGCAGCAGCGGGCCGTACACGGCCGTGACCCAGCGGTCGGACCTGCGCAGCCGGTTGTGCCCGGTCGTGCCGCGGGTGATCTCGCCCACGGGGCGGCGCCGGCCCCGCGTCCCTTCCGCGATCACGCCGTCACGACACCCGGTGAACCTTGTGCTGCGCCGCCTGGGCGCGCGGGCGGATCACCAGGCGGTCGACGTTGACGTGCGCGGGCCGGGTGACGCACCAGGCGATCGCGTCGGCCACGTCGTCGGCCGTCAGCGGGTCGGGCACGCCCTCGTACACCTTGTCGGCGCGGGCGGCGTCGCCGCGGAAGCGGGTCAGCGAGAACTCCTCGGTGCGCACCATGCCGGGGGCCACCTCGACGACCCGCACCGGCTGCCCGACGAGCTCCAGCCGCAGCGTCTCGGTCATGGAGGTCTGCGCGTGCTTGGCCGCGCAGTAGCCGCCGCCCCCCTCGTAGGACACCAGGCCCGCCACCGAGGTCAGCATCAGCAGCACCCCGTCCCCCGACTCGACCAGCTTGGGAAGCAGCGCCCGGGTCATGCGCAGCGAGCCGAGCACGTTCACCTCGTACATGCGCTGCCAGTCGTCCACCAGCCCCTCGGCCACGGGCTCCAGCCCGACCGCGCCGCCCGCGTTGTTGATCAGCACGTCGCAGCGCTCCAGCGACGCCGCCAGCTCCGCCACCGACTCGTCCGAGGTGACGTCCAGCGTGACCGGGCGGATGCTCGGCACCTCCGCCGCCAGGAGGTTCAGGCGGTCCCTGCGCCTGGCGGCGGCCACGACCTGGAATCCCTCCGCCGCGAGCCTGCGCGCCGTGGCCTCGCCGATGCCGCTGCTCGCGCCCGTCACCACCGCTGTCTTGCTCATTCGCCGTCCTTATGGTCGCCTTTAAGTGCTCTGTCGTCGTGCGCCGGCCGCGCCCGCCGGAAACTCGATCTCTCGCCCGGCACGCCTCCTCGCTCTTCCACCACGGCGCGCCGCGTCACCTCCCCCGGCGGGGGCGCCGTCCGTCATCCTGCCAGCGCCCGTGGGCAGAGGTGGTACGGGACCCCGTGAGCCGGTCCTGTCGGGAATCTGGTGAAGTTTCCGACGGTTATAACCCCTCTGGAGGTGGTGTCAGGTGCCGGGATCGCCGGTCGCACGCCGGATCAGCCGGATCGCGACGATCAGCATGCACACGTCCCCGCTGGACCAGCCGGGCACCGGCGACGCCGGGGGCATGAACGTGTACGTCGTCGAGGTCGCCAAACGGCTGGCCGACCTCGGCGTCGAGGTCGAGATCTTCACCCGGCAGACCGCCAG
The DNA here is from genome assembly GCF_014200435.1 of Sphaerisporangium krabiense. Taxonomy (NCBI): domain Bacteria; kingdom Bacillati; phylum Actinomycetota; class Actinomycetes; order Streptosporangiales; family Streptosporangiaceae; genus Sphaerisporangium; species Sphaerisporangium krabiense. Next base: position 916,464 of record NZ_JACHBR010000001.1, on the reverse strand, counting down.
GGACCTCCCGCCCGCCGTCGAGCTGACCCCGGGCGTGACCGTGCGCCACGTCACCGCCGGGCCGTACGAGGAACTGGACAAGGGCGACCTGCCCGGCCAGCTCTGCGACTTCCTCACCGGCGTCCTGCGCACCGAGGCCATGCACGAGCCGGGGCACTACGACCTGATCCACTCCCACTACTGGCTGTCCGGCCAGGTCGGCTGGCTGGCCAAGGAACGCTGGGGCGTCCCCCTCGTCCACACCATGCACACCATGGCCAAGGTCAAGAACGTCCTGCTGGCCAAGGGCGACCGGCCCGAGCCCGCCGCCCGCGTCGCCGGCGAGGAGCACGTCGTCGAGGTCGCCGACCGCCTGGTCGCCAACACCGACGCCGAGGCCCGCGAGCTGATCGACCTCTACGGCGCGCCGGCCGGCCGGGTGGCCGTGGTGAACCCCGGGGTCAACCTGGAGGTCTTCCAGCCCGCCTCCAAGGGCGCCGCCCGCCACCGCCTCGGCCTCCCGCAGGGCGCCCACGTCATGCTCTTCGTCGGCCGCATCCAGCCCCTCAAGGCCCCCGACGTCCTGCTCAGGGCCGCCGCCCGCATGCTGCGCGACGACCCCTCGCTGCGCTCCCGCCTCGTCATCGCCTGCGTCGGCGGCCCGAGCGGCAACGGGCTCGACCACCCGTCCTATCTGACCGACCTCGCCGCGGAGCTCGGCATCTCCGACGTCGTCCGGCTCGCGCCGCCCGCGCCCCAGCAGGAGCTGGCGGACTGGTACCGCGCCGCCGACGTCACCGTCGTCCCCTCCTACAACGAGTCCTTCGGCCTCGTCGCCCTGGAGTCGCAGGCCTGCGGCACGCCGGTGGCCGCCGCCAAGGTCGGCGGCCTGCGCACCGCCGTCAAGCACGGCGTGTCCGGCCTGCTCGTCGACGGGCACGAGCCGCACGCCTGGGCCGCCGCGCTGCGCCGCTTCGTGGACCGCCCCCTCTGGCGCGACACCATGGCCGCGAACGCCAGCGCGCACGCCGCGCGCTTCGGGTGGCCCGCCACCGCCGCCCGCCTCATGGACGTCTACACCGCCGCCCTGGCCCGGCACCGCTCCCTGCTGACCGCCGCGCGGACCTGATTACATGTCCGGGTAGAACAGGTGTGGCCGGGTTTCGAGCGGGGAGTGTGCACGCCATGGATCACGAGGCCGTCGTCGAGTCCGCGCTGAAGGCGGCGGAGGTCGCCTACGAACGCCCCAAGCCCGGCGCCTTCCTGGTGAAGCTGCCCGGGCACCACAAGCTCGCCACGATGACCTGGCTCACCGTCTCGGCGCAGGCCCTGCACGTCGAGGCGTTCTTCTGCCGCAGGCCCGACGAGAACCACGTCGAGTTCTACCGCTGGCTGCTGACCAAGAACGGGTCGATGTACGGCGTCCACTTCGCCCTGGACGCCGTCGGCGACGTCCACCTCGTCGGGCGCCTGCCCCTGGAGGCCGTCTCCGCCGGCGAGATCGACCGCCTGCTCGGCTGCGTCCTCACCTACGCCGACGAGTGGTTCGACCGCGCGCTGGAGCTGGGGTTCGCCTCCTCCATCCGCCGCGAGTGGGAATGGCGCGTGAAGCGGGGCGAGTCGCTGGCCAACCTGCGCGCCTTCGAGCACGTCGTCGGCAGATCGGACGGCTGAGCGCCGCCCGTCTCACCAGGTGTGCGCCCGCTGCGTGGCCCGCGCCGCAGACCCTAAGCTTGGGCGCATGGCTACTTTGGTGCTATTGCGGCACGGCGAGAGCGAGTGGAACGCGAAGGGCCTGTTCACCGGATGGGTCGACGTCGCCCTCTCGCCCACAGGCGAGGAGGAGGCCCGGCGCGGCGGCAGGCTCCTGGTGGAGGCCGGCCTGCGCCCCGACGTGGTGCACACCTCGGTCCTGACCCGCGCGATCCAGACCGCCAACCACGCCCTGGGCGCGGCCGGGCTGTCGTGGCTCCCCGTCGCCCGGTCCTGGCGGCTCAACGAGCGCCACTACGGCGCGCTCCAGGGCAAGAACAAGGCGCAGACCCGCGAGGAGTTCGGCGACGAGCAGTTCACGCTGTGGCGCCGCTCCTACGACGTGCCGCCGCCGCCCCTGGCAGACGACGACGAGTTCTCGCAGGTCGGCGACGCCAGGTACGCCCAGCTCCCGCCCGAGCTCCTGCCGCGCACCGAATGCCTGAAGGACGTCGTCGGCCGCATGCTGCCGTACTGGTACGACGCCATCGTCCCCGAGCTCGCCGCCGGCCGCACCCCGCTGGTGGTGGCGCACGGCAACTCGCTGCGCGCCCTGGTCAAGCACCTGGACGGCGTCGGCGACGAAGAGATCGCCAAGCTGAACATCCCCACGGGCATCCCGCTGCGCTACGAGCTCGACGCGGACTTCAAGCCGGTCAAGGCCGGCGGCGAGTACCTCGACCCGGTGGCCGCCGAGGCCGCCATCCAGGCCGTCGCCAACCAGGGCCGCTAGCCCTCGCACACGAGAAAGCCCCGGACGCCGCCGTCCGGGGCTTTTCGCGTCCAGGGGGTCACGACGCCGCGTCGTCGTCCTCGCGGGTGCCGGTGACCAGGTAGACCACGTCGCGGGCGACCCGGACGGCGTGGTCGGCGTACCGCTCGTAGTAGCGGCCGACGAGCGTGATGTCGATGGCCGGCTCGATGCCGTGCCGCCAGTCCTTGGCCAGCAGCACGCGGAACAGCCGGCGGTGCAGCCGGTCCATGGCGTCGTCGTCCTCGTCGAGCTCCTTGGCCAGCTCGATGTCGCGCGTCGCGATGCAGCTCCCGGTCTTGGTGACCAGGCGTTCGGCGATCTGCCCCATCTCCACGATCGTGTCGCGCACCTCGGCGGGGATCGCCGAGTCGGGGTGACGCATCCGGGCGATCTTCGCGACGTGCTCGGCGAGGTCGCCCATGCGCTCCAGGTCGCCGCCCATCCGCAGGGCGGTGATCGCCGTGCGCAGGTCCACGGCGACGGGCTGCTGCGTGGCCATCAGCTCGAAGATGGAGGTCTCGATCTCCGCGTACAGCCGGTTGACCTCGGCGTCGTGGGAGATCACGCTCTCGGCGAGCTGCAGGTCGGCGTCCAGCAGGGCGGTGGTCGCCCTGGAGATGGCGGAGCGTACCAGGTTGGTCATCTGCAGCAACCGGTCGTTCAGAGCCTGGAGTTCTTCGTGGAAGGCATCGCGCATGCGGCTCACGCTACGCGCGCGTCCGTGAACGAACCACGTCCGAAAGATGAACTCTCCGGGAAAGACCCACTTGGGGGGGTCTGGCCAGGGAAGAGTCCCGCCTACCCTGGGAGGCGTGAGTGAGATCGTGACGAGCCTGGCCGCTCTGGCGGGGTTTGTTGTCGGGGCGATCGCGATGATGGCGGTGCGTCCGCGCGACCGTGCGCGGACCGACGTCGTCGAGAACTCCGATAGCACCCTGCCCCAGGGCGTGGCCTCCGTGCTCGCCGTGCTGCCGTCCTCCGCGGTGGTCCTCGACCGTGACGACCGTGTGCTGCGCGCGAGCTCGGCCGCCCGCGCCTTCGGGCTGGTCAAAGGGGATCACCTGATGGCCGCCGAGCTGCTGGCGCTGGCCCGCCAGGTGCGCAGGGACGGCGAGATCCGTGAGAGCGAGTTCGAGGTCGCCGGGCACAAGTTCGGCCTGGAGGCCACCACCTTCGCCGTCCGCGTCGCCCCCCTGGGCACGCACGGGCAGGTGCTCGTCCTCGCCGAGGACCAGACCGAACGCCGCCGCGTCGAGGCCGTGCGCCGTGACTTCGTCGCCAACGTCAGCCACGAGCTCAAGACCCCCGTAGGGGCGCTGAGCCTGCTCGCCGAGACCATCCAGGACGCCGCGGAGGACCCCGTCGCCGTCACCCGGTTCGCCGGGCGCATGCAGCACGAGGCCGCCCGCCTCACCTACCTCGTCCAGGACCTGATCACCCTGTCCCGGATCCAGGGCGGCGAGCCCATCCCGACCCCCGGCTGCGTGCCCGTCGACGAGGTCGTCCACGAGGCCATCGACCGCTGCAACACCAAGGCCGCCGCCAAGGAGATCGTCCTGGTCGCCGGCGGCACCGAGGGGCTGCGCGTCTGGGGCGACGACGAACTGCTGGTCACCGCGCTGCGCAACCTGATCGACAACGCCGTGGCCTACAGCCCCGAGAGCACCCGCGTGGTCGTCAGCGCCAGGCCCGCCGGGGACGTCGTCGAGGTCAGCGTCAGCGACCAGGGCATCGGCATCCCGGAGAGCTCGCTGGAGCGCATCTTCGAGAGGTTCTTCCGCGTCGACGCCGCGCGCTCGCGGGCCACCGGCGGCACCGGCCTCGGTCTCGCCATCGTCAAGCACGTCGCCGTCGCCCACGGCGGCGAGGTGTCGGTCTGGAGCAAGGAAGGCTCCGGCTCCACCTTCACCCTTCGTCTACCGGCTTTCGGCGGCACGGCGATCGCCGTGCCCAGCACCACATCAACCCCTCTGGAGGCCGCGAAGTGACCCGCGTGCTCGTCGTCGAGGACGAGGAGTCTTTCTCCGACGCCCTGTCCTACATGCTGCGCAAGGAAGGCTTCGAGGTCGCCGTCGCGACCACCGGGCCGGAGGCGCTCGACACCTTCGACCGCAACGGCGCGGACCTGGTCCTGCTCGACCTGATGCTCCCCGGCCTGCCGGGCACGGAGGTCTGCCGTTCCCTGCGCCAGCGCTCCAAGGTCCCGGTGATCATGCTGACCGCCAAGGACAGCGAGATCGACAAGGTCGTCGGCCTGGAGCTCGGCGCCGACGACTATGTGACCAAGCCGTTCTCCTCGCGGGAGCTGGTGGCCCGGATCCGGGCCGTCCTGCGCCGGCAGGGCGACGTCGAGGAGGTCGAGCCGGCGGTGCTCACCGCGGGCCCGGTGCGCATGGACGTCGACCGCCACATCGTCGCCGTGCGCGGCCGGCAGGTGCAGCTCCCGCTGAAGGAGTTCGAGCTGCTGGAGGTCCTGCTGCGCAATGCGGGCCGGGTGCTGACCCGCGGCCAGCTCATCGACCGGGTGTGGGGCGCCGACTACGTCGGGGACACCAAGACCCTGGACGTCCACGTCAAGCGCCTGCGGGCCAAGATCGAAGCCGATCCGTCCAACCCGCGGTGCATCCTCACCGTCCGCGGCCTCGGCTACAAGTTCGACCCCGCGGAGGCGTGAGCCTTCCCGGCCTGAGCCGGAGACGACGAAGGCCCGGTGGCGTGCGCCACCGGGCCTTCGCGCGTGAGATCAGCTGTCGGCCGTGGGGTCCGTGGACGGAGTGGCCGACGGGGACGGCGTCGGGGTGGTCGACGGCGTCGCCGGGGCGGACGGCGCCGGGGACAGGCTCGCGTACTCGCGGCTGCGCGTCACCACGGGGACCGTCATGGCGATGTCCCCGGCCTTGGCGAACCGGAGGGTCAGGGAGATGCTCTCGCCGCCCCGCAGCGGCTTCTGGACGCCTTCCAGGACGACCTGGGAGGCCGGCCTGCCGGTGTTGACCAACTGGCCGGGGGGGAGCTGGATGGCCCCGCCCTTGACGGAGGCGGCGCTGCGGTCGTTGATGGCCACGCTCTCCAGCGTGTCGGCGCCGGTGCCGTCGTTCAGCATCGAGATGTACAGCGGGACGGAGCCTCCGGAGGCGATCTGCTGCCCGGAGTCGGGGCCGAGGGCGAACGCCTGGGCGATCTTGATGCCGTTCCTGCCGTAGGTCTTGGCCTCACCGTCGAGCAGCACGTTGGCCTCGGTCGGGGCGTACGCGGTGCTGGTGTTGGCGTCGGACCCCGCTCCGCACGCGGCCAGCGCCGGGACGGCTGCGAGCAGCGCGGTGGCGATGATCACCCTGCGACGGCTGGTGCTGGTCACGGTTCGAGCTCTCCTTGATACACATGAGTATGGCCAACGGCAACCTTATCCGTGCCATACCGTGCCTCCGGAAGCGCCCCGGCACCTGCGGCGGGGCCGCCCGAGCCGCAGGTCACCGCGTATGTCAGAACCCCGGATTCATGAGGTCGAGCGGTTGTCAAGTCCCAAATCGAGGCTTTGACCTGCAGTTATGTTGATTTCACTGTTCCGGGAGGGGACTGGCGCGTGGTATCCTGGAGGACAGCGGAAGGGGTACTTGTCACATGACTTTCCAGGTCGGCGACACTGTCGTCTACCCCCACCACGGGGCTGCTCGAATCGAAGCCATCACAACCCGCACGATAAAGGGCGAGGACAGAACCTATCTGGTGCTGAAGGTCGACAAGGGCGACCTTACCGTTCAGGTGCCGGCAGAAAACGCCGAACTCGTTGGTGTGCGTGACGTTGTAGGCCAAGAGGGTCTAGAGCGTGTCTTCGATGTTCTGCGCATGCCGCACACGGAAGAGCCCACCAACTGGTCCCGCCGCTACAAGGCCAACCTCGAGAAGCTGGCGTCCGGCGACGTCAACAAGGTGGCCGAAGTGGTGCGCGACCTTTGGCGGCGAGACAAGGAGCGCGGTCTTTCCGCGGGTGAGAAGCGCATGCTCGCCAAGGCCAGGCAGATCCTGGTCAGCGAGCTCGCCCTCGCGGAGAAGACCAACGAGGACAAGGCCGAGGCCCTGCTCGACGAGGTTCTCAACTCCTGAAGATCGAACATCCACGGGTGGGCGTCGGGGTGGACGTCCACCCGTTCGCATCGGGTCGTGAGCTCCACCTGGCCGGCCTCCACTGGCCGGGGGAGACGGGGCTCTCGGGCCACTCCGACGGCGACGCCGCCGCGCACGCGTGCTGCGACGCCCTCCTGTCGGCGGCCGGTCTCGGCGATCTCGGAGGTCTGTTCGGTACCTCCGATCCCCGCTGGGCCGGCGCGTCCGGCGTCTCCCTGCTCGAAGAGGCGGCCCGGCACGTGCGTGCGGCCGGATTCGAGATCGGCAACCTCGCCGTACAGATCATCGGAAACCGTCCCAAACTCGCACCGCGCCGTGCCGAGGCGGAAAAAGTCCTCGGCGCGGCCGCCGGCGCGCCGGTCAGCGTGAGCGCCACCACCACCGACGGGCTCGGCCTCACCGGGCGCGGCGAGGGCGTGGCCGCCATCGCCACGGCCCTCGTTCTCCCGGTCGCGCCAACCGAACCGGCTTCGCACACGTCTTAGTTGCGGGATCCCGAAATCCGGAGGGCTCACCGGCCCGCGAGACCGGAGGACGGCGCCCCGCCAACCGGCGCGGTGCGGGGCGTCGTTCTCCTTTACCAGGCTTTGACCTGGAACTTTTGGCTTTTATGATTAGTTGTCCTCCAGGGGGTAGCCGTCTTCACAGCGTGAAGGTGCGACCCTCAAGTGGAGGCACAAGATGACCATTGAAAGCATTCTCGGCGCTATCGTCATCGGCGCGATCATCGGCGCTCTCGGGCGCCTTGTTCTGCCCGGCCGTCAGCCCATCGGGTGGCTCGTCACGATCATCGTCGGCATCGTCGCCGCCCTGATCGGTACCGCCATCGCCCAGGTGCTGGGTGTCGAGACGACTTCCGGGATCGACTGGATCGAGATCATCCTGCAGGTCGTCGTCGCCGTCATCGGTGTCGCCGTGGTGGCCGGGATCCGCGGTCGAACGAGGGTCTGACCTCGGACGGAGCGCACCGCTTCGCCGCCCCTTGCGGGAGGCGATCCGCGGCAGCGGCCCCCGGTAGACCCGCGGGCGGTCACGCGCACGGTGCGATGACTCCGCCGGAAACTGAAAGACCCGCCCGATCCCCACGGATCGGGCGGGTCTTTTCCATGCGGTCCTTCGTCTACTCCTCGGGGGGCAGCGGGGTGCTGCGCATGCGTCCCGACGGCGGCGCCGCGGCCCCTCCGTAGGGCGGGCGTCCGGCCTCGGGCGCCTCGTCCCGCGCGCCCGTCCCGGGGAGTGCGTCCTCGCGGAGGTGCGGATACGGCTGCGTGTCCTGCTCCTGCTCCTGCTCCTGCTTCCGGTCCCGGGGCTCGTCCCGGTCGGTGACGTGCGGGTACGGCTGCGTGTCGCCCAGGTCGCGCTCGGACGGCTTGGGAAGAGGATGTACGAGGACGTCGCCGCTCGCGGGCCGTACGAGATCGCCCCAGCGGACCGGGCGATCAGGAGACCTCTCCGGCGGTCCGCCCGCCGCCCCCGGACGAGGCTGGGGCACCAGCCGCTGCTCCGGCTCGGGCGGAGGAACGACGTGCTCGGGACCGCCGTGCTCGGGACCGCCCTGTTCTGGGCCGCCGTGCTCCGGGCCGTCGTGCTCGGGGCCGTCCTGTCCGTGCGGGTCGTCCCCGCCGGTCTCAAGCGGGCCGGTCTCGCGCGGGCCGTCGTGCTGATCGTCGGCCTTGTGAGCGTCGCCGGCATCGGCCGCGTCGTCCTGGAGGTCGTCCAGCCGGTCGTCCTCCCGCAGCGGCGGAAGCTCGTCCACGGTCGGCGTCTCCGGGGCGGGCGTCGGAGGCACGACGGGCGTGACCTCGGGTTCGTCCGGCTCGGCGGCGGCCGTCGCGTGGCCGTGATCGCGGGCGGGATGGGCGGCCGCGGGCGAGGCCGTCTCCAGCGGAGGCGCCAGCTCGGGGTCGCGTTCCTCGCCGCCGAAGGGCACGATGTCACGTTCCGCGGGCGGCGCCTGCGCCGTCTCGTAGGCGGGGAAACGCCGGGCCGGGAGCAGGAACAGCCACAGCCCGATCACGAACATCACCCACGGCGCCACGGCGACCGGCACCGTGGCGCGCCCCGGCTCGATCACCGTGCCCGTCGCGACGGCGATGTTCGCCGCGGCGGCGGCCACGATGAGCAGGACGAGGATCGCCATGGCCTGGGCGCGTACCAGGAGCCGCGCGGGGCGCAGGAGCAGCACGCTGATCAGCGCGATGGCCAGCAGCGCGTCGAACCCGGCGGGGTAGAGGTAGGCGAAGTCGGCGCGCGCCCCGCCGGTCACGGCGAGGGAGCGGATGGGCTCGAAGGAGAGCACACAGGCGGTGGCGGCGAGCCCGGCGACCGCGAGGGCCGCGACGGCGGTGCCCACACGGCGCAGCGCCAGCGCCGCTCCTGCGTGTTGAGCGGGTGGAGGCGGGATCTCGGACCGGCGGGAAGAGCGCGTCGCCGGCGGCGGGGGAGTGACGTCCATGGCTTTTCGAGCCTACAGAATCATGGCTCGCCTCACCGGGCGGCGCGGCCGCGCCACGCCAGGCTTCCGTGCGAGGTCGTGGTGGTCGCGGCGGCTCGGTCCGGCTCGCGGCACGGCTCTCGGTCCGACTCCAGGGTCTGACAGGAGCCTTACCCGACTAAATCTGGCATCCGGACATGCCACAAGATTCCCGATTTTTAGCCAGATCTGGGACTTCGCCCACTGTTCTCGTACAAAGCATTCCCGGCAAGTGGCTCTTAGAGGGAGAAGACGGGCGGTCGGACCACGCGTCCGGAAACCCGGAGCCGTTCACATTCGCTTTGAGGGCCGGTGAGGTACGGCAACCCGTCCTGTCAGGGCCTGTGAGGCATTAGCCTTGCCTTCGTGAGTCTGCGCCTATACGACACCGGAACCCGTGCGGTCCGCGAGTTCGTCCCCGTCCAGCCGGGCCGGGTCTCGATATACCTGTGCGGCGCGACCGTGCAGGCTCCGCCGCACATCGGGCACATCCGCTCGGGCGTCAACTTCGACGTCGTCCGCCGGTGGCTGACCCGCTCCGGCTTCGAGGTGTCCTTCTGCCGCAACGTCACCGACCTCGACGACAAGATCCTCCGCGTCGCCGCGGAGGAGGGCGTGCCCTGGTACGTCGTCGCCGAGCGCAACCAGCGCGCCTTCACCTGGGCCTACGACGCCCTCGGCTGCCTCCCGCCCACCGTCGAGCCTCGGGCGATGGGCCACATCCCCGAGATGGTCGAGCTGATCCAGCGCCTCATCGACAAGGGGCACGCCTACGCCGCGGGCGGCGACGTCTACTTCGACGTCATGTCCTACGCCGAGCGCTACGGCAGACTCTCCAACCAGCGCCCCGAGAACATGCGCGCCGCCGGCGACACCGACACCGACTGCAAGCGCGACCCCCGCGACTTCGCCCTGTGGAAGGGCGCCAAGCCCGGCGAGCCCACCTGGCCCACGCCGTGGGGCTCGGGCCGTCCCGGCTGGCACATCGAGTGCTCGGCGATGGCGACCAAGTACCTCGGCGAGACCTTCGACATCCACGGCGGCGGCGTCGACCTGATCTTCCCGCACCACGAGAACGAGGTCGCCCAGTCCCAGGCCGCCGGCGACGGCTTCGCCCGCTACTGGATGCACAACGGCATGCTGAAGGTCGGCGCCGAGAAGATGAGCAAGTCGCTCGGCAACTCCCTTCTCGTCCCGGCCATGCTGACCAAGGTGCGCCCCGTCGAGCTGCGCTACTACCTCGTCGCCGCTCACTACCGCTCCGCGATCGACTACTCCGAGGAGGCCCTGGCCGAGGCCGCCGCCGGCTACCAGCGCATCGAGGGCTTCGTCACCCGCGCCGCCGAGGTCATCCACGATGTCGACGCCGCCGCGCCGCTCCCGCAGGCCTTCGCCGACGCCTTGAACGACGACTTCGGCGTGCCGCAGGCCCTCGCCGTCGTCCACGAGGTCGTCCGCGAAGGAAACGTGGCCCTCGCCCACGGCAACAAGGAACAGGTCGCCCGTCTCCTGGCCGAGACCCAGAACATGCTCGACGTCCTCGGGCTCGACCCGCGCTCGCCGCAGTGGCGGTCGTCCTCCGCAGGCTCCGGCCTGCGCGAGACCGTGGACGCCCTGGTCAGGGTCGCTCTGGAACAGCGCCAGGCCGCCCGCGCCCGCAAGGACTACGCCGCCGCCGACGCCATCCGCGACCAGCTCGCGGCGGCCGGCGTCGTCGTCGAGGACACCCCCCAAGGTCCGCGATGGGAAATCGCGCACTGATCGCGACGGTAGGCTGACACCATGGCAGGTGGGGGTAAAGGGTCGGGCAGGCCCGCGAAGAGGCAAGGCGCCACACGGGGCACCGGCGGCAAGGGCCGCAGGAGCCTGGCGGGCAAGGGGGCGACACCTCCCGCCAGCGAACGGCACTGGTTCAAGGACCGCCAGCGCGCCTCCGGTGCCGCGGCACCCTCTCCCAGGGAAGGCGCCGCCCCCGCTCGCCCGGCGCGCGGTCCCCGGCGGGACGACGCTCCCGAGGTCATCGGCGGGCGCAACCCCGTCGTCGAGGCCCTGCGCGCCGAGGTTCCCGCCACGGCGATGTACGTCGCCCAGCGCATCGACCACGACGACCGCGTCCGCGAGGCCATCAAGATCGCGTCCAACCGTGGCATCGCCCTGCTGGAGGTCAGCCGCGACAAGCTCGACCGGCTCACCGACGGCACCGTCCACCAGGGCCTCGGCCTCCAGCTCCCGCCCTACGACTACGCCCACCCGGCCGACCTGGTCGAACACGCGCAGGACGCCGCAGAGGTCCCCCTGATCATCGCCCTGGACGGCGTCACCGACCCGCGCAACCTCGGCGCCATCGCCCGCTCCGCCACCGCCTTCGGCGCCCACGGCATCCTCGTGCCCGCCCGCCGCTCGGCCGGCGTCACGGCCGGCGCCTGGAAGACCTCCGCCGGCACCCTCGCCCACATGCCCGTGGCCCGCGCCGCCAACCTCACCAGCGCCCTGCGCGAGTACCGCGAACGCGGCCTGTTCGTCATCGGCCTCGACGGCGAGGGCCGCACCGACATCGCCGACGTCGACCTCGCCACCGAGCCCCTCGTCGTGGTGATCGGCTCCGAAGGCAAGGGCCTGTCCCGCCTCGTCCGCGAGTCCTGCGACGTCGTCGCCCGCATCCCCATGCGCGCCGCCGCCGAATCCTTGAACGCCGGCGTAGCGACGGGCATAGCCCTCTACGAAATAGCCCGCCACCGCCGCCGCTGACCCCTCACCCCCGCCGTAACCTCGGTGCCACCGCCTACCCTGACCCACTAAACTCAGAGGCACGCACCACCGCCGACGTAGCTCAATCGGCAGAGCAACGGTCTTGTAAACCGTAGGTCAGGGGTTCGATTCCCCTCGTCGGCTCCCCAAGGCCCCTGCGCCACCCGCCAGGGGCCTTCTCCATGCGGACCTGTCCTCAGACAGCGGCAGGGCAGGAGACAGCCGAGCGTGGTGACGACACGCTTACCGTTGGCCTTCACTGTTAGGAAACTTTCCTTTATATTAAGTTATCCCCCCAGTGAAGGAAGCATGACATGCGAAGAGTGGTCACGTTGCTGTCCTCGGCGGCCATCGCCGCGGCCAGTGTGGTGTTCGTGGCGACGCCGGCCTCCGCGCACGGCTACATCACGTCGCCGCCTAGCCGGCAGGCGAACTGCGCGCAGGGCAAGGTCTCCAAGTGCGGCGACATCATCTACGAGCCCTACAGCGTCGAGGGGCCCAAGGGGCAGCGCAACTGCAGCGCCGGCGACTCCCGCTGGGCGCCGCTGGACGACGACAGCAAGGCCTGGCCGGCGGCCAAGGTCGGCGACTCCATCACCTTCCAGTGGTCCCTCAAGGTCCCGCACGCCACCAGCACGTGGGAGTACTACGTCGGCGGCACCAAGATCGCGTCCTTCGACGACAGGGGCAGGGTGCCCAGCTCGTCGGTCTCGCACACGGTGAACCTCGGTGGCAGGACCGGCCGCATCAAGCTGCTGGCCATCTGGAACATCGCCGACACGGCGATGGCGTTCTACAACTGCGTCGACCTGCAGGTCGGCTCCGGCGGTCCCGACCCGACCCCTACCCCCACGCCGACCGTGACCCCCACGCCCACCCCGACCCGGACGCCGACCCCGACCCCGACGGTCGTCCCCAACGGTCCGTGGACGGCGGGCACCGCCTACACCCCGGGCTCGCAGGTCACCTACAACGGCGCCACCTACCGGTGCCTGCAGTCGCACACCGCCCTGCCCGGCTGGGAGCCGCCGAACGTCCCGGCGCTCTGGGCCCGCGTCTGATCCGCTGCCGTTCGACTTGAGATATACCCGCCTCTGGCTCTGTCGGTGAGAAGTGACGGCACTTGCCGGCAGAGCTGGAGATGGGGGAAACCGGCGGGCTTGCATACCTCTGGTTAAGACTGCAATTCCCCTCGTCGGCTCCCACGCCAAAAGCCCCTCGGCATGCTCGCCAGGGGCTTTTGCCGCCGGATTCTGCAGACAAGCGCTACTCGACGGCTGAAGCGAACCTTGTCGGCACCTGCTACGCCGGTGCGGAACCCATCGCGCACCCCACCCAGGCGACATCCTCACGGCTGTTCTCCGCCCTCACGGAAGGAGATTCTGCGCTGGTCGCCGGATGACACCACCACCAGGCGGTCACCCGCCGATACCGCCAGCGCAGATCTCAACCGTGATCAGAGTGTCGGTTAGAACCCGAAGCCGAAGCCGGGGATGCTGACACCGCCCACCCCCACGAAGGGGTATGCGAAGGCGGCGGCCTCCGGGATGGTCACGATGTCCACAACGCTGTCGCCCGCACCGCCGAAGCCACCGAAGCCACCAAAGCCGCCTGAGCCGCCGTCCCCCTCCCAGTTCGTGCCGATGGTGGTGTATGCGCTCGCGCCGCTGGCGGTGATGGCACCGAGACCGGTGAGTGCCGCCGTGACGGCCAGTATCGCCGCGTATTTCTTGATATGTCGCACTGCGTTCCCCCTTGACGGATCGACTGGCGGAGCGGAAGCGTTTATCCGCCTTCCAGGTAACGCGCTGACGCCTTAACCTGCCGCTGCCCGCCTAGTTTCCCGATCGCTGAATGCGACAAACGATCACTCTTGCATCTTGACTGCAACTTAAATGCCTATTGGATTATTAAATCCTATATTTCCTATTTTGTCCCGACGTGTCTTTCGGGGCCGGCGACGGCATGTGATCGGTAACTACTCGTTGGCCAAGGCCGATGCGGGGCCCGATTGGCTGGTGATGGAGTGTGCGACTGTCTCGGCGTGGCCGATGAGAAAGCACGCCCCAGGTTGCCAGATGTCGTCACGGCGGATGTCGGTCCCGGCCCGTGACCGCTCGCGAGACGCGCTCGCTTCCCAGGCCGACGCCCCGGCTGGTTCCGCCAGGCTCGGCTAGGCAGGCCGTCACCAGATGCGGTGAGCAGGGGGCGGGCTGGGTGCGTCCGGATGGCCCTGGACCCCGTGGGGCGGCGCATCGGTGGCCTGGACGGCGGCACCTGGCTCACCCGGCCGCGGTACGCGGCTCAATGTGACGCGACCGCGTGACCTGCGGCGCTTCCCGGTTTGTGCGTGGAGCATGGCGCCCGGGAACGGCCCGTTCGGCGAAGGGCCCTTGACAAACCGGCGATCAGCCTCCTTTACTTCAAGGCACTTATTTATGTGACTTCCGAAAATCGGGAGGGTCCACTCCATGCCCCGCCTACGCCCGGTCCTCGCGGCCCTGGGTGTCACCATCGCGGCCACGGCCGTCGTCGCGACGGCACCGTCACCCGCATCGGCGACACCCCCGCTTCCCCCCGCTGCCACCTACACCGTCACGACGGGTGCCACCGGCCCCAACCAGTACTCGACCGATTCTCCGGCGTCGCCGTTCGTCGATAAGGACGGGACGTTTTACACCCAGCAGTCCGCGGCTCTGTACGGCCCGAAGGACGAGCGTTACTGGGCGTTCTTCACCGGTACCGACTTCGACGACGCGTCCCGCTCGTCGGCGATCAGCGACGCGGTCAACCCGGGCAACCCACAGGACAAGAACAACGACACCACCTGGCGGTGCAACAACAGCCCGACGGGGAAGATCGCCTCGATCCCGCCCCAGGGCCAATGGCAGAAGAACTACTGCGATCTGATCGGTACCTGGGTCGATCCCGATACCGGTGACTGGGTCGGGTTGGTGCACAACGAGTTCACGATGTTCCCGTTCGGGGACGGCATGCACTACGACTCGATCGATTACGCGGTGTCCACTGATCAGGGGCGGACGTGGGACATCAAGGACCATGTCATCACCTCGCCCTACAGCACGGTGCGGGGTGACACTCAGGCGTTTCCGAACCAGACGTACTACTTCGGTGGTGGTGATCAGCGGTTGTTCGCTGATCCGGCCTCGGGGTACTTCTATGTGTTCTACGGGTCGCAGGTCATCAACAAGCCGGGGCAGGCGGGCCGGTGGAACATGCGGAATGAGCATGTGGCCAGGGCGCCGATGTCGGGCAAGCTGGCGCCGGGGACGTGGCAGAAGTGGTACGACGGCGCCTGGACCGAGGCCGGTATCGGGGGCAAGGAAAGCAACATCGTCCCGGTCACCGCGTCCAACCCCAACGGGTACACCCCGCCGGCCAATGACTACAACCCGCTCAATGCCGGTTCCATCGACCAGCAGGTCGCCGCGGGCTTGATGCCCGATCAGTCGCCGTTGTTGTACATGAGCGTGACCTACAACGCCTATCTGGGCCTGTATCTGGCCACGGCCAACCCGATCAACCCCAACAATTCGGCCAATGCGATGCCGGTGTTCGCCACCGATGATCTGTCGACGCAGAAGTGGTACAAGATCGGCGACACCGGCGGCGTCCGGTACGCCGACTATTGGTATCACTGGCTGGTGGATCCGGTGGGCAAGGCCAGCGGCACGATCACCGGGCGCACCTTCCGCGAGTACTGCGACTTCGGCTGTCCCAGTGGCCGCTCGGAATGGCGCAACATCACCATCGACAGCAGCAGTCCCGCCGCGCCGGTCAGCCCGAGCCTCGCCTACCAGATCACCAGCTCCTCGGGCCGGACCCTGGCCCAGGTCTCCGGGTCGTCGGCGACCACCTCGGTGGCCTCACCGACCGGCTCGGCGCGGGAAAGGTGGTCGTTCCAGCCCACCGGCGACGGCGCCTACGCCATTGTCAACGTAGACAGCGGGCTGGCGCTCGGCGTCGACTCCGCCACGACCACCTCCCGTGCCTGGGGCACCAAGCTCACCGTCGCCCCCGCGGACGGCACGGCCGGGCAGCAGTGGTTCATCGTCAAGAACGTCGCGCCCGCGGGCTCCTACCGCCTGGTCAACCGCCACAGCGGCCTGGTGCTCGGCATGTCGTCGGACGCCGAGCGGCCGGCGGAGACCACCCCGACACGGTCGTGGACCAACGCCACCGGCAACCCCGTCGGCGGCACCCGCACCGCCGCCGAACAAACCGTCACCCTCAAGGCGGTCGGCCAAGGCGTCAACCTGGCCCTGAACAAGCCGGCCACCGCACAGAGCATCCAGTCGCCCGGGCATGCGGCGGACCGTGCCGTCGACTCCAACACCAAATCGTTCTGGGCTGCCGACGGCCCGCTTCCGCAGTGGTGGCAGGTCGACCTGCAGGGCGTCTACCAGCTCAGCAACATCACCATCACCAACGACCACCGCCCCAAGCGCTTCTACCAGTACGACGTCCAGGTCAGCACCGACGGTTCGAAGTGGACCACGGTCGCGGCCAAGGACACCACCGACCCGGCGACCGACACCGGGGACAGCTATCCGGTGAGCGCGACCGCCCGGTACGTCCGGGTGAACATGACCGGCGGTTCTGAGCGTGCCGGGGGTCGTATCGAGGATGTCGTCGTCAACGGGATTCCCGTTCCGAATCTGGCCCTGAACAAGCCGGCCACCGCGCAGAGCAGCGGGACCGGGCACGCCGCGGGTCTGGCGGTCGACTCCGACACCGGCTCGTTCTGGGCCGCCGACGGCCCGCTGCCGCAGTGGTGGCAGGTCGATCTGAAGGACGTCTACCAGCTCAGCAACATCACCGTCGTCAATCCTCCCGGCGGCAACCGCTCCTACCAGTACAACGTCCAGGTCAGCACCGACGGCACGAAGTGGAGCACGGTCGCGACCAAGGACACCACCGACCCCGCGACCGACACCGGGGACCTCTATCCGCTGATCGCGACCGCCCGGTACGTCCGGGTGAACATGACCGGCGCCTCCGCCGGCGCCGACGGCCACCTCGCCACGGTCGTCGTCAACGGGATCCCCGCCCCGAATCTGGCCCTGAACAAGCCGGCCACCGCGCAGAGCAGCGAGGCCGGGCATCCCGCGGGTCTGGCGGTCGACTCCGACACCGGGTCGTACTGGGCCACTTGGCCGCTGCCCGGGTGGTGGCAGGTCGATCTGCAGGACGTCTACCGGCTCAGCAACATCACCGTCACCAACTACTACCTCGACGGCCGCTACTACAAGTACAACGTCCAGGTCAGCACCGACGGCACGACGTGGACCACGGTCGGCACCAAGGACACCACCAGCCCGGCGACCAGCAAGGGGGACAGCTACCCACTGGCCGCGGCCGCCCGGTACGTACGGGTGACCATAACCCAGAACTCCGCCAACCCCAGCGGGCACATCACCAACGTCGTCGTCAACGGAACCAAGGCCTGACCTGAGGTCGTAGAACAAGCCCTGACAGATCTCTGCTCCGCCCCCAACGTTCGACACGGGGGCGGAGCAGAGGCGTATCCGGGGTTCGTCCGAACACGTGGGGCAGGTCGATGACCCAGGCGGCGTTCGGCCGGGCGTGGTCACGCCGCATCCTGTCGCTCGCGTGCTTGTCCCGGATCGGGCGTGGTGGTGCTGATTCAGCCTGCCGCGCCGCGGGCCCTGCAGGCCGCGGCGCGCATGCGCCCCTGGATGGTAAGGCGAGGCCACTCGGTGTCCTTCGCTGCGACCGCGGCCAGACCGCGAGGGCGCCGTAGCCGGCCAGTTCAGCGTCGCGAACCGCGAGGGCGACCGCCTCTGAGCGGCATAAGGAGGTGCTGGTGGAAATGGATCAGCCGTGTCCATTCGGACACGGCTGATCGGCTCGACACCGGACACGCCGGCGTGCCATCCCGCGGCGGGCATGCTCACCGCCCCGCGGTCACCACGGCGGGGCGGTTCAGCGAGCGGCCACGATGATCCCGCTCAAGGGTTCTGTCCCTTGGTTCACTTGCCGGCGCCGAGGGTCATGCCTTCCATGATTCGGCGGCTGAGCCAGATGTAGACGGCGATGATGGGCAGGATCACGATGATGACGCCGGCGAACAGGCCGCCCCAGTTGGATGTGTACTGCATGGTCTGGTAGAGGCCGAGAAGTGCCTGGGGCAGCGTGTACTGCTCGGTGTCGGTGATGAGCATCAGGGCCAGGAGGGTCTCGTTCCAGAGGCTGATCACCGTGAGGATGAACGCGGTGATCAGGCCCGGCTGGGCGAGCGGGAGCATGATCTGGGCGAAGATGCGGGCTCCGCCGGCGCCGTCGAGGGCGGCGGCTTCCTCGATCTCGGTGGGCAGGGTGCGGAAGAAGCTGGTGAGCAGGAAGATCGCGAACGGTAGCGATGTGGCCACGTAGATGGCGGAGAGGCTGATGCGGTCGTCCCACCATCCGAAGGCGTCGTTGAAGGTCATCGAGATCTTCTGCATGAGGATGAAGACCGGAACGATCATCGCCTGGATCGGAATGCCCATGCCGACCGCGAAGAAGGTGGTCAGCGGACCGGCGGTGCGCGTACCGCTCCGGGTCAGCATGTACGCGGTCGGCGCCGCCAGGACGATCGTGGTCACCGATGCCGTGGTCACGATGACGACCGAGTTGAAGAAGCCCTGGCCCATCTCCGAAACGCTCCAGGCGCTTTCGTAGTTGGGCCATCGCGGGCTGGCGGGAAGCTTGAACGGGGAGCCGAAGACTTCACCGCTGCTCTTCAGTGACGTGAACGCGATCCAGACGAACAGCAGGACGTTGGATACGACCCACAGCCATACGAAGGCGCGGACGAGCGGACTGAGTGTCTTTCCCATCAGTAGGTCACCGCGTCTCGGCGCATGACCCGTCGCATGAAGACGACGAGGATGACGATCAGTGCCACCATCACCACGCCCATGGCGCATCCATAACCCATGTCGTAGGCGGGGTTCTTGCCGCCCGTCGTCATGAGGAACTGGTAGATCGGAACCGTGCGGACCTGCTCGGGCGGGTTGCCGGCGGTGCCGGTGAAGGCGTAGACGAACTCGAAGATCCTCAGCGAGTTGATGACCCAGAGCACGGCCGCCACCGCGATGACGTCCCAACTGAGCGGGAGCGTCACATACCGCCACTGCTGGAGTCGTGTCGCGCCCGCCACCTGCGCGTCCTCGTAGAAGAATTTCGGGATGCGGTCGGCGCCGGCCATGAGGAGCATGACGTAGAAGCCGGTGCTGACCCAGATGACGCCGACGAGGATGGTCGTGAAGATCTGGTCCGGCGCCAGCCAGGGCTTGGCCAGCGAGGACAGGCCGACTCCTCGCAGACCGCTGTTGAGCAGGCCGTCGGGGTCAAGGAAGAGCCCCAGGCCGACCCCGATGGCGATCGGCGAGATGATGTAGGGCAGGAACAGCAGAGCCTGCAGGCCCTTGCGGAATCTCATCTGGCGCAGGAAGGCGCTGATGAGGAACGCCAGGACGAAGATGGCCACGCCGCAGATGACGAGGATCTTCAGGGAGTTGCCGAAGGCCGTCATGAAAGCGGGATCGTCCCAGAGACGCTGATAGTTCTTCGCCCCGATGAACCGCATCTGGTCGCCGGAGCCCCGCCAGGACTGGAAGCTGATCCACAACCCGGCCAGAGCCGGTCCGAAGAACAGCGCCAGATAGACCAGCAACGCCGGTGCGACGAACGGCCAGTACAGCTTTCTCCGCTGCCGGCTCAGGGCGCTGGACCGGTCCGAAGCAGACCGTGAGCGGATGAGGCGTGGGGTTCGGGCGGCGGCGGTCGCGCCGCCGCCGCCCGCGATCTTGGTCCTCATGTGCTGTTCTACTGGCCGTTCTGGTAAAGCTTGATGGTCTTTTCCTTGAGCTGCTTGATGAAGCCGGCCGCGTCGAGCTTTCCGTTGAAGAAGTCGGCGTTGGTCTGCTCCCACACGTTGGTCGCCCACTGCGGCGCGACCGCGGAGACGTTGTCGTTCGGCGGGTAGACGTTCTCGCCCGCGGCCACGAACTCCTTCTGGAAGTCGGCGAGTTCCGCCGGCGCGGCGACGTCGCTTCGTGGCGTGAGGTTCTTGGCCTCAGAGGCGATCTTGCCGATGCGGTCCTTGTTCATGAAGAAGGCGATGAACTTCTTGGCCTCGGCCGCGTGCTTGGCCTTGGCGGGGACCGCGAAGCCGATGACTCCGGCGCTGGCGGCGTTGTCGCCCTTGCCGCCGGTGACCTTGGGGAAGGGGAAGGAGCGATACTGGAACCCGGGCGCGGCCTGCGGGCCGGTCTCGCTCGGCGCCCAGGTGCCCATGAGCAACACGTCAGTGGGAGACTTACCCGCCGCCCAGTTGTTCTGCTGGGCCGGCCATTTCGTGGCGTTGGAGTTCTTGACGATGTAGCCGCCCTTGATCAGCTTTTCCATGTCGGTGGCCGCGGCGATGAAGGCCGGGTCGTCGAAGGTGGCGCCGGTCTTGTCCTGCGCCGCCTTGTTCAGCAGCCCGACTCCGCCGTGCCGGATGACCGACCAGGTGGTCCAGCCGGCGACGTAGCCCGCGACGTCCCCGTCGAGCGCGATGGGGGTGCGGCCCCTGCCCTTCTGGGCGTCGAGCCAGGTCATGAACTCGTCCCAGGTCGCGGGCTGCTTGGTGGCCAGACCGTTGTCGGCGTTGGCGCCGTTGTACCAGAGGGTGTTGCCGATGATCTCGTATGGCACGATCCACGGCTCGCCGCCGCTGGTCTTGTACGGACCGACCAGGCCGGCCGGGATGACCTCACTGACCTTCTTGCTCTCGCCGTCGATGGCCGCGGAGTAGACGTCGGCGAGGCCGGTCACCCCGTCGACCTTCACCAGGGCGCCGCTGATCTCGGCGCCGCCGTTGTCGGTGAGGTCGGGCACGTTGCCGGTGTTCATCCGGGCCGCCACGCTCTGGAGCACGTCACGGCCGGTCCACTGCACCTTGACCTTGATCTTGGTGGCGGCGGTGAACTCGTCGATCGCGGCCTGGAGGACCTTCTGCTGGTCTTCGCCCTGCTTCCACATGGACCAGTAGGTGAGCTCACCACCGGGGGTGGAGCCGGAGGAGTTGTCCTTGCCGTCGGCACCGCAGGCGGCCAGCGGCGCCGCGAGCATCGCCGCGACCGCGACGGTGAGCAGTTTGTGCTGCTTCCAGGCCATGTTCATGGTTGTTGCACTTCCTTCAAGGTTGTTCTGCCTGGGTTCTGGTCCGGGATGAACGGGCTCGTCTCACGCCATCCGGAAGTCGTAGGGGCGCGGCATCGGGTTCTCCTCCCGCACGCGCCGCGCGGTGGATGCCGGATCGGCTGCGGCGGCCCGGGCCTCGTGGTAGCGGAACCACAGGTCGCCGAGGGAGTCCTCGCCTTCACGCAGGTCGTCGACGACCAGGCTGGTGTCGGCGACGCGCTGTGCCCGTTCCAGCCGGCCCGCCCTGATGGCGGCGGCGCATTCGAGCATGCGGATGCGGCCGTGCGTACGCGTGTCGGGGGCGAGTCCGTCGACGAACGTGAGCGCTTCCGCCGGATCGACCTCGATGAGCACCTCGAGGGCTTCGACGGCCAGTGCGCGAACCGCGGGTGCCATGGAGTGCGCCTCGCGCAGCAGTACGGCCGCCGACGCGACATCGCCCGCCTGCCGTGCCACGACAGCGAGATTGCGCAGCGCCCAGGGGTTGCGAGCGAGGGCCAGCGACGACTCCCATGCCGCCGCCGCGCCTTCGGCATCGCCCGCGTGGAAGCGGGCCACACCCAGGTGGAGCAGTCCCGGCCAGGTGGGGGGCGCCATCTCGAGGAGCGCCCGCCAGTCCGGCCCGACCTGGTAGGACACCGGCGCCGTGTTAGGCGTGCCCTCGGGCACCTGGCCGGTCCGCAGCAGCTCCAGCCAGGGCTCCTGCTCGGCGCCCAGCGTCGAGTCGGGGAAGGGGGTGGCGGGTGAGGTGAGCCGGCGCCGCCGGGATTCCAGTGCACCCCAGCCGGAGCCGGCGTGCAGGATCTCGGTCGGCGGCCGGTCGAGGCAGCCCTCGACGCCGTCCATGGCCGACCTTGGAAGCAGGGACTCAAGGGCCGCCTCCGGATCGCCGCCGGCGTGCAGAAGTCCGTACGCCTCGACCCAGGACCAGCTCTCACCGGCGGGCAGGGCCAGGTGCTCGAGCTGGGTTCGGGCCAGCCCGGCCTGGATCTCCAGATAGGGCGATCCCGGCGGGGACAGCCACTCCTGCCAGCGCCGCCCGCCCGCACCCTGCCCCCACACGAACAGTTTCCGCCCACGCAGCCGGTCGGTGGAGACGTGCACCAGGCCCGTGCCGTCCGAGTCGAGCGCGGCGATCCATTTCCTGTTCTCGCGAGGGATGTCGAAGAAGTGGTCTGTAGCGCGCTTGATCGCGAAGGGATCGCCGTCCGGGGCCGTGACGTAGTCGAGGCCGGTGCCGTCGTGGCCGCGCCAGGCGTGGGAGGCGGGCGCCAGCACCCGCATGCCAGGCTCCTCGGGCACGGCGATGTTGGACCACCAGTAGACCGGCACCTCGTGCTGGTTCGGGTTGACGATCCTGACCTGGACGAACAGGACCGGCGAGCCGGGCGGCGCCCAGATGTCGAGCTGGTATGCCAACCCGCGCATCCGCTCCCACTCCCACAACCGCAGCACCTCGACGCCGTCCGGCCGCACCACGCGAGCAGCGTGTACCGGCGCGCAGGTGAGGGCCGTGTGGCCGGTCGTGCCGAGATTCCATTCCACGCCGCCGGCGAACCACGCGTTACGCAGCGCCAGGTTCGCCACCTGAACGAACGGATTGCGGTGGAGTAGTTCGCGCCCTGTCGGCTTGTGCACCAGAGACCACATCCGCCCGCCGAGGCCCAGCAGGAACTCCGCCCGCAGGACATCGCTCTCCACCACCGCGGTGGACAGCGTCCGGTCGGTCAGATCCCGGGTGTACCCGTCCTGCATGGTGTACGGCAGGATCGACGACATACGCCCGTAGGCCAGGTTGGCGACCATCTCCTCATCGGCATCGGCCACCTGCGGGGGCCTTGTCGCCAGTTCGGCGGTCACCAGCGAAGGAAGCGGATTCTCCTCGCCGAGATCGGCGACGGGGATCGCCATGTGCGACAGCCGCACCGTGCTCATCGGCCCGACTCCGTCCCGGCCAGGATCGTCCGACCGGCCGCCAACTCCGTCTTCATCTGCAGGCCTCCTCGCGGCCGGGGTGCCCGGCCCCCCGAGCCGGCGCACGACATCATCATCGCGAGCCGGCGCTATTTATGATAGGCATGTAAATAAGTGCTTGAAGTAAAGGCTCAGGGGTGGGCTGCCGTCAAGGGGGGCCGGTCGCGCCGTTACCGATTCGTTCCTATCGTGGACAGGTGGCGAGTGTCGGCCCAGGTGGAGCGTCATGGGCGCGCATGATCAGGCAAGCCTGGGGATTCTCGTGTACTTTTCGTAACCGCATCAAGAGGTGCCATCAGGCCGAGAATGAAGAAGGACGGGAGGGTCAGCGCCGTGTCGGAGTCGATGCCCAGTGCCGCGCGGGATCAGACCATGCTGCGCCGGGCGAACGAACTCACCGTCCTCGCGGTGCTGCGCGACGGGACGTCACGCGTCATGCGGGAGATCGCCGACGAAACAGGGCTGTCCTGGCGTACCGCGAACGTGGTGACCGAGTCGTTGGAGGCACACGGGTGGCTGGCCAGTGAGGCCGATACCAACGGCAAGCGCCTGGGCAGGCCCGCCCGCCGCTACCGCTTCCGAGCCGATGTCGGCCACGTGGCAGGGATCGACATCGCCGCGCACGCCATCAGCGTCTTCATCGCCGATCTCGCCGGGACCATCGTCGGGAGACACCAGGTGTCGGTGTCACCCGGCGACGCGGCGGCCGACAGGCTCGCCACGGCGGAAGCGACCTTGCGGGCGGCGCTTTCGACCGCCCGGCTCGACGGGACGGGTGTGTGGGCGGCGGCTGTGGGATCGACCGGCATCATCGGCCCGGATGGCGTGGTCAGCAAGTCGGCCGTGCTTCCCGGATGGACCGGAGTCGACCCTGGGGCGCGGCTGGCGCACCTGCTGCGCTGCCCGGTATCGGTCACCAACGACTGCAACCTCGCCGTGCTGGCCGAACGCTGGCACGGCCACCGTGCCGACACCATGATCTACCTGCTTACCGGCGTCCGGCTCGGCACCGGGCTGGTCATCGGCGGTCAGCTGCATCGCGGCTCGGCCGGCGCCGCCGGCGAGATCGGCGAGATCCGGGAGTTCGGCTGGCATGACGCCGCGGAGCGGCTGGCCGCGGCCGCGCCCGGCCCGGTCTCGGACCTCGACCGGGCCGCCGCGCAGGTCTTCGCCGCCGCACGGGACGGCGACGCCGGATGCCTGCGCGCCGTCGAGCAGTTCAGCACGGACGTGGCCCGAGGGCTGACCGCGATGGTCCTGACCATCGACCCGGACCTCGTCGTGATCGGTGGTGGCTTCGCGCACGCCGCCGACCTCCTCCTGCCGCGACTTCGGCAACGGCTGGCCGGCACCTGTCCGCACACCCCACGGCTGGAGGCCTCCGAGCTGGGCGACGAATCGGTCGGCCTCGGTGCGGTGCGGCTCGCCCTGGACACCATCGACCAGCGCATCACCGCCCTCGACAGCGCGACCCCGCTGACACCGGCGGCGATCTCGGGGACCTCTTGACAAGTCCGCGGACGAGCCTCTAAATGAAGGCACTTATTTATGTGCCCTCTGTAAGTGGGAGGTCTCGTGGCACGTCTACTCCCGGCCCTCGCGGTCCTCGGCGTCACCATCGCGACCACAATGGTCGCCTTGGCCGCGCCGGCAGCGGGGGCTCCTCCGCTTCCCCCTGCTGCCACCTACACCGTCACGACGGGTGCCACCGGCCCCAACCAGTACTCGACCGATTCTCCGGCGTCGCCGTTCGTCGATAAGGACGGGACGTTTTACACCCAGCAGTCCGCGGCTCTGTACGGCCCGAAGGACGAGCGTTACTGGGCGTTCTTCACCGGTACCGACTTCGACGACGCGTCCCGCTCGTCGGCGATCAGCGACGCGGTCAACCCGGGCAACCCACAGGACAAGAACAACGACACCACCTGGCGGTGCAACAACAGCCCGACGGGGAAGATCGCCTCGATCCCGCCCCAGGGCCAATGGCAGAAGAACTACTGCGATCTGATCGGTACCTGGGTCGATCCCGATACCGGTGACTGGGTCGGGTTGGTGCACAACGAGTTCACGATGTTCCCGTTCGGGGACGGCATGCACTACGACTCGATCGATTACGCGGTGTCCACTGATCAGGGGCGGACGTGGGACATCAAGGACCATGTCATCACCTCGCCCTACAGCACGGTGCGGGGTGACACTCAGGCGTTTCCGAACCAGACGTACTACTTCGGTGGTGGTGATCAGCGGTTGTTCGCTGATCCGGCCTCGGGGTACTTCTATGTGTTCTACGGGTCGCAGGTCATCAACAAGCCGGGGCAGGCGGGCCGGTGGAACATGCGGAATGAGCATGTGGCCAGGGCGCCGATGTCGGGCAAGCTGGCGCCGGGGACGTGGCAGAAGTGGTACGACGGCGCCTGGACCGAGGCCGGTATCGGGGGCAAGGAAAGCAACATCGTCCCGGTCACCGCGTCCAACCCCAACGGGTACACCCCGCCGGCCAATGACTACAACCCGCTCAATGCCGGTTCCATCGACCAGCAGGTCGCCGCGGGCTTGATGCCCGATCAGTCGCCGTTGTTGTACATGAGCGTGACCTACAACGCCTATCTGGGCCTGTATCTGGCCACGGCCAACCCGATCAACCCCAACAATTCGGCCAATGCGATGCCGGTGTTCGCCACCGATGATCTGTCGACGCAGAAGTGGTACAAGATCGGCGACACCGGCGGCGTCCGGTACGCCGACTATTGGTATCACTGGCTGGTGGATCCGGTGGGCAAGGCCAGCGGCACGATCACCGGGCGCACCTTCCGCGAGTACTGCGACTTCGGCTGTCCCAGTGGCCGCTCGGAATGGCGCAACATCACCATCGACAGCACCACTCCCGCGGCACCCGTCAGCCCCGCCTCGGCATATCGGATCGGCAGCGGAGACGGGCGCATCCTTGCCCAGGTCTCCGGCTCGTCGGCGACCACCTCGGTGGCCTCACCCACCGGCTCGGCACTGGAGAGCTGGACCTTCCAGCCCACCGGCGACGGCGCCTACACCATCGTCAACAGCGGCAGCGGCCAGGCACTCGGCGTGGCCTCCGCCACCACGGCTACCCGAGCCTGGGGCACCAAGCCCACGGTCAGCACGCTCACCGGAGCAGTCGGGCAGCAGTGGTTCGTCATCAAGAGCACCTCACCATCGGCCTCGTACCGGCTGGTCAACCGCTACAGCGGCCTCGCTCTGGCGATGTCGCCGGATGCCACCCGCCTCGCCGAAACCACGCCGGTGCGGGCGTGGACCAACACCACCGGCAGCCCGATCGGCGGGACCCGCACCGCGGCCGAGCAGACCCTCACCCTCACCACGGTCGGGCAGGCACCCAACCTGGCCTTGAACAAGCCGGCCACGGCGCAAAGCAGCGAAGGCGGTCACACCCCGGACAAGGCCGTGGACACAGACCCGGCGTCGTACTGGGCCGGCGGGCCGGTGCCGCAGTGGTGGCAGGTCGACCTGCAGGGTGTTTACCAGCTCAGCAACGTCAACGTCACCAACTACTTCGCTGACTCCCGCTCCTACCAGTACAACATTCAGGCCAGTGTCAACGGCACCACCTGGACGACAGTCGCCACCAAGAGCAACACCAGCCCAGCCACCAGCGCAGGCGACAGTTACCCGCTGAACGCGGTGGCCAGGTACCTGCGGGTCACCATGACTTTCAACTCCGCCAACGGCAGCGGCCACATCACCAACGTCGTCGTCAACGGGGTGCCCGCCCTCAACCTGGCGCTGAACAAGCCGGCCACGGCGCAGAGCAGCGAAGGCGGTCATACGCCGGACAAGGCCGTGGACGCAGACCCGGCGTCGTACTGGGCCGCCGGCCCGGTGCCGCAGTGGTGGCAGGTCGATCTGCAAGACCTGTACACCCTCGACAACGTCACCGTCACCAACTACTACGGCGACTCCCGCTCCTACCAGTACAACATCCAGGCCAGCGTCAACGGCACCACCTGGACCACCATCGCCACCAAGTCCGGCACCAGTCCGGCCACCTCTGCCGGAGACAGCCACGCGGTCAACGCGCAGGCCCGCTACCTGCGGGTGAACATGACCTCCAACTCCGCCAACAGCAGCGCCCACATCACCAACGTGATCGTCAACGGTCAGAAGGCGCCCAACCTGGCACTGGGCAAGCCCGCCACCGCGCAAAGCAGCGAGGGCGGTCACACCCCGGACAAGGCCGTGGACACAGACCCGGCGTCGTACTGGGCCGCCGGCCCGGTACCGCAGTGGTGGCAGGTCGACCTGCAGGCGACATACCAGCTGAGCAACGTCACCGTCACCAACTATCACGGCGACACCCGCTCCTACCAGTACAACATCCAGGCCAGCACCGACGGCACCACCTGGACCACCATCGCCACCAAGTCCGGCACCACCCCGGCCACCTCCGCCGGAGACAGCCACGCGGTCAACGCACAGGCCCGCTACCTGCGAGTGACCATAACCTCCAACTCCGCCAACACCAGCGCCCACATCACCAACATGGTCGTCAACGGCCTCTAGCCCAACAACCTGTACACGGCAGGGCCACCCCCACCGCCTCACCCCCGAGGCACCCGCCACTGCCGAGCCCAGTCCCCTGTGAATCTTCGAACGTCCACCTTCCCGGCCGGTTCGGCAAACCGGCCGGGAAGCCCGTGGGTGCCAGCAACTCGCTCAACCAATCAGTCCGCCGTAGAAATGGTCCTTCGCTCCGCTCAGGGCTGTTTTCCCAGAGGCTCCGCCCCTTCGACCCCGGAACGCTGAGGGGACGAACCTGCGGCTCACGACGAGTATCAAACGGGATTCTTGCTGGAGAGTTGGTCGCAGAGCGCGCACGGTGCGATCACAGGTCCCGCGCGGCCGCCGCAGGAGCAGTGCTGTGAGCAGTACAGTGGCACATGTATACGACTTTGCTACCTAAGGTGCTATGGCAGTGGGGAGTCGGGGCATGACACGCGATCCGTGGACGGACGTCGGTGACTCGGCGGCTTACCTGGCGCCTCGCGCCCAGGGGCGGCCAGATGCGTGGACCGAGGAACTGGCCCAGACTAGACGGTCAGGCTCGCAGCGGCTCATCAAGGTCGCGGAGTTGGTACCGCCGTCAGAGGTGGCCGACGCCCTGGGCTTGTCGTCCGCAGATCACGTCGTGGTGCGCCGTCGTGTCATGCTGATCGACGACCGGCCTGTGGAACTCGCCGACTCCTACTACCCGGCAAGGCTGGCGTCCGGGACCTTGCTGGGGGAGATGCGGAAGATCCCCGGCGGTGCTCCCACGCTCCTGGCCGAACTCGGATACCGCCCGAAGGAGGCGCTTGAGGAGCTCACCGTACGACCCGCCACCGAGAGGGAAGCCGAGGGGCTCGCGCTGACGCCGGGCTCGCTGGTGGTCGTGTTGTTTCGGATCGTGGTCGGCGTGGACGGGGTACCGTTCGAGGTCAGTGTGATGACGATGCGTCCGGAAGGTCGGCGCTTCCGCTACCGAGTGAAGGTTGGCTGACATAGTGGCGAGGAAGACCGATGGTCGTCCTAGGCACCAGCAGATCGCTGCCGAGATACGGACACTGATCATGTCGGGCGACCTAACGCCCGGCAGCCGGCTGCCCAGCACGCAGCAGCTCATGGCGCAGTACAGCGTCACCAGCCAAACCGTCCAGCGCACACTCAACGTCCTAAAGGAGGAAGGATTCCTCGTCGGACGTGCTGGAGTGGGCGTGTACGTCCGCGACGACGCGCCGCTGATCATCACGCCGGTGGCGTACATGCCCTCACCCGGACCAGACATGCCGTATCCATGGATGACCGAGGCCGCCAAGCGGGCACAACGCGGAAGCGTCAAGCTGCTGAAGGTTGCAGAGGTCTGTCCGCCGGCGGCGATCGCCGAGGTGTTCGGCCTCGGCGAGGGCGAACAGGTTTCCCTGCGCCATCAACTTCTGATGCTGAACGACGAGCCGGCCGAGCTGGCCTCGATCTACCACCCGCTGAGCATCGCCAAAGGCACGCCACTGTCCGAGCGCCGTAAGATCCCCGGCGGCTCCTCGCGCATCCTGACAGACCTCGGCTATCCGCCACGTGAGTGGACCGACCACCTCTCAGCCCGCCTGCCCACTACCGATGAACTGGAGACCCTGAACCTGCCGGACGACGTCCCCGTCCTCCGCACCTTCCGGACCGTGTACACGGACAAGACACGTTCTATCGAGGTCCAGATCCTGATCAAGGGCGGCCATCTGTACGAGCTGGCCTACCACCAGACCATCGCTTGACCTGCATCATCCTCTAGTGCTCTGAGTGACATGTTGGTACTCCATGCGTGTCATCACCTTACTACCTTAGGTGCTAAGGACCTAAGATTGGGATTCATCGCGACCAGTTCTTCACTGACGTGCGCACACCACAGAAGCACGTACGTCCAGGGCTGGCCGAGCATCATGAACCCTGCCAAAGGAGCACAGATGCAGGCATGGCTCTGACCGGCATGAGCGCCAACGAGCCGACAACGGCCCCATGCGGACCGCCCAGCGAAAAGAACGCGACAACCCGGAGCCAGTCATTCCCGGGACACAAGGACCAGGTACGCGAAGCCCGGCGCTTCGCCCGCACCTGCCTGCCCGACCATCCCGACGCCGAACTCATCACCAGCGAACTGGTGACCAACGCCATCACCTACACCGGCAGCGGCCGCCCCGACGGAACCTTTACAGTCACCCTCATCGCCCACCCGGACGGAACCGCCTACCTAGAGATCACCGACCAGGGCGGCCCCGCCACCTTCGGCCCCCGCACCTGCCACAGCGAAGGCGGACGAGGACTCCCTCTGATCGCGGCTCTCGCCACCACATGGGGCATCAAAGGCGACCACACCAGCCGAACCGTCTGGGCCGAACTACCCCCACCACGCCCATGACCGACATACAAACCCCAAGACGTGCAACCCCACCCATGACCCATCACCACACAGCCTCGACAGCCCACGCCCCCCGAAGCGATAACGCCGACCTGCCCGGCCGACTGCCTCAGACTCGTCCTGTCGACCACCCCCCACAACACCGTCACCCACGGCTACGGGGACCCATACGACCAAGCCCGAACCGTCGCAGACATGATCCCCCTCTGGCATACCCACAGCCCCAACCAGATCCAGGACTTGGGCCCCCACCGCATCGGCGAAATCGAACTCACCTTGGTCTACATCGCACCCCCGCCCAGGCGCCTGAAGGGGTAGAGGATCAAGCAAGGCCCCTGGTGACCTGGGCGATGAACTCACCCGTTCCCGGATGACGCGCACCGCACCCGCCCGGGCTCCAAATCGAACGCGCGTCTGGTTTCTCCCACACCCAACCCTTTTTAGGTCAGGTCTCCCCGGTGCGAGGAGGGAGCCAGCGGTGGCGGGCGGTAGCGGGCCCCGACGCCCGTAGAACGGCCGTTCTCCCCCACTGCAGGCCATCCGCTGGCAGCCGGCCGAAGGCGGTGCACGCCTGCAAGCGACTCGAACGCGTCGAAGCCCACGTTGACCAGCTACACACGCCTCCCCGACCAATGCATCTAGGAGTACGACCCGGTGACCATTCACGGCGCCGACCTCTGGGACACAAACTACCTGTCCTGCCGAGCAGACCTTCCGCTTGTGAAGCGAATTCGGCGATCTTGGTCGGCTCTGCACGATTACATCTGCCGAATCAGATGCAGCTCTGCGCTGATTAGGGGCAGTCAATTTTTAGGGCTTCCGGAAAGCCCGAACTGATCACCAGTGGTGACCGTCCCTATCCCTTGACTGTCTGACCAGGGTCTTTGCATTACGCAGGTGGTCATTTCCGGGGTCGGCCAGTCGGTTTCGGCCATTGGAACGTTACGGATACTGGCGGCGTGTCGGACGTGTTTATCGTCACATTGCCTCGAAAGCCTGTTCGAGGTAAAAGGCTTTTGACAGATCAACATGAAACCCATTGGGGTGGTTGTGAAATTAAGAAATTCCTTCAGTTGTCCTCCACGCCTGCCCGTGAGCTGCGACGCAGATTTCGTCTCGGTGACCGTGTCGACCCTCGCGGCGCCCTGCGCGACGCAGGAGGCATGCTGGCGGCCACGCCCGGTAGAAGGACGGCTTACCAGTCCCACCAAGGCCAATCTCACTTCGAAAGCCACTCGGGTCCCGCAACCGGCGGACCTGGGCACTGCACCGCGCGCGGGCCTGGCTTCCACACTCGTATTGGACGGTAGTAAGTGAACGAGTTAGTCAACCTAACGGCCAGAAAGGCGCGCAGGCCTCTCGCCGTGGCAACGGCGCTCACGGTGGTGGCATCGCTGGTTATCGCGAGCCCTTCCGATCCAACGTGGGCCCAGCTCAAGCCGACCCGCAGCGTCTACACATCCGAGCCGACTGCTTTCCCTCGCCCTGACGACCCCGATGCACCCCTGCGTGCCGCAGTCGAAGAGGCCAAAAAGCGGAATGAGCCTGTAGCTGTCGAGGCCGTCTACACCGAGACCTCCCGCACGTGGGCCTACCCTGATGGGCATTTGACTCTCCAGTCCTACGCGGGGCCCACTCAACTGAAGCGGTCCGATGGCTCTTGGGCGTGGATCGACACGACGCTCGTGGAGCGCGACGGCGTACTGAAGCCGAAACTGGCCAAGGCGGATGTGTCCTTCTCTTTGGGGGGCAATGGCCCGTTCGCATCGATGGTCCGCGCCAAGGGACAGCGCTTCGCGCTTTCCTGGCTGCACGATCTGCCCAAGCCAGAGGTCGCCGGGAACGTCGCCCGCTATGTCGATGCGGCTGGACCTGGCGCCGATCTCGTCGTAACGGCCCTGCCCACGGGCTTCCGGCACGATGTCGTACTACGAAAGCGGCCCACGAAGCCGGTGGAACTGCGGATCCCGGTCGAAACTGACGGGCTGACTCTCGCTGATGGCAAGAAGGACAAAGGCCTGACCCTCGTTGACAGTAAGGGTAAGCAGGTCGCGTCCGCCGCTGAGCCGGTGGCAATCGATGCCGGTCCCAAGCCCGCCGAGGCGGACGCCGGCAAGGCCGTACCATCACGCACCGGGAAGATCGCTACACGGGTGGAAACGGATAATGGCCGCCAGGTGTTGGTGCTCAAGCCTGATCCCGGCTTCCTGAACGATCCAGCCACCCGCTATCCGCTTACGGTGGATCCCACCACGACGCTGCCGTTGCTGAGCGATGTGGTGATCGGCAGTGACGGCATCATCAACACCTCCCCCGCCTCCACGCAACTGGAGACCAGCAAGCAACGTACCTACGGCGACGGGCACATCACCTATGCCCACACGTTGTTGAAGTTCGACACCAGCGTGCTGGCCGGCCGCGCGGTCGGCAATGCCCGACTGGAAATGTACGTGGAACAGGACGTCGGGTGCCGCTGGTACGGTCCTGGCGGGGTCGAGGTCAAGCGCGTCACCTCTGGATGGAATGCCAACAATGTGAGCTGGTCGAGCCAGCCGTCCGTGACCAGTTTCGGCTCCTCCATCCAGATCTGTCCTAACACCTCGCAACTCGATCCCAACGGCAATTGGATCCCTCGCACGAACACGTGGGATGTTACGGCGATGGCCAACGCGTGGGCCTCAGGGGCGCAGAGCGAGGGCATCCAAGTGTCCGCATACAGTGACTTCGACCACCAGCCTAACCAGGGCCTGGGCTTTTGGATCTACTACCACTCCGCCGAACGCGTGGGTGGAAAACCGCCAAAGCTCACCGTCTCGTACTGGCTGCCACCCGAGATTCCCACCGTGACGGCAGAATCCATCGATTCCATGTCCGGCAATGACGCCATCGCCCGCAGCCAGAATGTCAAGGTGAGCTTCAAGTCCGCAGTGCCGGAAGCCACCAACCTGGACTACACCGTCACGGTCAACGACTCCACCATGAAGCCGCCCCCGGCTTTCCCTGCCGGCCACGTCGCCCACTGGAAGTTCGACGAAGCCGCAGGCGCCACGAGCGCGGCCGACGCCAGTGGCAACGGTCACACCGCCGCCTACGTCGGCTCCCGGCGCCATTCGATCACCGGCAAGCTCGGCGGGGCCATAAAACTCAATGACCTACACGGCAGCACTGGTACCGTGCCGGATTCCTCAGCCAGCACCAGTAGAGCCGTGCTGAACCAGAACACCAGCTTCTCCATCAGTACCTGGGTTAAGCTGCACGACAGCGACGACATCCAATGGCTAGCCAGCCAAGATGGCAACCCGTTCGGGTTGTCGATCTACTACTTGGGCAGCAGCTGGCAGAAGATACGCCTACAAGTGTCCGGTACCGGAGGGTCGACCGGCTACGGTGTCTGGGTTGATTCTGCCAAGCTGGTCAAGGCCGACACCTGGACCCACTTGGTCGCGATGTATGACGCCGCCGCAGGCAAGATCCGTATTTATATCGACGGTGTTCTCTCTGCTCAGAGCGACTACACCCCCACCGGAAGCGTCACCAGCGGCCCCTTCCGCATCGGCGCCGACAAGGCACAGACCCCCATCCATCTCCTGCAGGGCTCTCTCGACGACATGCGCCTCTACCAGCGCGCCCTCACCGTCCAGGAGGTCAAGGACCTTTACGGCGAAGTAGCCGCCACCAGCTACAACGCCAAGCCCTCCGGTCAGGTCATAAACCAGACCTTCGAGCTCTCCAATCCGGCCAGCCTCAAGTTTGTCGTCAAGGCCTGCCGCAGCGGCGTCACGCCGCCTTCGTGCAACGAGAGCCCGGCCTATCGCATCACTTCCGACGCGCCGATGCTTCCGACGGATGCCGAGACCGGCATGGCCGACCCAGCTCAGCCGATCCTGTCTGGCATGGTCAACCGTCCGTCCGGTGGTCCGGTCACGGCCAAGTACTACCTCTACGACAACAGCGGGGCCCCGGTGGGAGCCGCCCCCCTTGGCACCCGCAGCGTGCATGGTGGCGAGCGAGCCTCCTTCCAAGTCGCGGCTAACACGGTGCAACCCGGAACCACCTACAAATGGCAGATGATCGCTTGCGCAAGCGACTCAAACGGAGCCGGGGAGGTATGCACATCTAAGACCGCGCAGGTCTCCTTCACCACCCCCGGCGCCCCCTCGCCCCCTCCTGTTGAGGACGTCCGGCACCTCACCCTGGGCAAGGACAGCTTCGTCATCAAGAGCGTCAAGACCGACCCGACCGCCTGCAGCGGCGGACCTTGCACCGTAGCTGACACGGCGATGATTCAGATCGGAGGGACGAGTGTCGACAAGACGGCGACGGTGATCGGCTTTAAGCTCGACGAACTGCCCGACGGCGCAGGCGTGTCGGAAGCAATCCTCAGACTTGGTACGCCCATCTGCCCGGCAGGTCTCTGTCCGGCAGACGCCATCATCACCGCGACGCCGCTGAAGAGTCCCGTTACAGGTGAAACCAAAGGTTCGGACTTGGCCGCCGACGCCGACCCAAACACCAGCTCCTATCCCCTGCCATTGAGTGGTCCCCAAGCTGACATCGCCGGCAGCGAGTACCAGTGGCTGATGCTCACGTCCAACAAGGACGAAGTCATCACCTTCGCCGACGCGTCCGCCGCTGATCAGCCGTCCCTGGCACTCGCCTATCTGCCCGCGGGGCCGCCAAGCAAGGTGCTCAACCTGACCGCCTCGGGCGGGGACGCCAGTGCTATGGCCAGTTGGGGGCTTCCGGACTCCAATGGCAGCGTGGCAATGCTGGACGGCTACGACATCGAGGTCATCGACAACGGTGGTGCGGTCGTCAAGACGCTGGAGGCCAAGGAACCGTACGTGGCCATCTCCGGTCTGGCCAATGATGCCACCTACACAGTGAAGGTGCGCGCCAAGACCGTCTTCGGGGTCGGCGATTGGGAAGCCACCACGGCCACGACCAAGGCTGTCCCGCCACCACCTGTAAAGGGCGGCACCGCCTGCCTTCTCGAACTCCCGACCGGCACACACACTGTCACAGCGGCAGCCGGGGCCGGCGCCCAGGCGTACATCGACCGCGTCAAGGGCTACTACCAAGCCCAGGACGCAGTCCTAGAAAACCGCGCCGCCACCATCTGGGATGCTCCCGGGGTGGCCCCTGACGCACCAAGCACGGCCAAGCTGTCACTCGTGAACGCGGCTCTGGTTCAGCAGCGCGCTTCGATGACACGGGCAGGGACTACGCGCACAAATTCCCAGGTGCAGGTCAGTAACACCATAATCCAAGCCATGTCCGACGGTACGGTGCGCGTGACCGCCGACATCAACCGTACGTGGAGTGAAGAAGCTTCTGCCATGGCCGGGGCAGCCGTCAAGGCGGGAGCCAGCGCCACCTCGCAGACATCTGGACAGGTGGAGCCAAGCGAATCCACCATCTCCATCTTCGTATTCGACCGCTGCGGCAACATCACTGTTATCCAGGTCCCGAATGACGCAGAGGAGGATTCTACCGACTTCTTCGAAATCGATGGCGATTCCTTCCTTGAACAGAAACTGCGTGCGTCGGATGATGACGTGATTGCAGCGTCATCTACGGCGACGGCCGTAGCAGGCGAACCCTGCCGTAGCAACGTCAAGAGTTGGGCCAGGGCGTATGCAAATGAAAAAACTCGGCCTGCAAAAGGACTGCTGTTCGAGGTTCTAGGACAGTCAAAGTGGGATGCCTGTCTTCCGTATGACGACACAACCTGGAACGTTAGTAAATTCGGTGCGGTGGCCACCTTGTACACCGCTTCTTCATTTCGAAAGCCGAAGGGCGCAAGTGCGAAGAAGGTGAATGCCTACATCCTGAATAACTCGAGTGTCGACATAAAGAGCACGGCTTGCTTCAAGGTGACAACTACTACCTACCAACTCGCAGTTCAGGGCAACGTTGGTCTGCCCCAAGGTGGCGAGGTCGGTGGCGGCTTGACCTTTACTCAAACAGCCTCGAAAGACTGCCCAGGGGAGTACAGTCTTACCGGCGAAAAAGGTGGCGGCAACGAAAAGGTCGCCTTCAGGTCCTCCTTTTGGGGGCCCAAGGACGCGCTAATAGCAACGTGCTGGATGAGTACTGGAAACACGTGCTCCATATCGCATTACCAACAACGTTCCTTCGGAACCTTCAACTGGGCCAAGCAGAAGGGGATAAAAACCGCTAGGATACTACCCGCGACCTCCCTCTGGAGAGATCGCTAGATCGAAGAGGTTGCGAGCCGGAGGGTGATCACCCTCCGGCTCGCGACTGACTACCCTTACGATTTTCCGTGCCGAAAATGGCCACCGATGCGGCAGACATCAGGACGTGTCGATATCGCTAATATGAAACCGGCACGTATATCGCACAGCGATGACAGGGAGAGATATGCGAACCGGTCGATTGGTGTTTCTTCTAGCGGCTGCGATCACGGCTTCCGTCAGTTGCAGCCAAAGCCCGCCCGCCGCTGATATCGTCGGCGCAGCGAATGAGCGTATAGAGCGGGATCATCTTGAGGCTGTAGTCAAGCTGGCTGTTGCTGTGACAAATCCTGCCGACCGTTTAGCGGTGACCGGAAGTAGGCTCGATGAAAGTATGGACGGGTATGAGTTTCGTCCTATATCTGTCTTCTTTCCAACTTCCAGTGGAGTATTTTCCTCAGCGCGCGTACCTTACGCTGTCCGGCTAGACAAGTCGGGCCATGTGCAAGAGATCAACCAGATGCCGGAGAATAGGCTCTCCCTGGCCATGGGCGAATTCGGAAATGAAAGAAATGGAGATGGAAGCGATCGGGTACTAAAGAGTGTCGGGTCCGGGGTGAGGACGACCGTGCTGATTAAACTTAGACAACCGGTACAAGAGCGAGACCTAAATTTATTTGTCTCATCCGAATCCTCGGCGCCCGTTTTGCTATCGGGTGTGAGGCGTACAGGTAATCCCATCTATTGGTCCGGGGAAGAGGGTTGCTTCAAATCGGCAACGCAGCGTGACTGTGCTAGCTATTCTTCTCTTGCTCAATTCAAAAGTTGGGTGGCCCAGTTGCGGCCTAATGACGATACGACCTTAAATGGATTCGGCCTTTCGGTGGCGGAGTTGCGTCAAGCTGCAACGGCCGGATTGATTTATGGAACCATAGTTGACGGTGGATCGCCCGCCGCTATTCGGAAGCTGCGGAAACATCCCAACGTCTCGGGGATGTGGATTACGGATATGAGGCCCTGCCCGCGTGGGGACGAATGTCCTTGATAGGCGCTTCGCGACCGCTCACCGCCAAGACCACCGCCAGATCCGCGAGCGCCAGCGTCGAACCTATAAGCAGGCATGGCGTTTCACCTCATCAGCCGACCCCTCGGGAGGACACCACGCATGAGCAGGACGCGCGGCTTTGGGCAGCACCGCTCTCCGGCGGTGCCGTCTGTAGACCGTGATCCACGGCCGAAGCGCTCGGGCAGATCACGCCAGGGCAGCCCGGTCCAGGCTCGAAATAACACGCCGTTGATTGTCCTGCGCTGGTGATTCCACCGGCCGCCCTGTCGGGCAGCCTCGGATAGCGGCGGCTCCAGGCCGCTCAATAGACTAATGGGACGCGATCGCCGTCGCTCTCCTGAAGCGGTGCTTCTTTGCTGCCGCAGGCTTTCGTTCCTCGGGCCTGGCAGCCCGACGGTACGTGTGCCCTTGCCATCGAGTAATACCGGTGCTCGCTGAGCGGGTCTCGTGCATGTGTCTCTGTGCGGTGATCTTGCTGACGCGACTGCCGCCAGCGCCCATGGATCCCTGTAGGAGTGTGTGGGACTTGATCTAGAGATGCTTCGAGTTGAGCTGAGGGTATGGGCAGCGGTAGATGTTAGGGAACGGTCTTCTTTCGACTTGTGAGCGATAGGTCAGGGGTTCGATTCCCTCGGCTCCCCGAGCCCACTGCCCCACCCGCCAAGGGCCTTCTTGAGGGGAACCTGTCCCATGAGCAGCCGAGATACGGGCGTCGTCCCTGAGAAATGGCTCTCCGATCCGGACAGCCTTGCCCAAAGGTCCGCCCCTTCAACCCCGAGGTCAAGGGCCGTAGAGCCGAAGATGGCGTGCGGCCGGAACTGATCGAGGCCGCCGCGACTTGGGTGTCGTAGGGCGAGAAGGTGACTGGCATCCCCTGGGTGGGGGATGGCGGTGGAACCCCGTTTTGGTGGGATGTGGGTGCCTGTGGGCGAATCCTACGGTGAAGGGGATTCAGGACCTTCCTCGTGAGGAGTGACCATGGGTTCGCGCAACAGTGTTACCGAGATCAATGAGTTGTTCGTCGAGGCGATGAATGCCGGAGATCTCGATCTGGCGATGTCGTGCTGGGACGAGGACACCGTCTTTCAGACGGCGCCGGGGACCGAGCCCGTTCGGGGGCTGGGCGGGCTGCGGGAGGCGCTGCAGCAGTTCATCGACACCAAGCCTCATCTGACGATCGAGGAGTTGCACCGGGTCGAGGCGGGGGACGTCGTCCTGGTCGCCCTCAAGTGGCATCTGGTCGGGACCGGGCCCGACGGGGAGTCGATCGAGATGGGTGCCGTGGACAGCAACGTCTTCTGCCGGCAGGCCGACGGGACGTGGCGGATCCGCATCGACAACCCGTTCCACTCTCAGCACATCGGCTTCTGACGTGGCCGCGACTCCCAGTACGTCGGCTGCTGACGTGGCCGCGACCGAAGCCGTGACGGAGCGGTTCACGCTGGCCGAGCCGCAGCCTCTGCTGATCGGTGGCCGGGAGGTTCGGGCCGGCCAGACGTTCCCCGCCGTCGAGCCCAGCACCGGGCGGATCTGGGCACAGGTCGCGGCGGGTACGGCCGGCGATGTGGACCGGGCGGTCGCGGCCGCGCAGAGCGCGTTCGAGACCTGGCGAGAGTCCTCGCTGGATACGCGGCAGGCGCTGCTGTGGGCCGTGGCCGAGCGGTTGACGCGGGACGCGGGACGGTGGCCGGCGCTGCTCGCGACCGAGAACGGGCGGGCCGTCCGGGAGGCCGGGCTGATCGATGTGCCGACGGCGGCGGAGATCTTTCGGTTCTTCTCCGGTGTCGTCCGGGATCTGCACGGGCGGACCATTCCCTGTGGGCCGGGCGCCCACGTGTCCACCACGCAGCGGCCGGTGGGCGTCGTCGCCGCGATCGTTCCGTGGAACTCGCCGCTGATCTCGGTCGCGCACAAGCTGGCGCCCGCCCTCGCGGCGGGTAACACCATCGTGGTGAAGCCGTCCGAGCTGGCGTCGGTCAGCACGGTGGAGTTCGTCCGGCTCGTGCAGGACCTGTTCCCGCCCGGCGTCGTCAACGTCGTCACCGGGTTCGGCCACGACGCCGGGCGCGCCCTGGTGTCGCACCCCGGAGTCGCCAAGGTGAGCTTCACCGGGGGCACCGAGACCGGGCGCCGCATTCTCGGCGACGTCTCGAACCGGCTGGTTCCTGCCCTCATGGAGCTGGGCGGCAAGGGGGCCATGGTGGTGTGCCCGGACGCCGATCTGGACACCGTGACCGAGGACGTGCTCACCGGTATCTTCGCCGCGAACGGCGAGGTGTGCTTCGCGTCCTCGCGGCTCATGGTGCACCGTGACCGGTACGACGAGCTGCTCGAACGGGTCTCCGCGCGCGCCGAGGCGATCGTCGTGGGCGACGCCCTCGATCCGGCGACCCAGCTGGGCCCGCTGGTGACGGCGCGGCACCGCGACCTGGTCGCCGCACGGGTCCAGGCGGCGCTGTCCGAGGGGGCCGAGCTGCGGGCCGGCGGCCGCGTGCCGGAGATGCCGGGCGAGCTGGCCGGTGGCAGCTACTACCGTCCCACCGTCCTGGCCTCCCCAGACGGCGCGACCAGCGCCTCGTGCGAGGAGTTCTTCGGGCCCGTGCTCACCGTCGAGGCCTGGACCTCCGAGGACGAGGTGGTCGAGCGGGTCAACCGGGTCGCGTTCGGGTTGGCCAACGGGGTGTGGAGCGCCGACCTCGCCCAGGCGTACCGGCTCGCCGACCGTCTCGACTCCGGGATGGTCTGGGTCAACACCTGGTTCGCGACACCGCTCGGTCAGCCGCAGGGCGGCGTCAAGGCGAGCGGCTTCGGACGCGAGGGGGCCGCCGCGACCCTCCTCGAGTACACGGCGACCAAGGTCGTCCACGCCAGCCTCGACACCACGCGTCCTCCGATGTGGACCTGAGGCGCACCAGTTACACCGAACGACCAAGAGGACGGACACCATGCACTTCGAACTCGACGAACACAGCCGGGAGCTGGCCGGGCTGGGCGCGCGGCTCGCTGCCGAGTTCGCGCCCCACGCCCGGGAGCACGACCGTGACCGCAGCATCGCCACGGAGAACTTCGCGAAGCTGCGCGAGGCCGGGCTGTACGCCGTCGCGCTCCCGCGCGACCTCGGCGGCCTCGGGGCCCGGACGACGCAGTGGCTCGCCACCGTCGAGGCGCTCGCCAAGGGCGACGCCTCGACCGCGCTGGGCTTCAACATGCACTACGTGGCGACACGGATCATCGCCACACTCGACGCCGTACCGGACGACGCGAAGAAGCGGGTCGCCGACCTGGTGGTGCGGGACGGCGCGCTGATCTGCGCCCCGCTCTCGGAGCCGTCCGCGTCGAGCCTGCTGCCGGCCACCTACATGCCGACGCTGTCGGCGCGCCGGGTGCCCGGCGGGCTGGAGATCAGCGGCACGAAGATGTTCGCCTCTCTCTGGGAGGCCAGCGACTACGCCTTCATGTTCGCCCACCCGGAGTGGGCGGACGACCCGACCCACGTGGTCGGCTTCCTGATGCCGACGCGCCAGGACGGCGCGATCACGGTCACCGACAACTGGGACACGCTGGGCATGCGTTCGACCCGCAGCAACCAGGTGCGGATCACCGGCGCGTTCGTGCCCGAGGAGCTGGTCCTGTGCGAGTTCGACGACTTCCTCGGCAACTGGATCGTGGCCCAGGCGCACATCGCCTGGGGCGGATACACCGGCTGCTACCTGGGCGTCGCCGAGGCGATGGCGGAGTGGCTGCAGGACGCCCTCGGGACCCGTACGGCGAAGGGCTTCGCCCAGCCGATGGGCTACCACCCGACGATCAGCACCGCGATGGGGCACATCGCGGCCCAGGTCGAGGCGGCCCGGCTGATGATGTACCACGCGGCGTGGGAGGCCGACGAGAACAGCGGGCCGAGCCTGCAGACCTGTGCCGCGTTCCTGCGGGCGAAGCTGATGGTCGGCACGGTGATCCACACGATCTCCACCCTCGGCACGACCGCCGGCGGACTCAACTCGCTGATGCGTGAACGGGGTTACGAGCTGATGCTGCGGGACGGCATGACCGGCCCGATCATGCCGCCCAACGCGCTGGCCTGCGCGGAGATGGCCGGTCTGATCTCGATGGGGCTCGATCCGGGCCAGGCGCCTGCCCTGCGCACAGCGTCATGACCCCGGCCACGTCCTGCGAGCCGGCTCTGATGCCGGACCCCGAGGCCTTCCGGGCGGCGTGCGCCCAGTTCCCCACCGGGGTCGTGGTCGTCACCACGGCCCTCGACGGGAAGCCGTACGGCAGCACCGTCAACGCCTTCACCTCGCTCACCCTGGAACCGCCCCAGGTGCTCGTCTGCCTGGCGGCGACGTCTCGGACGTGGTCGGCGATCGAACGGTCCGGGGTGTTCGCGGTGAACGTGCTCGCCTCCGGCCAGGCGTCCACGGCCCGGTTGTTCGCCTCGAAGGATCCCGACAAGTTCGGGTGCGTGGACCACGTTCCCGGTGCGGTCGGGGCGCCGCTGCTGGCCGGGACCGCGGCGCGGTTCGAGTGCGAACTCGCCGGGACGGTGCGCAACAACTCGCACTGGATGCTCATCGGGCGCGTGGTCTCGCTGGCCTCCGACCCGAGTCGCGAGTCGTTGCTCTTCCTCCGTGGCCGCCTGACCGGATGACGGACCGGTG
Organism: Sphaerisporangium krabiense; assembly: GCF_014200435.1. Classification (NCBI taxonomy): domain Bacteria; kingdom Bacillati; phylum Actinomycetota; class Actinomycetes; order Streptosporangiales; family Streptosporangiaceae; genus Sphaerisporangium; species Sphaerisporangium krabiense. The sequence continues at coordinate 874,579 of NZ_JACHBR010000001.1, read as the reverse complement.
ACGGTTCCCCACACCCCGGCCCGCCGGGTCCGCTGAGCGGACCCGGCGGTTGGCGTGCGACGACGTCTTCCTGGAAGGTGGGGGCGGAGCTAGTCTGGGCGGACGCCTCGGTGCGGGAGTGCCCAGCCGAGCGCATCCAGAGTGGAGCACGTCATGGGGAATCCCCTCATCGAGCCGGTCCTGCCGCCCACGCTCGTCGCCGAACTGGTCACCTCACCCTCTCTCGAACGGCTGCTGAACCGCTTCCTCGACGAGGCGCCGCGCCGGCTCGCCTCCTTCGCCGCCGGCGTCTACGTGCACGACCACGCGACCGGGCGTCCCGCCGCCGCGGAGGTGCGGGGCCTCGGCAACTACTACGTGCGCAGCTACGAACGTCACGGACGGGACCGCGATCCCGTCGTCCAGAGCGCGCTGCGCGATCGCCGGGTCTGCGACAGTGACTCGCTGATGCCGCGGGAGGAGTGGCTGAAGCTCCCGGTCGTGCATGACGTGTTCGCGCCGCACGCCATGGCGCGGGTGCTCTGCGCGCCGTTCGTCGTCGGCGCCGAGGTGGCCGGCACGTTGAACCTGGCCCGGCGGGACGGAGAGGCGGAGTTCACCGAGGCGGACCGCGACGCGGCCCGCGCGGCGGCCACGGTGCTGGGCATCGCCGTGTCGGCGGTGCGTGAACGTGCCTCGGCCGAGCGTGAGCGCGTCCAGTTGACCGAGGCGTTGGACCGATGCAGCACACCGGTGGTGCTGACCGACCTGGGGTTGGCGCGGCGTCACCTCAACGCGCCCGCGGTCGCCTTGTTCGACCGGCTCGGGGACGCCCGCCCGGAGGTCGAGCGGCTGCTCGACTGCGACGACGACGAGAGGGCGGTGGCCTCCTGGGCCGGCGGCGGCGAGGGGGGCGGGCTGCACCTCACGATCACCTCACAGCGGCTGCCGAGCCAGCCGGACGTGATCGTGTCGGTCATCGCCACGCGGGATGCGTCGTCGCGTGCGATCGCGCCGGCCCGTCTGGCGTTGCTCACGCCACGCGAGGTCGAGATCGCCACGCGCGCGCTCACCGGCCGCCGGGACGGCGAGATCGCCGCCGACCTGGTCATCAGCCTGCACACGGTCAAGCACCATCTCAAGTCGATCTACGCGAAGCTCGGCGTGCACACGCGCGCGGAACTGCTCGACCGGCTGCTGTTCTGAACCGGCCCTCAGGCCGCCTCGAACGGCGGCTCCCCTGCCGTCACGGGGCGGGGTGGCCGGCGACCAGGGCGGTGTCGGCGCCCACCTCGCCGATCTTCCGCGCGCCGCCCGGGTCGCCGAGGGGCAGCGCACGGCCCGGCAGCGGCTGCGCGAAGAAGAGGAGGGAATCCTCCAGATGGGCGTTCAACGTCTCGTCCCTGCGGGCGACACGGTCCACGACGATCGCGGAGACCGGGCATTCGACCTCGCACGCGCCGCAGTCGATGCACGCGGCGGCGTTGATGTAGCTTTTCCGCTCGCCGACGTAGATGCAGTCGACGGGACAGACCTCGACGCAGGAGCGGTCGAGGACGTCGATGCAGGCGGCGCCGATCACGTAGCTCATGGGTGTCCTTTCCGGAGTGGGGTGGTCGCCCGAGGGGGCGGGGTCAAACGCCGTCGGTGGAGTGGCCGGGGAACAGGGTGAGCCCGGGATCGAGGTCGACGGCCACGTGGTTCATGGCGGTGGCGACCTCGCCGAAGCCGACGGACATCAGCCTCACCTTGCCCTCGTAGTCGGTGAGGTCGCCGGCGGCGTACACGCGGGGCAGGTTGGTCCGCATCGACCGGTCGACGGCGACCGACCTCGCCCGGAGTTCGAGGCCCCAGTCGCGCAGCGGGCCCAGGTCGCTGATGAAACCGAGCGCGGCGATCACGTGGTCGGCCGCGAGCACCGTCTCGTCCCCGGACCTCGACCGCAGCGTCACCTTGGCGAGGCGGCCGGCCGCCAGGTCTCCGTCGAGCGCGGTCACGTGCGTGTCGGTGTGGATCCGGGTCCGCCCGGCCCGGACCCGGGCAAGGGTGGCCGCGTGCCCGCGGAAGGCGGCCCGGCGGTGTACGAGGGTGACGGAGCGCGCGATCGGCTCGAGCGCGTCCGCCCAGTCCAGAGCGCTGTCGCCGCCGCCCACGATGACCACGTCCCGGCCGGTGTGCGCCCGAGGGTCCACCACGAAGTACGACAGGCCGGTGCCGAGCCATTCCTCGCCGCACTCCAGGGGACGCGGCGTCGGAGTGCCGATGCCGGACGTCAGCACGACGGCGCGGGCGTGGACGACCGTGCCGTCGTCCAGCGTCACGACGGGTTCGCCGTCGCGGTGCTCGAGCGTCACCGCCTGCCGGCCGAGGAGGTAGGCCGGGGCGAAGGCCGACGCCTGCTCCAGGAGGGCGGCGACGAAGTCGCGGCCCCTGATCGCGGGGAGCGCGGCGACGTCGCGGATCTCCTTCTCCGGATACATGGCCGTCACCTGGCCGCCGGCCTGCGGCAGGACGTCGACGACGACGGTGGCGAGGCCGCGGAACCCGGCGTAGTAGGCGCCGTACAGGCCCGTCGGGCCGGCGCCGACGATGAGGACGTCGGTCGACACGGTCTCGGACATGGTCACCACAGGCCTCCGGGGAAGTTAGGCGATGCGCTTCGCCGTCGAATGTAGGAACGGCGGCCCTGGACAGTCCTCTGAGCGGGACCGCTCACCGGAACCGTCCGCGAAATTCCTCCGTCGTCCGCGCCGCCGGCCACCGCGTTCCGCTGGGCGAACCGGACTCGTTGCCCGCCGTTCCGGCCGATGGTCTGCTCTCGGGACCGGCATACGGCGATCTCGATCGCAGCGGGAGATGCCGCCGTGAGGACCCGTGGAGCAGACATGACCGAGACCGTGAACTCCCAGCCCGCGCCCGCCCCGGCCAAGCCGGTCCGCGGACACCGCGCGGGCATGCTGCCAGGCCGCCAGGACTGGTCGAGCTGGCCGCACTACCAGGCCGCCGAGGCCGGCTTTCGTGGCTACTGGTACCCCGTCTGCTTCTCCTCGCAGGTCGGAGACAAGCCCCGCGCCGTCACCCTGCTCGGCGAGCGCCTGTTCGTCATCCGCGACAACGGCAAGATCTACGGGATGAAGGACCGGTGCCCCCACCGCGGGGTGCCGCTGAGCCACGGCGACAAGCAGTTCCCCGGGACGATCTCGTGCGTCTACCACGGCTGGACCTTCGACCTGGAGACCGGTGACCTCAAGGCCGCGATCACCGACGGGCCGCTGTCCCCGATCTGCGGCAAGGTCACCCAGCCGACCTACGACGTCGAGGAGCGCCTCGGCCTGGTCTGGGTGTACATCGGCGACGGCGAGGAGCCGCATCCGATCGACGGGCAGCTGCCCGAGGAACTGGTCGGCAACCCGGCGGTCGTGGGCCAGCGGATCCAGGCCCGGGCGGGCAATTGGCGGTTCGCCTGCGAGAACGGCTACGACGAGGGGCACGCCAAGTACCTCCACCGCACGGCGCTGTGGCGGCTGTTCAAGCCGATGCCGGTCTGGAACACCACCAAGATCGTCAAGCGGGGCCGCTGGATCTACCGGGTGCAGCGGGAGCAGTACTGGGAGGCGGACTTCCCGGGGCTCGGCCCCTGGTCGGGGACGGCCTGGTACAAGGCCCGTCCGCCGAAGGGCGTGCGGAACATCGGCAACACCACCTCGCACCGCAAGGTGAACCCGACGATCGCGGCCCAGGAGTTCCCCGGCTTCGCCTCCGTCAGCATGCCGGGCGTCCTGCGGATCGCGTACCCGACCTTCATCCACTACGAGTTCTACGTGCCGGTGGACGCCGGCAACCACCTGTACGTCGGCATGCTGGCCGACTTCAAGAAGGGCGTGAGGACGCTGCCGTTCTACGCCAAGTACCTCGGCGCGGTGCGGTGGCTCTTCCACGGTCAGTTCTCCGGACAGGACAAGTGGATGGTCGAGGTCACCGACGCGCCGCCGGAGAAGCTCTACCGCCCCGACGACTCGCTCCTGCAGTGGCGCAAGCTCGCCGAGGACACCACCGAGGAACGGCTGGAACGGCTGCGCGCCCAGGGCATCGAGCCCGCCGACGCCACCGCGGGCTGAACCGCGGCCCCACAAGGACAAGGAAAGGAGCCGGACGACCCGATGTCCGACATCGTGCTCGGGGTGGGGGCGTCCCACTCGACCCTGATGAACACCCACTGGGACCAGGTCGTGCACACCGACCGGGCCGAGGCCTTCCGCGACGCCCTGGACACCGCCCGGCGGCGCGTCGCGGAGGCGCGCCCGGACGTGGCGGTGATCGTCGGGTCGAACCACTTCCGTGGCTTCTGGCTCGACCTGATCCCCGCCTTCACCGTGGGCGTCGGCGAGGTCGTCGCCACCGGCGAGGCGGGGACCCCCAAGGGCCGGCAGAAGACCGACCCCGGGTTCGCGCAGGCGCTGGCGGCCGACCTCGTCGAGGCCGGGACCGAGGTGGCGATCTCGGCCCGGCTGCAGATCGACCACGGGCAGTCGCACGCGATCCAGTACCTGCTCGACGGCCTGGACGTGCCGGTGGTGCCGCTGGTCGTCAACGTCTTCGCCCGGCCGCTGCCCACGCTGGCGCGCTGCGTCCGGCTCGGCGAGAACCTCGCCGCGGCCGTCGGGCGGATCGCCGGGGAGCGCCGCGTCGTCGTGATCGCCTCCGGCGGGCTGTCCCACCGGCTGCCGTGGCCGAGCGACTGGACCGATCCCCAGGGCGACGACGAGGCGTTCCTCGTGGACGCCTGGATCAACGGGCGGGGCGAGTGGGAGCGGTACGACGAACGGCGCCGGGAGATCATCGTGGCCGCCCGCCCGACGATCTCTCCTGAGTTCGACCGGGAGTTCCTCGACGACCTCGCGAATGGCCGCCTGCGCCGTTACGCGTCGATGACGACCGCCGAGGTGGAGTCCGCGGCCGGGAACGGCGGCCAGGAACTGCGCACGTGGCTGGTGATGGCGGCCGCCCTCGGCTTCACGCCGGGCACACCGCTGGTCTACGCGCCCATGCCCGAGTGGCTCACCGGAATGGGCGTGGCCGTGCTCGACCCCGCCGCCGTCCCCGCCTCAGGAGACCGTCGATGACGATCATGCCCGCCCGCCTCCCCTCACCCCCGGCCGGCGCCGCGCCGGAGAGCCGCTTCGCCGACGCCGGCGGTGTCACCTACCACTTCCACGAGTTCGGCACCGGCCCGGACACGATCTTCCTGCACGGCGGCGGCCCCGGGTGCACCGGCTGGAGCGACTTCGGCCCGGTCGCGCCGTACTTCGCCGCCGACCGGCACTGCCTCATCGTGGACATCCTCCAGTACGGCAAGTCCGACAAATGTCGCATCAGCGGCCCGATGTGGGACTTCCACGCCGCCAAGACCGTCGCCCTCATGGACACCCTCGGCCTCGAACGGGCCGACTTCATCTGCAACTCCTGGGGCGGCACCATCGCGCTGTGTCTCGCGGCCCGGTATCCCGGCCGCGTCCGCTCCCTCGTGGTGACCGGCAGCATGCCGGTCTTCTACGGACCGCTCGCGCCCCTGCCCGAACGCGGCCACCGCGGCCGCGCCGCCCGGGACGTCTACTACGGCGGCGAGGGACCCACCCGCGAGAAGATGCGCCACCTGATCACCCGGCTGGAGTGGTACGACGCCGCCCGCCTGCCCGAGGAGACCGTCGAGATGCGATGGCGGCAGAGCCTCGACCCGGGAGAGCGGGAGCTCGCCGCGATGTCGGACTCACCACGCGGCGACTGGCAGGACCTCACCGACGAGCTGGGACGGATCGAGGCGCCGGTGCTCTTCGTGTGGGGACGCGAGGACGCGTTCCTCACCCCCGACTACCCGCTCATGCTGTCGCGGATGGTCAGACGCGGAAACCTGCACGTCATGGACCACGTCTCCCACCACCTCCAGGAGGAACGGCCCGCCGCCTACCACGCGGTCGTCGACGGGTTCCTCCGCTCCGTCGACCACCCGTGACCCGGCCCCATCCCCTCGACCACTGGAGCAACCCATGACCTCCCCCACCATCGTCCCCACCATCTGGACCGAACTGGCCGGCGTCGACTTCCGGGTCACCACCGTCGACGCCGGTGGGGTTCCGACCCGCTCCCTCCAGGCGGGCGCCGGCGAACCGGTGATCTTCCTCCACGGCACCAGCGGCCACCTGGAGGCCTTCGCCCGCAACATCGGCGACCACGCCCGGCGGTACGCCTGCCACGCCATCGACATGCTCGGTCACGGTTACACCGGCAAGCCCGACTTCCCCTACGAGATTCCCCGCTACCGCGACCACCTGCTCGCCTATATGGACGCCAACGGCATCGAGTCCGCCCACATCGTGGGGGAGTCGCTCGGCGGATGGGCCGGCGCCCGTACGGCGATCGACGCGCCCGAGCGGGTCGCCTCCCTCCAGTTGCTCTGCGCCGGAGGCACCGTGGCCAACCCGCGGGTCATGGAGCGCATCCGCACCACCACCCGGGAGGCGGTCACCAGGGACGACGTCGAGCTGACCCGGGCGCGGATGCGGCTGCTCATGGCCGACGCGAAGGACGCGACCGAGGAGCTGGTCGCGGTCAGGCACGCCATCTACCACCGGCCCGACTTCGTCGCCACCATCGACAACCTGCTGTGCCTGCAGAACATGGAGACCCGGCTGCGCAACGTCCTCCGCCCGGAGGACCTCGCCCGGATCACCGCGCCCACCCTGATCGTGTGGGGCCGTGACAACCCGTTCGGCGAGGTACCCGAGGCCGCCGCGATGCACGAGGCCATCGCGGGCTCGGAGCTGGTGCTGTTCGACGAGTGCGGCCACTGGCCCCAGCACGAGCAGGCGGCGCGGTACAACGAGCTGAGCCTCGCTTTCCTCGCCAAGCATCCGGTCACCAGGTGACGGAGCGGAGTTCTCGCGCGTACCGCTCGCGCTGAGGCGGGCGCCGAGCAGGCGGGCGGCCGTCCTCCCGGGCGGTCAGCCCGTCGCCTGGAGCGTGCGGGAGATGCCGAGCGCGGCGGTGCGCAGCGCGGCCGTGAACCGGCCCTGGTTCATCCGGAAGGTGGGGGCCGTGATCGACAGCGCGCCGGCCAGCGTGCCGGTGTCCGCGAAGACGGGTACGGCCAGGCTCGTGTAGCCGAGCCTGGTCTCCTCGACCTCGACCGCGAGACGTTCGGCCCGGATCTTGTCGAGCTGGGCCAGGAGCCGTCCGGGCTGGATGATCGTCTTGTGGGTCAGGGGGGTGAGGCCGTGCCGGACGACCTCGTGGAAGAGCGCCGGGGGTGAGAAGGCGATGATGACCTTCCCGGTGGCGGTGCAGAACAGGGGGAGCCGCCCGGCGACCCGGGACTGCTTCCGCAGGCCCCGGTGCACCATGAGCTTCTCGACGTACAGCACGTCGAGGCCCTCGTGGATGGCGAAGTGGACGGTCTCCTGGGTGGCGAGCAGCAGGTCCTCCATGTAGGGCAGGGCCGCCTCGCGCAGGATCCGCTGCCGGGGCACCCGCTGGCCGATCTCGAAGAGCCGCAGGCCGAGGCGGTAGCGGTTCCCCGCCCGCTCCAGCACCCCCCAGCCGAGCAGTTCCTGGGCGAGCCGGTGCACGCTGGCCTTCGCCACCCCGGTGCGCTTGACGAGCTCCGCGAGCGAGAGGGAGTCGTCCTCCGCCGTGAAGGCTTCGATGATCAGGCGCGCTTTGCCCAGGACGGAGTTCATCGCCTCGGCGTCGCCGGTGCCCGCCGGACCGGTGCCCTCTGGAGCCGTCGATCCTGGTCGGGCGAACGGAAGCGTTGTCATGGCAGGGGGACCTCCCGGCTGCTTCGGAGACCTGTGAAGAGTTTGGTGCGTTCCACGCGAAACCGCCACCCCCGGCCGTCATGACGGGGACCTGGACGGACGTGCGTCTACGCCAGCTCCGGACGGTGGGCGCGTACGGTCGTCAGGGCGCTGTCCAAGGGGCCCGCACCGGGCACCGCCCCGGTCATACCCCCACCTCTGATCGGGACCGGGTGACCGTGGTGACGGCGGTGCGGATCAGAAGGCGGGTGAGCCGTTCCATCTCCCGGACGTCGGCGGTGTTCATCCCCATGGAGAAGTCGACCTCGAACGGCGCGTCGGTGACCTTGGGCATGCCGACGCGCACGGTCGGGATTCCCCGGCTCCGCAGGACGTTGGCGTCGGTCGCGCCGCTGTTGCCGCGGATCACCTCGTGCGGGCGCCCCTCCATGGCCTCCCAGGCGGCGGTGGCGCTGCGGACCACCCAGCTCCGCGGGTCGGAGGCGGTGCCGGGGATGGCGAGCACCATCTCGAACGTCACCGCGGCGCCGGGCAGCTCGGCGCGGATCTTCTCGATCGCGGCGCCGAACTCCCGCTTGGCCTCCATGGGAGTCGTGCGCGGGCTCAGGCGCAGGTCCACGAGCAGCCGGCACGTGGCCGGGGTGACGGCCGCCATGTGCGGCCGGCCTCCCTCCACCGCGGCGACGATGCCCTGAGGGGCGACCGTCCCGCTCGTGTGCCGTTCGGTGTAGCCGGCGAACCACTCCTCGAGCCGCACGGCGACCTCGCCCGCCCGGGCGATCGCGTTCTCGTACGGCAGGCGATGCCGTGAGCCGACATAGGTGTGCACACCGTGGACGGTGACCTCGAACCAGGCCAGCCCCACCTCCTCCGAGGAGACCGTCCAGCCGGGCTTGGCGATCACCGCGAAGTCCGCCCAGACTCCTTGTTCGAGGAGGAACGAACAGCCGACGCCCTGCCCGACGTTGCGCCGCCCGCCGCCGGGCGGCGCGTTGACGGGCATGCCGCCGGCCCCGAACGCGACCAGCAGGTCCCCGGTCAACGGCAGCCCGGCGCGGTGGACGGCCTCGGCGGCCATCAGCACGCAGGCGGCGTGGCCCTTCGGGTTGCCGGCGCCGAGTCCGATCACCAGGTCGCCCTCGACCCGGGCGGCCGGCCGCATGTCGGGGCGCGCTCCGGGGCCGGTCCACGGAACGTCCTCGTCCTCGCGGCCGGTGGTCAGCGTGTCGAGCGGCGCGTACAACATGAGGTCGGGGCCGCTCCCGTCGCCGCGCAGCCGCCCCCACGCGTTGGCCTGCCGGTCGTCGAGCGGCTGGGTCGCCGCCATGATGCCGGCGGCCGCCAGGGTGTCGGTGATGTGCTCGGCGAGGCGGCGTTCCCCACCGGTCGGGCTGGTGACGTTCACCAGACCGCGGAGCAGTTCCCGCAGCCGGTCCACGGTGACGTGCCGCCAGGCCGCCGCGACCTGGTCACGCCGCCGCCGGTCGAGGCCGTCCAGTCCGTCCGGGGCCTTCACTGGTTGATCCGGCGAACCTGGGTGTTACTGGCCCGCGCGAACCAGCGCCAGAGCACCGGCGCCGCCACGAGGGCGCCGCAGACCAACAGGATCAGCGGAATGCGTGGCATGAGATCTCCTCGGGGGTCACATCGCGCCGCCGGCGGCCCGCCTCACAGCGGACTCCTGTCGCCTCGGCCATGCGGAGATGATCGGCCGCCCGGAAGGCATTGCCCATGAAATCGTCCCGCTCAGCGGACCGGGGCCCGGACGCGGTCGCGTTCACGGGTGCGGTGGACGGGCTTCTCCCGGCTCGCGCCATGCGCCCGCATGCGACACCGCCCCTGGTCGGTTCGGGGAATGAGCCATGGCGCCCGCAGCCGAGGAGGCTGCGGGCGCCATGGGTCACGGAGTCACCGCAGAGGTGGGAGCCTCTCCGGCCGGCGTGTCACGGAGTGACCGTCACCTGGACCGCCGGGGCCGTGCCGATCCGGACCTCCAGGATGATCGACCTGCCGGCGAGGAGGGCGGCGCGGGCCTCGTCGCGGAGGTTGAGCTTCAGGTCCCGGGTCTTGCCGGGCTGGAGCGTGACCTTCTTGGCGTCGACAGGGCGGCCGTCGTGGGAGACGGCGACCTCCTCCTGGCACTTGTCCGCACCCGTGCAGACCAGGGTGATCGTCGCCTGCGCGGGGGCGTTCCCCTGGGGCTTGACCGTGGCGGTGACGGTGTCGTGGAGCACCCTCATCGCCGTGGTCTCGGGCGTGCGCGGGAGGAGCGGGGCGACGTGGCGCTCGGTGTCGCCGGAGGTGTTGAGCGCGAGCATCGTGCCGTCCGGCTGGTCCAGGAGCACGGTCAGCGTCGCGTTGCCCTGATCATCGAGGCGGACCTCGCCGAGGTAGGCGATGTCGTCCTCGGCCGGGGCCGACGGCGCGGCGCCGGGCTTCAGCAGGAGGAACGACAGTTGCCCGGCCGCCGCGGCGGCCCCCGCGGACACCGTCACGGTGACGGTGCCGTCGTCGTTCTTGACCGCCTCATGGTGGATGCCGCCGGTCTGGGCGACCTCGGCCGCCGCCGGGGCCGCGGTGGTGAACGCGGTGGTCCGCGCCGCCCCTTCCTCGTCACCGCTCTTTCCCGCGGCCGCGGATTCCGCCACCGTCGCCGCGGCGGGTGTCGCCAGAGGCGGGCCCGTGGGCGCGGGGTCGGAGACGGCCGGGACGTCCTCGGGCACGGCGCGCAGCACGGGCCGCTTGCCGTCCTCGTCCCACTTCCAGACCGTGGTGAGGTCGAAGCCGAGCTTGCCGGTCCAGAAGTCCTGGCCGCGGGCCTCGGCCTTGGCCACGGTGGCGCCGTTGAGCGTCGCCGGGCCGATCGTGGTCTCCTGCTGTGTGGTGGCCTCGACGGTCTCGACCGCCCAGTTCCCCTCGAGCGTGGCGACGTTGCCGGCCAGCACCCGGCCGAGGAAGCGGTGCGCCCAGGACGGCGCGGTGACCGTCGGGTTGAGCGCGATCGAGTTACGGATCGTGGTGCCGGTGTAGCCGTACCCGGCCACGCCGCCGACGTTGCGGGTGTCCGCGCGGACGGCGCCCGTGGCGAAGACGCGCTCGGTGAGCGATCCCGCCAGCGCGACGCCGATGACTCCGCCCGCCTCGGTGGACAGCGCGCGCACGTCCGCCGTGGAGTAGACGTCACGGACGACGCCCTGGGAGTCGCCGAGCAGGCCGCCGGCCCGGGAGGCCGCGGTCACCGAGCCGGAGACCCACACGCGCTCGACGGTGCCGGTGCTCGCGCCCGCGAGGATGCCCGCGCGCGCGGTGGCGGCGGTCACCTTGGCGTCGGTGATCGCGAGGTCGTGGACGTTCCCGGACACCTGCGTGAACAGGCCGCCGGCGGAGGTCAGGCCCTTGATCGTGTGGCCCGCGCCGTCCAGCTCACCGGTGAACGCGCCCGGCAGGGTGGTGAACGGCCTGCCGCTCAGGTCGAGGTCGGCGCCGAGCACATAGTCATACGAGAGGTGCGTACCGATCTGCGTGAGGTCGTCGGCGCTCTTGATGACGTAGAAGCCCCGGTCGTCCTTCGGCAGCTGAGGCGTCGCACCGGCCTGCAGGGGCTCGGGCGCCACCTTCAGGGTCGGCCGCGCGCCGGTCTCGCTCCACTGCCAGACGTCGGTGAAGTCCCAGCCTCGCGCCTCGTAGAAGGACCGCTTCTGGATCTCCGTGGGGGAGACGACGTTGCCTCTCTGGTTGCCGGCCGCGGGCGGGTCCGTCAGCGTCTGCCCGCTGATCGGCACGGCCCGGCTGACGTGGTTGTCCTCCAGCGTGGCCGTCTGACCGGCGAGCACGCGGCCGACGATGGCGTGCGCGTAGCCGGTGCCGGAGATGCTCGAGTTCAGCGCGACCGAGTGGCTGACCTCGGTCGCGTCGTACCCGTAGGCCGCGATGCCGCCCGCCGACGCCCCGGCCGAGGTGACCGAGCCGGTGGCCAGCACGTTCTGGGTGACCGAGCCGCCCATCGCGACGCCGACGACGCCGCCGACGTACTGGGTCGTGGCCTTGACGTTCACCGTCGAGACGCTGTCGCGGACGATGCCGAACTGGTGGCCGGTGATGCCGCCGGCATAGCTCGCGGCGGTCAGCGACCCGTCGGCGCGGACCCGCTCGATCGTGCCGTGGTTGATGTCGGCGACGAGACCGGCCGGGGTGCGGTCGGTGGTGACGTCGCCGTTGACGACCAGGTTCTCGATCGTGCCGTGGTTGTCGGCGAACAGGCCGGGGCCTTGGCCGGAGAGCGCGGACAGGCCCGAGATGGTGTGCCCGGCGCCGTCGAGCACACCGGTGAAGGCGATCGCGCGGCCGATCTGGGAACGGCCGAGGCCGCTCAGGTTGAGGTCGCCGGCCAGCTTGTAGTGTCCGGCCGGGTCGTTGTCGATCTTCGCCAGGTCGTCGGCGGAGTCGATCAGGTACGGGGTCTGTGCGGTGCCGTCACCGGCCAGGCCCTCGCGCAGGGTCACGGCGGGCCGCAGCGGCTTGCCGGACTTCAGCGAGTCCCAGACGAACAGCTTGACGGTCGAGCTCGGCGCGACCGCGAGCGGCTCGCCGAAACGGACGTACTGCTCACGGCCGCGGTGGTCGAGCGTGACGTCGGCCGAGCGCACGTCGATCATCTTCTGCTGCGAGGCGTCGTACGTCGCGGCCGTGACGGTCAGCTTGTCGAGGCTGCCCGGGGACGAGAGGAGCCCGACGCCGTCCAGCTCACGGTTCCTGATCTCGGCGGAGGAGACCTTCCAGGTGCCCTGCGGCTTGGTGACGGTGAAGTCGTCGACCGGACGGCCGTCGATCTTGTACGCCGTCAGTCGCAGGCCCGCGTCGGTGACCGTCAGGACACCGCCCATCTGGACGTCCTCGTCGTCGACCTTGTCGTCCCACCAGTACTTCGCGTTGTCGTAGAACTTGGGGCCGGCCGAGCCCATCGTCACGAACGTGGTGCCCTCGGCCGTTTCCTCCGGCGTCCTGGCCAGCCGGCCGTCGTAGATCGTCGAGCGCTTGTAGACGTGGTCGTGGCCGCCGATGTAGAGGTCGACGCCGAGCTGGTCGAGCACGCGCGTGACCTTCTCGCGGTCGATGTCCATGCCCGCGTCGGCCCCGTGGCGGCCGCCGTAGTAGGAGTAGTGCCCGAGGACGACGTTCCACTTCTTGTCCGAGGCCCGGACGTCCTTCACCAGCCAGGAGAGCTGGTCGTCGAGACGCGCGGTGGAGCTGAGGACGGAGAAGTGGACCTGCCCGCGGTCGAACGAGTAGTTGGCCTCGCCCACGGCGCCGTTCTTGGGCAGCGCGAACATGTTGGTGAAGACCGAGGCGGGCTCGCCGGCGACCGAGTTGTAGTCGGGGTCCTCGTAGGTCTCGTGGTTGCCTTTGACGCCCGCGTACTGCGTGTCGAGGCCGGACAGGAACGAGTCGTCGATCTCGTCCCACATCTTGGTGCGGCCGCCGTTCTCGACGAGGTCGCCGAGCTGGACGACGGTGCCGCCGCCGGGCGCCTTGGACTTCAGCTGGTCGAGGACCTTGCCCGGCAGCTTGAGGCTGTCGGCTGCCGTCGGGGACCTGGACGTCGCCGAGGAGGTAGACGGGCTCGCCGTCGGACCCGCCCGCGCGGAATCGGCCCTTGACGTCCGTCCAGGCGGCCGTGTCGGCGGCCTTGGGGGCGGCGCCGTCCCGGGTGACGCCGAGACGGTACCGGTAGGTCGTGCCGACCTTCAGGCCGGTGAGCCGGAACTCGTGGGAGCGCAGCGTCTGGCCCGTGATGGAGTGCTGGAACACCGGCTCGTCGTTGCCGACGGTCTCCGTCTCGTACGGGCTGTCGCCGGTCGAGGTGAGGACCTGGGCCTTGGACCAGTCGGCCTGGCCCTCCGGCAGGACCTGCGCGTAGACGTGCCGGACGTCCCGGTCGCTCGTGACGGCGATGCCCGCCGTACCGGGCTCGACGCCCACGGCCGCGTTGTTGGTGAAGCGGAACACGCCCGCCGGGTCCTGCGTCTTCTGGTCGATCTGGATCCGGCGCAGCTCGGCGTTGGTGTTGGCCTTGTCGTCGGTCGCCTTCACGACGACGAACGTGTCGTCGTAGGAGCGGATCTGGAAGGCGCCGTCCTTGACCGGGACCTGGCCTGCGGAGTCCCACACCTCGAAGGCGATGGTGGGCTGCTTGCCGGAGTCGTCGGTGGCGCTCACCTTCGGCAGCGCGACCGTCTGGCCGTACCGGGCGGTGGCGGGCACGTCGGCGACGGTGATCTGCGGGGCGTAGTTCGCGCCGCTCGTCGTCTCGCCGATCCAGATCGGGGCGGAGATGAGGAGGTCGCCGTCGGCCTGGTCGGCGCGGACGTAGTAGAAGTCGCCGTCCTTGACCTCCAGCTTCCTCTTCAGCGTCAGGTCGTCGCCGCCGAGCCTGCCGAAGTCGTAGGCGACCTTCCCGCCGTTGGTGATCAGCTGCGCGCCCGTGAAGGAGTCCTTGGCGTCGGGGTCCTTCAGCAGGACCTCGGCGTCCAGGGTGGTGGTTCCGGCGGGCAGGATCGAGCCCATCGGTTTGGCGTCGCCGCCGAAGCCGAGGACGGCGTTGACGTCGCCCGAGGAGTACGTGCTGCGGTCGTGCATCGCCGCGTAGAGGTCGTCCAGGCTCTTGCCCGTGGCCCAGACGCCGGTGATCGACGGGTTGCCCGAAACCCAGGTCGCGGAGTGCTCGTCGCCGTTCCAGACCGGGGCCAGGTGCCAGCCGGCGTCCAGCGCCTTCTGGAACTCCTTGACCTGGTCGGCGGACTTGACCTCGATCAACTCCATGCGGTCGTCGACGGTCCTGTCCAGGCCCTTGAAGCCGAAGAACTCGCCCTTGCCCGTGGGCGACGGGTGGTTGAACTGGCCGATCGCGTCCGGGTCCTGCTTGAGGCGGGCGAGGTAGGTGAAGTAGTCGTACTTCATGTCGCCGATGCCGAAGCCGTTGGCGTACCCGTCGACGGTGCCCTTCTCCGTACCCCGGGCCGTCGCGTGCCAGCTGGTGTTGAACAGGTTGATGTGGCCGGTGCCGTCGTACCAGGTGTTCTCGACCGCGGGGACCACGGTGAGGTCTTTCTGGGACGCGTTGAACTCGCCCGCCTGCTCGTGCAGGGCACGCCACTCGTCGGAGTCGGCGTCCCGCCAGTCCTTGATGAAGTCGTCGCCATTGCGGACGTCCCACATCACGTCATGCTCGGTGAGGGCGAAGAAGTCCGCGTCCGTCTCATCGCGTACGTGGTCGAACGCCGCGTTCGGGTTCTCGGCTCCGTCGCTCATCCCCGTGTGCGCGTGGAACTCGCCGGTGTACAGGGATTTGCCGAGGTAGACCGGCCGTTCCACGGCGGCCGCCGCGGCCGGTGAAGCCGGCGCGACGACGAGTGCGCCGGCCGCGAGTGCGATCGCGGTGATCGCACCGGGCCAGGCAGGTGTTCGTGGTGCGCTGCTGCGCGTCATGTTTCTACCGTTTCGGATGGTTCTGGTGTGCCGATCACAAAAACCACAGCAGGCGAAACGGTTTGCTTCGCACGCATGGAGCAAAGGCGAACGAGCAGCAAACACTGACAATGCTCACATTTTTGGAGTAATCCGACAAAGCGCTCGGCCTGTCCCCGATCGGCTCACCGGAGAAGTGACGCCGCCCGTCTCAGGTTCCGCTTGACCTTGACACGGTGACAAGGTCTTCACTCGACCCTGGGAGGTGGTCCGGATGTCCATGCCGGAAGAGGACACGAGTACGGAGCGGGCTCTTCAGGGGCTGGAGAGCAGTAATTCGTCGGTGCGGTTGCAGGCGGCGTTGGCGGTCGGTACCGGTCCGGATCCGCGGGTCGTCGACAAGCTCGTCGAGCGGTGCGCGGTCGAGCCTGATTTCTATGTGCGTGAGATACTTACGTGGGCGCTCACCCGGCACTCGCCGGCGGTGACGGTTCCGAAGGTCGTCGGTGAACTTCGGGCGGAGGGGGCGCAGGCGCGGAGTCAGGCGTTGCACACGTTGTCCAAGATCGGGGATCGGCGGGCGTGGCCGGCGATCACGCGGGCGTTGCTGGCCGATGCCGATGACGAGGTGGCGCGGAGTGCCTGGCGGGCGGCGGTCGCCCTGGTGCCGGAAGGCGAAGAAGCCGAGTTGGCCGGGGTGTTGGCGACGCAGCTCGGGCGGGGCGAGCGGGAGACCCAGTTGAGCCTCAGCCGGGCGTTGATCGCGCTGGGTGAGGTGAGCGCGCCGATGGTGCGTGCGGCGACGACGGACGCCGACCCTCGCGTGCGTCAGCACGCGATCGCCACGGAACGGCTGTCGCGTGACCCGGATGCCGGGTTCGAGTTCGCGGTCGAGGAGGCGAAGCGCATCGTGGCCCTCGGCGCGGGCGGCCAGGGATCGTAGCCCTCGGCATGACCGGCCGGTTCTCGGCGCGACCGGCCAGGAGGGGAGATGGACGGTGCTGATCGGCGAGGTGGCGCGGCGGTCCGGGGTCAGCGCGCGGATGCTCAGGCATTACGACGCGCTTGGGCTGGTGCGGCCGACCGGTCGTACCGAGGGCGGCTATCGGGAGTATTCCGGCGAGGACATTCAGCGGATCTTCCATATCGAGAGCCTGCGGTCGTTGGGGCTGTCACTGCGTGAAGTGGGGCGTGCGCTGGACGAATCCGGCTTCACGCCCTCGGAGCTCGTCGCCGACCTCATCCGCCGGACGAGAGAACGCATCGCGGCCGAGACGGAGCTGCTCACCCGGCTTCGGAGGATCGGCGCCGCGGAACCCGCCGGCTGGGAGGACGTCCTCCAGATCATCGCACTCCTCCAAGGCCTGGGATCGGAGAGCGCGGGCAGGCGTCAGCGCGCGGCGTTGTCCTCGGTCGGAGAGGTTTCCGTGCCGGTGGAAGCCTTGGTCGAGGCGGCGTTGAGTGAGACGGACCCGAACGTCGCCGGAGCCCTTCGATGGGCTCTGGCGCAGTCGGGCGATGGAGGATTGGCGTTGCTGGCGCAGGGTCTCGGCTCACCGGCGGCGGAGGTGCGGAAACGTGCCGTCCAGTCCATCGCCGAGATCCCGGACGGTGCGGCGACCGCGCTGCTGCGGGACGCCCTCACGAACGCCGACCTCGTGGTCCGCAGGTATGCGGCTCTGGCGCTCGGGGGACGGGGAGTGGCCGACGCGGTCCCGACGCTCGTCGACATGATCGTCGACGGGGCGAACGACGCCGATGCGGCCGATGCCCTGAGCGCGCTGGCGCATGATCCCGCGTTGGCGGACCAGATCGCCACCAGGCTCGTCCACCGCCTCGGCGATGGCGCCATAGAACCGTCCGCACGCCGACGGCTGACGCAGGCGCTCGCGGACGTCCCGGGGACCACGACGTCACGTGCCCTCGCGGATCTGTCACATGACGAAGACCGCGCCGTCGCGCTCACCGCGACGTACATTCTCAAGCTCCGCGACGCACGATGACGGAGCACGCCCAGGACGTCGTCAGGCTCGGCGGCCCGCCGGGCGGTCGGCGACGGATGGAGTCCGGGCCCGTCCACGAAGCCCGCGCCGCCGTCGGGGACGGCGAGGGTGCGGGCAATAAGCCATTTATGTCATGTGAACAGACACGCATGGATTATTTGGGAATGGGCATAGCGGTTTTCATGTGGAAGACACGTTCTCGTTGACCAGGCGCCATCACCCTCCTGTCCGGTGCGGTGGATGTTCCGACAAGAGCTGATAACATCAGTCGATGCGTTATTTGCGGCGAAAGGTCAGCAAAGAACGATCCGCTGAGAAAACGATGACCCCTGCGCTCTGGTCGGTCATTGTCGTGACCCTGCTCGGGTACGTGGGCACGGCGATGCCCTATCCGGTGTTCGCCCCTTTGTTCCTGGGGACGGATTCGGCGATCGCGCGGTCCGGCGTGCTGAGTCCGACCATGCTCTTCGCCCTGCTCGTGGCCGTTTATCCGTTGGGAACGCTCATCGGGAGCTTCTATCTCGGGCAGTTGTCCGATCGTGTGGGACGAAGAAAGGTCATCCTCTCCACCCTGATCGTGGGCGTGTTCACCAACGCGCTCGCCGGATACGCGATCCTCGCCGAGAACTACGGGTTGCTGTTCCTCGCGCGATTTCTCACAGGTGTCTGCGAAGGCAATATCAGTGTGGCGAGGGCGGTGGTGGCCGACCTTGATCTCGGGGCCGGTAAAGCGGTGGCCTTCGGCTACCTGAGTTCGGCCGGCTACGCGGGCTACCTGACGGGGCCGCTGCTCGGCGGATTCCTGTCACACCTGCACTTCGCCACGCCGTTCTTCCTCGCGGCGGGCCTGTGCGTGCTGGCCGCCGTCGCGTGCAGGGCCTCCATGCCAGAGACCCGGTTCCGGGTCGAGGAGACCCCTCGGCGGGGTTCGGTGTCGATCTGGAGGGCTCCCGGCCTGGTGGTGGCCCTCGCCATCCAGTTCTTCATCACGTTCACGATAAACATCTATCACGAGTTCTTTCCGGCGCTGATGGTGGAGAAGTGGAATGCGACGCCCGAGCAGATCGGCTATGCGACCATTGTCGCGACCGCCACGATGATCACCCTGAGCGTGGTCGGCATGCGGCCGATCCTGCGCAGGTGGAACACGGGGCAGTTGTACTTCTGCAGCATGCTGATGCTCGGTTTCAGCATCGCGCTCTTCGTGGTCCCGGACCGGCTGCTTGCCCTTTATCCGGTCTTCGTGGTGTTCGGTGTCTCGCTGGCCATATTCAACAGCAGCTCCAACGCGTGGCTGTCCGATGCGTACGCGTACGTCGAGCAGGGCAGGCTGATGGGCGTCATCGCGTCGATGTTCTTTCTCTCGAACATCGCCGCCGCCATGCTGGGCGGTGTCATCGCCGACCGCTCGATCGCACTGCTCATGGTTCTGGGCGGCATCATCGCGGTCACCGCCGGACTCACCTTCAGGGTCGCCCGCTCGTATCGGGGAGTGAGTGGGAGCGGGGCCGATCAGACGGTGATCGAATAACGGTTCATCTCCGCATAGTGTGGCAGTGCGTCCGCTATCATCTTCTCCACATGAGCGGGCAGGTCGACGGAGCGCGGTTCGGGCGGCGGTTTGAATATGCCGGAGCTCTTCAGCGCCTCGGCGTGCCATTCCTCCCACTGTTTCCACTCGGGAATCACCTTCCCGGTCCGCCACGTGGTCGTGTCCTGGAAGGGGATTCCCGCAAGGCGGCAGTAGGACTCGAGGGTCTCCTTCGGGTGACGCCGGAAGGTATCGCCGTTGACCACGATCGGGGTCGTCCCATACTTGTCCCGCACCAGGTCGAAGATGTCCTTGACGCACGCGAAGCCGGTCTCTTCGGAAGTGGCGTCGGGCATGAGCTTGTAGAGGGACGGTATCGAGACCCGGGGGTCGCGGATGATGAAGGTGTGGGTGAAGTCCGCCCAGAAGTCCGCCTCGAAGACGCCCCGCATGTGGAAGGCGATCTCCTTCAGGAAGAGGATGGGCCGGCCGGTCATCCGCCCGATGCTCCGCTTGATGTGCTCGTACTCGTACTCCGGCTTCGGCGCGACGGTCCCGTCGTACCGTGGGCTGGCCCGGTGGCTGCTGTAGTAGTGCGCGGGCATGAAGATCTCGTGTGCGACGGTGGTGTCGTCCCTCTCCAGGAAGACACGCTCGAAGGCCGTGCCCACGGCCCTGGGGATGGCCCACAAGGCGATCTTCTTCATCGGACCTCCCTCGCCGTCGTTCGAGAGAACGAGATCAGGCTCATCTCCTGCCGGAAGCGCCACGCCGACCGTGCGGGGTCGAACGCCTCGTCGAGGTAGGGCGCGAAGGCGGCGTGCCGTCGCCACTCGTCGAAGGTGAGCCGGACCGGGCGCAGGGAGATCTGGTTCAGATAGGTGGCGAGCGTCTGCGGCTCGGCCGCGTCGATCCAGTGGTCGAAATCGCAGTCGACGGTCGCCACCGTGAAGGGGGTCGGTCCCGTCAGCTCCGACAGAACCTCCTCCGCGGTCAGGTAGGGCTGGATCCGCTCGTGACCCGTTTCCTCCAGGTAGAGGTCGAACAGGGCCATGTAGGCCGACCGCTTCTTCGGCAGATAAATGAAACACGTGCCGTCGGGGGTGAGCAGCGACGCCAGCGTGCTCAGCACTTCGCGCAGGCGTTCACGCGGCACGGTGTAGAGGGAATGCATACACCAGATGATCTCGTAGGCGCCGAGCCACGACTCCGGCCGGAAGTCCTCGATACCGCTGTTGAGCGAGTGTCTCGCCCTGAAGGGGGGCGGCAGATTCTTCCGATGCTCGGTGAGCGAATAGGACGACGGGTCCAGGGTGTCGTAGTCGAATACCACGTGTGGTGGGAAGGAGACCTTCTCGTGGAGTCGGCGCGGGAAGTATCCGATTCCGCACCCGCAGTCGAGAATGGCGGCGGAGGCTTTTCCGCGATGCGCGTCGAGGACCTTCGCCCAGTCGAAGCCGGCGATGACCCTGTCGTAGTCGGGTAACTCGGCGATCTTCGCCCATCGCTCGTGGTCCAGCGCGCCCGCACGGTAGTAGTCGTTGCTGCGACGGGTGATCTCGCTCTGCGACGATCGGGTCATCTGCCAACCTCCGGGGGTGGTCCAGGGACGGGGGCGTGCCGAATGAGCCGGGGCGTGACGGATCGAGGTGTCTGACGACCACCCGGGCTCAGTTGGGCTGCGCCAGGACGAGGGAGAAGTCACTGCGCGGGTCGGTCCAGAACTCGCGGAGCGTGAAGCCCGCCGTGGCCAGTCCCTCCTCCAGGCATGTCCTGCGGAACTTGGTGGAGATCTCCGTACGAACCTCCTCGCCGTCGGTGAAATGAACCGTGATGCCCAGGCGGTCGATGCGCACGTCCTGCTTGGCCAGCGAGCGCAGACGCATCTCGATCCACTCGTTGGCCGGGTCCCAGAGAGCCACGTGCGCGAACGCCTCGGGCACGAAGTCGGCGTCGAGCCGCTGGTTGATGACCCGGAGCACGTTGCGGTTGAACTCGGCCGTCACGCCCAGCGCGTCGTCGTAGGCACGCACGAGCCGGTCCTGGTCCTTGACGAGGTCGGCGCCGAGCAGCAGGAAGTCACCCGAGTCCAGGATCTTCCTGACGTCGGCCAGGAACCGGTGCCGCTCGGACGGGAACATGTTGCCGATCGTGCTGCCGAGGAACGCGACGACCTTGCGCGGGCCGCGGGGTAACAACTCCAGGTGACGTTCGTAGTCGGCGACGACCGGGTGAACGGCCACCTCCGGGTGCTCCGCGGCGATCGTCGCCGCGGCCTCGCCCAGATAGTCGCCGCTCACGTCCACGGGAACGTAGCGCTCCAGTCGCAGGGCGCCGAGCAGGAGCCGGGTCTTCTCGCAGGAGCCCGCACCGAGCTCGACCAGCGTCCGCGCCTGGGTCACCCGGGCGATGTTGTCGGCCCGCTCGATGAGGATCTCGCGCTCGCACCGGGTCGGGTAGTACTCGTCAAGCCGGGTGATCTCGTCGAACAACTCGCTGCCGCGCTCGTCGTAGAACCATTTGGGCGGCAGGGTCTTGGGCTCGGAGGTCAGCCCGAGCGCGACATCCCTGCGAAGTGCCTCGTGGAGATCATTGTCCTGCAGATAGACGTGCATAACGCTCCTTGACGACTGGGCTGGAACACGACGCCATGGCGAAGGTGAACAGGAGTCGAATCGGAATCTGCGCGGTGAGCCGGACGAATTAGTCGAATCGAGCTCGCGGTGCCGGTGCCGGAGCGGGACGCGCATTGGCGCGGCTTCCATTGCTAGCACGATGTGATCAAACGATTCAAGGGACGACGGCGTGACCGGTTATTTACACAGAGTCAAATGCATTAGTCGACCTGGGGGTGTCGAATGATATTCGCGGGTGAGTGACATAGGTCTCACCCTTCGTTTTCGGTCCTCCGATTCCAATTTTTGATCGTTCCGTTCTACGGGAGCGCCCGGCCGGGAGGAATTATCCATTTCCCAGGCGGGAATTGAGGGTAATTGAAGACCGGCCGCTCTGGCCCGGCACACGAAGGCCCCTTGCCGTCATGGCAAGGGGCCTCCGTGGCGGGACAGGGTCAGCGCAAGTCTTCCCAGGTGCTGTTGACCAGGCCGGTGCCGAGGTAGACCTGGTCGAAGCCGTTGCCGTCGTTGTCATCGGTGTAGATCAGGGTGATCAGGCCCCACGGGTCGACGGCCAGGGCGGGTTCGTCCTGGCGGCCCGTGGTGGTGGTGTTGGCGCGCAGGCGGGGTTGGCGGCCGGTGGCGGAGCCGTCGGGGTTGAGGCCCTGGACGTAGATGTCGGAGGCCTCGGTCCAGTTCACGACCGCGGCACGCTGGTCGTCGATGCCGACCTGCGGGTCGGCGCCCGGCACGAAGGTGTCCACGGTGGAGCCGGCGGCGCCGGTGGCGGTGAACGACCGGACGCCGATCTGCGGGGCGCCGGTGTGGTCGGTTTCCCAGCCGACGACGAAGTCGCCGTTGAAGTTCGCCGCCACGGACGGGTGCCGCTGCTGGCCGGCGGTGGTCACGTTGGCCACGGCCTGGGCCAGCTTGACGCCACCGGCGGGGGTGAAGATCTTGCGCGCCACGTTGAACGCGCCGTTGGCGTCGCCGTCCTCGTCCCAGACCACGATCGCGTTCTGGGCGGCGCCCATGGCGACGTCCGGGCGCTGGTGGGTGCCGCCGGTGGCGTGCACCTGCGCCTCGTAGGTCTTCGAGGTGATCGAGGCGAAGCCCGAGAGCCGCACGGTCGGCGCGGACGTGCCCTGCTTGTCCTCGAACGCGACCGCGAATCCGGGGCCGTCGGGGTCGGCCGCGACCGCCGGGGCGATCTGCTGGCCGGCCGAGTCGGCGTTGGCCGTGGCGGACCCGGTGACGGTGCCCGCGGTGTTCAGGGCGCGGACGGCGATCTGGAAGTAGCCGTTGCCGTCGCCGTCGTCGGCCCAGACCACGACGAGCGTGCCGTCCTCGTGCAGCGCCACGTCGGGCTGCACGTGCCGCCAGTTCCCGGTGCCGCCCGCCGACAGCTTCTTCTCGAACAGCGACACCCCGTCCTGGTACAGCCGCACGAAGATCTCGCTGTGCAGGGGATCGTCGGGGTTGGTGGTGTCGCGGTCGTCCTCCCAGACGACGGCGGTGTAGCCGGTGCGGACGGCCGCGACCGCGGCGTCGTCCTGGTCGCCGGTGGACGCGCTGTTGGCCACGGTCCAGGTGATGGCGCCGTCGGCGTGCGCCATGCCGGTGAGGGCGAGGGCGCCCGCGAGGGTCAGCGCGATGATCGTCATGAGGCGGCGCATGGTTCTCCCGTTCACGGCGTCCGCAACCCGGGGCTGCCGGCCTGGATCACGTAACTCTGGACTGTCTTGATCGGGTAGTCGCGGACGGTCACCCTGTCCAGGGCGCGGAAGTCCACGGTCATCTGGGTCGGCGTGGTGACGGTGCGCACGTAGCCGCGGAGGTTCTTGTAGAACTTCACGTGGGGGTTCAGGCTGGACAGGCCGTTGTCCGCCGCGTTGCCGTCGCCGGTGGAGGTGATCGACGTGGTGACCAGCTCGGTGCCGATGATCCGGTTCTGCGTGGTGTAGTCGGCCATCAGGTTGCTGGCCCAGTGGCGGTGCACGTCGCCGGTGAGCACGACCGTGCTCGTGTTGCCCCGCGCCTCCCAGCCCTGCTGGATCCTGCCGCGGTTGGCGGTGTAGCCGTCCCAGGCGTCCATGCTCTTGGAACCGTCGGCGGCCGCGAGCCGCTGCGCGAAGAACACCTGCTGCCCGATCAGGTCCCAGGTGCCCAGGTGCTGGCCCATGCCGTCCAGCAGCCATGCCTCCTGGGCCGCGCCGGTGATCGTGCGGGCCGGGTCGTCGGCGGCGGGGCAGAGCTTCGTACCGTCACCGCACGCCTGGTCGTCGCGGTACTGGCGGGTGTCGAGCATGTGGAAGGTGGCCAGGCCGCCCCACCGTATCCGGCGGTAGAGCCGCAGGTTCTCGGCGACGGGCGCCTGTGCGGCGCGGAGCGGCATGTGCTCGTAGTACGCCTGGTACGCCGCGGCGCGCCGGGCCCGGAAGTCACCGGCGGGGGAGCTGTCGGCGCGGACCAGGTTGGCGTAGTTGTTCTCCACCTCGTGGTCGTCCCACACCACGAGCCACGGCGCGGCCGCGTGCGCGGCCTGCAGGTCGGTGTCGCGTTTGTACAGCGCGTGCCGCACGCGGTAGTTCGCGAGGGTGGTGATCTCGGTCGACGGCGAGTGGGTCCGCACCGCGTCGGCGCCGGCGCCGCCCTCGTAGATGTAGTCGCCCAGGTGCAGGATGAGGTCCGGGTTCTCCTCGGCCATCCTGCGGTAGGCGGTGAAGTAGCCCGCCTCGTAGTGCGAGCACGACGCGAACAGCATGGTCATCGCCGGGGAGGTCCCCACCGCGGGCGCGGTCCTGGCGCGCCCGGCCTGCGAGATGTGGCCCTCCGCGCGGAACCGGTACCAGTACTCGCGGCCCGGCTGCAGCCCGTTCACCTCGACGTGGACGCTGTGCGCGGAGGCCTGCACCGCGGTGACGGAACCGGTGCGGGCCAGTTGGGTGAAGTACTGGTCGTTGGACACCTGCCACTCGACGGTGACGGGGGAGCTGGACATGCCGCCGAGGCCGTTGGCGTTGAGCGGGCTCGGGGCCAGGCGCGTCCATATGACGAAGCCGTCCGAGGCGGGGTCACCGGAGGCGACGCCCAGGGTGAAGGGGTAGGCCAGGGCCAGGGCGGGCCCCGCGTTGAGGGCGACCGCGCCGGCGCCGGCCAACCCGCCGATGAGGAAAGTCCGTCGATGTAAATGAGTCACGCACAGTTCGTACGTGTCATTTCTCGTTAACCCAATAACCGCACAAAGTGTTCACTGAGATGTTTGTTCCCGCCAGAACGGCGGCCATCCCCGTGTAAGAATCGTATAGACTGTTCACTGAGATGTTTTTTCAATAAAAAACGGCGGTTGTCCCTACTTAAGTCCAGATGGGAACGGCGAATCGCCCTTACGGGAAGATCATCGGCAGCGTAAATCCGTGGTATGCGGCGAATTGCGGTCTTTGGTCCGGGCGATACCCGGATCGGCCTGAATGGGGCGTTCTGTGGGCCGGACGAGGAGAATCCGCTGGTGAGCGGGGGGTTGGGCGCGGGGCGGCCGAGCGGCCGGTCACGGCAGACCTGGCCGTCGCCGGCGAATCCGGGGAATGAATATCCTGGGGCGGCGCGGTGACTTTCTGGGTGGATGGAGTCCGATTCCGTAGATCTCACCGGTGCGGTATTGACCGCGTTCATGGACGTCAATGGGTGGTGGAAGACGGTCGCGGATTTAAACGTTCCAAGCAGACGTGAAGGGCGTTGAGTGACGGGGAGCCGATTTTCGGCCGGCTTGTGAAGCGCGGCCCGGGGCTCGATTCCCGCGTCGACTCCCAGGCCCCTGCGTCGTATGTCAGCAGGGGCCTTCTTCACGCGTTCCGGCGACAGGGACGGATCCCGAGCAACCGGTCAGCCGTTCTCCAGGTGTTCCACGATTCGCTTGAGCGAGGTGGCGAGGTCACGGCGGCGTTCACTGTCGAGTTCCTTCACCACGAACGCCTCCTGCCGGTTGAACTGCGGGAACAGCTCCCGCATCAGCCGCTCCCCGGTCGCGGTGAGCGCCAGCGTCACGCGCCGGCCGTCCGTGGGATGGGGGGAACGCCGCAGGTGCCGGTAGGACTCCAGCGTCTTGACCACGCCCGTGAGCGTGCCCTTGGAGATGCCCGCCTCGGCCGCGACGTGGCGGGGCTCGCTCTCGCCCCAGATCCACACCACCCACATCACCACGAATCCGGTCCAGGTCAGGCCGGTGTCCCGCAGCACGGTCTGCTCCAGGTGGTTGCGGATCGCCGAGGAGGCGCGGTAGATGTTCGACACCGCCCACATGGCCTCGGAATCGACGTTCAGGCCGCCCAGCCGCTGGCCGATCGCCTCCTCGGTCTGGCGCAACGTGTGGTGTCCCGTCATGACGCGGAAGGGTGAGCCGGCAGTGAACGATCGCGGTTCAAGGACGGGACCACACGATCCGGCCGTCGAACACGGTCAGCTCGACCGGCGCCGCGACGACGTCCGCGGCGTCCGTCGCGCCGCTCACGCACAGGTCGGCCACCTTGCCCTCGCTGATCGTGCCCTTCCACGTCTCGGCGAAGTCCTGCCGGGCCGCGGCGACCGTGTACGTGGCCAGCGCCTCCTCCAGCGTGATCCCCTCGCCGTCCCGCGCCACTAGCGCGGCCACGCCCGCCCGCCAGTCCGGGCCGGTCACCGGGGCGTCGGAGCTGCACGCGGTCAGCACGCCCGCGTCGATGGCCGACCTGGCCGGCCATTCCCGCTCGGCCGCCTCGGCCCCGAACATGTCCCGCGTCGTGCCGGACTCCATGGCCTGCAGCACCGGCTGCAGGTTGATCCCGTAGCCCAGCTCGCCGAGCGTGGCCAGGGCGGACTTGGAGGCGAACTGGCCGTGGATCACGTAGTGCCTGGCGTCCGGCCTCGGATGTTCGCGGGCGATCGTCGCCAGCGCGTCGACCACGGCGTCGATGCCCCGGCTGCCCACCACGTGCACGCCCGCCTGGAGCCCGGCCACGTGCACCAGGCGCAGGATCTCGTCCAGCTCGGCCACCTGCTCGGTTTCCGTCGCGCCGTGCGTGCACAGCGAGCCGTGCCCGCCCGAGGGGTACGCCTCGCGCATCCACGCGGTCTCCGTCGGCGGGATGCCGTCGGCGAACACCTTCACGCCGAGCAGGCGCAGGACCCGTTCGTCCACTCCGTCCAGGTCCTTGGGCAGGTCGGCGAGGTACGCCTGGGTGTCGGCCACGGACGCGCCGGACATGGGGCTGGGCAGGCCGAGCACGCTCACCCGCGCGGTCAGCTCGCCCGCCCGCGCCAGTTCCGCGTACGCCGAGAGCACCCCGGCGCCCATCCCGCCCGCGAACGTCGACCCGCCGCCGGGCCCGAGCCCCGGCTCGGTGAAGCTGGTGATGCCGTAGGCGTTCAGCTCGGCCAGCACGCCGCGGAGCACCTGCGCCAGGCCGCCCGCGGGCGGCGGCACCAAGCCCTGCACCAGCCCCTGCTCGCCGTGGTGCAGCAACCCGTCGCCGTCCAGCCCGGCCAGTTCCAGCGCCTTGGAGTTCACCCAGGTGGTGTGGCCGGAGAAGTCCTGCAGCACCACGGGGTGGTGCGGCGCCACGTCGTCCAGATCGGCCTTGCCCGGCATGCGGTGCTCGGCCAGGACGCCGGGGTTCCAGCCGGTCCCGCGGATCCACTCGCCCGGCCCGGCCTGCCGTACCGCCTCGGCGACCTTCTCCCGCGCCTCGGAGATCGAGCCGACCGCGACGTTCAGGCACAACGGGGGGCTGAGCAAGGCGTAGCCGCACGCGTGCAGGTGCGAGTCGTTGATGCCCGGCAGCACGACGCGGCCGCGCAGGTCCACCACCTCGGCGCCGGTCCAGCCGGCGGCGTCGCCGACGTGCACGATCTTCCCGTCGCGCACCGCCACGCCCGTCGCGTGCGGCCGCGCCGGGTCCATCGTGACCACGCGCCCGTTGACCAGTACCAGATCTGCCCTGTTCACGTTACGAATCATCTCCCAGATATGCGCGCTTCAGCGCGGCGTCGGACTCGCGCAGCGGCGCGGGGTCGCCGCCGTACGTGATGGTTCCGTGTGCCATCACGTAGGCCGTGTCGGCCAGGGCCAGCGCCGCGTGCGCGAACTGCTCTACCAGTAGTACCGCGCAGCCCTCGTCGGCCAGCCGCCTGATCACCGGGAGCAGGCGGCGCACGATGCCCGGGGCGAGGCCCAGGGACATCTCGTCGAGCAGCAGCGCGGCGGGGCCGGTCAGGATGGCCCTGGCCAGCACGAGCATCTGCTGCTCGCCGCCGGACAGCAGCCCCGCCCGCACGTCGAGGCGCCGCTCCAGCTCGGGGAACAGCTCCACGGCCCGCGCGGGATCGCCGACCAGCGTGATGTTCTCGCGGGTGGTGAGGGTGCCGAACACGGCACGGCCCTGCTCGACGTGCGCCAGCCCGTACCGGGCCCGGCGGGTGCGCGGCCACTTGGTGAGCACCTGGCCGCCCAGCTCGATCTCGCCCTTGACGGCCGGGACGACGCCCGAGACGGCTTCGAGCAACGTCGTCTTGCCCGCGCCGTTCGGCCCGAGCAGGACCGTGACCCGGCCTTCGCCGGCGGTCAGCGTCACGTCCCTGACGACCGGCTGGCCGCCCCTGGCCACGGTGAGGTCCCGCAACTGGAGATCCATAGGGTCTTCCTCCGGTCAGGTCGTGGGCTCTTGGCCCAGGTAGGCCCGCTGGACCCGGGGCTCGGCGAACACCTCGGCCGGTGGCCCCGCGGCGATCACCTCGCCGAAGTCCAGCACGGTCACGCCCGAGCACGCCGCCCTGACCAGGTCGAGGTCGTGCTCGATGAGCAGCACCGACGTG
This sequence comes from Sphaerisporangium krabiense, assembly GCF_014200435.1. Classification (NCBI taxonomy): domain Bacteria; kingdom Bacillati; phylum Actinomycetota; class Actinomycetes; order Streptosporangiales; family Streptosporangiaceae; genus Sphaerisporangium; species Sphaerisporangium krabiense. Next base: position 846,327 of record NZ_JACHBR010000001.1, on the reverse strand, counting down.
CCGTATCTGGCGGGCACCTGCCGCAGCCACGCGCCGAGGCGCTCGCTCTCCGAGTGCCCGAGCCCGGCGGCCGGTTCGTCCAGGACGGCGACGGCGGGGCGGGCCAGCAGTGTGCCCGCCACCTCGAGCAGCCGCCGCGTGCCCACGTCCAGCGCCGCGATCGGGTCGCCCGGCGCCACCGCGGCCAGCCCGGCCAGCCCGTCGGCCAGCTCGGCGTCGCCGAGGGGGCGGCGGGCGGCGAAGCGCAGGTACTCGCGCACGGTCAGCCCCACGGGCACCCGGTCCTGCTGGAACGTCCTGCGCAGCCCGGCCCTGGCGCGCCGGTGCACGGCCAGCCCGGACACGTCCACGCCGCCGACCTCCACCGTGCCGCCGCCCGCGGGGACGAAGCCGCTGATCGCGTCCACGAGGGACGACTTTCCCGCGCCGTTCGGCCCGACCAGGCCGTGAACCTCTCCGGCGGGCACGGTGAGCGCGACGTCGTTCACCGCGACCACCTGCCCGTACCGCACGCTCACCCCGGCGATCCGCAACGCGTCCGCCCTGCCGGACCCGGCCGTCTCCGCGCGCGTCTCCGAAGACGACGGCGCGGCCGGCGGCGGTGACGAGGGCGACGGCGCGGCCGAGGGGGACGGTGTCGCGGCGGGGGAGTCGGCGGGGGCGGCGGAGCCCGCGGAATCCGGCGAGCCGGAGCCGGTGCGGGGACGGCGCCGGCGGTGGAGCACCGCGCGCAGGCCGTCGCTCATGCCCGACCCCTGCGTCATCGCCTGCACCGCGCCGACCGCGAACACCACGTTCGCCCACTGCTGCGGCACGTCGAACCGCCGCAGCAGTTCGGCCACCACCACCCCCAGCGCCCCTCCGATGAGCGCTCCCTCGGCGAGGTGGGCCCCCGCCATGATCGCCACCGCGTACGCGACCAGCGACTGGCCGGGGTCGAAGTTCCGTGACACCACCATCGCGAGCTGCCCGGCGAGCAACGCGCCCGAGAGGCCCGCGATGAACGCGCTGACCGCGAAGGCGCTCAGCTTGGCCCCGGGCACGCTGGTCCCGGCCGCCGCCGTGGCCCGTTCGGACTCCCGCAGCGCCCGCCACGAGGCCCCGAGCCGGGTGCGCCGCACCAGCGCCAGCGCCACGGCGACCAGCGCGAACACCCCGCAGCAGAACAGGAAGTACTGCCGGTCCGAGCCGAGCCCGGCGGGCCGGCCCACCACGATGCCCTGGCTGACCCCGGGGAAGGAGTTGGCGGCCATGACGATGTCCACGGTGGCGGCGAAGCCCAGCGTGATGATCGCCAGGTGGACGCCGCGCAGCCGCAGCGCGGGCAGGCCGATCAGCAGGCCGAACGGCACGGCGGCCAGGCCCGCGAGGGGCAGCCACACGTACAGGCCGCCGGGCACGCCCCACACGTTGAGCTGGGCCGTGGTCCAGGCGCCGATGGCGGCGAAGGCCATCTGGCACAGCGAGACCATTCCCGCCTGCCCGGCCACGACTCCGAGGCTCTGCAGCAGCACGCCCGAGATCACCGCCGACATGGCGAGGAAGACCCAGTAGACCGGGAGCCCGGCGGCCAGCGCGTAGGCGAGCACCGCCAGCACGACCGCGGCGGCGCTCCACCGCACGACGCCGCGCGCCGCGAAGGCACGGACGCCGCCCTGCGCGGCGCGAGGCGCCAGGTCGTCACCGTGGTCGATGCCGGCCGCCGCGGGCCGCGGGGTCGTCGATTCGTCAGCGGGACGCATCCCACACCTCCCGGCGCCGGCTCCACACGAGAATGAGCAGGATGGCCACGAACGGCACCACGTCCCGGTACTGCTGCACCACCGCCGACCCCGCGAGCACGCCCTCCAGCAGCCCGAGCGCGATGCCGCCCGCCAGCGCTCCGTCGAGGCGGCGCAGCCCGCCGACCAGGGCGGCCGCGCACGAGGGCACGATGAGCATGCTGAGCGACAGGATGTCGCTGGACCGCACCGGCGCCACCAGCAGCAGCACCAGCGCCGACAGCGCCCCCGCCAGCGCCCACACGGTGATCGTGAGCGCGCGGGTGCCGATGCCCAGCAGTTCGGTGGTGACGGGCCGCTCGGCCATGGCCCGAAGGCGCAGCCCGAGCGGCGTCCGGGTGAGGAGCAGGGACGTGCCCGCGCCGATCACGACGGCCAGCAGGATGAGCACGACGGCCCCCTGGGTGACCACCACGCCGGCGACGGTGGCGACCCGCCCGGCGGCCGGGTTGGGCAGCACGCGCGGTTCGTCCCCGAACGCGATGTAGGCGAGCGCGATGATGCCGATGAGCTGCGCGATCGACACCGCCGTGCGGGTCTGCGGCCCGCTCTCGGCGAACCACCGCGTCATCACCAGGCCGCACCCGGCCGACACCAGCGCTCCGGCGGCCGTCCCCGCCAGGGCCGCGGCCCAGTACGGCCATCCGGCCCCGGCGAGCGCGGCCATCACGTACACGCCGGCCACGCCCGTGGCCGCGATGGCCAGGTTCACGGTCGCGGTCAGCCGGTACATGGCGGTGAGCAGGAGGCCGAGGGCGGCGAACGTGCCGCCCGCGGCCAGCCCGGAGACCAGGCCCTGGAACATCAGCCGAGCGTCCCGGGGTACTTGACCCAGTCGGACGTGACGACCTGCCACTGCCCGCCCTTGAGCTGCACGATCTTCCCGGCCCGGTTGGACATGTGCTTGGCGGCCTGCCCGAACTCGTACGGGGTGCCGGTCATCGGCGTCTGGATCGGCTGGAGCGCCTTGAACGCCGCCGCGACCGACTGCCGGGTGATCGGGCCCTTGATGCTCTTCAGGACGTCCACGAAGTAGGTGGCCGCCAGGTAGCCGCCCTGGCCGAAGGAGGTGAGGGGCACGTTCTTGGCGGTCATCAGCGTGCGCCAGTCCTTGAGCGCGGCCGAGTCGGGGTCCGTGAACGGCTCGAACTCGGCGTTGGCGTACATGCCGTCACCGTCGGCGCCCAGCGCCTTGCCCACGGCCTCGGTGTACGGGGCGGTGGTCATGAGCCAGTCGATGCCGGTGATGTCCTGCTGCTTGACGACCTTCATCCAGGCGATCGCCATCGGCTCGGTGCCGTTGTACAGGACGGCCTGGCAGCCCTCCTTCCTGGCCCGCAGCACGAACGGCGTCGGGTCGGAGTCCGGCTTGACGGTCCGGTCGTCGACCGTGAGCTTCTTGCCGGTGAGGCCGGTCCAGCTCTTGACGGCCCCGCCGTAGGCGTCGTTGGTGTTGCCGAGGATCGCCAGGAACATGCAGACCTTGTCCCGCTTGAGCACCTCGGAGGCGTAGTAGAGGTTGATGGCCATGTTCAGGTAGGGCCCGGTGTTCACGGGAGAGATCGCCGGCGACTCGAAGCAGGTCGGGTCCACGCCGGTGCCCTGGATGGAGACGATGTTCGACTGCTGGTAGAAGGGCGCGTTGACGGCGCAGTCGAGCAGGCTGGCCGAGCCGACCAGCGCCACCACGCCCTGGTTGGTGACCACGTCCCTGGCGGCCTGGGCGGCCGCGGCGGGGTCGCCCTTGTCGTCGGCGCTGACGTACTCGATCTTCTGGCCGTTGACGCCGCCCTGCTCGTTGACCCGGTCGAATACCGCCTTGGCGGCGGCGGAGGAGTCCGGGAACGTGACGGCCCCGCTCAGCGAGCTGACACCGCCCACCTTGATCGTGCCGGTGCCGCCGGTGGCGCCGGGGGAGGCGTCCGTGGGCTCGTCGGACAGGCCGCATCCGGTGGCGGCGAGGGAGACGGCGAGCAGGACGGCGAGTGCCCTCTTCGGAATCATGGGCGAGCCTCTCTGAGAATGGTGGGGGGATCGTAAGGCTCCAAACGACCCGTTTCAAGAGCTCGATTGATAAAGATCGTTCGGGTATGAAGGCAAGATGGAACAACCCCGCATGCAACTCGTGCTGTCCGAGAACTGGACGATGACCTCCGGCCGTGACCTGACCACGCTGGTCCGATGGGCGCGTGAGGCCGAGGACGCCGGGTTCGACTCGGTCATGATCAGCGAGCACATCGTGCTCGGCCCCGACGCGGGCGCACGGGGGCGGATGGCCAACCCGCGCGAGTACGCGCTGCCCGGCAACCAGGACCCCTACACGCCCTGGCCGTACTCGCTGAGCCTGCTGGCCGCCATCGCATCGGTCACCTCCACGCTGCGCCTGTCCGCCACCGCGGTGCTCGCGCCGCTGCGGCACCCGCTCGCGCTGGCCCGCGAACTCGGCACGCTCGACCTGCTGTCGGAGGGGCGGCTGATCGTGCTGCCCACCGTGAGCTGGAGCAGGGACGAGTACGCGGCGCTCGGCGTGCCGTTCGAGCGCCGCGGCCGGCTGCTCGACGAGCACCTGGAGATCTGGGAACTGTTGTGGCGGGGCTCACCGGCGTCTTATCACGGAGAGTACTACCGCTTCGACGAGGTGTACTTCGAGCCGAAGGGGTACCGGGAGAGCGGCCCGGTGTTGTGGTTCGGCGGCGCCGGAGCGAGCGAGCACCTGGTGCGCAGGCTGGCGCGGTGGGGGAGCGGCTTCAACCCGCTCGGCTACCCGCCGGAGGCGGACATGAAGGCGCTGGCCGAGGGCATGAAGGCGGCCGGACGCGACTTCGGCGAGCTGGAACTCGCCGGCGGCACCCGGGCGGTGTTCCCCGACGGCACGTCGTGCGCGCCGCTCGGGCCGGCGCTGGAGCACATCCCGGCGCGCATGGCCGAGGGCTACACGACGTTCTGCATCAAGCCCTCGCAGTTCACCGACGATCCCGACAAGGTGGGGGACTTCTGCCGCGAGGTGATCCGCCGGGTCGCCGCGCTGACGTCGTGAGGGCGCCTCCGCGTGGCCGGTCCCCTTCCGGTCACGCGGAGGTGGCGCCCCTGTTCACCCGTGCGGCGTGGAGCGTGACGCGACGCTGGACAGGAAGGCCTTGGTGCGTTCGTGCCGGGGGGCCGCCAGGAGCTCGCGGGGCCGGCCCTGTTCGACGACCACGCCGTCGGAGAAGAAGGTCAGCCGGTCGCCGACCTCCCGGGCGAAGCCGATCTCGTGGGTCACCACGACCATCGTCATCCCGTCGGCGGCCAGTGCCTTCATGACCTCCAGGACCTCGTCCACCAGCTCGGGGTCCAGCGCGGAGGTCGGCTCGTCGAACAGCATCAGCGCCGGGTTCATGGCCAGCGCCCTGGCGATCGCCACCCGCTGCTGCTGCCCGCCGGAGAGCTGGTGGGGCCGCTTGTGCGCGTGGTCGGCCAGGCCCACCCGGTCGAGGTGCTCCATGGCCACCGTCCGCGCCCGGTCCGCCGGGGTGCCGAGGACGTGGACGGGACCGCAGGCGACGTTCTCCGCCGCGCTCTGGTGGGCGAACAGGTTGAAGCGCTGGAACACCATGCCGATGTTCCTGCGGAAGGCGGCGAACTCTTTGGGCGTCCAGGGGTGGTACTTCCCGTCGCGCAGCGCGTGGCCGACCTCCTCGCCGAGCACCCGCAGGCTGCCGCCGAGCACCGGCTCCAGGCCGTTGATGCAGCGCAGGAACGTGGACTTGCCCGACCCGGAGGGGCCGATGACGCAGCTCACCTCGCCGGAGGCCACGGTGAAGTCCACGCCGTTGAGGACCTGCACGTCGCCGTAGCTCATCCGGACGCCCGAGGCGCTCACGACGGCGTTCACGCGGCCACCTTCGGCATGAACCTGGCGGCCAGGCCGCCGCCGCGGACCAGCCGTACGGCCTCGGCGCCGAAGCGGCGTTCCAGCCTGCTCTGCAGGAAGGTGGCCACGGCGGTCATGAGCATGTACCACAGGCTGGCCACGATCAGCAGCTCCATGATCAGATTGTTGGCCTTGTAGATCTGGCTGGCGTTGGTCATCAGGTCGTGCCCGGCCACCACGTAGACCAGCGAGGTGGTCTTCAGCATGGAGATGAACTCGTTGCCGGTCGGCGGGATGATGATGCGCAGCGCCTGCGGCAGCACGATCACCCGCATCCTCTTGGCCGGGGTCATGCCCAGCGCGTACGCCGCCTCGGTCTGGCCGTGGTCGACGGCCTGGATGCCGGCGCGCACGGTCTCGGCGAAGTAGGCCGCGAGGTTCAGCCCGAGCCCCAGCATGGCCGAGGTGAAGCCGGTCATCACCTCGTTGGTGTCCCATTTGAGGCCGATGCTGGTGAACGGGATCTTGAGCACCAGTTCCGGGAACAGGAAGGCGAGGTTGTACCAGAAGATGAGCTGCACGAGCACCGGCGTGCCGCGGAAGAACCAGATGTAGAACGTGGCCAGCTTGCTCAGCACCGGGTTGTGCGACAGCCGCATGATGGCGATCAGCACGCCGAGCACCAGCCCGAGCACGGTCGCCAGCACCGAGATCTCGATGGTGACCCAGACCCCGTCGAGGATGCGGCCGTTGAACAGGTACTCGGCGACCTTGCCCCAGTTCAGGTGGGGGTTGACCACGAGCAGGTAGACCAGCCAGCCCACGACCGCCAGCGCGACGGCCCCGGCCAGCCAGCGGCCCCAGTGCCAGGTGCGTACGACGGGGACGGGCGTCCCCGACGCGCCGGTGATCGGTTCGGTGCGCACGGTCACTTACCGCCGTTGACCACGGCGGACTGGACGGCCAGCTTCTCCAGGTTCCAGGCCTTGAGCAGCTTGGCGTACTCGCCGCTCTGGATGAGCGAGTCGAGCGCGCCCTTCACGGAGTCGATCAGCACCTTGTTGTCGGGCTTCATCCCGATTCCCCACGGGCTCTCGGTGCCGTCCAGCGGGACGGCGTCGACCGCGAGCTTGGGGTCGGCGGCCTTGCTCGCGGCCACCACGAAGTCGGTGATGCTCGCCTGCGCGCGGCCGCCGGTGACCTGGAGCAGCGCCTCCTGGTCACCGGGGAACTTCAGCACGTTGACGCTCTTGCCGCCGCTCTTCTCGCAGTCGGCGGCGTAGCCCTCGGCCAGTTCCATCGAGGAGCCGTTGTCGACGACGGAGACCGTCTTGCCGCACAGGTCCTTCGGCCCGGCGATGCCGGCCGGGTTGCCCGACTTGACCAGCATTCCCGCGCCGGCCTGCACGTAGTCGACGAAGGTGACCTGGCCCTGGCGCTCGGGGGTGTCGGTCATGGAGGAGATGACGAAGTCGTAGCGGCCGGTGAGCACACCGGGGATCTGGGAGTTGAACTCCTCGTCGGTGATGGTGACCTTGACGCCGAGCTTCCTGGCGATGGCCCTGGCCAGGGCCGGGTCGAAGCCGATCGCCGTCGTGCCGTCGCTGGCGAACAGCTCCATCGGCGGGTACCCCATGGAGGAGACGACCTTGAGGACGCCGGACTTCAGGCTCGGCGCCGCCTTGGCCGCGAGGTCCTTGTCCGGGGTGATGGCGTTGATGACGTCGGCCGCCTTCTCCTCGGCGGGAGCCTGGTCGAGGACGACCTCCGCCGGCGCGGCCGAGCCGGTCCCGGCGGTGGCGTTGTCGTCGTCCAGGGACTGGCCGCCGCAGGCGGCGGTGGCGGCCAGGAGCGCGCCGGCGGCGAGCGTGGTGAGGATCCGGGTGTTCAACGGGGGCTCCTTCAGATTCGCTGCCAGCGGACTTCGCCGCCGACGACGGTGGTCATGACCTTGGTGCGCAGCACCGCGTCCGGCGACTCCACGAAGGGGTCGGTGTCCACCGCGACGAAGTCGGCGAGCTTGCCGGGCGCGAGGACCCCCTTGTGGTCGTCCTCGCCCGCGGCGTAGGCGGCGCCGAGGGTGTGCGCGGTGAGGGCTTCGCCCATGCTCAGCCGCTCCTCGGGTTGCCAGCCACCCGCCGGCGTGCCGTCGGTGCGGGTACGGGTGACGGCCGCGTACAGCGCGGGGAAGGGGTTCGGGTGCTCGACGGGGGCGTCGGAGCCGAAGGCCAGCGCGACGCCGACGTTCAGCATTCCGCGCCAGGCGTAGGAGGCCAGGTCGTGGCCCGCCAGCAGGGAGTCGACGAGGTCGATGTCGCTGGTGCAGTGCACGGGCTGCATCGAGGCGACGATGCCGAGCCTGGCCATCCGCGCCAGGTCGGCGGGCCGCAGGTGCTGGGCGTGCTCGATGCGGTGCCGCAGTCCTTCCCTGCGGCCGATGGCCTCGTAGGCGTCGATGACCAGGTGGTTGGCCTGGTCGCCGATCGCGTGCGTGGCCACCGCGATCCCCGCGTCCGCGGCCTTGGCGAACAGCTCGACCAGGTCCTCGTACGGGGTGACGGCGATGCCCGCGTTGCTCTGCTCTCCGGCGAAGGGTTCGCTCATGTGGCAGGTGTGCGAGCCCAGCGCGCCGTCACTGAAGATCTTCACGGGTCCGGTGCGGAACCAGTCGTCGCCCTGCCCGGTGCGGCGGCCCTCGGCGATGGCCGCCTCCAGGTGGATCGCCGGGATGGCCTTGTGCACGCGCAGCTTCAGCTCGCCGGCCTCCCGCAGCGCCAGGTAGGCGGCGCGGCAGTCCTCGCCGTCGATGTCGTGCACGCTGGTCAGGCCGAGCGCGAGCAGTTCCTCCTGCGCGGCGCGGAGCTGGTCGCGCAGGTCGGCGGAGACCATGCGCTCGCGCAGCGGGTAGGAGGCCGACTCGCGCAGGATTCCCGTGGGTTCCCCGCTCGCGTCCCTGACGATCTCGCCGCCCACCGGGTCCGGGGTCGAGGCGTCGATGCCGACCAGCCGCAGGGCCGCGGAGTTGGCCCACACCGTGTGGCCGTCCACGCTGGGCAGCGCGACCGGCAGGTCCGGGCAGACCGAGTCCAGCGCGTACCGGTCCGGCTGCGCGGGCGGATCCCAGGTGTTGCTGTTCCACCGGCCGCCGAACAGCCAGGCGCCCGGCCGCAGCCGGGCCGCGTGCGCGGCCACCCGGGCGAGGGCGTCGTCCAGGGAGCGCACGTCGCGCAGGTCCACCGCGTCCAGGCTCTGGGCGTACTGCGCCGTGTGGATGTGGGCGTCGTAGAGACCGGGGAGCACCGCGGCGCCCTCGAGGTCGATCAGCTCCGCCCCCGGGCCGGCGGCCTCACGCACCTCGGCCTCCGTGCCGACCGCCAGCAACCGTTCGCCTTCCACGGCCATGGCCTGGGCCAACGGGGTGCCGCGATGTCCGGTGCGGATGGCGGCGTTGCGGTAAACACGCATGCTCATGTGCCTCTCAGGGGGGCTCGTAGGAACGGTGGCCATCACTGTAGGAGTGGCGCAAAGAAGTATGAAGCGATATAAACACGACTTTTAGCCACGCTGAGAGCAAGGAAATCTGATGCTGAAGCCAGAACACCTACGCACACTGCTGGAGGTGGTTCAGCTCGGATCTTTCGCCGCCGCGGCCAATCGGCTCGGGTACACCTCCTCGGCCGTCTCCCAGCAGATGGCCGCGCTGGAGCGGGCGACGGGCGTGAAGCTGTTCGAGCGCTCCGCCCACAGCGTGCTGCCGACCAACGCCGCCGAGGTGCTGGCCGGGCAGGCGAAGGTCGTGCTCATGGACATGGAGCGCATGGTCGCCACCGTCCAGGCCGTGCACAGGAACAGCGGGCGGCGGATCCACATCGGCATCTTCCCCAGCTTCGCCGGCGTGCTGACCGACGTCCTGCGGGGGATGGAACCCGAGGAACGCGCCGGCGTCAGGGTCTCCGTCGCGGAGTGCTCCCAGCTCATTCCCCGCCTCGGCGCCGGCGGCGAGATGGACGCGGCGATCGTCTACCAGGTGGCGAACTCCGGCCTGTCGTGGCCCTCGGCGCTGAGCCGGCGCTGGATCGCCGAGGACCGCTACAAGGTCGTCCTGCCGCGTGCGTGGCGCCACCTGGAGCCCTACCGGGTCGAGCAGCTCGTCGACCTGCCGTGGATCATGCACCACCCGGCCAGCGGCGACGCCTCCTTCTTCGACGGCGTGTTCGCCCGCTGGGGCCTGAATCCCCGGGTGGTCTGCCACTCCGACGACTTCAAGATCACCATGGACATGATCGGGGCGGGGATGGGGGCGGCGCTCGTCCCCGACCTCGCGCTGCGCGGGCACGGCCCGGACGTCGTGGTCGCCGACGTGCCGTGGCTGAACACCAGCCGCAGCATCTTCAGCCTCGTGCGCCCCGACCGTGAGACCATCCGCCTGCGGTCGCTGCTGGACGCGCTGACGGTGTGATCGGCGAGGGGCGGCGACTGGACGGGCATCGGGAGATATGTCAGCATTTGCCGGATTGTGTGCGGCCGGTGACGCCCCGTCGCGCCGGGTGTCACCGGCAGGCGTCCCGTCCGCCGGACGGATGTCAGGAGGCCCTCCCCGTGTCGATCCCGTTGCCTGCGTCCGCCGCGTCGGCCGCGTCCGCGGCGTCGGCCGCCGAGCGGGAGGCGGCGGTCGCCGCGTCCGCCGAGGCCATCCGGCTCCACCGTGCGCACAACATCCTCATCGAGTCCGGCGCCGAGCGGGTCGTCGACCGGCTCGCCCGCCGCGACCGGCCGGCGCCCGCCACGCCGCCCGAGCTGTGGGCCTGGACGTTCGTGGTCAAGGACATGATCGACGTCGCCGGCCTGCGCACGACCCGCGGCTCGGTCCTGTACGGGAGCGAGGAGGCGGTCACCACCGCGCCGTGCGTCGAGGTGCTGGAGCGCGCCGGGGCGCTGCTGGTCGGCAAGGCGAACCAGCACGAGTTCGCCTGGGGCGTCACCAGCCAGAACCCGCACTGGGGGGACGTGGGCAACCCGCGCCACGCGCACCTGACCTCCGGCGGGTCGAGCGGCGGCACGGCGGCGGCGATCGCGGCGGGAATCGCCCGGTTCGGGCTCGGCACCGACACCGGCGGCTCGGTGCGGATCCCGGCGGCCTGCTGCGGCGTGGTGGGGCTGCGCCCCCGGGCCGGGGCCGTGCCCGGCGAGGGCGTCGCGCCGCTCGCGCCGATGTTCGACGTGGTCGGGCCGATGGCCGGATCGGTCGCCGACTGCGCGCGCGTGTGGCGGGTGCTCACCGGGGAGGCCGCCGCGCCGCCGCGCTCGCTGTCGGGGCTGGTCGTCGGCGTCGCCGACGGGTGCGCGCAGGCCGGGCGGTTCGCGGACCTGGGCGCCGAGGTCCGCGAGATCACCCTGCCGCGGGAGATCCTCGCTCCGTATTGGACGATCATGGGCGCGCAGGCGCGGCGCACCCACGAGGCCACGTACCCGAGGAACGCCGCGGCCTACAGCGAAGGCGTGCGGCGGAAGCTGGACGGCGCCGCCGGGATCGGGCACCGGGAGTACCGCGGGGCCGTGGACGAGCTTTCCGCGCTACGGGCCGGGTTCATGGCTGACATGTCCGGCGTCGACCTTGTGATCGCGCCGACGCTCGGCGGCCCCGCGCCTCGGGTCGGGTGCGACGAGGCCGCGATCCGCGGCGAGGTCGGCCGGATCACCGCCACCGTGTCCGCGCTCGGCCTGCCCGCCCTCGCCATCGGGGACCTGCAGATCGTGGGGCGCGGAGAGACCGACGTGCTGCGCGCGGGCCTGTGCTGGGAGGCCGCCGGAGAGGCGATCCCGGCGCCGCGCTGAACGTCAGGGGCCCGGCAGGCTCCATGGGTCCACCGGGACGACGCCGGTGCAGCGGCCGAAGTGGTCGAGCAGACGCCCGTAGAGCTTCGTCTGCCGCAGCACGATCTGCCGGTCGGCGACGCTGACGTGCGGGAACCGCTCCTCGAGACGCACGACCAGTGCGTGCAGGTCGGACACCCCGTGCAGGCCGACGGTGAGCAGCATGTTGCGCGCCCCCGCGAGCGCCGCGCACGTGCGGGTCTCCGGCCAGCCGAGCAGCGCTCTGCCCGTCTCCTCCAGCAGCCCGTCCGGCATCCGGAGCCACAGCACCGCCGACGAGTGCCAGCCCGCGTGCGCGCGCGCCAGGTCGCACCGGAAATCGATGTCGCCGGTCGCGACCAGGCGCGACAACCTGCGTTGCACCGTGCGCTCGGACGTGCCGACGGCTCCGGCGAGTTTGGAGTAGCCGGCGCGGCCGTCCGTGCCGAGGGCCCTGAACAGCCGCCTGTCGATCTCGTCCATCCGCCGGGTGCCCACCGGCGCCGCGTGCCGCCTGGCCAGCGCGTCGGCGGACCGGGCCGGGAGCACACGCAGCCGCCACCGGCACGAGGTCTCGAAGACGCGGGTGGCGACATGGGTGCGCACCTTCGCCACGCCGGGCACCTTCGGCAGGTCCGTGAGCAGGTAGTGCGCCAGGGCGGGCAGTGAGGCGGCGACGGCGATCGCGAACAGGTCGTGACCGGAGGCGACGTGCTGGACGGTGATGAGGTGTCCCTCCCCGGCCAGGGCGTCGGCGACCTCGACCGCGGCGCCCGGCTCGCAGTCGATCTCCAGGAACGTCATGCTCATCGCGTGGGTCTGGCGCGGCCCGAGGGCGACGGTGGTCCATGCCTCCCCGTGGCCGTGCAGGCGCTGCCATCGCCGCGCCGCCGTCACCGGGTCCGCGCCGATCGCCGCTCCGACCTCGGTCCAGCTCGCTCGCGGGTTGATCTGGAGGGCGTCGATGAGTTCGAGATCGGTCTCCGACAGCAACCGCTGAGGCTCGATGTCGGATTCCTGCACAGTAGCTCCCTCTATGCCGGTTTGCTGCGTTTCGAGGTCCGGATCACCTTATACCTGGATCCTTGTGCGGCGGTCGCCGGTTCATCCTCGCGCCCGGCTCCGCGCCCGGTTCGCCGCGAGGGAGAGGACGCCTGCGATGACCCTGACGGCCGACCGTGACGATGCCCAGGTGAGCGGGCCGCGACTGGTCGGCGTCCTGGGCGGCATGGGACCGGCGGCCACCGTCGACTTCTACGGCAAGCTCGTGGAGGAGACCGCCGCCACCTGCGACCAGGGCCATGTTCCCGTCGTCATCTGGGGCGACCCCCGAGTGCCCGACCGCTCCCTGAACCTGCTCGGGCGCGGCGAGGATCCGACCCCGTACCTGCGGCGCGGCATCGAGGCGCTCAAGCGGGCGGGATGCGAGGTGCTCGCCGTGCCGTGCAACACCGCCCACGCCTTCGTCCCCCGCCTGGCCGACGAGGCCGGGCTGGCGCTGGTGAGCATCATCGAGGTCACGGCCGACGCCCTCGCCGCCGACGGCGTCCGGACGGCCGGCGTGCTGGCCACCACCGGCACCCTGCGCGCGGGCCTGTACGCCGAGGCTCTGCGGCGGCGCGGCCTGACGGTGATCGAGCCGGACGAGCCCGCCCAGCGGCAGGTCACGGCCGCCATCGCCGCCGTCAAGAGCGGCGGCGCCGAGCCGTCCCACAGGGAGGCCCTGGCGCGGGTCGCCCATTCCCTCGCGGACCGGGGCGCCGAGCGGATCGTCATGGCCTGCACGGAGATCGTGCTGGCCCTGGACGTCTCCGTGGTCCCCGTCCCGGCCCTCGACCCGGCCCGCCTGCTGGCCCGCCGGGTCGCCGACCTGGCGCTCGGCGCGGCATGACCGATGGGCGGGGAAAGTCGTCGCCTACATAGGCCGTCAATATTGGTCAAATAGCTTGTAGGCCCCAAAAGGGCTCGCATATAGCATCCTCCGCTATCGGGTGAGACTCACCAGACCCGACTTGCTCACCCCCTGTATCGGAGGGCACATGCGGAATGGCCGGTTGACCCGCCGGGCGTTCGTGAACATGGTCGGTCGCGCCGGTGGCGTGGGAGCCGCGTACGGGACGATGGCGGCGATGGGGCTGCTGCCCGTGCCGGAGGCCTACGCCGGCCGGCCGGACCTCGCCCGGCGTGGTGGCGGGCGAGGCGTCAGGGTCGCGGTGATCGGCGCCGGCATCTCCGGCATGGTCGCCGCGCTCGAACTCTCGGCCGCCCATTACGAGGTGCGGGTCTTCGAGGCGCAGGAGCGCGTCGGCGGCCGGATCAGGACCTACCGCGGCGGCGACACCGTCGTCGAGAACGATTCGGCCCAGCGTGTCGACTGGGACCGCGATCCGAACCTCTACTTCAACGCCGGGCCCGCGCGGATACCGCACCATCATGAGGCGATTCTCGGATACTGCCGCGACTTCGGAGTTCCTCTGCAGGTATTCGTCAACGACAACCGCAACGCCTATTTCCACGACGGCGACGCGTTCGGCGGACGACCGCAGCGCGCGCGCCGCGTGATCAACGATACGCGCGGGGCGGTCGCGGAACTCGCGGCGCGCGCCCTCCGGCAGGATCTGGACGGCGAGATGTCGGAGGAAGACCTCGCCCGGGTGCGTGACTTCCTCCGGAACTTCGGCGCGCTCGACGAGGGGTACCGGTACCGCGGGTCGTGGAGTTCCGGGTACGCGGAGCCACCGGGAGGGCCCACGCCGGGCCGCCTGCTGGAGCCGCTCGACCTCGTCGAGATCTCCAAGGGCACGTGGCTGCCCTGGTTCGCCATCTTCGCCGAGCGGTACGACCAGCAGGCCACCGTCATGGAGCCGACCGGGGGCATGGACGCCGTCGCGCATGCCTTCTACCAGCGGACCCGGCAGTTCATCACGCTCAACGCGCAGGTGACGAGACTCCAGCGGCTGGGATCCGGCGCCCGCGTCACCTGGCGCGACCGTGTCACGCGACGCGTGCGGGCGTGGGAGGCCGATCACGTGATCGTGACGGTTCCCCTGCCGGTCGTCGGCGCCATCGACAACGACTTCTCGCCCAAGGTGAAAGCGGCCGTGGAAGCGGGCGGCCGGCTCTACATCCCCGCCGTCAAGATCGCCTTCCAGTCGGAACGACGGTGGTGGGAGCAGGACCATCACATCTACGGCGGCATCTCGTGGACCGGCCGGGACATCACGCAGATGTGGTACCCGAGCCACGGCATCCACGACCGCAAAGGCATCCTTGTCGGCTCCTACATCTGGACGACCGAGATCGGGAACTCCTTCGCGGCGATGACGCCCGCGCGGCGCGCCGCCGCGGCGATCGCCGACGGCGAGCACCTGTTCCCCGGCTACCGCGATCTGGTCCGGCGGCCCGTCTCCATCGCGTGGTCCAACGTGCCGTTCCAAGGGGGAGCGTGGGCCGAGTGGGGCGGCGACCCGGACGCGCGCCGCGACGTCTACCCCGTGCTCCTGCCGCCGGACGGGCCGTACTGGTTCGCGGGCGAGCACATGAGCCACATCAACGGCTGGCAGGAAGGCTCCATCCGCGCGACCCACCACGTACTCCAGGCCATCCAGGCCCGCACCGCCGCCACCCGAGCCGAGCCCCACACCGACTAGCGTGACGGGAGTTCGTCCGGGGCCGCCCGTGAGCTCTCGGAGGAGCGGGGCCGACCGGCTCGCTGGTAGCTTCCCGGCTGTGGGGAATTCCGAACTGACCATACGCGCCGGAAAGTCGGACGACATCGAGGCGGTGCTCCGCTTCTGGGTCGAGGCCGCCGAGGGAACCGATCGGCACGACGACCCGGACAAGGTCGTCCAGCTCGTCGAGCGCGATCCCGAGGCGTTGCTCGTCGCCGAGCTGGAGGGGCGGATGGTCGGCACCCTCATCGCCGGATGGGACGGCTGGCGCGCCCATCTCTACCGGCTCGCCGTGGCCCCCGGGCATCGGCGCATGGGCATCGGCTCGCGGCTCATCGCGGCGGCAGAGGCGCGGTTCAGGACATTCGGCGCATTCCGCGCCGACGCCATGGTCCTCGACGACAACACCCTCGCCCACCACGCCTGGTCGGCGTCCGGCTATGCCCGCCAGCCCCAGTGGGGCCGCTGGGTGAAGCCCCTGGACTGACCTCGCCCGGCGTCGCGGTGATCCGGCAGTCGTACCCCTTGGGCGCCGGCCGGGTGAAAGCGGTGTGAGGTCGTCCTGATCCGAGCGATCGGCGTGACGGCGCGGGACACGTCACCGTGGGGCGAGGCGGAGGACCTCCTCGCGGATCTGCGGGGTCAGGTCGGCTTGGAGGAGGCCGTTGTCGATGGCGGGGACGCAGCTCAGGGAGATGCGCACCGCGGCGGGCGGTCCCTGCGGATAGTCGAAGACGAGACGCACGTCGCGTTCGTCGGAGCCGGGTATGCCGTGGCACCCGTTCCGGCTCGGCCGGGTGTCCAGGGAGTTCAGCGCCGCGGCCAGCGGGCGGGCGACGTCCCTGCCGTGCCGCTTCCGGTACGGCGGCCGCCGGTAGACGGCGTCCCTGCACACGGTGACCCGCCCGGGTCGTCCGGGAACGACTGCCTCGTCCTGGCCGCGCCGGCCACCGGGACCCTGACAGGGGTCCTCCGGCGGTACCGGCCGCCAGACGCCCTTCTTGTAGGCGGTGGTGATGGCGGGCCCGAGGTAGGCGTGGCTGACCGCCGTGCCGTTCGTGGTCCGCACGCAGCGGTTGACCTCCTCGGCGCTGCCCACCCACAGGGCGCGGCCGTCGGGGTAGGCGAACCGGACGAGGTAGTTGGTCATCGGTCCGCCCATCAGCGTGCACGCGCGGCCCACCTCGGGGCCGGCGACCGGGAGATAGGCGAGGTCGCGGGCCATCGCCGCCGCCGGACCGGTCAACGTCCGCGACCCGGCGAGCCGCTCACCGCCCGGCCGCGTGTTGTCCCCGGGATAGGCACAGATGAGAGCCGCCACCGGCGCCCCGGGGACGAGCGACTCCGCCGCGCCGTCGACGCGGACGGCGGCGGGCACCCAGCCGCCGATCTCGTCGCTGTCCCAGCGTTGCGGGCACGTGGACGGCACGGGCGGCGACCTGTCGGGCGAGGACGCCGACACCGTCACGGCCATCGCGCACACTCCGACCGCCGCGAGTCCGAGACTGACCAACCTGTACGGGTTCACAACACTAAGACGCCGAATGACCGTGATCGGTTTGACGTGCGAAGGGGAAACCTGGCGAGAGGGGCGCTCGGGTGGCGGCACCGCTCATCGGCCCGCGATATCACCGGAGTGGCGTTCACGCCGAGCGTTCTGGACGGTCCCGCGCTGGTCGGCGCCGCCGGCCGGTGCGCGGGTCTTCTTTGAGGGCGGCCGGCGTCATTCATTTAGGATGGTACGTCTATACCTTTTAGGTTGGCTGTTACGTAAGCTGTAAGCACTTGGGTCTTTTAGTTCCCTTCCGTCGCCCGCTTTTTGGAGGATGAGGATGCAGGGAACAGAGGTGACGGACGCGCCATGACGCCTTCGCCGTGGAGTTGCCCGTTCGTGTACGCCGTCGGGTTCGACACGCGTCCCGACGAGCCGCAGGCCGAACTGGACGCGTTCAACGAGTTCTACGCCGCCCACCTCGACGACGTCATGTTCCGCAACCCCGGGTTCGTCCGCGGGGCGCGGTACGAACTCGCCCGGACCGACCCGCCGGGCGCCGGGCCTCGCTGGCTCGCCGTGTACGGCGTGGACGGCGAGGAGTCGGCGCGCGGGTACGCCGCCCGCGAGCGGCCCAAGTACCCGCCGGGGCCGCCGGCATGGCGGAGGGCGACGCTGGTGTGGCGGCTGCTCTGGCGGCGCACGTCGTGGACCGGCCGGGACGAGGTGTCCGCGGGCCCGGTCGCGCTGACCGGCATCGATCCCGCGGACGGCGCCACCGGGCCGGACTTCGAGCACTTCTCCTCCCGCGTCCACCTGCCCGAGACGAGCGAAGCGTTCGGGTACGACCGGTGTGTGCGCTTCGAGCTGTGGCGGGAGCTTCAGCACCCCGAGCCCGGCTGCCCCGCGTACCTGACCCTCTACGAGGCCGAGGTGGCGCCGGAGCCGCCGGCGCGACCGGCGCCGCTGACGCCGGGACCACCCACGTGGGAGGGCCGGCACGTCCGCTGGCGGCTCGACTACGACCTGATCACGAGGTGAAGGCCGGACCCCGCACGTTGCCACGAGGAAACCTCGCGTTGATTGCGGTCGGAAACTGGCCGCTATGGGCCGTAGCGTTACGAAGGAACGACGGAACGGCCGGAGAAGGGCGAAGGGTATGACCATCAGTGCGCAGGTGGAGCGGGTGGAGGGTGTCGTGGTCGATGGGGAGCGGGCCGATCTGTTGGCCATGCTGGGGAAGCAGCGGCATTTTCTGCGGTTCACGACGCGGGGGCTCAGTGATGAGGAGGCCGGGCGGCGGACCACTGTCAGTGAGTTGTGCCTTGGGGGACTGATCAAGCATGTGACGGTCGCCGAGCGGAACTGGGCCGACTTCATGGTGAACGGGCCGGCGGCGATGGGGGACTTCACGGCCATGACCGAGGAGGACTGGGCGCGGCGCGCGGACGAGTTCCGGATGCTGCCGGGGGAGACGCTCGCCGGAATCCTGGAGGACTACGCCGAGGTCGCGCGCCGGACCGACGAGCTGGTCGCCACGCTCCCGGACCTGAACGTCGCGCACCCGCTGCCCAAGGCCCCCTGGAACACGGAAGAGACGTGGACGGCCCGCCGGGCGCTCCTGCACATCATCGCCGAGACCGCCCAGCACGCCGGTCACGCCGACATCCTCCGCGAGTCCCTGGACGGCGCCAAGTCCATGGGCTGACACCTGGCCGCGCGTGCATCTCGGAAGCACGGTCCTCAGCTCGGGGGGCGAAGGGGGTGGGCCCCTGGGAAGAACAGCCCGGAGCGGAGGACCTGTGCTTGGCGGGTGCCGGTCCGTTCTTCTCGAGGGATTGTGGTCAGTCCTGGAGGAGCCAGTCGGGGGGTTCGGTTTCCATTAGTTCGTGCCAGGCTTGGGTCACCATGATGGGGTGTGTGCGGGAGAGGTGGCGGAGCCTCTGTGCCGCGGCTCTGGCCAGGGGCTCATGGCCTCGGTCGAGGCCGATCGTCAGCGTGGTGATCACCAGGGCGGCGCGCTCGCGGGGATCGGTCATCGGGGCCAGCTCGTCCGCGATCAGGTAGCACCTGAAGAGGTCCGGCGCGAAGCGGTCCGGGTGGGCCTCCGTCAGAGGCTCGTAGATGCCGATCGCCCGGCGCAAGGCCGTCAGGGCCTCGTCACGGCGTCCCAGCTCGCCCGCCAGGTCGGCCACGTTGGTGAGCAGGCCGGCGAGGTGGTGCAGGTGGGCGTCCGGGTCGGCCTCGGCGAGGGGCTCGTAGACGTGGACGGCGCGCAGGACGGCGGCCAGTGCCTCCTCCAGCCGTCCGAGCACGTGAAGAGGCCCCGACAGGTTGGTGAGTGAGGCGGCGAGGTGGCGCGGGTAGGCGCCGGGGGCGGCCTCGATCAGCCGCTCGTAGACGTGGACGGCGCGCTGCCCGGCCTCCAGAGCCTCCTCGTACTGTCTGAGCCGGACGAGCCGGGTGGTCAGGTTGTCGAGAGCACGGGCGAGACCGGGCAGGTACACCGCGGGATCGGTCTCCGCCAGGTGCTCGTAGGCCCGGGTGGCGCGTTCGGCAGGGGCCAGGGCCTCCTCGTGCCGGCCCAGCTCGCCCAGCCGGATCGACAGGATGGCCAGTGAACCGGCGAGGTTCGGCAGATGGGCGTCGGGGGCGGTGTCCGCCAGCCGTTCGCGGATCTCGACCGTGCGCCGGATGGCGGCCAGGGCCTCCTCGTGCCGTCCCAGCTCGCCCAGGTGGATCGACAAGATGTTGAGCGAGGCGGCGAGGTCGGGCAGGGAGGTGTCCGGGGCGCTTTCGGCGAGCCGCTCATGGATCGCGTTGGCGCGCCCGCTCGCGGCCAGGCCCTCCTCGTGCCGTCCCAGCAAGGCCAGGATGACGGACATGCTGGTCAGGGAGTTGGCGAGCGCGGAGGAGGGGTCAGGGTCGGTTCCCGCCAGGCGCTCGCGGATCTCGACGGCGCGCCGGATGGTGGCCAGGGCCTCCTCGTGCCGTCCCAGCTCACTGAGAAGGTTCGACTGGTTGTTCAGCGCGTCGGCGAGCGCGGCGAGGTGGACGTGATTCTCGGCCAGACGCTGGTAGATGGAGGTGGCACGCCGGTTCGCCGTCAGGCCCTCCTCGCTCCGGCCCGCCTCGCTCAGCCGGACCGACAGCTTGTTGAGGATGTTGGCGAGGAGGGGCAGGTAGGTGTCGAGGCGGCTCGTGGGCAGGCGTTCGAACATGTCGGCGAGGGACGCCGTGATGTCCACCGCGAAGCCGCTCAGGACGCGGGACCTCCGCGGCAGCAGGTCTACCAGCGCGGCCGCCTCCAGCAGAGGGAGATCCGTGTCGCGGAGCAGGGCCGTCAGGCCGGAGAGCAGCACGGAGGGGTCTTCGCTCTGGGTGGCGACGCGCAGCGCGATCGCCGCCACCGCGGGCTGGGCGGCGATCATCCCCACCACTTCGGCGTGGATCTCTCGGTGGCGGACCCAGGCGCGGGCGAGCACGGTCAGTGCCTGGTAGTCCTGTTCGGCGGAGGTGTGCCCGGCCAGGTGGCGTAACCAACCCGGGAACTCGTTCACCATCGAGGCGACCAGGTGTTCCGCCAGGCGGTCGGGCTGCAGCGGGCTCCAGTAGGCGTTCTGAGCGGTGGAGGCGACCGGTCCGCCGTCGTGGCGTCCGCCTGGCGAGGGAGCGGTGCGGTATGCCGGTGACGGCGGAGCCGGCGCGTGCGGGGTCGCGGGCGGGTAGAGGTCGCGCAGCCATCGGGCCAGCGCCAGCCGCACGTCCTCGCTCTGGTCACCCAACCGGGGCACCTGTTCGAGCAGGGCCACCGCCTGGTCCTCTCCCGCGGCTCCGCACAGCGTGGCCACGGCCACCGCCCGCCGCAGCGTCAGGTCCGTCAATGTCAGCCCGTGGTGACGCGCGCTGTTCCTCCAGTACCGGCGCTCATGGCGCAGGATGACCTCCTCCACCGGTCCGCCGGTCTTCGCGGGCCTGCCGGGTTCCGCCTGCCCGCCGGGGTCGACCCGCTGCCCGGATTCCACCGGCGGGTCCCGATGAGAGCTCACGGGGCCGCGGACCCCGGTCGCCGGCTCCGGTCCGGTGTCGTCGCCGAGCAGGGCGGCGAGTGCGCTCATCTGCAGGCTGAGCGCGGCGCCCGGCCCGGTGAACCGTCCCGGCGCCCGGTCGTCGAGGGGTGGGACGGCGGACGGCGGGTGGTGCGGCCAGTCCATCGTCGTGAGCGCGGCGTCCAGGTCGGCGAGGGCCTCGCCGTAGGCGACGGGAACGGCGCCGGGGTCGGTCTCCAAGGGGGCGAGCTCCTCGACCAGCGCGTCGTCCAGCACCTGTTCCAGCAGGCCGTCCGATTCCATCAGCCGCTGCCACCAGTCGCCCGCGCCACGGGCCAGCAGCAGCACCCGCACCGTCGCCCCGGCCGCGGCGGCCCGATGCGCCGAGTACACCGCCTCCGCCACGACGTCCGGCCGGGTCTCGGCGTAGTCCAGCACGACCAGCACCGGGCCGTCCGGCCGTTCCAGCGCCCGCGACCGCCCGTGCTCGCCTACGGCGGGCCCGTCGTTCCACCAGCTGGTGAACCAAGGCTCCGGGGCCTGCTCCAGACGCCGGCACAGCTCTCCGGCCAGGCGGGTCTTGCCCTGACCGCCCGGGCCGGTCAGCAGTCGCACGCGCAGCCCGCCCCCGCCGCACCACTCCGTCAGCGACACCAGCTCCCTGACCCGGGAGCGGAACCGTACCGCCCGCGCGTCCGCCCGCAGCAGGTACGCCGGAGAGGACGCCGCGACCCGAGGCGGCCCGGCGAACTCCACCGACTCCAGGACCGCCCCCGGTCCCAGCGCCTCGCGGAACCCCGGCTCGGCCCACAGCAGTGAGACCGGCTCGGCGACCAGCCGCCGCGCCCGCCAGGCCGGCGGGTCCTCCACGATCACGCCGATCAGCAGCTCGCCCGCCCACAGCGCCGCCCCCGACATTCCCTGCCAGCCGCCCCGCTCGGGCACCTGGTCGTCGGCGCTCACGTGCAACCGCCCGCCGAGCAGCCCCGTCCCGGCGTTCACATTGCCGGTGAACCGCTCGGTGTCACGCACTCCCGCGTCCGGTCCGTGGGTCTGCTCCATCGCCCGTGGGAACCCGATCGCCTCACAGGCCACCTTCCCGGTCGCGGAGGCCACCTGCCCCCACCGCACCGGCCCCGCCCGCAACCCCCGCGGATCCACCACCCGCAGCAGCGCCGCGTCCAGCCGTGCGCTCCCCGCCCAGGTCACCTCGCACGGCCACGCCTGGTCGTCCTCCAGCGAGCGGACCGCCAGCCCCTCGACCGCACGCCCGGAGGCCGCGTCGACCACCACGTGCCGGGCGGTCAGCACCAGCCCGTCGCCGACCAGGCACCCGGAGCCGAACACCGTCCCGCCGCCGGGCGCGCACCCGGTGACGTCCACCACCCGCCCCGGCCGCCTCACCGGCGCCTACCTCTGCCCGGCGCGGCCCGGACGCGGCGGTGGCGCCGCCGGTGCGTCGTTCACCAAGGGAGCGGCGCCGGTGCCGGTGTCGACGGGGTTCAGCACCACCTTCAACGTGTGCGAGGACCCGCGCGCGGTCGTGCCCGAGGCGCCGGCCTCCACCACCCACACCTTCACCTTGCCCTCGGCCTGGCCCTCATGGCGCACCTCGACCATGAACTCCAGCTCCACCGGCCCGACCTCGAACCGCAGCCGCTCTCCGTCGGCCGACTCCATCGCCGCGGCCAGCTCCTCCCGGACCCCGCGCACCGCATCGGCCAGTCCCACCCACGCATGCTCGCCCACAATGTCCCACTAACGTCATCAATGAGTGCTTTCATGTAATTGCTGCGGCCGCAGAGAACCGCGCACGCGCCCAATGAGACGCACCGCTCACCGCGAGCGTTCACGTCCTCGCCCGCCCGGGCGCCGCATTCCTCGGTTCCGGCCCCCTGATGTGACGGAGTCGGCGCACGTCAGGAGGGGGACGGGGAGGACGGTCCGCTAGGTAGGGGGCATAGCGGACAAGGGGTGACGTTGCCGGAATGAAACATTTGATGGACACTGATCGGATTTCTTCCGATAATTTGGTGCTAGCTGCGAGTTTCCCCGCACCTCGCAACCCTCCGCCGCGTCGTCGTGCCCGGAAACACCCCCCAGACCGGGCGACAGAAGGGTTGTACCCCCCATGAAGAAACCCCTGCGCCTACTGTTGCTGGCAGTCTCGTTACTGCTCGCCACGGTGGGCGTCTTCGTCACGCAGTCCTCCGCCTACGCGGCCAACCTGCTGTCCAACCCGGGCTTCGAGTCCGGGCTCTCGTCGTGGACCTGCGCCAGCGGTCACGGCTCCGTGGTCAGCACGCCCGTCCACTCCGGCTCGGGCGCCCTGTCCGGCGAGGCCGGCGGGCAGGACATCGCCCAGTGCACCCAGACCGTGACCGGCCTGCGGGCCAGCACCGCGTACACGCTCAGCGCGTGGCTGCGCGGCAACTTCGTGTACGTCGGCGTGCAGAACGGCGCGTCCCGCTGGGTGTCGTCGCCCTCGGCGTACACGCAGGTCACGGTGTCGTTCACCACCGGCGCGAGCCAGACCTCCGCCACGATCTACCTGAACGGCTGGTACGGCCAGGGCACCTACTACGCCGACGACGTCGTCTTCGACGGGCCGGGCACCCAGCCCACCTCCACGCCGACCGTGACTCCCACGGTGACCCCGACCGTGACCCCCACCGTGACTCCCACGGTGACCCCCACCGTGACCCCCACGGTGACCCCGACCGTGACTCCCACGGTGACCCCGACCGGTGACGCCACCTGCGCGGTCAAGGGACGTCCGGCCGGCAAGGTGCTGCAGGGCTACTGGGAGAACTGGGACGGCGCCGTCAACGGCGTCCACCCGCCGTTCGGCTGGACCCCGATCAACGACCCGCGGATCAAGCAGCACGGCTACAACGTCATCAACGCCGCCTTCCCGGTGATCCGCAGCGACGGCACCGTGCTGTGGGAGGACGGGATGGACGCGACCGTGAAGGTCTCCACCCCGGCCGAGATGTGCGCCGCCAAGGCCGCGGGCGCCACGATCCTGATGTCCATCGGCGGGGCGACGGCCGGCATCGACCTCAGCTCCAGCACCGTCGCGGACCGCTTCGTCGCGACGGTCGTGCCGATCCTGAAGAAGTACAACTTCGACGGCATCGACATCGACATCGAGACCGGCCTGTCCGGCAGCGGCAACATCAACACGCTGTCGGCCTCGCAGTCCAACCTGATCCGCATCATCGACGGCGTGCTCGCCCAGATGCCGTCCAACTTCGGCCTGACCATGGCCCCCGAGACGGCGTACGTCACCGGCGGTAGCGTCACCTACGGCTCCATCTGGGGCGCGTACCTGCCGATCATCAAGAAGTACGTCGACAACGGCCGCCTGTGGTGGCTGAACATGCAGTACTACAACGGCAGCATGTACGGCTGCTCGGGCGACTCCTACCAGGCCGGTACGGTGCAGGGCTTCACCGTCCAGACCACCTGCCTCAACAACGGCCTGACCATCCAGGGCACGACCATCAAGGTGCCCTACGACAAGCAGGTTCCGGGTCTGCCCGCCCAGGCGGGCGCGGGCGGCGGCTACATGGCGCCGTCGCTGGTGAGCCAGAGCTGGAACGCGTTCAACGGGCAGCTCAAGGGCCTGATGGACTGGTCCATCAACTGGGACGGCTCGCGCAGCTGGAGCTTCGGCGACAACGTCAAGGCGCTGCAGGGCCGCTAGCCGGTAGAACGTGAAGGGCCGCTCCCGGGTCATCGGGGGCGGCCCTTTCCCGTGCGGCGGAGCCGTGAGCCGTCCGGTTGCAGGTGGTCTGTGTCGGTATCCTCGGCCGCGGGCGCCGCCGGCACACGAAATTGGGGGACTGACGATGAAGCTGACCTGGGACGCCGTTCTCGCCTGGCGCATGCGGCGGCAGTTCCTGGACCGCCCGCAGTCCACGTCCACCGAGCAGGTCGTTCGCAGGTTGTGCGGGGTCCAGAGCCAGGTGAGGTCCTACGCCGAACTCGCGGTGGCGGTGCGTTCGCCCACCCCGGTGAAGGACGCCGTCCAGCGGGGGATCGCCGCCAAGGAGCTGATGCGCACCTGGGCCATGCGCGGCACCCTGCACGCCCTGTCGACCCGCGACGCGCCCGCCTTCCTGTCGCTGCTGGCCTCGGCCCGCACCTGGGAGAAGGGGGCCTGGCAGCGGTCCTTCCTCGACGCGCCGCGCATGGCGCGGCTCGCCGACGCCGTCCGCGCCGAGCTGGACGGCGCCGTGCTCACCCGCGAGGAACTGGTCGCGGCCGTCGAGAGGCGGACCAAGGACGCCACCATCGGCGAGGCCGTGCGGTCCGGCTGGGGCACGGTGCTGAAGCCGCTGGCCTGGCTGGGCGATCTGTGCAACGGCGACGGCGAGGACGGCCGGGTGACGTTCACCAACCCGGCGACCCATCTTCCCGGCTGGCCGGGACTGCCCGAGCCGGACGCCGCCGCCCGGGTCGCCATCCCCGCCTACCTGTCGGCGTACGGCCCGGCCGGGCCGGACGCCTTCAACCGCTGGCTCGTGCGGGGCGCGCTGAAGAAGACCACCGTGCGCCGGTGGTTCGCCGACCTCGGCGACGTCCTCACCGAGGTCGACGTCGAGGGGGAGCGGCTCTGGGTCCGCACCGAGGACGCCGACTCGCTCGCCTCGGCCGCGCCCACCGACATGCTGCGCCTCCTGCCCGCCTTCGACCAGTACGTCCTCGGCGTCGGCACCGACGACACCCGCGTGATCCCGTCCGCGCACCGCAGGGAGGTCAGCAGGACCTCGGGGTGGATCTCGCCCGTCCTCGTCCACGCCGGCAAGGTGACCGGCGTGTGGGAGAACGACGAGGGAGCGCTCTCCGTGACCCTGTTCCCGGACGCCCCCAAGCCGGACACCACCGCGCTCGAAACCGAGGCGACCCACCTCGGCGCCCTGCTGAGCGGTGGAAAGCCGATCTCGATCGCGATCTCCTGACCGCCCGTGCCGCCCGCCGTGTGTCGGCGGGCGGCACGGCCCATCTGGGGATATGTCCGGTGGCGCTCAGCCCGCGCGGCGTCCCTCGGGGGACAGGATGAGCAGGCCGAGGCACATCTCGTCGCTGGTGCCGTCGCCCCACACCACGTACCGGGCGGGCTGGCCCTTCAGTGCCGGCAGGGTCTTGCGCAGGCCGGCGTCGTGGGTGCAGGTCACCCGCAGGTTGTCCTTGGGCTGGAGGGTGACGGGCTCGGGCAGCGGGCGGATCTGCTGGTCGTCGAAGTCATAGGCCGGGATGTCCAGCAGCGTCTTCGCCTTGGGCGTGTCCGGGTTCACCTCGACCTTGATCGAGCGTCCGAGCAGGTGCATGTGCCCGGCGACGGCGTAGACGGTCGCCTTGTTCTCGAAGTTCATGTCGCAGTGCTGGGTGGGCCCGGGAGTGAGCGGCTTGCCCTTGCCGCAGTACTGCGCGAGCTGGGCGACGTTCTCGCCGGCCTCCTGGCCGAAGCGGCTCGCGACGTCCTTGACGGCGGTGTCGCGGTCGCACAGGGGACCGGACTCCTCGCTCGTGCAGGGCAGCTCGATCGGGGCCTGGAGCAACCCGGTGATCAGCGGCTTGAGCTCGGCCTTGCCGTCGGTGAGCCGCAGCCGCATGCTCGACTGGTCGGACTGGTCCGCCTTGCCCTGCGAGGCGAGCAGGTTGTAGTGGATCTGCATCACGAGCATGCTGCCGGGCTGCAGCGGGTAGCCGACCTTCTGCTTGAGCAGCGTCTCGTTCGCGCCGGGCGCCCAGTGGCCGACCCAGCCGCCGCCGTCGACGCCCGAGTCGCCGAAGCAGGTCCACCCCTCGCCCGGCGTCTTCGCGTCGAGGTCGCGGGCCTGCTTCACCTTGTCGGGGTCGATGCGGAAGATGATGGCGTGGTGGACGAGGGAGGTGTTCTGCGGGAAGAACTGGCTGCCGGTCAGGAACGACCGCTCGGTGAGGCCGGGGTCGACGATGAAGCAGCGGTACTCGTCGGTCCCGCCGTTCGGCGCCACGGGCTTGTAGGGCTCGGCCAGCTTGACGTCGACGAAGCGCTCGGACTCGCGTAAGGGGGCCGGTGGCGGCGCGGAGAATGTGCCGCCGTGCCCGCCGTGGCCGCCGGCCGACGGCGTCTCGGCCTGCTGCGACGACGGGGCCGCGCTGCCCTGTGTCCCCGTGGTGGTGGCGTTGTTCCCTCCTCCGCATGACGCGACGAGAAGGGCGCCGGCGACGGCGAGCGCCACCCCGCCCACCCACCGCGCCGGCCGGGCCGCGTTGTTCATTGAGCCTCCTGATGTCCCCGTGAAGTTCCAGACGTTCGGGCGCGCGCATCGCGGATGCGCCGGCCGATCCTTTTCCAGCCTCGCCGCTCCGGGAGGCGCCCGGCATCCGTCCTGAGGTCGAAGCGGCTCATCCCGTGGGCTGAGCCGAGCCGGGACGTGTGCGGCCACGGTCGTAGACGAACGTGATGTTCGCCGCCAATGCCACCGAATGCGCCATCAATCACGCAGGCGCGCGAGCATGGGCGGCAGCTCGGTCTCGTGGACCACCGTCAGCCGCCGGGTGGCCCGGGTGATCGCGACGTACAGGTCCTGCCCGCCCTTGGGCCCCTGCGTCAGGATCTCGTCAGGCGCGACCACGATCACCGCGTCGAACTCCAGCCCCTTCGCCTGGGTCACGGTCAGCACCACCGACGGCGCGTCCAGCGCCTCGGCGCTCAGCGCGGACGCCGCCTCCGGCAGCAGGGCCGCGACCTCCGCGTGCCGGGCGTCCGGCGTCAGCACGCCCAGGCGGCCCGCGCCGTCCCCGGTCACCAGCGCCAGCTCCGCGCGCACCAGCTCCGGCAGCACCGTGGCCAGCTCCGGCCGGGCGGCGCGCACCGCGCGCGGCGGCGCCTCGCCGTCGCGCACGGAGATCGGCGGGGCCTGGCCGGGATCGACGGCCGCCAGCACGTCGGCGGCGACCGCCATGATCTCCGCGGGCGTCCGGTAGTTGACCAGGAGACGCGCCTCGCGCCAGCGGCCCTTCACGTACGGGTCGAGCACCTGCGCCCACGAGCGCGCGCCCGCCGCCGACCCGGTCTGGGCCACGTCGCCGACCACGGTCAGCGAGCGCGTGGGGACCCGGCGCATGACCGTGCGCCAGGCCATCGCCGACAGCTCCTGCGCCTCGTCCACGATCACGTGCCCGTACACCCACTCGCGGTCGCCCGCGGCCCGCTCGGCGGTGGTCAGGGTCGCGGCGTCGGACGGATTGCGCTCGGCGAGGGCGCGGGCGTCCATCACCTCGGTCAGCTCGTTGATCTCCAGTACGCCGCGCGCGTAGGCGCGTTCGTCGTCGCGGCGGCGGCGGTCCTCGCGGGCGGCGGCCTTGCGCGCGGCGTCGTCCTCGCCGAGCAGCTCGGCGGCCTCGTCGAGCAGCGGGACGTCGCCGGTCGTCCACGGCGAGCCCGCCGGGCGCAGCAACGCCCGCCGTTCCCGCGGCGAGAGCAGCGGCTCGCCGTCCGGGCCCGAGGAGGCCGCGCGCAGCAGCGCGGGGTCGGACAGCAGCTCCGCCACCAGCCGCTGCGGCGTGAGCAGCGGCCACAGCGCGTCCAGCGCCTCCCGCACCTCGGGACGGCTCCACAGCGTGGCCCGCGCGTACCGCAGGTCCTCCTCGTCCATCGGCAGGTCGAGCTGCCGCGCCTCGTCGAGCGCCAGCGCCGTCAGCGCGGAGTCGACGAACAGCTTCCGCGCGATGTTGTGCGGGTTGCGGACGGCGCGGGCGCGGTCGCGGGCCCGCACGCAGGTGGCGTGGTCCACCCGCAGCGGCATCCGTTCCACGACGACCTCGACCCCGTCGCGCACCGAGGTGCGCACGTCGATCATGACGGTCAGGTCGCCCTCCGGCACGCGCTGCCGGTCGCGCACGGCGGCCCTGACCACCTCGGCCATCCGCGCGCCGCCCTTCACCACCGCCGCCTCCGGGGAGTCGTGCGCGGTGGCCCGCACGCCGGGGAACAGCTCGCCGACCGTCGTGAGGACGACGTCGGTCTCGCCGAGCGAGGGCAGCACCTGGCCGATGTAGCGCAGGAACAGGGTGTTCGGCCCGACCACCAGCACGCCGCGGCGCTCCAGGGTCTCGCGGTGGGTGTACAGGAGGTAGGCGGCGCGGTGCAGGGCCGCGACCGTCTTGCCCGTGCCGGGCGCGCCCTGGACGACCAGCACCCCGGGCAGTCCCGACCGGATGACCCGGTCCTGCTCGGCCTGGATGGTGGCCACCACGTCGCCCATGCGCCCGGTGCGCCCGCGCCGCAGCGCCGCCAGGAGCGCGGCCTCGCCGACCAGCGCGCGCCGCTCGGGCTCGCTCATGCGGGCGAGGTCGAACACCTCGTCGTCGAGGTGGACGACCGTGCGCCCCCGGGTGTGCAGGTGCCGGCGGCGCACCAGCGGGCCGGGGTCGCTCGGCGTCGCGGTGTAGAACGGGCGCGCGGCCGGGGCGCGCCAGTCGATGAGCACGAGCTCGTCGCGGGCGTCGCGCAGGGACGCCCTGCCGATGTAGTACCTCTCGCCGCCGGTGTCGTCGATCCTGCCGAAGCACAGCCCGCGCTCGATGGAGGAGAGCCGGGAGACCTGCCGCGCGTGCTCGGCCGCGGACACGTCACGCTCCAGCCGCGCCTGGTGCGTGCCCCCTTCCGTGCCGCGTCCGTGCTCGCCGCGCAGCGACGCCTCGGCGCGTTCGCGGGTCGCGTCCAGGCGGTCGTACAGCATGGAGACGTAGGACTGCTCCGCGCGCAGCGCCTCGGCGCGGGCGGATTCGGATGCACGATGCTCCATCGGTGTGGTATACTCCTTATGGGCAGGGTGTACGGCTCATCGCGAGGAGATGCTCAACCGAGCGAGCGTAACAGCCCCCGCTCCCGCCCGCACTCCTCTTACCGCACCGCTCCCCGCTGGAGCGGTCCATCCGGATCCGTCCGGCCGTCCCGGATCAGGCGGCCTCAAGCCACCTGACCGCCTCGTCCGCCGTCTCGAACGTGGCGAAGTGCCGGTCCAGATTCGTGATCGTCAGAAGCCTCGAGATCATTCCCGGGGTCACCACCAGGGCGAGCGTGCCCCCCGTCTCGCGAACCCTGTTCAGCGTGCTCACCAGCAGGCCCAGGCCGAGCGAGTCGCAGAACGCCGTCGCGGACAGGTCCAGCACCATGCGCGGTGGCCGCCTGGCCTTCAACGCCACGTCCAGTTCGGCGCGCAACCGCGGGACGGCGTTCATGTCGAGCTCGCCGGCGACCTCGACCACCGTGCACGTTCCCTGGCGCCTCTGCTGGATCTCCAGTCCTCTTTCGCGCGCCGGATACGCCATGTCATCACCTCCGTTGCACAGTCGTTACCCTGACGAAAAGGCAATAAGCCCACAAAGGCAAATATCCGGGTAGGCCAGGTGGTGCCATCGCGGATGATTGCCCTTCATCGCACGGGTCGGCGGTTACATAATGAATCGCAATGAAGACGGAAAGTGACCGGCCTGTCGACGTGAGCATCGTGGTGCCCGTCCACAACTGCCGCCCCTATCTCGACCGCTGCCTCGCCTCGCTGCTGAAGCAGGCCGTCAGCAAGGAGATCGTCATCGTCGATGACGGGTCCACCGACGGCAGCCGCGACCTCCTCGCCGACTACGCGGCGAGGTTCCCCGAGATCCGGCTCTACCACCAGCCCGCCTCCGGAGGCGCCGCCCGCCCCCGCAACCGCGCCATCGCCCACTCCAGCGGCCGCTACGTCTTCTTCTGCGACGCCGACGACCATCTCGGCCCCGAGGCGCTGCCGCGCATGCTCGCCATGGCCGACCGCAACGGCTCCGACATCGTCCTCGGCAAGATCGTCGGGCACGGCCGCCGCGTGCCGTCCTCGATGTTCCGCGAGAACCGCGACCGCGCGCCGCTCGGCGAGACCACCGTCTACAACGTCCTGACCTGTTTCAAGCTCTTCCGCCGCGAGATGCTCACGCGCAACCACATCCGCTTCGACGAGTCGCTGCGCGTCGGCGAGGACATCGTGTTCTCCGTCCACGCTTACTGCCACGCCGAGACCATCTCCGTGGTCGCCGACCACGACTGCTACCACCTCGTGGCCCGCCCGGACGGCACCAGCGTCATGCAGGAGCCGGGCAGCCGCGACCCGCTGTCCTGGCTGCGCATGATCCGCACGCCCGTCGAGCTGATGATGCGCCACGTCCCCGCGGGCCCCCTGCGCGACCATCTGCTGCGCAGGCACTTCCGCTTCGACATCCTGGCCCAGCTCGCCGCCCCGCTGCTGTCGCTGGACGCCGCCGCGCGGCACGCCGTGATCCGCGAGGTGGCCGACATGTGCGCCGGCTGGCTCACCGACGGCGCCCTGGAGCGGCTGCGCCCGATCGACCGCCTGCGCATCGCCGCCCTCGGCGACCCCGAGCGGCTGGTCCGCATCGCCCAGGTCGAGACGGCCGGCCTGCGCCACCACCTGACCGGGCTCGCCTGGGCCGGCGACCGGCTGGAGGTCTCCGGCCGGGCCGCGCTCACCGGCTCCTGGAACGGCGTCGCGGTCGGCCTGCTCCTGCGCGAACGCTTCACCGCCGCCGAGCGGCGCGTCCCGGTGACCTCCGTGGCCGACGTCTTCGCGGGCGGCGTGCAGGTCTCGCGCCTTCCCCCGGGGGTGTGGGACGTCCACGTCGTGGTCGCCTGCGAGGGCGTGCGCCGGGTGGCGCGGTTCGGCGCGCGCCGCGACCCCGGGATCGCCCGCCCTGCCCCCCGGCTGGTGAACGCCGTCGCGGCGCCGTACTTCACCCGTCAGTACGGCAACCTCAGCATCGACGTCGGCGGCCACGTCGTCACGGTGCGGGGAGCGGCGCGCCTGGCCCGCCTCACCTGGGGCGGCAAGGGCGTGCTCACCGTCGAGGGCACGGTCAGCGTCGGGGCGGGGTGCCCGGCGGCGCGGTGCGTGCGCCATCTGGTGTGGCGCGAACGCTCCTCGGGCCACGAGCGCAGGGCGCCGGCCTCCGCGGTGGGCGAGGCCGCCTTCACCGCCACGGCCACGCTCGACGCCCCCGGCGTCTGGGAGGCCGACCTGGAGCTGACCCTCGGCGGGCCGCCGGTGCGCTACCCGGTGCAGATCGCCGAGGCCGAGCCTGGCAGGCTGGGCGCCGGCGCGGTGTGGTGGCGCGGGCGGCGGCGGTGGACGGCGCGGCCGAGGGCCTCCAAGGTGCGTCGCCGCCTGGTGGTGACGGTGCTGGCGACCGGCCCGCGCGCCGTCGTGCGCCGGTCCATGCGCATGGGCCGCCGCCGGGCGCGCACCGAGCGTTGAGGGGACGTTCACGTCACCGCCCTTAATGCCAGTCTTTTGCAAATACAACCCATCGGCATAGAGTTGGGCGGTCCGAACCATCGCCGGAGGCTCCACGTGCACGTACCTGACGGTTTCTTCGACGCAGCGGTGTCCATCGGGGCCGGAGCCTTCGCCGTGGCGGGGCTCGGCGTCTGCCTGCGCGGCGCGCGCCGCGAGCTGGACGACCGCACCGCCCCCATGGCCGGCCTCGTGGCGGCGTTCATCTTCGCCGTCCAGATGCTCAACTTCCCCGTCGCCGCCGGCACCAGCGGTCACCTCCTCGGGGGCGCCCTCGCCGCCGTGCTCGTCGGGCCGTACACCGCCGTGCTCTGCGTCGCCGTCGTCCTGCTCGTCCAGGGCTTCTTCTTCGCGGACGGCGGCCTGACGGCCCTGGGCGTCAACATCTCGCTGATGGCGATCGTGAC
The DNA here is from genome assembly GCF_014200435.1 of Sphaerisporangium krabiense. NCBI lineage: Bacteria > Bacillati > Actinomycetota > Actinomycetes > Streptosporangiales > Streptosporangiaceae > Sphaerisporangium > Sphaerisporangium krabiense. The sequence goes on along the minus strand of NZ_JACHBR010000001.1, from coordinate 813,879 downwards.
GGCCGTCGTGGGATGGGCGGTGTTCCGCCTGGTCGCCCGCGCCCTGCCGCGCGGGCGCGCCGCGGTCCCCGTCGCCGCGTTCGCCGGGGCCCTGGTCTCGGTCCCCGCCTCCGCGCTGGTGTTCACGCTGCTGTTCTGGATCGGCGGCACCGCGCCGATCGACGTGTCCTCGGTCGCGGTCGCCATGGGCGGCGTGCACGTCCTCATCGGCATCGGCGAGGGTCTGATCACGGCGCTGACGGTGAGCAGCGTGCTGGCCGTGCGCCCCGACCTCGTGTACGGCGCGCGGGGCCTCACCGCGCCGCTGAGGCTGCGCAGGGACGGCGTCGAGACCGAGGTCGCCCCCGAGCCCGCGCCCGCGCCGGCCCGGAGCCCGCGCCCTCTGCTGGTCGGCGGCGCGCTGGTGGCCGTCCTGCTCGCCGGGGTGGTCTCCTTCTACGCCTCCAGCAGCCCCGACGGCCTGGAGAAGGTCGCCGGCGACAAGGGCCTGAACGCCCAGGAGCGCGACCACGCCCTCGGCGACTCGCCGCTGGCCGACTACGGCGTCAAGGGCGTCGGCAACGAGCGCCTGGCCGTCGGCGTCGCCGGCGTGGCCGGGGTGGGCATCACGGTGCTGGCCGGAGGAGCGATCTTCTACGGGGTCCGCCGCCGCGCCCGCCACGGCGAGAGCGTCGTGCGAACGGGCGCGTAGTGGGCGCCGGGCACCACCACCAGCTCTACCGGCCGGGGGACACGGTGGTCCACCGCCTGCCCCCGCAGTGCAAGCTGCCCGCCGTGGCCGCGTTCGCCGTCGTCGTGGTCGCCACCCCGAGGGACGCCTTCTGGGCCTTCGGGGTGTACGCCCTGCTGCTGGCGGCGGTGGCGGCCCTGGCCCGCGTGCCCGCGGGGTTCGTGCTGCGGCGCATGGTGATCGAGGTGCCGTTCGTGGTCTTCGCGGTCGCGCTGCCGGTCATCGGGCTGGGGGAGCGCGTCGAGGTCCTCGGCCTGTCGCTCAGCGCCGAGGGGCTCTGGGCGGCGTGGAACATCCTGGCCAAGGCGACGCTCGGCGTCGTCGCCAGCATCCTGCTCGCCGCCACGACCGAGCCGCGCATGATGCTGCTCGGCGCGCGGCGGCTCCGGCTGCCCCCCTTGCTCGTGCAGATCGCGATGTTCATGCTGCGCTACATGGACGTCATCCTGGACGAGATGCGCCGCATGCGCGTCGCCCGCGAGTCGCGCGGCTTCGCGGCCCGCGACGTCCGCCAGCTCCCCGTGCTGGCCAAGTCGGCGGGCGCGCTGTTCATCCGCTCCTACGAGCGGGGGGAGCGGGTGCACCTGGCCATGCTCAGCAGGGGGTACAACGGGTCCATGCCCATCATCGACGACATCGCGGCCCCGGCGGCGAGCTGGGCCGTCGCCGCCGCCCTCCCGGCGGCCGCGCTGGTCACGGCCGCGCTCTCCTGGAGCCTCGCGTGACCGTGCCCCCGTCGCTGCGGGTCGGCGAGCTCGCCTACGCCTACCCCGACGGCACCCAGGCGCTGTTCGGCGTCGATCTCACCATCGGGCGCGGCGAGCGGGTGGCGCTGCTCGGCCCGAACGGCGCGGGGAAGACCACGCTGGTCATGCACCTCAACGGCATCCTGACCGCCGGGCACGGGACCGTCGAGGTCGCCGGCCTGCCGGTACGCAAGGACACCTTGCCCGAGATCCGCCGCAGGGTCGGGCTGGTGTTCCAGGATCCCGACGACCAGTTGTTCATGCCCACGGTGCGCGAGGACGTGGCGTTCGGCCCGGCCAACCTCGGCGTGCGCGGCGCCGAGCTGGAGCTGCGGGTCAAGGAGGCCCTGGAACAGGTCGGGCTGCCCGACATCGCCGACCGGCCGCCGCACCACCTGTCCTTCGGGCAGCGCCGCCGGGTGGCGGTGGCCACGGTGCTGGCCATGCGGCCGGAGATCCTCGTGCTGGACGAGCCGTCCTCCAACCTCGACCCGGCCTCGCGCCGCGAGCTGGCGCAGATCCTGCGGTCCCTGGACGTCACGGTGCTGATGGTCACGCACGACCTGCCGTACGCCCTGGAGCTGTGCGAACGCTCGCTCATCCTGTCCGGAGGCGTGATCGCGGCCGACGGCCCCACCCGCGAGATCCTCGCCGACGACGCCCTGCTCGCCGCGCACCGCCTGGAGCTGCCGTTCGGCTTCGCGGTGGCCGACCGCCCCGCCTGAGCCGGTGACGCCCGGCCTCGCGCGTCCGCACGCGAAGGCCGGCGGCTCCCGCGTCGGTGGCCGCCGATTTCGGCGATCTCACGCGGCGTGACCGCCGTCCCCGTCTCCGCGAAGTAAAGTGGGCCCGCGGAGGAGGTTCCTATGAAATTGCGGCTCGCGCGACGCGTGTACGCCGATGCCGTCGTGGTCGCGGTCGAAGGCGAGCTGGATCTTTTCACGGCGCCGTTCCTGCGCGACGAGGTGCGCGAGGCCATCCTGCAGGACGCCAACCGCCTCGTCCTCGACCTCGACAAGCTGTCGTTCATGGATTCGAGCGGCCTGTCGGTGCTGATCGAGGCGTGGCGCCTCGCGACCGGCGAGGGCGGCGGCGTCTCCCTGGCCGCCCCGCAGCCTCCGGTGGCGCGCATCTTACGGACGACCGGCCTCGACCGCCGCATCAAGGTGTACGCCGACGTCGACGCCGCGATCTCCGGCGAGATTTGAGCCACCCGTAGTAGAACTTCATTCGGGTGCCCGTTAGGGTCCACGATATGGACCTGAACGGAGCAGCAGCAATCATCTCAGGCGGTGCCAGCGGCCTCGGTGAGGCCACGGCTCGCGAACTGGCGCGCATCGGCGCCACGGTCGTCATCGCCGACGTCAACGCCGAGCGCGGCAAGGCGATCGCCGACGAGCTCGGCGGGGTCTTCGCGCACACCGACGTCTCCGACGAGACCTCGGTCCAGGCGGCGGTGGACGCCGCCGTGGCGACGGGCAGGCCCCTGCGCGGTGTGATCAACAGCGCCGGCATCGGCTGGGCGGCCCGCACGGTGGCCCGCGACGGCGCGCCGCACGATCTGGCCGCCTACCGGCGCGTGATCGACATCAACCTGATCGGCACGTTCAACCTCATGCGGATCGGCGCCGCCGCGATCGCCAAGACCGACCCGGTGGACGAGGACGGTCAGCGCGGCGTCGTCGTCAACACCGCCTCGGTGGCGGGCATCGAGGGACAGACCGGCCAGGTCGCCTACTCCGCCTCCAAGGGCGGCATCATCGGCATGACCCTGCCCGCCGCGCGCGACCTGGCCGCGATCGGCGTCCGGGTGCTGACGATCTGCCCCGGCATCATCGACACCCCGATCTACGGGAGCGGCCCGGAGGCCGAGGCGTTCAAGGCCAAGCTGTCCGCGCCGGTCCCCTTCCCCAAGCGCATGGGCCGCGCGTCGGAGTTCGCGCGGCTCGTCCGCTCGCTGGTCGAGAACGACTACATGAACGGCGAGGTCATCCGCTTCGACGGCGGCATCCGCTTCCAGCCCAAGTGACCCCAGCGGAGGTGCAGGATGTCCGACGAGGTTCTCGTCGAGGTGGACGGCGGCGTCGCCGTCATCACCATCAACAGGCCCGAGGTCAGGAACGCCATCAACGGGGCGGTCGCGCGCGGCGTGGCGGCGGCGCTGGACGAGCTGGAGGAGCGCAAGGACGTCTCGGTGTACGTCCTGACCGGGGCGGGCGGCAACTTCTCCGCGGGCATGGACCTGAAGGGTTTCCTGAGCGGTGACCTTCCCGTCGTCGAGGGGCGAGGGTTCGGCGGCATCACCGAGGGTCCGCCGAGGAAGCCCGTCGTCGCGGCCGTGGAGGGGTATGCGCTGGCCGGCGGGTTCGAGCTGGTGCTGTCCTGCGACATCGTCGTGGCGTCGCGGGAGGCCAGGTTCGGCCTGCCGGAGCCGAAGCGCGGCCTGGTGGCGGCCGCGGGCGGGATCATGCGGCTGCCCCGCCGCATCCCGTACCACATCGCCATGGAGATCGCCTTGACCGGCGACTTCTACCCGGCCGACCGGCTGCGCGAGCTGGGGCTGGTCAACCGGGTGACCCCGCCGGGGGAGGCGCTGGCGGCGGCCAGGGAGGTCGCGGAGAAGATCGCCGCGAACGCGCCGCTGGCGCTGCTGGCGACCAAGCGGATCGTGGTGGAGTCCGCCGACTGGCCGCGCGAGGAGATGTTCGCGCGGCAGGCGGCGATCAGCGGTCCGGTGTTCGGCTCCAAGGACGCCCAGGAGGGCGCGGCGGCGTTCGCGCAGAAGCGGGCGCCCCGGTGGACCGGAGAATGATCATCGAACGCTGAGTGATCTTTATCCGCATAAATGATCACCGTTCGGCGCATGTTGCCGCCTCAATGTGGGCAACATGCGCCTTTTTTGTGTCTCCCGCGAAATCGCGGGTTAAACCCGCATTGCGTACGGTAAAGGGAGAGTTGAGCGGGGCGGTACAAGAGGAGAGCGATGAACGACTACGCGACCGGGCTGACCCCGGAACGTACGTCCGGAGCGTCCGGGTACTCCGGGCAGGCGGTCAGACGGCGCGTGGGCAGCCTGGTCACGGGGGCGGCGGCCGCCGCCGTGGTCGTGGCCCTCCTCGTGGCGCTCGAATGGGCCGTCGAGATCGCCGACTACATCATGCCGATGGACCTCGACCGGCTCGGCATCGTCGCCCACGACGTCAACGGCCTCGGGGGCATCCTGATGGCCCCGTTCCTGCACGCGGGCTTCGGTCACCTCATGGCGAACACGTTGCCGCTCGCCATTCTGGGTTTCCTCGCGGCCCTGCGCGGTCTCGGCCGCTTCTTCGCCGCCAGCCTGATCATCATCCTGGTGAGCGGGCTCGGCGTCTGGTTCCTCAGCGCTCCGGGCGGGCTCACGGTCGGGGCCAGCGGCCTCGTATTCGGCTATTTCGGATATGTCGTGACGCGCGGGCTTTTCGATAGGCACATCCTCGACATCGCCCTCGGCCTCGGCGTCGCCCTCCTCTACTACTCCCTGATCTGGGGCGTGCTCCCCGGTCAGCCCGGCATCTCGTGGCAGGGTCACCTGTTCGGGCTGATCGGCGGCGTCCTCGCCGCCTGGACGCTCCGCAGGAGGAGGCGCGCGCTCCCGGCCTGACCCCCGCCGCCGTCCGGGAGGCCCGGCCGCGGCGGGCCAGAGCCTTCTCCGTTCGCCTGGCCGTGGACCCGGACGATTGGAGAGAATGGCGGCGTGAACAATCTGGGGTCCTTGGAGAGCGCCATCATGGAGGTGCTCTGGGATTCCCCGCACCCTTTGCTCGTCCGCGAGGTGCTGAGCCTGCTCAACGAGGGGGCGGAAAAGCCGCTCGCGTACACCACGGTCCAGACCGTCGCCGAGCGGCTGGCCAGGAAGGGCCTGGTGCGGCGCACCGCCGAGCGCAAGGCGTTCCGCTACTCCGCGAGCCGCACCCGTGACGAACACGTCACCGCCGTGATGCTGGAGGCCCTCGCCGCGAGCCCCGACCGGGCTCCCGTGCTGTCCTGCTTCGCCCGCAGCGTCGACCTGGACGACGCCCTGCGCCTCCTGGAGGAGCTCGCCCGGCGCACCGCCGGGCACGGCGACCTCGGGGGTGGCGGCCCCGGCTGGGTGCCGCCACCGTCCTCCTGAGAGCCCCGCGAGGCCCTCAGGAGCGCGACGCCCTCAGGGGCGCGACGGGCCGGGCGCTAGAGGCGCTCGACCACGTGGTCGACGCACGCCGTCAGCGCCTCGACGTCGTCGGGGTCGATGGACGGGAACATCGCGATGCGGAGCTGGTTGCGGCCGAGCTTGCGGTACGGCTCGGTGTCCACGATGCCGTTGGCGCGCAGGACCTTCGCCACCTCGGCGGCGTCCACCTCGCCGACGAAGTCGATCGTGCCGACGACGTTGGAGCGCTGCGCGGGGTCGGCCACGAACGGCGTGGTGTAGGACGTCTTCTCGGCCCAGGTGTAGAGCCGGGAGGCCGAGTCGGCCGTGCGCCCGGTGGTCCAGGCCAGGCCGCCGTTGCCGTTCATCCAGTCGAGCTGCTCGGCGAGCAGGAACAGCGTGGCCACGGCCGGAGTGTTGTAGGTCTGGTCCTTGGCCGAGTTGTCGATGGCCGTCGGCAGGCTGAAGAACTCGGGCACGTACCGGCCGCTCGCGGTGATCTCCTCGACCCGGGCCAGCGCGCGCGGAGAGAACAGCGCGATCCACAGGCCGCCGTCGGAGGCGAAGCTCTTCTGCGGGGCGAAGTAGTAGACGTCGAACTCGCCGGCCTCGACGGGCAGGCCGCCCGCGCCGGAGGTGGCGTCCACCAGCACCAGCGAGTCGTCGCCGCCGACCCGCTTGATCGGCATGGCGACGCCGGTCGAGGTCTCGTTGTGGGTGAGCGCGTAGACGTCGATCCCGGCCTCGGCCGAGGGCAGCGGGTGGCTTCCCGGCTCGGACTTGATCACCGACGGGTCGCCCAGCCACGGCGCCTTGGCCGCCACGGCGGCGAACTTCGAGGAGAACTCGCCGAAGTTCAGGTGCTGGGACCTCTCCTTGATCAGCCCGAACGCCGCGATGTCCCAGAACGCGGTGGTGCCGCCGTTGCCGAGCACGACCTCGTACCCCTCGGGGAGCGAGAACAGGTCGGTCAGGCCGTCGCGGACCCGGCGGACGAGGTTCTTGACCGGCTTCTGCCGGTGGGAGGTGCCCATGAGGCCCGCGCCGGCGGAGGCCAGGGCGGCGAGCTGCTCCGGACGTACTTTCGAAGGCCCACAGCCGAAACGGCCGTCCGCGGGCTTGAGGTCAGCGGGAATCTCGATGTCAGCCACCTGACCAAGGGTAGTGAGCCCGCCAGGTGGTCACGCCGAGGGTCCGGATCGTGAGATACGGGCGAGCCGCGGGCGAACGGCCAGGTGGGCGTGCCGTGGGTCCGCGCGGCACGCCCTGGGCCGGGATGGGCCGGGAACACGCTCAAGGCCCGCAACCGGGGGCTGCGGGCCTCGCACGGGGGTGTGTGCGCCGGTCCGGCGAGGGCCGGGACGGCGGGGGAGGGTCTGCTCGGGATCTGCCCGGAATCTGCTCGGAAGGGGAAGCGCGGGGGTCAGCTCTTGCCGACGACCTCGGCCGCGCCCGGCACGTCGTTGATCGAGCGCTGCGGCGGGCCGACGTAACGCGCGCTCGGCCGCACGAGGCGTCCGGTGCGCTTCTGCTCCAGGATGTGTGCGGCCCAGCCCGCGGTGCGCGCACAGGTGAACATGGAGGTGAACATGTGCGAAGGGACCTCGGCGAAGTCCAGCATGATCGCGGCCCAGAACTCCACGTTCGTCGCGAGGACGCGGTCGGGCTTGCGGGCGTGCAGCTCGGCCAGCGCGGCCTTTTCCAGCGCGCACGCCACCTCGTAGCGCGGCGCGTTGAGCTCCTGGGCGGTGCGGCGCAGCACGCGGGCCCGCGGGTCCTCGGCGCGGTACACCCGGTGGCCGAAGCCCATCAGGCGCTCGCCGGAGTCCAGGGCGTTCTTGACGTAGGTCTCCGCGTCGCCGATGCGCTCGACCTCCTCGATCATGTGCAGCACGCGCGCGGGCGCGCCGCCGTGCAGCGGGCCGGACATCGCGCCGACGGCGCCCGACAGCGCGGCGGCCACGTCGGCGCCGGTCGAGGCGATGACGCGGGCGGTGAACGTGGAGGCGTTCATGCCGTGCTCGGCGGCGGAGGTCCAGTAGGCGTCGATGGCCTTGACGTGCTTGGGGTCGGGCTCGCCGCGCCAGCGGATCATGAAGCGCTCGACGATCGTGTCGGCCTCGTCGACGCGGGACTGCGGAACCATGGGCAGGCCGAGCCCGCGGGCGGACTGGGCGACGAAGGACAGGGCGGTCACCGAGGCGCGCGCGAGATCGTCGCGGACCTGGTTCTCGTCGATGTCGAGAAGCTGGCGGAACCCGTAGGCCGGCGCCAGCATGGCGAGGGCGCTCTGGACGTCGACGCGGATGTCACCGGAGTGGACGGGGATCGGGTACGGCTCGGCCGGGGGCAGACCCGGCTTGAACTTGTTGTCCACGAGCAGGCCCCAGACGTTCCCGTAGGACACGCGGCCGACCAGCTCTTCGATGTCGACGCCCCGGTAGCGGAGGGCGCCCCCCTCTTTGTCCGGTTCCGCGATCTCGGTCTCGAACGCTACGACGCCTTCCAACCCGGGTTTGAAGTCGGACATTCGCGGCCGCCTCCCTTTCTTGAAGTCAAAGCCTTGATGTCGAGATACCGGCGGGTCATATTCAACCCCCTCCGCGGCGGCGATCTGTCGTGGGGGCCTTGCGAAACGCGATCCCGCTGGTAGGGGGCACCGCGCGCTCGCGGCGCCGGACGCGGAAGAATACCGGTCTGTGGATGCCGCATCGAGCCCGCCGTACTTCTCCGGGCTTCGCCGTACATACGAAGGTCGTCCTCTGAACGAGAGCGACATGGCCCCCGATCCGGTCACGCAGTTCGCGTCGTGGTTCGCCGACGCCGTCGAGGCCGGGCTGCCCGAGCCGAACGCCATGGTGCTGGCCACCTCCTCCGCGGGAGGCCTTCCCACTGCCAGGACGGTCCTGCTCAAGGGGTACGACCAGCAGGGGTTCGTCTTCTACACCAACTACGAGTCACGCAAGGGCCGCGACCTCGCCGAGAACCCGCGCGCATGCCTGTTGTTCCCCTGGCACCCCCTGCGCCGGCAGGTGCGCGTCGAGGGAAAAGTCACAAAATTGCCGCGCGAGGATTCCGCCGCTTATTTCCACTCCCGGCCGTACGGCTCGCGCGTCGGGGCCTGGGCCTCGCGTCAGTCGGCGGTCGTCCGGTCACGGGAGGAGCTGGACGCCCGGTTCCGCGAGCTGGCCGAGCGCTGGCCCGAGGACCCGCCCGTGCCCGACTTCTGGGGCGGGTTCCGCGTGGTCCCCACGGAGGTCGAGTTCTGGCAGGGGCAGATCGACCGCATGCACGACCGGCTCCGCTACCGGCGCACCAAGGCGGGGTGGACCCTGGAACGGCTCGCCCCCTGACCCGGTCATCCCACCCATCTGAGTAGAGTGCCCGGAGATGTTGGCTTGTTTCCGGTTCGGCGGGGTGGGCAATGGCGGGGGTCGTCCAGGCAGGACTCAAGCGGATCGCCGTCGATACCCGGCCCATGGGCCGGCCGGCGTATCGGCGGCTGCTGCTCGGGCAGGGCGTCTCCTTCATCGGCTTCCAGCTCACCTCGGTCGCGGTCAGCGCCCAGGTGTTCGACATCACCGGGTCCTCGCTGTGGGTGGGCCTGCTCGGCCCGGCCAACCTCGTCCCGCTCGTGGTGTTCGGCCTGTGGGGCGGCGCCGTCGCCGACGCGGTCGACCGTCGTAAGCTCCTGCTCACCGGCTCGGTCGTCGCCTGGCTCGCCACCCTCGCCCTGCTGGTGCAGGCCGCGGCGGGCTGGGGCAACGTCTACGTCATCCTCGCCGCCACGGCCGTCCAGGCCACCGGCTTCGCCGTCACCTCGCCCACCCGCGGCGCGATCATCCCGAGGCTCGTCCCCTTGGAGCACGTCGCCGCGGCCAACACCCTCAACTACCTGGTCAGCAGCATCGGCTCGGTGGTCGGCCCCCTGCTCGCCGGCCTCGTGCTCGCCCAGGGCGGGTACGGGACGGCCTACCTGATCGACGCGGTCCTGTTCGGCGCCGGGTTCTACGCGGCGGTGCGGCTGCCGGCCCTGGAGCCGCTCGGCGCCGTGTCCCGGCCCGGACTGCGCTCGGTCACCGACGGCCTGCGCTACATCGCCAGGCAGCCGATCGTCATGATGTCCTTCGCCGTCGACATCATCGCCATGGCCTTCGCCATGCCGCGGGCGCTGTTCCCCGAGATGGCGGCCGAGCGGTTCGGCGGGTCCGCCGTCGCGTTCGGCTGGCTCTCGGCGAGCCTGGCCATCGGCGCGGTCGCGGCCGGCCTGATGTCCGGGTGGGTCGGGCGCATCCACCGCCAGGGCGTGGCGCTCACCGTGGCCATCGCGTTGTGGGGCCTGACCGTCGCCGCCGCGGCCTTCGCGGGGCCGCTCTGGCTGATCGTGCTCCTGCTCGCCGTCTCGGGCGGCATCGACATGGTGTCGGCGGTGTGGCGGCAGACGATCCTGCAGACCTACGCCCCCGACGAGATGCGCGGGCGCATGCAGGGCGTGTTCATGGTCGTCGTCGCCGGCGGGCCGAGGCTCGGAGACCTGAGGGCCGGCGCGACGTCGAGCGCGGTCGGTCTCGTGCCCGCCTGGGCGGGCGGCGGATTCCTGTGCGCGCTGCTCGTCGTGATCACCGGATTGGCCGTGCGGTCCTTCTGGAAATACGACACGCGCCAGAAGCGTTGACGCACCCGCGAGACCCGGCCGCGGAGCCCCGCACAGCCGCACGACGCGGGGCGTGGCGCCTGAGATGATGGTGAGGAACGATCACGTTCCCCATCTCGGACCGTTCTGTCAGTCGGTCTGCGTAAGCTCTGTTCCTACACGGATCTCCGCTTCCGAAACGGCGCACGGCCAAATCACGGATGGCTGTAACCCCAGGAAGCCGGACGTAGCATCGGAAATGTGAGGGGAGGACGCCTTGACCGCACACGGCCTCATCGACACGACCGAGATGTATCTCCGCACCATCTACGAGTTGGAGGAAGAGGGAATCACCCCTCTCCGTGCACGTATCGCCGAACGGTTGCAGCAGAGCGGCCCGACGGTGAGCCAGACGGTGGCCCGCATGGAACGTGACGGCCTGGTCAAGGTCGAGGGCGACCGCCACCTCGCCATGACCGATCTCGGCCGTGCCCTCGCCACCCGCGTGATGCGCAAGCACCGCCTGGCCGAGTGTCTCCTCACCCAGGTAATCGGTCTCCCCTGGGAAGAGGTCCACATCGAGGCGTGCCGGTGGGAGCACGTCATGTCCGAGTCGGTCGAGACCCGTCTCGTCGCCCTGCTCGGCAACCCCACGGTCTGCCCGCACGGCAACCCCATTCCCGGCCTCGACGAGCTCGGCGTCGCGAAGGTCGCGCCTTCCGCCGACGAGATGATCTCGGCCATGGTCGCCGCCGCGGGGCCCGCCGATACGCCGGTGGTCGTGCGCCGAATTAGCGAACAAGTGCAAAGTGATCCCGTCGTGATGCTTAAACTCAAGCAAGTTGGGATACAACCCGGACGCGAGGTGACGCTCGCGGCGAGCGACGACGGTGTACGGGTGACAGGTGACGATGAGGCGGACAACACTCCCGCGGATCTCCCGCGCGATGTCGCCGCGCACGTCTTCGTCTCCAGACGCTGATCTTTCAGGGCGTGTTCGGTTGGTTCCCGAGAGAAAGTTCCCCCTTTCCATGTCAGGCAACCCGGTTTTCCCGGGGCTCGTGGGAAGCCCGCGGCAGGCCGCCGGGGCCTCTTCAGGAGCGCATGTGGTCCTTCTCTCCGGAAATCCCCCGCTTCGGGGGGTGGCCGCCTGATGAAGCGATGGGGGGACCTTTCGCAGGACGCGGCCGATCACCTCACGCCCGACTCGGTGCTGAACAACGCCGAGATGGCCGTGGTGGTCACCGACCGCTTCAGCAACGTCCTCTACTGGAACCCGTTCGCCGAGCGCCTCTTCGGACGCCCTGACCGCACGGTCGACGGCGACCAGACCGTGCTGTCCTTAGGCATCATGGAGAAGGACCACCCGCTCGCCGTCGAGCTGGCCAAGCACGTCCTCAAGGGCGGCGTCTGGGAGGGCACCTTCGACGTCCTGCGCGCGGACGGCACGATCATCTACGTCCGCGCCCAGGCGGTCCCGCTGCGCCACCCCTCCGGGCCGGTCACCGGCGTCGTCATCACGGCCCGCGAGGCCATGCGCAGCAACGAGCGCGAGAAGGACCGCTTCGGCCTGCTCGAACGCATCGGCGAGCGCCTCGCCGGCTCGCTGTACGTCGAAGAGACGCTCAACCGCGTCGCCGAGATGCTGGTCCCGCAGTTCGCCGACCACTGCTTCATCGAGCTGACCGAGGGCGACAAGCTCGTCCGCAAGGTCTCCACCCACGTCAAGGGGTGGAACCCCCCGCCGGGCACCTGGCGTCCCGTCGGCTCCGAGATCCGCTACCCGGCCGGCCACTACGCCGAGATCGCGATGCGCCGCCAGGAAACGATCATCGTCGAAGACTTCGCGCAGATGAGCTACCCCTCGGCCAGCGAAGAGAGCGCCAAGCTCTGCGGCGAGATCGGCATGACCTCGGCCATCGTGGCCCCGCTGTGCGCCCGCGGCGAGACGCTCGGGCTGATGTACCTCAGCCTGTCCAACCTCACCGACCGCCGCTCGCCCCACTACGACGCCTTCGACCGCGACTTCGTCGGCGCCATCGCCACCCGCGTGGCCATCGCCGTCGACAACGCCCTGCTGTTCGAAGAGGAACGCCACACCGCCGAGTCGTTCCAGAAGCACCTGCTGCCCCGCGAGCTGCCCAAGCTGGACGGGCTCGAGATCGCCGTCCGCTACTACCCCGCGGCGCCGCTCGCCTCGCACGGCCAGGGCATCCAGACCCAGGTCGGCGGCGACTGGTACGACGTGATCCCCCTGTCCGCCGGGCGCGTCGGCATCGTCATCGGCGACGTCGAGGGCAGGGGCGCCAAGGCGGCCGCCGTGATGGGCCAGCTCAGGGCCGCGCTGCGCGCCTTCGCGCAGGACGACAAGTCCCCGGCCGACATCCTGGCCCGGCTCGACGAGTGGACGCGGATCATCGGCCCGCCCGAGCGCGACGACTACGGCGCGGACGTCAGCACCCCGCCCATCGTCACCTGCCAGTACCTGGTGTACGACGCCTGGTCGCGGCAGCTCTCGTTCGCCAACGCCGGCCACTCGCCGCCGCTGATGATCGTCGACGGCATGGTGAGCGAGCTCGACATCTCCGAGGTCGGCCAGCCGCTCGGCGTCAGCGCCAAGGGCGTGCACGCCGACCTGGTCTACAAGGAGGAGAACCGCGTCCTCCCGCCCGGCGCCACCCTCCTGCTCTACACCGACGGCCTGGTCGACCGTCGTCCCCCGCGGGGCGAGGCCCCGCTCAGCGACGACGAGACGCTGACCGTCCTGCGGCAGAAGGTCGCCGAGGCGTCCGGCGACTCGGTCGAGCGCATCGCCGACGCCGCCACCGTCGCGGTGCCCGGCGAGATCGACGACGACATGGCGATCCTCGTCATCCGGTCGGCGGGCAAAGAGCTCAAGTACGAGGAACGCACCTTCCCCGCCCAGCCGATCATGGTGGGCGAGGCCCGGCGCATGGCCTCGGAGGCCTTCGCGAGCTGGGGTGTCCCCGACGAGAGCGCCGAGATGGCCTGCCTGCTGGTGTCGGAGGTCGTCACCAACGTCGTCCTGCACGCCGCCAGCTCCAGCGTCCCGCGCCGCGAGCTCGTCCTGGACGGCCCGCCGCTGCCGTTCGACGAGTCGTGGGACGTCCCCGGCTTCGACTCCGAGATCGTCAACGAGAAGGAGTTCACTCTCCGCCTGCGCAGGGGAGACGAGTCGGTCTGGGTCGAGGTCTTCGACCAGGATCTGCGCCTGCCGCGCATCCGCAGCGCGGGCGAGAACGACGAGGGGGGCCGCGGCCTGTACCTCGTCGACCAGCTCGCCAAGCGCTGGGGCTCCCGCCCCACCAAGGAGGGCAAGGCCGTCTGGTTCGAGATCCCGACCAGGGGCCGCTGACGGCGTCTCCGCCGGTGTGCCGGTCGTCCCGCCACAGGCATGACGCCCGGACATGCCGGCGGGCGACCGTGAATCGGCCACGGTCGCCCGCCGTCGCTTCCTCGCGAGACGCCCACCACGACGCACGTGCGATGAGGCGCTCACGTCGCAGCGAAGGCCGCGTGTCAGCGCGGTGACGCCAGCCTGAGCGGCGGAGTGAAATTGGTGAAGGCGGTGCAGTTGCCCGGCCACGCGGGGTTGCTGCCCGTGCCGGGCGTGGGGTTGACGGTGCAGCTGGTCTGCGCGACCGCGCCGCTCGAGCTGACCACGGTGACGTGCAGGTCGTTGCCCATCACCGCCAGGGAGACATCGGTCACGTTCCCGGGGTAGCCGGCGAGGCTGGTGAGGCTGTGCCAGGGCGGCGTGGTGCGCGGGTCCCTGACCAGCGTGCTGCCGTCACCGGGGGCGAGGCCGATGAACTTGGTGTTGCCCTGGAAGGCGGTGTCCACCTGCGGACCGGAGGTCCCGGGAGGTCCGGGAGGACCCTGTGGTCCGGGAGGACCTTGCGGTCCGGGAGGACCTTGGGGTCCTTCCGGTCCGATGCAGATCTTGCACTTCTTCTTGTGGAACTTCTCCCTGTCCTTGTCCTTGTCCCTGTCCTTGCAGTGCTCGTGGTCGGAGTCGCTCGGACAGTTGTCGGCCCAGGTGTGCGTCACCGAAGCGCCGACGGTGCTCTGGTGGCCCGCGCCGGAGGCGGTGCCGGCCTGCGCCGGGGCCGCCACGGCGAAGAGCCCACCCGTCACGAGCGTCGCCGCCGTGAGGGTCCAGAAGGGTACGCTCACTCGCGAAACCCGCGTTTCATCCCGAGAAATCACTCGGTTTCTCCCATGTCAACGTGTTTCTGGTGAATCAGACTTGTCGCGCCATCGCGATGGCGCTTCGCCCATGATTACCCGCCGCCCGGCCGCCTGCCCGGCCACGACCGGGCGGTTCCGGCGCAAAATTGGCCGACAAATGGAGAAAGGAATTTCCTCGGCCCGTCATCACCGGTGATATATGGTTTCTCGCGGTCGTTCGCCCGCTTGCACGTATTAAGGATGATGGCTGGCTATGAAGCGGAGCAGGGGGAGTATCCGTTTCGCGGGAAAAACCGGATGCGCGTGTGAAAGGCCGCGACCCGCCCGTGGTGTCAGACCGAGGGCGGGACGACGAGAGGCCGGGTCAGCGCAGAGTTTGGGTGTACACGGCGAGCATCACGATGACGAACGTGATCACCACGCCGGTGTAGGCCATCGGGCCGAGGCGGAACGCCTTGCGGACGCGGTTCAGGCCCCACGCGAACAGGAACGCCAGGAAGATCAACAGGATCAGTCCGCCGTTGTCCACCGCCACCGCCTCCGGGAGCTCGCTCGTGAGGCCGGCTTCCGCCGGGCCGACGCGGGGAGCCCGCCTCAGGGATCCTCCGCTGACCAGTATGCGGCCCCCGGCCGTCCGGCGCGGGCTTCCGCGGCCCCGCGCCCCCGGGTTTTTCCGGCACGCGGCGGCCGGCGTGTCCCGGGCGCGCGGGTTCCCACGACCGCGCGCCCGGCCGTGGGCGTGCGGATCAAGGGCGAAACGGTCAGAAGCCGAACGAGCGGCCGATGATCTCCTTCATGATCTCGGTCGTGCCGCCGTAGATGGTCTGCACGCGGCTGTCCATCCACGCCTTCGCCACCGGGTACTCGGTCATGTAGCCGTAGCCGCCGTGCAACTGCAGGCAGCGGTCGATCACCTTGTTCTGCAGCTCGGTCGTCCACCACTTCGCCTTCGCGGCGTCGACGACGGTCAGCTCCTTGGCGTTGAGCGCCCGGATGCACTTGTCCACGTAGTGGCGGGCGATCTCGACCTCGGTCGACAGCTCGGCGAGGACGAAGCGGGTGTTCTGAAACGAGCCGATGCTCCGGCCGAACGCCTTGCGCGTCCTGCAGTACTCGATCGTCGTCTCCAGCACCGACTCGGCCGCCGCGACCGCCGCCACCGCGATCGACAGGCGCTCCTGCGGCAGGTTCGTCATCAGCTGGAAGAAGCCCTGCCCGTCCTGGTCGCCGAGACGGTTGGCCGCCGGGACTCGGACGTTCTCGAAGAACAGCTCGGCGGTGTCCTGGGCGTGCATGCCGATCTTCTCCAGGTTGCGGCCCCGGGTGAAGCCCTCCATGCCCCGCTCCACCACGAACAGCGTCGTGCCGCGCGCCCCCTCGGCCGGGTCGGTCTTGGCGACGACCACCACCAGGTCGGCGTTGATGCCGTTGGTGATGAACGTCTTCTGCCCGTTGACGACGTAGTGGTCGCCGTCCCGGATGGCCGTCGCCCTGATGCTCTGCAGGTCGCTGCCCGCGCCGGGCTCGGTCATGCCGATGGCCGTGATCAGCTCGCCGGACGCGAACCCGGGCAGCCAGCGCCGCTTCTGCTCGTCGTTGGTCATGTCGACCAGGTACGGCGCCATGATGTCGTTGTGCAGGCCGAACCCGAGGCCGGTCGCGCCGAACCTGATGATCTCCTCAACGATGATCGCGTTGTACCGGAAGTCGCTGATCCCGGCCCCGCCGTACTCCTCAGGCACCCCGAACCCGAACATGCCCAGCTCCCCGGCCCTCTTCCACACCTCACGCGGAACGATGCCGTCCTTCTCCCACTGCCCGTGATGAGGCGCGACCTCGCGAGTCATGAACTCACGCACGGTCTCACGGAAGAGCAGATGTTCCTCGTCGAACAGGTCTCGCCGCATGCACATCCTCCTCGGGTCTCGCGCACTAGAATACAATTCTGTTAGCGGTTCAGGTGTCACCGCCCCGCCTGCCGAGCCTGCCTTCCGAGCCGACCAACGTCACGAATCAGCTACGTCAGCTATACGTTCCCTATCTGTTCCTACGTGGCTGAGTTGAAAGTCATACGATCTACCTTCGGTCCGTCCTTCGGCCGCCGGGATGATCGGAGACGCTCGTGAACGCGTGGGGATCCAGGGTCCGTGGATCATTAGCGGCACTGTTGGCCGCGTGCACGGGCGTAGTGGCGTTGCAGGCAAGCCCTGGCGCCGCCGACACGGACAATTACATCTACTCATATGAATGCCCACTGCGACCTATGTCGCTGGCCACCGAACTGAAGAAGGTCGACGTCCAGGTCGCGGTGCCGAAGACCGTGCCACTTGGCCAGCAAATTCCCGTGGAGTGGACGCTCACGAACTCCACATTGGCCGTTCCGCGCAAGTTTCCGACCGGCGGAAAAATATCCGTCCGGGGAATTCTTCAAGTCAGCGGCTTGTGGCAGGGACAGTTGGACTCTCTTGGCACCAAAGATCAGGGAGAACTTGCCGCTGGTGGCGTGGTGTCACTGCCTACGGCGATAACGGGGGCCGTCGCCACGAGCAAGATAGGCAAGCTCACCGTCAAGCCCGGCGATCTGTTGGTGGATTTTCAGCCACCGGCTGAAGAGACGCTTCTCAACAACACCGCTACCGGGGCCAATGGTCCTATCACTTATGTGGGTGCGGCCCCGCCCCCGCCGGAAGGCGGTTGGGCACTGTCAGGGCCGTCTGAGCGGCCGTCGCCCCAGTTCGACGACTACCAAGGCGACGTACACCACACGACCAAGCAGGGTGACAAGGCAACGGTGACGTTCTTCGGGACGGGACTTCAGTACATCACCGAGCGGCATGCCGCGATGGGCGAGGTCGAAGTGACCGGCGCGGGAGTCACCACCGAGACCGTTGATGCCTCTGTCGAAGAAGACAAGGCCCCGGTTCCGGTCGATACTCGCAAGAGCAAGCAAGTCCTCTGGCAGAAGAACGACTTCACCTATGGCCAGCACACGGTCACCTTCACCAACAAGGCTGTCAACGGCAAATACATGCTGGTCGACGCTTTCAAGGTCAGCACTGATCCCAACCGGGTCCCGTCGGACTACTTCCGGACGACCTGCCGCGTCAAGGACAACGGCGACCTGAAGACGGCGACCGTGGAGATCGTGCCTGCGCCGAGCACCAGTACGTCCAGCAGTCCTTCCACCAGCGGACAGATCAGTGACGGAGACGACTCGGCCAGGGGAGTTGTTGTGTTGTCTGGGGGTGGGCAGGGGCATGGGGCGCCCACGGCGACGGCTACTGTGACCCAGACTCCCAAGCCGAAGGCGAAGGCGAAGACGAGTTCGACGCCGCAGGTGCGTGTGACTCCGCGAGGGGGCGCCCATACGGGTGAGGCTCCGGAACGGGACGGTGCCGCCCTCCTACTTGTCGGTTACGGCGCCGCGCTGACCGTAGGTGGCCTCGCGGGCGGCGTTCTGCTGAGGCGTCGGCGGGCCGCGCGTGCGGCGATCGGCCGGGGAAGCCTCGGGTGAGCGGCCCCGGTCCCGGCCGTATGCGGGCCGCACTGCCGACAGCGCTGGTCACGGCGGGGTCTCTCGCCGGAGTCGGCATCGTGATGGCGGGCTTGCTCATGTACTTCTCGCCGTCCGAGGAACCCGCGCAGGGCACGGATCAGGTCATCGCCCAGGTCGCCGACGCAACCACGGGCCCGGCCGGCGTAACGGGCGGATCGGCCACGACCGCAGGCGCTGCCGCGAACGGAGTCCCCGCGGCCGAGAATGCGGTCGCGGCAGCGGCGACGGTCGGCCCCGGAGGCGCGAACGTCCCCCTGGTGGAGGCCGCGCCCACGGCGGCGCCGCCGTCACCGGCGGCCCCCACCGTCAAACCCTTGCGCAAGTCCACCCCGACGAGGATCCGCATCCCCAAGATCGGCGTGGACGCGTCCTTGGTCGGCCTGGGCGTGGACGCGAACCGGGAGATAGAGGTGCCGCCGCTGAGCCGTCCGAAGCTGGCGGGCTGGTACCGGCTGGGTCCCGTGCCCGGCGAGATGGGCCCGGCGGTGATCCTCGGCCATGTGAACACGCGCCGCGGCCCCGCCGTGTTCAGCCGCCTGCGCGAGCTGGGACGCGGCGACACCATCACGGTGGTCCGCGCGGACGGGTCCACGGCCCGTTTCACGGTGGACGGCGCCGAGCAGGCGAGCAAGAACAGGTTCCCGACCAAGCGCGTCTACGGTCAGGTGGATCGTCCCAGCCTGCGACTGATCACCTGCGGCGGCGTCTTCAACCCCCGCGCGCACAGCTACACCGACAACATCATCGTCTACGCCACCCTCACCTCCGCCACCCGCCGCTGACAGGCGCCCCGGCCGGCGTCCCATGCCCTGCGTTCCGTCGGCCGGGCGCGGGTCATCGGGGGACTGCGCGTACCCAGCCGCGGTCGTCGGCGAGGAAGCCCGACATGGTCAGGCCCGCTTCGTTGAGCTGGGCCTCTAGGTAGTCGTCCTGGAGGCGCTTGCTGAGGTAGGTGTGCGTCCACTGCCGGTCGCCGAGGGTGTACTCCAGCGTCAGGAGGAGGAGCCCGGGGCCCGGGCGCTCCAGCTCCGTCACGCGCACCCGGTAACCCTCATCCGCGACGCGCTCGAAGGGCTCGATCGTGTCGTACCACTCGGGCGGCTGGCGTTGCAGGATCACGCACCCGCCGGCGGCGACGTGCCGCGCGCAGGTACGCAGGAACTCCCGGCGCAGGTCGTCGTCCGCCGTCTCGACGACGAACGACATGAGCAGGGCGACGTCGAACGTCCTGCCGAGGGAGAGGGACTGGATCGGCGAGCGGACCGTCTCGACGCCCTGGATGTGCGCGAGCATCTCGGCGGACTCGTCCACGGCCACCACCTCGTGCCCGAGGGCCACGAGGCTGTGCGTGATCCGTCCGGCGCCCGCGCCGAGCTCCAGAATGGACGCCCCCTCGGGGATCGCCGCGTGGATCAGCTCCGGCTCGCCCCGGGGCTTGAGCGTCGCGTAGAAGTCGACCGCGCACCCGTCCGGTGTGATCGCTCCCGGACCGGTGCCGTGATACACCCTTTTCGCACTCATGCCTGCCATCCTGCAAAGACCGGCGGCGTTACGAAACCCCAAATGATGTCCGTCGACCGGCCTCATGCCCGCGACCTGGTGAAACGCATGCCATCGACAATGGTCTACACCTCTTGGGCCTCGGCGGCCCGGAACCGGGATGTACTCTTGCGCCGAAGTCCGCGACCTCACTGAGGCCCTCGTTTCCGGCTGCGCCGGGGGGAGGGCCTTTTGTCGTTCACGGACAAGTCCATCGATCCCAACCGAGACGGCCTCCATGTCATGCGCACGCGGGGGCCGTCTCGCGTTCTCCGGAGGAAGGCATGCCCCCCGTTCCGATCGCCACCGCGTCTCCAGCGTTCCCGGCCATGCCGTGGCCCGTCCAACTGGCCTGTGTGGCGCTCGCGGCCCTCGTCGTGGTCGCCGTCCTGCTGTACGCCATCGTCAAACGCGTCATCGACAAGGCCGACGCCGACGACCTGCCCCAGGTGCTGGCCGCCCTGCGGTTGCTGGTGGACAGCGTCGGGAACGTGGTCACGCGACCTCCACTCGGTACGCGGCCCGTACGCCTGCCGGTGGACCCGCCGCGAGGGCAGACTGGTGCCGGGGAGCCGATGGCATCGGAGGACATGCCATGAGCGTCAACGTCCCTCCGCCCCGCAGGGCGGCGGACCGGCCGATCGAACGGCGCACCGTCCACCGAATGTTCCTGGTGGCGGAACTGGCCGCGTCTTCCCAGCCTTCCCACAGGTACCTTGCCAGGAGCCGTGAGATGGCCCGGCTGGAGCGCGAACTCGTCGAATGCGCGTCCTCGGCCCGTGAGCGGCGTCTCCTGTACGAACTGGTATGTGATGGCCAGGAGCTCACGGCCTTTCCGGCGCACACGGCGATTCACCTGACGATTCTGAGGGGCATCGCCATGAGCAATCCGCCGGTTGTCCACCGTCTGGACGAGGTGCTGCGCATGGTGACCCGCTGCAAGCCCGTGATCAAGGACTTCCATCGCGGGAAATGCGTGTGCGGCTGCGTCGAACGTCACCGGCCCGACCAGATTCGCGATTTCATGCGGCTCAGCGGGGCGTTACGCAGGTTCGTCGAGGATGACGCCGGGGTCTTCTGGATTTTCGGCCCTGATGAATTCGTGGACCGGTTCCGGGATCGGCTGAGGATCAACAGTAGGCCGTGTCGGCACTGCGGAGCGCTGCTGGCCTCCTACGGCTCTATCAGTGAACGGGTCGCTCCCGGCCGGCCGCGTTTGTACTGTACGGACGCGTGCCGTCAGGCCGAGTATCGGAAGCGGGTGCGCGGAAACGGGGGAGTCCGCGCCTAGGCGGCTAAGGGAGGAGCTTCAAAGGGACGGACGGCTCGCTTCGGGGCCACGCGGTGAGGTGGAACCAGACCGTTTTCCCGCGGGGGTGAAGGCGCCAGCCCCATTCGCAGGCGAGGGCCTGGACGATGGCCAGGCCCCGGCCCGAGGTCCCCATCGACTCGGCCGGTCTCATACGCGGGATGGTGACGCACGAGTCGTACACCTCGACGGCCATCAATGGCCCGTCCCGGCGGACCGCGACGCGTACGGTGCAGGAGACGGGGAGCGTCGTCATCCCGTGGACGAGGGCGTTCGTGACGATTTCCGAGGTGAGCAGCTCCGCGACGGCCGGAACCTCGTCCGCCGCCTTCCAGTCGAGGGCGATGTCGCGAACGAAGCGGCGCGCGGAGGCGACGCATTTCTCGTCCGCCGGTATCCACTTCTGCCCCAGCAACGGTATGTCGCCGTCCTGCTCGATGCCGTGGCCGGACATTGCCATCTGAATCGCCATGACCCCTCATGATCTTTGCTCGCCGTGTGGAATTCGCATGCCAAGCGTGCCGAGGGAGCGCTACTCTGCGTAGGTGAATGATTACTAGTCCATGGCTTTGAACGTCAGGATCGGTTCGTTGAACTCCGGCGATTGGGAGCACGATGGCGGACAAGTACACACCCCAGGCCATCTGGGGCAGGGAGCTTCGTCACTACCGGCAGGTGGCCGGCTTCACCCAGGCCCAACTCGCACAGAAGATCCACTTCAGCGAGTCCCTGATCAGCGGCATCGAGACGGGCCAGCTCCCGGCGAGCCTGGAGTTCGCCAAATCCTGCGACACCACTCTGTCCACGGGCGGGGCGCTGTACCGATTGCTCGACTGGCGGCGCGCCCAGCCGTTCGCCCAGTGGTTCGGTGAGTGGCGGGTGAAGGAGCAAGCGGCGAGCAGCTTTCGTGCTTACGAGCCTCTTCTCATCCCGGGACTCCTCCAGACCGAGGCGTATGCGCGTGCAGTTCTTCGCGGTGATGAGATCGCCTTGGCTGCTCGTATGGAACGACAGGAGCTGTTGGCACGTAGTGATCCGCCGCCTCCAATGCTCCGCTGCGTCATTGATGAAGCGGTTCTCCATCGCCCGATCGGGTCTAAGGAGGACATGAGAGAGCAGTTGGATCGTCTGGTGTCGCTGGTAAATCCCAGGCTGAGTATCCAGATAGTGCCACATGGGATGCATTCAGGGTTGACTAGTGGATTCATCATCGCGACCCTGAGTGATGGAGCGGATGTCGCGTACGTGGACACGGCTCTTCGTGGCCTCATCGTCAGCGATCAAGAAGAGGTCAATCAGGCGGTGCAGAAGTTCGAGGCCATTCGCACCGAAGCATTGCCGCTGTGTATGTCGCTAGACCTCATCACGAGAACGGCAGGCGAGAGATGGACCTGAGTAACGTTCGGTGGCGTAAGTCAAGTTACACCAGTGACAATGGGGGAAACTGCGTAGAGATCGCAGAGCTGTGGCGTAAGTCGAGCTATACGGGTAGCAACGGCGGTAACTGCGTAGAGGTTGCTGACCCCTGGCACAAGTGCAGCCACAGCGGCAACAACGGCGGCGACTGCCTGGAAGTTGCTCAGCCGGTCACGCATGAGGTCGTCGCGGTTCGGGACTCCAAGAACCCGGACGGGCCGAAGCTGTTCTTCTCGCACGATGAGTGGACTGCCTTCGTCTCCGGTGTGAAGGTCGACGAGTTCAGCCGTAGGTAGAGAGTTCGTGGGGTCGGTGGGTGGGTGTTGACGCCCCGCCCGCCGACTCCTGCGGCGGATCGCGATGATCACTCCGTCATCGTCGGTCGCGTAGACAGGGACGTTCACCCCAATTGCGGTACGAAGATCCTTGCGGAACCATTGTGGCTGGACTCGACCTCACCAGTCACAGGAGCAACACCGTCGCACACGTACAGTGACGGTTTCTCGGCCGGGTTGACGGGTCTCACAAATTAAGTTGACGCGCTGCGACTTTGTGACCTGCGGTGATGGATGAACAGCGCGAGAAGACCCGTCAAACCACAGCAAGGCGGGACGAAGCCTCCGTAGGATCTCAACTGAACTGTAACCACAGACTGGGATCCTGTTACGCCTAGCGAACCGGTCAACGCCGCTGGAATGGAGAGATTACGTGCTGAAGTCGCGAGCACGCCGTCGCATCGCCACCAAGGCAGCCGTAGCCGGAGCGTTGGGCCTCGGTGCCCTGCTAATCGGAGTTCCTCAGTTCACGGCGAACGCGGCTACGCCTGTCGTCTACAACTGCGTGCCCGGAACCGGTACACCGACCTCCTCTGTGACAGTGGAGGTGTCCGCTTCGCCGGGAACGCCTACACCTAGTGAGCCGGTCGCGCTCACGGTCAAGGTCTTGCCAGGGACCGGCGCTGCCCTGATCGCACCCACAGGGGTGGCCGCGACGGACTATGTCTGGGTCGAGGGCGAACTGCTGGTAACTCCTGTCGCGGGTACGCCGATTGCGTCTAGCACGCCGACTTCTACCGCCTCGAACCCGCTGACCGCTTCGCTGGCGCCCAACGCGACGCTGTCGCTGCCTGCGACCGGGGGCGTCGTCACCGTGACTCCCACTGCAAGCGGTACGGTCGGCATCTCAGCGAAGACCATCTACATCAAGATCGGCCCAACTGCGCTCACGGGCAGCGCCCCGAGCTTGACCACTATGTACACGTGCACTGTCCCCACTACCGGGACGGCCACCACGCCGGCCAAGATTTCTCTGGTGGTGAAGTCGGCGGCCGCGTCGCCATCCGCCACACCCACCGTGACCCCCACCGAGACGCCTACGGCGACCCCGACCATCACGCCCACGGCCACCAGGACGCCGAAGCCGACGCACACCGTCTACGAGACCGTGACGCACAATCCGGAGCAGGTGAAGCGGAAGCCGTCCGGTGGGGCCGCGACCGGTGGGGGTGCGGACGCGGGGCCTGATGGGCGTCTGTTCGTGGTGGCCGGGATGGTGCTGGTGGTCGGGGCGGGTGTGGGCGGGCTCCTGGTCCGGAACCGGCGCCCGAACCGGGGTTGATCGGAGGCACGGCATGACGACGCCTCCGGAGTACCCGTTCCCGGGTGAGAACGGCGGCCAGCCGCACGCCGACCCGGGGGCGCAGGGCGCGCAGGGCTATCCACAGCCTATGCAGGGGGCGCCGTACGCGCCGCAGCTCTACTACCAGTACCCCGGCGGGGAGCAGTGGGGGCAGCCGCAGCGCTCCGACCGGGGCCAGATGATGCGGGCCGTGCTGATCATCGCGGCGGTCGCGGGTGTGGTCACGGTGGTGATCGGGCTGCTGTTCATGGTGAACGCGCCCGACCAGTACGGCCTGAAGGACTCCCGTACGCCGCTGCGCCTGCAGTCCGAGCCGTCCTTGGCTCCGTCGGTGGGGCCGGGCGGCCTGGGGCAGCCGCTGACGCAGGCCGTGCCGTCGGCGCCGCCTCCGGTGCCGAGCCTGCCGCCCGCGCCGCCGATGCAGCCGTCCAGCCCGAAGCGGCTCATCATCCCGAAGTTGGGGATCAACGCGCCGATCAAGTCGGTGGGCACCGACAAGGACGGCGCGATCGAGACGCCTCCGATCAACAACCACAACCTGGTCGGGTGGTACCGGTACGGTCCGACCCCGGGGCAGGCCGGCCCGGCGGTGATGCTCGGGCACAAGGACACGACCACGCGCAGCGCCGTGTTCAGCCGGCTGCACGAGATGCAGTACGGCGACACGATCGAGGTCACCCGCATGGACGGCACGGTGGCCATCTTCACCGTGGGCGGCATCGAGCAGGCGGACAAGAAGACGTTCCCGACGAACCGGGTGTACGGCAACGCGGACGCGGCCGAGTTGCGGCTGATCACCTGCGGCGGCACGTACAACCGGACGACCGGCCACTACGTCGACAACGTGATCGTGTACGCCCGGATGACGGGCACCCGGACGGCGTCCTCTTCGTCCCGCTGAGCGGAGAAGGCGGGGTCCGCCTGACCTGATCGGCGCCGCGGAAAGGGTGCAGGTGGAACGCCCAATTCAGCGCACTTTGTGGTGTCTTGCACCCTAAGATCATCTTCCTGTCGTGTGAGGGGGATGGTGTGTTGAGGCGGCACTTGGGGTTACTCGCGGCCGGGCTCTACCTGGTGTCCGTAGCCGTCGCGGCGGTGATCGCCCTCGTCAACGACGATCTGCGCGTCTTCCGCTTGGGCGTTGTCTGGGAGTGGGCCGCTGGATTCCGGTTGGACGACGCGTTGTTCGGCCCGAAGGCCATGGCGGCCGGGCTCACCGTGGTCGCGGTGCTCAACACGTGGATGTTCTGGCAGATCCTGCGCCTGCCCGCACGCCCGGACGCGGGCACCGACCGGCGAGTGATCCGGGTGCGGCGGCTGCTCTACTGGGCCGCCGCCATCTCGGCGGTCCTGTGGCTGCCGGGCGAGCTGCTTCCCGACGCGCTCGCCGAGGCATTCTTCCTGCTGGTGTGGGGCCCGCTGTGGGTGATGTTCCTCCTGGTCCTCACCGGTGAGTCCTCGCGGTTCCGCGCCGTGGGCCTCGTCCTCGCCTCGGTCTGCGTGGTCCTCTCCCTGGAGAGCGTGATCGACGAACTCCCGGGGGTCCATTGGCCCAACACCGGCTGGCTCATCTCGCCGGCCGATTCCGCCTGGCTGCTGATGATCCTCATCGCCCAGCGGCGGGACGGGCGCTGGAGCCGTGCCACGGTCACCTTCGGCCTCGCCGGCCTGGCGATGCCGTACGGGTTCCAGTTCTTCGGGGGCCTCCTGGTACCCCTGTTCGGCCCCGAGGCCCTGGTGATCGAGTGGCTGTCGGACGAACTGAACGTCTTCTACACGGTGTGGCTCGCCCGCTCGGCCCACGAGCTGGCCGCCCCGGGCGCCGGGCCCGCTGCCGTCGGCGTCGCCCCCGCCGGGCCGCCTCGCGCCTTCAGGCTGGCCTCGGCGGCGGTCGTCCTCGTGCCGATGATCGCGATGATCGAGGCCGAGCAGACGCCTCGCCGCACCTACAGCGGCCGGGAGGACAGGTGCTACCAGTGGACCAGTGAGTACCGCTGGACCAGCGACTACCTTCCCACCTGCCCGGACGTGGTCGGCGCGCGGCAGCCCGACCTGCCGCGTTCTGAGGCCGAGGAGCGGGCGGAGGCCGACCGGTACGTGGCCGAGGAGAACGCCCGGTGCCGCGAAGCCTGGCCGAGGGTGCGGGCCCGGCGCGAGGGCACGTCCGCGTACTTCCTGTTCGAGGGGGGCGGGTACGGCATCTACGACCCCGAGCGTGAGAGCGGCCGGGAGAGTGTGGACGCGGCGCTGGACGACGGGTTCGTGGGCGCGGGCGGGGGCGCGGTGACCGTGATGACCGAGAGCGAGAACGCGCCGATGTGCCTGACCGTGAAGGCGTTCGACTCGGCCCCGCCGCTGCGGCTGAAAGGGTGGAAGCAGGTGACTGAGGTCGGCGTGGTCAGCACGAGCGGCCGGCTGGTGGTGCCCATGCTGGAGGACGGCGCCGACGAGGGGTCCGCGGTGCGCCTGCCGAACCTCGCGGTGAAGGGCCCCGGGCGGTATCGGGTGCGGGTCTATGCCGGGGGCGAGGCGCAGGCCTATGAGCAGCACCTGATCGTGGTCTTCCCAGGCCGTTCGGGGAAGAAGGTCGAGTACGTGAGGTGAGGCGCGCGAGCGGGCTCGGCGCTCCGTAGAGGATTATTCTGTAATACGCTCGTAGCTACCGAATGTTGCTCGGTTTCAGGCGGGATGAACCCCAGGAGGCACCGTGGCAGAGGCGTACATCGTCGGGGCGGTCCGTAGCCCGGTCGGGAAGAGGAAGGGCGGCCTGTCCACCGTCCACCCCACCGACCTGGCCGCGCACACGCTCAAGGCCCTGGTGGAGCGCACCGGCGTCGACCCCGCGGCGGTCGAGGACGTGATCATGGGCTGCGTCATGCAGTTCGGGCCGCAGAGCATGGACATCGCCCGCAACGCGTGGCTCTCCGCGGGCCTGCCGGAGTCCGTGCCGGGCGTCACGATCGACCGGCAGTGCGGCTCGTCGCAGCAGTCGATCCACTTCGCGGCCCAGGGCGTGCTGTCGGGCACGCAGGACCTGGTGGTGGCGGCGGGCGTCGAGTCGATGAGCGTCGTGCCGATGGGGTCGAGCGTCACCGCCGCGCTGGAGAAGGGGATGCCGTTCCCCTTCGGCGACCTGTGGGTCGAGCGGTACGGCAAGCAGGAGATCTCGCAGTTCCGCGGGGCCGAGCTGATGTGCGAGAAGTGGGGCCTGGAGCGCGACGAGCTGGAACGGTACGCGTACGAGAGCCACCAGCGGGCCGCCAAGGCCGTCGCCAACGGCTACTTCAAGGACCAGATCGCGCCGGTCAACGGGGTCGAGGACGACGAGGGCCCCCGGGCGGACACGACGCTGGAGAAGATGGCCGGGCTGAAGACGCTGCGCGACGGCGGGCGGATCACCGCGGCCACCTCCTCGCAGATCTCCGACGGCTCCGGCGCGATACTGATCGCCTCCGAGCGGGCGGTTCGCGACCACGGGCTCACCCCGCGCGCCCGGATCGTCCAGCTCGCCCTCGTCGGCGATGACCCGGTGTACATGCTCACCGCGCCGATCCCGGCCACCCGGCGGGCGCTGGAGAAGGCGGGGCTGTCGATCGGCGACATCGACGTCATCGAGATCAACGAGGCGTTCGCGCCGGTCCCGCTGGCCTGGCTCAAGGAGATCGGCGCCGACCCGGCGCGCACCAATCCCAACGGCGGCGCCATCGCGCTCGGCCACCCGCTGGGCGGCACCGGCGCGATCCTGATGACCAAGCTGCTGCACGAGCTGGAGCGCACCGGCGGCAGGTACGGCCTGCAGACGATGTGCGAGGGCGGCGGCCAGGCCAACGTCACCATCATCGAACGCCTCTGACGGCGTGCCCCGGCTCGGCGGCCGGGGAGGGAAGCGGCGGCGCTCCGCCCCCGCGGCCCTGCGGGCGATAGGGGTTCGCGCG
The DNA here is from genome assembly GCF_014200435.1 of Sphaerisporangium krabiense. NCBI lineage: Bacteria > Bacillati > Actinomycetota > Actinomycetes > Streptosporangiales > Streptosporangiaceae > Sphaerisporangium > Sphaerisporangium krabiense. The sequence continues at coordinate 785,997 of NZ_JACHBR010000001.1, read as the reverse complement.
GGCACGCGGGGAGCGGAGCGTCGCCGTCACGGGGCCGCCGTCCGATCGGGCGGTCCCGTGGGTGGGCCGGTCAGCGTCCCTTCGGCTGGCGGCGAGGCGGCACGCGCCTGATGGGCGCGCGCGGCACCGGAACGCGCCGCGGGGCCGGAGGCTGACGCCTGCCGGGCTGTGGAGTAGGTCCCGGCTGGGCGCCGTGCTGGAACACCGGCATGGGCAAAGAACGAGCACGCATAAGAGGTCTCCTTACGGATGGCGACGCGGCAGAGGATCATGCCGCGGGAAGCCGCTCAGCTACCGCGTCTGGATGGACGGGATCAGGGAGCCGAGTGCCGGCGGATCGGTCGGCGAGGACCGATCGAGGCCGTCAGTAAGGAAAAATGCGCATGCCCTGACGGTACGAGACCGCCAGGATCACCCGCAACCGATTTATCCGCCGCCCGCCCCGGGGCAGGCGATACCCGCTCTGAGCTGGGCAATGTCAAAAATACTAGACATCGTGTCGCGTCTGCTTTACATTCGTCGCATGCCCTCAGAAGAGAAGAACGCGTGGATCATGGGGTTGGTCGCGATCGGGGCGTACGCGATCTACGCCGTGATCATCCTCGGCCGGGCGGGGGACGCGCCGCTCGCCGACGTGCCGTACGCGGCGACGATGCTGTGGACCATCGGCGGCGGCATCGTGGCCGGGATCGTCCTGAACATCGCCGTCGCCGTCGCCTCGCCCCGGGACGCCGGCAAGAAGGACGTCCGTGACCGCGAGATCTACCGGTTCGGCGAGCACATCGGCCAGTCGTTCGTGGCCATCGGCGGCGTCGCCGTGATCCTCATGGCGCTGGCCGAGTGGGACACGTTCTGGATCGCCAACGCGATGTACCTGGCGTTCGTCCTGTCGGCGATCCTCAGCTCGATCGCCAAGATCGCCGCCTACCGCTGGGGCTTCCAGCCGTGGTGAAACGGACCAAGATCACCAACTCGATCAGAGCCCTCAGGTTCGCGCACGGAGAGATGACGCAGGCCGACCTGGCCGACCGCATCGGCGTGACCCGGCAGACGATCATCGCCATCGAGCAGGGCAAGTACTCGCCGTCGCTGGAGGTGGCGTTCCAGATCGCCCGGGTGTTCGACGTACCGCTCGACGACGTATTCCAGTATCCGGACAGTCAGGGAGAGACGCCATGAAGGCGATCGTGCAGGACAGATTCGGCTCGTTCGACGCTCTTGAGTTAAGGGACGTCGCGCGGCCGGTGGCCGGGGACGGCGAGGTGCTCGTCCGGGTCCACGCGGCGGGCGTGGACCAGGGGGTGTGGCACCTCATGGCCGGTCTGCCGTACCCGGTGAGGCTGGCGGGGTTCGGGCTGCGCAGGCCGAAGTTCCCCGTCCGGGGCCGCGACATCGCCGGGGTCGTCGAGGAGGTCGGCCGGAACGTGACCCGGTTCGCCCCCGGCGACGAGGTGTTCGGCACCAGCGACGGGTCGTACGCCGAGTACGCCGCCGTCCGCGAGGACCGGCTGGCGCCCAAACCGCCGAGCCTCACCCTGGAGCAGGCGGCGGCCGTCCCCGCGTCCGCCTGCACCGCGCTCAAGGCCGTCCGGGACGCCGGACGGGTGCGGCCGGGGCAGCGGGTGCTGATCACCGGCGCCGGGGGAGGCGTCGGGACGTACACGGTGCAGATCGCCAAGGCGTTCGGCGGCGAGGTCACCGGCGTGTGCAGTACCGGGAAGGCGGACCTGGTCCGCTCGCTCGGCGCGGAGGACGTCATCGACTACACCCGCGAGGACTTCGCCACCCGGGCGCGCGGGTTCGACGTCGCCATCGACATCGCGGGTATCCGCTCACTGCGGGTCATGCGCGCCGCCCTCGCGCCCCGGGGCACGCTCGTCCTCGCCGGCGGCGAAGGCTCGGGCCGCCTGCTCGGGGGCACCCATCGGCAGCTCGTCGCGCTGGTCCTGAACCCGTTCGTCGGCCACACCCTGCGCCCGCTGCTCTCGGCGGAACCGTTGGAGGACCTGCTGGCCCTGACCGACCTCATCGAGTCCGGCGCGGTCAGGCCCGTCATCGACCGCGCCTATCCGCTGGACCAGGCCCCCGAGGCCCTGCGCCACCTGCGCGAAGGCCGCGCCCGCGGCAAGTTCGTCATCACCGTCTGACCCCGCGCCACCGGCGCTGGAACGTTCCTGCGCGATGGCCGGACGACGGGGGAGCGGCCGCGCGGCTCAGCGGGCCGCGAGGTCGGGGACCTCGACGCGGACCACGGTGCCCTGCCCGGGCAGGGAACGCAGGGTCGCCTGCCCGCCGTGCGCGCTCGCGATGGCCTGGACGATCGCCAGGCCGAGGCCGCTGCCGTCGCCGTCGCCGGGGGAGGCGTGGTGGAACCGGTCGAAGGCCCGCGCCGCGTTCTCGGGGGACATGCCAGGGCCGTCGTCGCTCACCTCCAGCACCACCGGCGCTTCCAGCCGCACGGTCGCCTCGGTCCCGGGCGGGGTGTGCGCGCGGACGTTGGCCAGCAGGTTGACCAGCACCTGACGGATCCGCACCTCGTCCACGACCGCGACCAGCTTGTCCGGAGCCGCGACCCGCACCGGATGCTCGGGGTTCAGCGCGGAGAAGTCGTCGGCGACCTCCGTCGCCACCGCGGTCAGATCGACGGGCGCGACGCTGAGCGGCGCGCCCTTGTCCAGCCGGGCCAGCTCCAGCAGCTCGGAGACCAGCCGGGTCATGCGGCCCGCCTCGTCCTCGATCCGGCGCATCACCTGCGGCACCTCCTCGTCGGGGATCGCACCCTGCCGGTACAGCTCGGCGTACCCGGAGATCGTCGTCAGCGGGTTGCGCAACTCGTGGGAGGCGTCGGCGGCGAAGCGGCGGACGCGTTCCTCCGACGCCCAGCGGGCCGCGAAGGCGTCCTGGATGCGGGTCAGCATGACGTTGATCGTCGAGCCGAGGCGCCCGGCCTCGGACCTGCCCTCGGGCATGCGGGCCGACAGGTCGCCTCCCTCGGCGACCAGCCTGGCGGTCGTCGCCATGCGCGACAGCGGAGCTAGGCCCTTGCCGATCAGCGACCTGCCGAGCAGCACGAGCAGGATCATGAGCACGGCCCCGGTGACCAGCTCGGTGACGACGAGCTGGCGGATCGAGTCGGCCACCTCGTCGAGCGGCACCGCGAAGACGATCACGCGCTCGCCGCTCGGCATGTGGGCCGCCGCCGCGCGCAGCCGCTCGCTGAGCGCGAACGGCCGGCCGTCGTCGGCGAGCGCCGTCACCTTGGCCGCGCCCAGCTTCTCCAGGACGGCGGGCAGCCCGGCCGCCTCGGCGTCGTCGCCGGACAGCAGCCGGCCGCGGTTGGTGGAGGTGTTCAGCATGGCGATCGCGTACGTGGGGCTGGCGTTGACCAGGGCGATGCCCGTCGCCTTGCCGAGCCGGGCCGCCGACGCCTGCGCGGCGGCGGCCAGCGCCGCGTCCGTGCGGTCGATCATGTGACTGCGCAGCACCAGGACGCTGACCACCGACAGGACGGCCAGGCCCACCAGGGTCACCGAGAGCAGGCCGGCGAGGAGGCGTCCTCTGAGCGTCATCACGATGCCATCGTGCCTGGTTCCGGGAGTGCGGGCGCCTTCGCCCGAGGGCACGGCATCACGACTCCTGCGCGGGGCGCAGCGCGTACCCCACACCGCGCTGGGTGTGGATGAGCGGCGGGCCGAGCGGGTCCAGCTTGCGGCGCAGGTAGGAGATATAGGTCTCCACGACCTGTGACTGCGTGCCGAAGCCCCACACGTGCTCCAGCAACTGCGCCTTGGTGAGCACCTGGCCGGGGTGGCGCATCAGGAAGGCCAGCAGCCGGAACTCGGTGGGGGACAGCTCGACCGGGACGCCGCCGCGCCTGACCTCCCAGCGGGCCTCGTCCAGTTCGAGGTCGGCCACGGCCAGCACCTCCTGGTCCGGCGCGCCGGAGTCCTCCGCCGCGCGGCGGCCCCGCCTCAGCACGGCCCGCGCCCGCGCCACCAGGGCCTCCACGGAGAACGGCTTGGTGACGTAGTCGTCGCCGCCGAGCGTGAGCCCGTGCACGGTGTCGGCCGAGGTGTCGCGGGCGGTCAGGAAGATGACGGGGACGTCGTCGCCGTGGGCGCGCAGCCGGCGGCACAGCTCGAACCCGTCCAGATCGGGCAGCATGACGTCCAGCACGATGAGGTCGGGCGCCCCCGAGAGCGCCAGCTCCAGCGCCTCGTACCCTCGCGAGGCGCTGACCACCTCGAACCCGTGGAAGCGCAGGGCGACGCCCACGAGGTCACGGATGTTGCGCTCGTCGTCGACGACGAGGACGCGCGGCTTGTTCTGCTGGTCGCTCATGCCTGCCCACTTCGCACCGTTCTTCCGGACTCAAGTATCCGGGCTCGTCGCCCAGGCCGAGGTCAGGCCGTGGCGCCGCCGGACGAGGACGAGCGCCGTGGAGATGAGTCGCATGGCGGCAGCTCATCGCACGCCGCTAGGAGAACGGGGAGGAAACCCTGTGATATCGCCGAGAGACGGCGGTCAGTGCGGGACGCGGGCCACGCAGAAGACGGTCTGGCCGAAGGGCGGGCGGATGAAGCGCTCGATGAAGCGGGTGGTCGGCACCACCGTGCGGTCGTAGATCTTGACCAGGCGGGGGTCGGGGTAGCCGACGCCGCCGCGGCGGACGGCCGCCCACCAGGCGATGCCGCCCAGGAAGTTGATCGGCTTGAGCACCGCGGGCTTCAGCCCGGCCGCCCGGACCGTGCGGCCCAGCGTGGCGGGGGTGTAGCGGGTGACGTGGCCGACCTTGCGGTCGAAGTCGCCGTAGAGCTGCATGTAGCCGGGCACCCAGATGATGATGCGGCCGCCCGGCGCGGTCACCTTGGCCAGGGAGCGCAGCGCCTCGACGTCCTCCTCGATGTGTTCGAGGACGTTCATCATGACGACCGTGTCGACCGGCTTGGCCAGCGGGATCTCGGTGGGCAGGCCGAACTGCAGCACCTCGATGTCGTCGCGGCCGTCGAACCGCTTGGCGAGCTGCTCGACGCAGTAGGGGTCGAAGTCGCTCACCACCAGGCGGTCGAGGCGCGGCAGGAACTGCTCGGCGAAGTGGCCGAGACCCGAGCCGATCTCCAGCATCGACCTGCCGACGTGCGGGGCCACCATGTCGAACTCGTACCGCCGGTAGTTCTTGGCCTCGTCGCCGCCGAGGTGGTTCTCCAGAGCCTCGTCGCCGGCCGCCGGTTGCACCACGCGGTCATACCCAGACATGCGTCCCGCCCAGCCTCGTTCACTCGAAGACCGCGGCCCCGGTCGGATGCCACGGTCACGGATGGGCACCGAGTCTAGCGGTCCCCTCACGCGAGAAGTCCGAGTTCCCCTGTAGTGGCGCGGGAAACGGGTCCGGCGGTTCCTTTGCGAGCGGCGGCCCGGGAAACTACCTTTCTGCGGCAAAGGCGCACTCCGAGGAGCTCCCGACGGACGACGACGAGGCGATAACCCGGTCCTTGGCCGGGGACCTCGCCGCCTACGAGGTGCTGGTCACCCGCTACAGTGCGGTGGCCCACCGTACGGCCGCGCTGCTCGGCGCGGGTGACGAGGCCGAGGACGTGGTCCAGGAGGCCTTCGTCAGAGCATTTCGGTATTTGTCCGGCTTCCGGAGCGATGCCGCGTTCAAGCCGTGGCTGCTCAGGATCGTCGCCAACCTGACCCACGACCTCACCCGCTCGCGCGGGCGCAGGAACGACCTGGTGCTCAAGATCGGCGTCGAGCCGGAGACCCGGGCGCCCGACGACCCCGAGGGCGTCGCCATCGCGGGCGACCGGCGCGCCCGGCTGCTGGAGGCCGTGCGGGCGCTGCCCGAGCGGGAACGACAGGCGGTGGTCTGCAGGTATCTCCTGCAGTTGTCCGAGGCCGAGACCGCCGAGGTGCTCGGCTGGCCGCTCGGCTCCGTCAAGTCCCGCACGTTCCGGGGGCTCGCCAGGCTGCGGAAGGAGGTGGGCCATGAACTCTCCTGACGAGGCCGGCGCGGAGGAGCTGGAGGCCGAGCTGCGCGCCCTCGGCGAGGCCCTCCGCGTTCCCGAGCCGCCGCCCTCCGACGTGGCGCGGGCCGTGCGGGCGCGCCTGGAAGGGCGGGAACGGGCCGGTACCGCGCCGCCCGAAGCGCGCCGACCGCGCCGTCCCGGGCGTACGGGACGGCGGCGGGCGTGGCGGTGGGTGGCCGCGGGCGTGACGGCGGTCGTCGCCCTGCTCGCCGGGCTCACCCCGCAGGGGCAGGCCGCCGTTGGGGCGGTGCTCCGCTTCGCGGGCATCGAGGCGCACATCGGCGAGGAACCGCGTCCGCTGCCGGGCGGGGCCCCGAGCCCGCTGCCCGGCGAGCGGCGGGTCACCCTGGAGGAAGCCCGCCGCGCGGTGCGGTTCCCGTTCGCCGTCCCGGCCGCGCTCGGCGAGCCACGGGACGTGCGGGTGAGCGACGGCGGCCGCGTGGTGTCGCTGCTCTGGCCCGGTGTGCGACTGGACGCCTACGAGGGCGTGCTGACCCCGCTGTGGCGCAAGGACCTCGGCGGGCCGTTCCCCGAGGAGGTCGTGGTGGGCACGGCCAAGGGCTGGTGGATCGGCGGGCCGCACCAGGTGACGTACCTGCCCGCCGACGGCACGACCCGCACGCTGCCGCGCGCCGCCGCCCCCACGCTGATCTGGCAGCGCGGCGAGGCCGGCTACCGCCTGGAAGGCCCCGCCGAGCTCGACCGGGCCCGCCGCGTCGCCGAATCGCTCCGCTGAGGGCCGTCAGGGGCCGCGGCGGGCCGCAGCGGGGCCGTCACCTCCTGCCGGTGCGGCCCCTCATCCGCCCGGCGGGGGCGGGGGGACGCTCGGACCCGTCTGCGGGGCCGTGGTGCGGGTCGGCCGGGAGGTGGGGCGGGACGAGGTCGGAGGCGGCGGGGGAGCGGTGGGCCCGGTGGTGGGTACGGGCTTCCTGGTCCGCCGGTGCGTCGGCTTGGGGGACGGCTTGGACGTCCGGCGCGGCGTGGCGCTCGCGCGGGGGACGGGCGGGCGCGAGGGCGCAGCGGAGGCGGGCGGGGGCGGCACCGCGGTACGGCGCGGGCGCGCGGCCGAGGTCTTTCCCGGGGCCGGGGGAGTGATCACCGGCGGGGGAGGCGGGGACTCGATGCCGAAAGAGGCCCCGGCGGAGGGCGTCTGCGAGGCGCCCGAGCCGGCGGGGAGGCCCGGGAGGTCGGTCCGCACGGCGGCGGGGACGTTCGGCCCGCCGGAGGACTCCGGCAGCGCGAACCAGATCCCGAGAGCCGCGGCGAGCAGGAGGACCAGGCCGATCACGATGCCGCCGCGCCGGTCGCCGCCGAGCCTGCGCCACAGGGACGGCTCCTCTTCGCCCTCCAGGTCGAGCGAGGTCTCCCACGTGCGCCATCGTTCATCCGCCGGACGTCCGCCCGTTGAATCCTTGGCGTACGGGGGACGACGCCGTGGCGGATCCTCCCAGCTGTCTGACACGGTGCTCTCGTCTCCGGGGGCGGGGTGGTCGTCGGCTTCTCTCGCACAATGCGGTGATTCGTCACTACATGTGCATTCATGGGGAGGTTAAGACCTCAAGACAGTCAACAGAGTATAGAAGTTTGTTATGTAACAAAAGTGATATCAGAAGCTGAGGCATCCTCCCGTATATTTCTGACTGCTTTGGCGGTACCAGATTTATCATTTGCAACCATGTCAGGAGAGCTGAGTCCGGTGCTGAGGAGGGATGATCCCGCTGCTCTGGAGCGGCTGTGCCGTGAGTACGGAGATCATCTCTATGACTACTGCCAATCCCTGTTGGACGACGACGACGCTCTTTCGGCGACGGTCGGAGCCCTTCACGGAGCCGTCGCCCACACCGACCGGCTGTACGACGCCACCCGCCTGCGCGCCTGGATGTACTCCCTGGCCCGGGCGGAGTGCCAGTCCCGGCTCGCCGGGGTGGCCCACACCGGCTCGTACGCCCGCCAGGGGCGTGGAGGCTCGCCGGAGCTGGGCGTCGAGGTGCTCGCCTGCCTGGAGCCCCGCGAACGCGAGATCCTCGACCTGACCCTGCGGCACGGCCTCAAGTCCGACGAGGTCGCCAGGGTTCTGGACATCTCGGTCGACGCCGTGGAGTCGGCGGCCCGCACGGGCAGGAAGAACGCCGAGCAGTGGCTGGCCGCCGTCGTGGACGCCCGCAGCGCCGACCCGCGCTGCCCGGTGCTGCCCGGCCTGGTGAAGTCGTGGGCCGCGTCGCCGACGCGGCTGCTGCGCGCCCACATCACCCGGCACATCCGCTCGTGCAAGGACTGCGCGGGCGCCAAGCCCGGGGTGACGATGACGGCGCTGATGACGCGCATGCCCATCCTCGCCAGCCCGGCCCCCATGGAACGGCTCTTCTCCGGCGCCGACGGCTCCTTCACCGCCGCCGAGACCCGCACCGAGAGCTGGCACCCCGACGGCTTCCCCGTGCAGCCCGACGCCCTGGAGGACCCGCCCCCTCCCGAGGCCCCGCTCACCGTCGAAGAGGGGTTCACGCCCGAGAAGAAGGCCGAGGAGGGCAAGTCCTCCCAGCCCGAGTTCTGGGAGCCCGACCCCGACGCCGACGATCCCGAGAGCCGCATCCGCTGGGGACGGGTCACGCTCGTCACCCTCGCCGCGGTCGTCTCCGCGGGCGCGATCTGGTCGCTGGTGTTCGCGCCCAGCGGCACCGCGCCGGTCGACGTCGAGGCGGCCGGCGGCACGATCGTCGTCTCGCCGGGCGAGTCGCTGCCGCCGCTCGTGGACTCGCCCCCTCCGCCGCCCGTGGCCACCGGTGCGACGCCGGTCGGCTCCGCCGCGCCGACCGGCCCCGGCGGCGTCCGGCGGCCCGGCGTCACGCTGCCGACGTCCTCGGCGCCCATGGCCTCGCCGCCGTCGAGCAGCTCGCGCCCCTCGGCGAGCCCGTCGGGCAAGCCCCGGCGCACGGACCCGCCGTCGGCGGACGGCCCGAACGGCCCTCCCCCTCCGCCCAAGCAGACCTCACGGCCGACCTCGGCGCCCAAGCAGAGCTCCCAGCCGCAGGCCAAGCAGTCCACCCAGGCGCCCCCGCCGCCTCCTCCGCCCCCGCCGCCGCCCCCTCCGCAGTTCGCCGCCTCCACCGGCTCGGTGGACGTGGGCACCACCCGCCAGGGTTCGGTCTCCGTGCGGTCGCAGCGAGGCTCGATCAACTGGACGGCCGCGGGCACGATGGTCAGCGTCTCACCCGGCAGCGGACGTGTCGCCGACGGCGACAGCACGACGATCCAGTTCTCCGTCAACGCGGGGACGGGCGAGGAGAACTGCGGAAAGCCGCTGACCACGTCCCTGTCCATCTCCTGGACCGGCGACAACAAGGGCACCGCGGGCTCCGGAAACGTCGGCGTGACGATCACCTATGTGAAGCCCTGCCCCATCCCCCGCTAGGAACCCCGCCAAGAACGAGGAGAGACCGCGTATGCCCCGACTTCGCAAACGCGAATGGATCATCGCGCTCGTCGCGGTGCTTCTCACGCTGACCATAGGCATCCCGACCGGCATGGCCCTCGCCGCGCCGTCCACGCCCGAGGGCGTGAACAACCAGTGTGACGACATCCTGGGCTCCGGCACCCCCGAGTACATGTACTGCTCCTGGATGGCCGAGACCCCGAAGGACGCCCTCGACGTCGTCCGCTTCTGGACCAAGGACGGGAACAAGAAGCTGGAGGAGGCGGTCCCCTTCCCCGGCCCGGTGCTGTTCTGCAAGGACAAGAACAACAAGGGCCCCGGCATGCAGGACTGCGCCGACAAGGACCAGGTCCTGTGCAAGTACGACCAGGGCGTCGGCAAGTACGTCTGCAAGGACACCGAGGGCAACGTCACCAACCCTCCGTCCAAGGCGTGCCTCGGCGGCGAGTTCGACTGCTCGCGCGGTGAGGGCAGCACGACCTCCGACAAGCCGGACGGCACCCCCGCCCCGTCGTCGAGCGCGCAACCGGGCAACGACGTGAACGGCGCGCCCGTGGAGGAGGATCAGGCGCCGGTCGCCGAGAACTCCACCGGCCCCGACGAGGGGCAGCCGCTGTCGACGGACGAGACCGACGACCAGACCAGGGCCCTGCCCGAGACGTCGGCGGAGCCGTCCGCCCCCGCGGACCCCGAGCCGACCGGCCAGGCCGACCCGCGCCCGGACGCCTCCACCGCGCCGCAGCCGCGGACCACGACCCCGGACAAGCAGGCCCTCACGCCGCCGAACGACGCCACCGGCAAGGCCGCCGCCGCGGCCGTCAAGCTCGGCATGCGCGTGTGGATCGAGAGCGAGCTGGCCCCGGCCTGGACGGCGGGCAAGGAGCAGTTCGACGCCGCCGTCGCCTCGATGGCCGCGCAGGCGAGCAGGCCCGGCGTCGTGGGCGTCAAGTTCGCCCAGGACCTCGGCTACTGGGGCTTCAAGTCCGCCGACGACATCCGCAAGTTCGTCAAGGACTCCTCGACGGCCCTGCGCGCCGCGATGCCGGCGGGCAGGCAGCTCGCCGTCGACGTGGTGGTCCCCGAGCTCGGCTGCGGCGCCTCCGAGCCGTGCCAGGCGGCGATGCGCGGCAAGTACCCGCTGATCACCCGCGCCAACGTCGAGAAGTACGTGCTCACCGGCGACGTGGACCACGTCAACCTCTCCAGCGGCCTGTTCGCCAGCGAGTACTCCAAGTGGAAGGTCACACCGGACAAGGCGCTGCGCAACCAGTGGATCACCGTGCGGGCCCGCGGCTGGGACACCCGCGTGCACATCGGCGCCCGCGAGGTCGGCCTGGCCCACAGCGGCCCGACCAACCTCACCGCCGCCCAGGCCGAGGCCGCGGCCAAGCTGCGCGTCGACCTGCCGCTGCAGGCGGGCGTGCAGACGGTCATGCTGTGGACCCACCGGCAGGACTGGGACGGCGCGGTCTGGCGCATCCTCGACGAGGGGCTCAAGGACAACACCCTCTGGAAGGCCCTCAAGGCCCGCAAGGGGCTCGGCAGGATGGCCGTGACCTTCGACGCCGGCGACCCCGAGCGCGGCGTCGCGCAGGACCTGACCAAGCTCGCCGAGGTCTTCGACACGATCTACATCCACGCGCAGTGACGCGGTCGCCCGGCCCCTGAAGGCCGGGCGGGCACGGCCCGGCGGAGCACTCCGCCGGGCCTTCGACTTTTCCTGCGCCGGCCGGCCGGTCCGCCGGGAGGTGGATCAGCGGGTGAGCCAGGCGTCGGCCGCCGTCAGCAGTTCCTTCTTGTAGGAGTCGGGCGCGGCCGAGAAGCGGATCGACTGCCGGGCGAGCTCGGCCACCTCGGCGTCGCGGAAGCCGTACACCTGGCGCGCCAGCTCGTACTGCGGCAGCAGCCGCGCGCCGAACAGCAACGGGTCGTCCGCGCCGAGCGCGATCGGCACGCCGGCGTCGAACAGGCGCCGCACCGGGACGTCCGCCGCGCCCTTGGCGACGCCGAGCCCCACGTTCGAGGTGGGGCACACCTCGCAGGTGATCTGCCGGTCGGCCAGCCGCTCCATGAGCCGGGGGGATTCGGCGGCCCGGATTCCGTGCCCGACGCGGTCGGCCTCCAGATCGTCCACGCACTCGGAGACGCTCGCCGGCCCGGACAGCTCGCCGCCGTGCGGGACGGCCAGCAGCCCGGCGCGCCTGGCGATGCGGAACGCCCCGTCGAAGTCGCGGGCGCGGCCGCGCCGCTCGTCGTTGGACAGGCCGAACCCCACCACGCCCTTGTCGGCGTACTGGGCGGCCAGCCGGGCCAGGGTCTTGGCGTCCAGAGGGTGCCGGGTGCGGTTGGCCGCGACGATCAGGCCGATGCCCACGCCGGTCTCGCGCGCGGCCTTCTCGGTGGCGTCGAGCACCAGCTCCAGCGTCGCGGTGAGCCCGCCGAACCGCTGGGCGTACCCCGAAGGGTCCACCTGGATCTCCAGCCAGCGCGACCCCTCGGCCGCCTCGTCCTGCGCGGCCTCGCGCAGCAGGCGGTAGACGTCCTCGTCGCGGCGGAGCACCGAGCGCGCGATGTCGTACAGCCGCTGGAAGCGGAACCAGCCGCGCTCGTCCGTCGCGCGCAACCTCGGCGGCCAGTCCTGCACGAGCGCGTCCGGCAGGTGCACTCCGTGCTCGCGCGCGAGGTCAAGGAGCGTCGAATGGCGCATCGAGCCGGTGAAGTGCAGGTGGAGATGGGCCTTGGGGAGCTGGTCGAGCGGGCGTGCCATCTCCATATCCTGCCGTACGCGCGGCACGTCCCGACGCCACTCGGGCACTCAACCTCCGAGGGCCCCGGCGCGTTGGGAGGGCGAAAGGGGACTCGAATGACGGAAGAAGACGAAGCGGCCTTCGACGAGTTCCTGGCCGCCCGGAGCACCGCGCTCCTGCGCACGGCCATTCTCGTCTGCGGCGCGTCGGCCCACGACGCCGAGGACCTCGCCCAGGGCGCCCTGGAGAAGGTCTACCGGCACTGGCCGCGCATCCGCCACGACAACCCCGAGGCGTACGCCAGGAAGATCGTCGTGAACGCGGCGATCTCCCGGTCGCGGCGCCGGAGGGTGATCCAGGAGATCACGTTCGCACGGCCGCCCGAGACCCCCGCACCCGAGTCCGACCCCGACCTGAGGGGCGTGCTCATCGGCGAGCTCCGGCGGCTGCCGGCGCGGATGCGGGCGGTCGTCGTCCTCCGGTACTGGGAGGACATGTCGGAGGCCGAGACCGCCGCGATGCTCGGCTGCTCGGCGGGCACGGTGAAGAGCCAGGCGGCCAGAGGGCTGGCCCGGATGCGGGAGCGCATGGGCGTACTGAAGGGAACATCGGTATGAACGTCGAAGAGGCCCTCAAGGAGGCCATGTCCGCCCATGTCGCGGACGTGCGCGCCCCGGCGATGCTGGGGCGGGAGGTGCGCAGGCGGGGCCGCGCGCACCTGGTGCGGTTCCGCGTCGCCGGGGCGGCGGCGCTCACCGTGGCGGTGGCGGCGGCGTTCCCGGCCTACACGGCGCTGACCTCGGGAAGCGCGGCGGGCCCGGCGACCGGCGGCCCGCCCGCCGTGCAGGTGACGCCCTCAGGCGACCCGTCGGAGAGCGGCCCGGACCGGGTGGAGGTGGCCACGCCCCCGCCGGCCGAGGAATCGCCCGCGCCCGGCGAGGTGAAGCTGCCGCAGGATCTCGGAGATCTCGGCGACGGGCGCGCGTTCGGCGGAATCCGGGTGGGTTATCTTCCGGACGGACTTATATGGGGTAAATGGTCGGGCAAAAATGGATTCGGAACGACCAGTTACACGACCACGTACGTCACCCCGGAGCAGGCGCCCGGCGAATACAGCGTGCAGATCGTCGTCTTCGAGAAAGGCGCCGCGAAGCGGATGAAGACGCTGCTCGCCGCGTACCGGAAGGACGAGCGGGCCGAGAAGGTGTCGGTGCGCGGCGCCGACGGCGTCATCGCCAGCCTCGGCGAGGGGGCCGAGGTGGCCGACACGGGCACGCCGACGATCCTGTGGACGCTCGGCTCCGGCGCGGCGGTCGAGGTCATGATGAGCCCGGCCATGGCCGAGCGCATCGGCCCCGAGGGCGCCCGGCACGAGCTGAAGGCGATCGCCGGCGGCGTCCGCGCCACGCGCTGACCACCGCGACACGACGAAGGCCCCGGACCGGCGTGGTCCGGGGCCTTCGGCTCGCGTGCCGCGGCGGCGGCACGGCTCTAATGGGCCTCCGCCAGCAGCTTGCCGAGGCGGCTGACGCCCTCGACGAGGTCGTCGTCGCCGAGCGCGTAGGACAGGCGGAAGTAGCCCGGCGTGCCGAACGCCTCGCCCGGCACCACGGCGACCTCGGCCTCCTCCAGCACCAGCTCGGCCAGCTCGGCCGACGTCCGCGGCCGGTTGCCCCGGATCTCCTTGCCCAGAAGCTCCTTGACCGAGGCGTAGGCGTAGAACGCGCCGAACGGCTCGGGGCACACGACGCCCGGGATGTCGTTCAGCATGCGCACGATGGTCTGGCGCCGCCGGTCGAACGCCTCGCGCATCCGGGCCACCGCCGACAGGTCGCCCGACACGGCCGCGAGCGCGGCGGCCTGCGAGACGTTGGAGACGTTGGAGGTGGCGTGCGACTGCAGGTTCGTCGCGGCCTTCACCACGTCCTTCGGGCCGATCAGCCAGCCCACCCGCCAGCCGGTCATGGCGTAGGTCTTGGCGACGCCGTTGAGGACGACCACGCGGTCGGCGAGCTCGGGCACCGCCGCCGCGATGCTCGTGAAGCGGACTCCGCCGTACACCAGGTGCTCGTAGATCTCGTCGGTGACCACCCACAGGCCGTTCTCGGCGGCCCAGCGCCCGATGGCCTCGACCTGCTCGGGGGAGTACACCGCGCCGGTCGGGTTGGACGGGGACACGAACAGCAGCACCTTGGTCCGCTCGGTGCGCGCCGCCTCCAGCTGCTCCACCGAGGCCAGGTAGCCGGTCGACTCGTCGGTCACGACGTCCACCTGCACGCCGCCGGCGAGCTTGATGGCCTCCGGGTAGGTCGTCCAGTACGGCGCGACGACGATGACCTCGTCGCCCGGGTCCAGGAGGGTGGCGAAGGCCTCGTAGACGGCCTGCTTGCCGCCGTTGGTCACCAGCACCTGAGCGGCCTCGACCGCCACGCCCGAGTCGCGCAGGGTCTTGTCGGCGATGGCCTGCTTGAGCTCGGGAAGCCCCCCGGCCGGCGTGTACTTGTGGAACCTCGGGGTGCGGCAGGCCTCGACGGCGGCCTCGACGATGTAGTCGGGCGTCGGGAAGTCCGGCTCGCCGGCGCCGAAGCCGATGACCGGGCGACCGGCGGCCTTCATCGCCTTGGCCTTGGCGTCGACGGCCAGCGTGGCGGACTCGGAGATCGCGGAAATGCGCGCTGAGATGCGAGGACGGGTCATACCTCCATGGTTCCAGACGCCCGGGACCATCGTCGCCGCATATTCCCGCCCCCGCGGCGACGTGGGACGACGCCCGTGACACGCGCGCGGGGACGGATCGGCGTGACCCGCTTGCCGCGTTGGTTCGACGTGAGGCCCATTCCCCCGTACACTTCTGCAACTAGTGAGCGACGCGCCCCCGACTGCTCGGGGTAAGGTGGTTCACGGCAGAGGGCACTAGCGCAATTGGTAGCGCACCGGTCTCCAAAACCGGCGGTTGGGGGTTCGAGTCCCTCGTGCCCTGCGAAGTGCGGTCCGCGCACCGATGGCGTGTAAGCCGCCGCAAAGTTGCGTAGGAACGACGGATCAGGTGAGGACTGTGGCGATCGACACACGTGGCGAGGCCGCGGACAGGCCGAGCAAGCCGACCGGCCGCCCCGCTAAGAAGCGCACTTCGCCGGCACTCTTCTATCGGCAGATCGTCGCCGAGCTTCGTAAGGTCATCTGGCCGACGCGCAAGGATCTCATCTCCTACACCACAATTGTCCTCGTCTTTGTTCTGGTCATGGTCGGGATCGTGGCGGGTGTGGACGCCTTGCTCACGAAGGGTGTGCTGGCGATCTTCGGCTGATCCTGCCGTCGCTACGCGACACGCCGCCCCGAGTCCGAGGGCGGCAGAAGATCGCAACATCGTCGAGAGAAGAAAGAGCCACCGTGTCCGAGTCCCCGCTGTCGGCCGGCGCCTCCCACGAAGAGTGGGAGGGAGAGCCGGAAGAGGCGATCGAGATCACCGAGGAGTCCGGCGAGGCCGGCGCTCCCGGTGACGCCGTGGAGGAGCCAGGCGACACCGCCGCCTCCGCAGGCGCCGCCGACGAAGACGGCGATCTCGTTCCCGACGTCGACCCCGTCGAAGAGTTCAAGCGCGCGATGCGCGGCCTGCCCGGCGAGTGGTACGTCATCCACTCCTACGCGGGCTACGAGAACCGCGTGAAGTCCAATATCGAGACCCGCACCCAGTCCCTCAACATGGAGGACTACATCTTCCAGGTCGAGGTCCCGGTGCACACCGTCACCGAGATCAAGGGGGGCAAGCGCACCCCGGTCAAGGAGCGCGTCCTGCCCGGGTACGTCCTGGTGCGCATGGACCTGACCGACGAGTCCTGGTCCGCGGTGCGCAACACGCCCGGCGTCACGGGCTTCGTGGGCCTGTCCAACCGGCCCAGCCCGCTGAACCTGGACGAGGTCGCCAAGCTGCTCGCGCCCGAGCCGACCGAGCAGGCCAAGACCACCACCGCCAAGGCCGCCGCCGCGACCGTCGACTTCGAGGTCGGCGAGTCAGTCACGGTCATGGACGGCCCCTTCGCCACGCTTCCCGCCACCGTCAGCGAGATCAGCGCCGAGTCGCAGAAGCTCAAGGTGCTCGTCTCCATCTTCGGTCGCGAGACCCCGGTGGAGCTGTCGTTCAACCAGGTCTCCAAGATCTGACCCACGGTCGGGTCTCGGTGATCTGACGGCGCGCATACACTGATAACTCGTCCCCGCGGCCGGCGTGCGGCCGCCCGCGGGGTGAAATCCCGAGGAAGCAGGCCCCTTGGTGGCCCGCGCGTGCCCTCGGGGCCCCCGCTCTCCGCGGGGTCAGGCAGCAGTCAAGGACCCGGAGTAGAAATGCCTCCAAAGAAGAAGATCGCGGCCCTGGTCAAGGTCCAGCTCCCCGCCGGCCAGGCCACGCCCGCGCCGCCGGTCGGTACGGCGCTCGGTCCCCACGGCGTCAACATCATGGACTTCGTGAAGCAGTACAACGCCGCGACCGAAGCCCAGCGGGGGAACATCATCCCCGTCGAGATCACCATCTTCGAAGACCGCAGCTTCACCTTCGTCACCAAGACGCCGCCGGCGCCTGAGCTGATCAAGAAGGCCGCGGGCGTCGACAAGGCCAGCGCCAACCCGCTTCGCGACAAGGTGGGCAAGCTCACCAAGGAGCAGCTGCGCCAGATCGCCGAGACGAAGATGCCCGACCTCAACGCCAACGACATCGAGGCGGCCGAGAAGATCATCGCCGGCACCGCCCGGTCGATGGGCATCACCATCGCGGACTGACCGCGTCCCCGAGCCGCCGAGCGCGGCACGGCGAACCAGCACAGGACATCCGTGGGAGGGCCACGCGCTGGCCCACGACCACGAACTCCACAAGGAGAGGCACGTGAAGCGCAGCAAGACCTACCGCAACGCCGAGCAGCAGGTCGACAGGGAGAACCTGTACAGCCCTGTCGACGCCGCCCGGCTCGCCAAGAGCACCTCGGTCACCAAGTTCGACGCGACCGTCGAGGTCGCCCTGCGGCTGGGCGTCGACCCCCGCAAGGCCGACCAGATGGTCCGCGGCACCGTCAACCTCCCGCACGGCACCGGCAAGACCGCCCGGGTCCTGGTCTTCGCGACCGGTGACCGTGCCGAGGAGGCCCGCGCCGCGGGCGCCGACATCGTCGGGGCCGACGAGCTGATCGACGAGATCTCCAAGGGCAACCGCCTGAACGAGTTCGACGCCGTCGTCGCCACCCCCGACCTCATGGGCAAGGTCGGCCGTCTCGGCCGCGTCCTCGGCCCGCGCGGCCTCATGCCGAACCCCAAGACCGGCACCGTGACGCCGGCCGTGGGCAAGGCCGTGACCGACATCAAGGGCGGAAAGATCGAGTTCCGGGTCGACCGCCACGCCAACCTGCACTTCATCATCGGCAAGGTGTCGTTCCCCGAGCGCCAGCTCCTGGAGAACTACTCCGCCGCGCTCGACGAGATCATCCGTCTCAAGCCGTCCGCGGCGAAGGGGCGCTACCTCAAGAAGGTGACGTTCTCCACGTCCATGGGCCCGGGCATCCCGGTGGACCCGAACGTGACGCGGGGCATCACCGCCGAGCTCGACGCCTGACGACCGTACGTCGTCCTCCCGGCACGCCGGGAAAGCGTGAGGGCCTCCACCCGACGGGTGGAGGCCCTTTCGCGTTCCTGCACATTCTTTCTACATTTCCCTTTTTCGCTGGTCAGAGGGTCTGTACGGCATGAAGTAGCCGGGTGGGCCCCCGATTCACGCGCATAACGCGCCGCACGGGGTAGTGCGCCCGCGTAGGGTCGAAACACTTTCAGGGGAACGAAGGGACAGGTAGTGAAGCGGCGAATGACACCCGTGGTCGCGGCCGTGGGCTCGGCCATGCTCATCGCGGTATCAGCGTGCGGCCAGGCCCCCCAGGGGCAGTCGGCCGAGTCCCTCGGCGCGGTCAAGCTCTCCGCCGCCGAGACGCTCCAGCAGAGCGCCAAGAGCGCCGAGAGCGTGAACTCCTACAGCGCCCAGCTCGTCGTGGACTTCACCGCCCCCAAGGAGGGCGCCGGGAGCGCGGGGGGCTCGGGGACCGTCAAGGGCTCGGTGGTCTACCACCAGAAGCCTCAGATCGCCTCGGACGTCAAGCTCGACCAGATCAGCGTGGCCGGGCAGAACGTGCCCGGCGGGGTCCGCCTGATCCTCCTCGGCGACACGGCGTACGTGAAGATGGACATGCTCACCAAGCTCATGGGCGGCACCAAGCCGTGGATCAAGGTCGACCTGGCCAAGGCCGGTCAGCAGGGCGGCGTCGACGTCGACCAGCTGCTGCGGCAGGCGCAGCAGGTCGACCTGCAGACCAGCGTCAAGATGCTGACCACGTCCAAGGACGTCACCACGGCCGGCACCGAGAGCGTCGGCGGGGTCGAGACGACGCACTACAAGGGCACGTTCGTCGTCGCCGACGCGGTCAAGCAGCTCGCGCCCGAGCTGCGGCAGAACCTGGAGGGCCAGCTCTCCAACGTCAAGGACATGAAGTTCGACGCCTGGATCGACGCGCAGAACCTGCCGCGCAAGGTCGAGATGAACGGCGCCCAGAACGAGGGGAGCTTCAAGCTGACCTCGACGTTCGGCGACTTCAACAGCGCCGCCGAGGTCACGGCCCCGCCGGCCGCCGAGGTGGGCGAGCTGCCGAGCAACCTCGGGAACATCCCGGCCGGTGGCGGCGACACCACCGGCGGCGGTAGCTGACGCGAGACCGCTTCCGGCGTGCTCCGCGGGACGACTCCGCGGAGCGCGTCGTCCGGCCGCGGGCGTGATTTGGCGCCAGGCGGCCGGAGGACGTACAGTGTCCAGTGCCGAAGACCGCCGGTCGTCGCCGAGCCTGTCATGGCCCGGTGGCCCAAGGATCCACGACGTGGACGGCCAGCGTAGGTGTGTGAGTTTCCATATGGTGTCCCGCGCGGCCTCCCCGCGCGAATCCGTGTGTGAGCCCCGTGCGCCTGCGCCGGGGCTTTTCGTTTTCCCGACTCCTTGAGCCCTTCGCCGGCGGCACATCTGGAAGGAGGCCCATGGCGAGGGCGGAAAAGGCGACCGCGGTCGCCGAGCTCAAGGATCGTTTCGAGAGCTCGAACGCCGCTGTCCTGACCGAGTACCGCGGTCTCACCGTCGCGCAGCTCAAGGAGCTGCGCGTCTCGCTCGGTGAGCACGCGAAGTTCGCCGTGGCGAAGAACACGCTGTCCAAGATCGCGGCCAACCAGGCCGGGGTCGACTCCCTGGACGACCTGTTCCAGGGGCCCACCGCGATCGCGTTCGTCAGCGGCGACGTGGTCGAGGCGGCCAAGGGGCTGCGTGAGTTCGCCAAGGCCAATCCCCTCCTGATCATCAAGGGCGGTGTCGTCGACGGCAAGTCGATGACCCCGGACCAGATCAACACGCTTGCCGACCTGGAGCCGCGCGAGGTCCTGCTCGCGAAGCTGGCCGGCGCGCTGAAGGCGAAGCAGTCGCAGGCCGCCGCCACCCTCAACGCGCTGCCCACCCAGATGGCCCGCCTGGTCGAGGCCCTGCGCGCCAAGCGCGACGAGGCCGGCCCGGCGGACGCCGCCGAGTGAGCACGGCGCAAGCGGAGTAAGCACGGCGCGAAAGCGTCACGGCAGGGGATTCAGGCGCGTACCGCGGACCTGTTCCAAGTTTTTGCAATTCATACGGAGGAACCACCATGGCGAAGCTCAGCACCGACGAGCTGCTCGACGCGTTCAAGGAGATGACCCTTCTTGAGCTCGCGGACTTCGTGAAGCTCTTCGAGGAGACCTTCGACGTCAAGGCCGCCGCGCCCGTCGCGGTCGCCGCCGCCCCCGGTGGCGGTGGCGCGGCCGCCGCCGCCGAGGAGGTCGAGGAGCAGGACGAGTTCGACGTCATCCTCGACGCGGCCGGCGACAAGAAGATCCAGGTCATCAAGGAGGTCCGCGCCCTCACGAGCCTCGGGCTCAAGGAGGCCAAGGACCTCGTGGACGGCGCTCCCAAGCCGGTCCTGGAGAAGGTCAACAAGGAAGCCGCCGAGAAGGCCAAGGCCGCCCTGGAGGGCGCCGGCGCCACCGTCACCGTCAAGTGACCTCGCGCGACTGATCCGCACGCCGAGAAGGGGCGGTCCCACCCAGGTGCCGGGTGGGCCGCCCCTTCCGCGTGTCCAGGGTCTTCGCGCGCTTCAACAGCATTTATGAGAGTTATGGCCGGATATGTCGCCCTAGGCTGGGCGTCCGGATCCCCTCTCGGGCCCGCCGCCGCACCCCGGCCGCGAGAAAACGGTGATCGCCGCCGGGGGATCGCGATACCGGGTTATGATCCGGCGACCGGCCGCCCGGGGCCCGCGACGCGCCCCGTTCGTCGTGGCGCCTCCGAGGGCGGCCACCAGGCGATGGGAGGAACAGGTGGCGCTGCACGCGGCTCGCTCCCCCCGCAGGACACGGCTGCTGGTCCTGGCGGCACTGGCCGTGCTCATCGCCGGCCTCGGCGTCGCCTGGGTGAGCGTCGGCGCCGACCTCGACGCCGCCCGCGCCGCCGCGAAGGACCGCTCGGCCGCGGTCCAGGCCGCGGAGCGCTACGCCCTGACGCTCATGGCCGTCGACCACCGCACCGTGGACCGCGACGTGCGGCGGGTGCTCGACTCCTCCGTCGGCCAGGCGAGGACCGACTACGCCAGGGACGCCGGGCGGCTCAAGGCCGCGACGCTGCGGAACAAGGCCGTCCAGACCGGCGTGGTGCGCGCCGCGGGCCTGGTGTCGATGGACGCCGCCGGTACCGGCGCCCGGGTGCTGGTGGTGGCCGACTCGGTGATCCGCTGGGAGGGCGTCAAGACGGCGCCGCAGGAGCGCTTCTACCGCTGGAACATGGAGGTCACCAAGACCCGTGGAGCGTGGTGGGTGTCGAAGCTGGAGCAGGTGACGTGACCGGCGAAGGGCTCTCGGCGGCCCTGGAGCGGCCCGAGCGCCGCCGTTGGCGGTCTCTGGGCTACTTGCTCACGATCGGCGTCGCGACGGTCCTGGTGGCCGTTCTGGCGGTTCTGGTGGTGGTCGGGCATCTCCGTCTCCGCGACCTGCGCGCGAGCGAGGCCGCCTCCGCCGAGGCGCTGGCGGCGGCGCGCGCGTACGCGCCGGACATGCTGTCCTACGACTACCGCACGATCGACGCCGACCTCGCCCGGGCGCGGGGGTACGCCACCGGCACGCTGGCCGAGAACTACCGCGAGCTCGCGCGAACCCTCGCGCCCACCGTCAAACGTCAGCAGACCGTGCAGCAGGCGGTCGTGGCCGCGGCCGCCGTGGAGTCGGCCACGCCCGACCGGGTCCAGGTGTTGCTGTTCGTCAACATGGGAACGACGAAGGTGGTGCCGGGCGAGAGCCGACCCCAGCGGCAGGTCCTCCAGAGCCGTGCCCGGTTCGTGCTGGTCAGAGGCGAGGACCACTGGTTGGTGGCTGAGTTGTCGACCTTGATTGGCAACGCCCCGGCAAACTGAGACATGTCCGGCGGGCCGCACCGCCCCGGGCGTGGTGCGTTATTCAATTGTTAGTAAAGCTTGGGTTTGAGGATCGCGAACCTGGGCAGGGATAAGGGCACGACAGCGTCGATGGCGGGTAAGCCTTCGACCCTCGGAGTGACAGAGCGTTAGCCGATCCATCGCGTGGGTATCGTCTGGATCCGGCTCGGGCCCTGGCTCCCTGAGGGAAGAAAACCCAGCGTGAGGGCCATCGGTTCGCGCGAACCGGGCCTCTCGGGCTTGACGTTTCGGCGCTGACGGGCGATGCTGCGTCCAACGTGGAGCGCAGAGCGAGACGGGAGTGGACAGGTGTATGCCTATCGGCTACACTGCCCCTTTGCGCTGCCCTTTGACGACCCGTCTCTCTAGGTAACTTCTGAGTCCTGGTCGTCTGGCGTGCGTGTAGTCAGTCCGCGAGCCCTCGGAAGGACATCTGTTGGCAGCCTCGCGCAACGCCTTCGCCGTACCCGCCGGTCCCCGCCGCGTTTCTTTCGCGCGCATTCAGGAGCCGTTGGAAGTTCCCGATCTTCTCGCCCTGCAGACCGAGTCGTTCGACTGGCTGCTGGGCAACGAGAAATGGCGGTCGCGGGTGGAGGCGGCTCGCCAGGCCGGGCGCAAGGACGTTCCGGCCCAGTCCGGTCTCGAAGAGATCTTTGAGGAGATCAGTCCGATCGAGGACTTCTCCGGGACGATGTCCTTGTCGTTCCGTGATCACCGGTTCGAGCCGCCCAAGTACTCGGTCGATGAGTGCAAAGACAAGGACATGACCTTCTCCGCCCCGATGTTCGTCACGGCGGAGTTCATCAATAACACCACCGGCGAGATCAAGAGCCAGACGGTGTTCATGGGCGACTTCCCGCTCATGACCTCCAAGGGCACCTTCATCATCAACGGCACCGAGCGTGTCGTCGTCTCCCAGCTGGTGCGGTCTCCGGGCGTCTACTTCGACCGGTCGGTCGACAAGACCTCCGACAAGGACCTGTACAGCTGCAAGGTGATCCCGTCGCGTGGTGCGTGGCTGGAATTCGAGATCGACAAGCGCGACAGCGTCGGCGTCCGCATCGACCGCAAGCGCAAGCAGGCCGTGACGGTGCTGCTGAAGGCGCTGGGCTGGACCAGCGACCAGATTCTCGAGCGGTTCGGTCAGTACGAGTCGATGCGGGCGACGCTGGAGAAGGATCACACCTCCGGTCAGGACGACGCGTTGCTGGACATCTACCGCAAGCTGCGTCCGGGCGAGCCGCCGACCAAGGAGTCGGCGCAGACGCTGCTGGAGAACCTGTACTTCAATCCCAAGCGTTACGACCTGGCGAAGGTCGGCCGGTACAAGATCAACAAGAAGCTCGGCGTCGACGCCGACATCAACCAGGGCACTCTGACCGAAGACGACATCGTCAACACGATCGAGTACATCGTCCGGCTGCACGCCGGCGAGGTCGAGATGCCCGGGGCGAACGGCCAGATCGTCGTCGAGACCGATGACATCGACCACTTCGGCAACCGCCGCCTGCGCACGGTCGGCGAGCTGATCCAGAACCAGGTGCGCCTGGGTCTGGCCCGCATGGAGCGGGTGGTGCGCGAGCGCATGACCACCCAGGACGTCGAGGCGATCACGCCGCAGACCCTGATCAACATCCGCCCCGTGGTGGCGTCGATCAAGGAGTTCTTCGGCACCTCGCAGCTGTCGCAGTTCATGGACCAGACCAACCCGCTGGCCGGTCTGACCCACAAGCGGCGTCTGTCCGCGCTGGGCCCGGGCGGTCTGTCCCGTGAGCGCGCCGGGTTCGAGGTCCGCGACGTGCACCCGTCCCACTACGGCCGCATGTGCCCGATCGAGACGCCGGAAGGCCCGAACATCGGCCTCATCGGCTCCCTGTCGTCCTACGGCCGCGTCAACTCCTTCGGGTTCGTCGAGACGCCGTACCGCAAGGTCGTCGAGGGCCGCGTGACCGACGAGATCGACTACCTGACCGCCGACGAGGAGGACAGGCACGTCATCGCGCAGGCCAACACGCCGCTGCGCTCCGACGGCGCCTTCGCCGAGGACCGCGTCCTCGTCCGCCGCAAGGGCGGCGAGCTGGAGTTCATCCGGCCGAACGAGGTCGACTACATGGACGTCTCCGCGCGCCAGATGGTGTCCGTGGCGACCGCCATGATCCCGTTCCTGGAGCACGACGACGCCAACCGCGCGCTGATGGGCTCCAACATGCAGCGCCAGTCGGTGCCGCTGCTCAAGAGCGAGGCCCCGCTGGTCGGTACCGGCATGGAGTACCGCGCCGCGACCGACGCCGGCGACGTCATCACCGCCGAGAAGGCGGGCGTGGTGGAGGAGGTCTCCGCCGACTACGTCACCGTGATGAACGACGACGGCACGCGCACGACCTACCGCGTCGCGAAGTTCAAGCGTTCCAACCAGGGCACCTGCTTCAACCAGAAGCCCATCGTCCGCGAGGGCGACCGGGTGGAGGTCAACCAGGTCGTCGCCGACGGCCCGTGCACCGACAACGGTGAGATGGCGCTCGGTAAGAACCTCCTGGTGGCGTTCATGCCGTGGGAGGGGCACAACTACGAGGACGCGATCATCCTGTCGCAGCGTCTGGTGCAGGACGATGTGCTGTCCTCGATCCACATCGAGGAGCACGAGGTCGACGCCCGGGACACCAAGCTGGGTCCCGAGGAGATCACCCGCGACATCCCCAACGTCTCGGAGGAGGTCCTGGCCGACCTCGACGAGCGCGGCATCATCCGCATCGGCGCCGAGGTCGTGCCCGGGGACATCCTCGTCGGCAAGGTCACGCCCAAGGGCGAGACCGAGCTGACGCCGGAGGAGCGGCTGCTGCGGGCGATCTTCGGGGAGAAGGCGCGTGAGGTGCGTGACACCTCGCTGAAGGTGCCGCACGGTGAGATGGGCAAGGTCATCGGGGTGCGGGTGTTCTCCCGTGAGGACGGCGACGAGTTGCCGCCGGGGGTGAACGAGCTTGTGCGGGTGTACGTGGCGCAGAAGCGGAAGATCACCGATGGGGACAAGCTGGCGGGCCGGCACGGCAACAAGGGTGTGATCTCCAAGATCCTGCCGGTGGAGGACATGCCGTTCCTGGAGGACGGCACGCCGGTGGACATCATCCTCAACCCGCTGGGTGTGCCGGGCCGGATGAACGTGGGTCAGGTGCTGGAGACCCATCTGGGGTGGATCGCCGCGCGGGGCTGGGACATCTCGGGGATCCAGGAGGCCTGGGCCGAGCGGTTGCGCGACAAGGGGTTCGGTCAGGTGGAGCCGCGTACCAACGTGGCCACCCCCGTCTTCGACGGCGCCCACGAGGAAGAGCTCACGGGCCTGCTGGAGAACACTCTGGTCAACCGGGACGGCGAGCGCATGGTCGGCGTCAACGGCAAGGCCCGCCTGTTCGACGGCCGCTCCGGCGAGCCCTTCCCGCACCCGATCTCCGTCGGTTACATCTACATCCTCAAGCTGCTGCACCTGGTCGACGACAAGATCCACGCGCGGTCGACCGGTCCGTACTCCATGATCACTCAGCAGCCGCTGGGCGGTAAGGCCCAGTTCGGCGGCCAGCGATTCGGTGAGATGGAGGTGTGGGCGCTGGAGGCCTACGGCGCCGCCTACGCCCTGCAGGAGCTGCTGACCATCAAGTCCGACGACGTCCTTGGCCGGGTGAAGGTCTACGAGGCGATCGTCAAGGGCGAGAACATCCCCGAGCCGGGTATCCCTGAGTCCTTCAAGGTGCTCATCAAGGAGATGCAGTCGCTGTGCCTCAACGTCGAGGTGCTCTCCAGCGACGGCATGTCCATCGAGATGCGCGACACCGACGAGGACGTCTTCCGCGCCGCGGAGGAGCTCGGCATCGACCTGTCCCGGCGTGAGCCGAGCAGTGTCGAAGAGGTCTGATTTTCAAGCGAGGGGATAACAAGTGCTCGACGTCAACTTCTTCGACGAGCTCCGCATCGGCCTCGCCACGGCCGACGATATCCGTCAGTGGTCGCACGGCGAGGTGAAGAAGCCCGAGACCATCAACTACCGCACCCTCAAGCCGGAGAAGGACGGGCTCTTCTGCGAGAAGATCTTCGGTCCCACCCGCGACTGGGAGTGCTACTGCGGCAAGTACAAGCGCGTCCGCTTCAAGGGCATCATCTGTGAGCGCTGCGGCGTCGAGGTGACCCGTGCCAAGGTGCGCCGTGAGCGCATGGGGCACATCGAGCTGGCCGCGCCCGTCACGCACATCTGGTACTTCAAGGGCGTTCCCTCCCGTCTGGGATACCTGCTCGACCTGGCCCCGAAGGACCTGGAGAAGGTCATCTACTTCGCGGCCTACATGATCACGTTCGTCGACACCGACATGCGTGCCCGTGACCTGCCGTCGCTGGAGGCGAAGATCTCCGTCGAGCGGCAGCACATCGAGCAGCGGCGCGACGCCGACATCGAGGCCCGGCAGAAGAAGCTCGAGACCGACCTGGCCGAGCTGGAGACCTCCGGGGCCAAGGGCGACGTGCGCCGCAAGGTGCGCGAGGGCGCCGACCGCGAGATGCGTCAGCTCCGCGACCGCGCCCAGCGCGAGCTGGACCGCCTGGAAGAGGTCTGGAACCGCTTCAAGAACCTCAAGGTCCAGGACCTGGAGGGCGACGAGCTGCTCTACCGCGAGATGCGCGACCGCTTCGGCCGCTACTTCCGCGGCGGCATGGGCGCGCAGGCCATCCAGGAGCGCCTGAGCAACTTCGACCTGGCCGCCGAGGCCGAGTCGCTGCGCGAGACCATCCGCAGCGGCAAGGGTCAGAAGAAGGCCCGCGCCCTGAAGCGCCTGAAGGTCGTCTCGGCCTTCCTCACGACGCGCAACTCGCCGAACGGCATGGTCCTGGACTGCATCCCGGTCATCCCGCCGGACCTTCGCCCGATGGTGCAGCTGGACGGTGGCCGCTTCGCGACCTCCGACCTCAACGACCTGTACCGCCGGGTCATCAACCGGAACAACCGCCTCAAGCGCCTGCTGGACCTGGGCGCGCCCGAGATCATCGTCAACAACGAGAAGCGGATGCTCCAGGAGGCCGTCGACGCGCTGTTCGACAACGGCCGCCGCGGCCGCCCGGTCACCGGGCCCGGCAACCGTCCGCTGAAGTCGCTGTCCGACATGCTCAAGGGCAAGCAGGGCCGGTTCCGCCAGAACCTGCTCGGCAAGCGCGTCGACTACTCCGGCCGTTCGGTCATCGTCGTCGGCCCGCAGCTCAAGCTGCACCAGTGCGGCCTGCCCAAGCAGATGGCGCTGGAGCTGTTCAAGCCGTTCGTGATGAAGCGCCTGGTCGACCTGAACCACGCGCAGAACATCAAGTCGGCCAAGCGCATGGTGGAGCGTGCCCGCCCGGTCGTGTGGGACGTGCTCGAAGAGGTCATCACCGAGCACCCGGTGCTGCTGAACCGCGCGCCGACCCTGCACCGCCTCGGCATCCAGGCCTTCGAGCCGCAGCTGGTCGAGGGCAAGGCGATCCAGATCCACCCGCTCGTCTGCACGGCGTTCAACGCCGACTTCGACGGCGACCAGATGGCGGTCCACCTGCCGCTGTCGGCGGAGGCCCAGGCCGAGGCGCGCATTTTGATGCTCTCGACCAACAACATCCTCAAGCCGGCCGACGGCAAGCCGGTGACCATGCCCACCCAGGACATGATCATCGGTCTGTACTGGCTGACCACCCAGCGCGACGACGCCAAGGGCGAGGGCCGGGTCTTCGGCTCGGTCGCCGAGGCGCTGATGGCGTTCGACCGTCACGAGCTGGACATCCAGGCCAAGATCCAGGTCCGCATGAAGGACGTCCCGCCGCCGCGCGGCTGGGCCGCTCCGGAGGGCTGGGAGGCCGGGGAGACCTACCGCCTGGAAAGCACGCTCGGCCGGTGCCTGTTCAACCAGACGCTGCCCGACAACTACCCCTTCGTGAACGAGCAGATCGGCAAGAAGCAGCTCTCGGCGATCGTCAACGAGCTCGCGGAGAAGTACCCCAAGGTCGAGGTCGCGGCGGCGCTGGACGCGCTGAAGGACGCGGGCTTCCACTGGGCGACCCGCTCCGGCGTCACGATCTCCATCGACGACGTCGTCGCGCCGCCCAACAAGGCCGCGATCATGGACAGGTACGAGCAGCGGGCCGACAAGGTCCAGCGCGAGTACGAGCGCGGTCTGATCACCGACGAGGAGCGCCGCCAGGAGCTCATCGAGATCTGGACGCACGCCACGGCGGACGTCGAGAGCGACATGGTGGACGCCTTCCCGGCGACCAACTCCGTCTGGATGATGGTCAACTCCGGCGCCCGAGGCAACAAGATGCAGGTCCGGCAGATCGCCGGCATCCGCGGCCTCGTGTCCAACACCAAGGGTGAGACGATCCCGCGGCCGATCAAGTCCTCCTTCCGCGAGGGCCTGTCGGTGCTGGAGTACTTCATCTCCACCCACGGACAGCGCAAGGGTCTGGCCGACACCGCGCTGCGCACCGCCGACTCGGGTTACCTGACCCGTCGTCTGGTGGACGTCGCGCAGGACGTCATCGTCCGCGAGATCGACTGCGGCACCGACCGCAGCGTCCCGCTGCACGTCGGCGAGCGCGACTCGGCCGGCGCGCTGGTCAAGGCCGACAACGCCGAGAGCAACGTGCACGGCCGCATCCTGGCCGAGGACGTCGAGGTCGACGGCAAGATCGTCGCCTCGGCGGGCGTCGACATCAACGACCAGACCGTCACGGCGCTGGTCGAGGCCGGCGTCGAGACGGTCAGGACCCGCAGCGCGCTCGTCTGCGAGGCCAAGATCGGCGTCTGCGCCACCTGCTACGGCCGCTCGCTCGCGACCGGCAAGCTGGTGGACGTCGGCGAGGCGGTCGGCATCATCGCGGCCCAGTCGATCGGTGAGCCCGGCACGCAGCTGACGATGCGGACCTTCCACACCGGTGGTGTGGCGGGCGCCGACATCACCCACGGTCTGCCGCGTGTGCAGGAGCTGTTCGAGGCGCGCGTCCCCAAGGGCGTCGCCCCGATCAGCGAGGCCGACGGCCGGGTGCGGATCGACGAGACCGACAAGACCCGCAAGATCGTCATCACCCCGGACGACGGATCCGACGAGATCGCCTACCCGGTGTCGATGCGGTCGCGGCTGCTGATCTCCGAGGGACAGCGCGTCAAGGTCGGCCAGCAGCTCGTCGCCGGCGCCGTCAACCCCAACGAGGTGCTGCGCATCCTCGGCCCGCGGGCCGTGCAGCTCCACCTGGTGGCCGAGGTGCAGGAGGTCTACCGCTCGCAGGGCGTGTCGATCCACGACAAGCACATCGAGATCATCGTGCGCCAGATGCTCAAGCGCGTGAACGTGCTGGAGTCCGGGGACACCGACCTGCTGCCCGGCGAGCTCGTCGAGCGGCCGCGGTTCGAGATGGTCAACCGCGAGGTCGTCGCCGAGGGCGGCACCCCCGCCTCCGGCCGTCCGGTGCTCATGGGCATCACCAAGGCGTCGCTGGCCACCGAGTCGTGGCTGTCGGCGGCGTCGTTCCAGGAGACCACGCGGGTGCTCACCGACGCGGCGATCCACGCCAAGTCGGACTCCCTGCTGGGCCTCAAGGAGAACGTCATCATCGGTAAGCTCATCCCGGCCGGTACGGGCATGTCCCAGTACCGCAACATCCGGGTCGAGCCGACCGAGGAGGCCAAGGCGGCGATGTACACCGTCGGCGGCTACGACGGCTCCGCGACCGACTACACCTTCGGCACGGGCAGCGGCGAGGCCGTCCCGCTGGAGGAGTACGACTTCGGTCAGTACAACCGCTAGGCGCGATACGACGGGATGCCCGGAGAGCATGGCTCTCCGGGCATCCGGCGTTCTCACGCCGGCCGGCTCCGTGCCGGTGGGCCGGCGCAGGGGGCGCGAGGACGCTCTGAAGAGCCCGCTGCGGCCCCCCAGGAGGGGAGTGGGGTAACGGACCCCATCCGGCCCGGCGCGGGTCTGAGGCCGCACAGGGGCGGCGCGGCCGATGGGCCGGCGAATCGCGTGCGGATCATCGGAGGACGGCCGGAGGGTCGCCACGTCGCCGGAACGTGGACGGCACTCCTTCGTACGTGGTACTTTTGATGATTGCCTGGACCGGTTGCCATCGGCGTCCGGTTCATGAGGATCGAAAGGTTCGGGTTACCGGCGCAGGCGCCGGGAGCCGCGAAGACCTTCGGGTGGTCCATCCGGGCGTTCGGCGGGCTCCGGCCCTGCTCGGCCCGGTCGCCCGAGCGGTCCGCGGGTCACCGGGGGCGCGCCCCGGGCAGTCGTTTTGACGAGCCGTGGCGAGCTGGGTAGCCTTGGTCTTCGTGCCTGCGGTCTCGTGGGCACTGGCTGGCGTGTCCCCGATTCGGGGCCGCGCGGCGACTCCTCCACAAAGTCCGATCGCACCTCGTGCATGGGTGTGAGCCGGGCGCGACACGCCCGAGCGCGGGGGTCGGAGTGCGAGGTAAATCAGCAGGTCATGACACCGGCAGTACCTGCGAAATGCACGACGGGAAGCCGAAGCCCGGCCACGGCCGAGCGGACTCGACCCAAGGACGTATCACCGGCCAGGACGCGAAACGGAGAAGTAGTGCCCACAATTCAGCAGTTGGTCCGAAAGGGCCGACAGGACAAGGTCACTAAGACCAAGACTCCGGCGCTCAAAGGAAGCCCACAGCTTCGCGGCAACTGCGTGCGCGTCTACACCACGACCCCCAAGAAGCCGAACTCGGCGCTCCGTAAGGTCGCCCGTGTCCGCCTGAGCAGCGGCATCGAGGTCACGGCCTACATCCCGGGCGTCGGCCACAACCTTCAGGAGCACTCCATCGTGCTCGTGCGCGGCGGCCGTGTGAAGGACCTGCCGGGTGTCCGCTACAAGATCGTTCGCGGTGCGCTCGACACCCAGGGTGTCCGCAACCGCAAGCAGGCCCGCAGCCGCTACGGCGCCAAGAAGGAGAAGAGCTGAGATGCCGCGCAAGGGTCCCGCCGGGCGCCGACAGCTGGTCGCAGACCCGGTGTTCAACTCGCCGCTCGTCACCGCGCTCATCAACAAGGTGCTGCTGAGCGGCAAGCGGTCGCTCGCTCAGAAGATCGTCTACGACGCCCTCGAGGGCTGCAGGGACAAGTCGGGCAACGACCCGGTCGTCACCCTCAAGCGAGCGCTGGACAACGTCAAGCCCACCCTTGAGGTGCGCAGCCGCCGTGTCGGTGGCGCCACCTACCAGGTGCCGGTGGAGGTGCGCGCCGCGCGCAGCACCACGCTGGCCCTCCGCTGGCTGGTGCAGTACTCCCGCGCCCGCCGCGAGAAGACCATGACCGAGCGGCTGATGAACGAGCTGCTCGACGCGAGCAACGGCCTCGGCGCGAGCGTGAAGCGGCGCGAGGACACCCACAAGATGGCCGAGTCCAACAAGGCCTTCGCCCACTACCGCTGGTAACACCGGCGGCGACGACGAGACGACGAGGACGCGAGAGAAGTGGCCACATCGACCGCTCTTGACCTGGCCAGGGTCCGCAACATCGGGATCATGGCCCATATCGACGCGGGCAAAACCACTACGACCGAGCGCATCCTGTTCTACACCGGCATCAACTACAAGATCGGTGAAGTCCACGAGGGCGCAGCCACCATGGACTGGATGGAGCAGGAGCAGGAGCGCGGCATCACCATCACCTCCGCCGCGACCACCTGTAGTTGGCTTGATCACACGATCAACATCATCGACACTCCCGGCCACGTCGACTTCACCGTCGAGGTCGAGCGCTCCCTGCGCGTCCTCGACGGCGCCGTCGCCGTCTTCGACGCCGTCGCCGGCGTCGAGCCCCAGTCCGAGACGGTCTGGCGGCAGGCGGACCGCTACGGCGTCCCGCGCATCTGCTTCGTCAACAAGATGGACCGCGTCGGCGCCGAGTTCCACCGCTGCGTCGACATGATCGTGTCGCGCCTGGGCGCCACGCCGCTGGTCATCCAGCTTCCGTGGGGCGTCGAGGCCGACTTCAAGGGCGTCATCGACCTGGTGAAGATGAAGGGCCTGCTCTGGAGCGCCGAGGCGGCCAAGGGCGAGATGTACGACACCGTCGACATCCCGGCCGACCACGCCGAGGTGGCCCGCGAGTGGCGCGACAAGCTCATCGAGACCGTGGCCGAGAACGACGACGAGCTCATGGAGCTCTACCTGGAGGGCGTCGAGCCCACCGAGGAGCAGCTCGTCGCCGCCATCCGCCGCACGACGCTGTCCAGCGCGCTCAACCCGGTCCTGTGCGGCACCGCGTTCAAGAACAAGGGCGTCCAGCCCCTGCTCGACGCGATCGTCGCCTACCTCCCGGCCCCGACCGACATCCCCGCCTTCAAGGGGCACGCGGTCGGCAACGAGGAGCAGGAGATCGAGCGGCACGCGGACCCGAACGAGCCGTTCGCCGCCCTGGCCTTCAAGATCATGAGCGACCAGCACCTGGGCAAGCTCACCTACATCCGCATCTACTCGGGCACGCTCGAGACCGGCACCGCGGTGATCAACTCGGTGAAGGGCAAGAAGGAGCGGATCGGCAAGATCTACCAGATGCACGCCAACAAGCGCGAGGAGCGCTCGTCGGCGATCGCCGGTCAGATCGTCGCCGTCATGGGCCTGAAGGACACCACCACCGGTGACACCCTCTCCGACCCGACCAACCAGGTCGTCCTGGAGTCGATGAACTTCCCCGCCCCGGTCATCAACGTGGCCATCGAGCCCAAGACCAAGGGCGACCAGGAGAAGCTCGGCACCGCGATCCAGCGCCTGGCCGAGGAGGACCCCTCCTTCCAGGTTCGCAGGGACGAGGAGACCGGCCAGACGGTCATCTGGGGTATGGGCGAGCTCCACCTGGAGATCCTCGTCGACCGGATGCGCCGCGAGTTCAAGGTCGAGGCCAACGTCGGCCGCCCGCAGGTCGCCTACCGCGAGACCATCCGCCGCAAGGTGGAGAAGGTCGACTACACGCACAAGAAGCAGACCGGTGGTTCCGGCCAGTTCGCGCGCGTGATCATCGACCTGGAGCCGCTGGGCGAGGGCAACGACGGCTACGAGTTCGCGAACAAGGTCACCGGTGGCCGCATCCCCAGGGAGTACATCCCCTCGGTGGACGCGGGCGCGCAGGAGGCCGCGGAGTTCGGCGTTCTGGCCGGCTACCCGATGGTGGGTGTGAAGGTCACCCTCCAGGACGGTACCTACCACGAGGTCGACTCCTCCGAAATGGCTTTCAAGATCGCCGGTTCGATGGCCTTCAAGGAGGCCGCGCGCCGCGCCGACGCCGTGATCCTTGAGCCCATGATGTCCGTCGAGGTCACCACGCCCGAGGACTACATGGGTGACGTCATCGGCGACCTCAACGGGCGCCGCGGGCAGATCCAGGCGATGGAGGACCGTACCGGGGCCAAGGTGATCCAGGCCCTGGTCCCGCTGTCAGAGATGTTCGGCTACGTGGGCGACCTGCGCAGCAAGACCCAGGGCCGGGCTGTCTACAGCATGCAGTTCAACTCCTATGCGGAGGTGCCCCCGGGCATCGCCAAGGAGATCGTCGCGAAGGCTCGGGGCGAATAGGTCCGAGACCCCGACGGCCCGGGGGGCGAGCGATCGCCCTCCCGGGCATCGGGCTCCGAGCCCGAGTGAGTAGCAAGTCACGTCAGAATCTCTAAGGAGACAGAGCAGTGGCCAAGGCCAAGTTCGAGCGGACCAAGCCGCACGTGAACATCGGCACCATTGGGCACATCGACCACGGCAAGACCACTCTGACCGCGGCGATCACCAAGGTGCTCCACGACCGTTTCCCTCACCTCAATGAGGCGACCCCGTTCGACAAGATCGACAAGGCGCCCGAGGAGAAGGCTCGCGGTATCACCATCTCCATCGCGCACGTCGAGTACCAGACCGAGAAGCGCCACTACGCCCACGTGGACTGCCCCGGTCACGCCGACTACGTGAAGAACATGATCACCGGTGCCGCGCAGATGGACGGCGCCATCCTCGTGGTCGCCGCCACCGACGGCCCGATGCCGCAGACGAAGGAGCACGTCCTCCTGGCCCGCCAGGTCGGCGTCCCCTACATCGTCGTCGCGCTGAACAAGGCCGACATGGTCGATGACGAGGAGATCCTGGAGCTCGTCGAGCTCGAGGTCCGCGAGCTGCTGTCCGCTCAGGAGTTCCCGGGCGACGACCTGCCGGTCGTCCGCGTCTCGGCGCTGAAGGCGCTCGAGGGCGACGAGAAGTGGGGCGACTCGATCATCGAGCTCATGAACGCCGTGGACGACAACGTCCCCGAGCCCGTTCGTGACACCGAGAAGCCGTTCCTCATGCCGATCGAGGACGTGTTCTCGATCACCGGCCGCGGCACCGTCGTGACCGGTCGTATCGAGCGCGGCATCGTCAAGGTCAACGAGACCGTCGACATCATCGGCATCAAGGACAAGAGCACCACGACCACCGTCACCGGTGTCGAGATGTTCCGCAAGCTCCTCGACGAGGGACGCGCCGGCGACAACGTCGGTCTGCTCCTTCGTGGCATCAAGCGCGAGGACGTCGAGCGCGGCCAGTGCATCATCAAGCCGGGCACGACCACCCCGCACACGGAGTTCGAGGCGCAGGTCTACATCCTGTCGAAGGACGAGGGCGGCCGCCACACGCCGTTCTTCAACAACTACCGCCCGCAGTTCTACTTCCGCACCACGGACGTCACGGGCGTCGTCACCCTGCCCGAGGGCACCGAGATGGTCATGCCCGGTGACAACACCGAGATGACCGTCCAGCTCATCCAGCCCATCGCGATGGAGGACGGCCTCAAGTTCGCCATCCGCGAGGGTGGACGGACCGTCGGCGCGGGCCGGGTCACGAAGATCATCAAGTAGCACGACCGCGGGTCGGCGGTCGGGGCCGGAGCAGTCCGGGCCCGACCGCCGCACCACGACGGGGCCGCGAGGCCCCCGAGCCCGCGGCGAGCTCCGAGCCCGATCCAGGCCCGTGATCTCGCAGTCGTCTCGGACGGAGACGACCGAGTCGACTGCAAGATCACGGAATGACGAGGCGGGTCACGGGGCGCGAGCCACGGGAACCTGACAGCGGCACAAGGCCGCACGAAACTTTTGCAGGACGACAGCGAAGGACACCGAGGCCACTATGGCGGGACAGAAGATCCGCATCCGGCTTAAGGCCTATGACCACGAGGTCATCGATAGCTCGGCCAAGAAGATCGTCGAGACGGTGACGCGGACTGGCGCCAAGGTCGCGGGCCCGGTGCCGTTGCCGACCGAGAAGAACGTGTACTGCGTCATCCGCTCGCCGCACAAGTACAAGGACAGCCGTGAGCACTTCGAAATGCGCACGCACAAGCGGCTGATTGACATCATCGATCCGACGCCGAAGACGGTCGACTCGCTCATGCGGCTCGACCTCCCGGCCGGCGTCGACATCTCGATCAAGCTCTGAGGGAACGCACTGACATGGCTAAGCAGATCAAGGGCGTCCTGGGCAAGAAGCTCGGCATGACCCAGGTCTTCGACGAGGGGAACCGGATCGTCCCGGTCACCGTCGTCGAGGCCGGTCCGTGCGTGGTGACCCGCGTCCGCAGTGAGGAAAAGGACGGCTACTCCGCTGTTCAGCTCGGCTACGGGCAGGTAGACCCGCGCAAGGTCAACAAGCCCCTGGGTGACTACCTGCGCAAGCACGACATCACCCCGCGCCGCTACTTCGTCGAGGTCCGCACCACCGACGCCTCCGAGTACACCCTCGGCCAGGAGATCACGGCCGAGACCTTCGAGGCCGGTCAGTTCGTGGACGTCACCGGCAAGAGCAAGGGCAAGGGCTTCGCCGGCGTCATGAAGCGGCACGGCTTCCGCGGTCTCGGCGCCTCGCACGGCACCCAGCGCAAGCACCGTTCGCCCGGCTCCATCGGTGGCTGCGCCACCCCGGGCCGCGTCTTCAAGGGCCTGCGCATGGCGGGCCGCATGGGCAACACCCGCGTCACGATCCAGAACCTCAAGGTTCACGCCGTGGACGCCGAGAAGGGCCTCATCCTGCTCAAGGGTGCGGTTCCCGGCGCCAACGGGAGCCTGGTGCTGATTCGCACCGCCGCCAAGAAGGGGGCCGAGAAGTGAGCACGACCATCGACGTCCTCGACGCGGCCGGCGCGAAGACCGGCACCGTCGACCTGCCGGAGGATGTCTTCGGCGCCAAGGTCAACATCCCGCTGATCCACCAGGTCGTCGTCGCCCAGCTGGCCGCGCGCCGCCAGGGCACCCACAAGACGAAGACCCGTGGCGAGGTCAGCGGTGGTGGCAAGAAGCCGTACCGGCAGAAGGGCACCGGCCGCGCCCGTCAGGGCTCGACCCGCGCGCCGCAGTTCGCCGGCGGTGGCACCGTCCACGGCCCGCAGCCGCGCGACTACTCGCAGCGGACGCCCAAGAAGATGAAGGCCGCCGCCCTGCGCGGCGCCCTCAGCGACCGGGCGAGCGGCGGCCGGGTGTACATCGTCGACGGCCTGGTCACGGGGGAGACCCCGAAGACCAAGGCGGCGATCGAGGCCCTGCGCACCATCACCAAGGCGCGCAGCGTCCTGGTCGTGGTCGACGCCGACGACG
Organism: Sphaerisporangium krabiense; assembly: GCF_014200435.1. Lineage (NCBI taxonomy): Bacteria > Bacillati > Actinomycetota > Actinomycetes > Streptosporangiales > Streptosporangiaceae > Sphaerisporangium > Sphaerisporangium krabiense. The sequence continues at coordinate 749,666 of NZ_JACHBR010000001.1, read as the reverse complement.
AGCTCACCTGGCTGAGCCTGCGCAACGCGCCGGAGGTCCACCTGCTGGACGCCGGCCAGCTGAACACCTATGACGTGCTCTGCTACGACGACCTGGTCTTCACCCGTGAGGCCTACGACCAGGTCGTGGCGCGGCTGGGCAACGGCGGGAAGGAAGACGCCTGATGCAGAAGATCGCCGACCCGCGCGACATCATCATCAAGCCGATCGTCTCCGAGAAGAGCTACGGCCTGATCGATGAGCACAACAAGTACACGTTCCTGGTGCGCAAGACGGCCAACAAGACCCAGGTCAAGATCGCTATCGAGCAGATCTTCGGCGTCAAGGTCACGAGCGTGAACACGATCAACAGGCAGGGCAAGCGCAAGCGCACGAGGTTCGGCTACGGCCAGCGTCCGAGCACCAAGCGGGCGATCGTGAGCCTGGTGGAAGGCGACCGGATCGACATCTTCGGTCAGATCGGCTGATCACCACCGCTTTGCCAAGCAACACCGACGAAGGATGAACGAAAAAGATGGGCATCCGTAAATACAAGCCGACGACGCCGGGCCGGCGCGGCGCGAGCGTCTCGGACTTCGCCGAGATCACGCGCAGCACGCCCGAGAAGTCGCTGCTTGCCCCCCTGCACAGCAAGGGCGGCCGTAACGTCCATGGGCGTGTGACCGCGCGTCACCAGGGCGGCGGGCACAAGCGCGCCTACCGCATCATCGACTTCCGGCGCCACGACAAGGACGGCATCCCGGCCAAGGTCGCGCACATCGAGTACGACCCGAACCGGACCTCGCGCATCGCGCTCCTGCACTACGCGGACGGCGAGAAGCGCTACATCCTCGCTCCCACCGGGATCAAGCAGGGCGACCGCATCGAGAACGGCCCCGCGGCCGACATCAAGCCGGGCAACTGCCTGCCGCTGCGCAACATCCCGACCGGTACCTTCATCCACGCCGTGGAGCTGAAGCCGGGCGGCGGGGCGAAGCTCGGCCGGTCCGCCGGCGCGCAGATCCAGCTGCTGGCCAAGGAAGGGCAGATGGCCACGCTGCGCATGCCCTCCGGCGAGATGCGCCAGGTCGACGTGCGCTGCCGCGCCTCGGTCGGCCAGGTCGGCAACGCCGAGCAGGCCAACATCAGCATCGGCAAGGCCGGTCGTAACCGCTGGAAGGGCAAGCGCCCGACCGTCCGCGGTGTCGCCATGAACCCGGTCGACCACCCGCACGGCGGTGGTGAGGGCAAGACCTCCGGTGGCCGCCACCCGGTGAACCCCAAGGGCAAGCCCGAGGGCCGTACCCGTCAGGCCAACAAGGCCAGCGACCGCCTGATCATCCGTCGGCGGAGCAAGAAGAAGCGGTAGGAGCAGCCTAAATGCCACGTAGCCTTAAGAAGGGTCCTTTCGTTGACGACCACCTGATGAAGAAGGTGGACACGCAGAACGAGAAGGGCACCAAGAACGTCATCAAGACGTGGTCGCGGCGCTCCATGATCGTGCCGGACATGCTGGGTCACACGATCGCCGTTCACGACGGGCGCAAGCACGTCCCGGTGTTCGTCACCGAGTCGATGATCGGCCACAAGCTGGGCGAGTTCGCGCCGACGCGGACCTTCCGCAGCCACGTCAAGGAAGACCGGCGTAGCCGGCGGTAAGCGCCTTTCAGAAACGAGGAGTAAGCGATGGAAGCCAGGGCTCAGGCGCGGTTCGTCCGCGTCACGCCCCAGAAGGCCCGCCGCGTGGTGGACCTTATTCGCGGGCTGCCCGCTTCGGAGGCGCAGGCCGTGCTGCAGTTCGCCACCCAGGCGGCGAGCGAGCCGATCTACAAGGTGCTGTCGAGCGCGATGGCGAACGCCGAGCACAACTTCAAGCTCGATCGCGAGTCGCTGGTCGTGAGCCGGGCGTGGGTCGACGAGGGCCCGACGCTGAAGCGGTTCCGTCCCCGTGCCCAGGGCCGTGCCTATCGGATCAACAAGCGGACGAGCCACATCACCGTGATCGTCGAAGCCCGGCCCGAGCGCCAGGGCAAGCCGAAGGGAAGGACCCGCTAGTGGGCCAGAAGGTTAACCCGCACGGGTTCCGCCTCGGCATCACGACCGACTTCAAGAGCCGGTGGTACGCCGACAAGCTGTACAAGTCCTACGTCGCCGAGGACGTGTCGATCCGCCGCATGCTGCAGAAGGGCATGGAGCGGGCCGGCATCTCCAAGGTCGAGATCGAGCGGACCACCGACCGCGTCCAGGTCGACATCCACACCGCGCGGCCGGGCATCGTCATCGGCCGCCGCGGCGCCGAGGCGGACCGCATCCGTGGCGACCTCGAGAAGCTGACCAAGAAGCAGGTCCAGCTCAACATCCTTGAGGTCAAGAACCCCGAGGTCGACGCTCAGCTCGTCGCCCAGGGCGTGGCCGAGCAGCTCTCCAGCCGGGTCTCCTTCCGGCGGGCGATGCGCAAGGCCATGCAGTCGGCGATGAAGAGCGGCGCCAAGGGCATCCGTGTCCAGTGCTCCGGCCGTCTCGGCGGCGCCGAGATGTCGCGCTCGGAGTTCTACCGCGAGGGCCGCGTGCCGCTGCACACCCTTCGCGCGGACATCGACTACGGCTTCTACGAGGCCCGCACCACCTTCGGCCGCATCGGCGTGAAGGTGTGGATCTACAAGGGCGAGGCCCCGACCAGCCGCGCGGAGCGCGAGGCGGCGGCCGCCGGCGCGCGCGCCGGCCAGCGTCGCGACCGCACCGACCGGCCGCAGCGCGGCCGTGGCGCGGGCGGCGGCGGCCGTGGCCGTGACGGCGCGGGCCGCGGTGGCCGCGGCGGGGCCAAGACCGAGAGCACCGCGCCCGCTGGGGCGCCCGAGAGTGGCCCGGCGGAGCAGCCGGGTGCTGAAGGGAGCTGACCATGCTGATCCCGCGCAGGGTCAAGCACCGTAAGCAGCACCGGCCTGACCGCAGCGGAGCCGCCAAGGGCGGCACCAGGGTCGTGTTCGGCGAGTTCGGCATCCAGGCGCTTGAGCACCACTACGTGACCAACCGCCAGATCGAGGCCGCGCGTATCGCCATGACCCGGCACATCCGCCGTGGCGGCAAGGTGTGGATCAACATCTACCCGGACCGTCCCCTGACGAAGAAGCCCGCCGAGACCCGCATGGGTTCCGGTAAGGGTTCGCCGGAGTGGTGGATCGCCAACGTCAAGCCCGGCCGCGTCATGTTCGAGCTGTCCGGCGTCAGCGAGCCGGTCGCCCGCGAGGCCCTGCGCCGCGCGATGCACAAGCTCCCGATGAAGTGCCGGTTCGTCAAGCGTGAAGTGGGTGAGGCGTGATGGCTAAGGGCCTGACCGCCGGTGAGCTGCGGACTTCTGACCAGGAAGAGCTGGTCCAGAAGCTGAAGGAAGCCAAGGAGGAGCTGTTCAACCTCCGCTTCCAGGCGGCGACCGGTCAGTTGGAGAGCCACGGGCGGCTGCGCGCCGTCCGGCGCGAGATCGCCCGTATCTACACCGTGATGCGCGAGCGCGAGCTCGGCATCATCACGGTCGAGAAGGAGCCGAGCGATGGCTGAGACCACCGAGACCAGCACCGAGACCGCCCAGGCGCGGAACTACCGCAAGACCCGCGAGGGTCTGGTCGTCAGCGACAAGATGGACAAGACCGTCGTCGTCGCCGTCGAGGACCGCGTCAAGCACCCGCTGTACGGCAAGGTCATCCGCCGTACGACCAAGTACAAGGCCCACGACGAGGCCAACACCGCCGGCGTCGGCGACCGCGTCCTTCTGATGGAGACCCGGCCGCTGTCCGCCACCAAGCGGTGGCGGGTCGTGGAGATCCTCGAGCGGGCCAAGTAAGTCGCCGTGCGGGAGGCCCCCCGGAAGGGGGTCTCCCGTGTGGCGTCCCCCCTCGGGCCGGTAAGACCGGCCGGGGGCGCATTAGACCGAATCTAGTTCCGCCAGGCTCAATGAATGAGAACCGGCGTGACATACGGGAGTTGACGTGATCCAGCAGGAGTCGCGGCTCAAGGTCGCCGACAACACGGGTGCCAAGGAGCTGTTGTGCATCCGGGTGCTCGGTGGCTCGGGTCGGCGCTACGCGGGTATCGGCGACATCATCGTCGCGACGGTGAAGGACGCTCTTCCCGCCGCGGGCGTCAAGAAGGGTGATGTGGTCAAGGCTGTCGTGGTGCGCACCAGCAAGGAGCGCCGCCGCCCCGACGGCTCCTACATCCGCTTCGACGAGAACGCCGCGGTCATCATCAAGGACAGTGGTGACCCTCGGGGCACGCGTATCTTCGGTCCGGTGGGTCGCGAGCTGCGCGAGAAGAAGTTCATGCGCATCATCTCGCTCGCGCCGGAGGTGTTGTAGATGCCGAAGCTGCATGTGAAGAAGGGTGACCTCGTCCAGGTCATCGCCGGTAAGGACAAGGGTGCCAAGGGTCGTGTGATCCGCGCCCTGCCGCGCGAGGACCGCGTGGTGGTGGAGGGCGTGAACCTGATCAAGAAGCACTCCAAGGTCACCCACCAGGGCCCGCGCGGCGCCAAGGAAGGCGGCGTGCAGACCCTGGAGGCGCCCATCCACGTGAGCAACGTCAAGAAGCTCAAGGATGACGCCAAGAAGGACGAGGCGACGAAGGACGACAAGCCCGCCAAGAAGGCCGCCGAGGCCGACGAATCGGGTGAGGACAACTGATGACCGCCACCACTACCGAGACCGAGCGCCCCGCGCCGCGCCTCAAGCTCCGCTACCGCGAGGAGATCGCGGACAAGCTGCGTGAGCAGTTCGGCATCGCGAACGTCATGCAGATCCCCAAGCTCACCAAGATCAAGGTGAACATGGGCGTCGGCGAGGCGGCCCGCGACTCCAAGCTGATCGAGGGCGCGGTGCGCGACCTCACCGCCATCACCGGCCAGAAGCCGGCCGTGGCCCACGCCCGCAAGTCCATCGCGCAGTTCAAGCTGCGCGAGGGCATGCCGATCGGCGCGCACGTGACGCTGCGCGGCGACCGTATGTGGGAGTTCCTCGACCGGCTGCTGTCCCTCGCGCTGCCGCGCATCCGCGACTTCCGCGGCCTCTCGCCCAAGCAGTTCGACGGCAACGGGAACTACACCTTCGGTCTGACCGAGCAGGTCATGTTCCACGAGGTGGACCCCGACCGGGTCGACCGCCAGCGGGGCATGGACATCACGGTCGTGACCACCGCCACGAACGACGAACAAGGCCGGGCGCTGCTGAAGCTCCTCGGCTTCCCCTTCAAGGAGGCCTGAGCATGGCCAAGAAGTCCCTGATCGCCAAGGCCGAGCGCAAGCCGAAGTTCGGCGTCCGCGCGTACACTCGTTGTTCGCGCTGCGGCCGTCCCCGTGCGGTCTACCGCAAGTTCGGCCTGTGCCGCGTGTGCTTCCGCGAGATGGCGCACCGGGGCGAGCTGCCCGGCATCACCAAGTCCAGCTGGTAGCCCGCGTGCGGGCCCTCGCGACGAGGGCCCGCGCCCTGCCGGCCGTACATCCAAGTCATATCAACCGGGCGCCGAGTCAGGCGCCCACGACCACACCGTAGGTCCCGGTCGGGAAACCGCGGTGAGGAGGGCCACCGGCCATGACGATGACCGACCCGATCGCAGACATGCTGACGCGTCTGCGTAACGCGAACTCGGCATACCACGACACCGTGAGCATGCCGTACTCGAAGATCAAGGCGCACATCGCCGAGATCCTCCAGCAGGAGGGTTACATCCAGGCCTGGACCGTCGAAGACGCCAAGGTCGGAAAGAACCTCGTGGTGGAGCTCAAGTTCGGGCCCACGCGTGAACGGTCAATCGCGGGCCTGCGCCGGGTGTCGAAGCCCGGCCTGCGGGTCTATGCAAAGAAGGACAACCTGCCCAGGGTCTTGGGCGGTCTCGGTGTCGCGATCATCTCGACGTCCGGGGGCCTCATGACCGACAAGCAGGCCGGCAAGCGTGGTGTGGGCGGGGAAGTCCTCGCCTACGTCTGGTAACGAGGGGAGGAATCACAGCATGTCGCGAATCGGACGGCTGCCCATCCCCGTACCGAGTGGCGTGGACATCGCCATCGACGGCCGGGATGTCACGGTCAAGGGCCCGAAGGGCACGCTTTCACACAAGGTCGCGGAGCCGATCGACGTCGAGCGCGGGGACGACGGCACCATCACCGTCACCCGCCCCAACGACGAGAACAAGGTGCGCGCCCTGCACGGGCTGTCCCGGACGCTGATCTCCAACATGGTGGACGGCGTCACCAAGGGGTACAGCAAGACGCTGGAGATCGTCGGCGTCGGTTACCGCGTCCAGGCCAAGGGCCCGACGCAGCTGGAGTTCTCGCTGGGCTTCAGCCACCCGGTGATCGTGGACGCCCCCGACGGCGTCACCTTCCGCGTCGAGCGGCCGACCCTGTTCCACGTGGACGGCATCGACAAGCAGAAGGTCGGCGAGGTCGCCGCGAACATCCGCAAGCTGCGCAAGCCCGACCCCTACAAGGGCAAGGGTGTGCGGTACCAGGGCGAAGTCATCCGCCGCAAGGTCGGAAAGGCTGGTAAGTAGTCATGGCCTTCACCAAGGTTGCCAAGCACACGGCCGCCCGCGCGCTGTCGCGCTCGCGCCGTCACCGCCGCGTCCGCAAGAAGGTCGTCGGCTCGCCGGCCCGCCCGCGCCTGGTCATCAATCGTTCCGCGCGTCACATCTTCGTGCAGATCGTGGACGACACCGCGGGCCACACGCTGGCCAGCGCCTCCACCTTGGACGCCTCGCTGCGCACGGCCGAGGGCACCAAGACCGACAAGGCGAAGAAGGTCGGCGAGCTCGTCGCTCAGCGGGCCAAGGCCGCCGGGATCACCGCGGTCGTGTTCGACCGTGGTGGCAACCGCTACGCGGGCCGCATCGCGGCCCTGGCGGACAGCGCCCGTGAAGGCGGGCTGGAGTTCTGATGTCTCCGGCCCGCATCGCAATCAAGAGCAACGAAAAGAGGAACCACTGATGGCTGCAGCTCCGCGTCGCGGCGCCGGCGGCGGTGGTGAGCGGCGTGACCGTCGCGACGATCGCCGCGGTGGTGCTGCCGAGAAGGGCGTCTCGTACATCGAGCGCGTTGTGAAGATCAACCGAGTCGCCAAGGTCGTCAAGGGCGGCCGGCGGTTCAGCTTCACCGCCCTGGTCGTCGTCGGCGACGGCAACGGCCTGGTCGGCGTCGGCTACGGCAAGGCCAAGGAGGTGCCCGCGGCGATCGCCAAGGGCGTCGAGGAGGCCAAGAAGCACTTCTTCAAGGTGCCGCGCATCCAGGGCACCATCCCGCACACGGTGCAGGGTGAGGACGCCGCCGGCGTCGTCCTGCTGCGCCCGGCCTCGCCTGGTACCGGTGTCATCGCCGGCGGCCCGGTGCGCGCCGTCCTCGAGTGCGCGGGGATCCACGACGTGCTGTCCAAGTCGCTCGGCTCGGACAACCCGATCAACATCGTCCACGCCACCGTGGCGGCCCTGAAGGACCTCAGCAGGCCCGAGGAGATCGCCGCCCGCCGTGGGCTCCCGATCGAGCACGTCGCGCCCGTACGGATGCTCAAGGCTCGCGCCGAGGGCATCGCCGAGGCGGCCGCGGCGGCGAAGGCGGTGAGCTAGCGATGGCTCGTCTGAAGATCACCCAGGTCCGATCGAAGATCGGCGGCAAGCAGAACCAGCGTGACTCTCTGCGCTCGCTGGGCCTGAAGCGAATCGGCGACGTCGTCGTCAAGGAGGACCGCCCGGAGATCCGGGGCATGGTCGCCGTGGTGACGCACCTCGTCGAGGTGGAAGAGGTCGACTAGTCATGGCTAACGCTGAGAACTCCGGCGGCGGCGCGCCGCTGCGCATCCACCACCTGCGTCCGGCCCCCGGCGCCAACAAGGCCAAGGTCCGCAAGGGCCGCGGCGAGGCGTCCAAGGGCAAGACCTCCGGTCGTGGCACCAAGGGCACCAAGTCCCGTACCACGGTCCCCTTCGGTTTCGAGGGTGGCCAGATTCCGCTCCAGCGGCGCCTGCCCAAGCGGAAGGGCTTCTCCAACGCCCTGTTCAAGACGACCTACCAGGTCGTCAACCTGGACAGGCTCGGCGAGCTCTTCCCCGAGGGCGGCGAGGTCGGCGTCGAGACGCTGGTCGAGCGTGGCGCGGTCCGCAAGAACCAGCCGGTCAAGATCCTGGGAACCGGTGAGATCTCGGTGGCGTTGAACGTGCGAGCGCATGCGTTCTCCGCCTCCGCGAAGGAAAAGATCGCCGCAGCTGGTGGCTCTGTCACCGAGCTGTAGGAGGCAGGCAATACGAGGCGCGGGGGCTCAGAGGAGAGCCGCCGCGCCCGTAGTGCGTTAGAGTGCGCTGGACAAACGGTGTCCAGGGCTCGTTGATCAGAGATGTGCCGATGGATCACTTCCAGACCTTCGCTGGCCGATACCGCCTAACAGGCGCGCAGGAGGGACCGTGCTGACCGCGATTAGCCGGGCGTTCCGTACGCCCGACCTGCGCAATAAGCTGCTCTTCACGCTGGGGATCATCGTGTTGTTCCGGCTGGGTTCGGTGCTGCCGACCCCAGGCGTCAACACGATCAACGTCCAGCAGTGTCTGAAAGAGGCGCAGGCCGGAGACGCCGCCAACATCTATGGCATGGTGCAGCTTTTCAGCGGCGGTGCGCTGCTGAAGCTGTCGGTGTTCGCGCTGGGCATCATGCCCTACATCACCGCGAGCATCATCCTCCAGCTGCTCACCGTGGTCATTCCACGTCTTGAGGCGCTGAAGAAGGAAGGCCAGGCGGGCACCGCCAAGATCACGCAGTACACGCGTTATCTCACCATCGGTCTTGCGATCCTGCAGTCGACCGCCTTCGTCGCGCTGGCGCGCACCGGGCAGCTCTTCCCGAACTGTCGCCAGCCCATTTTGATCAACAACGACGTGTTCACCATCATCACGATGGTGGTCGTCATGACCGCGGGCACCTCCGTGATCATGTGGCTGGGCGAGCTCATCACCGACCGCGGGGTCGGCAACGGCATGTCCATCCTGATCTTCACGCAGGTCATCGCGGTCTTCCCGTCCGAGCTCATGAACATCTTCCGTCAGAACGCCTTCACCTTCGCCGTGGTGATGGTGGTCGGTGTGTTCATGATCGCCGCGGTCGTCTTCGTCGAGCAGGCCCAGCGTCGCATCCCGGTGCAGTACGCCAAGCGCATGGTGGGCCGCCGCATGTACGGCGGCACCTCGACCTACATCCCGCTCAAGGTGAACCAGGCCGGCATCATCCCGGTCATCTTCGCCTCCTCGCTGCTCTACCTCCCGCAGCTCGTGGTGTCGCTGTTCGGCAACAGCGCGGAGCCGAACGTCGTCGTCCAGTGGCTCGCGCAGAACTTCGTCCGCGGTGACCACCCGGTGTACATGATCACGTTCTTCGTGCTGATCATCTTCTTCACCTACTTCTACGTGTCCATTACCTTCAACCCCGTTGAAGTGGCGGACAACATGAAGAAGTACGGTGGTTTCATCCCGGGCATCCGCCCGGGACGGCCGACCGCTGAGTACCTCAACTACGTGCTCACGCGGCTTACCGCTCCCGGTTCGTTGTATCTGGGCCTGATCTCCATGGTGCCGATCATCGCGCTGGCGGTGGCAGGGGCGAGCCAGAACTTCCCGTTCGGAGGCACGAGCATTCTGATCATGGTTGGTGTTGGGCTGGACACCGTGAAGCAGATCGAGAGCCAGCTACAGCAGCGGAACTACGAGGGCTTCCTCAAGTAGTGCGCGTCGTCCTGGTCGGGCCCCCCGGAGCGGGTAAGGGGACGCAGGCCCAGTTCATCGCATCGAACCTGTCCATCCCGAAGATCTCGACAGGGGACATCTTCCGTGCCAACGTCTCGGGCGGCACGGAACTCGGCAAGCTTGCCAAGGAATACATGGACCGCGGCGATCTCGTGCCCGACGAGGTCACCATCGCCATGGTCCGCGACCGCCTCTCGGAGCCGGACGCGCAGGAGGGCTTCCTGCTGGACGGCTTCCCGCGCAACGTGCCGCAGGCCCAGATCCTCAACAAGATGCTGGCCGAGTTCGGCACCTCGCTCGACCTCGTCCTGGAACTGGTCGTGGACGACGAGGAGGTCGTGCGGCGCCTCGCCGGACGGCGCACCTGCCGCTCCTGCGGCAAGGTGTGGCACGTCGTGTTCGACCCCCCCGCCACCGAGGGGGTCTGCGACGCGTGCGGTGGAGACCTGTTCCAGCGCGACGACGACCGTGAGGAGACCATCCGCCACCGGTTGGAGGTCTACCAGGACCAGACGGCGCCGCTGATCAGGTTCTACGCCGACGAGGGCATCCTCCGCGGCGTGGACGCCACCGGTCCGGTAGAGGAGATCACGCAGCGGGCGATGGCGGAGCTGCGCCGCTTCGCCGAATAACGCATCAAGGGTCGTAGTTCCCCGAATCCCGCGATTTCCGCCAACGCCACTTCTGGGGTCATTCTCCAGGGGTGGCGTTCGGCGTGTTGGGGGACAATCGGGGGAATCGGGCTGCCGCGCCGTCCGTTGATTCACCCCAGGGGGTGCCAGTAAGTGTTCAAGAAGAACAAGCACGGGATCCAGGTCAAGACGCCGGAGCAGGTCGACAAGATGCGGGCCGCCGGCCTGGTCGTCGGGCGGACGCTCCAGTTGCTGCGCGAGTCCGTGCGCCCGGGCGTCACGCCGCTCGACCTGGACGCGATCGCCGAGAAGGCCATCCGCGACGAGGGCGCGATCCCGTCCTTCAAGGGGTACCAGGGCTTTCCCGCCACCATCTGCGCCTCGGTCAACGACGAGGTCGTGCACGGCATCCCGACGGCGCGGCGCGCGCTGCGCGAGGGCGACATCATCTCCATCGACTGCGGGGCCATCCTCGACGGGTGGCACGGCGACTCGGCGATCACCGTCGGGGTGGGCGAGGTCGACCCCGCGCTGACCGAGCTGATGCGGGTCACGGAAGAGGCCATGTGGCGCGGTATCGCGGCCCTGACCGTCGGCGGGCACCTGTCCGACATCGGGCACGAGGTCGAGCGTTACGTGCGCTCTCAGGGCCGCTACGGCATCCCTCAGGAGTACGGCGGGCACGGCATCGGCACCGAGATGCACATGGAGCCGTGGGTCGCCAACCACGGCAGGCCCGGCAAGGGGCCCCGGTTCGAGCCGGGCATGTGCTTCGCGATCGAGCCGATGGTGAACGTCGGCACCGACCGCACCCGCGTCCTGGACGACGACTGGACGGTCGTGACGATCGACGGAAAGCCCTCGGCGCACTTCGAGCACAGCGTCGCGGTCACCGATAATGGTCCTTGGGTGCTTACCGCCCTGGATGGGGGGAAGGCACGGCTCAGCGAACTGCTGGGAGGGAAGACCGACACCGGTGCCGGGCCGGGACGTTGAGCCCGCTTGACCCGTCGCGGGCAGGCCGTCCCCTCGGCGGACGTCAGCGCGGGAGTTGAGGGATCGATGGCGGCGACACCGGACATGAGGGCGTCGGACGGCGACAGGGACAAGGTGGCGGCCGCGCTGCGCGAGCACGCCGCCCAGGGCCGTCTCACGATGGAGGAGTTCCAGGAGCGCCTGGAGCTGGTCTATCAGGGCAGGACCTACGGCGATCTCCAGAAGCTGACCGCCGACCTGCCCGACATCGACCTGAACGCGCGCCCGGCCGCGCCGCCCGCCGAGCGCGCGCGGCCCGGCAACGCCCAGAAGGGCCTGAAGGCGGCCTGGACGAGCTGGGCCATGGTGTTGGCGGTCACCACGGTCATCTGGGCCCTGAGCGACTTCGGCGGGTACTTCTGGCCGATGTGGGTGGCGGGGCCGTGGGGTGCGATCCTGCTGGTCAGCACCATTTTCGGTGGGGACGGCAAGAACCATGAGGGCGGCAGGAACCACAGGTCCAAGGGATAGGGCTCGCCGCCACCGGACCGGGTGAAATGGGCGGGTGCTCCGCGTGGAGCGCCCGCCGTTCTCGTTTCACGGGATTCGACGCAGGCTTTACCGCTCACGGCAGTTTCCCGGTTTGGCGGGGGGTAAGTGATCTTTAGCGGACAACGGGGGTTACCGGCGAGAAGCGAACGCCGTCACCGTCCGTCCGCGCGTGGAGGACATCTGATCGCCGCCGCCGACGGCTCAAGCGTGTCCACTCGTGAGCACGCGCCCACCCAGGCCGGGTATCGGCGGTACCGGCGGCCGGGTGGGCGCGTCCACGTGCGGAGACACCCCACGTCGCCCATCCCGTAGGCGGGCACCTCTGAGGTAGACTGGGGGCCGGTTGTGTCCGGACAAGAACCAGGCGTTTCGCAATTCCTCGCCGGTTGTCGTACACTCCTTTGTCGGCTCACTATGACCATTGCGCGTCCGGCGGCTTCCGCCGCCGCTCTCACACGCGCTCGCGGTCGCGGCTGCGTAGTGTGCCGAAACCTCAGACGACCGATCAGTGAAACGCGAGGGACATGGCCAAGAAGGACGGCGCCATCGAGATCGAGGGCACTGTGGTCGAGTCGCTGCCCAACGCGATGTTCCGGGTGCAGCTCGACAACGGCCATAAGGTCCTGGCCCACATCAGCGGACGGATGCGGATGCACTACATCCGGATTCTCCCCGACGACCGGGTCGTCGTGGAACTGAGCCCTTACGACCTCAGTCGTGGGCGGATCGTCTACCGATACAAGTAAGCCCTTCCCGGTGGCGTGGAAGAGGCCGGCCGCTCGCGCGCAGGCGCGGCGGGCGACTCTGCGGCGCCGGCGGGCGGGCCGTCTGAGGAAACGACAAGGACTATGAAGGTCAAGCCGAGCGTCAAGAAGATCTGCGACAAGTGCAAGGTGATCCGCCGGCACGGTCGCGTCATGGTGATCTGCGACAACCTGCGCCACAAGCAGCGCCAGGGCTGATCGCGCCCGGGCGACGCCTCAGGGGCGTGGCCGGGTAGGAACAAGTGAACACCTCGCAGTAGCGCATCACACCCGCGCAGGCGGCGCACGCCGAACCACGCGGGAGACCCCCGGTCGGAGGCCGGGGCCCTCACCCCGGGCATGGGGAGGGGTAGTGACGCGCAAGACCTCCGCCACATCGAAGGAGAATGCCCGACCATGGCTCGCCTGGTTGGCGTCGACCTCCCCCGCGACAAGCGGCTGGAGATCGCTCTCACCTACATCTACGGAATCGGCCGCAGCCGCGCTCAGGAAGTGCTGCAGGCCACGGGCATCAGCGGTGACCTTCGCGTCCACCAGCTGAGCGACACCGAGCTGGTGCCGCTGCGTGACTACATCGAGGCCACCTTCAAGATCGAGGGTGACCTGCGCCGCGAGGTCCAGGCCGACATCCGCCGCAAGATCGAGATCGGGTGCTACCAGGGCATCCGCCACCGCCGCGGCCTTCCCGTGCATGGTCAGCGCACGCAGACCAACGCGCGCACCCGCAAGGGCAAGAAGAAGACCGTGGCCGGCAAGAAGAAGCCCGGCAAGAAGTAGTCCTCGCCGGTGGCGCGCGACAGGGCCCGGCGGCCCGCCCCGCGCCTCCGCACACGCAGCAGGACCGATCACCTCAGGAGATAGCGCTACATGCCGCCGAAGAGCCGCCAAGGCGCACCGAAGAAGGTGCGCCGCAAGGAGAAGAAGAACGTCGCTCACGGGCACGCCCACATCAAGAGCACGTTCAACAACACGATCGTCTCGATCACCGACCCGAGCGGGAACGTGATCTCCTGGGCCAGCGCCGGCCACGTCGGGTTCAAGGGCTCCCGCAAGTCCACCCCGTTCGCCGCGCAGATGGCCGCCGAGAACGCCGCCCGCCGCGCCATGGAGCACGGCATGCGCAAGGTCGACGTCTTCGTGAAGGGCCCCGGGTCCGGTCGCGAGACCGCCATCCGGTCCCTCCAGGCCACCGGTCTGGAGGTGGGTTCCATCCAGGATGTGACCCCGGTTCCCCACAACGGTTGCCGTCCGCCCAAGCGCCGCCGCGTCTGAGGCCCAGGAGAGACAGAGAAATGGCTCGTTACACCGGAGCGGACTGCAAGCTCTGCCGCCGAGAGAAGACCAAGCTCTTCCTCAAGGGCGCCAAGTGTGAGTCCCCCAAGTGCCCCATCGAGATCCGTCCTTACCCGCCGGGTGAGCACGGCCGCGGCCGTCCCAAGGAGTCGGAGTACCAGCTCCAGCTCCGGGAGAAGCAGAAGACCCGCCGCATCTACGGCATCCTCGAGAAGCAGTTCCGCAACTACTACGAGGAAGCCAACCGCAAGGCCGGCAAGACCGGTGAGAACCTCCTCCAGATCCTGGAGAGCCGCCTGGACAACGTGGTGTTCCGGGCCGGTCTCGCCGTCTCGCGCGACGCCGCGCGCCAGCAGGTGCGCCACGGCCACATCCTGGTGAACGGCAAGAAGGTCGACATCCCGTCCTACCGGGTCCGGGAGCACGACATCATCGAGGTGCGCGAGAAGTCCCGCAACCTCATGCCGTACGAGGTGGCCCGCGCCACCGTCGGCGACAGGACCGTCCCGGCCTGGCTCGGCATCGTGCCGGACAAGCTGCGCGTCCTGGTGCACCAGCTCCCGGTCCGCCAGCAGATCGACACGCAGGTCCAGGAGCAGCTGATCGTCGAGCTCTACTCCAAGTAAGAGCTCGGGGCCCGTCCACCGGGCGCGCGTCTCGCGAGCCCGGTGGAGGGGGAGAACAACCATCGCGGTGGTCAAATAGCGGGCCCCGCGGAACCCAGGGGAGAACCCAATGCTGATCGCACAGCGTCCCTCCCTCCTCGAGGAGTCGATCGAGGAGACCAGGTCGCGGTTCGTCATCGAGCCGCTGGAGCCGGGCTTCGGCTACACCATCGGCAACTCGCTGCGCCGCACGCTGCTGTCCTCCATCCCGGGGGCGGCGGTCACGAGCATCCGCATCGAGGGCGTGCTGCACGAGTTCTCGACCGTGCCCGGGGTCAAGGAAGACGTCACCGACATCATCCTCAACCTCAAGGCGCTGGTCGTGTCCTCCGAGCACGACGAGCCGGTCGTGATGTACCTGCGCAAGCAGGGCCCCGGCGAGGTCACCGCCGCGGACATCGCGCCGCCCGCCGGTGTCGAGGTCCACAACCCCGACCTGCACATCGCCACGCTGAACGGCAAGGCCAAGCTGGAGATGGAGCTGACCGTCGAGCGCGGTCGCGGCTACGTCTCCGCCGCCCAGAACAAGCAGCCCGGCCAGGAGATCGGCCGCGTTCCCGTCGACTCGATCTACTCGCCGGTGCTCAAGGTCACCTACAAGGTCGAGGCCACCCGAGTCGAGCAGCGCACCGACTTCGACCGCCTCATCCTGGACGTCGAGACCAAGCCGTCGATGAAGCCCCGCGACGCCGTGGCCTCCGCCGGCAAGACCCTGGTCGAGCTGTTCGGCCTGGCGCGCGAGCTCAACGTCGAGGCCGAGGGCATCGACATCGGCCCGTCGCCGACGGACGCGGCGCTCGCCGCCGACCTGGCGCTGCCGATCGAGGAGCTGAACCTCACCGTTCGCTCCTACAACTGCCTCAAGCGCGAGGGCATCCACACCGTGGGCGAGCTCGTCGCGCGCAGCGAGCAGGACCTGCTGGACATCCGCAACTTCGGCGCCAAGTCCATCGAAGAGGTCAAGCAGAAGCTGCACGAGATGTCGCTGGCCCTGAAGGACTCGCCGCCCGGGTTCGACCCGACCGCGGTCGCCGGTGGCGACTACGACGACGAGGACTCCCGGTACGTCGAGACCGAGCAGTACTGATCCACCGGTCGCGGCCCTCTGCTCGCGGAGGGCCGCGATCACCGTATTTCACCTGACGGGAGCGCGCTCGCAGAGCGACCGAGCCTCCCGGCCCGACTCCGGTACCTGACACGGCCGGTGCGGGTTATCCCGAAGGAGACACCATGCCCAAGCCCGCTAAAGGTGCACGCCTCGGCGGCAGCCCGGCCCACGAGCGGCTGATCCTGGCGAACCTCGCCACTCAGCTGTTCCAGCACGGCCGCATCCGCACCACCGAGGCCAAGGCCAAGCGCCTCAGGCCGGTGGCCGAGCGTCTCATCACCAAGGCCAAGAAGGGCGACATCCACAACCGTCGCCAGGTTCTGACCGTGGTCAAGGACAAGGGCGTCGTCCACCACCTGTTCACCGAGATCGCGCCGACCTTCGCCGAGCGTCCCGGTGGCTACACCCGCATCACCAAGCTCGGCCCCCGCAAGGGCGACAACGCCCCCATGGCGCTGATCGAGCTGGTGAGCGAGCCGCTGAACGCCGCCACCGTGACCCGTACGGCTCCGGCCGCCGCCGCGCCGGCGCCCGCCGAAGAGGTCGTCGAGCTTCCCGCGGAGGACGTGCGCGCCGAGGACGCCCCGGCCGACGCGGCCCCGGCGGACGCCGCTCCCGCCGACGCCGCCTCCGACGAGGCGCCCGCGGACGAGAAGACCGAGTCCAAGAAGGACGAGGCCTGATCGAGCAGTGGTGAGGCCGGGGCCTGTTCCCGGCCGTCGGCCGATCGTGCACGGGCCCAGCGCACTTCACCGGTGTGCTGGGCCCGTGGCGTTCCGCCGCACCCCACGCGAGAGGAGCCCGCGATGACGAACCCACCCCGCCTTCCCGCCGCCCCGGGAACGGCCCCTGTCCCCACCGCCCCGGGGACCACTCCTGTTCCCGCCGGCCCGGGGAGCGCTCCTGTTCCCGCCGGGGGAACCTCCCCTGTTCCCGCCACGCTGGGAACCGCCGCGGTTTCCGTCTCCCCGGGAACCGCTCCTGCGACCTCCGTTGCTTCCACAAAGGCGTTCTCCGGTGCCGCGCCCGTGTCCGGCGCGCCCGTCACCTCCCCGGCCGTCGAGTCGCCGGGCTCCGCCGGTGACGGCCGGGAGCCGGGGAGCCACGCGTCTGACAGCGCGACGGCGGCAGAGGGCGGCGACGAGGTGCTCGTACGGCTCCGGATGGACCTCGCGTACGACGGCACGGATTTCTTCGGGTGGGCGCGGCAGCCGGGACTGCGTACCGTGCAGGGCGAGCTGGAGAAGGCCCTCGGCCGCGTCCTGCGCCTGGACCCGCCTCCCTCGCTGACCGTCGCCGGCCGCACGGACGCGGGCGTCCACGCGCGCGGGCAGGTGGTCCACCTCGACGTCCCGGCCGCCTCCCTGAGCGCGGTCGAGGGACGCCGCGCCACGACCCCGTGGAGCACGGCTGAGCGGCTCTCTGCGCTGACGCGGCGGCTCGCGGGTGTACTTCCCTTGGATGTGCGGGTGCGGGCCGTCACGGAGGCTCCTGAGGGCTTCGACGCGCGCTTCTCCGCCCTGTCCCGCCGGTACGCCTACCGGGTGGGCGACGCGCCCGGCGGCGTGGACCCGCTGCGCAGGAACGAGATCCTCTGGTACCCCCGGCCCCTGGACGTCGGCCGGATGAACGCGGCGGCGGCCCGGCTCATCGGCGAGCACGACTTCGCCGCCTTCTGCAAGCGCCGCGAGGGGGCCACCACGATCCGCGAGCTCCAGCGCCTGGAGTGGACCCGCGAGCCCGACGAGCTGCTCGTGGCCACGGTCGTGGCCGACGCCTTCTGCCACTCGATGGTCCGCGCGCTGGTCGGCGCGCTGCTCGCCGTCGGCGAGGGCAACCGGCCCGTCGAATGGCCGGGCACCGTGCTCGTCAACGCCGTCCGCGACTCCGGCGTCAGCGTCGCCCCCGCCCACGGCCTCTGCCTCGAAGAGGTCCGCTACCCCGCTCCCGAAGACCTGAGCGCCCGCGCCAGCCGAACGCGCCGCGTCCGCACCCTCGACCGCTGACCCGTCCTCATGGGCCGATCAGCGGTCGAGGCGCCTTACTCGGGCGCCGCGGGGGGCCTTTCCTCAGCCGGTGAGGCGTTTCTGGATCACTTTGGCGGTGTGGTCGCGGAAGGCGCCGCTGATGGGGGCGAGGTCCTTCTCGGCGGCGGTGGGGGTGTGGCCGTCGGCGTAGGTCGCGAAGCTGAAGATGATGTAGCGGCCCCAGACCAGCCCGGACGCGTACCCGCCGGCGATGTCCGCCTTGTCCGCGCCGCTGCCCGCGTCGCCCGCCAGGCCGCGGAACCAGACCGTCTTCGCCAGATCCTTCTTCTTGTCCACGGCGACGGCGGCCTGCTTGGTCGGGAACACCGCGATGCCGGTCGTGACGGCGTAACGCCGCTTGCCGTCCACGTACGTCGCCCGCAGCACCCGCGTGCACCCGGCCTTCTTCAGCGCCGTGGCGAACGTCCCGACCGCGGCCTTCTGCCACTGGGCGGTGAGGTCCACCTTGGCGCGGACGTAGGCGCGGCCCTCGACCGTCACCTTCTGCTGGGAGAACGCCTCCTTCAGCGTCAGCTTCTTCGGGTCGGTCTTCTCGGAGTTGAGCACCGTGGTCACGACCGGGGACGGCTCGGGCGAGGCCAGGTCCGTGGGCTCGGGGATCACGACGTCGACGGACGGCAGCGGCTCGGGCAGGCTCATCGGAGCGTTGTCCCGGTTGAACGCCTGGTAGCCGAAGACGGCGGCGGTGCCGACCGCGGCGACGGCCACGGCCACCCCGGCGACCAGCACCACGCGCTTGCGCGAGTTCCCTTCGGACGGCGCGGACGGCTGCTCCGGCGGCGGAACCGCGCCGGGCGGGACGAACGGGGGCCGTTCCTGCACCGCGCCCGAGGCCCCCGGCTGCCCGGCCTGCGCGCCGGACGCCGCCCGGTTCGCGTCCACGACCGGCCCCGTCGCGAGGACGGCCGAGCGGGCCGGGACGACGTCCTTGCCGGACGAGTGCCCGCCCGAGCCGGTGGACGGTGCGGCGGCGGGACCGTTCGGCCCCACGACGGGCGGCACGGCGGGACCGTTCGGCCCGGTGACAGGTGTGACGGCGGGGCCCATCAGGCCGGTGGGGTTGGCGGCGAGGGCGTTCGGACCGGTGGGGTTGGCGGCGGACGGAGGCGCGGAGCCGGTTCCCGGCGGGGCGGCCGTCGGAGCCATGGGGGAGTTCGGGCCGGGAGCGGTGGGGGGTGCCGGTGAGGGCGCGGGCGCCGTGGGGATCGGGGACGCCAGGGGAGTGGCGTCACTGGGTGACGCGGACCTGATGGCTGCAGCCTGGGGCTCCGAGCCCAGCGGCGGCACCAGGGACAGGCTCCGCGGCGCGGGCGGAAGCGGGGTGCCAGGGGCCGGCGGGGGTCGCAGTCGTGCCGTGCCGGAATCGGTTCGTATCTCGCTGTTCGTCGATGCCGGACCCAGGACGTCCTTGGGTCCGGCGCCGGCCGCGGCCGGCGTCTCCGCGGACCCGGAGTACGGCGGCGTCCGGGTCAGGGCGTCGCTGGTCACCGGCGCGGGGGGAAGCGGCGTGCCCGGCGGCGGAAGAGGCCCTGAGGGAGCCGGTCCCGAGGGGGCCGGCCCGGACGGAGACCCCGGGAGGGCTGGTCCTGAGGGAGACGCCGAAGGGGCCGGTCCAGGGGGAGTTCCTGGCGTAGCGGCCGACGGCGGGGGTGTGGGGGATGACGTCTGCGCGGCCCCGGGGTCTCGCCGGGCCGAACCGGGCCAGGGAGGAAGCGTCACCGGCGCGGGAGGCAGCGGCGTGCCCGGCACCCTGCCGGACGTGGTCGCGGGCTTCGGCGGGGGAGGCCCCGCCTGCGAGCGCGGAAGCAGAGGAACGCCCTTCCGCTCCTCTTGCCGATCGGCCGGGGACTGCTCACCCGTCGGCGGCCGCGCGCCGTGCTGGTCGGGGGGAGACTGCACACCTGCAGGTGGCTGCGCACCGTGCTGGGCCGCCGGGAACCGTACATCTGTCGGGTGCGCGCCGTGCTGGGCGGTCGGCGACTGCTCATGTGTGGGTGCCTGCGCGCCGTGCTGGGGTGCCGGGAGTTGGGGGGCGGAGGGGGAGTCCGAAGGGTCGGTCGTGGGCGGCGTCGCGGATGCGGACGGGCGCGGTGCCGGGATCGACGGTGTGGGGACCGGCGGAGGCGACGGCGCGGGCACCGTAGGCGTGGGGACGGGAGAGGGCGCGGGAACCGGCGAGGGCCTGGGACCAGGAGTCGCGGGCCCGCCCGGCCCGGCGGGCTCGGGCTTCGACGGCGACGGGATCTCCGCGCCGGCCTGGGACGGCTGTCCTGACGGCTCCCCTGGGGAACGCTCGCCACCGGCGACGGCACGCCCATGCGACTCACCGCCGACGTCGTCCGCGGGGCTCGACTCAAGGGGCCAGACGGGCACGTCTCCCGGCTCGCCGGGCCGTGTCGGTCTCGCCCGCTCGGTCGGCGACTGTGACCGACTGGCCGATGCCGCCGATGACCCCGGCGCCGCCGATGGTGCCGCTGCCGGTGGTCGTGCCGCCGGTGGCGCCGGTGCCGCCGGTGAGATCGACGGCGTCGACGCGTTCGGCATGGTCGGGGCTGAAGCGCCGGGGATCGCGGGGGCTTCCGTGGCCGCTGACGGGGTGGGGGTCCCAGCGCCCTGCGTGGCGGGGGCGCTCGGCGTGGCCGGGACGCCCGGTGTGGCCGTTGGCAGGGGTGTGTCGACGGGCGGGAAGGCGGGGAGTGTGCCGCCGGGGCGGGTCTGGTCCAGTTGCGATTCGCGGGAGGGGGTCAGCGGGAAGAGGTCGGCTGCCGGGCCGTTCGCCGTCCTGGGCACGGTCTGGTCCGGGTGGGCCATGGCCGGAGACGCCGGAGAGGATCCGGCGGGGCTCTGGTCGGTGCCGGGCCAGGGTTGGGTGCTCGGGGTTCGGGAGGCAGGGGTGTCGTCCAGCGGGTTGGACGGTCCGAACCACTCCTGCTCGCCGGGGAACCGCTCGGCGGCGGGCCACGGCTGTGATTCGCCACGCCCCCACGCCCGCCGCGTGTCCTCGGCGGGCACCTGACCGGTCCCTGAGTGAGGGCGGCCCCAGGAGCGGGGGGCGTCCATGGGAGACGGGGCGCCCGGGGGCGGCGGTGCCGGGGCGGGGTCGGGCTTCTTGGAGTGCTTGCTCGGCATGCCTGGGCGCGTCTGTCCGTCCGTGGGAGGTGCCGGGAAGGGGGAGTGGTCAGGGGATGTGTCGTGGGACCTCGCCTGCCGGTGTGGTGAGGCGGGGTTCTTCGTGTCGTCTTCGGTCCGTGGCACGGGCTGATGCGCCTGTCCGAAGCTCGGGGGCGGCATCGCCGGAGCCCCCGAACTCTCGGTCTCTCGCTCGTGCTCGGATCCGGAATCCTGGCCACGCATACGCGGAAGCGTATCCACAGTCGGAGATCGGCATACCGGTATGGGCGTTTCCGGGTCTAGGTCACACCCGATCTGTGTGGTTATGTGCGTTTATGGGGCTATTAAGTATCAATTGGTTTTCGCTCCGGTAAGCGCGCGTGTGTCCAGAGCCGCGAACACCGTCGCCTCCGTGATGTCGAGAGCGGCCCGATTGAGCTGCTTCATCTCGTTCTTGGAGGGCTTGTGCCCGTCCTTGTACTGGAACCACAGCATGACGAGGTAGTGCCCCTGCGGCCAGGCGGCGGCGAAGGACTCCCCGGGGCCGCCGAGCAGCTTGGTCGCCGTGTCCTTGCCGGGCAGCGGCGTCACGTAGTCGGCCAGCTCCTTGCCCGTCCCGGTCTTCCCGGCCTTCTTGGCGGCGGCGGCCGTCTTCAGGTTCCCCACGCCGACCGTCCCGATGAGGTCGCCCCGCTTGTCGCGGAAGCTGGCGCGCAGGAACTGCGTGCAGCCCCCCGCCTTCAGGGCCTTCTGGATGCCCGTGCCGTGCACCGCGTCGCCGCACTTCTTGTCCGT
Source organism: Sphaerisporangium krabiense (assembly GCF_014200435.1). Taxonomy (NCBI): domain Bacteria; kingdom Bacillati; phylum Actinomycetota; class Actinomycetes; order Streptosporangiales; family Streptosporangiaceae; genus Sphaerisporangium; species Sphaerisporangium krabiense. The sequence goes on along the minus strand of NZ_JACHBR010000001.1, from coordinate 727,981 downwards.
CCGGCGCACCGTCATCAGGTAGGACCGGCCGTGCGCGGTCACCGTCTTGTGGCCGAAGACCTCCTTCAGCGTGAGCGGCTGCGGGTCGGTCTTCCGTGAGGCCGCGAATCCGTACTTGTCATTGTTGCTCGTGACGATCGGGGCCTGCGCGGTCGGGCGAGTGTTGGGGACGGCGGCCGTCGTCGGCGGATCGTCGAGGCTGTTCAGGAACATGACGCCCGCGACGACCACGCCGATCAGGCCGACCAGGCCGCCGCCGACGATCAGCGGCGCCCGGGAACGCCGGTCGTCGGGCTCGGGCTCCGACCTGCGCGTCTCCATAGGGGGAGGCGGCGGTTCGCCTTCGGACGGACGGCCGTCCTTTCGCGGGCGGGAGAGCAGGCCGGGGCTCTGCGGCGCGAACGCCTCGAACGGGCGCTCCTCGGCGCCGGGCGTTTCCGGCGAGCCGGCGGGCCTGTCCGGCGACGCCTCGAAGGGTCGGTTCGGCGCGCGGCCGCCTCCGAACGACTCGGGCTGGGACTGCGCGGACTCGAAGGGACGGCTCGGGGCCCGGGGCGGCTCGAACGCCGAGGTCGGGCCCGGGGGTGATGCGGAGACCGGGGTCTGAGGGGATTCGTACGGCCGGGAGTCGGGCTTGCCGAAGACGCGCTCGAAGGGCTGGTTGAACGGCGTGGGGCCGTCCGGCTCCGCGAAGACGCCGCCACGCTCCCGTGGCGAGCCGGGCGCGCGCCCGCCGCCGAAGCCGTTCTGGCTCCCGGTCAGCGGGTCACTCGAAGACGAGGCGTTCGAGGACAGGGGGCTCGGCGGCGATGGGTTCGAGGAGAGAGGGTTGGGCGGCAGCGGATTCGAGGACAGGGGATCGGCGGGGAGAGGGCCGGCGCCTGGGCCGGGGGCGCTCTGGTCGCCGGGGCCGGGCTGTCCGTGGCCGGTGCCGCTCGCGGACGGGGTGTCGCCGAAGCGGAAGTCCTTGGAGAAGAGCGGGTCACCCTGGAAGCCGGAGCCACGCCCCGGGCCCGCCGGGGAAGCCCCGAAGCCTCCCGTCCCCGAGCCGGCCCCGCCCCCACCGGGAAGACCGGCGGACCCCAGAGCGCCGGCGTTCCCCTGAGGGCCGGACGGGCCGATTGGTCCGGTGTTCCCCTGGAGGGCGGATGTGCCGAAGGGCGTGGCGGCCGGGCCCGCGGACGGGTGGGGGCCGGTGTTCGCGCCTGGGCGGGGGGCGGCGTGCAGGTCAGGGTTCGTGGTGGATTCCTCGCCGGGGCCGCGCCCGAAGGGGGCGCCGGCGCCGCGGGGGTCCGAGGACTCGCCGGCGGCGGGGGATCCGAAGGGCGGGGCGCCCAGGGGGTCGTCCATGGGCAGGCCCTGCGCGCGCCTGCGGCGCTCTTCCATGCGGGACATGGGGTGTCGCGCGGGCTCGCCCTCCTCGGGCGGCGGGAGGGTGGGCCATGGCACGGAGGGGCCGGTGCGCTCTTCGGGGCGTTCTTCCGAGTCGCGCGACCCCGAGGGCTCCTGCGGCTCGTACGGGCGGTAAGGCTGACGGCGTTGTGGCTGATCCCCGGGGTAACCCATGCGCCGAGAGTAGCCCGGCGGCGCGACATAACAGGTCAGGAATAGCCGAAGTCCTGGGTCCACCAGATGTCGCCCGAGCCGTAGGCGACCCCGACGCCCACCGTCTTGATCTGGCAGTTCAGGATGTTCCTGCGGTGGCCGCTGTTGGCCATCCAGCCGCGCACGGCCTCCTCCGCGCTCTGGTAGCCGCGGGCGATGTTCTCGGCGGCGCTGGCGCTGTAGCCGGCGCGGGCCATGCGGTCCCACGGGCTGCCGCCGTCCGAGGAGGTGTGGCCGAAGTAGTTGCGCGCGGCCATGTCGCGGCTGTGGGCGCGGGCGGCGCGGGCGAGGCGGGGGTCGCTCCGCAGGGGCGCGCAGCCCTTGCGGGTCCGTTCCTGGTTGGTGAGCGCGACGGCCGCGGCCTCCAGGCGGGACGCGGGCACGGCGCCCTCGGGCGGGCCGGTCTCCTCGCTGCCGCTGGCCGTGCCCACGTTGGCGTCGGCGGGGATGCGCGACCCGGTGCCGTCGATGGTGTCGCGGGGCTTGGCGGACCGGGTGGGCGTGGGGCTGGGGTGCGGCGCCGCGGTGGAGGGCGCGCTCGGGCGCAGCACGCGGCCGAGCGACGGCAGCTTGGTGGCGGCGGCCTCGGGCGCGGCGAGCAGGCGGCCGCGCGCGGGGGTGGGCGCGGGTGTGCCGGTCTGCAGGTAGACCTCGACGGCGGGGGGCTCTGGCGGGTCGAGGCGGGAGACGACGACGCCGGCGAGCAGGGCCGCCGTCAGGCATGCCAGCAGGCCCACGTGGGTCCGCCTCGGGGGGAACCTCTGGGCGTTTCTGGGGGTGGGGCGCTGACTCATGCCGCTGCCAAATATAGAGAGGTCAGCTCATGTTACAGAAGAGACGCCGGGGACGGGTTTTTGTCGCGGAAAGGGCGTCCGAATCTGGTTCTGTGCCAGGTTTCGGACAGCGAACACCGCGATGCGTGCGAAACCGGAATTCCCGTGGCCCGGCGCTCGTGTCCTCTGGGACTTCGCGACGGCACCCGGTACGCTGGACGCACGGACCTGCCGGCGCCGTCGTCGTGGCGTACTCGTTTTGACCCGCGCATGTGTCGCCGGTAGTCTGCTCATTTGTTGTGTGTGGATCGGTCTGTCGTGACCGATGCGCGGCGCGTCCGGCGTCATCTCCCTGTTCGAGGAGACGGATGGTCTGGGCCGTCGTGCGCCCGCCCACGACCTACCGAGATGACGTCAATCCGACAGAAGGCTTACCACCGTGCGCACGTTCACCCCTAAGGCCACCGACGTAGAGCGTCAGTGGTACGTCATCGACGCCACCGACGTCGTGCTGGGTCGGCTGGCCACCCAGGTCGCGACGCTGCTCCGCGGTAAGCACAAGCCGATCTTCGCCCCGCACGTCGACACCGGTGACTTCGTCATCGTCATCAATGCCGACAAGGTGGCCCTGACCGGCAACAAGCTGGAGCAGAAGAAGGCGTACCGCCACTCGGGCTACCCCGGCGGCCTCCGCTCGGTGTCCTACGCCGAGCTGATGGAGAAGCGGCCGGACCGCGCCGTCGAGAAGGCCGTGAAGGGCATGCTGCCCAAGAACTCCCTCGGCCGGAAGATGGCCAAGAAGCTCAAGGTCTACGCCGGCGCCGAGCACCCGCACCAGGCGCAGCAGCCGGTCCCCTTCGAGCTCACCAAGATCGCCCAGTAGTCACCGTTGGCCGACCGCTGACGCCGATAGATCGAAAGTTAGAGGAGAACCGTGGCCGAGCCCACCGGTGTCGAGACGCCCTTCGAGGGCGAGCTGGACTTTGCGGACCCCTCCGGTGAGGAGTTCCCGTCCGAGTACACCAGCGAGTCCGCTCCGAGCAGTGACGTCGCCGCGCGTAAGCCCATCACCACGGGCAACTCGTACGGCACCGGCCGTCGCAAGGAAGCGATCGCCCGTGTCCGCATCGTGCCGGGGACCGGCAAGTGGACCATCAACGGTCGCTCGCTGGAGAACTACTTCCCCAACAAGGTGCACCAGCAGATCGTCAACGAGCCCTTCGTGACGCTCGGCGCCGAGGACCAGTTCGACGTCTTCGTCCGCATCGACGGCGGCGGCGTGACCGGTCAGGCCGGCGCCGTGCGCATGGGCCTCGCCCGTGCGCTGACCGCGCTGGACACCGAGACCAACCGCCCGCCGCTGAAGAAGGCCGGCTTCCTCACCCGCGACGCCCGGGAGAAGGAGCGCAAGAAGTACGGCCTCAAGAAGGCCCGCAAGGCTCCTCAGTACAGCAAGCGTTGACGGGCCGGCTGTTCGGCACCGATGGAGTCCGTGGGGTCGCGGGCCGCGACCTCACGGCCGAGCTCGCCATGGACCTGTCGGTCGCGGCGGCTCATGTCCTCGGCGACGCCGGAGCATTCGAGTCGAGCGTCGGGCGGCGTGGCCGCCCGGTCGCCGTCGTGGGCCGGGACCCTCGCGCCTCAGGAGAATTCCTGGAGGCCGCGGTGGTCGCCGGCCTCGCGTCGTCTGGAGTGGACGTGCTGCGCCTCGGCGTGCTGCCCACCCCGGCCGTCGCCTACCTGACGTCGGCGCTCGGCGCCGACCTCGGGGTCATGCTGTCCGCCTCGCACAACCCGGCGCCGGACAACGGCATCAAGTTCTTCGCCCGTGGCGGCTTCAAGCTGCCGGACGCGGTGGAGAACGACATCGAGCGGCGGCTCGGTGAGAAGTGGAACCGTCCGGTCGGCGCCGCCGTCGGCCGCGTGCGCGACGCCTACGGCGAGGCCGACCGTTATGTCTCGCACGTCCTGACGAGCGTCGACGGCCGCCTGGAGGGCCTGCGCCTGGTCGTGGACTGCGCGCACGGCGCCGCGCACATGGTCGCCCCCGAGGCGCTGCGCCGCGCGGGCGCCGTGGTGGAGACCATCGGCGCCGCCCCCGACGGCCTCAACATCAACGAGGGCGTCGGGTCCACGCACCTGGACGCGCTGCGCACGGCCGTCGTGGAGCGCGGCGCCGACGCGGGCGTGGCCTATGACGGCGACGCCGATCGCTGCCTGGCCGTGACGGCCTCCGGCGAGGTGGTGGACGGCGACCAGATCATGGCGGTCCTGGCGCTGGCCATGCGCGAGGACGGCACGCTGGCCAAGGACACGGTCGTGGCCACGATCATGTCCAACCTCGGCTTCAAGATCGCCATGCGCAAGGCCGGGCTGACCATGGTGGAGACCGCGGTCGGCGACCGGTACGTCCTGGAGGCGATGAAGGCCGGGGGGTACAACTTCGGCGGCGAGCAGTCCGGCCACGTCGTGATGCTCGACCACGCGACGACCGGGGACGGCCTCCTCACCTCGCTGCACCTGCTCGCGCGGGTCGCCCGGTCGGGCCGCTCCCTGGGAGACCTGGCCTCGGTCATGACCCGGCTGCCGCAGGTGCTGGTCAACGTGCGCGACGTGTCCAAGATCAAGGCCGAGACGTCCGTGGAGCTGGCCTCCGCCGTGCGGGAGGCGGAGAGCTCGCTCGGCGACTCCGGCCGCGTGGTGATCAGGCCGAGCGGCACCGAGCCGATGGTCCGCGTGATGGTCGAGGCCGAGTCCCAGGACGAGGCCGAGCGCATCGCCGGACGGCTGGCCGAGGTCGTGCGCGCCACCTGCGCCTGACCTTCGGGCGGGCCGCCCGGAGACGTGCGAAAAGGCGGGGTCCTCCCTCCGGGGAGGGCCCCGCCTTTCGTCGTCCGTCCGGTGCTCAGCGGGCCCGGAGCGCGGCGGCGAACCATTCGAACGCCGGGACGCCGCTCGGAAAGGGCGGGCGGTCGTTGAGCACGCCCATCAGCTCCCAGAACCGCTCGACCCGCCGGTCGGTGAAGATCTCCACCCGCGTGGCGACGCGCTCGCGCTCCGCGGCGGGCGTGCCGGCCGGGATGAGCTTGGCGAGGATCTCCTGTCCCTCGGGGGAGCCGGGCGCGACCCCGGCCGCCACGGCGCCGCCCGCGTGCTCGATGACCGGCTGCGCGTCGTACCCCTCGCCGTCGCCGCCCTTGGCGCCCTCGACCGCCATCTGGCGCACGCGCCGCCGGAAGCCGTCGTCCGCGACCAGCCCGGCCAGTTCCTCCCACGCGCGGGCCTTCTCGGGGCCGAGCTCGTCCGGCTCGTCGGGCAGCACCCGCATGCCCTCGGCGATGCGCGCCCCGGGCGCGTCCGGCTCGACGCCGGCGAACGCCTCGTCCACGAACGCGTCGATGATCCGCCGTCTTTCCCGCGCGGAATCCGCCATGATCGTCATCTCCTCTCGGTCAGGTCATTCCTTCGAGGAGCAACCCTCCACCCTCCAGTAGGTGGAGACTCAAGTGGATATCCTCCCGTACCGGCGGCTCGGGGGTGGGGCGCCGTCCCTTAGGGTGAATTCTCGTGGTCCACCGGTACAGGCATCAGTTGATCGCCGTCGGCTCGCTCGCCGCGGGGGCGCTCGCGACCTGGATCCTCGCCGCCACCGGAACCGACGGCTACTTCTTCCGCTCCCTGCTGTACCCGTGGACGTTCGCCGCCGTCCTCATCGCCGGAGTCGTGCTCGGCGTGTTCGTGCCGGTCAAGACCGCCGTGGCGGCGCTGGTGCCGTTCACGGCGCCCCAGCCCGTCCTCGCGGTGTGGCAGGGGGTGTCGCCGCGGACGACCGACACCCCCGGGCTGTGGGCGGTGGGGTTCGCCGCCTCCAGCGTGCTGCTGGTCTTCGCGGTCGGCTGCATCGCCATCGGCGTCTGCGTGCGCCTGATGTTCCGCAGGTGAGCGCCGTCACTCCTCGCCGGCGAGCGAGACGGTGCGCAGCCGCCGGCCGGCCCACAGCACCGACCCGACCGTGACGATCAGCACGGCGGGCACGGCGAAGCCCATGCTGACCGTGGCCTCGAAGAAGTTCGACGTGCTGACCTGCGCGGCGATGGTCTGCGCCCACTGCTGGATGGAGAGGTTCTTGGCGCCCTGCACGTAGCCGCCGACGAGGTTCTCCCACACCACGGCGTAGATGATGCCGACGGTGACGGCGTGCCGGGTGACGACGCCGAGGAACAGGAACACCCCCGCGTAGGCGATGCCGCCGACCAGCGCGCCGAGCGCGAAGCCCGCCGCGATGCCGGCCTCGTCGCCGAGGATGATGTACCCGGCGACGTAGGTGGGCACGGCGGCGAACAGCGCGAGCAGCGAGGCCGCCACGGCGAACTTGGTGACGGCGATCACCGGCCGCGGGATCGGCTTGGACAGCAGGTGGATGATCGTGCCGTCGTCGATCTCGGGCGCGATGGTGCCCGTCCCGGCGATCAGCCCGAGCAGCGGCAGCATCGTGCCCACGGCGTACACCTGCATGAGGCGGACGGCGGCGCTCTCGCTGGTGCTGCCGAGCGCGCGCAGCAGGATCGCCAGGCCGATGAGCAGCAGCGGCAGCAGGAGCAGCAGCAGCACCCTGCGGCGCCCGAGCACGGCGCGGTAGGTGATTCCGGCGACGACGGAGTTCATCGGGTGCTCCCGGAGATCAGGTAGGAGAAGACGCTCTCAAGGTCCTCGTCGGCGGGGGAGACCTGCCAGACCGAGACCCCGGCGTCGCGGGCGACCCTCGGCAGCAGCCAGGTGAACCTGCGGAAGTCCACGGCCTGGACCTCCAGGCCCTCCGCGCCGAGGGAGACCGCGCCCGAGGAGGCGTCGGCGATCAGCGCGGCGGCCAGCCGCCGGTCGTCGCTGGAGCGCACGCGGAACAGGTGGGGCCGGTCGGTCATGCGGCGGCGGATCTCGCGGAAGTCGCCGGAGGCGGCGTGGCGTCCGGCGACGAGCACCTCGATGTGCTGGGCGACCCGCTCGACCTCCTCCAGGATGTGGCTGCTGAACAGGATGGTGCGCCCGGCGGCGCCGAGGTCCTTGACGAGGTCCATCAGGTGGAGGCGCTGGCGCGGGTCCATGCCGTTGAACGGCTCGTCCAGCAGCAGGACCTTCGGGTCGTGGACCAGCGCGGCGGCGACCTTGACCCGCTGGCGCATGCCCTTGGAGTAGGTCTCGACGCGGCGGTCCTTCGCGCCCTCCATCTCGACCATGGCGAGGGCCTTGGCCGCGGCGTCCTCCGGGGACGGCAGGCGGTGCAGGCGGGCGCTGGACAGCACGAACTGCCAGCCGGTCAGGAAGCCGTACACGGCCTCGCGCTCGGGGACCAGCCCGATGGAGCGGTAGATCTGGTGGTTGCGCCAGATCGTCTTCCCGTCGAGGGTCGCCGAGCCGGTGGAGGGGGCCAGGAAGCCGGCCATCATGTGGAGCAGGGTGGACTTTCCCGCGCCGTTCGGGCCGAGCAGCCCGGTCACGCCGGGGCCGATGGTCATCGTGACGTCGTTGACCGCGACCACGTTGCCGTACCAGCGGGAGACCTGCCGGAGTTCGATGATCATGATGCGGCCGCCTTGCGGTAGCGGAGGACGAGGGCGGTCACGCTCAGGGCGATCAACGCCACGATGGCCACCAGGGCGACGGGCCCGCCGGCGTCCGGGGGATAGCCGCCGTCGTTGTTGGGCGTGGTGCCGAACAGCCAGACCTGGAGGCAGTCCACCAGGAAGAACGGGTTGACCAGCCACGCCCAGGCCGCGGCGGAGTCACGGCTGACCGACATCAGCACGCCGACGAGCACGGCGGAGACGCCGGAGGTCAGCAGGTAGACCGCGATGACCGCCGCGACGCCGAGCCCGCGCCGCGGGGTGAACGAGGCGATCGCGACCCCGAGGCACCCCAGCAGCACCGCGAAGACGACCGCGCCGGCGAGCGCGGCGAAGTACTCCTTGGTGTGCGGCGGGCCGGGCATGTCGACGAGCAGCTCGCCGATGTAGGTGACGGTGATCGGCACCGCGACGAGCAGGAACATCGCGATCGTCATGGCGGTGAGCTTGGCCGTGATGTAGTCGCCCTTGGTCACCGGGCGCGACAGGTACAGCGGCAGCACCCGGAACCGCAGGTCCGGCGCGACCAGGTAGGGCGCCTGGGCGGCGAGGAAGACCGCGAGCACGGCCTGCATGGCCACCGCGAACGTCGGATAGGCGACGCCCTGCTGCTTCGCCACGACCATGATCGCGATGGACACGACGGCCGGCAGCAGCATGATCCCGGCCAGCAGGAACGGCATGATCTTGGCGCGCGCGGTGCGGCCGAGCCCGAACAGGCCGCGCAGGCTGTGGAGGGTCAGCGCGGCCAGCGAGGCGCCACGGCCGAGCCGCCGGCCCTCGTAGTGGCGGTAGCCGATGTCGTGGATGACACCGGTGGGCGCGGCGGGGGACCCGGGGACGGTCGCCGCCGGGGACGGCTCAGACACTGGCGGCCTCCTGCCGGAAGACGTCCTCGATGCGGTGGCGGCCCTGCTCCAGCCGGACCAGGGACAGGCCCAGGTCGACGACGGCGTCGCGGACGAGGTCGAAGGTCTCGGGCGAGCCGGCGTCCACGCTCAGCAGGCGCCCGTGCGCGGTGACGGACCGCCCGAGGGACGTCAGCCGCTCGGCCAGGGCCTCCTGACCCTCCTCGACCTCGATGGTGATCGACCGGGTGGCCTGGGTGAACTCGCCGATGGCGGAGGAGCGCAGCAGGCGGCCTCCGTCGATGACGATCACGTGGTCGCAGACGCGCTCCAGCTCGCCGAGCAGGTGGGAGGTCACCATCACGCTGATGCCGAACTCGGCGCCGATGCGCCGGATCAGGGCGAGCATCTCGTCGCGGCCCTGCGGGTCGAGGCCGTTGGTGGGCTCGTCCAGGAAGACCAGCCGGGGGTCGTGGACGAGCGCCTGGGCCAGCTTGACCCGCTGGCGCATACCGGTGGAGTAGCCGCCGATGGGCCGGTAGCGCTCCTCGTACAGCCCGACGTGGCGCAGCGTGTCGGCGGCGCGCTCGCGGGCGGCGCTGCGCGGCAGGCCGGCCATCTGGGCCATGTGCACCGTGAACTCGGTGGCGGACATGTCGGGCGGGAGGCAGTCGTGCTCGGGCATGTAGCCGACGGACCTGCGGATCTCCAGCCCCTGGGTGGCGGGGCTCAGGCCGAGCACCGTCGCGCTGCCCTCGGTGGGCGGCAGCAGCCCCAGCAGGATCTTGATGAGTGTGGACTTCCCCGCGCCGTTGGCCCCGACCAGGCCGGTGACGCCGGCCCCCGCGGTGACGGTGAGCCGGTCCAGCGCCGTCACGCGGGGAAAGCGTTTGGTGAGTCCCTCGGTGGCGAGGATGGTCATGACGGGACACTATCCAACGGCCGGACCCCGGCTCCTCCGTCAGACGGAGGAATTCCGCCTCATCCGCCCGGGGGGTGGGGCGATACGCAGGCCGTACCTGGCCCAGAAGAACCGCTGCGCGAGCAGCGTGACCGTGCCCGCGATCGCCATGCCCGCGATGTTCACCAGCAACTGCGTCGCCGAGCCCGCGACGTCCTGCCACCTGCCGAGCGCGACGGCGACGGCCGCGTACCCGGCCGCCGGGACGGTGGTGACCGAGATGAAGACGCCGACCAGGGCGGACGACTTGCCCGCCGTCACCGACAGCACCCCGGCCGCCCCCGCGAGCAGCGCCACGATGAACGCCCACTTGTCCGGCTTCACGATGAAGGTCACCTCGTCGTGCCCGTTCAGGCTGCCGGGGCCGATCCATCCCAGCCCGCGCACCGCGAGCGCGCACGCGCAGGTGACGGCGATCGCGACCGCGAACCCGATCAGCAGCGTGCGGGCGGCGGCCAGCATCAGCCGCGGGTCCCGGCGCAGCAGGCCGAACGAGACGGCGGCCACCGCACCGAACTCGGGCCCGAGGACCATCGCGCCCACGATGAGGATGAGCGAGGGGAGCAGCACGCCGATGGCGGCGAGCTGCGTGGCGATGACGAGGAACGCCAGGTACGCCCACGTGACGCGGGCGTCGGCCGAGACCTGCCCGGCCAGCTCGTCCCAGATCACCGCGTCCTCGGGCGCGCCGGGGGCCTCGGCCTCGGCCTCCTCGGCGACCCGGGACAGGGACAGGTCCACCCGCTCCACCGCGATCGAGCCCTCCTCGGCCACGCCGAGCTCCTTCAGGCGGGTCAGGACCTCGTTGGCGGCCTCCCTGGCCACGTCGAAGAGGATCACGTCGCCCTCGGGACGGCGGCCCGCCCCCGGGAGCACGACGACGTTGGTCACCCCCGTCGCGGACTCCAGCATCCCGGTGACCTCGGCGGAGCGGTCGCACGGGCAGATGATCCTCAGATGCAGCACCGCAAAAGCCTATGACCGGGCGCCTGGCCCTAGGTACGGCGCAGGCGGACCCTGCGCACGGCGTGGTCCGCGCCCTTGTGCAGCACCAGCCCCGCGCGCCCGCGCGTGGGGGCGATGTTCTCGACCAGGTTGAGCTCGTTGACGTCCCGCCAGACGTTTCGCGCGAAGCGGGTCGCCTCCTCGTCCGACAGCTCGGCGATGTAGGAGAAGTAGGACTTGGGGTCGGCGAAGGCGGTGCGCCGCAGCTTGTGGAACCGGTCGACGTACCAGGTGCGGATGTCCTCGACCCTGGCGTCCACGTAGATGGAGAAGTCGAAGTAGTCGTTGACGGCCAGCGCCGCCGGGGGAGCGGGCTGCAGGACGTTCAGCCCCTCGACGAGGAGGATGTCGGGTCTGCGCACCGTCTGCACGGCCCCGGGCACGATGTCGTACTCCAGGTGGCTGTAGACCGGGGCGTGGACCTCGGGGACGCCGGCCTTGACCTCGGCGACGAAGCGGACCAGCGCCCTGCGGTCATAGCTCTCCGGGAAGCCCTTGCGGTGGGCGATGCCCCGCTCGTCCAGCACCTTGTTGGGGTACAGGAAGGAGTCGGTGGTGATCAGCTCCACCCGGGAGTGCTCGGGCCAGCGGGCCAGCAGGGTGTGCAGCAGCCGCGCGGTCGTCGACTTGCCCACCGCGACGCTGCCCGCGATGCCGAGGATGTACGGCGGCGGGGCCTGGTCGTCGCCGAGGAAGGTGTTGACCGCCGCGCTGCGCTGCCGTGCGCCGGTGAAGTGCAGGTTCAGCAGCCGGGTCAGCGGAAGGTAGATGTCGGTGACCTCGGTCAGGTCGATCGGGTCGTCCACGCCGCGCAGCTCTTCCAGCTCCCCGGCCGTCAGCGTGAGAGGCGTGTTCCTGCGCAGCTCCCGCCATTCCTCGCGGCTGAGCTCGACGTACGGACTAGGTGCCTCCATGGCGGCAAACTCTACTGAGCGCCCCGCGGTCGGCCCCGGGCCACCCCCGGGACGCGGGACCCCTGAAGGCCCGGGGGGCCGTGACAATCCCGTGACCAGGTGTCTAGGGGGTGAAGCGGAGTGATACCGGGGGGCACTGCGAGGAGACCTCCGCCGCCGGAGTGGGGCAAGATTGTGCCGTGACGCTCTGGCCGCCACCTGCCGCCCCGGTGCGCCGGAGCGTTGGCACTCCCGTTGACGCGCGGGCCCCGCGCGGGCCGGTCCCGGCGCGCGCCCGTCGCGGACGCCGGCCCCGGAGGGCCGAGGCGTGATCGTCGGCATCGGCGTGGACATCGTCGAGATCGCCCGCCTCGCCACCGCGTTGGAACGTACCCCTAAGCTCCGCGAGCGTCTGTTCACCGAGGTCGAGATCGGTCTGCCCATCGCCTCGCTGGCCGCGCGCTTCGCCGCCAAGGAGGCCGCGGCCAAGGCGCTCGGCGCGCCGCCCGGCCTGGCCCACAAGGACGCCGAGATCACCACGGCGGCCCTCGGGCGTCCCATCCTCAGGCTCAAGGGCCGGGTCGACGAGCTGGCGCGCGAACTCGGCGTGCGGTGGTGGCACGTCTCGCTCAGCCACGACGGCGGGTTCGCGATCGCGTACGTGGTCGCGGAAGGGTGACCCGCGCCCCGGCGGGTGGCGTTCACCGGGTGATCGGGGAAAGCTAGATTCGGTGGAATGCTGAGCGCGTACACCTCCGACGAGATCAGGGCCGCCGAGCGGGAACTCATGGCCCGCCTCCCCGACGGCACGCTCATGCGGCGGGCCGCCACCGGCCTCGCGGCCACGTGCGCGGGCCTGCTCCCCCGCGTGTACGGCGGGCGCGTCGTCGTGCTGGCGGGCGGCGGCGACAACGGCGGCGACGCCCTGTACGCGGGGGCGGCGCTGGCCCGCAGGGGAGCGCGGGTCCACGCGATCCTCGCCGGTCGCACGGCGCACGAGGGCGGGCTCGGCGAGCTGCGCCGCGCGGGCGGCCGCGTCGCCGAGGCCCGCTCCGGGGACGCCGTCCTGATGGAGGACCTGATCGTCCGGGCCGACCTGGTCATGGACGGCCTGGCGGGCATCGGCGGCGCCGGGCCGCTGCGCGAGCCGTACGCCACGCTGGCCCGGCTGTGCCGGCGGGCCGAGGGCGTCGTCGTCGCGGTGGACGTGCCGAGCGGCGTGGACGCGAGCACCGGCGAGGTCGCGGGCGAGGCCGTGCGCGCCGACGTCACGGTGACCTTCGGAGCGGTCAAGATCGGCCTGCTGATCGACCCGGGCGCGAGCCACGTGGGCGCGCTCACCCCCTTCGACATCGGGCTTCGTCCCTGGCTGCCCGAGCCGGGCGTGGTCGCGCTCACCGGCGCCGACGTCGCCGCCCGCCTGCCGCGGCCGGGCCCGGAGTCCGACAAGTACCGCCGGGGCGTGGTCGGCGTCGTCGCCGGCAGCGACCGCTTCACCGGCGCCGCCGTGCTGACCGTGGGCGGGGCCGTGCGCGCGGGGGCGGGGCTGGTGCGCTTCGCGAGCTCCGCCGAGCCCGTCGCGCGGGTCAGGGCCCGCTGGCCCGAGGCCGTGACCACGGTCCTCGCGCCGGGCGAGGGCATCGGCGAGGTGGGGCGGGTGCAGGCGTGGGTGCTCGGCCCCGGCATGGGCACCGGCGAGGACGCCCACGCGCTCGCCAGGTCCGTCCTCGGCAGCGACGTGCCCGTGATCGTGGACGCCGACGGCCTCACCCTGGTCGCCCGGGACCGCTCCCTGCTGCGCCGCGAGGCCCCCACGCTCCTCACCCCGCACACCGGCGAGCTCGGCCGCCTGCTCGGCGTCCCCTCGGGCGAGATCGAGGCCGCCCGGCTGCGCCACGCGCGGCGGGCCGCCGAGGAGCTGAGCGTGACCGTGCTGGTCAAAGGGTCGACTACGCTGGTCGCCGAGGAGGGCAGGCCGGTCCGCGCGAACCTCACGGGCACCCCCTGGCTGGCCACCGGCGGCACGGGCGACGTGCTCGCCGGCATCGCGGGAGCCTTCCTCGCGGCGGGCATGACCTGCTACGAGGCCGCCTCGTGCGCGGCCCACGTCCACGGCCTCGCCGCCCGCATGGCGGCCGGCGGCCCCGGCGAGGGCGAGGCGCCCGTCGCGGCGCTCGACGTCGCCCTGGAGCTCCCCGCGGCGCTCCGCTCCCTGACGGTGGGCTGACAGGTTTACCGGCAAGGGGCAGGGCACTGTCCGTGCAGGACAGGGCACGTGCCACGGCCCGCGAGGCCCTGGCAGGAACCTGCCCCGCACGGGCGCGATACTGCGAGACTGAGAGGGTGAGCTTCCCTATTCCCGATGTCCACAGTCGCGTGGCCACGCCCGCCGAGGCCCGGGTCGACCTGTCGGCGATCAGGCACAACGTGTCGGTGCTGCGCGAGCACTCCCGCGCCGCCGAGATGATGGTCGCCGTCAAGGCCGACGCCTACGGCCACGGCCTGGTGCCCTGCGCCCGCGCCGCGCTCCAAGGCGGCGCCACCCGCCTCGGCACGGCCTACGTCCGCGAGGCCCTGGAGCTGCGCGCCGCCGGGATCACCGCGCCCGTCCTGTCCTGGATCCTCACGCCGGACGAGCCGCTGGACGAGGCGCTGACGGCGGACGTCGAGCTGTCCGCGGGAGCCGTCTGGCCGGTGGACGCGATCGTCGCCGCCGCGCGCAGGACCGGCCGCACCGCGCGGATCCACCTCAAGGCCGACACCGGCATCACCCGCGGCGGCGCCACCGCCCGCGCGTGGCCCGAGCTGCTGGACCGCGCGCTGGCCGCCCAGGCCGAGGGCGCCGTCGAGATCGCCGGGCTGTGGTCGCACTTCGCCTGCGCCGACATCCCGGGCCACCCCTCGATCGCCCGCCAGCTCGCCGAGTTCGACGAGGCCCTGGCCGTCGCCGACAAGGCCGGCGTCACCGGCTCGCACGTCCTGCGGCACATCGCCAACTCGGCCGCCACGGTCTCGCTGCCCGGCGCCCACTACGACATGGTCCGCCCCGGCATCGCCGTGTACGGGCTGAGCCCGATCCCCGAGCTCGGCGACTTCGGCCTGCGCCCGGCGATGACGCTCACCGCCCGCGTCGCCATGGCCAAGCGCGTGGACGCCGGCACCGGCGTCTCCTACGGGCACCTCTACACGACCGACCGCGAGACCACCATGGCCCTGGTGCCGCTCGGGTACGCCGACGGCGTGCTGCGCGGCGCCACCAACCGCGCGGAGGTCCTCGCCGCCGGCCGCCGCCGCAGGGTCGCGGGCCGGGTCTGCATGGACCAGTTCATGATCGACGTAGGGGACGACCCGATCGCCGAGGGGGACGAGGTCGTCCTGTTCGGACCGGGCGCCCACGGGGAGCCCACCGCTCAGGAATGGGCCGATTCCCTCGGCACGATCACTCATGAGATCGTGACGAGGATCGGTGCGCGCGTGCCGCGCGTTCACCGGGAGACGGCACCGATGGAAGGCGCCGGTTGAAGGAGGTACGGATGCCCACACGCCGCAGGGTCGGCATCGCCGGGGCGGTCGTCGGCGCCGCGTCGGCGGGCGTGGCGGCGGCCGCCCTGGCCAAGAGGTACGCCGTGGGGCGCATCCGCCTGCGGCCGGATCTCGAGGCGAGCGAGCCCTTCGGCGAGTTGCGCGGGCGGCCCGTCACCGTGCGGACCTCCGACGGCGTCGAGCTGTACGCCGAGGTCGACGGCCCCGAGGACGCCCCGCTGACGATCGTCTTCTGCCACGGCTACACCCTCAACCTCGACTCCTGGCACTACCAGCGGCGCGACCTGCGCGACACCCACCGGCTGGTGTTCTGGGACCAGCGCTGCCACGGCCGTTCCACCCGCACCCCCGCCGAGGACTGCACGATCGACCGCCTCGGCGCCGATCTGGCCGAGGTGCTGAAGACGCTGGTGCCGGGCCCGTGCGTGCTCGTCGGGCACTCCATGGGCGGCATGACGGTGATGGCGCTGGCCGAACGGCACCCCGAGCTGTTCGGGGACAAGGTGCGCGGCGTGGCGCTGATCTCCACCTCCGCGGGCAAGCTCGCCGAGCTCACCCTGGGCCTGCCCGCCCTGTTCTCCAAGGTCGTCCACCGCGCCGCCGCGCCCGCGGTCACCCTGCTCGGACGGCGCGCGGCGCTGATCGACAAGGGCAGACAGGCGGGCAGCGACGTGTCGTTCCTGGTGCTGCGCTACCTGGGGTTCGGCGACGCGACCAAGATCAGCCCCACCGTGGTCGACTTCGCGGAGTCCATGATCCGCTCCACCCCCACGGACGTCATCGCCGACTTCTACCCGGCGCTGATGTCCCACGACAAGCTGTCCGCCCTCGGCGTGCTGGACAAGGTGCCCACCGAGATCATCGTCGGCGACAAGGACTGGCTCACCCCGACCGAGCACAGCAGGGCCATCCACGCGAGCCTGCCCACCGCGCGGCTCACCGAGATCGAGGGCGCCTCCCATCTGGTACTGCTGGAGGAGCCCGAGACCGTGACCGGGGCGATCGCCCGGCTGGTCGAGCGAGCCCTGGAGGCCGGCGCCGGAGACGCGATGGGAGAGGCCGTATGAACCAGGTGACCAGACACGTGACCAGAGACGTGCCCACGACCGAGGACATGCGCGCGCTGGGGGAGGAGGTCGCGCGCCTGTTCGGCCCCGGCGACCTGGTCGTGCTGTCCGGCCCGCTCGGCGCGGGCAAGACCACCTTCGTCCAGGGCGTCGCCGAGGGGCTCAAGGTGCGCGGGCCGATCACCTCGCCGACGTTCGTGATCGCCCGCGTCCACCCCTCGCTCGCCGGCGGCCCGGCCCTGGTCCACGCGGACGCCTACCGCCTCGGCGGCGCGCTGGAGGTCGACGACCTCGACCTGGACGCCTCCCTGGAGGACTCGGTGACCGTCGTGGAGTGGGGCGAGGGCCTGGTGGAGGGGCTCGCCGAGGACCGTCTGGAGATCGCGATCCGGCGCGCCGACGCGGGCGAGGAGCGCGTCGTCGAGCTGCGCGCGGTCGGGTCGCGGTGGAACGAGGCGATCGGCCGCCTTTCTCCGATCTAGACCGGTAATCTTGCCTCCCTTGACGCACTCCTGAGTTCCTGTGAATCATCGGAATGAAGATCGTTCCAATGGGTTGGCCTGTCATTTCTGGGTATGCCAGGTTGGGTAAAGCCCAGGTGTGGTCGTGTCGGGCGGGGTCGGATCGTACGGCGAAGTGGAGTGCGACGGTGCACAGGGTCGGGCGGGTCGCGGTGTCGGGTGCGTTCCTTCTCTTGGGCGGCGTCGCGTGCACCGCCTCGGCCCAGACCGGAGGGACGGCCGATCCCACCCCTGCGCCCACGCTGAGCAGGCAGGACATCCGCGTCCAGATCGTGCCGAGCAAGGTGCAGAGCGGGGCGACGCGCTCGGTCCGCGTCCGCGCCTTCTGCCCCGTTCCGCAGGGCGGCACCGACTACCGGGCGACGGCGCGGTCCAACTCCTTCACCGGCGTGGTCACGCTGACCCAGCCGCCGCTGTCCACTCCCGCGGCGTCCTCCACCCCGGTCACCACGGCGGCCCCCTCGCCGGAGGTCCACGGCTTCGCCCTCGTCGACGAGGACGCCCGGCCCGGCCGCTACGAGGTCGACGTCAAGTGCGACGGCACCAACGACACCGGCAAGGCCACGTTCACCCTCACCGCCAAGCGCTCAGAGCCCGCCCCCACCAGGACCCGCGTCGTGCCCACCAGGGCGCCGCGGGCCGGGGGCGGCGGCACGGCCGCGGGCGCGACGGACGAGCCGGGCGGCATTCCCACGGCGGTGACCGTGGTGGTGCTGCTCGGGGCGCTCGGCGGCGGCGTGGCGCTGGCGCGGCACAGGTCCCGGACCCGCTGACCGTCCCGCCCGCGCTCCCCCCATGGCCGACACCCCCAAGTGGCTGAGGATCGTGGTCGCCGGGGTCGTCACCGGCGCCGTCCTGTACGCGATCACCGGCGGCCCCGGACGCGAGTCCGAGCCGCGCCGGATCAAGACCGCCGTCCCCGAGCGCCTCGACATCCCCTCCCTCGGCCTGAAGGCCCCCCTCATGAAACTGGGCCTCGCCGACGACGGAGAGGTCGAGCTGCCGCCGTTCGAGAAGCCGTCCACGGCGGGCTGGTTCGACCAGAGCGTCGTCCCCGGCGACGCGGGCCCCTCGGTGATCATCGGCCATGTGGACACCAAGACGGCCCCCGCCGTCTTCTACCGCCTGCGCGAGCTCAAGAAGGGCGCGATCGTCAAGGTCCGACGCAGCGACGGCAGGACCGCCCAGTACCGCGTCAACGCCATCGAACAGGTCGCCAAGGACCGCTTCCCCGCCGAACGCGTCTACGCCGACGACGGCCTCCGCCTGGTCACCTGCGGCGGCACCTTCGACCGCAAGACCCACGAATACCTCGACAACATCATCATCTACACGACCCTGATAGGCGCCCCCTTCCCCGCCGCCGCGTAGAACGACAGCCTGAAGACCCCTGAGAACAACCGGCCCTCGTGCGGGCGCGCCGGTGCTCTGGAGGAGGAGGGAGGAAGGGGGTGAGGAACGATCCCCCTTCCGACCGACGACGGAAGAGCACCGGCTCAAAGGCGCCCGCACGCCGCGACGCCGGAGGCGGCGCCATGAACACGGCCGCGACGCCGGAGGCGGCGCCATCAACACAGCAAACCCGTTAGGCTTGGCGTTTGTGCTGGTCTTGGCCTTTGATACCGCGACACCGGCCGTCACCGCCGCGTTGCACGATGGTGACCGGGTTCTCGCCGAGTCGACGACGATCGACGCCCGCAGGCATGGTGAGCTGCTCGTTCCCTCGATCCGCGAGGTCCTGCGCGAGGCGGGCGCCGCGCTCGGGGACGTCACCGCGATCGTCGCGGGAGCGGGCCCCGGGCCGTACACGGGGCTGCGCGTCGGGCTGATGACCGCCCAGGCCCTGGCCGCCACGGCCGGCGCCCCGGCGTACGGCGTCTGCACGCTGGACGCGCTCGCCTACGCCGCGGGCCTGAGCGAGCCGTTCGTCGTGGCCACGGACGCGCGGCGCAAAGAGGTGTTCTGGGCCGAGTACGCCGACGCGCGCACCCGCGTCACCGAGCCCGCGGTGGACCACCCCGGCGACCTGCCCGCGGGACCGCCGCTGGTCGGGGCGGGCGCGCGCATGTACGCGGCGATCGTCGGCGAGCACCGTCTGGCGCCGGACGCCCCCGAGTACCCCTCGGCGGGCGCGCTGGCCGCGCTGGCCGCCGAACGCCTGGCCGCCACGGGGGGCGCGGACGGCGACGCCGTGCTCACCTCGCCCCGCCCGATCTACCTGCGCCGCCCGGACGCCCGCGAGCCGGGCCCGCCCAAGAAGGTGACGGCGTGAGCGTGGCCACGCTCCGGCAGATGACCGAGGCCGACCTGCCCGCCGTCCTGTCCATCGAGCGCGCGACGTTCCCGCTCGACGCCTGGAGCGAGGGCATGCTGCGCGGCGAACTGGCCGACCAGCCGCGCACCCGCCACTACATCGTGGCGGTGGCCGAGGGCGAGATCGTCGGGTACGCGGGTCTGGCGGCGGCCGGGGACCAGGCCGACGTGCAGACCATCGCGGTGCGGACGGCCAGCCAGCGCGCGGGCATCGGCAGCGCCATGCTGTCGGAGCTGCTCGCCGAGGCCGTGCGCCGGGGCGCGACCGCGGTGTTCCTCGAGGTCAGGGCCGACAACCCGCCCGCGCAGGCGATGTACGAGAGGTTCGGGTTCGAGCGCGTCGGCCTGCGCCGCGACTACTACGACGACGGAACCGACGCGATCATGATGATGCGGTCGCTGAACGGTCAGGGAGGCGACCGAGATGGCTGACGAGCCTTTGGTGCTGGGCATCGAGACCTCGTGCGACGAGACCGGCGTGGGCCTGGTCCGCGGCAGCACGCTGCTCGCCAACGCCGTCGCCTCCAGCGTCGAGGAGCACGCCAGGTTCGGCGGCGTCGTGCCCGAGGTCGCCTCGCGCGCCCACCTGGAGGCCATGACGCCGACCGTCGAGCGCGCTCTGGAACAGGCGGGGGTGCGGTTCTCCGACATCGACGCCGTCGCCGTGACCGCGGGGCCGGGCCTCGCGGGCGCGCTGCTCGTCGGCGTCGCCGCCGCCAAGGCGTACGCCATGGGGCTCGGCGTGCCGTTGTACGGCGTCAACCACCTCGCCGCGCACGTCGCCGTGGACCAGTTGGAGCACGGCCCGCTGCCCAAGCCCACCATCGCCCTGCTGGTCTCCGGGGGGCACTCCTCGCTGCTGCTGGTGCCGGACGTCGCCAGGGACGTGATCTCGCTCGGCTCCACGGTGGACGACGCGGCGGGCGAGGCGTTCGACAAGGTGGCGCGGGTGCTCGGGCTGCCCTTCCCCGGCGGCCCGCACATCGACAGGGCCGCCGCGCAGGGGTCGGGGACGGCGGTGGCCTTCCCGCGCGGCAAGTACGACGACGGCACGCTGGACTTCTCGTTCTCCGGCCTGAAGACCGCGGTGGCCCGCTGGGTGGAGGCCAAGGAGCGCGAGGGCGGGTCCGTGCCGGTGGCGGACGTCGCCGCGTCCTTCCAGGAGGCCGTGGTGGACGTTCTCACCCGCAAGGCCCTGCAGGCGTGCCGGCAGTACGGCGTCGAGGACCTGCTGATCGGCGGCGGCGTCGCGGCGAACTCGCGGCTGCGCGCGCTGGCCCAGGAGCGGTGCGACGCGGCGGGGGTGCGGCTGCGCGTGCCGAGGCCGGGGCTGTGCACCGACAACGGGGCCATGATCGCGGCGCTGGGGTCGGAGCTGGTGGCCTCCGGCATCGGGGCCTCCGCCTGGGACATCCCCGCCGACTCCTCGCTGCCGATCACCACCGTCCACGTGTGAGGCCCGGCCTCAGTCCTTGACGGGGCGCGCCGGGCGCAGGAGCGCCTCGGCGAGGGCGAGCATCGTCTCCTCCAGGGCGCTCAGCCTGCGGGTCAGGTCGTCGTGCGCGGGCTGGATCACCTCGCCGACGGTCTCGGAGAGCTGGCCGCGGTCCGGCCGCGCCCGCACGAGGTCCAGCAGCTCGGCCAGCGGCGGCAGGGAGGCGACGGTCTCGGACAGCCGGCGGTCGATCTCGTCGAACCGCTTGTCCTGGACGCCCCCCTGGGCGTCGATGAGCTCGCCCACCCGCTTGTGCACCTCGCCGACCTCCAGCAGGCCGGGGAGCTGGCCGACGCGCTGGTTGACGGCCTCCACACGGTCGTCCACCATGTCGAGCCGCTCGCTGACGTCCTCGAAGCTCGCGCCGATCGCGGTGAACCGCTCGTCGTGCCGGGACAGCGCGCCGTCGATGCCCGTGAGCCGTTGGTCGACGCCGGTCAGGCGGCTGTCCAGCCCGGTCAGGGCGCTGTCCACCTCGGTGAACCGCCCGTCGAGGCCGTCCAGGGCCGCGAGGCCGGCCCCGGCGGTCTCGACCCGGTCGTGCAGGCTCTGGAGCCGGACGTCCACGGTGTCCAGGCGCCCCTGGACGGCCCCCAGGTGGCTGTCCACGTCGTCGAACCGGCCGGGGACGGTGGAGAGGCCGGACAGGGAGGACACGGTGGACAGGGCGCCCTCCACCCGGCTCTCGACGCCCGCGACCCGCCCGTCCACGCCGTCGAGACGGCCGCCGAGCCGCGTCTCGGCCTCGGCCAGCCGGGTGGCCATGCCGTCCAGCTTCTCGGTGAGCCGCTCGACCGAGCCGTTGAGGCGTTCGACGGCCGAGGGCAGCATCTCGTCCAGACCCTCGGTGAGGTCGAGGACGCCGCCCTCCAGCCGCTCGGTGCGCTGGGTGAGCTCGTGCAGGGCCTTGTCGACGCGGGTGAACCGGCCCGCGGCGGCTTCCATGCCGGACGCCAGATGCTCCAGGCGGCGCGCGAACTCGGCCATGCGCTCGGGGAGCGCCTGGCCGCCCTCCAGGACGGCCTGGAGCCGCTTGAGGGCCTCGGCGACCCCCTCGCGCACGGCGCCGAGGTCGGTCCACAGGCCGGAGAGCTCGGTGATGGGCTTCACCCGGTCGCCCACGGCCTCGACGCGGTCGCCGAGCCCCGCCACCCGGTCGCCCACGAGGTCCACCCGGTCGCGCAGCGCCTCCACGTGCTGGGCCAGGCCCTCGGCCCAGGCGGGCGGCCGGGTGGCCAGCTCGCCGAGCCGGCCGTTCACCCCTTCCAGCGCGCCGTTGAGCCCGCCGAGCTCGCGCTCGCGCACCTCGCGCAGCAGCCATTCCATGCCTTCGAGGCGCTGGCGTATCTCGTCGAGGACCGCGCCCTGCGTGCGCTGCTCGTAGACGTGGTCCTGGGCCGCTCGGGCGAGGAGCTCGCGCATCCGGTCGGAGATGGCGGTCTGGCCGCCCGCCTGGAGGAGGGCGTGGTTGGAGTGATCCACCGGAAGCTCCTTCACTCGCGGGCGGTCGGCCGCGCGGCGGTGGGGTAGGTCCTGGTCGTCGCGGGGACGAATACGCGGCGAATAAGGCGGGTCGGCCATCGATCAGGCCAAAATCCCGCGCTGGCCAACTGTAGTGGCTCGGCGGGACGCTTTCGGGGCCGACTTTAAAACTTCGTGATTGCGGTGGATTTGGGGGAGTTGTGGCGTTTAGGCAGGTCAGGACGGCCGGCAGATGAAGGCGAACGGGTCCGTGCCGATGCGGGTGAGCACCACGACACACGATTTATCACCGGAAAGCCGGAGGTCTTTCCTCAAACGCTCCAGATCGAGCGCCGAGCCGCGTTTCTTCAGCGTCACCGTGCCGATCCCGCGTTCCCGCAACGCCGCTCGCAGGCGCTTCAGCGAGAAGGGCAGCGCCTCCAGCACCTCGTACCGCGCGGCCCACGGCGTGGACGCCGGGGACTCCGCCGTGATGTAGGCGATGTGCGGGTCGATCAGGTGGCCGCCCACCAGCGCGGCGACCTCGGCCACCAGGTGGGCGCGCACGGCCGCGCCGTCCGGCTCGTACAGGTACCGGGCCACCGGCCCGTGCGGGGCCGGCCCCAGGGAAGGGTCGGCGGTCAGCGTGTCGCCGGAGGGCAGCATGGTCGCGCGGCGGCCCGGCCGCGCGGCGAAGGCGCCCGTCCACAGGACGGCCTCCTTGACCTCGCCCCGGTAGGACACCCACTCGGCCTCGGCGTCCTCGGGGATCAGCTCGTACGGCAGGCCAGGCGCGACCTTCAGGCAGGCCGCGCGCGCCCGCTCCGCGAGGGCGAGCACCCGCGGCCAGGGCGGGGAGTACGCCATCGGGTCGAAGACCCGCCTGCCGGTCGAGCGCCGCGCCGGGTCGGCGAAGAGCGCGTCGTACCCCTCCGGCTCGACCTGGGACGCCTCGCCCACCCGCACGGTCACCAGCCCGGCCAGCCCCAGGACCGCCGCGTTCGCCCGCGCTACCTCGGCCGTGAGCGGGTCGGCGTCCACCGCCTCCACCCGGCGGCCCGCGCGGGCCAGTGCGATCATGTCCCCGCCGATGCCGCAGCAGACGTCCGCCACCGTGGTCACCTCGGCCGCCCCCTCGGCGAACCGGCGGGCCCGGTGCGCGGCCACCTCGGCGCGCGTGGCCTGCTCCAGGCCGTCGCCGGTGAAGTACATGACGGCCGCGTCCGCGCCGAACTTGGCGGCCCCGCGCGCCCGCAGCGTCGCCTGCGCGAGCGCCGCCCCGCTGAGCCCCGGGCCGAACGACCTGCGCAGCCCGCTCACGATCCGCAGGCCCTCCTCGCCGGCCGCCAGCCCCGCCGCGGCCCGCCGCAACGCCTCCTGCCCGTCCGGCGTCAGGAGCTCACGAAAGGCATCGACATCCACGCCGCCCGACGCTACCGCCCTGCGGGGCGGGCCTGGTCCGAGGCCCTCGAAGACCTCTTACGCGCCACTGGCACGGCTCGTGTTGACTGTGTCGGCGGCCTTGCATACTGTTCAGTGTTGGCACTCGCCCATTGAGAGTGCCAAGACGAAAATGCGACGAGGCAGGTCTGACACCCGCGACGGCAGGCCGCTGGTCGCCTCTTCAGCCATCATCGAATATCTGAAGGGGAGGTCCGATCGTGACGACCGCCACCAAGGTTCCCGTTAAGCCGCTCGGCGACCGCATCGTGGTCCAGCCGCTTGAGGCCGAGCAGACGACCGCTTCCGGTCTGGTTATCCCGGACACCGCCAAGGAGAAGCCGCAGGAGGGCAAGGTCCTCGCGGTCGGCCCCGGCAACTGGGACGAGGACGGCGAGAAGCGCATCCCGCTCGACGTCAAGGAAGGGGACGTCGTCCTCTACAGCAAGTACGGCGGTACCGAGGTCAAGTACGGCGGCGAGGAGTACCTCGTGCTCTCCGCCCGTGACGTTCTCGCGATCATCGAGAAGTAAGCCCCGGAGCGCGCCAGCTACCACCAGTCCGGAGCCTTACGAATTTTGCGTGTCACGCCCCGGGTCCTGTCCCAGGCCCCGGGGCCTCTGACGCTGAGAGGACCTTAAATGCCCAAGATCCTGGAGTTCGACGAGGACGCGCGGCGCGCTCTTGAGCGTGGCGTGAACGCCCTCGCGGACGCCGTCAAGGTGACCCTCGGGCCGCGCGGCCGTAACGTCGTCATCGACAAGAAGTTCGGTGCCCCGACCATCACCAACGACGGTGTCACCATCGCGCGCGAGGTGGAGCTCGACAAGCCGTACGAGAACCTCGGCGCCCAGCTCGCCAAGGAAGTGGCGACCAAGACCAACGACATCGCGGGTGACGGCACCACCACCGCCACCGTCCTGGCCCAGGCCATGGTGCGCGAGGGTCTGCGCAACGTCGCCGCCGGCGCGTCCCCGCTGTCGCTCAAGCGCGGCATCGACCTGGCCGCCCGCGCCGTCAGCGACCGCCTCCTCGAGCGGGCCCGTCCCGTCGAGGACAAGAAGGAGATCGCCAACGTCGCCACCATCTCGGCGCAGGACGCCAAGATCGGCGAGCTCATCGCCGAGGCGTTCGACAAGGTGGGCAAGGACGGCGTGATCACCGTCGAGGAGTCCAACACCATGGGCCTCGAACTGGAGTTCACCGAGGGTCTCCAGTTCGACAAGGGGTACCTGTCGCCGTACATGGTGACCGACCCCGAGCGCATGGAGGCCGTCCTCGAGGACGCCTACGTGCTGCTGCACCAGAGCAAGGTCTCCTCGATCGCCGACTTCCTGCCGCTGCTGGAGAAGGTCGCCCAGACCAAGAAGCCGCTGTTCGTGGTCGCCGAGGACGTCGAGGGCGAGGCCCTGGCCGTCCTGGTCACCAACAAGATCCGCGGCACCTTCACCTCCGTCGCCGTCAAGGCCCCCGGCTTCGGCGACCGGCGCAAGGCCATGCTGCAGGACATCGCGATCCTGACCGGCGGCCAGGTGGTCTCCGAGGAGCTCGGCCTCAAGCTGGAGAACGTCGGCACCGAGGTGCTCGGCACCGCGCGCCGCATCGTGGTCACCAAGGACACCACCACGATCGTGGACGGCGCGGGCGACCCGCAGGCCGTCTCCGACCGCGTCCGCGAGATCCAGTACGCGATCGAGCAGACCGACTCCGACTGGGACCGCGAGAAGCTCCAGGAGCGCCTCGCCAAGCTCTCCGGCGGCATCTGCATCCTGCGCGTCGGCGCGGCCACCGAGGTCGAGCTCAAGGAGAAGAAGCACCGCCTTGAGGACGCCATCTCGGCGACCCGTGCCGCGATCGAGGAGGGCATCGTCTCCGGCGGTGGCTCCGCGCTCGTGCACCTCGCCAAGGACCTCGACGACATCGGCCTGACCGGCGACGAGGCCACCGGCGTCTCCATCGTCCGCCGGGCGCTCGTCGAGCCGGCCCGCTGGATCGCCGAGAACGCCGGCCAGGAGGGGTACGTCGTCACCTCCAAGATCACCGACCTGCCGGTGGGTCACGGCCTCAACGCCGCCACGGGCGAGTACGGCGACCTGATCGCCCAGGGCGTCATCGACCCGGTCAAGGTGACCCGCTCGGCCGTGCAGAACGCCGCGTCCATCGCCGGCATGCTGCTCACGACCGAGGCCCTCGTGGTCGACAAGCCCGAGGAGGAGGCTCCGGCCGCCGCCGGCCAGGGCCACGGTCACGGCCACGGCCACTGATCCGGTCTCTGGTCCGGCCACCGGCCGCTTCGGCGCCGAGCACGGCCCGCGTCCCGCCCCGGGGCGCGGGCCGTGCTTTTTGGTTGAATCGATTTTCACTTCGGCGGATTTGAGGCGGCGGTAAACCGATCGCGGCGCCGGGGCGTCGGCGGGCCCGCGAGCTGTGGCGACATCGGGCGAATATCACTCGAATTCGGGGCGCGGCGGAAATACGCAAACGTCACTGTGCGCGTTCGATTACGCAGGGTTATCGTCGCGTCAATGTGACCAATCCGTATCCGTTCACCATGACGACATGCGCGATCGTGGCGGGCATCATGCCTAACGTGACCGAGGGATGCGTCGCCGACGCCAAGACTGGGGTAAGGCTTGCGACGAGATCGGACGAGTCCGACCTCAGGGATCTGACAAGCCTTGCCGTCCAGGGGGATCGCACCGCGATCGAATCATTGCTGGGGCAGTTGCGCCCGATGGTGGTGCGCTATTGCCGTGCTCGATTGGGCCGGGTATCCGGTCATTACCACATCGCCGACGACGTGGCCCAGGAAGTGTGCATCGCGGTGCTCGCCGCCCTGCCGCGCTACCGGGACATGGGCCGGCCGTTCGCCTCGTTCGTCTTCGGCATCGCCTCCCACAAGGTCGCCGACGCCCTGCGCAGCTCCGTGCGCTCGGCCGTGCCCACCCAGGACCTCCCCGACGGCCCCGACCAGGGCCCCGGGCCGGAGGAGACCGTCGTGCGGTACATCGAGGCCGCGCACGCCCGCGAGCTGCTGTCCCGCCTTCCCGAGAACCAGCGCGAGCTGATCATCCTCCGGGTGGTGTCGGGTCTGTCCGCCGAAGAGACGGGTAACGTACTCGGTATGTCACCAGGTGCGGTTCGCGTGGCCCAGCATCGGGCGCTGGCAAGGCTTCGGGCGATGGCCGACATGGAGTCGATAGCTTGACCGCCGTCCATCCGGCGCGTTCACTGCGGACACGCGGGGCCGAGACCGACCCCCAGGTTCTCAGGACGGACGCGGTCATCGACGCGCTCGCGCGCCGGGAGCCGGCCGGCGAGCAGGACGACTTCGTCGTGGGCCTGCTCCGCGCCCTCACCGAGGACGTCGATCAGCGGCTCTCCTCGGTGTCGATCACGCCGTCCACGTAGCCGCGGGCATACTCCCAGCTCACGTAGTGGGCCGGGTCGGGCTCGAAGGCGGGCTCGTGGACCTGTGGACGGCCGTGGTCGATCATCTGCCGCAGGTTGCCGCGCAGCAGGTCCCAGTCGAAGTAGTGCTGCTCGCCGCACTCCGGGCAGTCGAGCACGAGCCCGAGCACGCCCTGCGGCTCCAGCAGGGAGCGGAAGACCTCCACGTCGGCGAGGTCGGTCAGGGCCTCGTCCCGCTCGGCCAAGGTCAGCGGGTCGGAGTCGTCGAGTTCGCCCATCGCCGCGGCGGGGTCGTTCGGATCGTCCGCGAATGGGTCGCGGGGGACGTCTTCCAGCACGCTTTCCACCTTATGACCCCCACCTACCCTGATGAGGGCAAGTGGTGGCGTAGCAGTGATACGACCTACCCTGATGAGGGCCGCCTGTTGGCGAGCGGTGACCATACGGTCGCGCTCAGGTTATCCACAGGACGCGGAGGCCGTCACGTGCGGGCCACTAAACTGACTGCGGGGGCCGGCGCCTTTCCCCGTCTCGAAGAGCGCCATGGCAGGAGGGTCGCAGATGGCAAAGTTCACCGAGCCCGGGCTCACGTTCGACGACGTGCTTCTGGTGCCCGCCTATTCCGACCTGGCGCCGGGTGAGGCGGACACCACCACCCGGCTGTCCCGCTCGATCACCTTGCGCGTCCCGCTGGTGTCGGCCGCCATGGACACGGTGACCGAGGCCCGCATGGCCGTGGCGATGGCGCGCCAGGGGGGTCTCGGCGTCCTGCACCGTAACCTGTCCATCGCCGACCAGGCCCAGCAGGCCGACCTCGTGAAGCGCTCCGAGGCGGGCATGGTCACCAACCCCGTGACGTGCTCCCCTGACGACTCCCTCGCCGACGTCGAGGCCCTGTGCGCCAAGTACCGCATCTCGGGCGTGCCGGTCACCGACGACGACGGCGTCCTCGTCGGCATCGTGACCAACCGCGACATGCGCTTCGAGAGCGACCTCAACCGGCCGGTGCGCGAGGTCATGACCGCCATGCCCCTGGTCACGGCCCCGGTCGGCGTGTCCCGCGACGAGGCGTTCCGCCTCCTGCGCCACAACAAGGTCGAGAAGCTGCCCCTCGTCGACCCCGACGGGCGGCTGCGCGGCCTCATCACGGTCAAAGACTTCACCAAGAGCGAGCAATATCCTCTCGCCACCAAGGACGCCGACGGCCGCCTGGTCGTCGGGGCCGCCGTGGGCGTGGCCGGCGACGCCGAGCAGCGCGCGATGGCCCTGATCGACGCCGGTGTGGACGTGATCGTGGTCGACACCGCCCACGGCCACTCACGCGGCGTCTGCGACATGGTCGCCAAGATCAAGGCGAACGGCCGGGTGGACGTCATCGGCGGCAACATCGCCACGCGGGCGGGCGCGCAGGCGCTGATCGACGCGGGGGCCGACGCCGTCAAGGTCGGGGTCGGGCCCGGCTCCATCTGCACCACCCGCGTCGTCGCGGGCGTGGGCGCGCCCCAGGTCACCGCGATCCACGAGGCGTCCCTGGCGTGCGGCCCGGCGGGCGTGCCCGTCATCGGCGACGGCGGCCTCCAGTACTCGGGCGACATCGTCAAGGCCCTCGCGGCCGGGGCGAACACCGTGATGCTGGGCTCGCTACTGGCCGGCTGCGAGGAGTCCCCCGGCGAGCTGATCTTCATCAACGGCAAGCAGTTCAAGTCCTACCGCGGCATGGGATCCCTGGGCGCGGTGCGCAACCGCGAGCGCGGCGGATCCTTCAGCAAGGACCGCTACTCGCAGGAAAGCGTCGCCAGCGAGGACAAGTACATCCCCGAGGGCATCGAAGGCCAGGTCCCCTACCGCGGCCCGGTCGCCGCCGTCGCCCACCAGCTCGTCGGCGGCCTGCGCCAGGGCATGTGGTACACCGGCGCCCGCACGATCGAAGAGCTCCACGAGAACGGCCTCCTGATGCCCATCACCGCCGCCGGCCTCAAGGAAAGCCACCCCCACGACATCCAGATGACCGTGGAGGCCCCGAACTACCACGGCCGCTGACCCCCTCCACCCCACCCGGCCGTCCAGCACGCCACGGCCACGGGCAGGGTCAGGGTCTCGTCCGGGCGCTCGCGGCGAACGTGCCCGCGCCGCCGGCGGGCGGCCCATCGCCGGGTGGCCGGACCCGTGACGGGAAGAACGGCAATGGGTGCCGACCCACCGCCTCCCCGCGGTGCCGACCGTGCCGACGGGGCTGGCCGGGCCGGCGGTGCCGAGAGTCGGTCGGGCTCGCGGCGCGGACGGGCTGGTCGGGCTGGTGGCGCGGACGGGCCGGTCGGGCTGGTCGGGCTGGTGGCGCGGACGGGCCGGTCGGGCTGGTCGGGCTGGTGGCGCGGACGGGCCGGTCGGGCTGGTCGGGCTGGTGGCGCGGACGGGCCGGTCGGGCTGGTCGGGCTGGTGGCGCGGACGGGCCGGTCAGGTCGGCTGGGGCGTTCTGCGAGGTGGTAGGGCGAGGGTGGAGTTGGGGCGGGTTCGTAAGCTTCGTAAGCACAACGGGTTTTTTGAGACGGGAACGGCGAGAGCATGACTCAGGTTGAAATCGGGCGCGGCAAGAGCGGGCGCCGGGGCTACGCGCTGGACGAGATCGGCATCGTGCCCTCACGGCGCACGCGCGACCCCGAAGAGGTCTCGATCTCCTGGCAGATCGACGCCTACCGCTTCGAGCTGCCGGTCGTGGTGAGCCCGATGGACAGCGTCGTGTCGCCGAGGACCGCGATCGAGATCGGACGGCTCGGCGGCCTCGCCGTGCTCGACCTCGAAGGTCTCTGGACCCGCTACGAGGACCCCGCGTCGCTGCTGTCCGAGGTCGCCGAGATGCGCGGCGAGGCCGCGACCAAGCGCCTGCAGGAGATCTACTCCGCGCCGATCAGCGACGAGCTCATCGGGCGCCGCATCGAGGAGGTCAGGTCCGCCGGCGTGACCACCGCGGCCCGCCTGTCGCCGCAGCGCACCGCGCAGCACCACAAGGCCGTGATCGACGCCGGCGTCGACATCTTCGTCATCCGCGGCACCACGGTCTCGGCCGAGCACGTCTCCGGCCGTGCCGAGCCGCTGAACCTCAAGCAGTTCATCTACGAGCTCGACGTGCCCGTGATCGTCGGCGGCTGCGCCACCTACACCGCCGCCCTCCACCTGATGCGCACGGGTGCCGCCGGCGTCCTCGTGGGCTTCGGCGGCGGCTCCGGGCACACCACCCGCACCGTGCTCGGCGTGGCCGTCCCGATGGCGACCGCGATCGGCGACGTCGCCGCCGCCCGCCGCGACTACCTCGACGAGTCCGGCGGCCGGTACGTCCACGTCATCGCCGACGGCGGCATGACCAGCTCCGGCGACATCGCCAAGGCCATCGCCTGCGGCTCCGACGCCGTCATGGTCGGCTCGCCGCTCGCCCGGGCGGCCGAGGCCCCGGGGCGCGGACACCACTGGGGTTCGGAGGCCCACCACGGCGAGCTGCCGCGCGGCGCGCGGGTGGAGGTCGGCACCATCGGCACGATGGCGGAGATCCTCCACGGCCCGTCCACCGTCGCGGACGGTTCGATGAACCTCATGGGCGCCCTGCGCCGCACCATGGCCACCGCGGGCTACTCCGACCTGAAGGAGTTCCAGCGCGTCGAGGTCGTGGTCGCCCCCCAACTCCACTGACCTCGCGCTCACCACCCGGGCACGCCCCACGACGTGCCCGGGTCAGCCACAGACCTTTCGACACCACCACACCCCGCCCTCATCCTCCGCCGCGCTCATCCACGCCGTGTCGGACGGGGTGGTGCGGTTCTGGGTCAGGTGGTGAGGATGGTCAGGAGGTGGGTGACCTCTTGGGTCACGGCCGTTCTGGCGGGGGAGAGGTATTTGCGGGAGTCGACCACCGTGGTATCGGCGGCCAGGTGGTCGCGGATAGCGCCGGTGAAGGCGCGGTTCAGGTGGGTCGCGATGTTGATCTTCTTCATGCCGTGCCGCACGGCCTCGCGCAGCGACGCGTCGGGAACGCCCGACGAGCCGTGCAGCACGAGCGGGACCGGCACGGCCCGGTGCAGCTCGGCGATCAGCGCCAGGTCGAGCACGGCGTCCTTGGACGTCATGGCGTGCGAGGTGCCGACCGCCACCGCGAGCGCGTCCACCCCGGTCGCGGCCACGTAGGACACGGCCTCCCCCGGGTCGGTGCGCGCGCCCGGCGCGTGTACGCCGTCCTTGCCGCCGATCTCGCCCAGCTCTGCCTCGACCCACGCGCCGCGCCGGTGGCACCAGGCCGCCACCTCCGCCGTCGCGGCCACGTTCGCCGCGTCCGGCAGGGCGGAGGCGTCGTACATCACCGAGCCGACGCCCAGCCGTACGGCCTCCTCGACCAGCGCCTGGTCGGTCGCGTGGTCGAGGTGGACGGCGACCGGCGTGGCCGAGGACTCCGCGACGGCCAGGCAGGCGAGAACGATCGGCCGGAGCGCTCCGTGGTAGCGGACGCAGTTCTCGCTGATCTGCAGCACCACGGGCGCGCCCGCCGCCTCCGCGCCGGCGACGATCGCCTCGGCGTGCTCCAACTGGATCACGTTGAAGGCGCCGACGCCCGCGGGCGCCGCGGCCACGATGTCTCCGGTCCTCACGAGGGGCATGGTTCCACTCCGATCTCATCGCGAACCGCCCGGTAGACCCGCAGGTCGACCTCGCCGGCGACGGGGGTCGCCGCGGAGGCGGCGCCGAGCGCGGCGGCCGTACGCAGCCGCTCCGGCCAGGGCGTTCCTCTGACGAGGCCGCGGGCGAGCCCGGCGACCAGGGCGTCTCCCGCGCCGGTCGGGTTGCCCGGCACCGCGTAGGGCATGCGGGCCCGCCAGGTGCCCTCGCCGGTGACGGCGACGAGGCCGTCCCGCCCCATCGACACGACCACGGCCTCGCCGCCGGCCCTGCGCAGGGCCTCGGCTCCCGCGAGCGCCTCGGCGACGCCGTCGCCGGTCGCAGGGGCGCCGGGGGAGAGGGCGTGGGCGAGTTCTCCGGCGTTGGGCTTGAGGATCGAGGGGCGTCCCGCGGGGGCGAGCCGCAGCGGGGCGCCGTCGCAGTCCACGATCACCGGGACGCCGAGGTCGCGGGCGTGCCCGGCGAGCGTGGCGTAGAGGTCGAGAGGGACGCCGCGCGGCAGGCTTCCGGAGAGGACGACGGCGTCCGCCCGCGCCGCCAGATCCTGAAAAGTGGCCATAAACCGGCCAAGCTCCTCAGGAGTCACCTCCGGTCCGGGCTCGTTGAAGAGGGCCGTTCGCCCGGGTTCGCTGGGCAGTGCCGTTCGTGCCGTGGGATCAGGGGTTTCGCGCGATCCGTGTACCTCTCCCGGGGTGGGTGAGGGTGGTACGGGCTCGGGACGGGGTGGCTGAGGGGAGGTGGTGATGGTGACGGTGGTGCGGGATTCGGCGGCTATGCGGGTCAGGGCACTGGGGAGGCCGGCGGCGGACAGGTCGGTCTCGATGGCCGCGCCCGTGAGCCCCCCGCCGAGGCCCGCGACGACGACGTCCTCCCCGAGCGTCCGCAGAACGCGGGCGACGTTGACTCCCTTGCCCCCGGCCCGTCGGTGCACGGCGCGAACCCGGTTGACCCCGTCCCAGTCCACGCCGTCCACCATGTACGTCACGTCCAGCGCCGCGTTCAAGGTCACGGTGAGGATCACCGGGCCCGCCCGAGGAGGGCGGGGACGGCGCTGGACCGGGGCACGGGGGGAGAGGGGGTCATGACGTGGGTATCCAGGCGCCCTGGTGCATCACGG
Source organism: Sphaerisporangium krabiense (assembly GCF_014200435.1). NCBI lineage: Bacteria > Bacillati > Actinomycetota > Actinomycetes > Streptosporangiales > Streptosporangiaceae > Sphaerisporangium > Sphaerisporangium krabiense. Next base: position 695,248 of record NZ_JACHBR010000001.1, on the reverse strand, counting down.
AGTGGATCGTCAGGTCCTCGTTGAGGACGACCAGGTCGGCGTTCTTGCCGACCGTGATGGAGCCGACGCGGTCGTCCAGGCCGAGGACGCGGGCGGGGGTGAGCGAGGCCATGATCGAGGCCTCGGGGAGGGTCAGGCCGACCTGCTCGACCGCGCGGCGCAAGGCGACGTCCATGGTGAGCGTGCTGCCCGCGATGGCGCCGCCCTGGACCAGGCGCGCCGCGCCGCCGGAGACCTCGACGTCCATGGAGCCGAGGCGGTAGACGCCGTCGCCCATGCCGGCCGCGCCCATGGCGTCGGTGATGAGCGCCGTGCGGCTCGTCCCGGCGGCCGTGTGCGCCAGCCGGACCATCGCCGGGTGGAGGTGCACGCCGTCGTTGACGAGCTCGACCGTGATCCGCTCGTCCTGCAGGAGCGCGGCGATGGGCCCGGGGTCGCGGTGGTGCAGCGGCCGCATCGCGTTGTACAGGTGCGTGGCGACCGTGCAGCCCGCGTCGATGGCCTCCAGGGCCTGCTCGTAGGTGGCGTCGCTGTGCCCGAGGGCGGCGATCACCCCTTCGGAGACCGCCGCGCGCACCGCGTCGATGCCGCCGGGCAGCTCGGCGGCGACGGTGAGCATGCGCACGTGGCCGCGCCCCGCCTTGAACAGCTCGGACAGCTCCGCCGTGGAGGGGTCGCGCAGCAGCCCGGGGTCGTGCGCGCCGCAGCGGGACCTGGCGATGTACGGCCCCTCGAAGTGGATGCCGGCCAGCAGGCCGTCGTCGCACAGGTCGGCGAGCGCGGAGGTGGCGCGGGCGAGGTCGGGGAGCGCGGCGGTGACGAGGCTGGCCATGATCGTCGTGGTGCCGTGCCGGGCGTGGAAGGCGACGACGCGCCGCGCCTCCTCGGGGTCCCCGGAGGGGAAGGAGCCCCCCGCCCCGCCGTGGGTGTGGATGTCGACGAACCCCGGCACGACGTACCGTCCGCCCAGGCCGAGACCGTCCCTGGGGGCCGTCCCGTGCCCGATGTGGGTGAAGCGGCCGTCCTCGATGGTGATCCAGCCCTCGTGCACGCCGCCGGGAGTGACGACGCGGGCGTCGGCGAGTGTGATGCTCATGAGGACAGGATCACAGATCGGGTCAGGTGCATCGGCTGGTCGGGGTCCAGTCCGCGGGCCTGCGCCCGCGCCACCGCGACGCGCTGCGCCAGTACCAGTTCGGCCATCGGGTCGGCGTCGCGGTGGAAGAAGGCGCCGCCCGCCCGCCGTACCTCGCCGGCGAGCCCGTCGGGTGGGGGGCCGAGCATCCAGGTGACCCGGCCGGGCCCGGCGATGCTGATCGGGCCGTGGCGGTACTCCATCGCGGGGTAGGCCTCGGTCCAGGCGCGGGCGGCCTCGCGCATCTTGAGCGCGGCCTCCTGGGCCAGGCCGTAGACCCATCCGGAGCCGAGGAAGGTGATCTGCTCGGCCTCGACCGGCTCGGACGGCAGGGGCTCGGCGAGCGCCTGCTCGGCGTCGGCGACGGCGGGGGCGAGGTCCTCGCCGAGGTGGGCGCGCAGCAGCGCGAGCTGGGTGGTGGCGAACCGGGTCTGGACGACGGATCTCTCGTCGGCGAAGTCGAGGACGACGACGTCGCCGGCCAGGTCCATGACGGGGGTGGCGGGGTCGGCGGTGACGGCGGTGGCGGGCGTGCCGTCGAGCCGCCGCAGCACGTCGAGGACCTCGGTCGTGGTGCCGGACCGCGTGAGCGCGAGCACGCGGTCGTACCGCCGCGCCGACGGGCCGAGGGGGGCCTCGGAGGCGGGGAAGGCGTCGGTCTCGCCGTGGCCGGCGCGTTCGCGGAGCGCGGCGTAGGACTGGGCGATGAACCAGGAGGTGCCGCACCCGACGACGGCGACGCGCTCGCCGGGCCGGGGCAGAGGCGCGGCGGCGGCCAGTTCGACGGCGCGGCGCCAGCAGGCGGGTTGTGAGGCGATCTCGCTTTCGGTGTACGCCGTCATGCTCACAGCCTCCAGTCATGTCATGTTCTGCATTTTTTATAGCACTAATGAGCAAGTTTGTGCAGTGTCGGGCCAGGACTCCCGTGACGCCATGACACGCGGCATTCTTGTGCCACGCTTTGTGCTCATGAGCCGTTACGAACGCTGGAACTCGCTCCTGGAGCTCCTCGCCCAGCAGGGGCGTCTGACGGTCGAGGAGGCCGCGGAGACGCTCGACGTGTCCACGGCGACGATCCGGCGCGACTTCGACGAGCTCGCCCAGCAGCAGATGCTCATGCGCACCCGCGGCGGCGCCGTCGCGCAGAGCGTGAGCTACGACCTCCCCCTGCGGTACAAGACGGCCCGGCACGAGGGCGAGAAGCAGCGCATCGCCGAGGCGGCGGCCGAGATGGTGCGGCCCGGCGGCGTGGTCGGCCTGAACGGCGGCACCACGACCTCCGAGGTCGCGAGGACCCTCGCCGCCCGCGCCGACCCCGGCGCGCGGCTCACCGTCGTGACCAACGCGCTGAACATCGCCGCCGAGCTGACCGTGCGGCAGCACGTCAAGATCGTCGTCACGGGCGGGGTGGCCAGGCCGCAGTCCTACGAGCTGATCGGCCCGCTGGCGTCGGGGGTGCTGGAGCAGGTGACGCTGGACATCGCCTTCCTCGGCGTGGACGGCATCGACGCCGAGGCGGGCGCGTCGGCGCACCACGAGGGCGAGGCCAGCGTCAACAACCTGATGATCGGACGGGCCGGGCGCGTCGTGGCGGTGGCGGACGCCTCCAAGATCGGCCGCCGCGCCTTCGCGCGCATCTGCGGCATCGACCGGATCCACACGCTGATCACCGACGCCGGGCTCTCGGACGCCGCCGTCGCCGAGTTCACCGACAAGGGCGTGGAGGTCCTGCGGGTGTGACCTCGCCCTGGCGACCGGAGATCGCGTAGGCCGCCGGGGCCGTACCCTGCTCCCACGTGCGGAGGAAAGATCTACCGGTGCGGGGATGGCGGTGAGGCGACCCCTCTTCGAGGAGGAGAAGGCAGGTCATCGGCGGTTCACGCCCGCGAGATGTGCCGTACCCGCCGGGGCCCGCCCGGGCATGTAGGTATCTACTCTCGGGTAGGAACGGGACGCAGGCGCGACGACCGCACCCCAGGGGGAGCGCGATGGACAGCCAGGACGGTGCGAGGGAACGGGCGGCGCGGGAGGGGGAGGCCGGCACCCGGCGTACGGACTCCCATCCCCTGGCCAGGGAGGGCGGCACGCATTCCGCCCGGCTCGGCCCGGCGGAGAGATCGGCCGCGCTGGCCCGCATGTCCGACCCCGCGCACGAGCTCGACCTCATCGTGGTCGGCGGCGGCGTGGTCGGGTCCGGCGTCGCTCTGGACGCCGTGACGCGCGGGCTTTCCGTGGGCCTGGTCGAGGCCCGCGACTTCGCGTCCGGCACCTCCTCGCGCTCGTCCAAGCTGATCCACGGCGGGCTGCGCTACCTCGAACAGCTCAACTTCGACCTCGTGCGCGAGGCGCTGCAGGAGCGCGCGCTGCTGCTCCAGCGGATCGCCCCGCACCTGGTGCGCCCGGTGCCCTTCCTGTTCCCGCTCACCCACCACGTGTGGGAGCGGCCGTACGTGGGCGCGGGCCTCACCCTCTACGACACGCTGGGCTTCTCGACGGGCCTCACCCGGGGCATGCCCGGCCACCGCCACCTGTCGCGCCGCCGCGCCCTGCGCCTGGCGCCCGCGCTGCGCAAGTCTGCGCTCACCGGCGCCGTGCAGTACTGGGACGCTCAGGTGGACGACGCCCGCTACGTCACCACCATGCTGCGCACCGCCGCCTCCTACGGCGCGCACATCGTCTCGCGCACGCAGGTCATCGGCTTCCTGCGCGAGGGGGAGCGGGTCACGGGCGTGCGGGTCCGCGACCTGGAGAGCACCGCCGAGTACGACATCCGCGCCCGGCAGGTGGTCAACGCGACCGGCGTGTGGACCGACGAGATCCAGGAGATGGTGGGCGGGCGCGGCCAGATCCACGTGCGGGCCTCCAAGGGCGTGCACCTGGTCGTCCCGCGGGACCGGATCCACGCGCTCACCGGAATCATCCTTCGTACCGAAAAATCGGTGCTTTTCGTGATTCCGTGGGGCCGGCACTGGATCGTCGGCACCACCGACACCCACTGGTCCCTCGACAAGGTCCACCCCGCCGCCTCCCGCCAGGACATCGACTACGTGCTCGACCACGTCAACGCCGTGCTGTCGGTGCCGCTCACCCGCGACGACGTCGAGGGCGTGTACGCGGGCCTGCGCCCCCTGCTCGCCGGCGAGTCCGAGGAGACCTCCAAGCTGTCGCGCGAGCACGTCGTCACCCACCCGGTCCCCGGCCTGGTGATGATCGCGGGCGGCAAGTACACGACGTACCGGGTCATGGCCAAGGACGCCGTGGACGCGGTCGCGCACGGTCTGGACCAGCGCGTGCCGCCGTCCTGCACCGACACGGTCCCGCTGCTCGGCGGCGAGGGGTACCAGGCGCTGTGGAACCAGCGCCACCGGCTGGCGCGCTCCTCCGGCCTGCACGTCGCCCGCATCGAGCACCTCCTGCAGCGGTACGGCTCGCTGATCGACGAGGTGCTCGCCCTGGTCCGGGAGGATCCCTCGCTGGGCCGCCCGCTGTCGGGCGCCGACGACTACCTGAGGGCCGAGGTCGTGTACGCGGCCACCCACGAGGGCGCGCGCCACCTGAACGACGTCCTCACCCGCCGCACGCGCATCTCGATCGAGACCTTCCACCGGGGAACCGCCGTGGCGCAGGAGGCCGCCGAGCTGATGGCCGGGCCGCTCGGGTGGGACGACGAGCAGGTCAAGCGGGAGGTCGAGTACTACACCAAGCGGGTCGAGGCCGAGCGGGCCTCCCAGGAGCAGGACACCGACCAGGAGGCGGACGCGATCCGCCTCGGCGCGCCCGAGATCGTCCCGGTCGGCGAGACGACCGCCAAGCGGCCGGCGGCCAAGAGGGGCTGACGTTCGCCGCTCGGCCGCGCGGCCTCGGTCCCGTCACCGGGAAGCACGGGCCGCGCGGCCGGGGCGCTCCGGGACGTACTGCGCGATACGTCCCGGAAGCCGGAAAAAGCCCCTGGAAACGTTATACCCGGAAGGGAATCCACGCCTGGTCGGCCAGGGTCGTCGTGTCGCTCGCCTTGAGACCCGCGCCGGACAGCGTCCACAGGGTGTCGCCGATGATCAGGCTGCGCTGGATCCGGGCGTCGAACCGCACCGGGTCCTGGCTCTTGGCGGGCTTCGGGTGCCTGACCAGTCCGGCCTGGGTGATCGAGTCGTCGCCGACCTTCAGCACCATGGCCGCCATGTCGGACTCCCCGGCGTCGCTGCCGCCCCAACTGCTCACCGGCAGCACGGCCAGCCCGGAGTCGGGCCAGTACAGGAACGCGTGCGGGTCCCACTCGGCCTCGGACGCGGACTCCTTCTGGTGGAACTGCGACAACCGCTTCGGCGCCGCCGGGTCGGCGACGTCGAACAGCGAGACCTGCATGCCGAGCGTCCTGCCCTGCGTGCTCGCCTCCTGGCCGATGCCGAGCAGCCGCCCGTCGCCGGCGGGGTGCAGGTAGGCCGAGTAGCCGGTGATCTTCAGCTCGCCGGTCACCGCCGGCCGCGCCGGGTCGCGCAGGTCGAGGGTGTACAGCGGGTCCACCTGCTTGAACGTCACCACGTAGCCCACCGGGCCGATGAAGCGCACCGAGTAGATGCGCTCGCCCTTGCCGAGGCCGGTGACCTGCCCGACCTGGGCGAGCGTGTCGGCCTTCAGCACGTACACCCCGCTGGAGGCGGCCGACGCGTCCGGGCCGCCCATGGGGGCGTCGACCGTGGTGGCCACCCGCAGATGCCCGTCGAAGTCCGACAGCGAGTACTGGTTGAGCAGCCGCCCGGGGACGGCGCCGGAGGCGACGTAGCGGGGCGCGCCGACGCCGCTGATGTCGAAGCGGTGCACCTCAGTCCGGTCCGGCGGCGCCTGGTCCTCCCGGGACCCGCTCTTGTCCGGCGACGGCGTCACCGTGGGCGGCGTGGCGGTGGGGGACTCAGGGGCCGAGGGCGACGGGGTGGGCTCGGGGAGCAGCGTCGGCATCGAGGGATCGGCGGACGGCTCCACCTTCTCCGCGGGCGGCGAGGTGACCGGGTCGCGCGGGGCGACGACGGTCGGGGAGTCCGCCGGCGCGGCCCCCGGCGAGACCGGGGCCGACGAGGTGGGGGCGGGCGTGTCCGGCACGGGCGTGGCGTCCACGGGCGGCGTGTCCTCGATCGGCCGCGCGTCGATCGGGCGCGGCCACCAGTACCGCGGGTTGCTCGTGACGTACAGGCTCGTCGGCGTCGCGTACACCGTGTCGCCGTCGGCGGCCACGGCGATCGGGTCGTCGGAGGCGAGCCCGGCCTCCAGGTCGATGGTGTGCAGGCTCAGCAGCGAGGTGCCGGTGTAGTCGTCCGGGTGGCTCACCTGCTCGCACTTCAGCTTCTCCGTGCGGGCCTGCTGCCCGGGCACCGACACCTCGTAGGTGGGCAGCCAGGCGTCGATGGGCGCCTTGCGCACGACGTCCCGGTTGCGCTGGACGAGCTCGTCCTCGCTCTGGTTCGGGCGCGAGTCGGGGAAGGTGATGTCCGGCTGCGACCTGACCACGAGACGGACCGTGGAGCCGGTCATCCGGGCGTCGACGTGCGACCCCTTCGGCGTGATCGTCCCGAGCGGCTTCATGTCCTTCAGGTCGACCAGCATGTACCGGGGGCCGAACACGGCGGGCCGCTTGACCGTCGCGCCGAGGGGCACCACGTCGCCCGCGCTGAAGATCACCAGCGCGCGGTCACCGTGGACGAGCAGCTCGCCGGGCGCCCAGTACTGTTCCTCGGGCACCAGGCGCAGCGTGCCGGTCTCCTTCTTGGACGCCACGTCCACCACGCGCAGCACCCCGGCGGCGTAGCTGATGATCCGCTTGCCGTCGGTCTTCACCATGTCCGGCTCGTCGACGCCGGCCTCGTGCACGTTGGTGGTGGAGTACGCCGGGGCGGCCTTGGCGTCCTGGCTCGCGGTGGCCTCGGCCCCTCGGGCGAACATGATCATGTTGCCGCCGAGACCCCAGGGGCCCACGTTCTTCGCCGCGGCGCCGCGCAGGCCCTCCAGCATGTCGTCGCACCCGGAGTACGAGACGAGCTTGATCCCCCCCAGGGCGACGGGCGGGGCGGCGGAGGGCTTCGTGGCCCCGCCGCCCGTGCACGCCGCCGTCAGGAGCCCGCAGGCCAGCGCGGCGGCCGCTGCCGTACCGATCGAAGTCCTCATGCCCCTACGACGCATCCCGCGCGGGCCCGGTTCAGGGCCGGGTCGGCGGGAGGTAGATCACCGGCAGCGTCGGCATCTCCGGGCGTCGCTAAACTGTGAGGACCGCGGCGTCTTTTGGGGGGTCTTTCCGGTGTCTGAGTTCGACACGGTCCTCGTCGTCGATTTCGGCGCGCAGTACGCGCAGCTGATCGCACGGCGGGTCCGTGAGTGCCACGTGTACTCCGAGATCGTCCCCTCGACGATGCCGGTGTCCGAGATGCTCGCCAAGAAACCCAAGGCGATCATCCTGTCCGGCGGGCCTTCGTCGGTGTACGCCGAGGGCGCGCCCGCCGCGCCGGAGGGCCTGTTCGAGACCGGGGTGCCGACCTTCGGCATCTGCTACGGCTTCCAGGAGATGGCCCGCGCGCTCGGCGGCCAGGTCGCGCAGACCGGCATCGCCGAGTACGGCGGCACGCGGCTCACCGTCGGCGCCGAGGGCGTGCTGTTCGCCGGCCTGCCCGCGGCCCAGTCGGTGTGGATGTCCCACGGCGACAGCGTCGTCGCGGCCCCCGAGGGCTTCGCGGTCACGGCCTGGACGTCCGACACGCCGGTCGCCGCCATGGAGCATCCGGACAAGGGCCTGTACGGCGTGCAGTTCCACCCCGAGGTGCTGCACTCCGAGCACGGCCAGGCCGTCATGAAGCACTTCCTGGACGCGGCCGGGTGCCGTCCCACCTGGACCATGCTCAACATCGTCGAGGACGCCGTCGAGGCCGTCCGCGCCCAGATCGGCCCCGAGGGACGCGCGATCTGCGCCCTGTCCGGCGGCGTCGACTCGGCGGTGGCCGCCGCCATCGTCCAGCGCGCCATCGGCGACCGTCTCACGTGCGTCTTCGTCGACCACGGGCTGCTGCGCAAGGGCGAGGCCGAGCAGGTCGAGCGCGACTTCGTCGCCGCCACCGGCGTCAGGCTCCGCGTCGTGGACGCCCAGGAGCGCTTCCTGAAGGCGCTGGCCGGGGTGACCGACCCGGAGGAGAAGCGCAAGATCATCGGCCGTGAGTTCATCCGCGTCTTCGAGGACGAGCAGCGCGCCATCATCGCCGACGGCCCGGTCGACTTCCTGGTCCAGGGCACGCTCTACCCCGACGTCGTCGAGTCCGGCGGCGGCACCGGCACGGCCAACATCAAGTCGCACCACAACGTCGGCGGCCTCCCTGACGACCTGCGGTTCTCCCTGGTCGAACCGCTGCGCACGCTCTTCAAGGACGAGGTGCGCCGCGCGGGCGAGGAGCTGGGCCTGCCCCCGGCCATGGTGTGGCGCCAGCCGTTCCCCGGCCCCGGGCTCGGCATCCGCATCATCGGCGAGGTCACCCAGGACCGTCTGGACGTGCTGCGCGAGGCCGACGCCATCGCCCGCGAGGAGCTGTCGCGCGCCGGGCTGGACCGGGACATCTGGCAGTGCCCGGTCGTGCTGCTCGCCGACGTCCGCTCCGTCGGCGTCCAGGGTGACGGCCGCACCTACGGCCACCCGGTCGTGCTGCGCCCCGTCACCAGCGAGGACGCCATGACGGCCGACTGGTCCCGCGTCCCGTACGACGTGCTGGCCCGCATCTCCACCCGTGTCACCAACGAGGTCCGCGAGATCAACCGCGTGGTCCTGGACGTCACGAGCAAGCCGCCGGGCACCATCGAGTGGGAGTGATCCCCGGCAGGGCATGAGTCCGGTCAATCGGATTCGACCGGACATAAGTCCGTGATGCGGCCGGGCGGGTTCACGCTCCGGTAAATTCCGTCCAATGCTTACGGCCGGGACGGGCGCGCCGCACAGCGCCGCCCAGAGGAGCTCCAGGCTGGCGTGGCTGGACGCCCTGCGGGGCGTGGGCGCCGGCGCCGTGCTCCTGGAGCACATGCTGTACCGCTTCACGCCCGAGCTCAGCCCCCGCTGGTTCAGCCTCGGCATGTACGGCGTGCTGGTGTTCTTCCTGGTCAGCGGCTACATCATTCCCGCGTCGCTGGAGCGGCGCGGCGACGTGCGCGGGTTCTGGATCGGCAGGTTCCTCCGGCTCTACCCGCTGTACATCGTGGTCGTCTGCCTGGTGCTCGCGCTGGCGCCGCTCGTGCCGATCCGGCGCGAGGTCACCCCGGACCTCGCCACCGTCGCCGCGCACGTCACCATGCTCCTGGACGTGGTCGGGTCGGGCGGGATCACCGAGCCGATGTGGACGCTGTCCTACGAGATGGTCTTCTACCTCGTCGTCACCGCGCTGTTCGTGACCGGGCTGCACCGGCGCAGCGCCCTGTGGGCCCTGGTCTTCGCGGGCGCCGCGGTCGTCGTGGGGCTGCTGCTGGCGGCCCCCGTGCTGCCCCGTGGACCGGCGGCCTTCGTCGCACTGGCCGTCTTCGCGGCCGGGTTCTGGTGCGTGATCACGGGCCGGGGCCGTGCGGCGGGCGCGCTCGCCCTCGGGGCGCTCGGGGTGACGCTGCTGCTGCTCGGCGGCCGGACGCCCTGGCTCGGCCCGGCGATCCTCGCGGTGATGTTCACCGGCACCGTCCTGTACCGCTGGGAGCGGGGACAGGCGTCCGCCCTCGGCGCGGCGGGCGCGGTCGCCGCGGTGACGGCGCTGCTGGTGATCGTGCCGTTCTTCGCCTACCGGACGGGATGGTGGGCGTACCCGCACGTCTGGATGACCACGGTCGCGCTCGCCGGGGCGACGTTCGCGGCCGGCATGGCCCTGCGCCACCGCGCCGTGCCCCGCCCGCTCGCCTGGCTCGGACTGATCAGCTACTCGGTGTACCTGGTGCACGTGCCGCTGCTGAAGCTGTTCGTGGCCCTGTTCGGCGACCCGGGCGAGCGCCCGCTGGTCGCGCAGGCCCTGCTCGCGCTCGCGTTCGTCGCGGTCGTGCTCGCCGTGAGCACGCTGACCTACCGGTACGTGGAACGCCCGATGCGCCGCCTGGGCGGCGCGCAGGGGCGTTCCCGTCCCGCCGGGCGCTGACGCGGGTGGCTCAGTCGTCGAACTCGCCGTCGCGGACGCCGAGGACGAAGGCGTTCCACTCGGCGGCCGTGTAGCGCAGGACGGTGCCCGCGGGGTCGGACGGGTTGCGCATGGCGACCGCGCCGCCGCGCAGGTAGGCGATCTCGATACGGTCCTCGGAGGTGCTCCCGGGCGCGCTCAGCCAGGTCACGTCCGAGATGTCCATGGCGTAGAGCTCGGCCTTCTCCTGTACGTCGCTCATCGCTCGACCAGGTCTCCTCGTGTGACGGCCGGGGAACGGCCATGACGGATCGCGGAAGACGCCGCCGGAATCCGGGCGACGTCGCGCCTGGCCGGGGCCTCGTACCACCTTAAGACCGGCGCGGGGCGGCGGCGCAAGCGATTCCGCGGATACTCAGTTCCAGCCGCCGACCGGGAACGTCTCGCCGGCGCTCAGCCGGCGGCCGCGCAGCAGCTTCTCGACGGTCACCACGTGGTAGCCCTTCTTCTCCAGCGCGGTGAGGATCCTCGGCATGGCCTTGACCGTCGCGGGCTGGATGTCGTGCATCAGCACGACGCGGTCGCGCTTGGCCAGGCCCAGGACCTTCTCGCGGATCGCCACGGCGTTCCGCAGCTCCCAGTCACGCGAGCTGCCGTTCCACACGATCTGCGACAGGCCGAACTCGGCGGCGATGGCGCCCACCCGCGCGTCGGTGTCGCCGTACGGGGGCCGCAGGATGTCGGGGCGCCGTCCGGTGGCCGCCTGGATGGCGTCCTGGGCGCGGGCGATCTCGTCGCGGATCTCGTCGTCGAACAGGGTGGTGAGGTGCGGGTGGTCGTAGGTGTGGTTGCCGATCTGGTGACCGTCGCGCGCGATCCTGCGGGCCGTCCTCGGGTCCTTCTCGACGCGCCCGCCGATGAGGAAGAACGTGACCTTGGTGCGGTGGGCGCGCAGGATGTCCAGCAGCTTGGCGGTGTACGGGCCGGGGCCGTCGTCGAAGGTCAGCGCGATGCACTTCACCCGGGCGCAGTCGACGCCCTTGGCGCTCGCGGACGCGGGCTCCTCGGCCGAGGCGGGGAGCGTCGCCGCCAACAGGGCGACCGCCGCGGCGACCGGGACGAACCGTCGCATCATCCGCCCGGCTCGCGGTGCGGGCTGTGCAGGCTGTGCTGGCTGTGCAGGCCGCATGGTCCTCCTCCTTCGCCGACGCCGCGCAACCCTACTCCGCTTTCCAATGGAACGTAAAAATCACGCCAAATCAGTATTAAACGTTTCGAGAACGGGGGCCCGATCGAGCGTCCAGGAAGCGATCGTGTGGCGGGAGGTCAAGCCGCCGGGGCCAGTCGCCGGGGGCGGTCAAGAAACCATCTAGAGATCTCATGTGAGTTACAGACGGTCGGATTTCGGTGGCTTCACGTCGCCATGCTGGCAGCCATGAGGTCCTATTCGCTGGATGACGTGCTCGCGACGCGCAAACGCAGAGACTCATGGTGGACGGTGTTCGTGGTCGACCCGGTCGCATGCCGGGTGGCACTGTTCGTAGCGAATCGCACCGAGATCACGCCCAATGCCCTGACCCGCCTCTCCCTGATCCTCGGCATGGCCTCGGCGGCCTGCTTCGCCGCCAACCGGCTCGCCCTCGGCGCGGCGCTCTTCTACGTCAGCTTCATGATCGACTGTGTGGACGGCAAGATCGCGAGGCTCAAGGGCACCGGCACGCCGTTCGGGCTCTGGCTCGACTACGTCGGCGACCGCATCCGCGTCGTCTGCTGCGCCGCCGGCATCGCCTACGGGCAGTACGCCGCCACCGGCCGCATGGCCTTCGTCCTGCTCGGCGCCGGCATCGCGATCCTGGACCTGTTCCGCTACGTCAACGCCCCGCAGATGAAACGGGTACGCCAGACCGTCAAGGCCAGACGCCGCGCCGCCCGCCGCGACGAACTCACCGCGGTGCGCGAGGCGATGGCCGTCGACTCGCTCGCCCGGGACCACGGCGACGCCATGGGCGTGGTCGCCTACGACGACCACGCCGCGACCGCCGAGGAGTTCCACGACTACCCGCTCCCGCCGCACGGCCCGCTCGACTATCCGTCCCCTGCCGACCCCTGCCTCGACGGCGAGGCGCCGGCCCAGGCCCGCGGCGCCGCGTGGGACGGCCCCGCCATCCCACGGCAGGCGTCCGGCTCCGAGGACTCCCTCGCCGCCACCGTCCCCGTCCCCGTCCCCGTTCCCGGGCCCGATCCCGGCCGAGTTCCCCACCTCCTCCCGCCCCCGCCCCGCGACCAGGTGTACGACCAGGAGTCGGACATGGCCGGCGACCTGCCCGAGTACGTCCGCAGGTACGAGGCGGAGGGGTACGACCAGGCGCCGCCCCAGCCGCCGGGGGAGGGCGAGGCGCCGGTGGGCCTGCGCCGGCGCGTCGGCCACTTCCTGGCCCGGCACCGGGTGCGCACCCACCTGATGAGCGGCATCGAGTTCCACGCCGCCGTGTTCGTCGTGGCCCCGGTCATCGGCCCGGCCGCGCTGCTTCCCGTCACCACGCTCGCGGGCGGCCTGCTCGTCGCCAACGAGATCTTCCTCGTCTACCGCATGTGGCTGTCCACCCGGGCGCTCGGAAAGGCCGCGCCGGACGCCTCCGGCGAGGACGACCAGCGGCACGTGCGGACCGATCCTTTCTTCACGGGGGTGTAGATCGATGCGCTCAGACCGGCCCGTCTTCATCATCGGCTGCCCGCGCTCCGGCACCACGATGCTGCAGCTCATGCTGCACGCGCACCCGCGCATCGCCGTGCCGCCCGAGACGCGCTTCCTGCTCCAGGTCTACTACCACCGGCGGATCCACGGCGACATGCGCGTGCCCGGGAACCGGCGCGCGCTCGCCGAGTGGATCGCCACCGACAAGAGCACCAAGTTCCGCGAGCTCGGCATCGACGCCGACGCCTACATCCGCAGGGCCGTCGACGGCCCCGGCTCGCTCGGCTCGGTGATCGGCGAGGTGTTCCGCGCGTACGCCGAGCGCTTCGGCAAGCCCCGCTGGGGGGACAAGCGGCCGATGTACTCCAAGCACGTGGACGTCCTGCTGCGCCTGTTCCCCGACGCCCAGTTCATCCACCTGATCAGGGACGGGCGCGACTGCGTCGCCTCGCTCAAGGAGATGCCCTGGTTCACGCTGGACGTCTACCACGCCGCCGCCATCTGGGCCGCCACCATCGACCGCAGCCGCCGCCACGCCGCCCGGCTGCCCGCCGACGCCTACCACGAGCTGCGCTACGAGGACCTCACCGCCGACCCGGCGACCGAGCTGGCCAAGATCTGCGCGTTCCTCGGCGAGGAGTACGTCCCCGCCATGTGCGAGCCGCGCCACCTGGCGCAGGTCGCGGTGCCCTCGCGCAAGGTCTGGCACAGCAACACCCACCGCGCCGTCACCCAGGCCCGGGTCGGCACCTGGAGCACCCGCCTGGCGCCGTGGGAGATCGCGCTGTGCGAGGAGGTGCTCGGACGCCGCCTGCGGGCATGCGGGTACGACGTCCCGGCCGGGTCGGGGGCGTCGGTCCGGCACCTGCTCGCCTATCGGAGAACCGCCGCCAGGCGCGCGCTGTCCCGGGCCGACCAGGTGGTCCGCGACCGGGTCAACCGCATGCGCGAGCCCGGCCCCCTCGCCGCGATGCTCACCTCCGGGCAGCTCTCCCAGGTCGGCGTCCCCCGTCCCCGTGCCGCCTCGAGCGAGCTCGTCGACCGCTGACGCCCTCACCGGCTGATCCGCGCGAAGACCTCCTCCCAGCGGTCCAGCACCCGCTCCAGCCGGAACGCCTCGGCGTGGGCCCGTGCCGCCGCGCCGAGCCGCCGCCGCCGCGCGTGGTCGGCCATCAGGCCCGCCAGCGCGCCGGTGAGCGCGCCCAGGTCCGCGGGCGGCACGAGCACGCCCGTCGTGCCGTGCCGGACCAGCGCGCGCACCCCTCCGGAGACGTCGAACGCCACCGCGGGCATGCCGTACGAGGCCGCCTCGCCCACCACCAGCGGGAACCCTTCGTGCTCGCTGGTGAGGCCGAGGATCGCCCCGTTGAGGTACTCGCGGCCGATCTCCGCCGCGGGCACCCTGCCGCGGAACACCACGCGGCCCGCCATGCCCAGCGAGGCCGCGTGCGCGCGCAGGCGCGGCAGCTCCGGGCCGTCGCCGACCAGGTGGAGCTGCCAGTCCTGCCGCGTGCGCGCCGCCCGGGCGAACGCCGTGATCAGCCGGTCGAAGCGCTTCACCCAGGCCAGCCTGCCGACGCCGAGCACGCGCGGCACGTCCAGGAACGACGGCGCCGCCGGCCAGGCCCGCAGCGGGTTCGGCACGTCGTCGGCGTTCGGCAGCAGCGCCTGCTCGGCGAACCGCGCCGCGTCCTCGGGGCTGAGGAACACCGACCGCGCCAGGTCGCCGTAGTGGCGGCGCACCGAGGCGAAGTGCCAGGTGCCCCGGGCGTGCTCGTAGGAGCCGTGGTACTGGCCGATCGCCCGGAACCGGGACGGCAGCGCGCCCGCCAGCCACGACACCACCGCGGGCGAGGTCAGCACCGCGTACCCCTGCCCCAGCGAGGACAGCAGCCGCGACACCCGCCCCCGCGCCGCCCACGGCCGCCCCGCGCCCGGCGGCCGCCGCTGCACCACGTGGTGTTCGTACAACGGGTGCTCGACGAACCGGAACGGGTCGGGCGAGCGGTGCAGGCCCACCACGTGCACGTCGTGGCCGCGCAGGGCCAGCCCCTGGGCGACGATGTGCGTCACCTGCTGCACCCCGCCCAGCGTGTCGGCGTCCATGCAGGCGAACACCACCGCCTGACCACGCCCGGACGCCGCGGCCCGGGACGTCATGGCCGCGGCCCGGTCCCGTGGAAGAAGGCGTCCACCACCCGCGGCGCGGCCTTCCCCGTCTCCTCGGCGCAGAACAGGGTGACGAAGTCGGCGTACCGGCCCGCGTACTCGGCGGCCACCGCCGGCAGGTCACGCAGCGCGGCCACCAGCTCCTCGGTGGTGGCGAGCACCGGACCCGGCCCGATCTCGCGCAGGTCGTAGTTCAGCCCCCGCTCCACCCGCGCGTAGGCGTCGTAGTCGTCGGCGTAGAGCAGGATCGGACGGCCGGTGCACGCGTAGTCGCAGATGATCGAGGAATAGTCGCTCAGCAGCGCGTCAGAGGCGAGGATCAGGTCGTTCACCTCCGGATACGAGCCCGCGGCCCGGACGAAGTGGCGCACCCGCTCCGGCACGCGGAACCGCTCGGCCGGATGCGGCCGCAGCACCACGACCCACTCCCCGCCCAGGGCCTCGCCCAGCGCGTCCAGGTCGGCCCGCACCGACGCGCCGACCGCCCCCTCGCGGTACGTCGGCGCGTACAGCAGGATCCTGCGGTCCGCCGGGATCTCCAGGGCCTCGCGCACCCGGGCCTCGGCCGTCGGATCGCCGTTCACCAGCACGTCGCAGCGCGGCGAGCCGAAGCGCAGCACGGTGCCCGTGTACTCGTTGGACGGCACGAAGACCCGCTCGAACTCCCCGCCCGGGCACACCAGCGCGTCCCACCGCGCCACGGACGCGCGCCACCGCTCGCGCGGCCCGGGCAGGTCTCCGCGCAGCGCGGGGGAGTCGAACCCGACCGTCTTGAGCGCCTGCCCGTGCCAGGTCTGCAGGTAGCGCGTGCCCTTCGGCTTGGGGAAGCCCGCGGGGAAGCCGTGGCTGTCCACCCAGTACGCCGCCCGCGCCATGATCCAGACGTGCCGCCAGCTCATCCGGGGCACCAGCGGCACGTCCGTGGGGAACCCGGACGCCTCGCCGCGCACCGACCACCACACCCGCAACGGCATGCCCCTGCCGCGGATCTCCTCGTAGACGTACCGCGGATTGCCCGTGTACGCCGCGCCGTTCTCCGACTCGAACAACGCCAGGTCGCGGCGGCGCGGCACCACGCGCACCAGCCACCGGTACGCCCACAGCTTCAGGGCCGCGCCCGACGCCGCCACGCGCAGCCGCGACACCCGGCGCGGCGCCGGTCGCCAGGACACCGCCAGCACCGCGGCGTCCCCCACCGGGCCCACCGTCACCTCGTGCCCGCCCACGGCGCACGACAGCGGCGGCGTGGCCGGGTCCACCAGCAGCCGGTCGCTCGTGCGGTGCCCGTCCGCGCGGACGTACGACACGCGCGGATCGCGGCGGCCCCTGCCCGGCCTCACCTCGGCCAGGTCGAACTCCACCCGCGTCAGGTAGCTGCCGTCCGCCTGCCGCGCCGGCTCCAGCGGCACGCGCAGCCCCTTGAGCACCAGCTCGGCCCGCGTCTTCCAGCGCCTCAGCACCGCGAACGGGTCATAGGTGCGCACCGTCAGCGACACCGCCGTCCCCTCGCACGACACCTCCGTCACCTCGTGCCGGACCCGCGCCGCCGAGAACGGCAGCTCGCCCAGCCGCAGCGCGGTGATGTCCATCGCCGGATCGGCGCGCGTCCCCCAGTACGTGCGGCCGTCCACGCGCAGCGCGTGCCGGGGCGCCGCCTTGGGTCCGGTCAGGGACCGCGCCGCGACCACCAGATCCTCCGGGTGGTCGGTGCGGACCAGATGGCAGCACACCCGCACCAGCGGGTCGGCCCGGTCCGCCACGCCCGGCTCCAGCTCGTCCAGGTACGGCCGCGTCACCGCGGCGAACTCCTTCACCCGCACCGCCGGGCGCCGGGGGAGCCGTTCCAGGTGACCGCGCAGGTCCTGCCGCAGGAAACGGTCCTGGCGCGCCCCGACCAGGTCGGCGTGGCCGCGCTCGCGCAGGATCGCGTCGCCGAGCTGCGCCGCCCGCACCCGGTCCCGCACGTCCTCGATCTCGTCCCCGGCCGCCGTCCCCGGTCCGCCGTGCCACAGGTAGACCGCCCACGGCACCACGGCGAACCGGCGCGCCGCGCAGTACACGGCGGCGGTGAAGACGTGGTCCCCGTACCGGAGGCCCTCCTCGAACCTCAGCGCGTGCTCGCGCAGGAAGTCCACCCGGTACAGCTTGTTCGTCGCGAACCCGTCGAGAAAGAACTCCGGCTCGGCACGGATCCCCTCCACCACCCGCCGCCCGTACAGCGCGGGCCGGTACCGCTGGGTGCGCGTCACCGTGCGCTGCTCGCCCACCCCGGCCAGAACCCGTGAGAGCTGACCCGCCACGAAGTCGGCGCCGGTGCGCTCGATCTCCTCCAGCAGGCTCTTGCACGCGTGCCGGGGCAGCTCGTCGCCGCCGTCGAGGAACATCACGTACGGCGCGCGGGCCGCGTCCATGCCGTCGTTGCGCGGCGCGCCGGGGCCTCCGCCGGGCGCCTGCCTGCGCAGATAACGCACACGTGGGTCGTCGAGGCGGGCGATCAGCCGGGGCGTGCCGCCGCCGCCCGCGTCGTCCACGACGATCACTTCGAGGTCGCGCAGGGACTGGCCGAGAACCGAGCCGATCGCACGCCGCAGGCCGGCCGAGTCGTTGTACGTGACGAGGACAACGCTGACATCCGGCTGCATGGTTCGTTCCCCCGAGTCCGCACCGACGCTGCCCGGGTGTATTCCCCCACAACCCCCCGCGCTGCCCCGCACAGAGGACTGCTGACCAGCTCATTTCCGACTTTTACCGAAGTAGCCGGACGCTCTACTGTCGGCGTCAGCGGCCCTTGAGGGCCCGGCGTACCAGCCAGGCCAGGACCACCACGGCGGTCAGGGCCGCCACCAGCGGGGCCACCCGCTTGAGCATCGGCACGCCGGCGATCCGCAGCAGATCGAGCGCTTCCTCCTCAGCGGTACGAGACGTCCGGATCGTCCCCGCCGGATGCGCCTCCCAGGACGCCGCCTCCCCGGAACGCGCCCCACCATGCGCGTCCGGAACGGCACTGAGATGCCGCTGCCCCGGCTCCCTGCCCTCGGCCGCCGGAACGGGAACCTCCTCGGGCCCGAAACCGGACGGCTCGGCCGACGACGGCACGGCCGGCGCGTTGAACGGAGTGGTACCGAGCGCGGCGTCCTCACCCTCAGGAGCCGGCGCGGCGACTTCACCCTCAGGGACCTCACCCTCAGGGACCTCGGCCACCGCGGTGACCTCGGCCGCGGCGACGTCGGCCGCCACGGTCTCCGCCCCCGCTTCCCCGGGTGCCTCGCGGAGCAGGGCGGCCAGGTTCTCGGCGAACCGGTCGATCAGCTTGGCCCCGACCTCCGCCATGACGCCCCGTCCGAACTGCGCGGGCCGTCCGGTGACGGTGAAGGACGTCTCGACCCTGACCCGCGTGCGCGGCCCCTCGCCCGCCAGCGTCGCGGTGACCGTCGCACCGGCGGTGCCGGTCCCCCTCGCCTCCTTGCCCGACGCCTTGAGGCTCAGCGTGCGCGCGTCCTTGTCCACCGACGTGAACGACGCCTCCCCGCGGTAGGTCACGGTGATGGGACCCACCTTGACCTTCATCCGCCCGCTGAACACCTCGCCCGCCACGCCGTCCAACGACGCGCCCGGCAGGCACGGAGCCACCCGCTCCACGTCGAGGAGCACGGACCACGCCTGCTCGACCGGCACGGGAACCGTGAACTCGTGCTCGAACCGCATCGCCATCGCGCCGCTCCTGTCCCAGACGACTCCCAGCCGAAGAACGACAGAACGACCATCGTCGCTCACGCGCCATTATGACCCCCTACCCGCCTCCCACTCCTCGCCCTCGGCGTCGACCGGCGCCACCGCCCCTCCACGCTTCCGGCACGGGCTCGTTCGCGCGCGGGGCCGGGCCGATCACGGCCATTCGGTTGCCGGGAGGTGAACTCTTCGGGACCGGGTCGGCGCCGGGGCCGGGGTGGCCGTCTGACTGGTTACCTACGCCGAAGGGACGGTCGGGCATGCGGGTGACGGTCAGGCACATGGGGAGGGGCGGGCTGGTCGCGGCGGTCGCCGTGGGGCTGATCGGGGCCGGCGGGGTGGTCGTGCCCGTCGCGGCGAGTCCTCTCGGGATCACGACGGCCGTGCCCGCCGTGGCCGGCTCGGCCCGGAGCGCTCGGGCGGGGGACGTCGACGGGGACGGGCGGAGCGATGTGATCGCCGGGGTTCATCTGCTGAAGGTGAACGGGAAGAGCGACGCCGGGGGTGTGGTCGTCTATCTCGGTGGCGCGAAGGCGGTCTCCGGGCGGGCGCGGGTCGTCACGGCAGGTGATCCCGTCGCCAAGGAGAACCTCGGGCGGGTGCTCGTGTCGGCGGACTTCGACAGGGACGGGTACGCCGATGTCCTGGCGGCCGCGCGGAAGAGGCTGGTGCTCTTCCGGGGTTCCCGGGCGGGGCTGCGCGGGAAGCCCGCCCAGGTGATCCCCTGGCCGGTCACCGAGCCCGCCATGGCCGCCGCGGACTTCGACGGTGACGGGTACGGGGACGCGGCCGTCGCCGGGGACAAGCGGATCGTCGTGCTGCGGGGCGGCAGGACGGGCCTGCGCATGGCCGGCCTCGCCAATGGCGCCCCGCGGTTCGGCGCGGAGCTCGCGGCCGGGGACGTGACCGGCGACGGGCTCGCCGACCTCGTGGCGACCGAGCGGCGTCCGGCGCCGGCCGAGCCGGTGGGGCCGCAGCGGATCACCGTCGTGCCCGGGTCCAGGGCCGGGCTGTCGCTGAAGAACGCCTGGTCGATCAGTCCGGCGGAGCGGGCCGCCCGGGCCCTCGCCGTGGGCGACGTCAACGGTGACCGCAGGGCCGACCTGGTCCGTGTCACCTCCACCGACCCCGGGAACGTGGTGTTCCAAGTGATCGTGCAGCTCAGCACGGGCACCGGGTTCGGGCCCGCGCGGGCATTGGCGTACGGGGACGGCTACCCGGCCGGCGTCGCGCTCGGTGACGTCACCGGGGACGGCCGCGCCGATCTCGCCGTCCACGTCGCGGGCGAAGGCGACCACGACTGGGCCGTCCTGCACGCGGGCACCTCCACCGGCGTGACCGCGCGGCCGGTCAGGACGTACACGCACGACACCTACGAGACCAGGTACGGCACGAGCCTGCGCCTGGCGAACGTGACCGGCGACGCCCGCGCCGATCTCGTCGTGGGGCTTCCCGGCGTGTACGGCGCGGGCGCGCTGGAGGTCCTGCCCGGCGGCGGGCGCGCCGGAGCGCGGAAGCTCACCCTCAGGGCCACCACCGGCCTCGGCTGGAGCCAGCCTTCCTGACGCGAGCCCTCGCCCGCCGTCGCGGGTGTCACCGAAGGGCGAGGCGGCTCAGGAAGGCGGGAGTCGCCGGGCGGCCGTGGCGGCGGATCTCAGGGCGCGGTAGGTCAGGACGCGGGCCAGGTGCCGGCGGTATTCGGGGGTGGCGTGCAGGTCGGCGGTGGGGGAGGTGCCCTCGTCGGCGTGGGACGCCGCCTCGCGCAGCGCGTCCCGCAGCCCGTTGGCCGAGCCGGGAGCACGGGATCGGCCGGGAGCGGTCGCCGGGGTGAAGCCGTTCAGGGCGGGGACGGTGGTGAGGGTGGCGCCGCGGGCGGCGGATTCGGTGGTGGTGGCGCGTATGGGGGTGGGGCCCATGTTGGTGAGGGCCACCCGGGCCTCCTCGACGCGGGGCGCGGTCGCGTCGCCCGAGACGCGGACCGCCGCGGCGACGCCGACGATCGCCCACGCCTGGGCCGTGCGGTGGAACTTCTCGTAGTGGAAGCCCCAGCCCTCGCCCGGCTTGGGCACGCGGACGCCGGTGAGGATCTCGCCGGGTTCGAGGGCGGTCTCCAGATAGTCGGTGAAGAAGTCGCGGGCGGCGACGACCCGTTCGCCCGAGCCGGACCGGATCACGAACTCCATGTCGAGGGCCAGGGCGACGGCGGGCAGGTCTCCGGCGGGGTCGGCGTGGGCCAGGGACCCGCCGAAGGTGCCCCGGTGCCGTACGGCGGGGTCGGCGACGGTGGCGGTGGCCAGCGCGACCAGCGGGCAGGCGGCGTTGACGAGCGGCGAGCGGACGATCTCGTCGTGCGTGGTGGTGGCGCCGATGTGGACGTGGCCGCCCTCGTCGCGGATGCCGCGCAGCCCGGGCAGCCGTCCGATGTCGACGAGCACGCTCGGGTAGGCCAGGCGCAGCCGCAGCAAGGGCAGCAGGGACTGCCCGCCGGACAGCACCTTGCCCTCGTCGCCGGCGTCCTCCAGCACCTCGACGGCCTCCTCGAGTGAGGAGGGGCGCACGTAATCGAAGGCCGCGGGGATCATGAGCCACCCTCCGGGACGATGGTCGCGTCGGCTGCGTCGGTTCCGCCCCGGAGGGCGCGCCACACCCGTTCGGGGGTGCACGGCATGGGGACGTCGTGGACGCCGTAGGGGCGCAGGGCGTCCACGACGGCGTTGACCACGGCGGGCGTGGAGGCGATCGTGCCCGCCTCGCCGACGCCCTTGACGCCGAGCGGGTTACTGGTCGCGGGCGTCTCGGTCCTGGCGGTGACGAAGCCGGGCAGGTCGGCGGCGGACGGCACCAGGTAGTCGGCCAGCGTGGCGGTGAGCAGGTTGCCCTCGGCGTCGTAGACGGCCTCCTCGAACAGGGCCTGCGCGATGCCCTGGGCGAGGCCGCCGTGGACCTGTCCTTCCACGATCAGCGGGTTGATCACCTTGCCGACGTCGTCCACGGCGACGTACGACCTGATCTCGGTGGCGCCGGTCTCGGTGTCGACCTCCACCGCGCACAGGTGGGTGCCGTGCGGGAAGGAGAAGTTCACCGGGTCGTAGGTCGCGTCGGAGTCGAGGCTCGGCTCGGCGCCGTCGGGCAGGTCGTGCGCGGCGAACACCGCGAGCGCGACCTCCTGGATGGTCGTGCCGGACCCGGTGCCGCGCACCCGGAACACGCCCTTGGAGAACTCGATGTCGTCGGCGGACGCCTCCAGCATGTGGGCGGCGACGTGCCGGGCCTTCTCCTTGACCTTGTCGCACGCCTGGAGCAGCGCCACCCCGCCGATCGCCAGCGAGCGGGAGCCGTAGGTGTCCATGCCCTTGGGGGCGACGGCGGTGTCGCCGTGCAGGACGGAAACGTCCTCGAACGGCACGCCGAGCGCGTCGGCGACGATCTGGCTCCAGGCCGTGACGTGGCCCTGGCCGTGCGGGCTGGTGCCGGTGACGACCTCGACCTTGCCGGTGGGCAGCATGCGCACGGCGGCGTGCTCCCACCCTCCGGCGCCGAAGCTGAGCGAGCCGAGCACCCGGCTCGGGGCGAGGCCGCACATCTCGGTGAACGTGGAGACGCCGATGCCGAGCTGCACGGGGTCGCCGCGGTCGCGGCGGCGGGCCTGCTCGGCCCTCAGGTCGTCGTACCCGAACAGCGTGAGCGCCTTCTCGGTGGCGGCCTCGTAGTGGCCGCTGTCGTAGGTCATGCCGGCGATCGTGGTGTGCGGGAACTCCTCGTGGGCGATCCAGTTGCGCCGCCGCACCTCGACGGGGTCCAGGCCGAGTTCGGCGGCCAGCTCGTCCATGAGCCGTTCGATGGCGAACGTGGCCTCGGGACGGCCCGCGCCCCGGTAGGCGTCGGTCGGCATCTTGGTCGTGAACACGCCGGTGCAGGTGAAGTCGTAGGCGTCCATCTTGTAGATGCCCGGGTACATGAACCCGCCGAGCACGGGCACGCCGGGCGTGATCAGCATGAGGTAGGCGCCGAGGTCGGCCAGCAGGTCGACGCGCAGGCCCCTCAGACGCCCGTCGGGTTCGGCGGCGATGGCGACGCGCTGGAGCTGGCCGCGGCCGTGGTGGACGGACAGGTTGCCCTCGGTGCGGGACTCGGTCCACTTCACCGGCCTGCCGAGCCTGCGGGTGAGCAGGAGCGCCAGCGCCTCCTCCGCCGTGACCTGGAGCTTGGAGCCGAAGCCGCCGCCCACGTCCGGCGCGATCACGCGCAGCCGGTGCTCGGGGATGCCGGTGACCTGGGCCAGCATCACGCGCAGGATGTGCGGGATCTGCGTGGAGGAGTACAGCGTGAAGGTCTCGCCGTCGGTCTGCGCCACGACCGCGCGGGGCTCCATGGCCGCGGGGATCAGCCGCTGCTGCAGGTAGGTGCGCTCGATCACCACGGGCGCGTCGCGGAACGCGGCCTCGGTGTCGCCGGCGCTGAACTTCCACACGTACGCCCGGTTGCCGGCGTCGTGGACGGTGGGGGAGCCCTCGGCGAGGGCGGCGGTCAGGTCCACGACGGCGGGCAGGGGGTCGTAGTCGATGTCGATGTGCTCCAGCGCGTCGTGGGCCTTGTACCGGTCGGTGGCGATCACGCAGGCCACCGCCTCGCCCGCGTACCTGACCTCGTCCGCCGCCATCGGGGGGTGGTCGGGCATGACGATGTCCTCGGTGACCGGCCAGGCGCACGGCAGGCCGCCCAGTTCGCCGGCGAGGTCGCGGCCGGTGAAGGCGGCGACGACCCCCGGCCTGCGCAGGGCGGCGGAGGCGTCGGCGCGCAGGATGCGGGCGTGGGCGAGCGGGCTGCGCAGGAACGCGACGTGCAGCATGCCGGGGAGCTGGATGTTGTCGGTCCAGCGCGTGCGCCCGGTCACCAGCCGGGCGTCTTCCTTGCGCCTGCGCGCCGCGCCGATCTCCGGCCCGCCGGGCGCGGGCGCGCCGAGGTCGCCGATCCCGGCGGCCACCCCGGTGTCGAGCTCGGTCACGGCGTCACCTCCCGGCCGCTCATGTCGCGCGCGCCCCGGCGCACGGACCTGACGATGTTGGTGTAGCCGGTGCACCGGCACAGGTTGCCCTCCAGGCCCGAGCGGATCGCCTCCTCTGAGGGGTCGGGGTCGTCCTTGAGCAGGTCGAGGGCGGCCATGATCATGCCGGGCGTGCAGTAGCCGCACTGCAGTCCGTGCTCCTCGTGGAAGGCCCGCTGCATGGGGTGCCAGGCGTCGCCGTCCGCGAGCCCTTCGATGGTGAGGACGTCGCTCCCGTCGGCCTGGACGGCGAGGACGGCGCAGCTCTTGGCGCTCCTGCCGTCCAGCAGGACCGTGCAGGCGCCGCAGTTGCTCGTGTCGCAGCCGACGGGCGTGCCGACCTTGCCGAGCCGGTCGCGCAGGAAGTGGACGAGGAGCAGGCGGGGCTCCACCTCCTCCTCGTAGGCGACGCCGTCGACCGTGACGGTGATACGGGTCATTGGACCTCCAGGACAGGTGGCCGTGTGTTTCCGTCGCCGTGCGCGGCATCGTGCGCGTCTCTGCGCGCTGAGGTGAACCGACAACTGCGAACGTACGCCCCTGACGTGCCGGGTCAACCCCCAGGGCCCGGGACACGCCGCCGTGGCCCCGCGTCCCCCCAGTCCCGCGCGCTCCGGACCGCCGCGGGCGCGTTCACCGGAGCGGGAAAGGGAGTCCGAGCTCCGCCGCGGGCCTGGAACCGAAGACGCGCCGGTCGGCCTCCTCGATCGGGACGTCGTCGATGCTGGCCTCGCGCCGCCGCATCAGGCCGCCGGCGTCGAACTCCCACAGCTCGTTGCCGTAGCTGCGCCACCACTGGCCGCCCGCGTCGTGGCATTC
Source organism: Sphaerisporangium krabiense (assembly GCF_014200435.1). Taxonomy (NCBI): domain Bacteria; kingdom Bacillati; phylum Actinomycetota; class Actinomycetes; order Streptosporangiales; family Streptosporangiaceae; genus Sphaerisporangium; species Sphaerisporangium krabiense. Next base: position 670,550 of record NZ_JACHBR010000001.1, on the reverse strand, counting down.
GTACTGGAAGCGCACGGCGATGCGGTCGCCGGTGAACGCCCACAGCTCCTTGCGCAGCGCGTAGCCGAGTTCCCTGGCCCACTTCCGGGTGAGGAACCGGATGATCTCCTCGCGGCCGGTCACGAACTCCGACCGGTTGCGCCACACCGAGTCGGGCGTGTACGCGAGGGCGACGTGGCCGGGGTCGCGGGTGTTCCAGGCGTCCTCGGCGGCCTGGACCTTCGCCCGCGCGGTCTCCTCGGTGAACGGCGGCCTCAGCGGTGCGGTCACGGCAACTCCCCGGTCAGGTGGGCTCTCACCTGGGCATACCCGCGCGCGGGCGGTCCACGGCCGCCGTGTCAGCGCTTGCGCACGGCCTTGGCGAGCACCGCCACGAACCCGGCCAGCCCCAGCCCGGCGACGAGGACCAGGGCCATGACCGCCATGTCGGGCGCCGTCCCGGTGAGGTACAGGACCCCGATGCCGACGAACAGCAGGCCGCACAGCAGCGACAGCCAGTCGGTCCTATGCCGCACGGCGCACCTCCACGTCGCCTATGCCCGCCTTGACGTGCAGCTCGATGACCGCGGGGCTGCCCGGAGGCGTCGCGTCCGGCTCCAGGACCTTGTCGTGCTGGACGTCCGTGCCGCCCTGCACCACGTGCTCGATCTTCACGTCGCCGAGCCTGGTGCGGCCGAACACCTCCACCCGGGCCGTCGGGGGCACGATCACCTTCATCTCGCCGATGCCCACCGAGGCGTCGAACCGGGTCCGCGACCCGGGCGCGAACTTGGTGTCGCTCAGGTCGAGGGTGCCGTCGCCGATGCCCACCTCGTAGGTGCGCGCGGCCACCGCGGCGTCGGTGGGCTGCCAGGTGTAGCTGCCGATCCTCTTCGGGATGTCGCTCACCGTCGAGCCGGCGACCAGGACGACCGCCATCAGCGTGCCGGCGGCCACGAGTCCCACGCCCCTGCCGAACCAGGTCGCGACCAGCAGCCCCGCGCCGATGGTGATCAGGACGGAGGCCCCGACGACGGGGAAGTTCAGCGTGCCTGGGGGGGACTGCGTTGCGACCATGATTCCTCCGACCACGAACGCGGCGAGCATCGTTATGCCGCCGATGAACGACTTCGGGCGCTTGGGCCGCGCCGGCGCGGCGGTGGCGCGCCTGTCGTGAGCCCAGTCGTGCGGCTCGTACGCCAGGTTGGGGCCCCGGAAGCCGTACGGGCCGTGCGGGGCGAAAGGCTCGCCGGAGGAGTCGAACCCGCCGGGGCGGGCCTCTCGCGCGAGGTCGGACAGGCGGCGGTACTCCGGGGCGGGCCGGTACGCCGGGCGGGGCGCCTCGCCGGGCGCCGCCTGCCGGAAGTCTTCTGGCGTCATCCGCCCCGGTCCGGGCGACGGCGCGTCCCGGACGGGCGCGTCCCGGACGGGTGCGTCCGTGGGAGGTGTGCGCGGGGGCGGGGCGTCCGAGGGGGGTGCGGCGGGGGCGTCCGCGGGAGCGGCGGCCTGGGCGAAGGCGGCCGTGGCGGCCTGCCCGAAGGGCCGGCCCAGCAGGGAGCCGCTGAGCTGGAAGTCGCCGACCGGTTCCTCGGCCCGCCGCCTGACCCGCTCGGGCAGGCTCTTGGCCACGGCCAGCAGGTCCACGCCGCGGGCGTGCGCCGCGAGGAGCGCGATGGCGAGCAGGGTGCCCACGATGACGGTGGCGGTGCCGATGCCGTCGGCCGCCAGGTTGATCACCAGGCCGAGCGCGAAGACCGCGGCCAGCAGCGCCATCACGGTCTCGGTGTCGAAGGACCTGCGGCTCCACTGCTCGACGTACCCGGGGGCGCCGTTCGCGCCGCGCATGAGAAGGAACGCCGCGACGTACAGCATGATGCCGATGCCCGAGCCCACGACGAGGACGGCGAAGCCCACGCGGAAGATCACGGGGTCCATCCCGGTGGCGCGGCCGAGCCCGGCGCACACGCCCGTGAGCATGCGTCCCTCGTCGCTACGCTGGAGGACGCGCCGCTCGCCCGGGTCGGCACCCGTGTCCTGCGCCGTGCCGGCACCGCCTGGTTCGGTCATGGCACCATCGTGGCCGGTCCGGGGGCCGGCTCACCATCCGGGGAACCCCTGACTCGTCCCCGAGCCCTCAGGGCAGGAGTCAGGGAGCGCCCTGATGCGTTCCCGCCCTCTCACGTGTGACGATGCTCAGGAGATGTCAGAGACCCCCACCCTTCCCGAGGCGTACCCGCGCTTGATCCGGCCGCTGAAAGGCCGGCTCGTCGCGGGCGTCGCCCAAGGGGCCGCCGCCCAGCTCAGGCTGGACCCCGTGGTGCTGCGGCTCGCCTTCGTGCTGCTCAGCGTCCTGGACGGCCTGGGCGTCCTCGCGTACGCCGCGCTGTGGATGTTCACCCCGCGCGAGCCCGGTGAGGCGCCGCCCCGCGACTGGGCACAGGCCACCGCGTACGGTGTGCTCGGCGCCGCGTTGACGTCCTTCGGCTGGCTCACCGGCGCGTCCACCGGCGGCGTCGGCACCTGGTCGATCGCCGTCGGCGGCATCGGCACGCTGATCCTGTGGCAGCAGGCCGACCCCGGGCGGCGCGCGCGCTGGATGACCGACGCCGTCCGGCAGGTCCGCAGGTCCTGGATCCGCACCGGCATCGGCCTGGTCCTGGTCGTCATCGGCGCGATCGGCTTCCTGGCCGCGCAGGGCAAGCTGGCCGAGGCCCGGCCCGGCCTGGCGTTCACGGGCGTCGTCGTCGGCGGCATCGGCCTCATCGCCGCGCCCTGGCTGACCGGTCTGTGGAAGGAACTGCAGAAGGAGCGCACGGAGCGCATCCGCCAGGAGGAGCGCGCCGAGATGGCCGCGCACGTGCACGACTCGGTCCTGCACACCCTGACGCTGATCCAGCGCAGCGCCCACGACCCCTTCGAGGTCACCCGCCTCGCCCGCTCGCAGGAGCGCGAGCTGCGCAACTGGCTGTACCAGCCGAAGTCCGACGCCGACGCCACCATGGCGGCGGCCGTCCGCCGGGTGGCCGCCGAGATCGAGGACGAGCACGGCGTGCCCATCGAGATCGTCTGCGTCGGCGACTGCGACCTGGACGACGGCCTGCGCGCGATGCTGCAGGCGGCCCGGCAGGCGATGGTCAACGCGGCCAAATACGCTGAGGCTCCTGTCATCTCCGTCTACGCGGAGGTCGAGCCCGAGGAGGTCACCGTGTTCGTCAGGGACCGCGGCAAGGGGTTCAACATGGACGAGGTCCCCGACGACCGCATGGGCATCCGCCAGTCGATCATCGGCCGCATGGAGCGGCACGGCGGCAGCGCGCGGGTGCGGACGGAACCGGGCGACGGGACCGAGGTAATGCTGACGATGAAGCGGGAGCAGGCGTGATCCGCAACCGGCGTGTGAGGGAGCTGTGACGATGGTCAAGGTACTGATCGTGGACGACCACCGGCTCTTCAGGTCCGGCGTCCGCGCCGAGCTGGGCCCGCAGATCGAGGTGGTCGGCGAGGCCGAGGACGTCGACACGGCGGTCGGCGCCATCGAGGAGCTCAAGCCCGACGTCGTGCTGCTGGACGTCCACATGCCCGGGGGCGGTGGGCAGGAGGTGCTGCGCCGGGTGCTCGGCTCCGGCTCGCAGGTGCGCTTCCTCGCCCTGTCGGTGTCCGACGCCGCCGAGGACGTCATCGGCGTGATCCGCGGCGGCGCGCGCGGCTACGTCACCAAGACCATCAGCGGCAGGGAGCTGACCGACGCGATCGTCCGGGTCTCGGAGGGGGACGCGGTCTTCTCGCCGCGGCTGGCCGGGTTCGTGCTGGACGCCTTCGCCTCCACCGAGGCGCCGTCCATCGATCCCGAGCTGGACTCCCTGACCTCGCGGGAGCGCGAGGTGCTGCGCCTGATCGCCCGCGGTTACGCCTACAAAGAGATCGCCAAGGAGCTGTTCATCTCGGTGAAGACGGTCGAGACGCACGTCTCGTCGGTCCTGCGCAAACTTCAGCTCTCCAACCGGCACGAGCTGTCCCGCTGGGCCACCGCGCGCCGTCTGGTGTGACCTTCCGCGCGGGCGGGGCGGTTCCGTCAGGATGGGACGTGTGACCCCTCGCACCAAGTCGTACGTCCTGCCCGTCCTGTCGGTCCTGCTGGCCGTGGCGTTGTCGGCGGGCTGCTCCTCCGGCTTCCCCCGCAGGTACCCCGACCAGAGCGGCGACGCCGGTTCGGGCGGGAGCGCCTCCGCCTCGCCCCGGTCCTTCGGCCAGAACTTCGACGAGGACGTCGAGCTCGCCCGCACGCTCACCGAGCGCTTCTGGCAGCAGAGGTTCGAGGCCGCGGGCCGGGTCTACCGCCCGCTCCAGGGGTTCCAGGCGTACTCGGGCGAGAACGGGCCCGCGTGCGGCGGGCAGCCCTCGGTGCCCGAGAACGCCTTCTACTGCCCGCTCGGGCACTTCGTCGCCTACGACGAGGCGTGGATGCGCAAGCTGTACGAGAACGGCGGCGACGGCGCCGTGTACGTGATCATCCCGCACGAGCTGGGGCACGCCGTGCAGGCGCAGCTCATGAGCGACTTCAGCCTCAACGTCCAGCGCGAGCTGCAGGCCGACTGCTACGCGGGCGCCGCGCTGCGCGGCATGATCGACTCCGGCTCCGTCGAGGCCGAGGCGGGCGACGACGAGGAACTGCTCGCCAACCTCGCCGCGGCCGGCGACCCCACCGACGAGTGGCTGCGCCCGGACGCGCACGGCACCCCGGCCCAGCGCCAGCAGGCGTTCGCGGGCGGCTACGACAACGCCGCCGACGCGTGCTGACGGCCCGCGCGGGCTACGCCGTGATGGGGAGCCGGGATACACCCGTGGGCGGATGTGGCACCCGTGGCGGGCCCGTAACCTGGCGTATTGGAGCGCGGCCGGACGGGCCGGCGCGCGCGGTCATGACGCGCGGGGGCCGCGCGGCCGGGAGGTGCATCATGGGGACGCGGGCCGTTCGCGAGGCGAGCTGGGCGAGCAGGGGGGCCTGCCGCGGCGCCGATCCCGAGCTGTTCTTCCCCGAGGCGCCGTTCCCCGAACAGGAGGCCAGGGCCAAGGCCGTCTGCGCCGCCTGTCCCGTCATCCTGGAGTGCCGGGCGTACGCGGTGCGGGCGGGGGAGCGCGACGGCATCTGGGGCGGTCTGACCACCGACGAGCGCCGCCGCCTGCGATTCCCCCCGGGCTGGGGCCGCAGGGCCGCCTCGTGAACGCCTCCGAGCCGCCCATCTCGCCGCGCCCCTCCTCCGGACGCGCCGCCGAGCCGACGGAGTGGACTGAGCTCGATGGGGCCGGCAAGTCAGTTCAGTCGGCCGCTTCCGGGTCCCCCGGGGAAAGTGGGAACGTCGTCGGCCGGGTCGTGGTGCCGGCCGTGGGGGTGCTCGCGGCGGCCAATGTGCTGAACAACCGGGTCGCGCGGCGGCTGGCGCCGGTGACCTCGGCCGTCGCGGCCGGGGCGCTGGTGGCGCTGGGCCGGCGCGCGGGCCTGTCCTGGCCCGAGATGGGCTTCACCACCCCGCGCCGGGGGGCCGCGATCGGCGGGGCCCTGGCCGTCGCCGTCGCCGCCGTCTACACCGCGGGCGTGCTCACGCCGCGCACCCGCCCGCTGTTCCTCGACGAACGCGCCCTCGGCGTGTCCCGGGCCCGCCTGCTGGAGGAGGCCCTGGTCCAGGTGCCGCTCGGCACCGTCCTGCTGGAGGAGGTCGCCTTCCGCGGCGTGCTGCCCGCCGCGCTGCGCCGCTCCCACGGCCAGGTGGCGGCCGTCGCGGGCGCCTCGGCGCTGTTCGGGCTGTGGCACATCCTGCCCGCGCTGGACATGGCCGCCACCAACCCCTCCTTCAGCCGCCTGGCCTCGGGCGAGCCGCAGGACGGCCCCGCGGAGGGCCCGGTCCGGGTCGTCGCGGGCACGGTGCTCACCACCGCCCTGGCCGGGGCCGCCTTCCACGAGCTGCGGCGGCGCGGCGGGCTGGCGGCGCCGTCCCTGCTCCACCTGGCCACCAACACGCTCGGCTACTTCGCCGCGCGGGCCGCGCGCCGCCTCGAACGGCGCGCGGGGCGGCCCGGCGGTCAGGCGGTCTGCACGACCTGGAAGCCCTCGGCGTAGCTGCCCTCCGGCAGCCCCGCCGCCTTGGCGTTGGCGGCGAGGAAGCCGCGCACGAACTGCTCGATGCCGTCGGCGATGTGCGCGATCTGGCTGACGTGCGCCTTCAGCGCGGACACCTTGCGGTCGACGGTCGCCGTGATGTCCACCCAGTGGTTGTTGGTCTGGCCGCCGGTCAGCCACACCTCCCTGACCGCCCACGCCTCAAGCCCCTCGTCGGCCAGCAGCTCGGGGAAGGCGTAGGGGTTGCGGGCGTCGGGGTAGACCGCGTCCAGCGTCGCGCCGCCCACGGCCCGGTGGTCGGGGTGGCTCGGCTGGATGCGGACGTAGTTGCGCTCGGGCGAGGAGGTGATCACCCGGTCGGGACGCACCTGCCGGATCACCCGCGAGATGTCGCGGCGCAGGCCCAGGGTGGGCTCCACCGTGCCGTCCTGGTAGCCCAGGAAGCGCAGGTCGGTCACGCCCACCCTCTTGGCCGCCTCGGTCTGCTCGGCGCGCCGCAGCTGAGCCATGCCGCCGTTGTCCAGCTCGCGATCGAAGCCTCCGGCGTCGCCGTCGGTGACGATGCAGTACACGACCCGGATTCCCTTGTCGGTGAGCATCGCCACGGTCCCGGCCGCGCCGAAGTCCACGTCGTCGGGGTGCGCGGTCACCACCAGAACGGTGCTCACGTCGGCGTCGTCAAGTGGGGTCACGCTGTTCCTCCTCGGTTCACTGCGCCATGAACAAACCACGGCAACTTGATATTTCCAGTGACTTGCCGGAGTGCTGAGCCGATCGGCCGCATCGGGCGCGGAAACAGGGGCGGGATGGGGGGCGAAGAGGCGTCCACTGTCGGTGAGTCGCCATAATCTAGGGGGGTGTCCACCCGTGCCGCGAATCCCGCCGTTGACCATCCCCTGCTGGACGGGCTCAACCCGCAGCAGCGCGACGCCGTCGTCCACGAGGGAAGCCCCCTCCTGATCGTCGCGGGGGCCGGCTCGGGCAAGACGCGGGTGCTCACCCACCGCATCGCCTACCTGCTGTCCGAGCGGCACGTCCAGCCGCAGGAAGTCCTGGCGATCACCTTCACCAACAAGGCCGCCAAAGAGATGAAGGAGCGGGTGGACCGCCTCATCGGCCCCCGGTCCAGGGCCATGTGGGTGATGACCTTCCACAGCGCCTGCGTCCGCATCCTGCGCCGCGAGGCCAAGCGGCTGGGCTTCTCCTCCAGCTTCTCGATCTACGACCAGGCCGACTCCCAGCGCCTGATGGCGATGGTCTGCCGCGAGCTGGAGCTCGATCCCAAGCGCTACCCGCCGCGCTCGTTCTCCGCGCAGGTCAGCAACCTCAAGAACGAGCTGATCGACTACGACACCGCCAAGGACAAGGCGCAGACCCACCTGGAGCGCACGCTGGCCCAGGCGTACGCCACCTACCAGCGACGGCTGACCGAGGCCGACGCGATGGACTTCGACGACCTGATCATGTTGACGGTCACGTTGTTCCAGCTCTTCCCGGACGTCGCCGAGCACTACCGCCGCCGCTTCCGCCACGTCATGGTCGACGAGTACCAGGACACCAACCACGCCCAGTACATGCTGATCAGAGAGCTGGTCGGCCTGCCCGAGCGCCTCACCGTGGACGGCGAGCCGGTGGCGGAGGGCGGGGGAGTGGAGCCCGCCGAGCTGTGCGTGGTGGGCGACGCCGACCAGTCGATCTACGCCTTCCGCGGCGCGACGATCCGCAACATCCTGGAGTTCGAGCGCGACTACCCGCAGGCGCGCACGATCCTGCTGGAGCAGAACTACCGCTCCACCCAGACGATCCTGTCCGCGGCCAACGCCGTGATCTCGCGCAACGAGAGCCGCAAGCCCAAGAACCTCTGGTCCGACCAGGGCGCGGGGCCCAAGATCATCGGTTATGTGGCCGACAACGAGCACGACGAGGCCATGTTCGTCGCCCAGGAGGTCGACCGCCTCGCCGACGACGAGGACGTCACGCCCGGCCAGGTCGCCGTCTTCTACCGCACCAACGCCGCCTCCCGCGTCTTCGAAGAGATCTTCATCCGCACCGGCCTGCCGTACAAGGTCGTCGGCGGCGTGCGGTTCTACGAGCGCCGCGAGGTCCGCGACCTGCTGGCCTACCTGCGGGTGCTGGCCAACCCCAACGACACCGTCTCGCTGCGCCGCGTCATCAACGTCCCGAAGCGCGGCATCGGCGAGCGCGCCGAGGCCATGGTCGAGGCGTTCGCCACCCGCGAGCGCGTCAGCTTCTGGGAGGGCCTGCGCCGGGCGGAGGAGGCGCCGGGGCTGGCCACGCGCTCCCTCAACGCCATCAAGGAGTTCGTCGCCCTGCTGGAAGATCTGCGGGGCAAGGAGCTGAAGCTGTCCGAGCTGGCCGAAGAGGTCCTGGCGAGCACCGGCTACCGCACCGAGCTGGAGACCTCCGGCGACCCGCAGGACGAGAGCCGGCTGGAGAACCTCAACGAGCTGATCTCCGTGGCCCAGGAGTTCGAGGAGGCCAACCCCGAGGGCACGCTCGTGGACTTCCTGGAGCAGGTCTCCCTGGTCGCCGACGCCGACCAGATCCCCGAGGGGGAGGACCACCAGGGCGTCGTCACGCTGATGACGTTGCACACCGCCAAGGGCCTGGAGTTCCCGGTCGTGTTCCTCACCGGCCTGGAGGACGGCGTCTTCCCCCACATGAGGTCCCTCGGCGAGCCGCGCGAGCTGGAGGAGGAACGCCGCCTCGCCTACGTCGGCATCACCCGCGCCCAGCAGCGGCTGTACGTGTCGCGCGCGGCCGTGCGCAGCTCGTGGGGGTCCCCCGCGTTCAACCCGGCGTCCCGCTTCCTGGCCGAGGTGCCGTCCGACCTGCTCGACTGGCGTAGCGACCCGCAGAAGTCGGCGTGGACGGCGGCGACCGTCCGCGAGACGCGCGCCCCCGCGGCCACGTCGTCGCGCGGCGGCGGGCGGTCGATCCCGAACCTCAGCCCGGGCGACCGTGTCACGCACGACGCCTTCGGGCTCGGCACCGTGGTCACGGTCGAGGGCGTCGCGGAGAAGGCCAAGGTGAAGATCGACTTCGGCTCCGGCGGCGAGAAGACCCTGCTGCTGGCGTACGCCCCGATCGAGAAGCTCTAGCCGCCGCGTACGGCGCGGTGAGTGCCGAGGGCCCGGCGAGCGTGCCTCGCCGGGCCCTCGGGGCGCCGCCGTCACGGACGGCGGCGGGGGGTGGTCAGCCGTGGCGGGCCGCCCGGCCGGTGATGGTGGTGATGAGGTCGGGCCGTGCCTCGGGCAGGTCCTCGTCATCGTTCAGGTCCTTCATGTCGATGACCTGGTCGGCCGGCGGGGCCTGGATGGTCACCTTCCCGCCCCAGGCGGTGTAGCGGGCGTCGACCACGACCCGCAGACCGGCGAGCGAGGACTTCTGTCCCAAAGCCAGGTCCGACGCGAACCGCCGGGGGAGCTGGTCGCCGCCGACCCACAGCTTCCACGGCAGCGCGGTGTCCTTCTCCTTGTCGTCGAGCAGCACCGGGATGGTGCCCGACGGCGCGGCCTTGGCCAGCTCGCCCAGCGTGATGCTGCCGCGCAGCAGGGTGGTCCTGGTGCCGCCGACCACGCCGCCCGGCGTCCTGCTCTTCGTGTGCGTGATCAGCGCCTTGAGGGTTTGGGGCTGCAGCACGTCCAGCAGCAGGGGGTTTCGCGGCAGGCCGGGCGTTCTCACCCAGGTCTTGCCCGCGGGCAGCGCCTCGTCAAAGGGCGAGCTCTTGTAGTACACCTTGCCGCCGATCGCGATGAGGCGACCGGACTGCGTCTCCTTGCCGTTGCTGACCCGCACCTTGGTGTCGGAGGCGTCCGGGCCTGACGTCCCGAACCGGACGACGCCCGTCTCCCGGTAGCGCAGGGCGGCCCTGCCGAGCCGGAGGTCGGTGCGCTCGTCGATGCGCACGGTGGTGCGCTTGGCCAGCTGCTGCCGCAGGGCGTCGAGCGGGCTGGTCGTGGCGGGCTTGGGGGCGGCGTGCGCGGTGGCCGACGCGGCGAGAGCCAGCGCGGGGGCGACCAGCGCGGTCGCGGTCAGGGCGATCAATCGCCTCATCTAGGGGTTCCTCCCATGGTGTGACCCTCCTGCGATCGAGGGTCCCGGCTTCCTTGCCGTGCAAGATCAGCTTGATATCACGGATTGCCAGGTGGAGAGGGCCTTTGGTGCAAATACCAGCCGCCGCCCGATATATCGGCATACGTGGTGTCGGTGCTCATGCGGTACGCGACCCTCCGTCACCGTCCCGTGCGGCCCGGGACGGCCCGGTGCGGCCCGGCGGCGGGCGCCGTCGCCGCCCGTGGTTTCACGAATTTTGGGGAAACTTGCCGTATCGCATTACTTGTCCTGCGGCGGCAAAGGCCCCCCGGCGGGCGCTTCACGTTCCCGCGGCGGCTAGGCTTCTGAGGCCAGGCTTCCCGGTAGTTCGCGGGTGCCCCGGGGTCTGGTCCCTCAACGTAGAGAAGAAGTCAGCCGGACAAGCAAGGACGGACCCTCGTGGACCTGTTCGAACATCAGGCGAAGGAGCTCTTCGCGGAATACGGCATCCCGGTGCCGCGCGGCGTCGTCGCGCGCACCGTGGAGGAGGCGCGCGCGGCAGCGGACCAGCTGACCGGCCGCGTCGTCGTCAAAGCCCAGGTCAAGACCGGGGGCCGCGGTAAGGCGGGAGGCGTCAAGGTCGCCGACGACGCCGCCGACGCCGAGCGCAAGGCCACCGACATCCTCGGCATGGACATCAAGGGGCACACGGTTCACAAGGTGCTCGTCGAAGAGGCCAGCGCGATCGCGGAGGAGTACTACTTCTCCTTCCTGCTCGACCGCGCGAACCGCACCTTCCTCGCCATCTGCTCCGCGTCGGGCGGCATGGACATCGAAGAGGTCGCGCACACGAGCCCCGAGAAGGTCGCGCAGATCCCGGTCTCCCCGCTGACCGGCGTGGACCGCGCGCGCGGGCGCGAGATCGCCCAGGCCGGCGGCCTGCCGGAGGCCGCGCTCGACGGCGCCGCCGAGATCATCGAGAAGCTGTGGGCCGTCTTCGTCGACGAGGACGCCACGCTGGTCGAGGTCAACCCCATGATCCTGACCAAGGACGGCGAGGTGAAGGCGCTGGACGGCAAGGTCACCCTCGACGACAACGCCTCCTTCCGCCAGACCGAGCACGGGGCGTACGCCGACAAGTCCGCGGAGGACCCGCTGGAGGCCAGGGCCAAGGCCAAGGACCTCAACTACGTCAAGCTCGACGGCTCGGTCGGCATCATCGGCAACGGCGCCGGCCTGGTCATGTCCACGCTCGACGTCGTGGCCTACGCGGGCGAGCAGTTCGGCGGCCAGCGTCCGGCGAACTTCCTCGACATCGGCGGCGGCGCGTCCGCCGAGGTCATGGCCAACGGTCTGGAGATCGTGCTGTCCGACCCGAGCGTCAAGTCGGTGTTCGTGAACGTCTTCGGCGGCATCACCGCCTGCGACGCGGTCGCCAACGGCATCGTCTCGGCCTTCAAACTGCTCGGTGACCGCGGCGAGGCCGTGACGCACCCGCTCGTCGTCCGCCTGGACGGCAACAACGCCGCCCTGGGGCGGCAGATCCTCTCCGACGCGGGCCTGCCCCGGGTCGAACTCGTTGACACGATGGACGACGCGGCCAAGCGGGCCGCCGAGCTCGCCGCGGTAGGTGCGTAATGGCAATCTGGCTGACCGAGAACAGCAAGATCATCGTCCAGGGCATCACGGGGTCCGAGGGCTCCAAGCACACCCGGCGCATGCTCAAGGCCGGTGCAAAGGTCGTCGGCGGGACGAACCCCCGCAAGGCCGGCACCACCGTCGACTTCGACGGTGTCGAGCTGCCCGTCTTCGCGACCGTCGCCGAGGCCATGGCCGCCACCGGCGCCGACGTCACCGTGATCTTCGTGCCGCCGGCGGGCACCAAGTCCGCGGTCATCGAGGCCGTCGACGCCGAGATCCCCCTCGCCGTCGTCATCACCGAGGGCGTGCCGGTCCACGACACCACCGAGTTCTGGGCGTACGCCATCTCCAAGGGCGGCAGGACCCGCATCATCGGCCCGAACTGCCCCGGCATCGCCTCGCCCGGCGCCTCCAACGCCGGCATCATCCCCGCCGACATCACCACGGCGGGCCGCATCGGCCTGGTCAGCAAGTCCGGCACGCTGACCTACCAGCTCATGTACGAGCTGCGCGACATCGGCTTCTCCACCGCCGTCGGCATCGGCGGCGACCCGGTGATCGGCACCACGCACATCGACGCGCTGGAGGCGTTCCAGAACGACCCCGGCACCGACGCGATCGTGATGATCGGCGAGATCGGCGGCGACGCCGAGGAGCGCGCGGCGGCCTACATCGAGCAGCACGTCACCAAGCCGGTCGTCGCCTACGTCGCGGGCTTCACCGCCCCCGAGGGCAAGACCATGGGCCACGCCGGGGCCATCGTGTCCGGCTCCGCCGGCACCGCCCAGGCCAAGAAGGAGGCGCTGGAGAAGGTCGGCGTGCGCGTCGGCAAGACCCCCAGCGAGACGGCGCGCCTCATGCGCGAGGTCATGCGTTCCCGCTGACCGGCATCAGGAACGCCGCACCGGACCATCGTCCAGCGGTGACCACCTCGGAAGCGCCCGGCCACCCGCCGGGCGCTTCCGCGTTTCCGGACTCGGCGAGGGAGGGCTTGACGGCAGAGGCGCGGGGCCTCAGAGAAAGGCGAGGGGCTCGCAGGCGCTCGATCGCCGGGGGGTGACGGCCGGGTCGGCGAGAGCGGCGGCTGCGGTCATGATGTGCGCGGGGGGCGCGGTCTCGTCCGCCGTGTCCACGCGGACGGCCGATTCCCCGTCGGCCTGCCGGAGATGCCGCGTCCATTGCCGTGGCGGCGGGGCCGATATTCTCATCGCGTCGATCGGTTGATTCCCGGTCCCGGCGAATTCGTGCGGTTCTTGCTGATCTCGGATGGCGTTTCGCCGGGCTTTTCTCAGTCCCAGGTCGTGCCGTTGGTGCGCGCGGGCGCGGAGTCCCAGGTGGTGCCCGTGCCGTCGGCGGGCGCGCTGTCCCAGGTCGTACCGGCCGGTGCGACGTCCCAGGTGGTGCCGAGGGCCGCGACGCGCGAGTGGGAGTCCCAGGTGGTCCCCGAATTCACGGCGGTGTACCCGGCGGCGGCGATTCCGAACGCGACGGCGGCGGAGACGACCACGGTGGAAATCCGGGAAACGAGGCCGGAGTCCGGGTGGGCGGTGAGGCTCGACATTTTCTTCTCTCGCTTTCCTTCGCGGCTCGACCGTTCTCTCACCCACAACTCTGCGGGATTCACCGCCCCCACGACAGACGGGGGCGCGGCAGCAAGTTGCACGGCCGTGGCCGTTTCCTGTCAGCCGTTCCCGGACTGTCGCGCATATACGTGCCACCACGCGTCGTCCCAGGTCAGCCGCGCCCCGACTGCCCCCTGCCCGACCAGGAAACGGCACGTTGCAGGATGCGGACACCGGCCTGTGTATGGGCCTCCACGAAAGGAGCGCGAACCGCCCGGAAAATGCGCGACATTATCCTGAAACGGACACCCCGGCGCCGGGACGCCATGCCGTCCAGGGACGAGCGGCGTGCAGGTATCGGGCGGCGAGGGGACAAACGGGGCGACACGCGGGGCGCCTACGTTCGCCCGCCCCGTCCGGCCTGAGAGCATCGACTACTGTGACGGCCCTCTTCGACCAACTCCGTGCGGCTCCCCGCGCCGTACTCGGGCGTATCCCCGGGAGCGGGGGCGACGACGACGAGACGCGCCGCCCGTTGCCCGTCTCCGGCATGCTCGCCGCCGCCTCCACCCTCGGCGCCGGCCTCGCCGTTCTGACCACCCTCACCCTCATCGGGTGGATCGCCGCCCCGCGCGGCGCCTTCGGGCAGGGACTCCCCGGCGTCTTCCGCGCCGCCTGCCAGGTCTGGCTCGCCGCGCACCACGCCGGCTTCGCCATCCCCGGCGGACGGATCGGGCTGCTCCCGCTCGGCCTGATGCTCCTGCCCGCGATCCTGCTCTACCGCGCCGCCCTGTGGATGGCCCGCGACGCCGACCTGCGGCTGCGCCTGCCGGCCCGTCTGCCCAAGGGCAGCGCCAAGGACCTGTCCGCCGCGCGCCGCCGCGCCCAGCTCAGGCTCATCGCCCAGGCGGGCATCTCGCTGGCCGCGCCCTACGCGCTGCTGGCGGGCGTGATCGCGCTGGTGGCCCACAACAACGTCACGCAGCCGTTCGTCGGCGAGGCGCTGCTCAGCCACTTCCTGCTGGCCTTCCTGGCCGGGTCGCTGGCCACCGCGCGCACCATCGGGCCGTGGCGGTCGATGCTGCGGCTGCTCCCCGTGCGCGCCCGGTCGGTGGTGGCGGGCACGGCCGTCGCCCTGTCCGCGATGCTGGCCGCCGGGCTCGTGCTGGCGCTGGCGGCGGTCGTCCTCAACTTCGGCGACGTGCAGCGGCTGTCGTCACTGCTGGCGCCCGGCTTCGTCGGCGGCCTGCTCCTGGTGCTCGTGCAGGTGCTCTACCTGTTCAACTTCGTCATCTGGGGCATGGCCTACCTCAGCGGCCCCGGGTTCGCGCTCGGCACGGGCACGCTGGTCGCGCCCACCGGCGTGCAACTCGGCGACGTGCCCGCCCTGCCGGTCCTCGGCGCGCTCCCCGACCCCGGGGTCACCTCCCCGTGGACGATGAGCGTGCTCGCGGTGCCGTTCCTCGCGGGCGCGGTCGCCGGGGTGGTCATGGCCCGCATCGCCCCGACCCCCCAGCTCGAATCGGCCCCGCTGTGGGGCTTCGCCTGCGGCCTGGCCACGGGCCTGTCGGCGGGGCTGCTCGCGGCCCTGGCCGGCGGCCCGCTCGGCGGCGCGCGCCTGTCCGCCGTCGGACCGTCCGCCTGGGAGGTCGCGCTGTCGGCCACGCTGGAGGTCGGCGTGGCGTCCGGCATCTCGGCCGGGCTGACCAACTGGTGGCTGACCTACCACGGCGCCGGCGCGGAGCCCGCGCCCGTCCGCAAGGCGGGGGAGGCTCTCGCCAAGGTGGCGAGCGTGGCGGCCCGCGTCAAACCGGCCGCGCCCGAGCCGTCCGGCCACTGGATGGACGCCACCGAGGCCGACACCGGGCCCATCCCGGTCATCCGCGCCGACTGGACCGACGAGCACGCCGCCACCACCGCGCCCGCCGCGGCCCGGCCCCCGCGCCGCGACATCGTCGACGAGTCGGACGACCGCGGCGGCCACGTCATCTACGTGGACCCCTACGCCTGGGACCGCGACGCCTAGCGGGGCCGTCCTACACGTGCGCGCGGATGCCCTTGCCGCTCGGGGAGGGCTCGAAGAGCACCTGGTCGGCGAAGCACCACGCCCAGTCCTCGCCGGGCTCGAAGGACTCGGCGATGGGGTGGCCCACCCCCGCGGCGTGCCGGGAGGCGTGGCGGTTCGGCGAGGAGTCGCAGCAGCCGACGTGACCGCAGCTGAGGCAGGTCCGCAGGTGGACCCAGCGCCCCCCGCTGGCCAGGCAGTCCTCGCAGCCGAGGTCGGTGCGCGGCTCGACGTCGCGCAGCAGTTCCAGGTGTGTGCAGACGCTCACGGCTTCTCCTCGGTTGGGAACGGCACCGCCACCGCACTGTACCGGCCTCCCGGCCTCCCGGGACCGCCACGACCGGATCCCGCCCGTACCAGGTCAGGTCCGGGTGCGGTGCGCCCGCGCCCGGCTCACGAGGGCAGGGAGAACCGCAGGCTGCCCTCCGGCAGGAAGGGGAGCCTGCGCTCCATGTCACGCTGGAGGTCGGTGGCGCAGATCTGCTGGGCGGTGGTGGTGCCGGCGCCCTTCATGCACTCGGTGTAGGAGCTCAGCTCGTTGCCGAAGTACGTCTGGAACCAGGCCATCAGAGCGGCCAGCACGATCGACGCCGACGAGATCAGCGACCCGAGCACGGGCATCAGCACGGACCTCTTCTTGCGCGCCAGCGCCTGCCAGCCGCGCACGCTGACGACGATCGAGAAGACGCCCAGGGCCAGGCCCAGCACCGGGAACATGAGCGTCAACGCCAGCGCGCCGATGGACAGCAGCAGCGCCCGGCGCCCGATCTCGACCCCCGAGGCGTCCGCGGGTTGGTGAAGCACCTGACCTCCTCTGCGTTGGAGAGCGTGGCGGGGCCTATACGCTGACTGCCGTACCCGTCAACGTCGCCCCGAAGGAGTGCAGCCCTGTCGGCTCGGCTCGTGGTCCTCGTCTCCGGTTCAGGGACCAACCTACAGGCCATCATGGACGCCGCCGCTGACGAAGGCTACGGCGCCCGCGTCGTCGCGGTCGGCGCCGACCGCGACGACATCGAGGGCCTGGCCCGCGCGCGTCGTGCGGGTCTGCCCACCTTCGTCGTCAAGGTGGCCGATCACGCGACCCGGGAGGGCTGGGACGAGGCCCTGTGCGCGCGCATCGCCGAGCACCGGCCCGATCTGGTGGTGTCCGCCGGGTTCATGAAGATCCTCGGCCCGCGCGTGCTCCAGGCGTTCACCGTCGTCAACACCCACCCGGCCCTGCTGCCGGCGTTCCCCGGCGCCCGCGCGGTGCCGCAGGCCTTGGCCTACGGGGTGCGCGTCACCGGCTGCACGGTGCATCTGGTCGACGCGGGCGTGGACACCGGCCCGGTGATCGCGCAGGAGCCGGTGGCCGTGGAGGATGGTGACGACGAGCGGTCCCTCCACGAGCGCATCAAGATCGTCGAGCGCCGCCTGCTCGTCGACGTCGTCGGCCGCATGGCCAGGCACGGCTGGACGCTCACCGGTCGTCACGTCCGCCTTGGCGCGGCAGCGGGCGACGGCGGACAGTAGTGGGAGGGCGCGGAGGCGCGCGGCCCGGGAGGTCCCGGCGCGCGACGTCCCGCCAGTGGCAACCTCCGGACCGCCCGGTGCGCCGGGCCGCCCGGACACAGGGAGGAGCACGAAGTGACCCGCATCGCCATCCGGCGCGCGCTGATCACCGTATATGACAAGTCCGGGCTGGAGGAGCTGGTCCGGGCGCTGGACGCCGCCGGCGTCGAGATCGTGTCCACGGGCGGCACGGCCTCGAAGATCGCGTCCTTCGGCGTGCCGGTCACCCCGGTCGAGTCGCTGACCGGCTTCCCCGAGTGCCTGGGCGGCCGGGTCAAGACCCTGCACCCCCGGGTCCACGCCGGCCTGCTGGCCGACGGGAACAACCCCTCTCACGTGAAGCAGCTCGAAGAGCTGGAGATCGAGCCGTTCCAGCTCGTCGTGGTCAACCTGTACCCGTTCCAGCAGACGGTGGCCTCCGGCGCCTCGCCCGAGGAGTGCGTCGAGCAGATCGACATCGGCGGGCCCGCGATGATCCGCGCCGCGGCCAAGAACCACGGCACGGTCGCCGTCGTCGTGGACCCGCGCGGGTACGGCGACGTGCTGCGGGCGGTCGAGGAGGGCGGCTTCACCGAGCCGCAGCGCCGCCGCCTGGCAGCCCAGGCGTACGCCCACACCGCCGCCTACGACACCGCGGTGGCCTCGTGGTTCGGCAACGTCTACGCCCCCGAGGACGCGGGCTGGCCCACGTTCATGGGCGCGGCCTGGCAGCGCCGCGCCGTCCTGCGCTACGGCGAGAACCCGCACCAGGGGGCCGCGCTGTACTCGGGCTCCGAGGACGGCCTGGCCGGCGCCGAGCAGTTGCACGGCAAGGAGATGTCCTACAACAACTACCTGGACGCCGACGCCGCCTGGCGGGCGGTGTGGGACTTCCCCGAGCCCGCCGTCGCCGTCATCAAGCACGCCAACCCCTGCGGGCTCGCCGTCGGCGCCGACGTCGTCGAGGCGCACCGCAAGGCGCACGACTGCGACCCGCTCTCCGCGTACGGCGGGGTGATCGCCGTCAACCGCGAGGTCACCGGCGCGCTCGCCGAGCAGATCGCGCCGATCTTCACCGAGGTCGTGGTCGCTCCGGAGTTCAGCCAGGAGGCCCTGGCGGTGCTGACGACCAAGAAGAACATCCGGCTGCTGCGCTGCCCGGCCGGGCCGTCCAACACCGCCGAGTTCCGCCGGATCGACGGCGGGCTGCTGGTCCAGACGGTGGACCGCGTGAACGCCCCCGGCGACGACCCCGCCACCTGGGAGCTGAAGGCCGGCGCCCCCGCCTCGCCCGAGGTGCTGGCCGACCTGGCCTTCGCGTGGAAGTCCTGCCGGTCGGTGAAGTCCAACGCGATCCTGCTCGCCGCGGACGGCGCGACGGTCGGCGTCGGCATGGGCCAGGTCAACCGGGTCGACTCCGCGCGCCTCGCCGTGACCCGGGCGGGGGAGCGGGCCGCGGGCGCGGTGGGCGCCTCGGACGCGTACTTCCCCTTCCCCGACGGCCTTCAAGTGCTCATCGACGCCGGGGTGAAGGCCGTGGTCGAGCCGGGCGGCTCCATCCGCGACGAAGAGGTGATCGAGGCCGCCGCCAAGGCCGGCATCACGCTGTACTTCACCGGCACACGGCACTTCTTCCACTGACCGACCGGCGCCGGGCGCGTGTGTCACGCCCGGCGCCGGGGCCGGTCGATCCGCTGTTCCGCCGCCGGGCGTGGGTGAGGACGTCCCCGGCGGGGGCACGGCGCCGACCGGCTGAGCCTGGGCGATCAGCTACAGGTCACGGCCGGGTTGATGGTGACCGTGGGGCCGCCGCCGGGGGTGGGGCGATCGTAGGGGGCCGGGCCGCAGGGGGCGCCGTGGTTGCCGCCTCCGTCGATCACGGAGTCGTGCGGGGCCCAGATGAACCACCCGTTGGTCCGCTTGCCGGAGTTGCCGCTCAGGGTGATCGGCTGGGGGTCGTCCTGCCAGCCGATGTGGATGTCCCCCCGTACCGTGTTGCCGTTCGGATCCGTGACGCTCTCGGGGTCGGCGCCGTTCCTCACGAAGGTGTTGCCGGTGATCTGGCTGGCCACCGGATGGGCTTTGAAGATATAGATGCCCGCCGTCCGGTTGTGAATGAACTCGTTGTTCTTGACGATACCGGTGAACCAGGAGCCGTAGATGGCGATCGAGTTGTCCTTGAACGTGTTGTTCTCGACCACGGTCGGTCTGGCCGCGTCACCCAGGCCCAGCGCGTTGTCAGAGTTCTTGAACACGTTGTCGTGGAACCTGTTGCCATTGCTATAGGCATAGACGGAGACGGAGAAGTCGTCGAGAACGCTTTTCGTGATGACACCGTTGTCCGACTGGCCGACGACGAGACCGCCGTCGATCAGCTTGGTCGACGAGATCGAGAAGTTGTTGCCCCTGGTCATGCCGTGGCTTCCATGCAGCGTGCAGTGGTCGACGGTGAGCGGGGAATCCAGCATGTAGGTTCGTTCTATCTGGCACCTGCTTCGCGAGCCGGTGATCGTAAGGTCCGAGTGGAACGCGTAGATAGAGCCGTAGGAGCCGCCACCCGAATTGGTCAGGTTCACGAGTCTCGTGCCCGTCGCCTGCTCCAGATAGATCTGGTATTTGAAACCTTCTATTCTTCCGTCGCGGATGACGGTGTTCGACCAGTTCTCCGGTGTGTGCAGTCCGGAGCTGATGCCGAAGTTGATTCCCTCGCTCGGCCCTGAGATCGTGTGGCCGTTGAGGTCGATCGTGATGTCGTTCGCGCCGATGATGATGCCGTCGCCGGTGCAGACGAGGTCTTCTTCCAGTTTGACGCTGGTGACCAGGAGCATGCCGCAGCCGAAGCCGACGGGCGGCGGTGCCAGGCGGGTCGGTCGGGGCGGGAGGGGCACCATCGGTGGTAGGGGTTCGGTGCGCGGATCGGGCGGCGCGACGGCGGTGCCCCCGTCTGTCGCGTCCCCTCCTGGCGTGGCGGCGTTCGCCGGGACCTGGCCGAGTGTCATGCCGAGCAGCGCGACGAGCAGGAAGGCGAGGAAACCCCTTGTGCGCCACCCTGCCGGTCGTGCCGACCGAGGGCTGGCTTTTGCTCGGATCTCGTGGTGTGGGCGCATTTCTCTCCTTTCATGGTGTTGCTGGACATCGAAGGAAAGCGGCACGGTCCATGGCCGGCTCTCCGGCCGATCGAACGAAGGGACCGGACCCTTGGGTGTGGTCCGTCAGCTACAGGTCACGGCCGGGTTGATGGTGACCGTGGGGCCGCCGCCGGGGGTGTGCTGCTCGTAGGGGGGCGGGCCGCAGGGGGCGCCGTGGTTGCCGCCGCCGTCGATCACGGAGTCGTGCGGCGCCCAGATGAACCAGCCGGTGGTGCGCGTGCCGACGTTGCCGCTGACGGTGATCGGCTTGGGGTCGTCCTTCCAGCCGAGGTGGATGTCCCCTTGCACGGGGTTGCCGTCCGGATCGGTGCGCCCGCTGGGGGCCCTGCCGTTCCTGGCGAAGGTGTTGCCGGCGATCGCGCCCGTCACGCCCTGGGCGTTGCGGATGTAGACGCCGGCCGTCGCGTTGCGGATGAATTCGTTGTTCTTCACGATGCCGCTGAAGTAGTAGCCCTCGACGGCCACGGAATTGTCCCTGAAGGAATTGTGCTCGACCACCGTCGGCACCGAGGTGTCGCCCAGCCAGAGCGCGGTCTCGGAGTTCTTGAACACGTTGTCGTGAACCTTGTTACCGCGGCTCTCCGCGTAGAAGGACAACGACCAGTCGTCGAGAACGCTGCCGGTGATGACGCCGTTGTCCGACTGGCCGACGCCGAGGCTTCCGCCGATGAACCGGCTGGAGGTTATGGAGAATCCGTTGCCCCGGTTCAGGCCGTTGTCGCCGTGAATCGTGCAGTGGTCGACGGTCAGCGCGGAATCCTGGACGTACAGCCCTTCGATGACGCATCTGCCGCGCGAGCCGGTGATCGCGAGACCCGCCCCGAGCAGCGCCTGGATGCGGCCTCCGGAGTTGGTCACGTTGACGAGCCGTGTGCCGGTCGAACGCTCCACGTAGATCCCGACGGGGAAGCCGTCGATCCTGCCGTTGCGGATGACGGTGCCCGGCCAGTATCCGGTCGCGTGGTCGCCGACCGTGATGCCGTATCCCGTGCCCGACCCCGAGATCGTGTGCCCGTTGAGGTTGATCGTGACGTTGGCCGCGCCGATGATCGGGCCGTCGCCCTCGCAGGTGAGGTCCTCGGTCAGGGTGACGCTGGTGACCAGCAGCTTCCCGCAGCCGAAACCGGTCGGCGGAGGGGCGAAGAGGGACGGCCTGGGGCTGATGGTGATCTCCGAGAGGGAGAACGGCGGCGCGGGGTCGGCGACCGGGCCGGGCGGCGCGACGGCGGCGCCCCCGGTCAAGGTGGCGGCGCTCGCCGGGATCCGCCCGAGTGCCATGCCGAGCAGCGCGGTGAGCAGGAAGAGGGCCGAACCCGCTCGGCGCCACCCTGCCGGCCAAGGGAGATTTCTCGCCTGCCTTTTCTCGTGTGGCAGCACTTTTGTCCTTTCCTGTGCCGTTGAGGGGCCTCGAAAGGGGAGCCGGTTATGGCACGTTCCACGACCGGCCCGCCCGATCGACCGGACGAAGGAATCGCGAGATTGCTCAATGGACACGTATCCGTCGTAACGGGCTTACGGCCACGAAGATTGTGGTCAGCCGAATCGGATCAGCGTGTCGTTATGCTGACGAGCAGTTCCTCCGGATATGAGGGACAACGCGGCTATTATGAACTAAGTGATCTCGGATTGACGAGAGACTTCGGCCGCCTGTTTACGACGTCGCGCACGACTTCACATTCGCCGTCCGCCACGTATGATGGTTCGCCTCTCACGCGGGGAGCCGTCCGGTACCGGCGCCGGGGCGCGCGGGATTCCCGCCGCCGCCGAGCAGGGGGGCGGCGCGGGAGACGGGCCGCCCGATCGGGCCGGTCGGCGCGTGGCGGGCGCGGGCGGCATGGGAGGATGGCGAGTTGTGAGCGCGCAGATTCTCGATGGCAAGGCCACCGCGGCAAAGATCAAGTCCGACCTCGCGCGGCGCGTCGCCCGGCTGACCGCCGAGGGCGTCACGCCCGGTCTCGGCACGGTCCTCGTCGGGGACGACCCGGGCAGTCAGATCTACGTCGCCGGCAAGCACCGCGACTGCGCGGAGGTCGGCATCGCCTCGATCCGCAAGGACCTTCCCGAGACGGCCACGCAGGCCGAGGTCGAGGCCGCGATCGACGAGCTCAACGCCGACCCGGCCTGCACGGGCTACATCGTCCAGCTCCCCCTGCCCCGCCACCTCGACGCCCAGGCGCTGATCGAGCGCATGGACCCGTCCAAGGACGCCGACGGCCTGCACCCGGTGAACCTGGGCCGTCTGGTCCACATGGTCGACGCCCCGCTGCCCTGCACCCCGCGCGGCATCGTGGCCCTGCTGCAGGAGTACGGCGTGCCGATCAAGGGGGCCGAGGTCGCCGTCATCGGCCGCGGCATCACCGTCGGCCGTCCGCTCGGCCTGCTGCTCACCCGGCGCACCGAGAACGCCACCGTCACCCTCTGCCACACCGGCACGCAGGACCTGGCCGCCCACGTGCGCGGGGCCGACATCGTCGTGGCCGCCGCCGGGGTGCCCGGCCTGATCACGCGCGAGATGGTCAAGCCCGGCGCGGCCGTCCTGGACGTCGGCGTCTCGCGCCTCGACGGCAAGCTCGCGGGCGACGTCTCCCTGGAGGTCAAGGAGGTCGCGGGGTTCTTCTCGCCGAACCCCGGCGGCGTGGGCCCGATGACCCGCGCGATGCTCCTCACCAACGTCGTCGAGTCCGCGGAACGCCGCGCCCGCTGACCGTGTCCCGGGTGCCCCCGGTCACTCGGGACCGTCGTCTCCGCAGGGCTCGGTGAAGGTGATCACAGTGGGGACGGGGGTCCGCAGGGCCTCCTCCACGGCCTCCCGCAGCCCCTCGGGCGACTTCACCGCGCGGCCGTGCGCGCCGTAGGCCTCGGCGAGCACGGGGAAGTCCGGCCCGTGCAGGTCGACGGCCACCGGGCGCATGCCCTTGCGCACCATCTCCTCCCTGA
Organism: Sphaerisporangium krabiense; assembly: GCF_014200435.1. NCBI lineage: Bacteria > Bacillati > Actinomycetota > Actinomycetes > Streptosporangiales > Streptosporangiaceae > Sphaerisporangium > Sphaerisporangium krabiense. The sequence continues at coordinate 647,516 of NZ_JACHBR010000001.1, read as the reverse complement.
TCTCCCCGAATCCCCCGTTCAGCGCGACGATCACGGGCAGGCTCAGGCCCAGCTCCACGGCCATCGCCAGCTCCTGGAGGCTGAACTGCAGCGCGCCGTCGCCGGCCAGCACGGCGACGGGCCGGTCCGGGCGGCCGAGCTTCGCGCCGATCCCCGCGGGCAGCGCGAAGCCGAGCGTGCCGAACCCGGCGGGGAAGAGGAACCGCCCCGGCGGGTCGATGACCATGCCGACCAGGGCCCCGTGGTAGACGACCATCGAGTTGTCGCCCACGATGATCGCGTCCTCGGGCAGGGCCTGGCCGAGCGCGCGCAGGTATCCGGTCCAGCGCCCGGTCAGCTTCTCCTGTTCGGCGCGGTAGTCGCATCCCGGCCCTTCCCGTGACGCCGGGCCCGCGACGTCCCGGAGGTGATCCCCGAGCCCTTGGACGGCGAGCGCGGCGTCGGCCACGATCGCCACGTCGGCCACGTGGTCGCCGTACATCTGGGCGGGGTCCACGTCCACGCGGATCAGCGTGCCGGTGAGCGCGAAGCGCTCCTCCCACAGGTCGGCGGGGCCGAGTTCGGTGCCGATGGCCAGCACGACGTCGCAGGTGGCGAGCCAGTGGCGCACGGTCTCCAGGTGCAGGGTCGCGCCCAGGCAGAGCCGGTGGCTCTCCGGCACCACGCCCTTGCCGCTGACGGTGGTGACCACGCGGGCGCCGACCCGCTCGCGGATCGGGTCATTCGATCCATGGCCTGGCGCGTGTGCGAGGCGATATGGCCGGTGACCAGGAGCCGGTCGGGGAATTCCGCGCGAATCCGGAGACCGAAATAGGAGTCGCCGCCGTAGAAGCCGTCGAAGACGGCGACCGCCACACGATCTTCCCTCATGCCGTTGTACAGCGCCTCCGCGTCCACGATGCCCGGGCGCGCGACGTTCACCAGAATGGCGCCGCGCCTCAGCCGGGAGATCACCGAGGAGTCCACCATGGATTTCGTCCCGCCGTTCTCCGGTGTCGCGATCACCAGCGCGTCGCTGAACTCGCACAACTCGTGGAGCGGGAGATACGGCATGTCGAGGGAGACCTCGACGTGGGGCTTTCTGGTGCGACTGTAATATGCGACCCTCGTGCCGAGAGTGTGCCGCAGCATTTCCGCGACGCGGGTGCCGATGGCCCCCAAGCCGATGATGCCGACTTTGAGCTGGCTGAGCTCGTTCGGGAGTTCCTCACCCTCCGACCATTCGGGGACCACACGGCCCAGATGGCGCGTGATGCGAAGGTTGGCGTTGATGATCTGGCCGACGGCGAATGTGGCGACCGAGTCGGTGGCGGCGCCCGGGGTGTTGGTCACGACGATGCCGAGGCGTTCGGCGGCGGCCACGTCCACGAAGTTCTCGTAGCCTACGCCCAGGAACGCCACGACCTTGAGAGTGCCCGCGGCCGCCCGTAACGCGGCCTCGGTGGCACGCTCCTCGCCACCGTGCAGGTAAGCGACCGCGCCGTCGAGTTCGCGCACGAGATCCTTTTCCGAGAGGACCTCGCTCGGCCGCCATGGCACGAGCCCTCGAATCAGCAGGGGGCTCAGAAGTGACATGTCGATGGCGGCACCGGTGACCAGGACTCTTTTGCCGTGGAAGGTATGCCTGTCTCTGGCCGTCGGCTGAGATGCGTGGTGGTCGCGACCGTCCGCGGGTGCCGATTCACAGGGCATTTCTTCGTGCTCCCAACTAAGGCTGGATGTCCGTTTTGTCGAACCACTCCTGTTGCCTGCGAACACGCGCGCGCACTTATTCGGCCGTTCAGGCGGCGAATGCATTGCGATGGTATAAGGGTAAGGGGCGTGTCGCTTTTGAAGGCAAACGTGAAGGCAAACGTGATGGCGAACCCCGGCTGAGTGGTAAAGATCCACTCGCCGCCACTCGGCTGCCTATGCGCGACCCTGAGTATAGGGAGGACGCACATGAGACTGCAGCCCCGCCAGCAGCTTCTGGAGCTATGGGAGGCCGCCGCCCGCACGTCGTACCGCGGCGGGGGATGGACGTGGGGCGGACACGGCGGGTCCAACTCGATCTCCGACGCGGAACAGTTGCTGTGCTTCATATATCCGGCCTCGGAACTTCCCGGCCTCCGGTTGGACACGCCGGATCAGACCGCCGACGACGTTCTCGCCGCGTTGTCCGGTCTCGGGGACTCCGTCGAGATTCCCAGACTTCTTCTGAGGGTGATCGGCGCGTACATCCGCACCTACACCGCCGGGGACGGCCGGCCGATCTTCTCCGGGGGCGGCTACTTCCGCGCCGTGGACGAGAACGCCGAGATCACCCCCGACCAGCTCCGGCTCGACGTCGTGGACTCGTTCTCCATATCGGTCACGCTCATGCTGGGCACGCTGGGCTTCCTCAAGCTCTTCCGGCAGAGTGTGCGCAGGGAGGCGATCCGCGCCGAGATCGCGCTGATCGAAAGGGAGGCCGGCAAGCGGCTGTCGGCCGCCATGGTGGGCTTGCTGCGCAGCTTCACGGTCAACGCCTTCGACCCCGGCTCGGCGGCGGGGCGCGCGCTGCTCAAGTCCGTCGATCAGACCGGGGCGCCCACCCGCCGCGTGCTGGACGACCTGCGCCGCGGACTGGGGCCGGTCCGCGCGGGCCTGCGCGACCTCACCGTCGGCTCGGGCAGCCAGGTGGATCTGGACAACGACAACCTGCTCTTCGAGTGCGGGTGGTCCTGGGGCATCGTCAAGGACGCGCCCGACATCGTGACCTCGCTCGACATCGGCCCCCAGCCCAAGGGCATCGCCGCCGACGCCCCGCGCCTCTGTTTCACGGTCAACGCCCTCGCCGGCATCGCCGATCTGTTCTCCCAGCGCACGCGCGTCCTCGGCCTGCTGAACGACGAGCAGCTCACCCTGGCCCAGGCGCTCCAGCGCCGCTGGGACCTGACCCGCCTCTACTGGCGCACGATCGCCACGTTCGGCCGCGGCGCCTGGCCGCTGGAGGACATCCCTTGGCGGACGACCAACGAGAAGGAGTCGGACTACTACAGCCTCCTGGTGTCGGCCATCGTGGTGCAGAGTCTGGTGAACGACGCCGGCGGCCGGGCCGCCTCCGATGTCGACCTCGGCCGGATCACCGGAGTGCTGGAAGAGCTCGCCATGCGGGCGCGGATCACCCGGCGCGCCGTCCCGGGCGACCCCGCCGTGCGCATGCACCACCCCGGAGTCGCCGCCGGCCTGCACGGCTCGGACGCGCTCGGGCCGAGCCTGATCTGGATGCTCTCCGACTTCTCGACCACTCTGCTGAAACACACGATCTGGGCCGCGTCCGTCGCCCGGCACACCGCCGTCCGCGAACGGCTGCTGCGGCTCGCCGACGGCATCTGGCGGCACGTGGAGCTGCGCCGGTGCGCCGACGGCGCGGCGCGCGGGCTGTGGGACCAGCCCGGCAACGTCTTCCCCGACATCGAGGCCCGCCACGACGAGCCCTGCTGGTACGTCACTGAGCGCGTGGTCGAGGTCCTCGTGTCGGCGGCGAAGTCCAGCGGTGACGCGCCGCCGCGCAGCCCCGACCTGGTGGAGCTGGCCCATCAGATGCTGGGCGAGGCCGAGCACCTGCTGGACCAGGAGCTGGTGAGCCGTCCGCTGGTGGCCGGCCAGACCATCCAGCCGAGGCTGCGCGGCATCCAGGCGGGCCTGCAGCGGGCGCGGGCCATCGTCGGCGACAGGCCCGCCACCGCGCAGGCGCTGATCTACGACGCCCTGCTCGCCCTGGAAGGGCTGGCGGCCGCACGGGACAGCGCGTCGGAGGCCGTCTGATGCTGGTGTTCGTGATCTCCGACAAGGGCGGCACCGGGCGGTCGGTCACCGGGACCAACATCGTCTACCGCCACGCCCTGCAGGGCAACGACGTCTGCTACCTGGACTTCGACTTCGGCTCGCCGACGGCGGGCGCCATCTTCGGCGTCGGCGCGGTGGCACGCGGCATCAGGTCCGGCGGCCTGCACGAGTACCTGCGCGGGGAGGTCGCCGAGCCGCGGCGCGTCGACGTGTGGGGGGAGTCGGACCGCGAGGGGCTCAGGAGCAGGCCCTCCGGCGCCGGGCGCATGATCCTCTACCCCGGCAGCGAGGGCGGCGGCGAGCTGTCGGCGGTGGACGACGAGATGGTGCGCAGGTGCGGGCGGTTGTTCGGCCTGCTGGAGGAGGAGTACGACCTGTGCATGGTGGACGTGAGCGCCGGGCGCTCGTTCACCGCCGAGATGATCCTCAAGGTCACCTCCCGGGCGCAGCTCCCCTTCCGCTGGCTGGTCTTCCATCGCTGGACCCGCCAGCACATCATCGCGGCCGCCGGCCTCGTCACCGGCGCCGACGGCCTCCTCGAGGTCGGCGCCCGGTACGGCCACGACGCCGAGGTCCTGCGCGACCGCATCCGCTTCGTCAGGACCGCGGTCCTGGAGGCCGGCGCCGCCGAGCTGGAGGGGCTGCGCGACGAGCAGCGGGCGTGGCTGAGCGCCTGTGACGGCGAGCTGCGCGAGCTGGCGGGACGGCACGGCGTCGGCCGTACGGCGATGCTGGGGAAGGTGCCGCTCGACCCGGTCCTGCAGTGGCGCGAGCAGCTCATCACCGACGAGGACGTCCTCGTCAGCAAGATCGCCAACGCCGAGACCGCCGAGGCGTTCGAGAACCTCGCCAAGAAGATCATCGACGACAGCGCGTGGGAGGGGTTGTGACGTCCGTCGACGCGGCGTTCGGGGAGACCTCCGCCGAACGCAGGGTCTCCTTCGCCCCGTTGTCCCATGTCTCGGTCGAGCTGGGACATCTCTACATGGAGGACTTCCAGGCCGGGCCCGAGCGGCTGGAGGCGCAGTTCCGCCGGGTCGCGCCCTGGCTGGAGGCCGTCCGCTCGGCCTGGCGGGGACGCGTGGGGTCCCAGTCCGCCCGGATCAGCACCTGCTTCCTGATCGACGACTACTTCAGCCGCTTCGGCACCCCGGCCGCGCTGGCCCCCATGGTGCTGGACGTGGCCGAGAGGTGCGGGCTGCGCGTCGACTACCTGGCGCGCGAGTCCGCCTGCGCGACCGCCGACGGGCTCGACCTCGCGCGGCTGGTCGCCGACCGCATCGTCTCGGATCCGCCGCCCGGCACGAACGGCTCCCGCCCGCCGGTCATGGAGTCGGGCTGGTTGTGCAACGGAGTACGCTCGCCGTCCGGGGCGGGCGCGCAGGCCATGGGCAAGGAGCGGCGGTGGGCGCCCCCGGTGCAGAACGCCAAGCGCGGCCACTCCGTCTTCGTGGACGTGGAGCTGTGGGACGAGAAGGGCGCCGAGCGCGTCTGGTCCTGCCCGTTCCTCGCTTCGGTCTGGCAGCTCCTGCGCCTCGGGGCGCTGCGCGACAACGGCGCGCTGCCCGTACGTCCGAGGCCGCGGCCGGCCGCCTGGCCCGAGGACTGGGACGCCCTGCCCGCCGTCGTCCGCCTGCGCGACGACGCCGCGCCGTTCACCGCCTACACCACCATGTCCGTGCTGTCCCCGCGGTTCCTGCCGGTCGAGCTGGCCGTGCGCACGATCCTGAGCCAGGTCGCCGTGGACCCTGAGGTCCTGCGGCAGCTCAAGGAACGCGGCGGGGAAGAGGGCGTCGAGCTCGCCGACGAGCTCGTCGACCGCGTCTTCTACGTCTTCGGCTAGCGGACGGGACGCCGATGCTGGTGCTGGGAGAGGTCAGGACCGCGCTGCTGCAGAACTCCGGTCAGATCGACGGCGACGCGTGCGCGAGCGTGCTCGCGCTGACGGCGGGCGAGCCCGTGCGGCTGTCCTGGCGTCCCATCGCCTACGCCGTCTCGCCGGATCGCCTGGCCGGCGTCGACTGCGGGCTTCCCTCGGCGTCCCGCGCGCGGGTCCGCGGCGTCGGCACGGTGCTGGCCCGCGGCACGATCACGGGCGGCCGTGTCGTGCAGGGCTCCGCGCACGCCCGCGTCGAGCGGGGCGCCGACCGCAGGCTCCCGTGGTCCCACTACATGGCCCGCCCCGGGGTCGTCGAGGTGCTCGGGAAGGTCAAGGCCGCGGACGTCGCCGAGGGCTTCGGCGGCGACCCGGCCCCGGACGGGCTCGACCTGGGATCGATCGGCGCCCGCCTCGTGGACCTCATCCAGGCGTCCCGGCACCTCGACCGCCGGGCCTCGTTCAAGGCCGCGCGGACCCTGGTGCGCTGGGTCGCCGAGACGGGGGAGCCCGCGATCCGCTTCACCGTCCGCGAGGACGGCCTGCGCACCCTGCGCGTGGTCCACGCCGGCCCGTTCACCCCGGCCGTGCTCAGCCTCTGCGAGGACCTGGCGCTGCACGACTGGCTGCTGACCACGGTGCTGCGGATGGCGGAGAAGGCCGGCATCGGGGTCAGGGCCGACGCCGCGGCCCGGCTGGCGCCCGCCATCGACCACCTGCTCCACCTGTGGATGCCCGCCGCGCACGTCGATCCCTCGCTGCTCCCCTTCTGGGAGAGCCTCGATCGCAGGTCCGGGTTCACCCGCCAGTGGCTGACGCTCGTCGACCGCATCCGGGACCAGGTCGCGGTGAACACGCTGGCCCTGCTCCACGCGACCGCGGCGCGGAAGCCGGGAAGCCGGGACATCTGAGGGAATGATCGAGGCCGCGAGTGGAAGCCGTCCCCGCGTTCGGCCGCACCGCCCAGGATCGTCCGCGCGTTACGCGAGATCAAGCGGCCGCGGAGGCAGGGACGAACTCGCGATCGGGGCGGCAGATGGCGAGCAGGGGGCGCAGCTCGGGGGTGATGTCGCCGGTGATCAGGGCGGCGACGAGTTCGGCGGTGGCGGGGGCCAGAGTGATGCCGAGGCCGCTGTGGCCGGTCGCGGCGAGGACGCGGGCGTGGTCGTCGACGTGGCCGATGATCGGCAGGTGGTCGGTGCTGCCGGGGCGCAGGCCCGCCCAGTGGCGCACCACCGGCCATGTCGCCGCCGCGGGCATCAGGGCCGCGACCCCGCGCATGATCTGCTCGCGGGCCGCGGCGGTCGCCGTCGTGTCGCTCACGTACGGCTCGTAGGTGACGCCCATCGCCACCCGGCCGTCGTGCCGCGGCACCAGGTAGGGGAACGCCTCGAAGCCGCCGTCCCGGTACTCGGTGAAGACGTGGTGGCGCAGCGGGTAGCATCGCGCGCCGGGCGGGCGGGTGTCGAACGCCTCGCCCTTGATCGGGAACAGGTGCGCGCGGTGGCCGGGCAGCAGGGCCGGGCTGCGGTGGCCGGCGGCGACCACGACCACGTCCGCCGTGACCCGCTCGCCGTCGCGCAGGTGGACCTCCGCGCCGCCCGGAGTGGAGGTCACCCGCGCCGCGGGCGCGCCCGTCCGCACGCGGATCGGCAGGTCGCCGGCCTTCAGCGCCGTGGTCAGCGCCTCCATGAGCAGCATCGGGTCGAGCGCCAGCTCCTCGGGCAGCAGGAAGCCTCCGGCCACGGCCTCGCTCAGCATCGGCTCCAGTTCCCTGGCGTCGGCGGCGCTGAGGCGGACGACCTCGAACGGCGAGCCCGCCCAGCGCGGCAGCACCTCCTCCTCCAGGCGCCGCATCTCGGTCTCGTCGAGCGCGACCTGGATGTCGCCGCCCTGGAGGACCGGGACCTCCACCCCCGACACCGAGGTCAGCTCGTCCAGCCAGCCGAGGTAGAGGTCGCGGCTGCGCTTGATGACCGTGCTGAGCGGCCCCAGGCAGGAGGGCTCGGTCTGGGTGAGGATGCCTCCCATGGCCGCGCTGGACGCGCCGGAGCCGAGCCGGTCGGCCGCGTCGACGATCAGGACGGTGCGGCCCCGCGCGGCGAGCGCGCGTGCCGCCGCGCAGCCGATCACACCACCACCGATGATCGCGACGTCGCAGGTCTCAGGCACCGAGGCTCCCTGTGCTTCGCCGTCCCCTGCTCCGACAGTAAGCGAGGCGCGGCCCTCCATGGAGGTCACACACCCGTGGCCTCGGCGGCACTGTACCGCGCGCGGACCACGCGGGCCCGGAGATGTCGTCGTCGCGCGGGTGGTCCGTGACGACCCCGGCGTCAGTGGCAGGTCACCGCGGAATTGGGCGAGGGTCCGCAGGGGCTGCCTGTGTTGCCGCCGCCGTCGGTCACGGTGCCGGGGCGGGCGAAGATGAAGTAACCGGCGTTGTCCACCCCGGTGTTGCCGGTCAGGGTGAGGGTCTCGGGCTGGCTCGACCCGATGTGGACGCCGCCGCGTACCGGGGTTCCGGAGGGGTCGGTGAGCCCGCTCGGGGCGCCGCCGTTGCTCTGGAAGACGTTTCCGGTGATGCTCGACGTGGAGATCACGTCGCGGATGTAGATGCCCGCGGTCCGGTTGCCGACGAAGCGGTTCCCGGTGACGGTCTCGCTGAAGATGTAGCTGTTGATGCCGACGTTGTTGTTCTGGAAGGTGTTGTTCTCGAACGTGGCGCCGGGGGACGCGCCGTCCGTCCTGACGGCGACGCCGGCGTTACTGAAGACGTTGTCCCTGAACACGTTGCGACGGCTCTGGTAACCCAGGGAGACAGGGTAGCCGTCGAAGACGTTGCCGGTCACGACGCTGTTGTCGGATTGGCCCAGATGCAGGTGGCCGGCGACGAGCCTGCTGTTCTCGAGCGTCACCGCCGAATCGTAGAACGACGTGTCACCGCGCAGGGTGCAGTGATCGATCGTCAGCTGTGCGTGGCCGCGGGCCACGAAGCCGTCCAGGACACATTGTTCGGGTGTGCCGCTGATCGTCACCGCGGAGGAGGCCTCGATGCCGACCCGTCCTCCGGCGACGGCCACGTTGGTGATCGCCGAGTCGGAGACCCCGACGAACGCGATAGCCTCGGCGAACCCTTCAATCCTGCCGTCGCGTACGGTCAGCCTTTTCCAGGTGTTGCGGCGGTAGCCGGTGTTGCCGATGCCGGAGCCCGAGCCGGGACCGCGGACGGCATGGCCGTTGAGGTCGATCGTGACGTCGTCGGCGCCGATGAGCGGTCCGTCGCCGTCGCAGACGAGGTCCTCGGTGAGGGTGACGCTGGTGGTGAGGACGAGGCCGCATCCCCATCCCGTGGCGGCGCCGGTGGAGCCGGGGACGGAGTCGGCCGCGGCGGGCAGGCCCTGGCCGAGGGGGAGCGCGGCCAGGAGGACGGCGGCAAGGTGCCGTCCCATGCGCCGCTGACGGGGCCGCGCGGGCCGGGGATGACGCTCTGCCCGGCTTAATCGAATCGTGTTCACTGTGCTCCTGTCGATGAGAACGGTTGTTCTTCACGCTTTTTCGGGGTGGGGGGCGGATCATTCCATATTGGAACGTCAATAGCGGTGAAGGATGTGCGCGATCTGGGACTTGACGGCATCCGAGCTGTTCGAGAATTTTTGTACCGTTCCAGATGGGTAAATCGGGCTCTGCGGTAATAGAGAGGGTTAGTGGCGGCCGTCTCAGTATGGCGAGAGCCGTATGGGTTGGCGAGGGGGATGCGCTGTCCAATTGATGACTTTATTTCGGTGTTTGGCGGGCGGCTTAGGGGGTCATCTCTCCGTGGTTCGGGGTGGCTGCCTGTGGGTCCACGGGCCCGGGAGGCTCCCGCGGGGTGTCGCAGGCGGGGTGGGTGCGGACTGGTGGGGCATGCGCCTTGTGCGTGCGCTCACGCGTCCCTTTGGGGGGTCCCCTATCGCGTTAAGCTCCGGCCCGTTTTCGCATTCTCGTTGATGATCTTGAATATGACCCCTTGTGTCGCCTGGGGATGGTGAATCCGCCAAACAAAGTGATTTACACCATTCAATGAAGAATGCCATGCTAAGTACGAGGCCACGCGTACCATGGCGCGGTCCGCCAGGGGGCAAATGAAGGACGGGGCGATGACGGCGATGCCGGAGATCGGGGTGATGGCGACGGCGGATCTGCTGGGGCGGGTGGAGCTTCCCGGCAGGGCGGCGTCGGTAGGGCTGGCGCGGGCGTTCGTGCGGGAGATCCTGCGCACGACCCGCTGCCAGGAGACGGACGACGCGGTGCTGATGGTCAGCGAGCTGGTGACGAACGCGATCCGGTACTCCGGCTCCGGCCGGCGTCCGGACGGGCGGCTCGCCGTCGTGCTGACCGACCACGGCCGCGCCATCCAGGTGGACGTGATCGACGAGGGGGCGAGCGCGCACCCGTACGTCCACAGGGACGTGGGGGAGAGCTCCGAGGGCGGGCGCGGGCTCTGGCTGGTGTGCCAGCTCGCCAGCGCCTGGGGCTGGCGCGCGGATCCGGACGGCCACGTCGTGTGGTTTCAGATGTCCACCATCTGATCGGCACGGCCGGCGCCGGGCACCGACGTGCGGCGACAGATCGCCGAAGCGGTCAGGCACTTTGAAAGAAGACGCCGCCCTGCGTCGATGCAAGATTCTTCCCTAACGCGCATTCCCTTGGGCGTGGTCCGGCGTGCGGCCGGGAGCGCCGCCGCCCGGTCGTCATCTGATAGGGGGAAGATCGATGCTGAATCGGCGACGATTACTGGCGCTCGGCGCCATCACCGGTGGTGCGATGGTCCTGCCGTTCTCCAGGCTCACCGCCGAGGGCGCCGACGACACGGTGCCGCTGCGCAGGCAGGACCTGATCCCGCGCGCCCCGAGGGCCGCGGCGCGCTCCGCGGTGGCTCCGTTCTCGGTGCGGATGCCGGTGCCGCAGGAGCTGCGGCCCGCCTGGTCGGGACCCGACCACGACCTCTACAAGATCGCCGTCAAACCGGCGAACCTGGAGATCCTCCCCGGGCTCACCACCCCCCTGCTGACCTACGGCGGCACGTTCGTCGGGCCGACGATCCGCGCGCGGACCGGCCGCCCGGCCAAGGTCGTGTTCGTCAACCAGCTCGACCGGCCGACCAACGTGCACCTGCACGGCGCGCACGTGCCCGCGGTCAGCGACGGACACCCCATGGAGACCATCGACCCCGGGCGCTTCCGGAGCTACGACTACCCGAACGCCCAGCAGGGCACCACGCTGTGGTACCACGACCACAGCCACCACATGGAGGCCGAGCACGTCTACCGCGGCCTGCACGGCATGTACGTGATCGACGACCCGGCCGAGCGGCGCCTGCGCCTGCCCGACGGGCCCTACGACGTGCCGATCTTCCTGCGCAACGCCCAGTTCGACGAGAACGGCGGCCTGGTCTTCTTCAGCCCCTACGATCGCACAACGATCCTGGCCAACGGCAGGCCGCAGCCGTACTTCCCGGTCGCGGCGCGCAAGTACCGGTTCCGGCTCGTCAACGGGGCCAACGAGTACACCTTCCGGCTCACCCTCGGCGGCGCGGAGTTCCAGCAGATCGCGTCCGACGGAGGGCTGCTGCCCGCGCCCGTGCCGCTGACCGAGCTGGTTCTCGGCTCGGCGCAGCGCGCGGACATCGTCGTCGACTTCGCGCGCTACCCGGTCGGCACCCAGGTCGTCCTCACCGACGCCGCCAGTGGCGCCCCCGTGCTCAGGTTCGACGTGGTGCGGCAGGCGTGGGACGACAGCCGCGTGCCCGACGTGCTCAGGCCGCTGCCCCCGATGCCGGCGGCGACGGTGCGGCGGGAGGTGTCGATGCGCTTCGGGTACACCGAGACCGACGTCTTCGGGCTGGTGAACGACAAGCAGTTCGACCCGAACCGGGTGGACTTCCGGATCAAGCGCGGCGACACGGAGATCTGGACCCTGACCAACGGCGACAGCGACCAGGGCATCGAGCACACCTTCCACATGCACCTGGTGCAGTTCCGGGTGCTGGACCGGAACGGGGCCCCGCCGCGGCCGTGGGACGCGGGGCTCAAGGACACGATCCAGCTCCCGCCCAACGAGACCGTGCGCGTCCAGGCGACGTTCCGCAACTACCTGGGCCGGTACGTGTACCACTGCCACTATCTGGAGCACTCGTCCCTCGGCATGATGGCCCAGATGGAGGTCGTCCCCTGATCCGCTCGATCGGCGGTGGTCGTCGCGCCCGCCTCCGGTGACGTCGGCCGGAGGTGAGACGACCCGCTCGGTGGCGTACGCCACCGAGCGGAGGCCCCGCGAAGCCGTCCGCCCCTATCCCTGTGCCGCCGGTCCGGCGGACGCCTCCCGAACGGCGCCGGACGCACGTCCGAACTCGGCTCTTCGCAGACGTAGACGATTCGGATATCGTCACGGCGGGCATCAGGGAGGCTGCGGTGAGCGTCGCCGAGGACGTGCGGTTCGGGGTACTGGGAACGCTCCGGGCGGAGGTGGGCGGCCGGCCGGCGGGGCTCGGCGGGCCGCGGCAGCGGGCGGTGCTGGCGTTGCTGCTGATCGCGCGGGGCAGGATCGTCTCGGCCGACCGGATCCTGTCCGACGTGTGGAGCGACTCCCGGCAGCCCTCGCCGACCACCCTGCACGGGTACGTCGCCGATCTGCGCCGCGCGCTGGAGCCGGGACGGACCCCCGGCGCGCCGCCCAGCCTGCTGGTCCGTGACGGGCCCGGGTACGCGCTGCGCGCCGCCCCCACCGCCGTCGACGCCGAACGCTTCGCCGACCTGGCCGCGCGCGGCCGGCGCGAGCTGGAAGGCGGCGATCCCGAACGGGCCGCCGACCTGCTCGGGCAGGCGCTCGCGCTGTGGCGGGGGCCCGCCTACGCCGACTTCGGCGGCGCCGCCTTCGCCACCCCCGACGCTACGCGGCTGGAGAACCTGCGGGCCGCCGTCCACGAGGACCGGCTCGCCGCGATCATCGCCGCCGGGCGGCACGCCGCCGCCGTCGGCGAGCTGGAGGCGTTGGTCGCCGAGCAGCCGCTGCGCGAGCGCGGCTGGGAACTGCTGGCCCTGGCGCTGTACCGGTCCGGACGGCAGGGCGACGCGCTCGCCGCCCTGCGCGCGGTGCGCAGGCGGCTGTCCGACGAGCTCGGCATCGACCCGGGCCGCGGCCTGCGCGACCTGGAGGAGGCCATCCTCGCCCAGGACCCGGCGCTGAGCCCGGCGGCGCCGCGGCGAACGAGCCCTGCGGCCGAGGCCGGCCCCCGTCCGGACCTCGGACCCGCGGGCGCCGGCGCGCCCGTGACGGGGCCGGAGCGCCCGGCCTCCGGCGGTACGGCCGGACAGGCCGCCGGGGGCGCGCCCGGCCAGGGGAACCTGCCGTTCGCCCTGTCGAGCTTCGTCGGGCGCACCCGGGACCTGGCCGCCGTCGGCGCGTACCTGGACACGCACCGGCTGGTCACGCTCACCGGGCCCGGCGGGGCCGGCAAGACCCGATTAGCCCTGGAGGCGGCCCGCGCCCGTGCCGACGCCGACGGGCCGTGGCTGGTGGAGATGGCGGGGCTGCACGCTCCCGAACTGCTCACCCCCACCGTCGCCGCGGCCCTCGGACTGCCCTCCGCCGGTTCCCCCGAGCAGCTCGCCGGCATGCTGGCCGGCCGCCGTACGCTCCTCGTCCTGGACAACTGCGAGCACCTGCTGGTCCACGCCGCCCACCTGGCCCACACCCTGCTGGCCCGCTGCGGCGGCGTGCGCGTCCTGTGCACCAGCCGCGAGTCACTCGGCATCACCGGGGAGGCCGTCTACGACGTGCCGCCCCTGGACGCGGCCACCGAAGGAACGGAACTCTTCCTGCGCCGGGCCGCCGCCGCGCTGCCCGGCGGGATCCCCGAGGCCGGCGACCGGGAGACGATCAGAACCGTGTGCGCGCGGCTCGACGGGAACCCGCTGGCCATCGAGCTCGCCGCCGCGCAGTGCCGCACGCTGTCCCTGGACCAGATCGCGGACGCGCTGAAGGACCGCTTCACCCTGCTGGTCGCCGGGCCCGCGGGGCGGCCCGACCGCCACCGCACCCTGGTGGACACCATCGCCTGGAGCGACCAGCTCCTCCAGCCGGCCGAACGCCGCCTCTTCCACCGGCTCGGCGTGCTCGAAGGCGGCTTCGACCTGGAGGCGGCCGCCGCGGTCGGCGGGATCGCCCCCGTGCTGGGCCCGCTGTCGGCGTTGGTCCGCAAGTCCCTGGTCACCGTGGAACCCGGCACGGCGCCGCGTCGCTACCGGATGCTGGAGACGCTGCGCTACTACGCCGTCGCCGCGCTGCCGCCGGAGGAGCACGACGCCGCCCGGGAACGCCACCGCGCCTGGGCGCTGGCCCGGGCCGAGAACGTCGAACGCCACCTGCGCGGCCCGCAGGCGGTGGCGTTGCTGCAGGGGCTCGGACGCGACCAGGCGGAGTTCCGCGCCGCCTTCGCCTCGGCCCTGGAACTCGGGGACGGCGAGTACGCCCTGCGGCTGGGCGGCGCGCTCTTCTGGTTCTGGTTCCGCATGGGATACGTGGGGGAGGGCCTGGCCTGGCTGTCCGAGGCGTTCGCCGCGGCCCCGGACGCCGCCGCCGACGTCCGCGCGCGGGCCCGGTTCGCCGTGGCGGCACTGTGCTATGTGGCCGGGCGTACGGACGAGGCGCACCAGGCCGCCCGCGTGGCGGTGGAGGAGGCCCGTGCGGCCGGCGACCCGGTGACCGAGTCGCTCGCGATCGCGTACACCGCCTACCTCGGCGTGCTCACCCGGGGGCCCGGCGACGGCGCCGCGCTCGCCGAGGAGGGCGTCCGGTCGGCCCGGCGCACCGGGCAGGACTGGGTGGAGGCCGAGACGCTCATGGTGCAGGGCATGGTCCTGCGGGCCCTCGGAGACCTGCCCGCCGCCGAGGCGGTGTTCCGCCGGGCGATCGCCGCGGCCCGCGCCAGCGGCCACGACTGGGCCGCCGACGGGGCCGCCTGGTGCGAGATGAAGACCGCCTGCGACCGGGGCGACGGGGCACGGGCGCTCGCCGTCGCGGGGGGCATCCTCGCCACTATGGACCGTTACGGGGACATCTCCTTCTGGCTGGTGACGGTGCACAGCGCCGCCCGCGCGCTCGTGCTGGCCGGGAAGGCCGAGGAGGCGGCGGTGCTCATGGGGGCCGTGGAGGCCATCGGCACGCGGGCCGGCGTCTCGCCGGAGCTGATGGACCCGCTGGACGGCCCGCGCGAGGCCGCCGCCGTGCGCGAGGCCCTGCCGCCCGAGGAGTACGCGCGCCACGCCGCCCGGGGCCGCACGCTGTCCCGCCAGGAGGTCGGCGCCCTGCTCGGCCACCTGATCGCCCTCCTCTGATCCCGCGCGCCCGGCGCGCCCCTGTCGTGCCTCCCAGCATCGCCGGGGGCGCTTGGAATCCACTGGGAAGCGCTGGGAAGCACTGGGAAAGCCGGTTCCCATCGGCCGCCAAGCGGCCGTCCGCATGCTCGTTGTCGTGAACGAGACGCCGCCCGGCACAGGGCGGCGACGACTCAGACAACGAGGTGAACCGTGAGGAAGCGCATCATCCGCACGGCCGCGGTGGCCGGGATCGCCCTGGGAGCCCTGCTGGGCCCGGGCGCCGCCGCCCAGGCCGCCGGCGGCGACCCGTCCCAGTGGTCCGCGCCGGGCGACCCTTCGCAGTGGTCCGTCACTGGCGACCCCTCCCAGTGGGGGTGAGGACGCCGTGACAGGCAGCGGCCGCGCCTCCGAGCGCCACGCCGTCGTCGTGGGAGCGGGGATCGGCGGGCTGCTCGCGGCCCGGGTGCTCGGCGAGACCTTCGACCGCGTCACGGTGCTCGACCGTGACGCGCTGCCCGGGGAGGGCGTCCCGAGGCGGAGTGTGCCGCAGGGCCACCACGCGCACGGGCTGCTCTCCCAGGGCCGCGAGATCCTCGACGAGCTGTTCCCCGGCCTGCACGACGACCTGGTCGCCGCGGGCGCCGTGCCGTGCGACATCCAGCGGGACGTCCGCTGGTACAACGACGGGCTGCTTCTGCGCCCGGCGCCGTCGCGGCTGCGCGGCCTGTCGGTGAGCAGGCCGCTGCTCGAACGCCACCTGCGGTCCCGGGTCGAGGCCCTGCCCGGCGTGGTGATCCAGGACCGCCGCGAGGTGGTCGAGCCGGTCGCCGGACGGCCCGGCGCGGTCACGGGGGTGCGCGTGGCGCTTCCCGGCCGGCCCGGGGAGGTCGAGGAGATCGAGGCCGACCTCGTGGTGAACGCCACCGGCCGCGGCAACCGGGGGGCCGAGTGGCTGCGCCGGCTGGGGTACGAGCCCGCGGCCGAGGAGCGCGTCGACTCGCGGCTGGCGTACGTCTCCCGCGAGTACCGGCGCCGGCCGGGCGACGCCGACGTCGTCGCCATGATCGTCGGGCACAGCACGGCCGTCCCGCGGGGCGGGGTCGCGCTGAGCGGCGAGGGCGACCGCTGGCTGGTCACGCTGTACGGCATGGGCGACGACATCCCGCCCACCGACCCGGACGGCTACCACCGGTTCGCCGCCCGCGTCCCGGTCCCGGACCTGCACCGCCTCCTCGAACGGCTGGAACCGCTCGGGGAGCCCCGGCTGATGCGCATCCCGGTGAGCGTCCGCCGCCGCTATGAGCGCCTGAGCCGCTTCCCCGAGGGCTACCTGGTGTTCGGCGACGCGCTGTGCCAGTTCAACCCCACCTACGGGCAGGGCATGACCGTGGCCGCGTGCGAGGCGGTCGCGCTGCGCGAATGCCTGGCGGCGCCCGGCGGACGCGGCGGGCTCGCCCGGCGCTTCCACGGGCGCGCCGCGCGGATCATCGACGTGGCCTGGGACATATCGGTCGGTGGCGACCTGCGCTTCCCGTCCGTCGAGGGCCCGCGTCCCCTGCGCCTCAAGCTGCTCAACAACTACATCGCACGCCTGCACGTGGCCGCGGAGGCGGACCCGGTGGTCGGGCACGCCTTCCTGAGCGTCGCCAACCTGCAGGCCCCGCCCCGGCGGCTGCTGTCGCCGGGCGTCCTCGCCCGGGTGCTCCGGCCGCGTCCCGGCCGCGCCCGCCACAAGACCCCGGCCCGGGACCGTGTCCCGGCCGGTCACTGAAACACCCCGCCCGAATCCGAAGCGGAGACCTCGAAATTCCGAATGGTCCCGGACGGGACCGAAGCGAAAGGACCCTGTCATGATCAACGCTGTCACGATCAAGCGCTGCGCCGCCGGCGTCACCCTGGCCGCCGCCACCGTCGCGGGCGGGCTGACCCTCGCCGCCCTCCCGGCCTCCGCGGCGGGGACGGCCACCGCCGGCAACGCGGTCTGGGTCGAGCCCGGCGCCACCCGCTCGTTCCTCGTCATGTGCCCGTCGTACGCGCCCACCATGCTGACCGACACGATCAACGTCACCGCCGGCCCCGCGGTGTCCGTCGGCACCAGCCTGGACACCACGTCCGACGCCTTCAGCCGCGACAAGCTCACCGTGACCGCCACCAACGGGGGAGCCCTCCGCGTGTACGTCTCCGTCAAGGCCACCTGCGCGGGCTGAGACCACGGCCGTGACGCATCGGGCAGGACGGTTGCCGAGGGGGGAGCCGTCCTGCGGATGTCCCGGCAAGGGGGGAAGTGAGAGGCCGGTCGTGGCGGGACGTGCGAGGACGCCAAGGGGAACGCGCGTACGCACGTCTCGGTCCGGCCCGCCGCCAGAAGCCCGATCCGTCCGGTGGCCGACCCCTTCTGGGGGCGTGCCCCTTCGGTTACCCTCGCAGAAGATCTCACGATCTCCACGAGCGCCGCGAGGAGGCCGATGGCCGGGGTCGATCCCGCAGCTGTGCGGTTCGGAGTGCTCGGCCCCCTCCGGGCCGAGGTGGAGGGACGGGCCGCCGGCCTGGGGGGCCCGCGGCAGCGGGCGGTCCTGGCGGTCCTGCTGATCGCCCGGGGGCGGATGGTCTCCGCCGATCGGATCATGGCCGAGGTGTGGGAGGACTCACCCCCGCCCTCGCCGGCCACCCTCCACGCGTACGTCTCCGAGCTGCGCCGGGCCCTGGAGCACCGGCGCCCGTCCGGCGCGCCGCCCCGGCTCCTCGTCCGCGAGGGGCCCGGGTACGCGCTGCGGGCCGACCCGGCCGCCGTGGACGCCGAGCGGTTCGCCGACCTGGCCGTGGCCGGCAAGCGCGCCCTGGGCGGCGGCAGGCCGGGGGAGGCCGAGGAACTGCTCACCGAGGCGGTCGGCCTGTGGCGCGGCCCCGCCTACGCCGACTTCGCCGAGGCGGGCTTCGCGGTGCCCGAGGCCGCGCGGCTGGAGGACCTGCGGGCCGGCGCCCAGGAGGACCGGCTGGCCGCCGCCATCGACCTCGGCCGGCACGCCGCGGCCGCCGGCGAGCTGGAGGCCCAGGTGGCCGAGCAGCCGCTGCGGGAGCGCGGCTGGGAACTGCTCACCCTGGCGCTGTACCGGTCGGGGCGGCGCGCCGACGCCACCGCCACGCTGCGCGCGGCGCGCAGACGGCTCGCCGACGAGCTCGGCGTCGACCCGGGGCCCGCGCTCCGAGACCTGGAGACCGCGGTGCTCACCCAGGACCCGCGCCTCGACCCTCCTCCCCGCCTCGGGGGCGCCGCCGGGCCGAGGCGCGCCGAGCGGGGCGGGGGGACACAGGAGGCGGGGGTGACGCCGGACGCCGGGGGAGCATCCGGCGCCACGGGCGCCCGAGGCGCCGCCCGCCCGGTGCCGGGAAACCTGCCCTTCGCGCTGTCCAGCTTCGTGGGGCGCGCCGCCGAGATCACGGCCGTGGAGGGCCTGCTGGCCGAGTACCGGCTGGTCACGCTGACCGGCCCGGGCGGGGTGGGCAAGACGCGGCTGGCGCTGGAGCTCGCCAGGCGCCGTACCGGCGACGCCGACGGGCCCTGGATGGTGGAACTGGCCGCTCTGACCTCCGCCGACCTGCTGCCCGCCACCGTCGCCGCCGCCCTCGGGGTTCCGGGGCCGTCCTCCGCCGAAGAACTGGCCGCCGTGCTCGCCGGACGCCGCCTTGTGGTGGTCCTGGACAACTGCGAGCACCTGCTGGAGGCGGTCACCCCGCTCATCGGCGTCCTGCTGAGCCGCTGCCGTGACCTGCGCGTGCTGGCCACCAGCCGCGAGGCGCTCGGCGTGGAGGGGGAGGCGGTCTACGAGGTGCCGCCGCTCGACCCCGCCGGGGACGGCAGCGAACTGTTCCGCAGCCGGGTCGCCACCGCGCTGCCCGCCTGGTCCCCCGACCCCGGCGACCTGGACCGGATCCCGGTGCTGTGCGCCGGCCTCGACGGCATCCCGCTCGCCATCGAGCTGGCCGCCGCGCAGTGCCGCGTGCTGTCGGTCGGCCAGATCGCCGACGCCCTGGAGCACCGCTTCGACGTGCTGGTCGACGGCCCGCTCGACCTGCCCGCGCGGCACCGCGCGCTGGAGGCCGCCGTCGCCTGGAGCCACCAGCTCCTCGAACCCGAGGAACGGCGGCTGTTCCACCGGCTCGGCGTCTTCGCCGCCGGGTTCGACCTGGACTCCGCGGGCGCGGTCGGCGGCCAGCCGCAGGTCCTGCGCCCGCTGTCGGCCCTGGTCCGCAAGTCCCTGGTCACCGTCGAGCCCGGCACCGCGCCGCGCCGCTACCGGATGCTGGAGACGCTGCGCCAGTACGCGCTGCGCGAGCTGGACGTGGCCGACCTCGCGGGCACCCGGCGCCGCCACCGGGCCTGGGCGCTGGCGCGGGCCGAGAGCGCCGAGCGCCGGCTGCACGGCCCGCAGGCCCCCGAGCTGCTGGCCCGGCTGACCCGCGAGCAGCCCGAGTTCCGCGCGGCCTTCGCCTCCGCGCTGGAGGAGGGCGACGGGGTCTACGCGCTGCGGCTGGGCGGCGCGCTGTACTGGTTCTGGTACCGCATGGGCCACATCGCCGAGGGCCTGGCCTGGATGGACAAGGCCTTCGCCGCGGCCCCGGACGCCGAGCCCGGGGTCCGGGGCCGTGCCCGGCTCGCCGTCAGCGGTCTGAGCTACCTCGCCGGCCGGCCGCGCGAGGCGTACGAGGCCGTCCTGCTGGCGGAGGCGGAGGGCCGGGAGGCCGGTGACGCGGTCGTCGAGGCGTCCGCCCGCGTTTACCAGACGCACTTCGGCGTGCTCGCCGGGGTGCCCGTCGACGCCCCGGCGCTGGCCCGCAGCGCCGTCGGCCTCGCCCGGCGCGCCGGGGAGGACTGGCTGGTGGCCGAGGCCCTGATGGTGCAGGGGATGCTGGCCCGCGTCCTCGGCGACCTTCCCGGGGCGGCCGTCGTGCTGGCCGAGGCCGTGGCGACGGCGAACTCCTGCGGGCACGACTGGGCCGCGGGCTCCTCGGCGTGGGCGGGCATGAAGACCGCCTGCGACGGCGGCGACGGCCGGCGAGCCCTGGAGATCGCCGCCGGCATCGTCGACGCCCTCGACCGCCACGAGGACGTGACCTCCCGCCTGGTCCTGCTCCACACCGCCGCCCACGCCCTCACGCTCACCGGCCGGGCGCAGGAGGCCGCCATCCTGATGGGCGGCGTAGAGGCGGTAGGCCGCCGAGTGGGCTTCTCCCCAGAACTGATGGACCCCTTGGACGGCCCCCGCGAAGCCGCCGCCGTCCGCGACTCCCTCCCTCCCGACCGCTACGAAACCGCGGCGTCTCGGGGACGCGAACTGTCCCTCCCGGAGCTGACCGCTTTTCTGAGGGACCTCCTCAGAAACCCCTGATCGACTGGACCACGGGAGATCGGGAATCAGAGCCGTTCTGCCTCGGTGAGGTCAATGTCGATCTCGAACGGGGACGAGAGGTGCAGCTTGTCGTGATGGATGCCCATGAGGGCGTACGAGCGGGTGGCGGGGTCAAGTTCGTAGACGTACACCGTAGGACGACCGTCCTTCTGCTCGACCCGCCAGAAATGAGGGATCTCGGCTGCGGCGTAGAGTTGCGGCTTGCGCTCGCGGGTCGTCGAGTCGGGGCTCACCACCTCGATCGCGAGGAGGACATCGGCGGGCTGGTACGCCGTGACGTTGAGGCCGAGATCCGCGTCAGCATTGATCACGATGAGATCCGGCTCCGGCCTCTGCCGCGGCCCGAGGACGACGCTCATCTCGCGGCGCACGCGAAAGCCCGAGGGCGCGTGCCGCCGCAGGCCGAGTTCCAGGACCGTGATGGTCAGAGAGTGGAAGGAAGCTTGGGGGTTCACGAAGACCAAGCTTCCATCGAGCAACTCTGTGTGTGCGGGCAAATCCGGAAAGTGATCGAGGTCTTCGGCGTAGAACCCCTCGGGCGGGGGAGTCAGCCAGGTGGGAAGCTGTGGGTCTGTCATGGTTTCGCTCCGGACCAGGACTGTCATAGCCTCACGCTAGCAATTCTGCTTGCGTCTTCACCTGACTTTCCCCGCCAGGCCGAGACGGAAAGCGACAGGCCTGTCACGCTGCGGGTCGCTATTCCCGCCATCAGTCCGCGGTGGATGGTGTGCGCCACGCATGAGCATCGCGTGCCGAGCGAGCGAAGGAACAGGGCGTCCGGGTGGCCGGCGCGGAGGCGCGCCCGGACGGCCGTGTTCGCTCGTGCTACGAGGCGCGGCGGCCCGCGGTTTGCGGGGGTGACTCGCCGGGGCCGGCGGTGCGTTGCGGGGGGACCACCGGGGTGGGGCGGACCAGGCCGAGGGCTACTACCTCGTTGGCCAGCCGGGTTCGGCGGTTGATGCCCTCCGGGATGCGGAACTTCTGGTACAGCCGCAGCAGGTGCTGTTTGACCGCCGCCTCGGTCACCACGAGGTCGTCGGCGATCTCGCGCGCCGTGGCAGGGGCGACGAACGCCTCGTCCGACAGCGCGGGACGGCACAGGGACGTGAGGACGTCGACCTCGCGCCGGGTGAGCTCGGGCGCGGCGGCCCGGCGCAGCTCGACCTCGGGGGCGAAGTCCTCCCTTGGCACGCCGCCCACCCTGCACCGGGCGGCGCCGAACGAGACGACGTCACCGTCGTCGAGTACCCTCCGGGCGATCGGCCTCCCGTTCACCCGGGTGCCGTTGCGGGACAGGCCCAGGTCAACGACATACAGGTATGGTCCGCGGCGGACGAACTCGGCGTGCAGCCGTGACACGCTCGGATCGGCCAGCCTGACGTCGACGCCTCGGCCTCGGCCGATCGTCGTGACTTCGGGGCGCAACGGGACGACCTCGCCGGTGTCCTCGACGCGTATGAACGGCCCCTCCACGGCAGTTCCTCCCCAGGTAGCCCGCCGTTACTTCCGCTACAGCTCCGGCTTACCCAAACGAGGGGTTGGGGAATCTCGTTTGCCATAACGAGAATCACTGCAGAAATTGGTCTGGACCTCCTCGGCTGGTTTTACCTGCTCACAGGTAGACTGCGGACGAAGATAAGCGGAGGAAACAACACATGGCGGACAACCCCACCAAAGGTCTCGCCGATGTCGTCGCCGCGTCCACAGCGCTGAGTGACATCGACGGCAGAGCCGGTCGCCTCTTCTACCGCGGCTACGACATCCATGATCTAGCCGGGCGCACGAGCTTCGAAGAGACCGCGCACCTACTGCAGCACGGAACGCTTCCGACACGCCGGCAACTCGCCGACTACGGAGCGGAACTCGTGCGAGGGCGCGAGCTAGGAGCTCTGGTCCAGGCCAACATCGACGAGATCGCCCAGACACAGGCGCCCATGGAGGCCTTGCGCACGCTCGTCTCGCTGGCTTCGGCGGACGATCCCGACAAGGACTCCAACGAGCAGGACGCCAACCGCCGCAAGGCGGCGCGCCTGACGGCGCAGCAGCCCCTGCTCGTCGCCCGCTACCATGCCGCGCGCACCGGCGTCACCCCGAGAGACGCCGATCCCGCGCTGAGCATCGCGGCGAACTTCCTGCTGCAGATCACCGGCAGCGAGCCCGACCCGAGGGCCGTCGAGATCTTCGACGCCTGCCTCGTGCTGCACGCCGACCACACCATGAACGCCTCGACGTTCGCGGCCCGGGTCTGCGCGGCCACGCTGTCGGACATGCACTCGGCGATCGTCGCGGCCATCGGCACGCTGAAGGGGCCGCTGCACGGCGGCGCCAACGAGCAGGTCATGCGCACGCTGGAGGGCATCCCGGCGGACGGCGTCGCGCAGGCCGTGCGCGACAAGCTGGGGCGCGGCGAGAAGATCATGGGCTTCGGGCACCGGGTCTACAAGACCGAGGACCCGCGCGCGACGCACCTGCGCAAGATGTCGCAGGAGTTGGGCGAGGCGAGCGGGGACGACACCTACTATCGGATGTCGAAGGAGATGGAGGAGGTCGTCTTCGCGGAGAAGGGTCTGTACCCGAACGTCGACTTCTACGCCGCGACGGTCTACCACTACCTCGGCATCCCGACGGACCTGTTCACTCCGGTGTTCTCGGTCAGCCGGATGTCGGGCTGGACGGCGCACGTGATCGAGCAGCACGCCGACAACCGCCTGATCCGCCCGGACAGCGAGTACATCGGAGAGCGCGACCAGAAGTGGATACCGATTGACGAACGGTAAGGCGTGGGGGCCGTACCTGCTCACCGTGGCGGGTGCGGCCACCGGCCTTGGGACGATCGCGATGGGCCTGCCCGCATGGGCGGGCTCGTTCATCGTGGCGTGCTCGGTGCTCGCGGGCGCCGTGCTGCGTCTGCTCGTCCCCCATGACGGCGACAGCCTGCTCGCGGTACGCAGCAGGCGCACCGACGCCGTCATATCCGCGGTTCTCGGCGTCGCCCTTGGCGTGGTCGCCGTCAGCGTCGCCGTGCAATGGATCATGGGTAGGCAGTAAGCCGGATTTGCCCGGTCCGGTAGCCTCAACCGGCGTTGTTCAGCAACAGACCGGTTGGTCAGCCTAGTCGTAAGAAGTGTTGAGAAGGGGAACCCCAAGCATGCCCAAGATCAAGGTAGCGGGTCCCGTCGTCGAACTCGACGGCGACGAGATGACCCGGATCATCTGGCAGTTCATCAAGGACCAGCTGATCCTGCCCTACCTCGACGTCGACCTCAAGTACTACGACCTGGGGATCGAGCACCGTGACGCGACCGACGACCAGGTGACGGTCGACGCGGCCAACGCGATCAAGCAGTACGGGGTGGGGGTGAAATGCGCCACGATCACGCCGGACGAGGCCCGCGTCGAGGAGTTCGGGCTGAAGAAGATGTGGCGTTCTCCGAACGGGACGATCCGTAACATCCTCGGCGGCGTCATCTTCCGCGAGCCGATCATCATCAGGAACGTGCCGCGGCTCGTGCCGACCTGGACCAAGCCGATCGTGGTCGGCCGTCACGCCTTCGGCGACCAGTACCGCGCCACCGACCTCAAGATCCCCGGCGAGGGCACGCTCACGCTGACCTTCACCCCCAAGGACGGCTCGGAGCCGATCGAGCTCGACGTCTACGACTTCCCCGGCTCGGGCGTCGCGCTGGCGATGTACAACCTGGACGAGTCGATCCGCGACTTCGCGCGCGCCTCCATGCGGTACGGCCTGGCCCGCAACTACCCGGTCTACCTGTCGACGAAGAACACCATCCTCAAGGCCTACGACGGCCGCTTCAAGGACATCTTCGCCGAGGTCTACGAGACCGAGTTCAAGGCCGACTTCGAGGCCGCCGGCCTCACCTACGAGCACCGGCTCATCGACGACATGGTCGCCGCCGCGCTCAAGTGGGAGGGCGGCTACGTCTGGGCGTGCAAGAACTACGACGGCGACGTGCAGTCCGACACCGTCGCCCAGGGCTTCGGCTCGCTCGGCCTGATGACCTCCGTCCTCATGTCCCCCGACGGCCGCACGGTCGAGGCCGAGGCCGCGCACGGCACGGTCACGCGCCACTACCGCGAGCACCAGAAGGGGAACCCCACCTCCACCAACCCGATCGCCTCGATCTTCGCCTGGACCCGCGGCCTCGCCCACCGGGGCAAGCTGGACTCCCAGCCCGAGGTGACCGCGTTCGCCGAGACCCTGGAGCAGGTCTGCGTCGAGACCGTCGAGAGCGGCCAGATGACCAAGGACCTCGCCCTGCTCGTCGGCGGCGACGCCAAGTGGCTCACCACCCAGGACTTCCTCGCCGCCCTGGACGAGAACCTGAAGAAGAAGATGGCGGGCTAGTCACGATCGGCCCCTGCCCGCGGTTTCCCGCCGGGCAGGGGCCGTTTCGCGTCCGAGACCCCCGGCGGCTCCGCGTGTCGGCGGAAACGACACGGCAGGTCACGGCGTGGTCTCGTCTCCGTGTAAAGACGCCAACAAGTCGTAAAGTTCTCATGGTCGACACTTGACGGGAACACGGGGACGGGGAATGCCGGAACTCGGGCCGCTCGAACGGGGAGACCCCCGGCGGCTGGGCCCTTTCGAACTCACCGGGCGCATCGGGGAAGGCGGGCAGGGGGTCGTCTACCTCGGGCAGGACGACGCGGGGGAGCGCGCCGCGGTCAAGCTGCTGCACGTCAAGTTCAGCGGCGACCGCACCGCGAGGTCGCGCTTCGCCCGCGAGCTGAAGGCCGCCGAGCGGGTGGCCTCGTTCTGCACGGCCCGGGTGCTGGCCGCCGACCTCGACGGCGACACACCGTACATCGCCAGCGAGTACATCGACGGCAGGTCGCTGCGCGAGACCGTCGAGACCTCGGGCCCGCTGTCGGGCAGCACGCTGGAGCGGCTGGCGGTCGGCACGGCCACCGCGCTCACGGCGATCCACCACGCGGGCATCGTCCACCGCGACTTCAAGCCCGACAACGTGCTCATGGCCGCCGACGGGCCCCGGGTGGTCGACTTCGGCATCGCCCGCATCCTGGACTCGACGGGCACCATCACCAGCAGGGCCGTCGGCACGCCCGCCTACATGGCGCCCGAGCAGATCTCGGGCGGCGAGGTGGGCCCGCCCGCCGACGTCTTCGCCTGGGGCGCGACGGTCGCGTTCGCCGCCACCGGCGAGGTGCCCTTCGGAGGGAACTCCATCGCGGTGGTGCTGAACCGCGTGCTCAACGACGAGGTCGAGGTCGGCGGACTCCCCGAGCCGCTGCGCGGCGTGGTCCGCGCCTGCCTGAACAAGAAGCCGGTGGAACGCCCGACCGCCGACCACATCCTGCTGCGGCTGCTCGGCCGGCACGAGGAGGCCGGGGCGTCCACGGCCGTGCTCAGCCAGGGCGCCGAACTGGCCGCCCGCGAGACGGTCACGCGCCCGCGGAGCGGGGTGTGGGGGCGAAGGACGACGGCCAGGGACGGCGGCGGGGCCGCCGCCGGGGTGGCGGACAACCCGGTCCCCGCCCGGAGGTCCGGCCCCGGCAGGTGGATCGCCGCCGTGCTCGCGGTCGCCGTGCTCGCGGGCGGGGGCGTCATGGCCGTGCGGCGGTTCGCGCCCGACCTCTGGGCCGAGCTGAGGGGCCGGTCGCTCCCGGAGCCCACCGAGACCTCCTCGGCCAGGGTGCCGCAGCCGCCCCGGTTCACCTCCGTCGTGGACAAGGCGGCGAAGACGCACAAGCTGACGATCGCCATGCGCAACATGCTGCCGGGCATCGCGCTCGGCTCGGGGGACAGCTGGCGCGGCTTCGAGGTCGAGCTCGGCGCCTACATCGCCGGACAGCTCGGGGTGCCGGCGAGCGGCGTGACGTTCGCCGAGTCCGGCGTCAACGAGCGGGTGTCCATGCTGAACTCCGGCGAGGCCGACCTCGTGATCGCGACCTACTCGATCAACGACGACGAGCGGGTGACGTTCGCCGGCCCGTACTACACCGCGCACGTGGACGTCCTGGTCCGCGACGGCGACCCGTTCACCAAGATCCAGGATCTCAAGGGGCACAATTTGTGCGCGCCGGGGACGAACGTCTCGATCGGCATGGTGCAGGACGTCGTCAAGGTGCGGCTGGTGGCCGCGGACAACTACACCGACTGCATGAACATGCTGCGGCAGGGGACCGTGGACGCCGTCCCCGGCGACGACCTGCTGCTCGCCGGGTTCGCCGACCGCGAGAACATCCGGTACCGCGTCATGGGCGCCAAGCTCTCCGACGAGCGGTACGCGGTGGCGATCAAGCGGGGCGACACCCGGACGTGCAAGGCGGTGCGGGGGGCCATCAACCGCATGTACCAGGACGGCACGGTGAGGTCGCTGCTCGAGAAGTACTTCTCGAAGGTCCACTTCACGCCGGAGACCCAGATGCCCGTGCCGGTGAGCTGCGACTGACGGGCGCGCGCGGGCTCAGGCGCCCGCGTCGCCGGGGGTGGCCCGGGCGGCGATGTCGTCGGCGGTGGCGCGGATCCACTCCAGGCCCGTGCGGGCGCTCCTGATGCCGAAGTCCAGGGCGTAGAGGCCGCCTCGCGGCGGGACCTGGGCCGACCGCTTGAGGGCGCGGAGCTGCTCCAGCTCGTGGAGCCGCGCGGTCATCTCCGCCTCCAGGGTGCTCAGCACGCCGATCGCCTCGGCCGGGTCCAGGAGCGGGAGCAGGAACGCCAGCAGCGCGCCCTCGCTGCGCACGGGCGGCGCGGGCCGGTGTCCGGTGAGCCAGCGGTGCAGTTCCTCCGAGCCCTGGTCGGTGATCGCGTACGTCTTGCGCCCGCGCGTGCCCTGCGCCTCGACCGTGACGAGGCCGTCTGCGGCCATCTTGGCCAGCTCCGGATAGATCTGGCTGTGCCCGGCGTGCCAGACGTAGTTGATCGACCTCTCGAACGCCTTGGCCAGGTCGTAGCCGCTGCCGGGGCCGGAGGTGCTGAGCAGGCCGAGAAGCGCGATCCGCAGGGACATGACGGCATCCTATCTTCGCATTGACATGTCACTACAGACATGTCATCTTCTACGTGTTTACCCTGACATGTGAAGAGGGAGCGTGACATGACGATGAACGGCTCCACGGCCGCCGCGCCGCCCGGCGTGCCGGCGAGGCCCACGTGGGCGCCGCCGGGCGGAAAGGGGACGGGTCCGCTGCTCGCCGCCGTGCTCGGCGGGATGTTCCTGGCGATGCTCGACCAGACGATCGTCGGCACCGCGCTCCCGCGCATCACCGCCGAGCTGGGCGGCGAGAACGGGCTCTACACCTGGGTGGTCACCGCCTACCTGCTCACCTCGACCGTCACCGTCCCCCTGTACGGCAGGCTCTCGGACGTGTACGGCCGCAAGCCGCTGCTGCTCGTCGGCGTCACGGTGTTCCTGGCCGGATCGGCGCTGAGCGGCGCCGCCCAGGACATGACCCAGCTCATCGCCTTCCGCGGCGTGCAGGGGCTGGGCGCGGGCGCGCTGCTGCCGCTGTCGCTCGCGCTGGTCGCCGACCTGTTCCCGCCCGAGAAGAGCGGCAAGGTGCAGGGCGCGCTCGGCGGCATCATGGCGGCCAGCTACGTCGCCGGGCCGCTGCTCGGCGGCCTCTTCACCGATCACACGAGCTGGCGGTGGGCGTTCTTCGTGAACCTCCCCATCGGGGCGGTCCTGCTGGCGGTCATCGTGCGGCGCCTGCCCCGGGTGCCCGGCACCGGAGGCTCGCGTCCGGACTACCTGGGCATCGCCGTGTTCACCGCCGCGATCAGCTCCCTGCTCATCGGCCTGACCGAGCACGGCCTGGACGGCCACACCTGGACCAGCCCCGCGGTGGTGCTCCCGCTGATCGCCTCGGCGGTGCTGCTCGTGGCGTTCGTCCTGGTCGAGCGGCGGGCCACCCAGCCGATCATCCCGCTGGAGCTGTTCCGCGACCGCACCTACACGGTCGTCAACGTCGCGTCGTTCTGCAGCGCGGCCTGCCTGTACGCCGGGGTCGTCTTCCTGTCCCGCTACTTCCAGCAGGCGCAGGGCCAGAGCGCGACCTCCTCCGGCCTGCACATCTACCCGCTCATGCTCGCCATGCTCGCCGGCAGCGTCCTGACCGGCGTGCTCATCACCAGGACCCTGCGCTACAAGCCATGGGTGCTCGGCGCGCCGCTGTTCGGCGTGGCCGGGGCGCTGCTGTGCGCGGGGCTCACGGCGCAGACGCCGTTCTGGGCGCTGACGGCCTGGATGGCGCTGATCGGCCTCGGCGTCGGCCCCATGCTCTCGGGGCTCACCGTCGCCGTCCAGACCTCCGTGCCGCCCCAGCACATCGGGACGGCCAGCGCGAACCTCACCTTCTTCCGGCAGATCGGCGGGTCGGTGGCCCTGGCCGTCGCCGGGACCGTCTACACCACGGTCGTCCACGACCGGGCGGCCGGGCACGCGAGCCTGGTGGACGCGCACGCGGCCGCCGCGGCCACGGTCATCCCCTGGCTCGCGGCCGTGGGCGCCGTGGTCGCGATGCTGGCGCTGGTGTTCCTGCCCGACCGCACGCTCCCGCGGGTCCGGCGGGACGTCCCCGCGGCGGTCCTCGCCGAGTGACCCTCGCACGCAGGTTTTGCCCATCCGTGGGATTGACCTGCGCCGGAGCCCGCGTGTCGGGCGGGCGGGCCGTGCGTCCCGGGGCTTGAATTGATCGCGAAGCTTGGGGGGCGCACAGCAATGGGTTTGTTCTCGACGGGAATCGCCGCCGGTCTCGTCCTGTTCCTCGTCACCGGCGCCCCGGTGGTGGCGAACGCCGCCCGGGCGTCCGGCGGCTGGGGAGGGGCCGACCTGTCCGTACGGCTGACCGCCGCGCCGAGGGTCGCCCAGCCGGGGCAGTGGCTGTCGTACGAGGTCAGGGTGCGCAACGCCGGGCCCGGGGACGCGGTGCTGCCCGTGCTCACGATCCGGGTGCCGGACGAGGTGGAGATCACCGCCGTGAACGTCGCGAGCTGCCGTTCCGGGCGCTCGCGCAACGAGGTGGTGTGTCCCTCCCCGGTGGACATCCGGGCCGGCGGGTCCGGCGCGGTCACGATCCTCGGGGTCGTCCGCACCGGGGCGAAGGGACCGCTGCGCGCCTCGGCCGTGCTGTCGTCCGAGGTCGTGGACGAGAACGAGGCCGACAACCGCGCGGAGGCCACCACGCGGGTGGACGAGGGCGCGGACCTCGCCGTCCGGCTGTCCCCGGCCCGCCACACGGCGCGGCCGGGCGGGCGCTTCACGGTGCGGGCCGCCGTGCGGAACAAGGGCCCGCGGCGCGTGCCGGACGCGCGGGTGTACTTCACCGAGCACGGCGCGCGGTTCCTGTCGGCCAAGGGCGGCCGGTGCTCGGCCCGGCACGGGAAGGTCGGCTGCGCGCTGCGCCCGATCGGCTCGGGGGCGGGCGGCACGCTCAGCCTGGTCTTCCAGGTGCCCCGCGACGGCGCGGGCGAGGTCGCGGCGACGGTGTACTCGGCCAGGCTCGGCGACCGGCGGCCCGGCAACAACCGGGCCCGCATGCGGGTCTCACCCGGCCGGGGCTGACCCGCCCGGCAGGTCGGGAGCGGCCCGGGCCGCGCGGCTAGGTCGGGGGAGCGGGCGTCGGGTAGCCGGCCGACGTGGACGGCGGGCGGGCCGTGGACGGCGCCGGGGACGGGCCGTACCCCGGAGGCGGCGGATAACCGGGCGGCGGCCATGGCGGCGGGTACCCCGGCGGCGGAGGCGGTGGGTACCCCGGCGGTGGGTACCCGGGCGGGGGCCGGTATCCGGGCGGCGGGTATTCGGGGGAGTATCCGGACGGCGGGTATTCGGGGGATGGGTAGCCCGGGGGGACCTGGCCGGCGGGCGGGTGGCCGGGAGGCCGGTCCGAGGGCGGCCGGCCCTGGGGGATCCGGCCGGGCTTGCCGTATCTCTTGTAGTCGCCGTACCGGGCGGGGGAGCCCGTGCAGGAGGGGCGGGCCGCCGGGCCGGACGGCCGCGTGGTGGCGAACACCGCGCCCGCGGCGGCCAGCCCCGCGCACACCAGGATCAGGGCCGCGGCGCCGGCCTTGATGGCGAGCGGGGGGAGACGACGTCCTGCGGGCATCACGGGGGAACCCCATCACAGATCGCGCACCGGAATGTCAGGTTCGCGGAGAGTGATTCACATTCGCAACCCGTGCCGGCCGGGCGGCCGACCGGCACGGTCTCCGGGCGCTCGCCGAGCCCGCGCAGGGCCGTCAGCGCAGGGCGGACCAGGCGTCGGCGACGATCTCGCGCAGGTCCGCGTGCTCGGCCGTCCAGCCGAGCTCGCGCCGGATCAGCTCGGAGGAGGCCACCAGCACCGCGGGGTCGCCGGGCCGGCGCTCGGCGAGCACCGCCGGGATCGGATGCCCGGTCACCTCGCGGCAGACGTCGAGGACCTCGCGCACCGAGAACCCGGTGCCGCTGCCGAGGTTGTAGACGGCGTGCGTGCCGGGACGGCAGGCGTCCAGGGCCAGCAGGTGCGCGCGGGCCAGGTCGGTGATGTGGATGTAGTCGCGGACGCAGGTGCCGTCGGGGGTCGGGTAGTCGGCGCCGAAGACGTTCACCGACTCGCGCCGGCCGAGCGCGACGGCCAGGACGTTCGGGATGAGGTGGGTCTCGACGGCGTGCCGCTCGGCGTACACGCGCCCGTCGGCGGCGGTGTGGGCGCCCGCCACGTTGAAGTAGCGCAGGCTGACGGCCCCGAGGTCGTGCAGGCCCGCGTACGCCGTCAGCGCCGTGTCCACGGCGAGCTTGGAGGCGCCGTAGGGGTTGGTCGGCCGGGTGGGCGCGGTCTCGGGGATGGGCGTGGCCTCCGGCTCGCCGTAGGTGGCGGCGGTGGAGGAGAAGACGATGCGCGGCACGCCCGACTCGCGCATGGCGTCGAGCAGGGCGAGCGCGCCGCCGAGGTTGGCGGACCAGTACAGGCCCGGCTTCTCCACCGACTCGCCGACCAGTGACCGCGCGGCGAAGTGGAGCACGCCGTCGAACGAAGGGGACAGGACCTTGCCGGCCTCGGTGAGCGGCGCCTCGACGAAGGCGGCCCCGGACGGGACGGCGTCTGCGTGGCCGGTGGAGAGGTCGTCCAGGACGGTGACCTCGTGCCCCGCCTCGACGAGCTGTGCGGCCACGGCGCTTCCGATGTAGCCCGCGCCCCCGGTGACGAGCAGCTTCACGCGACTGGTCCCTTTCGTTGGAAAATGTTGGGTGATGTTGAAAATTGTATGCTCTTTGCCCAGCTTACGCGGCTCTGAACACCGGCGGCACGGCGTTCAGCGGGTACGCTGACCAGATCATCGACTTGGGCCTCGTGCGAACGGACTGCGATCGACGTGCACAACGTCGCGGCTAACATCCTCCTTGTCCTGCTCTTCGTGCTGATCGGCGGGTTCTTCGCCGCGGCCGAGATGGCCATGGTCTCGCTGCGTGAGAGCCAGGTTCGCAGACTCGCCGACGGAGGGCGGCGCGGCGCGCGCGTCGCCAAGCTGGCCCGCGATCCGAACCGTTTCCTGTCGGCCGTCCAGATCGGCGTGACCGTCGCCACCGCGCTGTCCGCCGCCGTCGGCGCCGACACCCTCGCCGGGCAGCTCGAACCGGTCATCGCCGCCCTGTCGTGGATGCCCTCGGGCGTCGCCCGCCCGGTGTCGCTGGTCCTGGTCACCCTGGCGATCTCCTACGTCACGCTCGTGCTCGGCGAGCTGGCCCCGAAGCGCCTGGCCCGCCAGCGCGCCGAGGGCCTGTCGCTGCTGGTCGCGCCCCTGCTGGACCGGCTCGCCGCGCTGTCGCGGCCGGTCATCTGGGTGCTGTCGAAGTCCACGGACGGCATCGTGCGGCTGCTCGGCGGCAACCCCGAGGCCGACCGCGCCGCGATGACCACCGAGGAACTGCGCGACATGGTCGTCGCCCACCACGACCTCACCCAGGACGAGCGCGACCTGATCGCCGAGGTGTTCACCGCGGGCAAGCGCCACCTGCGCGAGGTCATGCTGCCCCGCACCGAGGTCGAGTTCATGGCCGCGGACACGCCGCTGGCGGAGGCGGCGATCCTGGCCGCCGCCATGCCGCACTCCCGCTTCCCCGTCTACCGCGACTCCTACGACGACATCGTGGGCTTCATCCACGTGCGCGATCTGCTGGACCCGGTGCTGACCGGCCGCATCGAGCCGATCAGCGAGCTGGTGCCCATCAGGCCCGTCAAGCTCCTGCCCGCCAGCAAGCGGGTCATCGCCACGCTGACCGAGATGCGCGACGATGGGCAGCACCTGGCCATCGTCATGGACGAGTACGGCGGCACGGCGGGCATCGTCACCATGGAGGACCTGGTCGAACAGCTCATCGGCGACATCCGCGACGAGTACGACGACGACGGGCACGCCGTGCGGCTCGTGGCCGGCGAGATGGAGATCGAGGGCCTGACCAACCTGGACGACTTCGCGGCCGAGACCGGGATCCGGCTCCAGGCGGGGCCGTACGAGACGCTCGGCGGCCACGTCATGGCGGCGCTCGGCCACCTGCCCGAGGCGGGGGAGCGGGTCGAGGGCCCGGGGTACGCGCTCGTGGTCACCGAGATGGACGGCCGCAGGGTCGCCCGGGTGCGGGTGATCAGACGGCCCCTGCCGCCCGAGCCCGCGCCCCCACAGGAAGGGTGACGGATTCGCGGACCACCGCCGGCGGCTGCCACAATTATGTTCTATGGCCACACCTCGCGTGCTCTCCGGAATCCAGCCCACCGCCGACTCCTTCCACCTCGGCAACCTGCTCGGCGCCGTGCGCCAGTGGGTCGGCATGCAGGAGACGCACGAGGCGTTCTGGTTCATCGCCGACCTGCACGCGATCACCGTCGGCCCCACGCCCGCCGAGCTGCGGCGGCGCACCCGCGTCTCGGCCGCCCAGCTCTTCGCCGTCGGCATCGACCCCGAGCGCAGCACGTTGTTCGTGCAGAGCCACGTCCGCGAGCACAGCGAGCTGACCTGGGTGCTGAGCTGCAACACCGGCATGGGCGAGGCCGCGCGCATGACCCAGTTCAAGGACAAGGCGGCCCGCTCGGGCGAGAACTCCGCCGGGGTCGGCCTGTTCACCTACCCCATCCTGCAGGCGGCCGACATCCTGCTCTACCAGGCCGACCAGGTCCCCGTGGGCGCCGACCAGAAGCAGCACATCGAGCTGACCCGCGAGCTGGCCCGCCGCTTCAACACCCGCTACGGGCCCACCTTCACCGTGCCGGAGCCCTACATCCTCCAGGAGGTCGAGCGCATCGCCGACCTCCAGGACCCTTCGGCGAAGATGTCCAAGTCGTCCTCCAGCCCGCAGGGCATCCTGGACGTGCTGGACGAGCCGGGGTCGCTCCGCAAGAAGATCATGCGCGCGGTCACCGACACCGGCTCCGAGGTCGTCGCCGACCCGGAGAACAAGCCGGGCGTCACCAACCTGCTGCGCATCCAGTCCGCCCTGACCGGCACCCCGGTCCCCGACCTGGAGGCCCGGTACGCGGGCGAGGGCTACGGCACCTTCAAGAAGGAGGTGGCCCAGGTCATCACGGACGCCTTCGCGCCGATCCGCGAGCGCACCGAGAAGCTGCTCGCCGACGAGGCCGAGCTGGACCGCATGCTCGACGTCGGCGCCCGCCGCGCCTCGGCGGTCGCCCGCGAGACCATGGAGGTCGTCCGCGACCGCCTCGGGTTCCTGCCCCGGCGCTGAGCCCACCGGCCGCCACGCCCTGGTCCGGACGGGATTCTTCCCCGTCCGATGACCGCCGCTGTCCGCATACCGTACGCCTGGTGGGTAGATGGCGAGGATGGGACGCGTGTGGGCCGCGCTGCTGCGGCGCGTGGACGCCGTAAAGGCGTGGGGCAGGGGCGTCACCGCGCGCTCCCGTGTCCGCTGGCCGTGGCTGGACCATCTGATCCGCACCGTCCACCGCTACCAGAGCGTCAGGGGCGACCGGCTCGCGGGCGCGGTGACCTACTTCGCGTTCCTGTCGTTCTTCCCGCTCATGGCGCTGGCCTTCGCCGTCTTCGGCTACTTCCTGGTGGTCAACCCCGACGCGCTGAAGACCCTGGAGGCCGCGATCAACCAGCAGCTCCCGGGACTGGCCGGGCGGCTGGAGGTCAGGCGGCTGGCCGAGGCCCGCGCGGGCGCCGGGCTGATCGGCCTGCTGGGCCTGGCGTACGCGGGCATCGGCGCGGTGGACGCGCTGCGCGAGGCGCTGCACGAGGTGTGCGTGAGCTGCGAGCCGCCGATGAACTGGTTCGTCGCCCGGCTCCGCGACCTGGTGGCGCTGGTGCTGATCGGCCTCACGCTGGTGCTGTCGGTGGCGGTGAGCGGGTTCGCCGTCCAGGCGACCGGGACGATCCTCGGGTGGTTCGGCGCGCGCGAGTCGATCGTGGCGGCGGCGCTGGTCCGCACGGCGGGCGTGCTCATCGGCATCGGCGGCGACGTGCTGGTGTTCCTGGTGATCCTGCGCTGGCTGGCCAGGATACGCAGGCCGTTGCGGGCCATCCTCGCGGGCGCGCTGATCGGCGCGATCGGGTTCGAGGCGCTCAAGCAGGTCGCCACGCTTCTGCTGGCCCGCACGCTGGCCAACCCGATCTACGGCGCGTTCGCCGTGGTCGTCGGCCTGCTGATCTGGATCAACCTGGCCGCCCGCCTGTCGCTGTACGTCGCGGCGTGGACCGCCACCTCCGACGGCGCGCCGCCGCCGGAACCCACCCCGGCCCCGGCGAGCGGGTACGAGTGAAGGGTCAGGGCGCGTCCCCGGGGATCGCGTTCGCCCGCGCGCGGCGGCGCACGCCGTACACCACCCAGGCCGCGCCGCCGAGCAGCGCGACCGCGACCACCCCGGCCCCGATGCCCACCAGCGGCGAGTCGTGCGCGACCTCGACCGGCTTGCCCGGCGCGGGCCCGACCTTGGCGGGGCCGCCGACGGGCTTGGTGGGCTTGGGCTCCGGGACCGGCGCGACGAGCGTGCCGACGGGCTGGACGCGCCCGCGCGCCGCGAAGCCCCAGTCGAGCAGTTCCTGCACCTCGCCCCAGAACGAGCCCTCGTGGCGCATGACCGCGACGATGATCGTGTGGCCGTCGCGGCGGGCGGCTCCGACGAAGCTGCCGAGGGCCTTGGTCGTATAGCCGTTCTTGACGCCGATCATGCCGGGGTAGCGGCCGAGCAGCCTGTTGTGGTTGGCGATCTCGTAGTACTTGCCCGCCGGGGCGGGAAACTTGGCGATCTTGGTGCCCACGTACTCGCGGAAGTCGGCGCCGCCCAGGCCCGCGCGGGCGATCAGCGCCAGGTCGTAGGCCGAGCTGCTCTGGCCGGGCGCGTCGAGCCCGTTCGGGGTCTTGGCCACGGTGTCGAGCGCCTGCAGCCGCTTGGCCTCGGCGTTCATGTCGGCCAGCGTGCGCGGGAGGCCGCCGTTGGCCTCGGCCAGCGCCACGGCCGCGTCGTTGCCGGAGACCATCATGAGCGCGCGCAGCAGGTCGTGGACCTTGTAGATCTTGTGCTGGGTGAGCCCGACGGCGCTGCCCTCGACGTTGCACGCGTCGGCGCTGGGCTTGACGAGCTTGTTCTTGTTCAGCCGGGGGATGAGGGTGACGGCCGTGAGGATCTTCAGGGTGCTGGCGGGCGCGTGGCGGCCGTGCGGGTCCTTGGCCGCGAGCACCTCGCCGGTGTCGGCGTCGGCGACGACGAACGAGGCGGCCTCGCTCTTCGGCGGCGGCTTGGCCCCCGCGCCGACGATCACACCGCGCTGTCCGAGCAGCGCGCCGCCGACGGGCGCGCCGTCGTCGGACGCCCGCGTGCCCGACGCCGCGCCGGCCTGACCGGGGGTGACGAACGCCAGTCCCCCGATGAGCGCAGTGGCTACTGCTACGTGCTTCATCCCCATAGGGAAATCAGCGTAGCTTTGTCGGATTTCCTGCGGGGCAAGACACGACAAAGATCGCGAAGGTGCTGGTCAGGAACCGTCGGCGGTAGGATGAAGGAGGTGAAGATGACCCGACGCGTCGCCGCGTTCCTCCTGGTCCTTGCCGCATTCATGGTCGTCGAGTGGATCAACCTCGGCTTCAACCTCGCGGACGGCCACCCCACGGGCTTCTATGTGGTGCACGGCGTCCTCATCGGCGTCAATGTGCTCCTGGCCGTCGTGCTCGCGGTTCTCGGCTGGCGTGCCTGGCGGGCCGCCGGACGGGAACGCGGCATATAAGCCGCCCTGTGCGGGCAGAGACCTTGAACGACCGTTTTGCGGTTGACCGTGCATGCTTGCGAACGATCTCCGCTTCGGTGGTCAGGTGGAGGGGCGTAAGTGACGGAGTGCTGGGGTGACCCTACGGGTTGGCCGATTACGTCGTCTGGCGGAAACTCGGCCTGGGACCATGGCCTTGGAGGCGTGCGGTGACAATCGAGTTCAACCCCTCGCGCGGTCCGACACTGGGCGTCGAATGGGAGCTCCAGCTTGTCGACACGCGAACCCGGCACCTGCGCCAGGACGCGCTCAAAGTTCTCGAAGCCGTTCCCGAGCTGAGCGAGACCGCGCGTCCCAAGGTCATGCACGAGCTGATGCAGTCCCAGCTCGAGGTGATCACGGACGTCTGCCACACCGCGTCGGAGGCCGTCGAGGACCTGCGGCGTACGATCGACCGGCTCCGGGAGGTCGTCGAGCCGCGCGGCATGGCGCTCGCCTGCACCGGCACCCACGCCATCAGTGACTGGCGCGACGCGGTGTACGCGCCCGTCCAGCGCTACACCGAACTCGTCGAAGAGATGCAGTGGCTGGCGTGGAGGATCCAAACATTTGGCGTACATGTGCACGTCGGGGTGCGGGAAAGGGATAAAGTCATCCCCATCGTCAACGCGCTCGCGGCCTACCTGCCGCATTTCCTCGCACTGACGGCCTCCAGCCCGTACTGGGGCGGCCAGGACACCGGGCTCGCCTCCAGCCGGGCCATAGTATTCGGCGCGCTGCCGACCGCAGGGCCGCCGCAGATGCTTGCGGACTGGGCCGAGTTCGAGGAGTACATGGACACGCTCAAACGAGCGGGGACCATAAAAAGCATTAAAGAGGTGTGGTGGGATATCCGGCCACATCCCGACTTCGGCACGATTGAGATACGAATGTTCGACGGCATACCGACCCTCAGAGAGGTCGGGATGGTGACGGCGTTGTCGCAGTGTCTGATCCAGCAGTTCGATCAGCAGCTCGACCGAGGGTACCGCCTGCCCCACCCCGCTCCCTGGGTCGTGCGCGACAACAAGTGGCGTGCCACGCGCTACGGCCTGGACGCCACCGTGATCACCGACGACAACGGGACCACCGCGCCCGTGCGCGACATGCTGTACGAGCTCACCCGCGAGCTGGCCCCCATGTCCGAGCGGCTCGGCTGCGCCGACGAACTCGCCGTCGTGTCGGACGTGCTGGAAACGGGGAACTCCTGCGAGCGCCAGCGCGCGATATTCACCGGAGGCGGCTCTCTCGACGACATCGTGGACGCCACGATCGCCGAGCTCAAAGAGGACCGCTTCGTCACCACCAATCTGAGGACGTCGAACGGGGCGATCGGCCATGCCGGCACATGATCTACGGGGGGAACTCGACGCTTTCCTGAGGGTGCACGAGCGCCCTCTCATCGATTTCCGGCGCGACCTCCACGCGCACCCCGAACTCGGGTTCGTCGAGCACCGCACCACCGGGCGCATCGCCGCCCGGCTCACCGAGGCCGGGCTCGACCCGGTTCCCCTGCCCCGCGGCACGGGCCTGATCTGCGACATCGGCAACGGCGACGGCCCCACCGTCGCCCTGCGCGCCGACATCGACGCGCTTCCCCTGCCGGACGAGAAGGACGTCCCCTACCGCTCGACCGTCAACGGCGTCTGCCACGCCTGCGGTCACGACGTCCACACCGCCATCGTGCTCGGCACCGGCCTGTTCCTGGCCAGGCAGGCACGGGCCGGCCTGCTGCCCGGCCGGGTGCGCCTGATCTTCCAGCCCGCCGAGGAGGTCATGCCCGGCGGCGCGCTGCGCGTGCTGGAGGCCGGGGGCATCAACGGCGTCGACCGCATCTTCGGCCTGCACTGCGACCCCCGGCTCGAGGTCGGCCGGCTCGGCCTGCGCGTCGGCCCGATCACCGGCGCCTGCGACAAGGTCGCCGTCCGCGTCGCCGGCCCCGGCGGCCACACCGCGCGCCCCCACCTCACCGCCGACCTCGTCTTCGCCCTCGCCAAGATCGTCACCGAGCTCCCCGCCGCGCTCAGCAGGCGCGTGGACCCGCGCTCGTCGCTGTCGCTGGTGTGGGGACGCGTCCAGGCGGGCTCGGTGGCCAACGCCATCCCCGACGACGGCGTGGCCGAGGGCACGATCCGCTGCCTGGACGAGCAGGCGTGGCACGAGGCCCCCGACCTGTTCAAGTCGCTGCTCGACTCGGTGGCCATCGCCTACGGCGTCGAGGCCGAGATGAACTACGTGCGCGGCGTCCCCCCGACCATCAACGAGGCGACCAGCGTCCAGATGCTCCGCGACGCCGCCGGCCGGGTGCTCGGCCCGGACGCGGCCGTCCCCACCCCGCAGTCCCTCGGCGGCGAGGACTTCGGCTGGTACCTGGAGTCGGTCCCCGGCGCCTACGCCCGGCTCGGCGTGCGCACCCCCGGCGACACCAGCACGGTCGACATCCACCAGGGCACCTTCGACGTGGACGAGAAGTGCATCGCGGCCGGGGTCGGCGTGCTGTCCGCCACCGCGCTCACGGCCCTGTGGGACGGCTGCCGCGCCCCGGCCGACGAGGCCGCGCAGCCCGTCACCGCCTGAGCCCGGCCGCTCCGCCGGGGGCCCGTGACCAGGCGTCCCCGGCGTGAGATGGCGAGGTTTCGCAGGTCACAGGGTGGAGTGAGCTGCATAACGGACCTGTTTCGGACCCAGGCTGCGGTTTGGCCAAGACGGGCCTAACAACTATCTTCCGTGCAGGGTTGCCGTGCGTTCCTTCGCGCGTGCACACGGACGGCGAAGACACGGAAGGAGTCATCTTGCTCCGCGATCACGCAAGCAAGTTGGCCGCCACGGTGGCGGCCGGGGCCATGCTCATGGCCGCGGCCGCGTGCGGTGGCAGCGACACCGGCACGGGAACCGACTCGGCGACGCCCGCCGCGTCCGGTGGGGCCGGCGGGTCCTCCGCGCCCGCGGCCGCCGGCGCCAAGGTCGGTCTCGCGTACGACATCGGCGGCCGGGGCGACCAGTCCTTCAACGACGCCGCCGCGGCCGGCCTGGAGAAGGCCAAGGCCGAGCTGAACCTCGCCGAGACCAAGGAACTGGAGGCCAAGGCGGGCGAGACCGGCGGGCAGAAGGAGCAGCGCCTGCGCCTGCTCGCCCAGAGCGGCTACAACCCGGTCATCGCGGTCGGCTTCGCCTACTCCGAGGCCATCAAGAAGGTCGCCCAGGAGTTCCCCGACACCAAGTTCGCGATCGTCGACGACGCCGCGGCGGGCCCGAACATCACCAACCTGGTGTTCGCCGAGAACGAGGGGTCCTTCCTCGTCGGCGCGGCGGCGGCGATGAAGACCAAGAAGGAGCACATCGGCTTCGTCGGCGGCGTCGCCGTCCCGCTGATCAAGAAGTTCGAGCTCGGCTTCACCAAGGGCGCGCAGTCCGTCAAGCCGGACATCAAGATCGACGTCAAGTACCTCAGCCAGCCGCCGGAGTTCACCGGCTTCAACGACCCCGCCAAGGGCAAGGCCGCGGCGCAGGGCATGTTCGACGCCGGCGCCGACATCGTCTACCAGGCGGCGGGCGGCTCCGGGGGCGGCGTCTTCGAGGCGGCCAAGGCCGCCAAGGCGCTGGCGATCGGCGTCGACTCCGACCAGGCCCTCACGGCGGACCCGGGCGTGCGCGACGTCATCCTGACCTCCATGCTCAAGAAGGTCGACGTCGCGGTGTTCGACTTCCTCAAGAGCTTCGCCGACGGCACGGTCAAGGCCGGTGCGAAGGTGTACGACCTCAAGGCCGGGGGAGTGGACTTCTCCACCACCGGCGGCAAGGTCGACGACATCAAGCTCGACCTCGACAAGTACAAGGACAAGATCATCAACGGCGAGATCAAGGTCCCCAGCGAGTGACCGCCGCGCCGAGGGGGCTCGCCGTCGCGAGCCCCCTCGGCCGCCGTCCGGTACGCCCGCGCCGAGGCCGTCCGCTTGGAGGAGGCCGTGATCAGCACCTCGACACCTTCGATGCCCGCCACCGAGTCCGCAACCAGCCCCGCCGTCGAGCTTGAGGGCATCACCAAGAGATTCCCCGGTGTGGTCGCCAACCGCGACATCGGCCTGAGCGTGCGCCGCGGCCACGTGCACGCCATCGTCGGCGAGAACGGCGCGGGCAAGTCCACGCTCATGAAGATCCTCTACGGCATGCAGCGGCCGGACGAGGGCGTGATCCGCGTGGACGGCAGGCCCGTCAACTTCCGCACCCCCGCCGACGCCATCGCCGCCGGCATCGGCATGGTGCACCAGCACTTCATGCTCGCCGACAACCTGACCGTCCTCGAGAACATCATCCTCGGCAGCGAGCCGCGCAGGTTCGGGATCGGCGTCGACTTCGCCGCCGCCCGCCGCAGGATCAAGGAGATCTCCGACGCCTACGGGCTCGGCGTCAGCCCGGACTCCCCGGTCGAGGACCTGGGCGTGGGCGCGCGGCAGCGGGTGGAGATCCTCAAGGTCCTCTACCGGGGGGCGCGCATCCTCATCCTGGACGAGCCCACCGCCGTCCTGGTGCCCCAGGAGGTCGAGGAGCTCTTCGACAACCTGCGCGGGCTGGTCCGCGAGGGCCTGACCATCATCTTCATCTCCCACAAGCTGGACGAGGTGCTGTCGGTCGCCGACGCCATCACCGTGATCCGGCGCGGCACGACCGTCGCCGAGGTGGACCCCACGGAGGTCACCGCGGGCAAGCTCGCCGAGCTCATGGTGGGCAGCGAGCTGCCGAGCCCGGAGACCCGCGAGTCCACGGTGACCGACCAGGTCGCGCTCGCCGTGCGCGGCCTCACCGTCCGCGCGGCCGACGGGCGCCCGGTCGTGGACGACGTGTCGTTCGAGATCCACAAGGGCGAGGTGCTCGGCATCGCCGGCGTGGAGGGCAACGGGCAGGCCGAGCTGGTCGAGGCCATCATGGGCATGCGGCCCGCGGAGGGCGTCGTCAACCTGGGCGGGCGCGACATCTCCTCCTGGTCCACGCTGCGCAGGCGCGAGGGCGGCATCGGCTACATCCCCGAGGACCGCCAGCGGCACGGCCTGCTGCTGGAGGCCCCGCTCTGGGAGAACCGCGTCCTCGGCCACCAGACCCGCAGGCCCAACGTCAGGGGCTTCTGGATCGACAGGTCCGGCGCCCGCGCCGACACCGAGCGCATCGTCCGCGAGTACGACGTCCGCACCCCCGGCATCGACGTCGTGGCGGCGGCCCTGTCCGGCGGCAACCAGCAGAAGCTGATCGTCGGGCGGGAGATGAGCGGTGAGCCCGCCGTCCTCATCGCCTCCCACCCGACGCGCGGCGTGGACGTCGGCGCCCAGGCCGCCATCTGGGACCACCTGCGCGCCGCCCGCGCCGCGGGCCTCGCCGTCCTGCTGATCTCGGCGGACCTGGACGAGCTGATCGGCCTGTCCGACTCCCTCAAGGTGATCCTGCGCGGCCGCATGGTCGCCGACGTCGACCCGGCCGAGGTGACGCCCGAGCGTCTCGGCTCCGCGATGACCGGCGCGGGGCCGGACACCCCCGCCGCCGACGCGTCCGTGGCGCTCGCCGAGGACGCCCCCGCATCCGGACGGCCGGGCCGCGAGCCCGAGGCCGGGGAGGAAGCATGAGCTCGTCGTTCACCGACCGCCTGCTCGGCAGGGTCAGGCTCAGCGGCCTGCTCGCCGTCGCGGCCCCCCTGCTCGCCGTCGTGTTCGCCGGCGTCATGACCTCGATCGTCCTGCTGCTGAACGGCAGCGATCCGTTGCACACGCTGCTGCTGCTGGTGGAGTACGGCGCCGCGCCGCGCACGCAGGTGCTGATCCTCAACTCGGCGACCACCTACTACATCTCCGCGCTCGCCGTCGCGATCGGGT
Source organism: Sphaerisporangium krabiense (assembly GCF_014200435.1). Lineage (NCBI taxonomy): Bacteria > Bacillati > Actinomycetota > Actinomycetes > Streptosporangiales > Streptosporangiaceae > Sphaerisporangium > Sphaerisporangium krabiense. The sequence continues at coordinate 604,989 of NZ_JACHBR010000001.1, read as the reverse complement.
TCCGCATGAACCTGTTCAACATCGGCGTGGACGGCCAGTACCGTCTGGCGGCCCTGCTCGCGGCGGCGGTCGGCGGCGCGATCTCGCTTCCGGCGCCGCTGCACGTCGGCGTCACCGTCCTGGTCGCGGTGGCGGTCGGCGGCCTGTGGGCGTCCATCGCGGCCGTGCTGAAGGCGGCCCGCGGCGTCAGCGAGGTCATCTCCACGATCATGCTGAACGCGGTCGCGACCGGCCTCGGCGCCTGGCTGCTCACCACCGACCGGCTCGCGGTGTCGCTCAGCAGCAACAACATCGGCACCAAGCCGATCCCGCCGTCCGGCCAGGTCCCCGGGATCTCGCTGGTGCCGGGCTCGCCCAGCAAGGTCTACGGCTTCCTGCTCGTCGCGGTGCTGCTCGGCGTCGGCTACCACGTCCTGCTCAACCGGACGCGCTTCGGGTTCGACCTGCGCGCCACGGGACGCTCGGAGACGGCGGCGGTGGCCAGCGGGGTGCGGGTCGGGAGGATGGTCGTGCTGACCATGATCCTTTCCGGCGCGGTCGCCGGCCTGGTCGGCATGCCGCAACTCCTCGGCGAGGCCTACACCTACAGCCTGGACTTCCCGCCGGGGCTCGGCTTCATCGGCATCTCCATCGCCCTGCTCGGCCGCAACAACCCGATCGGCATCGCCCTCGGCGCGCTGCTGTGGAGCTTCCTGAACAACGCCGGTGAGATCCTGGGCATCAACGACATCCCCCAGGAGATCGTGATCATCATGCAGGGCGCGATCGTCCTGTCGGTGGTCATCGCCTACGAGCTCGTCCACCGCTACCGCGCGACGGCCGAGCGACGCCGGGTGAGCCGCCGGCTCGCCACGCCCGTGGAAGGAGCGGCGGCGTGACCGTCACCCAAGCGCCCCCCGCGCCCGCCGCGTCCTCCGCCGCTCGCCGGCGGTTCCGCGTGGACTGGCGGGTCCTCCTGCTCGGCGCCATCGCCCTGCTGTTCATGCTGTCGATCGCGCGCGTGGTCACCGGCGCCAACGACATCACCTCCGGCGGCACGATCGGGACGGCCCTCGCCTGGGCGGTGCCCATCGGGCTCGCCGCGCTCGGCGGGCTGTGGTCCGAGCGCGCGGGCGTGGTGAACATCGGCCTCGAAGGCATGATGATCCTCGGCACCTGGTTCGGCGCCTGGGGCGCGATCACCTTCCACAACCCCTGGGCCGGAGTGCTCGCGGGCGCGATCGGCGGAGCCCTCGGCGGCCTGCTGCACGCGGTGGCGACCGTGACGTTCGGCGTCGACCACATCATCTCCGGCGTCGCGATCAACATCCTCGGCGAGGGCATCACCCCCTACCTGTCGAAGCTGGTCTTCGTCGACATGCCGGGCGGCGGCGAGACCCAGTCCCCGCGCGTCGTGCCCCCCGGCGACGTCGGTGTCGGAGCGATCGACGCCTGGCTGCGGGGCCTGGAGAGCGGGCACACCTTCCTGGTGTCGGACCTGGCCGGCGTCGTGCGCGGTCTCACCCAGGGCGTCTCCCTCTTCACGATCGTGGCGGTGCTGCTGGTGCCGCTCAGCTTCTACCTGCTGTGGCGCACGGCCTTCGGCCTGCGCCTGCGGTCCTGCGGCGAGCGCCCCGTCGCGGCCGAGTCGCTCGGCGTCAACGTGTACTTCTACAAGTACGTCGCGGTCGTCGCCTCCGGCGCGCTCGCCGGGCTCGGCGGCGCCTACCTGTCCATCGTCGCCGCGGGCATCTACCGCCAGGGCCAGACCGGCGGCCGGGGCTTCATCGGCCTCGCCGCGATGATCTTCGGCAACTGGCGGCCGGGCGGCCTGGCCAGCGGCGCGCTGCTGTTCGGGTACACCGACGCGCTGCAACTGCGCCAGGGCGGCACCTCGGTGCACGCCCTGCTGCTGGTGGTGGCGATGCTGCTGGCCGCCTTCGCCGTCTACCAGCTCGCCGGGCAGCACCGGAACCGCGCCGCGCTGGTGACGGCCGTCTTCGCGGTCGCGGTGTTCGTGGTCTTCGCCCGTACCAGCACCGTGCCCGAGCAGTTCACCTCGTTCACCCCGCACCTGACGACGCTGCTGGTGCTGGCGCTGGCCTCCCAGCGGCTGCGCATGCCGGCCGCCGACGGGCTGCCGTACCGCAAGGGACAGGCCACGTGAGGGTAGGTCAGGAAGAGGCGTTCCCATGGGAGGGGGGTCAGAGGTGAGTCCTGAAGAGGTCGACTGGGAGGCGCTGCGCCGCCACGCGGCGGAGGCGATGACGCACGCCTACGCGCCGTACTCCAAGTTCCCCGTCGGCGCCGCCGCGCTGGTGGACGACGGCCGCGTGGTGACCGGCTGCAACGTGGAGAACGCCTCCTTCGGCGTCGGCCTGTGCGCCGAGTGCGGCCTCGTCTCCGCGCTGCACGCCTCGGGCGGGGGCCGTCTGGTCGCCTTCGCCTGCGTGGACGGGCACGGCGAGCCGCTCATGCCGTGCGGGCGCTGCCGGCAGCTGCTGTTCGAGCACGGCGGCCTCGAACTGCTCGTGGACACCCCCGAGGGGCCGTGGACGATGGCGCGGATCCTGCCGCTCGCCTTCGGCCCCGACGACCTGTCCCGGGGAGCCTGACCGCCCGCGGCGCGACCTCGGGGATATTTCGGAGAGCATGGAGTTCATGGACGCGATCGACGTCATCCGCACCAAACGGGACGGCCGCGCGCTGTCCGCCGAGCAGATCGCCTGGGTGGTCGACGCCTACACCCGGGGCGAGGTCGCGGACGAGCAGATGTCCGCGCTGGCCATGGCGATCCTGCTGCGCGGCATGGAGCGCGGCGAGATCGGCCGGTGGACCGACGCCATGATCCGCTCGGGCTCGCGCATGGACTGGTCCGGCCTGGACCGCCCGACCACCGACAAGCACTCCACCGGCGGCGTCGGCGACAAGATCACCCTGCCGCTGGCGCCGCTCGTCGCCGCCTGCGGGGCCTACGTCCCGCAGCTCTCCGGCCGCGGCCTCGGCCACACCGGCGGCACGCTCGACAAGCTGGAGTCCATCCCCGGCTGGCGGGCGTCCCTGTCCAACGACGAGATGCTCGCCGTGCTGCGCGAGGCGGGCGCGGTGGTGTGCGCGGCCGGGGACGGCCTCGCCCCCGCCGACAAGAAGCTGTACGCGCTGCGCGACGTCACCGGCACCGTGGAGTCCATCCCGCTCATCGCCTCGTCCATCATGTCCAAGAAGATCGCCGAGGGCACGGGCGCGCTCGTGCTGGACGTCAAGGTCGGCTCCGGCGCGTTCATGAAGGACACCACCATGGCACGCGAGCTGGCGCGCACGATGGTCGACCTCGGCACCGACCACGGGGTGGCCACCGTCGCGCTGCTCACCGCCATGGACCGCCCCCTCGGCCTGGCCGTCGGCAACGCCCTGGAGGTGGCCGAGTCGGTCGAGGTGCTGGCGGGCGGCGGGCCGTCCGACGTGGTGGAGCTGACCGTGCGGCTCGCCCGCGAGATGCTCGCCGCCGCCGGGGTGTCCGGCAAGGACCCCGAGACCGCGCTGAAGGACGGCTCGGCGATGGACTCCTGGCGGCGCATGATCCGCGCCCAGGGCGGAGACCCCGGCGCGCCGCTGCCCGTGGCCGCCGAGACCGTTGAGGTCGCCGCGCCCGCGTCCGGCGTGCTGTCCCGGCTGGACGCCTACGCGGTCGGGCTCGCGGCGTGGCGCCTCGGAGCCGGGCGCGCCCGCAAGGAGGACGCGGTCTCCGCGGGGGCCGGGGTGACCCTGCACGCCAAGCCCGGCGACACCGTCCAGGAGGGCCGGCCGCTGCTCACCCTGCACGCCGACGACCCGGGCCGCTTCCCCCGGGCCCTGGAGGCGCTGGAGGGCGCCTACGAGGTCGGGACCCAGGCGGACCCGACCCTGCTGCCCTTGGTGATCGACCGCGTCACCGCCTGACCGGCGGCGCTTCCACCGCCGCGCGCCCTCGTCGCGGGCGCGCGGCACCACACGTAACACGCGCCACTATTCCGTTAACCGGGTAGATACGAGCACATACGGCTTTATACCTCGGATATGACCGTCGGCCCTGCCCGGGAATACCGGCGGAGGCGAACCATCCAGCGCGTTCCGGGCCGGGAGGCCGCCGCACGAGGAGTGCGTTCCGCCGTTATGGCGTGGTAAATCGGAGTTTGCGCTATTAGCTAATATTTTCTTGATATACGTGTGATGCGGTACTTCGGCAGAGTTGTCCTCGTTGATGGAAAAGAGGGAGCTGCCGATGCCTCGCTCGCACGGAACAGAACAGTGGAGTTCGCTCAGAGTTCCTATCGTTCAGAAATACGGTGGAAGTTCACTCGCCACGCTGGAGCAGATCCAGGCCGTGGCGAACCGCGTGCGCGAGAGCGCCGTGGAAAACTCCGTTGTCGTCGTCGTCTCGGCCCGTGGGGACACGACCGACGACCTGCTCCGGCTCGCGGGTGAGATCGGCGCGGCGCGAACCGGCCGCGAGGTCGACCAGCTCCTCGGCACGGGCGAGACGACGTCGGCGGCGCTGCTGGCCCTCGCCCTGCGCGGAGCCGGGGTTCCCGCCCACTCCCTGAGCGGCGTCCAGACCGGCATCCTCGCCACCGGAGCATACGGACGCGGGGTCATCGTCGCCGTCGACACCGAGCCGATCGCCCGCGTGCTCGCCTCGGAGGCGGTCGCCGTGGTCGCCGGGTTCCAGGGGATGAACGAGCGGCTCGACCTCATCACGCTGGGACGGGGCGGCTCCGACACCACGGCGGTCGCGATCGCCGCGGAGCTCGGCGCCGGCCGGTGTGAGATCTACACGGACGTCGACGGCGTTTACACCGCCGACCCCAGGCTCATCCCGTCGGCCTCGCGCGTCCCTTTCATCGACGTGGACGTGATGGCCGAAATGTCATTGGCGGGCGCCCAGGTCCTGCACTCCCGTGCCGTCGATCTCGCGGCCGTGCACGGCGTGGACATTCACGTTCTCCATTCGACGAGACCGGGTCCGGGAAGCGTGATCGCGGCCCGTGACGACGACAGGAGAGACATGCTGGAGTCCAGCGGATTCGTCACCGGCGTCGCGGTCGACACCAAGGTCGCCCGCGTCGGCCTGCTTCTGCCCGACGCGGAGGCGACGGCACAGTTGTTCGATTTCTTCGCCCGCGAATCCATTTTCGTCGACATGGCGACGCTGCACGACGTGGACGACGGGATCCGGGTCGGACTGACGGTGGCGGACGCGGACGTCGACGCGCTGCGGGCGTTCGTCACCTCCGCCTTCCACGGCGGCCCGCCGGAGATCGACGGCGGCGTCGCCAAGGTCTCCGTCGTCGGCCAAGGGCTGCTCACGAGCCCGGAGTGCGCGGCGCGCGCCCTGCGGCGCCTGCGCCGCGCCGACATCGCCACGAACGCGGTCGCGACCTCGCAACTGCGCATCTCGATGACCGTGCCCGCCGGGGCCGCCGCGCGGGCGGCGCGGCTGCTGCACCGGGAGTTCGGCCTCGAGTCGCTCGGCGCCGGCGCGGGGTTCACCTCCCCGGTGCCGGTCTGACCCTGCCACCACCCGGCGGACAAGTGAGGAGAGAAGACCATGAGGGTGAGCAATCCGTTCGCTCGTGAGGTGCGGCTGCGCCGGATGCACCGCGGCGGGGACGACGGGCTCTTCATCGTCCCGCTGGACCACTCGGTGACCGAGGGGCCGGTGACCGGGGGACGCGATCTCGACCGGCTGCTCGGCCTGCTCGCCGGCAACGGCGTCGACGCGGTGGTCCTGCACAAGGGAAGCCTGCGCTACGTCGCCCCCGAGCGGTTCACGCGCATGTCCCTCATCGTGCACCTCAGCGCGAGCACCGTGCACGCGCCCGATCCCAACGCCAAGTACCTGGTCGCCAGCGTCGAGGAGAGCCTCAGGCTCGGCGCCGACGCGGTCAGCGTCCACGTCAACCTCGGGTCGGAGGAGGAACGGCGGCAGATCGCCGACATGGCGGCCGTCGCCGAGGCGTGCGACCGCTGGAACGTGCCGCTGCTGGCGATGATGTACCCGCGCGGCCCGCACATCGCCGACCCGCGCAAGGCCGAGCTGGTCGCGCACGCGGTCACGCTCGCCGCGGACCTCGGGGCCGACATCGTCAAGACCGTCTGCCCCGAGGCGGTCTCCGACATGCGGGCCGTCACGAGCCTGTCGCCGATCCCGGTCGTCGTCGTCGGCGGTCCGCGGGATCCCGACGCCGACAACGTGCTGGCGTACGTGGACGACGCGCTGCGCGGCGGGGCCGCCGGCGTCGCGATGGGCCGCAACATCTTTCTCGCTCCCGAGCCCGGCGTGATGGCGGCGAAGATCGCCGACCGGATCCACCCGCACCGGCTCACCGGCGTGGGCGCCGTGACGTCACCGGCGGCGTAGACGCCGGCCGATCCCCCCGACCACTTGAGGAGACTTGCGATGAAGCTGAGTTGGCTCGACATCCGCTCCCTGGGCGAGGCCCGCGAGGCGATCCTGCAGGAGGCCCTGCACCACCGCCTCGACGGCGTCGTGGCGGACGACACCGCCGATCTGGCGGACCTGCCCCCGACGGTCACCAAGGTGCTGTTCCCCCGCCCGGGGGAGATGCCGGCCGAGTTCGGCGACGCCTCGGTCGTCATCGTCGATCCGAGGACCCACGGGACCACGCCGGCGGAGCTCGCCGTGCGGCACCCGGACGTCGAGTTCGGCCGGTTCGTGGAGATCGTCGACGCGCCGACGCTGGAGGAGGCCAACGACGCGGCCCGCACCGAGAAGTGGAGCGTGCTGCTGTTCCGCGACCCGACCAAGATCCCGCTGGAGATCGTGATCGCGGCGGCGGCCCGGGCGAGCGGCAACATCGTCACCGTCGCCCAGGACGTGCCCGAGGCCGAGATCATCTTCGGCGTGCTCGAGCACGGATCGGACGGCGTCATGATGGCCCCCGCCCAGGTCGGCGACGCGGCGCGGCTCAAGGCCGCCGCCCAGGCCGAGACCCCGGCCCTCGGCCTGGTGGAGCTGGAGGTGCGCAGGACCGAGCACATCGGCATGGGCGAGCGCGCCTGCGTGGACACCTGCACGTACTTCCGGGAGGACGAGGGCATCCTGGTGGGCTCGCACTCCAAGGGCATGATCCTGTGCGTCAGCGAGACCCACCCTCTGCCCTACATGCCGACCCGTCCCTTCCGGGTCAACGCCGGCGCGATCCACTCCTACACCCTGTCCAAGGACGAACGCACGCACTACCTCAGCGAGCTGAAGGCCGGCAGCAAGGTGCTGGCCGTGGACGTCAAGGGCCAGACCCGGATGGTCACCGTCGGCCGCGTCAAGATCGAGACCCGCCCGCTGATCTCCATCGACGCGGTCGCCCCGAACGGCCAGGAGGTCAACCTGATCCTCCAGGACGACTGGCACGTCCGGGTCCTCGGGCCCGGCGGCGCCGTCCTCAACAGCACCGAGCTCAGGCCGGGCGACGTGGTGCTGGGCTACCTGCCGAGCGAGGACCGGCACGTCGGTTATCCGATCAGCGAGTTCTGCCTGGAGAAATGACCTCCGGCTCCGGGAGCGGCCCCGAAGCCGGCGCCGCTCCCGGTCCCATCGCGAGAAGGACGGTTCGCATGCTCAACAGACGAGAGGTCATCCTGCGGGGGGCCGCGCTGGCGGCCGGCGTGGGAGGCATCGGAACCATCGGCTACCTCAGGGCCGTGGACGGCCCTGCGGCCGCGGACCCCCGGGCCGCTCACTCCGCGCCCGTGTACGCGGAGCGGTACAAGGGCCGCGCCATAGAGGTCCACGAGAAGGCGTCCGGTCCCGAGGTCTACGTGGACGGCACGCGGCTGCACCTGATGAGGCTCGGCGAGGGCGCCTACCTGAGCTCCATGTGTCACTACGAGATCCTCCGCAGCCCCCTGCAGGCCGCGCGGGCCGCGGTGAACGAGCTGGACGGCGCGAAGCTGCTGGATCTCGGGGCCGGGCACGGCGCCCACACGGCGTGAGAAAGGACACGGCAGCCATGGGCCGCATTCGCAAGAACCACCTGGACATGACTCCGGAGGAGCGGCGCCGTTTCATCGGCGCCGTCCTGGAGATCAAGCGCCGCGGCGTCTACGACCGGTTCGTGCAGCTGCACGTCGACGTCAACTCCAAGGACTACATCGACAAGGACACCGGGAAGCGGGTCGGGCACATCAATCCCGGCTTCCTGCCCTGGCACCGCCAATACCTGCTGGAGCTGGAGAACCAGCTCCGCCGGGTGGACCCGTCGGTCACGCTTCCCTACTGGGACTGGACCACGGACCAGTCCAGGGACTCCCCCTTATGGGCCGACGACTTCATGGGCGGCGACGGCAGGCCCGAGGACGGCATGGTCATGACCGGCCCGTTCGCCTACCCCAACGGCTGGAAGCTGAAGGTCAACGTGCAGCCCGCCGGGACCGAGGACCCGGCGCTCAACGGCCATTACACCGTCGACGACCGCGAGTTCCTGATCCGCCGCATCGGACAGAAGATCTCCCGGCTTCCCACCCCCGAGCAGTTGGGCCAGACCCTGGACCTGCCCGTGTACGACTGCGACCCCTGGGACTACACCTCGGGCGGGGTGGCTCCGTACAACAGCTTCCGCAACCATCTGGAGGGGTACACGAACTTCCCGTGGGAGCCGGCCGCCGGCAAGTTGCACGGCGCCGGCCACCAGTGGGTGGGCGGGCACATGATGTACATCGCCTCGCCCAACGACCCGGTGTTCTTCCTCCACCACTGCTTCATCGACAAGTGCTGGGCGGACTGGCAGGCACGCCACCCCGGCGTGCCGCACTACCTTCCCGTGGAGCCGACCCCGGAGGTCCCCGACGTCACCACGTCGCTCTTCCCGTGGCACACCAAGAGGGTTCGCGACCTCATCGACCACACCCCGTACTACAGGTACGCCTGACTCACGGAAAGGTTGGCTGCGATGTGTGGAATAGCCGGCTGGGTCTCCTACTCGCGAGATCTGACGAGGCATCCCGGCGAACTCGACGCCATGGTCGCGACGATGGCCCTTCGCGGACCCGACGCCGGCGGGGTGTGGCGCGGCCCGCACGCCGCGCTGGGGCATCGGCGGCTGGCCGTCATCGACCTGGAGGGCGGCGCGCAGCCGATGGCGGCCGAGGACGCCGGGCAGGTCTCGGCGGTCATCACCTACAGCGGCGAGGTGTACAACTTCCGCGAGCTGCGTGACGAACTGCGCCGCCGGGGCCACGGCTTCCGCACGGCCAGTGACACCGAGGTCGTCCTGCGCGCGTACCTGGAGTGGGGCGTGGGCTTCGCCGAGCGCCTGAACGGGATGTTCGCCTTCGCGATCTGGGACGCGCGGACCGAGGAACTGCTGCTGGTCCGCGACCGGATGGGGGTCAAGCCGCTCTTCTACCACGTCACCGAGGACGGCGTCCTGTTCGGCTCGGAGCACAAGGCGATCCTCGCCCATCCGGCGGCCGAGGCGGTGGTGGACCTGGACGGCCTGCGCGAGGTGTTCGGGCTCACCATGACACCGGAGCACGCCGTCCTGCGCGACGTGCGCGCGGTGCGGCCGGGCGGGATCGTGCGCGTCTCCCGCGGCGGTGTGCGCAAGACCCGGTACTGGCGGCTCGAGTCGCGCCGGCACACCGACGACCTCGCCACCACCGTCCGCACCGTCCGCGAGATCCTGGAGGACACCGTCCGGCGGCAGCTCATCGCCGACGTGCCGCTGTGTTCGCTGCTCTCCGGCGGCCTGGACTCCAGCGCGGTGACCGCGCTGGCCGCGCGCGGCCTGGCCGACGAGACGGGGAGGAAGGTGCGCACCTTCTCCGTCGACTTCGCCGGGCACAGCGAACGCTTCCGGCCGAACGCGGTGTGGGAGAGCCCGGACGCGCCGTACGTCGCGGACGCGGTGCGGCACATCGGCGCCGACCACGAGGACATCGTCCTGGACAACGCCGACCTGCTGAGCCCGGGCGTGCGCGGGGCGGTGCGCAGGGCACTGGACCTGCCCACGGTCACCGGGGACATGGAGTACTCCCTCTACCTGCTCTTCCAGGCGGTACGCAAGAGGTCCACCGTGGCGCTGTCCGGCGAGTCCGCCGACGAGCTGTTCGGCGGCTACAACCACTTCCACGACCCCGCGGTGCTCCGGTCGGCGACGTTCCCCTGGCACCTTCCGTTCCGGCGGGCCGGAGGCCAGGAGGCGCTGCGCGCGATCGGGCTGTGGGACGCCCTGGAGCTGGAGAGCCACATCGAGCAGCGGTACAAGGAGGCCATCGCGGAGATCCCCGACCTGGACGGCGAGTCGCCGGACGAGGCGCGCATGCGCGAGATCGGCTACCTGCACCTGACGCGCTTCGTCACCTTCCTGCTGGACCGCAAGGACCGCGTCAGCATGGCGACCGGGCTGGAGGTCCGCGTCCCGTTCTGCGACCACAGGCTCGTCGAGTACGTCTTCAACGCGCCCTGGGCGATGAAGACCTTCGACGGCAGGGAGAAGAGCCTGCTGCGCGCGGCCACCGAGGACCTGCTGCCGCGGTCCGTCGTCGAGCGCAAGAAGAGTCCCTATCCCTCCACGCAGGACGTGGCCTACGAGTCCGCGTTACGGGAGCGCGTCGCCGCGCTCGCCGCGAGCGACTCCCCGGTCTTCGACCTGGTCGACCGCCGCGGGCTGCGCGGGCTGCTGGACCGCCCGCCGGGCGCGTTCGCCATCGGCGGGCCCTACAGCGCACGCGCCGTCCTGGAGCGCCTCATCGACCTGGACCTGTGGTTCCGCGAGGACGGCGTCCGGCCGGCCGGCAGGGTCCGCTGAGATGGCGCCGAGATGGCCGCGGCGCGCGTTCCTCGCGGCGGCGGGCGCGACGGCCGCCGCGGCCGTACCCCCCGCCGGGTGGCCGGGCCGGGCCGCGGCGACCGGTCCCGTGGTGGTGCGCACCACCGCGGGACCGGTGGCGGGCGTGCGCGCCGGCGGGTGCGCCGTGTTCCGGGGCCTGCCGTACGCCGCCGCGCCCGTCGGGCCGCTGCGCTTCGCCTCGCCGAGGCCCCCGCGCCCCTGGCGGGCGGTCCGCGACGCGAGCCGTCCCGCTCCCGCGTTCCTCCAGCAGGACGACGCCTCCAGCCGCGAGGACGCCCTCTACGCCGACGCCTGGACCCCGGACCCGCATGGCCGCCGCCCGGTGCTCGTCTACGTCCACGGCGGCGGCTGGCAGGTCGGCTCCGGGAGCCTGCCCACCTACGACGGCGCGCGGCTCGCCGTCCGGGGAGACCTGGTCGTCGTCACCTTCAACTACCGGCTCGGCCCCTTCGGGTTCGGCCTGCACGAGGAACTGGGGGACGACGCCACCGGGTCGTGCGCGAACTGGGGCCTGCAGGACCAGATCGCGCTCCTTCGCTGGGTCAGGGACAACGCGCCGGCCTTCGGCGGCGACCCGCACAACGTCACGCTGTGCGGCACGTCGGCCGGCGGCGCCTCGGCCTGGCAGCTCACGCTCCTGCCCGAGACACGCGACCTCGTGCGCCGGGCGATCCCCATCAGCGCCTGTCACGTCTGGAGCCCGGCCACGGCGTTCACCCGGCGCGACTCCGTGCGCGCGTTCGAGACGCTGGCCTCCCGGCTCGGCGTCACCGTCGCGGGTCTGCGCGGGCTGCCGGCGGCCGCGATCGACCGGGAGTGGCGGCGGATGTTCGCCGGTCCGCCGGACGGTCACGTGGTGCCGAGCGGCCGCGAGTACCGGGGGCCGGTGCCGGACGGGCGGTGGATGCGCGACTTCGACCACCGGTCGCCCACGCCCGGACGGCCCCTCCTGGTGATCTACACGCGCACCGAGGGATCCTTCTACACCGGGCCGGGCTCGCCGATCCCGTCGCCGCCGCCGGTCGACGACGCCTCCCTGCGGACGGCGGTGCGGCGCGTGCTCGGCAAAGGGCTGTACCGGGTGCCGGAGCGCCTGGTGGAGGAGTGCGTCGGCGCCTACCGGGCGGCGGCGGCCGCTGACGGCCTGCCGGGCGACCCGTTCTCGTTGTGGACGGAGGTCTGGGGTGACGCCCTGTTCCGTCACCCGATCGTGCGGCTGAGCGAACGGCACGCCCACGCGAGCGCCGCACCGCAGTACGTCATGGAGTTCGCGTTCCCGTTCCGCGCCCCGTGGTCCGGCACCCCGCACGAGGCGACCTCGAAGTTCCTCTTCGGGACCTACGGCCTTCCCGAGAACGTCGCGGCGTGCGGCGACGGGCCCGTGCGACGGCGGGTGAGCGACGCGTTCATCGACGTCGTCGCGTCCTTCGCCCGTACGGGGACGCCGTCGTCGGGATCGCTGCCGCGGTGGCCCGTGTTCTCTCCTGACCGGCCCAGCACCCTGGTGCTCGGGGAGCCCGGCGGGCCGCGCGTGGCGAGGACAGGGAAGGCCGGGCAGCTGCGTTTCTGGGACGAGATCGGCTGGCCGCCGAGGCCGTGACCGGTGGGGGCGGGGGACGTCTCAGCCGAAGACGCGCTGTTCCCTGCCCTCGCTCAGCGGGGCGTAGTGCTCGGTGAACAGCTTGGCGACGAGCTCGCCGCGGCTGGTGACCCGCACCTTCTGGAAGATGGACTTCACGTGGTCGCGGACCGTGTGCGGGGAGATGAACAGCTTCTCGCAGATCTCCACGGTCCCCATGCCCCGCGCGATGAGCTGAGTGATCTCCAGTTCGCGGTCGGTGAGCTGGTACGCGCGCACCATCAACGACGCGACCTCCGAGATCGGAGCGCGCTCGATCACCACCACCGAGGCGCCCAGCTCGCCGTCCGCGCCGCGCAGGCAGGAGGCGTGGCACACCAGCCACCGGCCGTGCCGGCCCCGGACCCTGAGGCGCGCGCATCCCTTGTCCCGGCCCGCGGCGATGGCCCGGGCCTTGCTCACCGTGCTGTGGATCCACGCGGGCACCGTCACGCCGAGGGCGGTGGGACTGGCCGGTTCCGCGCCGAGCTCGGCGATCTCGCGCAGGAAGCCGTGCGCCTCGTCGTTGATGGACACCAGCCGTCCCGACGGGTCGAAGCACAGCAACCCGGGGCCGAGCCCGTCGCTGGGCGTCGGCCCGGCCTCGGGGTCCACCCGCGGTTCGGCGAACGACCGCAGCCGGCGGGCCATGATCGCCGACACCCGGTGCAGGACGGCCAGGTCGTCGGCTCCGAAGACGCGGTTGCCGTCCGCGCGGAACAGGCTGATCTGCCCCCACGGGTGCCCGTCCGTCCGCGCCACCGCGCGCAGCTCGTCCTTGAGGCCGCGCGGCCGCAGGAACGCCTGGTACAGGGTGCTGCGACCGGGCAGCCCGCCGGTCGCCGCGTGCAACCCGGCCGCGGGGACCTCGGCGCGCGCCAGGTCGCTGAAGAGGTTGACGTTCTCGGTCAGCAGCTCGGACTCCCAGTACACCGAGCAGCCGTCCTGGCTGAGGTTCTCCACCCGGATCGGCGAGGTCATCATGCCGGTCATCGGGTCGGTCGCCCGCCACACCGCCGCGTCGAAGGGGACGATCGCGCGCAGGTGCTCCGAGGCGCGCGAGAACAGCGTCAGCGCGTCGGGCACCTCGTCGAGCTCGCGCGCCAGTGCCGTCACCTTCCGCGCCACGGCCACGGGCAGTCCGCCGTTACCGCTCATGAGCGAGTTCCCTCCCCTTGGCGCCCTTGGCGCCCCTTCGCGCGCAATCACGGCGTTCCCTCCCTATGGTGCGTGACTCCCCGGCCGCCGGCACACCCCCCGTTTGAGGGATACGTCCGATCCGGCAACAGCCCGATCTCGGGATACCGCGCCGGCCCGGCGCCGCCGGACCATGCATGTGTCTGTTGCGAACCCTTCGGCCCGGGCGGGACGTCCGGGCGAACGGCCACCTGTTCACGAGAGGCGATGACCATGGGAACCGCTGTCCGGAGCGTGGCTTCCGCTCGTTCGCTCGACCCGGCGTCGCTCGCCGCGGAGGTCCGCGGGCCGGTGTTCCTCCCCGGACGGGACGGCTACGACGTCGAGCGGCAGGGGTTCAACACCCTGCTCGACCACCGCCCGCGGCTGATCGTCGGCGTGACCGGCACCAGGGACGTGGTGGCCGCCGTGCGCTTCGCCACCGCGCACGGGCTGCCGGTGGCGGTCCAGGCGACCGGGCACGGGGCCGCCGCGCCGCTCGACGACGCCGTGCTGGTCTCCACCCGCCGGATGACGGGCCTGCGCGTCGACCCGCACCGGCGCACCGCGCGCATCGAGGCCGGGGTGCGCTGGGAGAAGGTCATCCACGAGGCCGCCGCGTTCGGACTGGCCCCGCTCAACGGCTCGTCCCCGCTCGTCGGCGCCGTCTCCTACACGCTGGGCGGCGGGCTCGGGGTGCTGGCCCGCACGTTCGGCTACGCCGCCGACCACGTGCGCGCCGTCGACATCGTGACCGCCGACGGCGTCCCGCGCCAGGTCGACGCCGAGCGCGAGCCGGACCTTTTCTGGGGCCTGCGCGGCGGGAAGGGGAACTTCGGCGTCGTCACCTCGATCGAGGTCGGGCTGGTGCCGGTCAGCCGCCTGTACGGAGGGACGCTGACCTTCGCCGGCGCGTCCGCGCCCGAGGTGCTGGGGCGGTGGCTGGAATGGACGGCGGGGGTTCCCGAGGAGATGAACTCCTCGATCGCGCTCGTGCGCCTGCCCGACGACCCCGGCATCAGGACGGAGCTGCGCGGTCGCTTCCTCACGCAGGTCCGGATCGCCTTCGCCGGCCCCGCGGACCTCGGCGCGGCGCTGGTCGCCCCGTTACGCGGCATCGCCCCGCGCGTCCTGGACACCGTCGCGGAGATGCCCTACACCGACGTCGCGTCCATTCACGCGGACCCGGTGCGGCCGTACTCCTACCACGAACGCACCATGATGACGCGCGACCTGGACCAGGACGCGGCCGGCGTCCTGCTCGGGGTCGCCGGCCCCGGAGCCGACCGCAGCCTCGGGCTCGTGGAACTGCGGCATCTGGGCGGCGCGCTCGGGCGGGCGCCGGCGGGAGGCAACGCCGTGGGGAACCGCGAGGCGCGGTACTGCCTGTTCACCGTCGCGCCCGGCGGGCCACGCGACGGACGCGGGCACGCGGACGACCTGCTGCTGAAGCGGATGCGGCGCTGGTCCACCGGAGGCCGGTACCTCAACTTCCTGGACGCCTCGGCGACCCCCGACGACGTGCGCGCGGCCTACGCGCCGGGGACCTACGAGCGGCTGGCCGGGCTCAAGGCCGCGTACGACCCGGACAACGTGTTCCGCCTCAACCACAACATCCCTCCGGCGGTCCGCTGCGCGGTGGCGCGATGACGGTCAGCGTCATCGGAGCCGGGGCCATGGGCCGCGCGATCGCCCACCGGTACGTCCTCGCCGGAGAGCGGGTCATCCTGACGGACCTGCGGGCCGACCGCGCGATCCGGGTCGCGGCGGAGACGGGGGCCGAAATGGTGACCGACGTCCGGGCCGCGCTGCGCGCGGACGTCGTCACCCTCGCCCTCGGATACCGCGAAGCCCTCGACCTCGTCACCGCGCACAGCTCCGGGCTGACCGGCCTGGTGCTGGTGGACACCACCAACCCGTTCGACGGCTTCGCCGCCGGGCCGGACCGGCACGGCGCGTTCAGCGTCGCCGAACGGCTCGCGCGGGCGGCTCCGCGGACCTCGGTGGTCAAGGCGTTCAACACCCTCTGCGCCGCGGCCCTGCTGGCGGGGAGCATCGACGACGCCCAGCCGGACGTGTTCGTCGCCGCGGACGACGACGCCGCCAAGGCCACGGTCATCGAGATCGTGGACCGGACCGGACTGCGCGCGCTGGACTCCGGGGGGTTGCGCAACGCCAGGGCCCTGGAGCAGATGGCGGTGCTCTGCGTCGAGCTCATCACCCGGCTGGGCCTGCGCCCGCAGGCCGCCATGAAGTTCCTGCCCACCTGGTGACCCGGGGCCGGCCGGGGAACCGCGCCGGCCCACCACCGGCCGGCGCGCGCCGCGCGCCGGCCGGCAGACCGCCCACCCGCGACAGAACAAAGGACGATCATGCGTCTTCGCCTGCTCATCCTGGCACTCGGCAACTTCGCCATGGGTGTCGACACCTTCGTCATCGCTCCGATCCTCGACCCGATGGCGAGGGACTTCACGGTGAGCCGTACCACCGCCGGGTGGCTGATCACCGGGTTCGCCCTCGCCTACGCCGTGTGCGGCCCGCTGCTGGCCGCCCTGACCGGTCACCGGTCGCCGCGCCCCCTGCTGCTGGCCGCCCTCACCGTGTTCGCCGCCGGGAACGTGCTGACCGCGGTCGCGCCCGGCTACTGGGTGGGGATGCTCGGCCGCGTCGTCGCCGGGGCGGGGGCGTCGATGTACACGGCCAACGCCCTCGCCGTGGCCCGCGCGATGGCTCCCCCCGAACGGAGCGGACGCGCCACCGCGACCGTGGTCGGGGGCCTGACCACGGCGATCGTGCTCGGCCTGCCCCTCGGGGCGTGGCTCGGCGCGAACGTGGGCTGGCGGCCGACCCTCTGGGTCGTCGTCGCGCTCACCGCGGTCGCGGCGGCGGGCATCGCGACCACGCTTCCGCCGCTGGCGGGACAGGCCGCGACCTCGCTGCGGGCCCGGCTCGCGCCGCTCTCCCGGCCCGCGGTGCTGATCACCCTGATGGCGACCTGGCTGTGCCTGAGCACGAGCTGGACCGTCTACACCTACGTCGACCAGATCACCCGGGAGGCGACCGGCGGGGACGCCGCGAAGACGTCCTTCGTGCTGCTGAGCTTCGGCGTCGGCGCGGTGACGGGAAACCTTCTGACCGGCCGCCTCACCGACCGTCTCGGACCCGCGAGGACCATCACGTACGCGGCGCCCCTGCTGGTCGTCGCCGCCACGGCGGCCCCGCTGCTGTCGGGGACCTTCCTCGCCGCGCTGGCGCTCGCCGTCGTCTGGGGCGTGTTCCACTGGATGGTGAACGTTCCCCAGCAGATCCGGGTCGCCGCCGCCGCGCCGGGGTCCGCCCCGCTCGTTCTCGGACTCCACCAGAGCACGATCTATGTCGGCATCAGCACCGGAGGCGTGGCGGGGGCCGTGGGATTCACGCTGGGGGGCGCGCACGGAGTGGGCTACGCCGCGCTGGCGGTCGGCCTGGCCGCACTCGCCGTGCTCGCCGTGTCCCTGCGGATCACCAGGCGGCCGGCCGCCGCGAGGACGGTGACCGAGCCCGCCGCCGAAGCCTCCCGGGCCGGGTGAGCCCCATTGGCCGCGGCCGATATCGGCGGTCGGCATAATCGGTCGCGGAACCAGACCGGCCCTAAATCAATGCGCGTTGACATGCACATTCGGATAGGTTACGTTAATTTCTCGAATCGGGTGTCCGGCGTCATCGGTCATTAAAATTTCTTACGGGGTTTCCTCACCGTTTTCTTATGGGTGTGACGTTCACCCGTGTGCGAAGGACGAATTACGGGACCGATGCCATCCCACCGGAACATGTGGAACAGAATCTGTCGCACGGCCGTCCGGGGAGTTGTCGCAGGTGAATGTCCAGCATCAGTTCAGAGTTCTCGGCCCCCTTGAATTATGGAATTCCGGTAACCGTATAAAAGTCAGAAGCATGCGCATGCAGGTGCTGCTCGCGATGCTGCTGGTGCGCGCCGACCATGTCGTGAGCTGCGAGCGGCTCGTCGACGCCATCTGGGGCGACGAGCCCCCCGCCTCGGTCGGCAGCCAGCTACGGATCTGCACCTCCGGCCTCCGCCGCCTGCTGCGCGCGCACCGGCTGCCGGGACACATCGAGACCCATTCCTCCGGTTACCTGATCCACGTGGCCGAGGGCACGCTCGATCTCCACACCTTCCGCCACACGATGGCGCGGGCGCGAAAGGCTCTTGAGACGGGTCCGCTCGAATCGGCGGCGGCCCTCATGAGAACGGCGCTGGACCTGTGGCGCGGTCCGCTCTGCGAAGGACTGGAAAGCCGGCCGCTGACGTCCATCGCGCGCAAGGAGGAAGAGGAACGCCTTCTGGTGGCCGAGGAATACTTCGACGTGGAGTTACAACTGGGACGTCACCGCCGGATCACCGGAGAGCTGACGAGCTTCGTCGCGGAGAACCCGTACCGGGAGAGCGGCGCCGCCCAGCTCATGATCGCGTTGCAGGGATCGGGGCGTTCGGCGGACGCCCTGGAGGTGTACCGGCAACTCCGGCGGCGCTTCTCCCAGCACCTCGGCATCGAACCTGCGGAAAGCCTCCGCGAGGTGCAACGGCTCATTCTCAACGGGGAGGGCGCCGCGCGGCTGCTGGAGGAGTCCCGGTCCCCGCTGAAGGCCGGCGTGAGGATGTGACGCCTCTCGGCGAGCCCGGCCGCCCTCGGGGATCGACCGGCTCACCGCAGGAGCCCGCCGCCACGGGCGGAGACGGCCCGGTGCGCTAGGGGAGCACGGGCTGGCTCGCGCGGAAGACCCCCGCCGGGTCCCGGTCGCGCTTGACGCCGCGCAGCCGCTCCAGCACGTCGCGGGAGAACGCGGAGGCGGCCGTCTCCTCCTTGCCCAGGTAGTTGAACGGCTTGCGGCCGGTGGTGTGCGGCGTCAGCGCGCGGGCGATCTCCGCCTGCCGCAGCTTGACCGCCTCGGCGAACTCCGGGGTGGGGGCGGGCCCGACCATGCCCAGCAGGTACGGTTCCGCGACGTGGCCGCTCGCGCCGGAGCCGGGCGCCGGGCGGCTCATCGCGCCGCCCAGGTGGCGGACCTGCACCGAGGCCAGCGGCGCGACCGCGCCCACCGCGTCGAGCAGGGCGCCGGCCACGTCCTCGCCGAGGCCGGTCAGCAGCTCGCCCCGCTGCGTGCCGGGCATCGGCTCGGTCGGCTCGGCGCAGATGTCGCCGAGCGTGTCCACGGCCATGGCCGCGCGGGTGTCCAGAAGCGCCCCCGGGATGCGCGCGAAGGGCTGGAGCAGGGCCCGCGCCTCCTCTTCCCCGCCGAGGAACGTCGTGTCGATCGCGACGGCGGTGAGGCCGCGGAGCGGCTCGGGGACCTGGGGGAGCGGGGGAAAGGCGAGCATGGTGAACCACACCGTCAGCTCCTCCGGAGCCGAGGCGGTCACCTCGCGGAACGCGGCCAGGACCTCGGGGGCGCGGCCGGCCGGCCACAGCACCCGCCCGCCGTACAGCGCGGGCGCCGGCTGCAGGTCGAGCTCCATCGCCGTCACCAGCGCGAAGTCGCCGCCTCCGCCGCGCAGCGCCCAGAACAGGTCCGGGTCGGACTCCGCCGTCACCCGCGCCGGGACGCCGCCCGCGTCGACGACCTCGACGGCGCGCACGGCGTCGGCGGCCAGGCCGTGGCGGCGGCCGAACCAGCTCATCCCGCCGCCGAGGGTGTAGCCGGTGACGCCGACGACCGGAGAGCTGCCCGCAAGGCCGGTCAGCCCGTGCTTGGCGGTCACGGCCAGCAGGTCGCCCCACTGCGCGCCCGCCTCCACGCGGGCGGTCCGCCGTTCCGGATCCACCTCGATCCCGCGCAGCCGGCCGGTGCGCACCAGGATCGTCCCGTTCAGGCGCGAGGTCGCGCCGTGCCCGGTCGCCTGCGCGGCGACGCCGAGCCCCGCCTGCCCGGCGTACCGGACGACGGCCGCGGCGTCGGCGGCGTCCTCGATCTCCACGACCGCCGCGACCCGCTGGTCGACCGCGCGGTTCCAGGGCAGCCGGGCGGTCTCGAAGGCGTCGTCGCCGGGCACGAGGATCCGGCCGCGTACGGCGCGGCGAAGGTCGGTGCCGATGGATGTCACGCTTGATCTCCTGCTCGTTGCGGGCGCCGTCGTCGGCGCCGTTCACTCCGCAGGCTCTCGCGGCGCGGTTGTGGATGGTTTGGGACCGACTAGGAGTTCACTAGGCGCCGGGCCGCGGGCAGGCCGTCTACACTCGGGGACGGCCTTCTCGCCGGTCTGGACGGGCGGATGCGCGGACGATCGCGGGGGCCGGTGCGCTTGACGGTTCGTTGGTCGTCTGTCATCCTGATGGCGACCAGGAGATTGACTCTCATGGTAACGTGTTGACGGCTTTTTGCCTTCCGGGCTATATTGACTCCTCGCGCTGCCCTTTTTGACGACCCGCGATGCTTGCCCACGTCGCGAGGTTTTCGGCACGCGCAGCCGGTCCGCGCCCTCGGAAGGACATCTGTTGGCAGCCTCGCGCAACGCCTTCGCCGTACCCGCCGGTCCCCGCCGCGTTTCTTTCGCGCGCATTCAGGAGCCGTTGGAAGTTCCCGATCTTCTCGCCCTGCAGACCGAGTCGTTCGACTGGCTGCTGGGCAACGAAAGATGGCGGTCGCGGGTGGAGGCGGCTCGCCAGGCCGGGCGCAAGGACGTTCCGGCCCAGTCCGGTCTCGAAGAGATCTTTGAGGAGATCAGTCCGATCGAGGACTTCTCCGGGACGATGTCCTTGTCGTTCCGTGATCACCGGTTCGAGCCGCCCAAGTACTCGGTCGATGAGTGCAAAGACAAGGACATGACCTTCTCCGCCCCGATGTTCGTCACGGCGGAGTTCATCAATAACACCACCGGTGAGATCAAGAGCCAGACGGTGTTCATGGGCGACTTCCCGCTCATGACGCCCAAGGGCACCTTCATCATCAACGGCACCGAGCGCGTCGTCGTCTCCCAGCTCGTCCGCTCGCCCGGCGTCTACTTTGAGCGCACCGTGGACAAGGTGTCGGGCAAGGACCTCTTCGGCTGCCGGGTCATCCCCTCCAGGGGCGCGTGGCTGGAATTCGAGATCGACAAGCGCGACAGCGTCGGCGTCCGCGTGGACCGTAAGCGCAAGCAGGCCGTGACGGTGCTGCTGAAGGCGCTGGGCTGGACCAGCGATCAGATTCTCGAGCGGTTCGGTCAGTACGAGTCGATGCGGGCGACGCTGGAGAAGGATCACACCTCCGGTCAGGACGACGCGTTGCTGGACATCTACCGCAAGCTGCGTCCGGGCGAGCCGCCGACCAAGGAGTCGGCGCAGACGCTGCTGGAGAACCTGTACTTCAACCCCAAGCGTTACGACCTGGCGAAGGTCGGCCGGTACAAGATCAACAAGAAGCTCGGCGTGGACGCCGAGATCACGCAGGCCACCCTCACCGACGACGACATCGTCACCGCGATCGAGTACATCGTCCGCCTCCACGCGGGCGAGGCCGAGATGCCGGGCGGCGGGGGAACGCTGATCGTCGAGACCGACGACATCGACCACCTCGGCAACCGCCGCGTGCGAACCGTCGGCGAGCTGATCCAGAACCAGGTGCGCCTGGGTCTGGCCCGCATGGAGCGGGTGGTGCGCGAGCGCATGACCACCCAGGACGTCGAGGCGATCACGCCGCAGAGCCTGATCAACATCCGCCCCGTGGTGGCGTCGATGAAGGAGTTCTTCGGCACCTCCCAGATGTCGCAGTTCATGGACCAGGTCAACCCGCTGGCCGGGCTGACGAACCGGCGGCGTCTGTCCGCCCTCGGTCCCGGCGGTCTGTCCCGGGAACGGGCCGGCGTGGAGGTCCGGGACGTGCACCCGTCCCACTACGGCCGCATGTGCCCGATCGAGACGCCGGAAGGCCCGAACATCGGCCTCATCGGCTACCTCGCCTGTTACGCCCGGGTGAACTCGTTCGGGTTCGTCGAGACGCCGTACCGCAAGGTCGTCGAGGGGCGCGTGACCGACGAGGTCGACTACCTGACCGCCGACGAGGAGGACAGGCACGTCATCGCGCAGGCCAACTCCCTGCTCGCCCCGGACGGGACGTTCGCCGAGCCGCGCGTCCTGGTGCGCATCAAGGGCGGCGAGACCGAACTGGTCCGCGCCGGCGAGGTCGACTACATCGACGTGTCGCCACGCCAGATGGTGTCGGTCGCCACCGCGATGATCCCGTTCCTGGAGCACGACGACGCCAACCGCGCGCTGATGGGCGCGAACATGCAGCGCCAGTCGGTGCCGTTGCTGCGGGCGGAGTCGCCGCTGGTCGGCACGGGCATGGAGTACCGCGCCGCCACCGACTCGGGTGACGTCATCACCGCCGAGAAGGCGGGCGTGGTGGAGGAGGTCTCCGCCGACTACGTCACCGTGCACAACGACGACGCCACCCGGATCACCTACCGCCTGGCCAAGTTCAAGCACTCCAACCAGGGCACGTCCTTCAACCAGAAGCCCATCGTGGACGAGGGGGCGAGGGTCGAGCGCGGGCAGGTCATCGCCGACGGTCCCTCCACGGACAACGGTGAGATGGCGCTCGGTAAGAACCTCCTGGTGGCGTTCATGCCGTGGGAGGGGCACAACTACGAGGACGCGATCATCCTGTCGCAGCGTCTGGTGCAGGACGATGTGCTGTCCTCGATCCACATCGAGGAGCACGAGGTCGACGCCCGGGACACCAAGCTGGGTCCCGAGGAGATCACCCGCGACATCCCCAACGTCTCGGAGGAGGTCCTGGCCGACCTCGACGAGCGCGGGATCATCCGCATCGGCGCCGAGGTGACGCCGGGAGACATCCTGGTGGGCAAGGTGACTCCGAAGGGGGAGACCGAGCTGACGCCGGAGGAGCGGCTGCTGCGGGCGATCTTCGGGGAGAAGGCGCGTGAGGTGCGTGACACCTCGCTGAAGGTGCCGCACGGTGAGATGGGCAAGGTCATCGGGGTGCGGGTGTTCTCCCGTGAGGACGGCGACGAGTTGCCGCCGGGGGTGAACGAGCTTGTGCGGGTGTACGTGGCGCAGAAGCGGAAGATCACCGATGGGGACAAGCTGGCGGGCCGGCACGGCAACAAGGGTGTGATCTCCAAGATCCTGCCGGTGGAGGACATGCCGTTCCTGGAGGACGGCACGCCGGTGGACATCATCCTCAACCCGCTGGGTGTGCCGGGCCGGATGAACGTGGGTCAGGTGCTGGAGACCCATCTGGGGTGGATCGCCGCGCGGGGCTGGGACATCTCGGGGATCCAGGAGGCCTGGGCCGAGCGGTTGCGCGACAAGGGGTTCGGTCAGGTGGAGCCGCGTACCAACGTGGCCACCCCCGTCTTCGACGGCGCGGAGGAGCAGGAGATCATCGGCCTGTTCGACCACACCATCCCCAACCGGGACGGCGAGCGCATGGTCGGCGTCAACGGCAAGGCGCGGCTGTTCGACGGCCGTACCGGCGAGCCGTTCGACCACCCCATCGCGGTCGGGTACATGTACATCCTCAAGCTCAACCACCTGGTGGACGACAAGCTGCACGCGCGGTCGACCGGTCCGTACTCCATGATCACTCAGCAGCCGCTGGGCGGTAAGGCCCAGTTCGGCGGCCAGCGTTTCGGTGAGATGGAGGTGTGGGCGCTGGAGGCCTACGGCGCCGCCTACGCCCTGCAGGAGCTGCTGACCATCAAGTCCGACGACGTCGTCGGCCGGGTGAAGGTCTACGAGGCGATCGTCAAGGGCGAGAACATCCCCGAGCCGGGTATCCCTGAGTCCTTCAAGGTGCTCATCAAGGAGATGCAGTCGCTGTGCCTCAACGTCGAGGTGCTCTCCAGCGACGGCATGTCCATCGAGATGCGCGACACCGACGAGGACGTCTTCCGCGCCGCGGAGGAGCTCGGCATCGACCTCACCCGCCGTCCCAACGAAGGCGCCCTGACCATCGACGACGTGTGAGCGACGGGCCCGTCGCGGCCCCCGCGCGGAGCGCGGCCGGACTTCGGCCGCGCGCCGCGCGGAATAGCCGGCGGCGCGGCGGGGGTTGACCGTGGACATGACCGCCACCGCATTCGACCCGCACGCGCTGCTCGCCGAGAGCAGGCTGGGCGTGCTCGCCACGATCAAGAAGGACGGCCGTCCCCAGCTCTCCCCGGTCACGCCGTACTACGACCGGGAGGCGGGCGTCGTCTACGTCTCGATGACCGAAGGACGCGCCAAGACGGCGAACCTGCGCAGGGACCCCCGGGTGTCGCTGGAGGTCACCGGCCCGGACGGCGGGTCGTGGGCCACCGCCGAGGGGACGGCGACGCTGGTCGGGCCGGGGACCGACCCGCACGGTCCCGAGGTCGAGGCCCTGGTGGGCTACTACCGCAGCGCCGCGGGGGAGCACCCGGACTGGGAGGAGTACCGGTCGGTGATGGTGTCCGACCGCAGGGTGCTCATGACGATGACGGTGGAGCGCGTCTACGGCCGCAAGCTGCGCTGACGGCGCCCGGGGAGAGGTTTCGCACCCGTGGGCGGCGTGGCGTGAGGGGTACGGACGCCGCCCGCGCGGGGCGGGCGCCGTGGGGGAGCCGGAGGGCTCAGAGGGCGGCCGGGTCCCGGGCGGGAAGGTTCTGGTTGAGGACGGCGCGATGGGTGGGGAGCGCCTCGGCGTGGCGGCGGCGGCCGTCCTCGGTGATCTGGACGAAGACCCCGCGCCGGTCGTCGGGGCACATGTTGCGGCACACCAGCCCGGCTCGCTCTAGCCGGGAGATCAGGCGTGACAGCGCGCTCTGGCTGAGGTGCACCGCGTCGGCCAGTTCCTGGACACGGTACTTGCCGTGCTCGGACTCCGACATCCGGTCGAGGACCTCGAAGTCGCTGACGCCGAGTCCGTGCCTGTCGTGCAGCTCACGCTCCAGCGCGCACCACGTCGTCGCGTGGCGGGCGAGCAGCTCGCGCCAGGAGTTCACGACATCCGTGTCTTCCATGACCGGACTATAGCATGCACGAACAATAGATGCACGCGAATTAAATGCTTGTGCATTGAATGCGTGTGCATGTAGTGTCGTTCCCCATGATCCCCTCCTCACCAAGCCAACGATGGGATGCGCGCCTCTGGGGGGCGCTGACCGTGCTGTGCGCCGTCGTCTTCCTCGACGCCCTCGATGTCTCTATGGTCGGAGTGGCCCTTCCGTCGATCCAGGCCGACCTCGGCCTCAGCACTTCGTCCCTGCAATGGGTGGTCAGCGGCTACGTCCTGGGGTACGGCGGGCTGCTGCTCCTCGGCGGGCGCACCGCCGACCTGCTCGGACGCCGCCGCGTGTTCCTCATCGCGCTCGTCGTCTTCGCCGTGGCCTCGCTGCTCGGCGGCATCGTCGACGACGGCGCCCTGCTGATCGCCGCCCGGTTCGTCAAGGGCATCAGCGCCGCGTTCACCGCGCCGGCCGCGCTGTCCATCATCACCACCACCTTCCACGAAGGGCCGGCGCGCAACCGGGCGCTGAGCATCTTCACCGCCTGCGGGGCGAGCGGGTTCTCGCTCGGCCTCGTGCTGTCCGGCTTCCTCACCGAGCTCGGCTGGCGCTGGACGTTCCTCATGCCGGTGCCGGTCGCGATCATCGCGCTCGTGGCGGGCCTCAAGCTGCTGCCCCGGCACTCGGGGGAGGAGCGCGCCACCGGCGGCTACGACCTCATCGGCGCGGCCACCATCACCGGCTCGATGCTGCTGTTCGTGTTCACCGTCGTCCAGGCGCCCGAGGCCGGATGGACCTCGGCCCGCACGCTCGGCGGCGTCGTGGGCGCCGTGGTCCTGCTCGCCCTCTTCATCGCCGCCGAACTGCGCGTCAAGCACCCGCTGGTCAGGTTCGGCATCCTCAGGTCCGGCCCGCTCGTCCGCGCCAACCTGGGGCTCGTGATCCTCTTCGGGTCCTACGTCGGCTTCCAGTTCGTCGCGATGCAGTACTTCCAGAACCTGCTCGGCTGGTCCGCCCTGCAGACCGCGCTGGCGTTCCTCCCCGCGGGGCTCCTCGTCGCCGTCACCTCCACCAAGATGGGCGACCTCGCCGACCGGTTCGGCACCGCCCGGCTGATCGCCATCGGCTCGCTGGCGCTGGCCGGAGGGTACGTCGTGTTCCTGCGCGCCGGCGACCACCCGAGCCTCGCCACGATGGTCATCCCCGGCATGGTCCTGCTGGGCATCGCCTTCGCGCTCACCTTCCCGTCCCTGAACATCCAGGCGACGGCCGGGGTGCCGGACGACGAGCAGGGGCTGGCCTCCGGGCTGCTCAACACCTCGGGCCAGGTCGGCGGCGCGCTCGTGCTGGCCATCGTGACCGCCGTGGCGACCGCCGACGGGGGCGCGGTCACCATGACGGCCGTCCGGTCATCCTTCGTCGTCTGCGCCGTCATCGCCCTCGCCGGGCTCGGCATCGCCCTCACCGGCCTGATCCGCACCCGGACGCCGGACGCGAAGGAGACCGCCTCCGCGGCCGAGGACGCCAAGGTGCTGGAGACCATCTGACCGCACCGACCGCACCGACCGCACCGACCGCACCGACCACGGTCACCGCACCGACCGGCCCCGCACGGGGCCACCGACGAGCCCCCGGCGCCGCGCGCGCCGGGGGCTCCACCCTTGTTACCGGGCACATCGGACACATTTTCGGGATCTGACGTTTCCCGCCGAACGCCTGAGGCATTCTCGGCATCAAAGAAATCACGTAGCGGAAACCGGCCGCGCCCCGGGGACCAGCGCACGGGACCGCCCGCGGTCGCGGCACCGGTGGAGTCCGGGCCCGGCCGCACACGGCGGGACCGTTCCCACGGACCGACGATCCCAGGAGGTCGAGGCCATGAGAAGGACCGCCGCCGCCATCGCCATCGCCCCGCTCGCGCTCCTCGCGGCGTGCGGGAACAACGCCGGCCCGCCCCCCGGCGCCACGGTCACCGCGACCGTCTCCGTCACCCCTTCCACCTCCGGGTCCGGCGCCCCGGTGACCCCCGCCGCGACCCCCGCCGCGACCCCTTCTGAGGCGCCGGTCACCCCGTCGCGCAGCCACACGGCCGCCACGCCCGACCAGCCGCCGCCCACCCGCGGCGAGCCCGTCCAGGTCAAGCGCAGCCCCGCGAGCCCGCCCCTGGTCACGGGCGTCCGCTTCGCCGGCCACGAGGGGTACGACCGGGCGGTCATCGACCTGCGGGGCGCCCCCACCGGCTACCGCGTCCGCTGGGTCGCCCAACTGCTGCAGGACGGCTCGGGCGACCCCGTCCCCGTCAAGGGCGGCGCCTACCTCCAGGTCTCCCTCAGCCCCGCCGGCGCGCACACCGAGGACGGCAAGCCGACGTGGGAGCGGATCCTGCGCGCCGGGCTGCCGAACCTCCAGAGCGTCGTGCGGACCGGCGACTTCGAGGGCGCCGTCACCATCGGCCTGGTGCTGCGCCACCGCGCGGCCTTCCGGGTCGACGAACAGGCCGCGCCGTACCGCCTGGTCATCGACGTCGCCCACTAGCGCGGCGGCGACCGGCCGCGGGCGCGGTCTAGACTGGCCGCGTGGTGCGCAAAATAGCGGGGGCGACCCGCGTCCCGGTGCCCGGCGGCAAGGTCATCGACGAGTACGTCGGCCGCGTCAACAGCGGCGACGCCGAGGTGTCCATCGCCCGCATGGTGGCCCCCGCCGGCTGGGAGGAACCCGCCCAGACCCCGGAGTTCGCCGAGTACACCCTCGTGCTGCGCGGCATGGTCGTCGTCGAGCACGAGGACGGCGTGACCGAGGTCGGCGCGGGCGAGGCGTTCGTCAGCCACCCGGGCGAGAAGATCCGCTACTCGGCCGGGCCGGACGGCGCCGAGTACATCGCGGTGTGCCTGCCCGCCTTCTCGCCCGAGACGGCGGGCCGCGAGGCGTGACCCGCCCCGTCCGCCACGGCGGGGGCGACGCCGCGCGCCGTCCGCGGCCGCCGTGGGGGGCACTGCCGGGGGGCACTGCTTAGGATGTTGCGATGACCCACCAGCCCACGCTCGACGAGATCCGCAAGGCGCCCAAGGTCCTGCTCCACGACCACCTCGACGGCGGCGTCCGGCCGGAGACCGTCATCGACCTCGCGCGTGAGACCGGCTACGACGGCCTCCCGACCGGCGACGTCGAGGAACTGCGCGCGTGGTTCCGCGAGGCGTCCGACTCCGGGTCGCTGGAGCGCTACCTGGAGACCTTCGCCCACACCGTCGGCGTGATGCAGACCCGCGCCGCCCTCGTGCGCGTCGCCGCCGAGTGCGCCGAGGACCTGGCGGACGACGGCGTCGTCTACGCCGAGGTGCGGTACGCCCCCGAGCTGCACACCTCCGGCGGGCTCAGCCTGGACCAGGTCGTCGAGGCCGTGCTCGAAGGGTTCCGGCAGGGCTCGGAGGGCCGGGGCATCCGCGTCGGCGCGCTGCTCACCGCGATGCGCCACCAGGCCAGGTCCATGGAGATCGCCGAACTGGCCGTCCGGTACCGCGACGTGGGCGTGGTCGGCTTCGACATCGCCGGCGCAGAGGCGGGCTACCCTCCCACCCGCCACCTGGACGCCTTCGAGTACCTCCAGCGCGAGAACGCGCACTTCACCATCCACGCCGGCGAGGGTTTCGGCCTGCCGTCGATCTGGCAGGCCATCCAGTGGTGCGGCGCCGACCGGCTCGGCCACGGCGTGCGCATCATCGACGACATCCAGGTCGCCGAGGACGGCACGGCCAAGCTCGGCCGGCTGGCCGCCTACGTCCGCGACAAGCGCATCCCGCTGGAGATGTGCCCGACGTCCAACCTGCAGACCGGCGCGGCCACCTCGCTCGCCGAGCACCCGATCGGCCTGCTGCGCCGGCTCTATTTCCGCGTCACCGTCAACACCGACAACCGGCTGATGAGCGACACCAGCGTGTCCCGGGAGTTCGCCCGGCTGGTCGAGACCTTCGGGTACGGGTGGGATGACCTGCAGTGGTTCACGGTCAACGCCATGAAGTCCGCCTTCATCCCGTTCGACGAGCGTCTCGCGCTGATCAACGGTGTCATCAAGCCCGGCTTCGCGCAGCTCAAATGGCAGGCGTGAGCGGGCCTGAGCATCGCTTCGCAGGCGTTACCGTGGTGACCGCACGGCGAAGCGGAAGGGTGACGGTGAGCGAGCGGTGAAGCCCCAGATTTTCCGTTCCAAGACGGCCTGGGTTCTCGGCTGGGTGTGGATGGCCTTCGCCGCGTTCAACGGCGTCGACCTGATCCTCAACGGCCGCATCCCGTCGGCCATGGTGGCGGGCGCGGTCCTCGCGGTGCTCACCGCGGCCGTCTTCGTCGGCTGCCTGCGCCCGGCCATCGTCCCCCGCGAGGACGGCGTCCTCGTGCGCAACCCGCTGCGCAACGTCTTCGTGCCGTGGAAGGCCGTGGACGGCGTCCAGGTCTCGCACGCGATCACCATCGAGTCCGGCGACACCAGCGTCCGCTGCTGGACGCCGCAGGCGTCGGCGCGCGAGCGGGCCAAGGCCGTGCGGCGCGGGACGGTCGCCACCCCCGCCAAGCAGGGGCGCTACCCGACGAGTCAGCCGCAGGTCTCCAAGGCCGAGCAGGCCGCGCTCACGGCGATGGCGGGCCGCACCCACGCCGACTGGGTGGCCCAGCAGCTCACCGAGACGGCAGAGAAGAAGTCCCGCGACCCCGGCGAACGCCGTCCGCTGACCATGTCCTGGTCCCCGTCGGCCCTGTCCGCGCTCGCCGCCGCCTTCGTCTTCGTCATCGCCGCCCTCATCGTCACCTGACCGGCTCGCTCGCGCCGGGTGGGGCACCGGCACGCGGCGTTGGCCGCGGGGCCGGTCAGAGCGCCAGGGTCGCCGCGACCGCCGCGCGCAGCGAGGACAGGGCGTCCTCCGCGCGGGCGCGGGCGTCGGCCACCGCGCCCCCGGGGGCCCCGGCGTTCCCGGCGGGCAGGACCACCTCCAGGTAGCACTTCAGCTTGGGCTCGGTGCCCGAGGGGCGGATCACCACGCGCGCGCCGCCGGACAGGCGGTAGCGCAGGCCGTCCGTCGGGGGCAGGCCGTCGACGCCCGCGGCGAGGTCCTCGGCGGACACCACCACGTGGTCGCCGAGTTTCGCGGGCGGGGCGGAGCGCAGCCGCGCCATGGCGCCGGCGATGAGCGACAGATCGTCCACGCGCACCGAGAGCTGCGCGGTCGCGTGCAGCCCGTACGCCCGCGCCTGCCGGTCCAGCAGGTCGAGCAGCGTCAGCCCGTCGCGCCGCGCCCCGGCCGCCAGCGCGGCGATCATGAGTGCGGCCCCGACGCCGTCCTTGTCCCGCACCGGCAGC
Source organism: Sphaerisporangium krabiense (assembly GCF_014200435.1). NCBI lineage: Bacteria > Bacillati > Actinomycetota > Actinomycetes > Streptosporangiales > Streptosporangiaceae > Sphaerisporangium > Sphaerisporangium krabiense. The sequence goes on along the minus strand of NZ_JACHBR010000001.1, from coordinate 575,053 downwards.
CCCCCGTCGCCGCCGACCGTGTACCCGAGCGCCTCCTCGTACCCGTAGACCAGCCCGTCCCCGGCCTTGACGATCCACTTGAAGCCGGTGAGCGTCTCGGCGTGCCGCACCCCGTGCGCCTCGGCGATCTTCCCGAGCAGGGACGACGACACGATGGACGCGGCGACCAGCCGTCCCGGGCCGGAGGTGCGGGTGATGACGTACTCGCCCAGCAGGCCGCCCACCTCGTCACCGGTCAGCATGCGGTACCCGCCGCCGGGCAGCGGCACGCCCACGGCGCAGCGGTCGGCGTCGGGGTCGTTGGCGATGACCAGGTCGGCCCCGGTCTTGGCGGCGAGCTCCAGCGCCAGGTCCATCGCGCCGGGTTCCTCCGGGTTGGGGAAGGCGACCGTGGGGAAGTCCGGGTCCGGCGTGAACTGGGCCTCGACGACGGACGGGGCCGCGAACCCGGCGGCGGCGAACGCGCGCAGCAGCAGCTCGCCGCCCACGCCGTGCATGGGCGTGTAGGCGACCCTCAGGTCACGCGCCTCGCCCAGCGGCAGCGCGGTGACGGCGGCCAGGTACGGTTCGGTGATCGCCGCGTCGCTCAGCGTCTCCCACGCGCCGCCGAGCGGCAGCGCGCCGACCGGGCCGACCGCGTCGATGGCGGCCGAGATCTCCTCGTCCAGCGGCGGGACGATCTGCGAGCCGTCGCCCCAGTAGACCTTGTAGCCGTTGTCCCGGGGCGGGTTGTGCGAGGCGGTGACCATGATCCCGGCGTCGGCGCCGAGGTGCCGCACGGCGAAGGCGAGCACGGGGGTCGGCTGGTGGTCGTCCATCAGCGAGACCCGCAGCCCGGCCCCGGTGAGCACCGCGGCCGAGTCACGGGCGAAGACGTCGGAGTTGTGCCGGGCGTCGTGGCCGATGACGACGTGCCGGCCGGGACCGAGCCGCGCGGCCAGCCCGGCGGCGGCGCGCATCACGGTCACGCGGTTCATGCGGTTGGGCCCGGCGCCGAGCTCGCCGCGCAGCCCGGCGGTGCCGAACTCCAGCTTGGCCCCGAAACGGTCCTGAAGCGCCGCGGTGTCGCCGTCGTCGAGGACGCGGCGCAGCTCCTCGCGCGTCTCGGGGTCCGGGTCCTGCGCCAGCCACTCCTCGGCCCGCCGCACGAGATCTGTCATCGCCGCCCTTAATCGCATGAATGTGCAAATGTCGCAACAGGTCGCCCCGAGGCGCGGCACGCCCCGTCGTCCGGCAGGGCGTCAGAGCTTGCCGACGACCTTGCCGAGCAGCACGCCCATGCGGGCCGCGGTCGCCCGGCCCACCGCCAGCACGTCCTGGTGGTCGAGCGGCGTCCCGGCCAGCCCGGCGGCGGGGTTGGTCACCAGCGAGACGCCGAGCACCTCGGCCCCGCCCTCCCGCGCCGCGATGGCCTCCAGGACGGTGGACATGCCGACCAGGTCGCCGCCCAGCGCGCGCAGCATGCGGATCTCGGCCGGGGTCTCGTACGTCGGGCCGCGGAACGCGACGTAAACCCCCTCCGCCAGCGACGGATCGGCCTCGCGGGCCAGCTCGCGCAGCCGCCGCGAGTAGACCTCGGTCAGGTCCACGAACGTCGCCCCGGTGATCGGGTTGGCGCCGGTGAGGTTGATGTGGTCGCTGATCAGCACCGGGTCGCCGACGTTCTGGACCTCCGGCCGCAGACCTCCGGCGGCGTTGGTGAGCACGACGGTCTCCACCCCGGCGGCGATGGCGGTCCGCACCCCGTGCACGACCGGGTCCACGCCCCTGCCCTCGTACAGGTGGGTGCGGCCGAGGAAGATGAGGGCCTTGCGCCCGGACTCGGTGTCCACGGCGCGGATCACCCCGGAATGGCCGGCCACGGACGGCGCGCTGAAACCGGGCAGCTCGGTCACCCGGTGCTCGGAGATCGTCGTCCCGATCGCGTCGGCGGCCGGGACCCAGCCCGACCCCATGACGAGGGCCACGTCGAAGGAGTCGACCCCGGTCAGTTCCTTCAGCGCGACCGCGGCCTCCGCGGCGAGGGCATACGCGTCATTGCTCACGTTCACCGAGGCTACCGGGCGATCGCGCCGATCCGCACGGGACCCGCGCGCGGTCAGGGGGCGGCCGTGCGCGCGGTACGGGAGGCCTGCGCGGCGGCGGTGGCCACGAAGATCGCGTGCAGGTCGCGGGCGGCGCGCGGCGCCGACCCGGCCAGGGGCCGCTGGAGCACCAGCAGCACCTCGGTGTCGTCCCCCTCGATGGGACGGGAGGTGATCGCCCCGCACCGCTCCAGCGGGTCGTCCAGGACGCTGAAGTCCGGCAGGACCGTGACGCCGAGCCCTTCCGCGACCATCAGCTTGCCCATCTCGGCCCCGTCCATGGAGTAGGAGAACGCCGGGTGGCGGCCCTCCAGCAGGCGGTGGAGGTACCGGTGCATGACGTACCCGGACCGCATGGCGATCAGCGGCTCGGTCAGCAGGTCGTCCGGGGTGAGCGCGGGCAGCGCCGCCAGGGGGCTGCCGGCCCGCACGCACGCAACCGGGCGGCCGCGCAGCAGCTCGGTCGTGTGGAAGCCGGGCGGCAGGTCGTCGCCCGCCAGGTAGTTGACCAGTCCCAGGTCCAGGCCGCCCTCCAGCAGGCCCCGGTGGATGTCGGCCTGCTGCGCCTGGACGACCTCCACCTGCGTGCGCGGATGCGTGGCGCGGAACTCGCGGACGACCGGCACGAGCAGCGGGACGGTGGCCGCGTTCACCGTGCCGAGGCGGACCATGCGGCTGCTGTGGTGCTGCTCGCCGGCCGCGCGGCGCAGCCGGTCGACGGCGTCCAGCACGCCGATGATGTGCGGCAGCAGCTCGCGGCCCTCGTCGCTGATCTTCGCGCCGGACCTCCTGCGGTCCAGGATGTCCACGCCGAGCTCGCGCTCCAGGTTGCGCACGGTCTCGCTCAGCGCCGGCTGTGACAGGTGGAGCGCCTCGGCCGCGCGGCGCAGCGACCCGAGGCGGGTGACGGCGGCGATGTACTCAAGCTGCTCGATGCGCACGGGCCCGCCTCTCTCAGCCGATCGCCCGCGGCCCGGTGCAAGGGTCGCCCTATCACCGATTCGCGGATACCTAATCGACTACCAAGCTATCCTACCGGTAAAGTGGCAAATAGATCGACAGGGAAGCCCGAGCCCCCGCGCGAGGCGGGCCGGCCCGGACCGACCGATGTGCCGCGAGGAGATGGCGCGATGAAGAAGGGTCCCCGACAGCTCACCTGCCGCCGCCACGTCGACCTCGTCCGCGTCTCCAGCGCCCTCTGTCGTCCCCGCGCCCGGCACGGAACGCCGCGCCGCACCGCCTCGGCCTGACCTCACCCGCCCCCGGCCGCGCCCGCCGCCGGTGCCGCGCACACCCCGTGAGCCGGCGGCCCGGCCGCGCCCGGCCGTCTCACCGCGCATGCCCGTCACGCGTCCTCATGCCTCCTTCACCAGCCCGGGAGTCAACCATGTCCGTCCAGCCGGCCGCAGAGCCCCTGCGCTTCGCCTACTGGGTCCCGAACGTCAGCGGTGGCCTGGTCACGAGCACGATCGAGCAGCGCACCGACTGGGGGTACGACTACAACCGCGAGCTGGCCGTCCTCGCCGAGAACAGCGGATTCGACTACGCGCTCAGCCAGGTCCGCTACATGGCCAGCTACGGCGCCGAGTACCAGCACGAGTCGACCAGCTTCAGCCTGGCGCTGCTGCTCGCCACGCAGCGGCTCAAGGTCATCGCCGCCGTCCACCCCGGGCTGTGGCACCCCGGCGTGCTGGCCAAACTCGGCGCCACCGCCGACCACCTGTCGGGCGGGCGCTTCGCGGTGAACGTCGTCAGCGGCTGGTTCAAGGCCGAGTTCACCGCGCTCGGCGAGCCCTGGCTGGAGCACGACGAGCGCTACCGGCGCTCGGAGGAGTTCATCCGCGCGCTGCGCGCCATCTGGACCGAGGACCACGCCGAGCTGGCCGGCGACTTCTACCGCGTCCGCGACTTCTCGCTCAAGCCCAAGCCGCTCGCCGTCCCGGGCCGTCCGCACCCGGAGATCTTCCAGGGCGGCAACTCCACCGCCGCCCGCGCCATGGCCGGCCGGGTCTCCGACTGGTACTTCAGCAACGGCAAGGACTTCGACGGCGTCACCGAGCAGCTCCGCGACGTGGGCGCCTCCGCCGCGGCGTCCGGCCGCCGCGTCCGGTTCGGGCTGAACGCCTTCCTGATCGCCAGGGACACCGAGGCGGAGGCCCGCGAGGTGCTGCGCGAGATCGTGGCCAAGGCCGACACCGAGGCCGTGCACGGCTTCGGCGCCGCCGTCCGGCAGGCGGGGCGGTCCACGGCCGACGGCAAGGGCATGTGGCAGGACTCCACCTTCGACGACCTGGTCCAGTACAACGACGGCTTCCGCACCGGCCTCATCGGCACCCCCGAGCAGATCGCCGAGCGGATCGTCGCCTACAAGCGCCTCGGGGTCGACCTGTTCCTGCTCGGCTTCCTGCACTACCTGGAGGAGGTCGAGCAGTTCGGCACGCGGATCCTCCCGCTGGTCCGCGAACTGGAGTCACGGCTTCCCGAGGAGACAAGCGCCTCCGCGCCGGCGCGCGTGTGACACACCATCCCTTTCCCTCACACCCCCTCACATCCGAGGAGACGCGCATGAGCATCGCCGCACCCGCGGACTGGAAGACCCTCCCCGGCCCCACCGACCCCGAGGGCTGGATCAAGCGCGCGACCGAGGTGGCCGCCGTCCTCGCCGTGGACGCCGCGGCCCGCGACCGCGCCGGAGCCACCCCGCACGAGGAGATCCGCCTGCTCAAGGACTCCGGCCTGGTCACCCTGCTCGGGCCCGCCGAGCACGGCGGAGGCGGCCAGAAGTGGCCCACCGCCTACAAGGTGGTCCGCGAGGTCGCCAAGGCCGACGGCTCGATCGGCCAGTTGCTCGGCTACCACTACCTGTGGAACTGGGCCGCCCGCCTCGTCGGCACCCGCGAGCAGTGGGAGCAGGTCGAGGCCGCGGCCGCGCGCGACCGGTGGTTCTTCGGCGGCGCGGTCAACCCCCGCGACGACGACGTGGTCGTCCGCGACGAGGGCGACACGCTGGTGTTCAGCGGGCACAAGTCCTTCTCCACCGGCAGCAAGGTCTCCGACGTCACCGTCCTGGAAGGCGTGCTCGACGGCACCGACAAGCACGTCTTCGCCATCGTCCCCTCCGACAGCCCCGGCCTGACCTTCAACGACGACTGGGACAACATCGGCCAGCGGCTCACCGAGAGCGGCAGCGTCACCCTCGACGGGGTGCGCACGCCGTGGGCCGGCGCGGCCGGGTACGTGGACAAGGAGTTCCGGCCCCGCGTCTACAACACGCTCAACGTGCCGATCATCCAGCTCGTCTTCGTCAACTTCTACCTCGGCATCGCCGCCGGCGCCCTGGAGACCGCCGCCGCCTACACGCGCACCCGCTCGCGCGCCTGGCTGCACGGCGGGTACGAGAAGGCCACCGACGAGCCGTACGTCATCGACGCCTACGGCGACCTCACGGCCAAGCTGTGGGCCGCCGAGGCCCTGGCCGACCGGGTGGCGGAGGAAGGGCAGCCGCTGCACGACGACCCCGACGCGGTCACCCCGGCCGACCGCGGCAGGTTCGAGGTCAGGGTCGCCGCCGCCAAGGCGATCAGCACCGAGGTGGCCCTGGAGGTCACCAGCCGGATCTTCGAGGTCACCGGGGCGCGGGCCACCGCCACCGGCCAGGGCCTCGACCGGTTCTGGCGCAACGTCCGCACCCACACCCTGCACGACCCCGTCGCCTACAAGCGCCGCGAGGTAGGCCGGTACGTCCTCACCGGCGACCTTCCCGAGCCGACCTGGTACTCCTGACCACCGCCTCCTGATCGTCCGCACGCCGGACCGGCACGCCGCGCGCACGGCGTGCCGGTCCGGCGCACCACCTCGCCCCCCGCCGTCTCACCCGCCGTTCCGCTCGTCACCGAGGTGATCCTCCATGGCCACCGTCCTCTCCGTCTCGGGAAGCCCGTCCCCGGTCTCGCGCACGGCCCGTCTGTTGCGTCACCTCGACGCCGGGCTGGCCGCGCGAGACCATCAGGTGATCCCTCTGGACGTCCGCCTGCTGCCCCCGCAGGCGCTGCTCGGCGCCGACTTCGACCATCCGGCGCTCGCCGAGGTCCGCAGGCTCATCGACCGGGCCGACGGCCTGGTGATCGGGACGCCCGTGTACAAGGCGGCGTACTCCGGGCTGCTCAAATGCCTGCTGGACCTGCTGCCGCAGTACGCGCTCGCGGGCAAGACCGTGCTCCCGCTGGCCACCGGCGGCACGACCGCGCACGTGCTCGCCATCGACTACGCGCTGCGGCCCGTCCTGTCGTCCATGGGCGCGTCGCACGTCGTGCAGGGCTGGTTCGTGCTGGACCGGCACGTCACCGTCCTGGAGGGCGGCGGCGTCGTGGTCGAGCCGGACACCCAGCTCGCCCTCGACAACGTCCTCGACGGGTTCTCCGCCGCGCTCGGCCGCTCCGCGCTGGCCGCGCCGGTCTGCTGACCTTCCCGAGCCCGCCCGGCGAGCGCGCCCCGCTCCACGCCCGGCCCGTCCAGACCCGTACCCCAGGAGGCATACCGTGCCCGTGCCGACCCCGAGGGCCGCCCACGTGATCACCGGCGAGGCCGAGGCCCTGGCCGTCGCCCGCGAGCTGTCCGCCGCGTTCCGCGCCGGCGCCTCGGAACGGGACGCGCAGCGTAAGCTGCCCCACGCCGAGGTGGACCGCCTGTCGGCCAGCGGGCTGCTCGGCGTCACGGTCCCCGCCGCGCACGGGGGAGCCGACGTCCCCGCGCGCGTCCTCGCCGAGGTCATGCGCCTGCTCGCCGCGGGTGACGCGAGCCTGGCGCAGATCCCGCAGAGCCACTTCGTCTACGTCAACGTGCTGCGCCGCCAGGGCACCCCCGAGCAGCGGCGGTTCTTCTTCCGCGAGGTGCTGGACGGGCGCCGCTTCGGCAACGCGCAGTCCGAGGCGGGCACCAGGCACGTCCAGGACATCCGCACCCGGCTCACCCCGGCGGCCGGCGGCTACCTGCTCAACGGCCTCAAGCACTACTCGACCGGCGCGCTGTTCGCCCACTGGATCCCCGTCCTGGCCCGCGCCGAGGACGACGCGCTGCACGTCGCCTACGTCCCGCGCGACGCCCCCGGCCTGACCGTCGTGGACGACTGGGACGGCATGGGGCAGCGCACGACCGCCAGCGGCACCGTCCGCCTGGAGGACGTCGCCGTGCCCGCCGACCGCGTCGTCCCGCACCACCTGACCTTCCAGGGGCCCCAGGTGCACGGCGCGGTGGCGCAACTGCTGCACGCCGCCATCGACGCGGGCATCGCCGCGGCCGCGCTGGAGGAGGCCGTCGCGTTCGTCCGCACCAAGAGCCGGCCGTGGTTCGAGAGCGGCCTGGACACCGCGGCGCAGGAGCCGCTGCTCATCCAGCGCTTCGGCGAGCTCGCGCTGAAGGTGCGCGCGGGCGACGCCCTGCTCGCCGCGGCGGCCCGCGCGATCGACGACGCCACCGCCGATCTCACCGACGCGACCGCGGCCGAGGCGTCGATCGCCGTCGCCGCCGCGAAGGCGCAGACCTCGGTCGCCGCCGTGGAGACGGCGGACGCGCTGTTCGAGGTGGGCGGCACGCGCTCGGCCCTGGACGGCCTCAATCTGCACCGCCACTGGCGCGACGCCCGCACCCACACCTTGCACGACCCCGTGCGGTGGAAGGTGCAGCACATCGGCCGCTACGTCCTCAACGGCACGCTCCCGCCCCGCCACGGCCTCCTCTGACCTCCGGTACGCGCCCCGTCCGCCGCCCTCTTCCTCCAGGAGATCTCCATGAGTCTGGTCTTCCACTGGTTCCTCCCCACCTACGGGGACAGCCGTCATGTCGTCGGAGGCGGCCACGGGCTTCCGGCCGGGGCGGCGGGCGGGCAGCGGCCCGCGACGCTCGGCTACCTCACCCAGATCGCCCGCGCCGCCGAGCAGCTCGGCTTCGAGGGCGCGCTGACCCCCACCGGGTCCTGGTGCGAGGACGCCTGGCTCACCACCGCCATGATCGCCCGGGAGACCGAGCGGCTCAGGTTCCTCGTCGCGTTCCGCCCCGGCGTCGTCTCCCCGACCCTGGCCGCCCAGATGGCCGCCACCTTCCAGCGGTACGCCCCCGGACGGCTCCTGCTGAACGTGGTCACCGGCGGCGAGAGCCACGAGCAGCGCGCGTACGGCGACTGGCTCGACAAGGACGCCCGCTACGCGCGCACCGGAGAGTTCCTGTCCATCGTCCGTGCCCTGTGGCGCGGGGAGACGGTGACCGCGAAGGGCGAGCACATCCAGGTCGAGGAGGCCCGGCTCGCCCGCCTGCCCGACCCGGTCCCGCCGATCTACTTCGGCGGCTCGTCCCCGGCCGCGGGCGAGGTCGCCGCCCGGCACAGCGACGTCTACCTGACCTGGGGCGAGCCGCCCGCCGCCGTGGAGAAGAAGCTGGACTGGATGCGCGGGCTCGCCGCCGCGGCCGGGCGCACGCCGCGCTTCGGCATCCGGCTGCACGTCATCACCCGGGACACCGCGGCCGAGGCGTGGGCCGAGGCGCGGCGCCTGCTGGACGGCTTCTCCCCGGAGGCCGTCCGCGCCGTCCAGGCCGGGCTGGCCCGCAGCGAGTCCGAGGGGCAGCGCCGCATGCTCGCCCTGCACGGCGGCGCCACCACCGACCTGGAGGTCTCACCCAACCTGTGGGCCGGCATCGGCCTGGTCCGCGGCGGCGCGGGCACGGCCCTGGTCGGCAGCCACGCCGAGGTGGCCGAACGCGTCCTCGAATACCACCGCCTCGGCATCGACGAGTTCATCCTCTCCGGCCACCCCCACGTCGAGGAGGCGTACTGGTTCGGCGAAGGCGTTCTCCCCCTGCTGGCGGCCTCCGGCCACTGGACCCACCCCACGACCCCCGCCGACACCCCCCTCGAAGTCCCCTTCGCCACCGGCGCCACCCGGTGAGCGTGTCCGGCACGCGGCGCGTACCCCATGCCGGGGCCCGCTCACGGCGCCGGGGACACTGCGGTGGGCTGCCATAATTGCCCGGTGACGCTCCCCCTCGACGTGATGGCGGGCCCCGCCGTGGCCGCCCGGCGACACCGGTTGCTCGCGATGCTGATCGACGGCGTACTGCTCTTCCTCCTCAACCTCGTCCTCATCGCCCTGCTGGAGCCGGGGTTGTTCGGCGGCTCGGCCGCCGGGGCGGATTCGGACTCCTCCGGAGGATCGCTGGCGCTCTTCTTCGGCAACCCCTTCCACGATCCGTACTGGTTCACCGATCTCCTGTTGAGTGTCATCGCGGCGCTCTACTTCTGGGGGACGCACGTCCGCTGGGGGCGGACGCTCGGCAAGAAGCTGTGCGGCATCAAGGTCGTCTCCCTCGACGGCGGCCCGTTGACGTCGCGGCAGGCCGGAGTGCGGGCCGCTTCCTATTCGGTGGTGGTGATGGTGCCCTACATCGGGCTCGCGCTCGCCCTCGCCGACCAGCTGTGGATCGTCGGCCCGGGCAAGAGGTGCCTTCATGACCTTCTGGCGGGCACCGTCGTCATCCAGGACTAGGCGGCGCCGAAGGTCATGGCATGCCGCCGCGCGTGATCAGCCGCGCGGCTGGGAAAGTGGGATCCGGATCGTGGTCCCGGCATGGTCTTCCGGCGGTGAGCCGGCGACCATGGAGCGCCGGGACCGCCGGAGCCCGAGCGGAGGGTGCGGGACATGACGGAGTTGAACGCGCGGGCGGCGAAGCTGGACGCGGAGGATCCGCTGGGGTACCTGCGTGCCGAGTTCGATCTCGATCCCGCCGTGGTCTACCTGGACGGGAACTCTCTCGGGGCGCCGCCGCGGCAGGTCGCGGGGCGGGTCGAGGAGGTCGTCAGGGAGCAGTGGGGGCGGCGGCTGATCAGGTCGTGGCCGGAGCGCTGGTGGGTCGCGCCGGAGCGGGTCGGCGAGAAGATCGCCCCGCTGGTGGGCGCGGCGCCCGGGCAGGTGGTCGTGGCGGACTCGACCAGCGTCAACGTGTTCAAGGCGCTGGTGGGCGCGGTGCGGCTGGCTCCGGGGCGCCGTGAGATCGTCGTGGACGCGACGACCTTCCCGACCGACGGGTACGTGGCCGAGTCGGCGGCCGAGCTGACCGGGACGATGGTGGTGCCGGCCGTCGTGGACGAGCTCGACGACGTGCTGAGCGAGCGGACCGCGGTGGTGCTGCTCAACCAGGTGGACTACAAGACCGGGCGGCTGCACGACATGGCCGCTGCCACCGAGAAGATCCACGCGGCGGGCGCGCGTGCGGTGTGGGACCTGTGCCACAGCGTGGGCGTGCTGCCGATCGAGCTCGACGCCCTGGGCGTGGACGTGGCCGTCGGGTGCACCTACAAGTTCCTCAACGGCGGCCCCGGCTCGCCCGCGTTCATCTACGTGCCGCACCACCTGCAGGCGGAATTCCACCAGCCGCTGCCCGGCTGGGGCGGGCACCGCGACCCGTTCGCGATGGAGTCGTCCTACGCCCCCGCGCCGGGCATCGCGCGGGCCCGCGCCGGAACCCCCGACATCTTGTCGCTGCTGGCGCTGGACGCGGCGCTGGAGGTCTGGGACGGCGTGGACATGACCGCCGTGCGGGCCAAGGGGCTGGCGCTGACCGGGTTCTTCATCGAGTGCGTGGACGAGCTGCTGGGGAGGGCGGTCGAGGTGGTGACGCCGCGCGGCGAGTGGCGCGGCCACCAGGTCTCGCTGCGCCACCACGACGCGAGCACGCTGGTCGCCGAGCTGACCGCCCGCGACGTGATCGGCGACTACCGCCCGCCGGACGTGCTGCGCTTCGGCTTCGCCCCGCTGTACGTGACCTACGGGGACGCGCTGCGCGCCGCCCGCGCCCTGGCGGACCTGCTGGCCGAACGGGGCTGAGACGCGGCGGGCGGCTCAGCCGCCGAGCGAGGTGCAGGGGCGGGTGCGCAGGTCGGTGACGTAGTCGTCGGGGGCGCCGGCCTTCTCGGCGGCGTCGGCGAGGATGCCCAGGTAGCGGGCCGAGGGCAGGCCGCCCTCGTAGTCGTCCAGGACGTGGAACCACGCCAGGATCTCGCCGTCGAGGGTGGCCACGCGCAGCTTGACCTTGTGGTAGAGCCCGAGGGCGGCCCCCTCCCACTGGTCGAGGGGCTCCTCGTCCCATTCGGGCACGTCGTACAGGACGACGAAGACGTGCTCATAGGGATCTTCCGCGATGGTGGCGAGCGCGCCCTCCCAGCCGACGTCCTCGCCGCCGAAGGTCAGGCGCCAGCCCTGCAACCAGCCGGTCCCGCGCATGGGCGAGTGCGGAGCGCGCTGAGCCATCTGCTTGGGATCCATGTTGCTGCCATAGGCGGCGTAAACAGGCACGGCATATAAGGGTAATCCAAGATCCGCCCGGTCATCGGGCGCGCCGCACGCAACACGCGCCGGGGTGTGGCGGGCGCCGCGCGTTCTTCCGGTGTGCGCCCCCGGCAGCCGCGGTTTGGTAGGGGTTTTCGTCGCAGTATCGGGGTTTTTACCGATGTTCGTCGCTTCTGCTTGGCCATTGGACCCCGGGCACCCCACCCCATGCGGGACAATGGGGTATGTGACGACGATTGTGATCATAGGTGGCGGGCCCGGCGGCTACGAGGCCGCGCTGGTCGCCGCACAGCTCGGAGCCGAGGTCACCGTGGTCGAACAGGACGGCCCTGGTGGCGCGTGCGTCCTGACCGACTGCGTGCCGTCCAAGACCATGATCGCCACCTCGGTCCGCAAGCAGGCCCTGCTGGACGGCTCGTCGCTCGGGGTCAACTTCACCGGCGGTTCCGACGGCGACGTGGGCGGCGTCCACGTCGATCTCCCGCTGGTCAACGAACGCGTCAAGGAACTCGCCCGCGCCCAGTCCCACGACATCGCCGCCCGGCTCACCGCCGAGGGCGTGCGCATCGTCAAGGGCGCGGGCCGCCTGGTCGACCCGCAGGTCGTGCGGGTGGGCGACGAGACGATCAACGCGGACGTGGTGATCGTCGCCACCGGCGCGACGCCGCGCGTGCTGCCCGGCGCCGAGCCCGACGGCGAGCGCGTGCTGACCTGGCGCCAGCTCTACGACCTGAAGGACCTGCCCGAGCACCTGATCGTCGTCGGCTCCGGCGTCACCGGGGCCGAGTTCGCCGGCGCCTACCGCTCGCTCGGCTCGGAGGTCACGCTCGTCTCCTCCCGCGACCGCATGATGCCCAACGAGGACGCCGACGCCGCCGAGGTCCTCGAAGAGGTCTACCGGCGCCGCGGCATGAACGTCATGGGCAGGTCCCGCGCCGCCTCCGTCAAGCGCACCGCGCACGGCGTGGTCGTCACGCTGGAGGACGGCCGCACCGCCGAGGGCAGCCACTGCCTCATGACCGTCGGCATGATCCCCAACACCTCCGGCATCGGCCTGCAGGAGTGCGGGGTCACCCTCGACCGGCACGGGTTCGTCCAGGTCGACAAGGTCTCCCGCACCTCCGCGCCCGGCGTCTACGCCGCCGGGGACTGCACCGGCGTGCTCATGCTCGCCTCCGTGGCCGCCATGCAGGGCCGCATCGCCGTCTGGCACGCGCTCGGCGAGGCCGTCCAGCCGCTGCGCCTCGCGACCGTCGCCTCCACGATCTTCACCGACCCCGAGATCGCCGCGGTGGGCGTGTCCCAGCGGCAGATCGAGCAGGGCGAGGTCGAGGCCAACGTCGTCAAGCTGCCGCTGGCCACCAACGCGCGGGCCAAGATGCAGGGCTTCGAGGACGGTTTCGTCAAACTGTTCTGCCGGCCGCACACCGGCATCATCCTCGGCGGCGTCGTCGTCGCGCCGCGCGCCTCCGAGCTGATCCTGGCCCTGTCGGTCGCCGTCCAGCACCGCCTGACCGTGGACCAGCTCGCGCACACCTTCGCCGTCTACCCCTCGCTGTCCGGCTCGATCACCGAGGCCGCCCGGCGGCTCATGCTCCCGGTCACCTCCGCCGTCATCTGACCCCCCGCTCCCCGCTCAGGTGAGCCGGGAGCGCACGCGGCCGAGCGCGTCGCGCCCGTGGTGGATCGCCGCGGCCACCCCGCCGAGCTGCGGGATGTCCTGCGCCCCGCTCAGCGCCACCTTGGCCGCCTCGTAGGCGTCCAGCGCCCGGCGCCAGTCCTGGTCGACACTGCCGCCGTCCATGTGGTTGATCTTGTAGTCGAAGTCCAGCGCGTCGATCTCCTCGCCGAGCCGGATCACGTCCTCCTCGGCGGTGCGCCGGGCCGCGGCGAACCGGTTGGCCCGGTCGACCCTGCGCCGGTACGACAGCCCCCAGAGGATCAGCGTGAGGCTCAGCCCGAGCCCGCTGAGGATCATCAGGACCAGCCCGAGACCCCCGCGCCCGCCGGTGGACGCCCCCGTGCCGGAGTCGCCGGAGTCGCCGCCGGAATCCGCGGCGACGTCCTCCTCCGGCAGGTCGGAGGTGCTGCCCACCGCGTCGTCGGGGACGTCCTTCGGCTCGCCGAGCGCGCCGGTCAGGTTGACGTCGTCGGCCTGGATGAAGGACGCGCCCCGCACCGTGGCCCCGTGCAGGTCCGCCCCGCGCAGCTCGGCCTGGGTGAACTCCGCCTCGGTGAGGTTGGCGCCCTTGAACACGGCGAACTGGAGCTTGGCCTGCCCGAGCTTGACCTCCCGCATCTTGGCGCGGGTGAAGTCGGCGTTCCTGGCCTGGACCTGGCCGAGGGTCGCCTCGTTGAGGTCGGCGTCGACGAGCGTGGCGTCGGTGAACTCGGCCTGCGTCAGCTCGGCCCTCGCCATGATCGCGCCGGTGAGGTCCGCGTGGGGGAACTCGGCCTGGCCCGCCTCGGCGTCCGTCAGGATCGCCCCGCGCAGGGTGGCCTGCTTGGCGTGCATCTGGCCGAGGTCGGCGTTGGAGAGGTCCGCGCCGGTCAGGTCGGCGTACTCCAGCCGTGCCTGGGTGAGGTCGGCCTCCTTGAGCGAGGCGTTCTTCAGCAGGGCCCCGGTGAGGTCCTTCTGGGTGAGGTCCACCTCGTCCAGCTTGGCGCCGGTGAGGTCGGCGCACCGCAGGTTCACCGGGAGCGCGGCGCCCTCGGTGAAGTCCTTGCCGCGCAGCTTCACGCCAGAACCCGGCTTGCAGGGCGCCCCCAGCACGGCGGCCTCCGCCGCGGGCCCCGCGGGCGCGGTGAGCAGGAACAGCCCGGTGAGACCCGACACCAGGACCAGGGGGATGGAACGACGCAACGCATGCCTCCTCGACGATCACGCCGAGTCTGACAGGTGATCATATACGCCGGGTTGCACGTCCCTTGCAGATCCCTTTCGCCCTCGAACACGACCTCGCACCCCCCTGCGGTCCGGTGCGCCTCCGCGGCCCTGCTGAACCTCGAACACGACCTCGGACCCCCGCGCTCCGGCGCCCCCCGTGGTCCGGTGCCCCCCGCGCCTCGCGACCGGCCGGAGACGCCGGAGAGCCCCGGCGGGTGTCCGCCGGGGCTCTCGTGGGTCGTACGTTGGCCGTGAGATCTCTCGATGCAGCCGGGACCGGGGTCTACCAGTCGCCTCCGCCGAAGTCGCCCCCGCCGAAGTCGCCCCCGCCGAAGTCGCCGCCTCCGCCGCCCCAGTCGCCGCCACCGCCACCGAAGTCTCCGGCGCCGCTGAAGTCGCCGGCACCGGCGTCCATGCCCTGGGCGTAGCCGGCGTCATAGCCCGCGCCGTAGCCGCCGTGCATGCCCCAGCCGCCGAACGAGCTGCCGAGGACGGTGCCGATGAGCATGCCGGTCATGAGGTCGCCGCCGAAGCCGCCGTAGTAGCCGGAGGCGTAGGGGGCGTAGGCCGGGCCCGCGTCCCAGTAGGGACGGCGCTGGCCGTCGATCATGACCTCGCGCATCTGCGGGTCGAAGCCCTGCTCGACGCGCCGGGCGTCGTCGGCGCAGGCCGGGACGTCACGGGGCGCGCCGCCGGGCGGGGCCCAGCGCACGTCGCGGGCCGAGGGGCCGTGCTGCGGGTTGAAGAAGCAGGGCGCGCGCCGCTCGGGGAGCGGCTGGTTGTTCACGCGGGCCTTCACGCAGGCCAGGGCGTAGCGCCCCTCCTCCAGCGCGGTGGTCACGCCGCGCAGCTCGTCCACGCGCTTGACCGCGGCGAGCTCGGTCTTGGCCCGCTCGTAGGAGTCGAGGGCCTGGCGCCAGTCGTCCTGGTCGGAGGCGCGGTTGCCCGCCACCTTGACGTCGAGGTCCAGCGCGGTGATCTCCTCGCCGAACTTGGTGACGTCCTCCTCGACGGTCTGCTTGACGGCGGCCAGCTCGGCGGCCTCGCGGCGCTCCCGGTCGCGCTTCTTCTTGCGCGAGATCAGGAAGATGCCCAGGCCCCCCGCGACGGCGAGCACCAGGATGCCGATGAGGACGCCGCCGCCACCGCCGCCGCCCGCGGCGCTGCCGGTCTTCAGGGCGCCGCGGGTGTCGCCGCTGACCGCCTTGTCGACGCGGTTGACGAAGTCCTCCATGCCGGAGACGACGTCCTTGTTGTTCGCGACGGCCGCCTCGGCGATGTTCCCGGCGAGGCCGGTCCTGCGGATCGCGGAGGACCCCGCGAACAGCGAGTTGCCGTCCAGGATCGCCACGGTGACGCGGTTCTTGCCCTCGCGGGCCAGCGCCTGCCCGAGCGCGCTGATCAGGTTGCCGGCGGCCGAGTTGCTGGTCACCGTCCCGTCGGCCAGCGCGGCGACGTAGATCGGGCTGTCGGCGCCCTTCAGCGCGTCACGGATGCCGGATTGCTGGTCGGAGCTCAATGTGACGCCCGGCCCCACGTACAGATGGTCCTTGCTGTTCTTCCAACCCGCCACGATCGTGTTCGGGTCGGGCGGGGCCGCGGCCAGCGCCGAGGGCGCCAGCGCGAGCAGCGTGAAAAGGCCGACCAGGGCGGCCACGACTGTGGCCGCCGCGCGGCGCACCGAATGAGTGGTCACGGCTATATGCCTCCTTCGCCCTACAGGACGAATGGGGGGTCGTCAAAGGTTCCTCGATTGGCAACCGTATCCGCTGGACAACGCGGCGTGCGCGTCCGGTGCGGTCAGACGTCCTTGATTTCGCAGATCGCGGCGCCCGCCGTGATGGTCTGCCCCACGGCGGCTTCGAGCCCGGTGACGGCGCCCGCCTTGTGCGCGGTGAGCGGCTGCTCCATCTTCATGGCCTCGAGTACCACGATGACGTCGCCGGCCTGCACGACGTCCCCGTCGGACGCCGCCACCTTCACGATCGTGCCCTGCATCGGGCTGACCAGGGCGTCGCCCCCGGCGGCCGCCGCCGCGCCCCTGCCGCCCGCGCGGCGGGCCGGCTTCCTGGCCGCGGGCTGCCGGGCCGCGGCGGTGGCGGCGGGCAGCACGACCTCCAGGCGCTTGCCGCCGACCTCGACGACCACGCGCTCGCGCTCGGACGGCTCCTCGGCGGAGACGTCGCCGGCGTAGGGCTCGATCGCGCCGGCGAACTCGGTCTCGATCCACCGGGTGTGCACGCCGAACGGCTCGCCGGTGAAGGCCGGGTCGGTCACGACGGCGCGGTGGAACGGCAGGACGGTGGGCATGCCCTCGATCTCGAACTCCGCCAGGGCGCGGCGCGAGCGCGCCAGCGCCTCCTCGCGGGTGCGGCCGGTGATGACCAGCTTGGCGACCAGGGAGTCGAACGACTGCGGCACGGTCATGCCCGGCTCGTACCCCGCGTCCAGGCGGACGCCGGGGCCGGCGGGGACGCGCATGGCGGTCAGCGTGCCGGGGCTCGGCAGGAAGTTGCGGCCGGCGTCCTCGGCGTTGATCCGGAACTCGATCGAGTGGCCGCGCACCTCGGGGTCGCCGTAGCCGATGGGCTCGCCGTCGGCGACGCGGAACATCTCGCGCACCAGGTCGATGCCGGTGACCTCTTCGCTGACCGGATGCTCGACCTGCAGGCGGGTGTTGACCTCGAGGAAGGAGATGGTGCCGTCCTGGCCGACCAGGAACTCGCAGGTGCCCGCCCCGGCGTAGCCGGCCTCCTTGAGGATGGCCTTGGAGGAGGAGTAGAGGAGGTCGAGCTGCTCGGGGGAGAGGAACGGGGCCGGCGCCTCCTCCACGAGCTTCTGGTGGCGGCGCTGGAGCGAGCAGTCGCGCGTGGAGATCACGACCACGTTGCCGTGCTTGTCGGCCAGGCACTGGGTCTCGACGTGGCGGGGCCGGTCGAGGTAGCGCTCGACGAAGCACTCGCCGCGCCCGAAGGCCGTCACCGCCTCGCGCACCGCGGACTCGTACAGCTCGGGGATCTCTTCGAGCGTGCGGGCGACCTTGAGGCCGCGCCCGCCGCCGCCGAACGCCGCCTTGATCGCGATCGGCAGGCCGTGCTCGGAGGCGAACTCGATGACCTCGTCCACCCCGGACACCGGGTCGGGGGTGCCCGCCACCAGCGGCGCGCCCACGCGCTGGGCGATGTGCCGCGCCGCGACCTTGTCGCCGAGCGCGGTGATCGCCGCGGGGGGCGGGCCGATCCACACCAGGCCGGCGTCGATCACGGCCTGGGCGAACTCGGCGTTCTCCGCCAGGAAGCCGTATCCCGGGTGCACGGCGTCGGCGCCCGACCGGGCCGCGACGTCCAGCAGCTTGCCGATGTCGAGATAGGTCTCCGCGGGGGTCTGGCCGCCGAGGGCGTAGGCCTCGTCGGTCATGCGGACGTGCAGCGCGTCGAGGTCTTGCTCCGCGTACACGGCCACGCTGCCCAGCCCGGCGTCCTTGCATGCGCGGGCGATCCGCACGGCTATCTCGCCACGGTTGGCGATCAGGACCTTCTCCACCCGAGGTCGTCCCTTTCCTGTTCCTCGCAAGGGGCCCCAAGGGGGCTCTGTCCTCCCAAGGGGGCGTTGCGCCTTCCACGGAGTGTAGGCGTCCTCTGATCTCAGGTGACCCCTACCCCCTCCCCGGGATTCGGGGAACCCGGCGCCGGCGCACGGGCGGGGAAGGCGATAACCAGTCGATATAAGCAGTGCATCTTAGGGGTTGGACGTCTAAGGTAGGGGCGTTTGGCCACCCCCTGTGTGCAGTCGACCCTCAAGGAGACCGGCATGAGCCAGAGCTTGCTCGGCGGCGACCCCGCGGAAATGCAGAACATGGCCGCCCAGTTCACGCAGCAGGCCGAGCAGGTGCGTCAGACGATGGCGGCGCTCGACCGCGAGGCCGCGAAGGTCGGCACGGCGTGGACGGGCCCCGGGGCCACCCGGTTCGGCGGCGCCTGGCAGAACTACCGGCAGGCGTTCCAGCGGATGTCGGAGGAACTGGCCGAGGCGTCCCGCATCATCAACACCTACCGCGGCAACATCGAGTCCGCGACGCGATAGCGCGGCGAACGTGAGACGCGGCGCGACGGGGACGGCGACCGGCTCGCCGTCCCCGTTCCGCGTCACGGCCCGGCCGGTGGGCTTCCACGGCCGGGCCGCGCCGTCCCGGGACGGCGACCGCGGCGCCTCGGTGGTCGAGCTGGCGCTGATCATGCCCGTGGTGCTGATCGTCATCCTGCTGGTCGTGCAGTTCGCGCTGGTCTTCCACGGCAGGCAGGTCGCCGACGCCGCCGCGCGCGAGGGCGCCAGGATCGCCAGGGCGGCCGGCACGGGCTCGCCGGGGTGGCGTGGCGCCGCCGAGGCGCGGGCGCGGGCCATCGTGCGCGACGTCGGCCCCAGGATGCTCGGTTCGGTGACCGTGCGGGCCTGGGAGAGGGGGGACCAGCGCGGCGTGACGGTCCAGGGGAACGCGGTCGCGGCCGTCCCCCTGCTGCCCGGCATGACGTTCACGGTCACCTCGACGTTCGGCGGCCCGATCGAGTGCTTCCGCCCGGACGACGGCAGCCCGGGCTGCCGGTAGCGGCCGGCCTCACGCGCTCAGGGCCGCCTGGATCGGCGTGACCGTGCCCGAGATCACCAGCAGCCCCCGCCCGGGCGGCCCGCCCACCGCGCCGCGCGGCAGGCGCACGTTGAACAGGTCGCCGTCGGCGGGGCTCTGCACCGACAGCAGCAGCCCGGTGCGTGACTTGCGCGCCTCGGCCACGAAGCCGCGGTAGGCGGTCGCCAGGTCGCCCGTGGTGCCCGCGACCAGCAGGCCGTGCTCGCCGTCCCTGCCGCTGCGCAGCGTGCTCTCCAGGGCCATGCCGAGCGGGGAGTCCGGCGAGATCAGCTCGGCGTCGTCCACCAGCACGACGTACCGGTCGTGTCCGAGCAGCACGGCGGGCAGGTCCTCCCCCTCCGCGGAGACCACCCCGAGGACGCCGTCCTGCCCGGCCAGGTCGCGCAGGGGGCTGCGGCGCGGGGCCACCACGGCGACGGGGGTGTCCTGGCCGAGCAGCGAGCGCGCGGCCGTGAGCAGCGCCGAGGACCGCCCGGACCTGGACGGGCCCGCCACCACCGCGGCCGGGCCCTGCGCGAGCAGGTCGACGCCGAGCGGCGCCAGCGAGTCGCCGCCCGCGCCGAGCAGCGCCCACAGCGGCGAAGGAGGCGTGAACCCGGCGACCAGGTCGAGCGCCTGGGCGGCGGTGACGCGCATCGGCAGCGCGTCCACCCGCAGCAGCGAGGCGGGCGAGGGGAACCGCTCGGCGGACTTCTTGGCCAGGGACTGCAGGACGGCGACCTGGGCCGGCCCGGACGGGTCGTCGTCGAGCAGCGCGATCTGGTTCTCGGTCACGCCCTGCTCGCCGACCGACAGCGCGCGCCCGGGCGGCATGACGGTGGGCAGGGCGCGCGGCGGCAGCCCGGCGAGGCCGTAGTCGGCGGGGTCGGCCAGCCGCATGATCAGGCGATCGTCGAAGAGCGTGGAGATCTGCCCGAGCAGCCCGGACCTGTCGGCGGTGACCACGGCGCGCAGCCCGACGGCGGGCCCCTCGCGCAGCAGTTGCATCAGCGACTCCAGCAGCCGCCCGTAGTCGTAGCCCTCGAACGCGGCGGCGAAGCCCTCCCAGCGGTCCAGCAGGAGCACCAGCCACGGCATCCGCAGCGTCGAGTGCGGCCCCGCGGCCTGCCGCGCCTCGGCCAGGGAGGCGTACCCGGCCTCGGCGAGCACCTGCTGCCTGCGCCCGATCTCGGCGCGCAGGCGGGCCAGCAGGCGCTCGACGCGGTCGAGCTGGTCGCGGGTGACGACCGCGCCGCAGTGGGGGAGCGCCACGAACGGCAGCAGCGCCCCCGACCCGCAGTCGATGGCGTGCAGGTGGACGTCCTGCGGCGAGGCGAGCCGCGCGATGGAGGCCGCCAGCGTGCGCAGCGCGGTGGACCTGCCCGTGCGCGCCGTGCCCGCGATCAGCAGGTGGCCGCCGTGCGGCAGGTCGAGGGCGAGAGGCCTGCGGTCCTGCGCGGCGGGCAGGTCGGTGACGCCGAACGGCAGCGGCGGCACCTCCCGGCCGGCCGGGGCCGGCGGGCCGTCCAGGTCGTCCAGCAGCATCGACTCCGGCAGCGGCGGCAGCCATGGGCTGGGCTGGCCGGGCACGCCCGCGACGCGCGCGGCGTCGACGACCGCGTCCACCAGGACGGCGAGGTCGCTCGCCGGCGCGGTGGACGACAGCCCGGCGGTGACGGGCTCGGGGGCCGTGCGCAGCGGGTGGCCGAGGTCGCGCCAGCCGACCTCCACGACCTTCGGGCCCGCGCTCGTCCTCCCGCCCTCCACGGCCCTGCCGCCGATCCTGGCCGTCTGGACCGGCTGGGCGGGCGCGGCGCCCGAGCGCACGTAGCAGCGGCCGGGCGTGGACTTGGAGATGTGGGCGGCCTCCGGGCCGGAGATGACGTCGGCGGACTCGGCGGGCTCGGTGACCCGCAGGGCGATGCGCAGCGAGGTGTTGGCCTGGATGTCGGCGGTGACGACGCCGGCGGGGCGCTGGGTCGCGAGCACCAGGTGGATGCCGAGCGACCGGCCGCGCCGGGCGATGTCGACCAGGCCGTCCACGAAGTCGGGCAGCTCCGACACCATGGCGGCGAACTCGTCGATGATCAGCAGCAGGCGGGGCAGCGGCGCGCGCGGGCCGTCGAGCTCCTGGTAGTCGTCGATGTCCTTGGCCCCGGCGGCGAGCAGCAGGCGCTCCCTGCGGCGGATCTCGGCGGCCAGCGAGGACAGGGCCCGCTGGGTGAGGTGCTCGTCGAGGTCGCTGACCATGCCGACGGTGTGCGGCAGGCGCACGCACTCCTTGAACGCGGCCCCGCCCTTGTAGTCGATCAGCACGAACGTCATCTCGTCCGGCCGGTTGGCCACGGCGAGCGAGCAGATGAGGGTCTGCAGCAGCTCGGACTTGCCCGCGCCGGTGGTGCCCGCGACCAGCGCGTGCGGGCCGTCGGTGCGCAGGTCCACGCTGAAGGGGCCCTCGGGCCCGACGCCGATCGGCACCCGGGTCGTACGGCCGCCGGCGCGCCAGCGGGAGGCGATCGCCCGGCCGGTCGGGGCGGGCAGCGCCAGCAGGTCCAGCAGCCGCACCGAGCCGGGCAGGACGGCGGTCGCGTCGTCCCTGCTCACGTCGCGCAGCGGGGCCAGGGACCGCGCCAGGCGGTCGCACCAGGCGGCGGAGACGCGGTCGGCGAGGATCTCGCCGATGGCGTCCAGGCCGCCGCCCCGCAGCCGGACGAAGCCGCTCTCGCCGCAGTCGACCACGGTGGCGCACTCCTCGGGGAGCAGCCGCTGGTCCTCGTCGATCGCGATCGTGTAGACCCCGGCGCGCGGGCCCTGCCTGAGCACCTGCGGCATCCCGGGCAGGCCGCGCAGCACCTGGGCGCCGTCCAGGATCACCAGCACGTCGTAGGGCCGGTCGTCGTAGGAGGCGTACAGCGGCTCCTCGCCGGGCTGGAAGGAGCGGCCCCACGACTTGACCGCGCCGAGCATCCCTTGCGGGTCGTCGTCGCCGAGGCGCGTGGCGATCAGCGCGGCCAGCTCGGAGACGCGCTGGGCCGCCGCCTCGGGGTCGGCGCCGACCAGCGCGACGGCGTCGGCGTCGCGGGGGGCGCAGTGCGGCAGCCAGCGGGCCCAGTTCCACCGGGCCGCGCCGTCGGCGTTGGCGCAGAGCACGACCACGGCCAGGTCGCGCGGGCTGTGCAGGGTGACGGCGGCGCCGACCAGCGAGCGGGCGACGCCGAGCGCGGTGTCCCGCGGCCCGGTCACGCCGGCCACGCCCAGCCGCCGCATGGCCAGCGACACCGGCACGGCGCCGGAGGTCGGCGGCTCGGGCATCGCCAGGTCGGCGGAGGCGCCGCGCTCGGGCACGAACTCGATCTCCGCGGGCAGGTCGGCGAGGCCGACGCGCAGGCGCAGGGCGTCGGGGTCGTGGCTCCTGCGCTCCCACAGCCGCCCGCGGGGGCCGGTGGCGGTCAGCAGCAGCTCGGCCGGGTCGGGGGAGGCGGCGCGGCGTTCCACCTCGTTCACGGCCCTGGCCTTCTCGACGGCGGCCTTGAACGCGGCCTGCCGCTCCTTGTACGCCTTGAGGTCCTGGCGGTACTTCCTGCGCCCGTGCCGGCGGTCGCTGATCCACTGCCCGATCATGATCATCGGGGTCATGAGCGCGATCAGCAGGTAGAACCACATCTGGAACACCCAGGCCAGGGCCAGGCCGAGCACGGCGGGCAGGAAGGCGGCCAGCAGTTGCAGGCGCATGCCCTCGCCCCGGGACGGCTCGGCGGGCACCTCGAACCTCCTGCGCCGCTCGGCGGGACGCAGGCGCGGCGGCCGGTTGTAGGCGAGCCCGCCCTCGGGCAGCGCGTCGAGGTGGGCGTCGGGCGCCTCGGTCGCCCGCAGCACGAGCACCGAGTTCCCGCAGGTCAGCGGGGCGCCTTCCGGCCAGGGGCGTGGCGCGCCGACCTGCTCGCCCGCGACGTGGGCGGCGGAGTAGGTGGTCCCGCGCACCATGGCGCCGATGATCTCGTGGGCCGGCGCGCCGAGGTCCACGGGCTCCGAGGCGGCGCGCCGCGCCCGCCGGGCGCCGCGGCGCGGCCGCTCCGCCGGTTCCCTGCCCGGCGGCGTGACCGACCGCACCAGCACCTCGTCCGGCGTGACCCGGATCTCCACGGCCTCCGCGGGCATGTCCGGATCGTCCACCGGCACCGCGCACGCCGGGCCCGAGCCGATGACGTGCACGCCGAGGCCCAGCCGGTGCACCGACCCGGCGGCCGGGCCGCCCACGACCCTGACCTCGGCCACGCCGCCCGGCTCCGCCAGCACCGTGGCCCCGGCCGTCCGCTGGTCCAGCGTCACCAGGTCGCCGTCGCGCAGCGCGGCCACCACGGGCGCGTCCGGGTCGAGCCGCCTGCCGTCCACCCATAAGGACGGCACCTCGGGGCCGGGCCCGGCCTTGGCCGCCGGGCGCGGGCGCCCGCCCATGCCGTACGGCGCCCGTGCCCGGGCCAGACGTACGACGTTGCCCAGGGTCTCCTCCGGCACGCCCTTCAGGGCGGCGGCGAGCCCCGCGACCGTGGTCTCCTCGTCGCCCTCGGCCACCACGTCGCGGTGGCCGTGCTCCGAGACCACGGTAAGCATGATCCGCATGCGGCGTTCTCCTCCGGGTCCGGCTCCCGCGCTTCAACGTAGCGACGGGAGTCCGCCCGGTCCGGAGGTTTACGCCATCTAGACCCGCGGGTGCCCGTTCTCCTACTTCTCCACTTTCTTGCCTTCGGGGTCGATCAGATGCCACTTGCCGCCGAAACCGGTCTTGCCCTGGCCGTTGAAGTCGCCGGAGACCTTGTCGCCGCTGAAGTAGTACAGCGGGTGCTTGTTGTAGGTGACCTGCTTCTCGCCCTGCTTGCGCGTCGTGGTGCCGAGCAGGCTCTCCTTCACGCCCTCGCCCGCGCGGGGCTTGTCCCGGGTGACCAGCGGAGGCCAGGCGGTGGCGCAGGCGTCGTTGCAGTTGGACGTGTTGTCGGTGTCCTTGTCGAAGACGTACAGGGCCCTGCCGTTCTCGCCCACCAGCACCTTGCCGTACCGGGAATCGGCGACCCGCACCTTGGCGTGCTCGGGCGTCGGCATGGGGCTCGCGGACTCGGTGGGCGAGACGCCGGGCGAGGCGGTCGGAGAGCCGCCGGGCGAGGCCGTCCCGGTCGGGGAGGCGGTGGGAGACGTGCCGGGGTAGCCGGTTTCCGTGCCCGTCGGGGTCGGAGATTCCGTGGCGTTGGCCGCGGCCCTGCTGTAGTTGGCGTTCGGCGTGGTCGAACCGCCGCAAGCGCTCACCAGCAGGACCGTTGTGGCCAGCCCGATGCTCGACGCCAGGATTCTGTCCATGACCCCCTCCTTCTCACGTGCTCCGCACCTGCGTGCCGAGACGGACATATGCATCTGCCGAGGGGAGACGTAGCTATCGTTCCCGCCAATCCGTGCTTCAGTACATCCATGCTTGTTTCCGGTGTTCTCCTGGGATAAGGCCGATGGGAAACGGCGCTAACCTTGGTGGCCGGGTGCGCGCGTCCCCGTGCCGGAGGCCGGGCCCGCCGCCGGTTCCCGTTCACCTGCCGGTCGGTCACGGCCTGCCGTCCACAGGCGCGGGGAAATTCGACCTCGCCTGTGGATAAGTCTGTGGACGGCGCTGGGCTGGCAGGTCTAAACCGGATATTTCTCCATATTCCTGGCGAAAGTCCGGTGCTGGTCCCCGGCCGGGACTGTGGACGAACATGTGGACAAGAGCGGACAAGGCCATGCGCCTCCGGCAGGCGAGGTGTACGGCCGGTTAACGGAAAGGGGCGCCGATGCCGGGATACGTGCAGGTCCAGGTGGCCGTCGACGACAGGGCCAAGGCCGCGGAACTGGCGCGCTCGGCCGTCGGCGCCCGGCTCGCCGCCTGCGCCCAGATCGTCGGGCCCGTCACCAGCGTCTACCGCTGGAAGGGCGAGCTCGAGACCGCCGAGGAGTTCCTGCTTCTCGTCAAGACCACGCGGGAGCGCGCGGAGGCCCTCACCGAGCTGATCCGCCGCGATCACCCCTACGAGACGCCGGAGATCATCACCCTGCCCGTCGACGGCGGGCTCGGCGCCTATCTTCGCTGGATCGACGAGGAAACCGGTTCGTCCGCCTCCGGCGGGGTTCGTGCGGAGAACGGTTAAGATGCCGATCCGCGGGGAACACCCGGGTGGCGCGGGTGACAGATGTTACTGGCGTTACTGTCGATACAAAGGAGAATATCGACGGAAATTTCGGTGTGGGCGATGTCCCGGGACCGATGGGATTGATGACCCTCCCATTGACAGCTAATCCATAGTGGATGAGCATGGGTCCGGTTTCCAAGCCGGAGCTTGATGCAAGCGGCACGCGATCGTACGAGAATTTCGGTGATAACCGAAGTCTTGTCCTAACATATCCGTGACCATGCCGTTTCGCCCCGTGGTCATGCGGTTCGTCTCGATCGGCCCAGTGTTGATCGATATCAGCGCATGGTCGGGGGCCGTCGGCCTGGTCCCTGATTCGGGAGCCCCCCACCCATGAGGATCAGCGAGAGACCCGACCGCGACAGCCGAGCCCCGGTGAACGCCGAGCGGCCCGGGTCGCCGGGCGCGCTGTCGGGCCCCGCGTCGCGCAAGCTCCCCGTCCCGCCCCGCGAGCGCAAGCCCGCCCTCGCGGCGCTCGCCCTGTTACTCGTCCTCGGCGGCGCCCTCGCCACCACCCTCCTGGTCGTGCGCAGCGGCGACCGCGTCTCCGCCATCCGCATCACCCAGCAGGTCGGCCCCGGCCAGCCGATCCCGCCCGAGGCGATGGAAGAGGTGCAGATCGCCGACACCGGCGTCGCCTACGTCGACTACCGGCACCGCCAGGAGGTCGCCACCACCTTCGCCCGCGTCACCCTCCTGCCCGGCACGCTCCTCACCGAGCAGATGGTCAGCAGGTCCAGCGAGCAGGTCGGCCCCGGCAAGGTGATCCTCGGCCTGGCGCTCAAGGCGGGCCAGATGCCCCTGGACCTCAAGGCCGGCGACCACGTCCAGGTCCTGTACGCCCCCGGCTCCGGCAAGGCGGCGGCGCAGGGCAAGGTGCTCGCGCCGAGCGCGCTCGTCGACGCCGTGGGCGGCGGCGAGACCAGCAGCACCGGCCTGGTCTCCATCGTCGTGGACGCCACCGTCTCGCCCACGATCGCCATGTACGCCTCCGGCGGCGAGATCGCCGTCGGCAAGCTGCCCGGAGCGGGGTGACGTGGCGCTCATCGCCCTCGCCGCGGACAAGGGAGCCCCGGGCGTGACCACCGCCGCCACCGCCCTCGGCGCGGTGTGGCCCCGGCCCGTCCTGCTCGCCGAATGCGACCCCTCCGGCGGCGACCTGGTCTACCGGCTCCCCGGCATGGACGGCACCGTGCTCAACCCGTCCCGGGGCCTGCTCAGCCTCGGCGCCACCGCCCGGCGCGGCCTGCGCCCCGAGCAGGTCCACGAGCACACCCAGAAGCTCGTGGGCGGCCTCGACGTCCTCACCGGGCTGACGCACGGCGAGCAGGCCGCGGGCCTGACGTGGCTGTGGGGCCCGCTCGGCCGCGCCCTGGCCGCGCTGCCGCAGGCCGACGTCCTGGCCGACCTCGGCAGGCTCGGCGCCCACCCGCAGATCAACGAGCTGATCGCCGAGGCCGAGCTGACGCTGCTGTTCACCCGGCCCAGCCTCGACCACGTGGCCCACCTCCGCGAGCGGCTCGCGCTCATGACCGGCGAGATCGGCGTCGTGGTGATCGCCGAGCCCCGCTCGTACCGGTCCTCCATCGAAGAGGTCGGGCGCATCGTCGCCGCCACCGGCGTCGACGCCGCCTTCGTCGCGGGCCTGGCCTACGACCCCAAGGGCGCCGAGCTGCTGCGCGGCCAGTGGGGCGGACGCCTGGACCGATCCCTGCTCATCCGCACCGCCCGCGAGCTGGCCGGCCGCCTGGCCGCCCGCGTCGCGCCCGGCCGCGCGCCCGCCGCCGAGCCGCCCCGCGCGCGCGGCGTCTCCACCGAGCCGCCGCGTCCCCGCTCAGGGGGCCTGTCGAGATGAGCGTCGCGGGAGCGGTGAAGGGGAGGCGCGGGTGAGCATCGACCACACGCTGGTGAAACGGTTCCGGCAGGAGGTCGGCGACCGCCTCGCCCACCAGCGCCGCCTGGACCAGGCGAGCGGCCTCGTCCCCATGTCCGGCGAGGACGAGCGCCAGTTCGCCCGCGCCCTGATCTCGCAGGTCCTCGAGGAGCACGCCCGCAACGAGATCGGCTCGGGGCGCACCCCGCCGACGGCCGAGGAGGAAGAGGCGCTGGCGGCGGGCATCCACGCCGCCCTGTTCGGCGTCGGCAGGCTCCAGCCGCTGCTGGACGACCCCGAGGTCGAGAACATCGACGTCAACGGCTGCGACCGCGTCTTCGTCGGATACGCCGACGGCCAGGAGGTCATGCACGACCCCGTGGCCGACTCCGACGAGGAGCTGATCGAGCTGATCCAGATCCTCGCCGCCTACAGCGGCCTGTCCAGCCGCGCCTTCGACACCGCCAACCCCCAGCTCGACCTGCGGCTGCCCGACGGCTCGCGCCTGTCGGCCGTCATGGACGTCACCGTGCGGCCCGCGGTGTCGATCCGCCGCGCCCGCCTCGGCAAGGTCTTCCTCAGCGACCTGGTCGGCAACGGCACCCTCACCCCCGAGCTGGGCCGCTTCCTGTCCGCCGCCGTGGCCGCGCGCAAGAACATCATGATCGCCGGGTCCACGAACGCGGGGAAGACCACCCTGCTGCGGGCGCTGGCCAACGAGATCCCGCCCCACGAGCGGCTGATCACCGTCGAACGCGCCCTCGAGCTGGGCCTCGACCAGTTCCCCGAGCTGCACCCGAACGTCGTGGCCTTCGAGCACCGCCTGCCCAACTCCGAGGGGCAGGGCGAGATCACCATGGCCGAGCTGGTCCGCAGGTCGCTGCGCATGAACCCCAGCCGCGTGATCGTCGGCGAGGTGCTGGGCGACGAGATCGTCACGATGCTCAACGCCATGACCCAGGGCAACGACGGGTCGCTGTCGACCATCCACGCCAACTCCTCCATGGAGGTCTTCAACCGCATCGCCACCTACGCCCTGCAGGCCGAGGAGCGCCTCCCCGTCGAGGCCACCCACATGCTCATCGCGGGCGCCATCGACTTCGTCGTCTTCATCGAGAAGCGCAACGACTACCACCAGGGCGGGCGCCTGCGCCGCTTCGTCGCCAGCGTCCGCGAGGTCGCCGGCGTGGACGGCCGGGTGCTGTCCTCGGAGGTCTTCGCCCCGGGCCCGGACGGCCACGCCGTGCCGCTCGCGCCGATCGCCTGCCTGGAGGACCTCGTCCCGCACGGCTACGACCCGGCGAGGGGGGCCTGGTCATGATCCCCATGCCCACCGGCCTGCTCGACTGGCTCGCGCTGCTGGCCGGGGCCGCGACCGGCGGCGGCCTGTTCCTGTTCGGCCTGGCCCTCTACGGCGTGCGGCGAAAGCCCGCCACCCCCGACCGGGGGGCGCGCCGCCGTGAGCTGCTGCGCAGGCTCTCCACGCGGTCGGCGGTCGCCACCATCACCGGCGGCCTGGTGCTGGTCGTCAGCGGCTGGCCGGTCATGGCGGCGGGCGCCGTCCTGCTCGTCCTGGCCTGGCGCGGCCTGACCGGCGGCGCGTCGGAGGAACGCGCGGCCATGGTCCGGCTGGAGGGCCTGGCCGCCTGGACCGAGTCGCTGCGCGACACCATCGCCGGGGCCGCGGGCCTGGAGCAGGCGATCCCGTCCTCGATCCGCGCGGCGGCCCCCACCCTGCGGCCGCACCTGCGCTCGCTGGTCGACCGCCTCCACACCCGCATGCCCCTGCCCGACGCGCTGCGCCTGTTCGCCGACGAACTGGACGACCCATCGGCGGACCTCGTGGTCGCCGCCCTGATACTCAACGCCAAACTGCGCGGCCCCGGGCTGCGCGAGGTGCTGGGCGCGCTCGCGGTCTCGGCGCGCGAGGAGCTCGACATGCGCCGCCGCGTCGAGGCCGAGCGCAGGTCCACCCGCCGCAGCGTGCAGATCGTGGTCGGCACGGCGCTGGCCTTCGCCGCGCTGCTGGTCGTCTTCAACCGCTCCTACGTCGCGGAGTACGACTCGCTGCTCGGCCAGGCCGTGCTGGTCGTGGTGGCCGCGCTGTTCGGCGCGGGGTTCGCCTGGATGCGGCGCCTGGCCCGCTTCGACAAGCCCGCGCGCCTGCTCGGCGCCGTCGCCTCCGCCCCCGTGGAGCGCGAACCCGTCGCGGGAGGCGTGCATGCTTGAGAACGTCCTCGCGGGCGGCGCGGTAGGGCTGGGCCTGTTCCTGCTGGTCAGGGCCCTGTTCCCGCCCCGCCCCGGCCTGGTGGCCCGGCTGCTCGCGCTCGACTCGGTCCGCGAGGGCGGCGACGCCTTCCGTCTCCAGCTCATCAGCCCCGACGAGGACGTCAGCGCCTTCCGCCGCGAGCTCGGCTCGCGGCTCGCCCGCTTCTACGCCTCCCGCGGCTGGGAGGTCCGCTCCGTCCGCGCCGACCTGACCCTGCTCGGCAAGTCCTTCGAGGGCTACCTCGCGACGAAGGTCCTGCTCGCGGTGTCGGGGCTGCTCGCCTTCCCCGTGCTGCTGGGCTGGCTCGCCCTCATGGGGTGGGGCGTGTCGCTCCAGGTGCCGATGTGGGCGGCGCTGATCATCGCGGTGGTCTTCTTCTTCCTGCCCGACCTGCAGATCCGCCGGGACGCCGCCGTGCGCAGGCGCGACTTCCGGCACGCCGTCGGCGCCTTCCTGGACCTGGTGGCGATGAACCTCGCCGGAGGCAGGGGAGTGCCCGAGGCCCTGCTGATGGCGGTCTCGGTCGGCGACGGCGGCTCGTCCAACTGGGCGATGGCCCGCATCCGCGAGGCGCTCGCCAACGCCAGGATCGTCGGCATCACCCCCTGGCAGGCGCTCGGCAGGCTCGGCGACGAGATCAACGTCGACGAGCTGCGCGACCTGTCGGCGGCGCTCGGGCTCGTGGCGGACGACGGCGCCAAGGTCCGGGCCTCGCTCACCGCCCGCGCGGCCACGATGCGGCGGCGCGAGCTGGCCGAGGTCGAGGGCCAGGCCGGCGAGCGCTCCCAGTCGATGCTGGTCGCCCAGCTCCTGCTCTGCGCGGGATTCGTGATCTTTCTCAGTTTTCCGGCAGCGATGAAGATGTTGGGGTCCTAGATGTACACACCGCCATGGCTCGAATACCTGGTCGCCGTGCTCCACGTGCGGATCCACCGCGCGCGGACCGCCCCCTCGCGCGGAGCGTCCGCGGTCGAGTGGGTGATCATCACGGCGATCATCGCGGGCGTGGCCCTCGGTCTCGCCACGCTGATCAAGACCCTGGTCACCCAGAAGCAGAACGAGATCCAGACCAACTTCGGCGGCGGAGGCGACCGAAAGCCGTGACCGCACGGCGCCGTCTCACCCGGGGCCGCCCGCGCGATCGGGGATCGATGGCGGTCGAGGCCGTCATGCTCGCGCCCCTGTTCCTGATCTTCCTGACCTTCCTGGTCGGGGCGGGGCGCGTGGTCGAGGCCCAGGGCGAGGTCAACGGGGCCGCGCGGGACGCCGCGCGCGCCGCCTCCGTGCAGCGCACGCGCCCCGCGGCGGAGCGCGCGGCGCGGGAGGCGGCGGTCTCGGCGCTGCGCGGGCAGTGCCGTCCCGACGTCAGCCTCACCGGCAGCGACTGGCGCGAGGGCGGCAGCGTCCGCGCGCAGGTCACCTGCGAGCTGCGCCTGGACTTCCTCGGCTTCGGCGCGATCAAGCGCACCACCGGCGCCTCCGTGGTGCCGCTCGAACTCTTCCGGAGGGTGCGATGAGCGTCCCGCCGGATGACACGGGGTCGATGTCGGTGTTCACGGTCATCTTCTCGGTGACGGTGTTCCTGCTGGCCGGGCTGCTGGTCGACGGCGGGGCCGCGATCAACGCGCGATTGCGCGCGTCCGACATCGCCGAGCAGGCGGCGCGCGCCGCCGCCGACCAGATCGACGTCGAACACCTGCGGGCCACCGGGAACGTGCGCCTGCTCGGCGACGAGCGTGCCGTCTGCGGGAAGGCGCGCGAGCTCGTCGCCGCCCACCGTGACGCCGCCGTCCGGCTCACGCGGTGCGCCATGGGCGCGGCGCAGGGCGAGGTCGCCGTCACGGTCGGCGTCCGCTGGAGCGCGGTGTTCCTGGGCGCGTTCGGGTTCCCCGGGTCGGAGATGTCCGGCGCCGCGGCGGCGGGCCCCGACGCGGGCGACCAGCCGCCGTGACCGCCCCGCGGGCGGGATCCGCGCACCGCGCGCAGACAGGCTCGGGGAGACGAAGGAGGGAACTGGGATGACCGCGTCGCGCGCGCCGTCCAGAGGGACACCGCAGGCGCAGATCACGCGTATCCGGCCGCGCAGGACCCCTGGCGACGTCCTCGCCGGGCTCGCGGCGCTCGTCGCCCTGGCCGCGCTCATGGGCGGTGTCCCGTACGCGCTCCTGCGCTTCGCCGGGCCGCCCCTGCCGCCCGAGCTGCTCAACGGCGACCTGCTCACCCGGCAGATCGGCATGGGGACGGCCATCGCGATCCTGGTGCTGCTGGTCTGGCTCACCTGGCTCCAGCTCGTCGTCTGCGTGATCGTCGAGGTGTACGCCGGCATCCGCAGGATCGGCATGCCCGCCCGGGTGCCCTTCTCCGGCGGGCCGCAGGCGCTGGCCAACCGGCTCGTCTCGGCCGCGCTGATGCTCTTCACCGTGTCGGCCGCCGCGGTCCCCATCGCCGCCTTCGGCAACGCCCCGCCGCCGGCCAGGCCCGCCGTGGTCGCCGCCGCCCTCGCCGCGCCCGCCGGCGCCGCCGCCGCCGCGGAAGGCTCCCAGAGCACGGAGGCGTCCACGGCCACGCTCGACGTGGTGCGCCAGGTGAAGAAGGTGTACGTCGTGCAGCCCCCGCACGGCCGCCACCACGAGAGCCTGTGGGAGATCGCCGACAAGTGCCTGGGGGACGGACGGCGCTACCCGGAGATCTACCGGCTCAACCAGCACACGACGCAGCCGGACGGCGCCCGCCTGCAGATGGCCGACCTGATCAGGCCCGGCTGGGTGCTCGACATGCCCGACGACGCGCGCGGCGTCCACGTCGTCCCGGCGGACGAGACCCGCGAGGCCACGCTCAGGCGGCACGCGGGCGAACCGGTCGAGGCCGACGGCCGCACGCAGTTCATCGTCCAGGACGCGGGCCGCCACCAGGTCGGCGGGACCGGCACGCACGACGGCCGCGACACCGGCACGACCGGCGGCGAGACGGGTGCCGACGGCCATGACGCCGGCACGGCGGGCCGCGGCACCGGGACGGCCGGGCGCGAGGACGCGGACGGACGGCCGGGCACGGGCGACGCCGCCGAGCAGGGCAGGAAGGTCACGGCCCTGCCCGTGCCGGCCCCGCACCGCTCCTACCACCTGCCCGCGGCCAAGGAGACGGCCGTGCCGTCCGTCAAGAACGCCGACCGGCCTCCGCAGGCCGACCGGTCGCACCGGACCGAGACCCAGGACACCGGCGGGGGCCTGGACCTGATCGACTACCTGGCCGGGGGCTCGCTGGCCGCCGCCGGGCTGCTGGCCGCGCTCGGGCGCCGCCGCCGCGAGCAGCTCTGGAACCGCGCCTTCGGGTACCGCCTCCCCCGGCCGCGCGGCGACGCCGCGAGCGCGGAGGTCGCGCTGCGCCTCGGGTCCGACGCGCCGGGCAGTCGCGTGCTGGACAACGGCCTGCGCCTGCTGGGCAAGCTGCTGGCCGAGCAGGGCCGCGTCCCGCCGACCATCTACGCCGTCCACCTGTCCGCCCGGGGCCTGGACCTGTGGATCCACCCGCCGGAGCCGGACGCGCCCGCGCCCTGGGAGTCCCACGACGGCGGACGCACCTGGCGGCTGCCCGCCCACGAGGGCCGGGGCATCGACGAGCACGCCCTGGCCGACGTCCCGGCCCCGTACCCGGGGCTGGTCTCGCTCGGCGTCACCGAGTCCGGCCGCGTCCTGGTCGACCTGGAGGCCGCGCACGGCGTGATCGCCGTCACCGGGCACCGCGTCCGGGACGCGCTCGCGGCGCTGGCCGTCGAGTTGGCCACCAACCGCTGGTCCGACGGCATGCGCGTCACGCTCGTCGGCTTCGGCGCCGACCTCACCATGATCGCCCCCGACCGGGTGCGCGCGGTGGGCAGCCTGGCCGAGGCGCTGCCGGACCTGGAGTCCCGGGCCGAGGAGGTGACCGCGTCCGGTGGCGAGGTGCTGACCGGACGGGTGCACGGCCGCGCCGCCGACCCCACCTGGCCGCCGCACTTCCTGCTGTCGGCGATCGCCCCCGACCCCGGCGAGGCCGAGCGCCTGGCCAGGCTCGGCCGCGCGGGCGCCCGCATGGCCGCCGGGTACGTCATCGCGGGCGAGGTCCCGCACCCCACCTGGACGTGGGAGATCACCGAGGACGGCAAGGCGAAGATCGACGCGCTCGGCGTGACGGTGGCGGCGCAGCTCCTGCCCCGGCGCCACTACGACGCGGTGATCGAGCTGTTCCGCACGGCCGGGCGCCGCGACGGCGAGCCGGTGCGCGAGGAGGAGCCCCAGGAGCTCACCACCCCGCCCTCGGTCAACGTCCGCATCCTCGGGCCCGTCGAGATCGGCCCGGTGCCGCCGCTGGAGGAGGGCAGGGCGGAGCTGGCCACCGAGATGGTCGTCTACCTCGCCGCCCACCCGCAGGGCGTCCACCCGGTGGTGCTCGGCGGCATCCTGTGGCCGCGCGGCGTGCAGGCCGTCGTCAGGGACGCCACGATCGCCCGGGTCGCCGACTGGCTCGGCGCCGACGCCCAGGGCAGGCCCAACCTCAGGACCGACGACACCGGCAGGCTCAGGCTCGGGCCCGAGGTGCGCACGGACTGGCAGCTCTTCCGCGAGCTGGTGCGCCGTTCCCACAACGACCCCGGCGCGCGGGCCATGCTGCTGGAGCGGGCCCTCGGCCTGGTGCGCGGGCCGCTGCTCAACGGCAGGCCGCGCGGGCGCTACGCCTGGCTGGCCGCCGACGAGCTGGAGTACGAGGTCACCGCGAGCGTGGCGGACGCCGCGCACCGGCTCTGCGAGGTGCGCCTGGCCCACGGGGACGCCGAGGGCGCGGTGGCGGCGGTGCGGGCCGGCCTGCTGCTGGCCGCCGACGACGAAGGGCTCTGGCGCGACCTGCTCAGGGCCGCGCACGCCACCGGTGACCCGCTCCAGCTGCGCGCCGTCGTGGACGGCCTGCACCGCAGGGCGGCCTCGCATCCCTACGGCGGCGGGATGGCCCCCGAGACCGAGGCGCTCATCGACGAGCTGCTGCCGTCCTGGCGGTTGCACTCCATGCCGTCGGCGTGAGCACGGAGAGGTGTGCCGAGACGTATGGCGGAGACGCGTGACGCGGGCCCCGGCGGAAGCGACGGACGGACAGGTGTGATGGCGACGGTGGCACCCGGGCCGGCGTTTCCCGGCGAACCATATCGATCCACGCGAAACGGTGGTCGGCGCGCCCGTACCGTGACTAGCCTCGTCGGCATGCGGATGCCGGCCGCGCTCGCCGCCGCCGCGCTGCTGGTCACGGGCTGCGCGGCCCAGGCCGAGCGCCCGTTCACCCCGGCCGGCGACGCGGCGTCCTCTCCCGGCGCCGTCTCCTCCCCGGCGGGCACGTCCCCGGCCGGCGCGTCCCCAGGGGCGGCCCGGCCGCTGTCCACCGGGTCGGTCGAGTCCGTCGAGGCCGCCCCCGGCCTCACCGTGTCGATCGAGTGGCCCGCGGGGCTCGACGCCGGGCAGCGGGGCGTGGCCAAGGCGTTCACCGACGCCTACGTCGGCACGTGGAAGGCCGTCGCCGGCGGCGAGGACACCGCCTATCTCGGCAGCGTCGAGGAGCAGGCGGCCCGGGACGCCTACACGTGGGTGCGCGGGTTCCGCGAGCGCCGCGAGTCCGCCACCGGCACGGCCAAGGTGTACGCGCTGCGGGTGCCGGCGGTGGTCGGCCGGGGCGCGGAGGTCGACGCCTGCGTGGACGAGTCCGGCATCCAGGTCACCGACGCGGGCAGCGGGCGCCCCGTCACGTCCCAGCCCTCCTGGACCCGGCCTCCGGCCGCGGTCTACCTCCAGGCCGCGGGCGTGCGCAGGGGCGACGACGGCGCCTGGCGCGTCAGGACGTACATGCACGCCGCCTACCCCCATCAGCGCGCGAAGGAATGTCGCCGATGAGAAGACCGCCGACGCCGGCCCCGGCCGCCGTTCTCGCCATGCTCACCGTGTTCGCCGTGCTCGCCCTGTTCACGAGCCCCGCCGCCGCACTCGACGACCCTGGCCGACCGTTCGGTGACGGTTTCCAGGACGGGCCGACCAGCGGCGTGATCCTGCGCAACTCCAAGATCGTCGTCAGCGGCGACGGCCTCGGAGGCAAGGCGGACGGCTACCGGGTGCCGCGTCCCTGCTGGTACGAGCCCGGCGACGGCCCCGACAAGATGCTGAAGAAGCAGGAGGACGTCAGGGAGTACTGGTTCCACCTCAACCCGACCGGCACCGCGCAGGACTTCGACAAGTTCCTCAAGCAGTACAAGGACAAGGTGGGCGAGGACGGCCGCTGGTGGGTCCCGGCCTACAACTCCGCCGACCCGAACGGCCTGGCCTGCTGGTCCGGGCTCCAGGGCGCGGTCTGGGTGCCCGAGGGCGGCACGCCTCCGGGCGGGATCACCCTGGAGGAGCTGTACCAGCTCGCCCGCGCCGCGCTGACCGTCCCGGAGCCGAAGATCAACCTCAGCCCGGACGTCAGGAGCTACGTCAACCTGCCCACCTGGGTCTGGCTCACCGGGATCGGCGCCCCCGTCCGCTCGGTGACGGCGGAGCTGCCCGGCGTGATGTCCGCGACCGTCACGGCCCGGCTGACCCGCCTGGAGATCGACCCCGGCACGTCCGGGAGCCGCGCCGAGGTGAAGGCGGACTGCGGCCCCACCGGGCGTCCGTACGTCTCCGGTGGCACGTTCACCTGCGGCGTCCGGTATCTGCACGCGTCGGTCGACCAGCCGCGCGGGGCGTACACGCTCACGGTCACCACCGAGTGGACGGTGACGGGGGAGGGCGTCGGGTTCGCGTTCGCCCCCGTGCGCGTCACGGCCTCGCGGGACGTTCCGGTCGGCGAGGTGCAGAGCATCGTCCGGGGCGGCGACCGGTCGTAACAGAAGAGGGCGGCTCATCCATGGCGGCGCCCGTCGACCGGGCGTCGCCGAGTGGGTATAAGCCGCCCTTTTTCGCTATTCTCGCTGGGATCGCTGGAAATGCTCGTGTCACTCGCGCCATGGTCGCTCCCATGTCCGGACTTATCCGCTTATAGCGCCGCATATCCCGCTTATCTAGATCGCCGATCTCATCATTCGCCGGACGGCTGCGACGGGCCTGCTGTGACCTCTCCGGATGTGCCCGGCGGTCAGCCGTCCGTGCGACCGGCGAGGATCACGTCCGCACCGGAATCCGGGGCCCAGCAGGGGAACCTTCGAGGGGTGTGGGCCTGAGGCCAGAGGTGGTGCCAGTGGGGCCGCCCCGCGGAATGATGTCAAAGCCATGCTTATCCGATCATATTCCCGTTGCGTGTGCGAATGCACGGGCGGTTGTGGTGATCGATATAACAATGCGGTCGAGCCTCCATTTCGGGTGTTCACGGCGTCAAGCTTTTCCCATAACGTACGAGAGGCATCTGATGGGTTCGGGGGCGTGGCGCTAAGGACCCCAAGGTGAGCGTGAAATCCGCTAAAAAGGATCATTTACCGAATTCCCGGCCCGGACGGCGACCCCCCACTGACGATCACGAACTTCAGGCCGAGCCACGCGCCTGTGGTGACATCCCGCCCAGCCCCGCCGCGGCACGCGGCCTCACGCCGTAGTGAAGAGGTCCCCATGTCACTGATCGTTGTGCGCCTGTTCCCCGCCGGCGGCGAGGCCATGTCCGGCGCCGATTTCGCCGCCTTCCTCACCGGGCTGACCATCCGGGCCGTCGATCTGAACGTGTCCGCGCCCGAGGCGCAGATCGGCGTCCCCGCCACCTACACCGCCCCGCAGGACCCCGCGCACCCCGAGATCCCGCACCCGTCCACCACGATCGTCCAGCACACGAGCTTCGACATCCTCACCGGCTTCGCCTACCAGGCGGCGGCCACCGCCGTGATCGCGGTGGCCCCGCCCAACCCGCCCGCCTCGCGCCCCGAGCACGCCACGCGCGACATCCGCCTGGAGATCACCAGGAACGGCACGATCGTCGACCGCCGCGTCTACATGAACGTGCCCGAGGCCACGGGCGCGGCGATCCCCGGGAACCGGGCCCTGTTCCCCGGCCTCGAACCCACCAGCCTGTACCTCGGCCTGCCCGGGCCCGGCCGGGCGATCGACCCGGCCGACGCCTACGTCGAGCTGCCCGCCGACGGCTCCGCGCCCCCGTACGACCAGGTGCTCAACGCCGTGGCCCGGGTGCTCGGCGACGACCCCGCCGGCACGCTCGCCCTGGCGCCGCTGACGGTGAACCAGGCCCGCCACGTCGCCCGCGAGATCGTCTGGAACCAGAAGTTCCGGCCGCTCCCCGGCCCCACCGGCGGCCGGCTCGGCGCCCTCTACACCACCCCGACCGACGACGGCGAGAACGCCGAGCGCGGCCGTTTCGAGGCCACGCTCACCGCCTACTACGCCACCGGCGACGCCGACGCCGAGCGGCTCACCACCTACGTCGTCGCGCTGGCCACCGCCGTGGAGTGCGAGGCGCGCAGCACCGCCGCCACCGAGGCCGGCCTCACCTTCCCCGTGCTGCCCGGCCAGACCGCCACGGGCGAGCGCCACCAGCGGGTCCGCGTCAACCTCACCGCGATCCCCGCCGCGTCCCGCCTCACCGTCCCCGCCCGCTACTTCTACGCCCTCGGCGCCGGGCTGCCCGCCACCTACGACGCCGACCAGCGGTACCGCGCCGCCATCCTCGCCGACGACGAACGCCTGCGCACCATGCTCGCCGCCGCCCGCGACGCCCACATCATCGCCGAGACCCCGCCGCCGTCCCCGCCCGGCCTGCCCGCCGGGCAGCCGCCCGTCGCCGACGCCCCGCCGGTCGGCATCGCGGCGGCCGTGCGCCGGCTGCGCGCCCTCGGCGACACCGGCGGCGGCCCCGCCTCCCTCCCCGTCACCGGCGACGTCCAGACCCTGCTGAACGCCTGGCTGGCCGTCGGCGCCGCCGACATCGACGCCGCCTTCTGGGACGGCATCGTCGGCACC
Source organism: Sphaerisporangium krabiense (assembly GCF_014200435.1). Taxonomy (NCBI): domain Bacteria; kingdom Bacillati; phylum Actinomycetota; class Actinomycetes; order Streptosporangiales; family Streptosporangiaceae; genus Sphaerisporangium; species Sphaerisporangium krabiense. The sequence continues at coordinate 536,824 of NZ_JACHBR010000001.1, read as the reverse complement.
CAGCCCTCCGGGCACCTCGAACTCGTGCTGTGCGCGCTCACGCGCGGCTACATCGTCCCCGTCGGGAACGTCCCGCTGCGCACCAGGCTCCGCGCCGCGCTCGCCATCGGCAGCGCCACCGCCGCGGCGGCCGTCCAGGAGCCCGCCTGGCGGGCCGCCTTCCGCGACGACCCGGCCTGGCCGGCCAACCTCCCCGACTTCACCCGCCCCGGCTCCGACGAGGAACGCCTCACCGCCTTCGTGGCCGAGGTCCGCAAGTTCTTCACGCTCGCCGCCACCGTCACCCCGGTCACCTCCGACGCCCCCGGCGCCCCGCCGCTGATCCGCGTCCCCTCCGGCGACCCGGTCAACCGCTTCACCGCCGCCTACGCCGCGCGGGCCGGGTCCGCCTTCGTGTTCGGCGGCTCCTTCGACGCCGGCCACCGCGACGCCGCCGTGGCCGACGTCGCGCAGGCGCTGTTCCCCGGCGACGCGCGCGCCCCGCGCCGCCTCGACGCGGCCCTGCGCGCCATCGACGAGCTGACCCGGCTCGCCGCGGCCGTCCCCGAGCCGGTCCGCTTCTCGGTCATGGAGGCCCTGTACGCCCGCGGGTTCACCACGCGCGACCAGGTGGCCGCCCTCACCGCGCGCGCCTTCCGCGACGCCCTGACCGGAACGGTCGCCTTCGATCTCGCCGACGCCGTCATGGACGCGGCCGGCGGCCCCGCCGGCGAGTCGTCGCCGCAGGACGAGCCGTTCACGCCGGTGAACCCGGACGGCTGCCTGGTCGACTGCGTGCCCCCCGCCCACCGGTCGCCGTTCGGCCCGGTCGCCTACCTGCACGCGCTGCTGTCCCTGCCCCTGGACGCCACCTGCGACGACCCCGGGTCCGGCGAGGGCGGGACGCTGGGCGGCCTGGTCTCGGCCCGGCGCGGCCCCCTCGGCGACCTCGCCGTGACCTCCGCCAACGCCACGACGCCGCTGCCCGTCGTGGACCTGGTCGGCGAGTGCCTCGAAGCGCTCGCCGCCGACCCGGGCTCGGCGCGCGGCGCCGTCCACGACACCGCCACCGGCGACCTCGCCGGCCACCCGCTCGGCGGGGACGACGGCCACGACCCCGCCACCCTGTTCGCCGCGCTGCCCGAGCACTCCACGCCCGCGGTCCCGGTCGCCGTCCCCGCCGCCTACGAGGCGCTGCGCCAGGACGCCTCCCACCCCCTGCTGCCCTACGTGCAGGGCCTGGACGTCAACCGCTCCCACCTGGAGGCCCTCGGCACCTGCCGGCAGGAGGTGGCGCGCGCCTTCCGCCGGGACATCACCGAGCTCGCGCTCGACCCCGACCTCGAACCCGAGGGCTTCCGCAGGCACCTGTGGCGCCTTCCCCTCCGGCTGGACCTGGCCCTGGAGTACCTGTGCCTGTCCCGCGAGGAGTACGAGATCTTCTACGCCCGCGATCTGTCGTCCGGCGGCGACGAGGGCGGCGTGCGGGTGTGGCGCGTGTACGGCTTCCCCGGCCCGCGCGTGGGCCGCGTCCCCTGGACGCGGATCGTCGTCCAGGTCCCCGAGTTCCTGGAGCGCACCGGCATCACCTGGTGCGACCTCATCGACCTGTGGCGGGCGCGCGTCGTGCCGTTCGGGCGGCTCACCCCGCACGGCGAGGGCGACGGCGGCGAGGGCGAGGACCCGTTCCCCGAGTGCGAGCCCTGCCACCTGGACCGCTACGCCCTCGACTTCGGACGCGACCCGGAGGGCGGCCTGCGGCGCATCGCGGTCGTCATCCGCCTGTGGCGCCTCCTGCGCGGCGCGCGGCTTCCCCTGACGGCCGGCGAGCTGGCGGACGTGATCCAGGTGCTCGGCCTGTTCGACTCCGGCGGCTCGGTGAACCCGGCGTTCGTCCGGCAGCTCGCCGCCTTGCAGCTCCTGCGCGACGAGTTCGGCGTCCCGCTGCGGGGCCTCCCGCCGCGCCACGGCGCGACCGGGACCGGCCGCACGCCGCTGCTCGCCCTGTGGACCGGCCCGGACGACCCGCACTGGGACTGGGCCGTCCGGGCCCTGCTGGACTCCGTCCGCCGGGCCGCCGTCCGCCGGTACCGCTGCCGTCCGCGCCCGGCCGAGTTCCTGGAGGTGCTCGCCGCCAACCTCGGCCCGCTGTCCCGCCTGGCCGGGTTCGACCCGGACACCCCGGCCGACACCTGGCACGCCAGGCCCGCCCACACGCTCCGGTTCGCCGAGGTGCTCGCCAAGCTGTACGCGAGCGACCTCGGCGTGGGCGAGCTGCTGTTCCTCACCACCACCGACGACCACCTGCAAGGGGACGACCCGTTCCCCCTCCAGCCGCCCAACGAGGCGCTCGACGACCCGCTCGGCCTGCCGGACGACGACGGCCCCGGCTCTCTGTGGTCCCTGCGCGCGACCCTGCTGGCGGTGAACCGGGACACCGAGCACGAAGCGGACGGTGGCGACGGGACCGGCTCCGGCCACGAGACGGCCGGTTCCGAAGACATGACGAGCGCGGGGGACAGGACGGACTCCCGCGGCGCGTCCGGCGCACGGGACCGAGCCGATTCGGGCGGCGCTTCCGGCGCGGCGGACGTGGCCGCCACGTGGACGTGGACCGAGATCGACGCCACCCTGCGCACCCGTTTCGGGTACGCCCCGACCGGATCCGACCCGCTCTACCTCCTCGGCGCCCGCTTCTTCCCCTCCGTCCTGGAGTCCGAGGGCGTCCCCGTGCCGCAGGCCGACCGCCGCTGGCGGGTGGACCTCCCGGGGTCACCGCCCGCGATGTGGAACACCCCCGCCGACGGGCCGTTCCGCTACGCGGGCGGCGCCCTCACGGCCGGGGTGCCCCTGCGCGCCGCCGACGTGATCGCCAAGCTGGCGCGCGTCCGCCGCCTCGACCCGGCCGAGCGCACGGCCGTGCGCGAGCTCGTCGCCGGGCCGCGCGCCGTCCTGGCCCCGTTCGGCTTCCTCTTCGAGGACTTCGAGGAGTCCCTGCGACATCTCTCCGAGGAGCCCGACGAGCGGCGCAGGTTCGCGCACTTCCAGCAGGCGGTGGCCCGGACCGTGGCCCGCTGTCAGGCCGTCGCCGACCACCTGGCCGCGCACGTCCACGCCGTCACCGGCCACGCGCGCGAGGGCACCTCCGCGGCGGCGTTCCGCCTGCTGGCCCACCTGCACGGCGACGAGAACCGCGCCACCGGCCCCTGGGAGTCCGCCGACGGCCACACCCCCGCCGTGACCTGGCCCCGCCCCACCGGAGGGGCCTTCGCCGCCCTGCTCGCCCTGACCGGCACCGGCCTGCTCGGCGAGTTCGTCCCCTCCGGCGCGCCCGGCGTGGTCTGGCGCGAGCTGCGCGGCCCGCTGCGCGCGTTCGGCGTGCCCGGCGACGTCCGGGACGCCACCAACGCGCCCGTCCCCGGCGTGATCCCCGCGCTGGACGTCACCGCCGGCGACGCCCAGGGCCGGTTCATCGTGATACGCAACGGGTTCGCGATGAGCGACGCCGCCGCCGACGCCCTCGGCGGCGCGCAGGGGTACACCGTCCGCTGGACCGGCTCCCTCCTCGTCGAGGAGGCGGGCAGGTATGCCTTCTGGGCCGGCGCGCCCGCCCCCGACGGCGAGATCCCGTCCCGGGACGGCGCCGAGGGACGGCGCTGGCGGGTGGTCCTGCGCCGCGGCCAGCGCACCTGGGTGCTCCTCGCCAAGGACTGGCCCGGCCGCTCGGACGCCCCGCACTTCCACGTCGGCCTCGACCTGCGCCGCGGCGCCTACGACCTGGAGATCGAGTTCGCGCGCGCCCGCCCGGACTTCGACGACCCCGACGACATCGTGGCCGCCACCACCGGCTTCCAGCTCTCCTACGCCGGCCCCGACTCCGGCGGCGAGCCGGTCGCCGTCCCGCGCACCCGCCTCTACCGGCGCTCTCAGGAGCCTCTGACGCTCGACGCGGGCATCGAGGTCCTGACCGGCAACGAGCGCGCCGGGCTGGCCGGCCGGTACACCGGCTCGCTGCGCGACATCCGCCGCACCTACCAGCGCGCGTTCAAGGCCCTGCTGCTGGCCCACCGGCTCGGACTGAGCGCCGCCCCCGTCGCCGACGACGGCGGCTCCGAGCTGGACCACCTGCTCGCCCGCCCGGACCGCTTCTCCGGCGCCGCCTACCACCGCGACGGCGGCGGCTTCGCCGTCCACCTCGCCGGGTTCGACCCCGACCTGCTGCCGGTCGCCGACCCGTACCTCACGCCCGACCCGGCCCTCGACCAGCGCGCGGCCCCGAGCGTGCCCCGGCGGCAGGCGCTGACCGACTGGTGGGAGCGGCTGTTCGACTACACGGTCGTCCGCGCGGCGGCGCGCACCTCACCCGAGCGCCCGCTCTGGCTGCTGTTCCACGAGTCCGCCGAGGAACACCCCGACCTGGAGGGCGACCTGCTGCGGTACCTCGGCGTCTCCCCGGCCCGCACCCCGCTGGTGCTGCGCTATCGGACCGACGGGAGCAGCACCGAGATCACCTCCGACGACCTGGTGGACGAGCGGTGGCCCGTCCGCGTCTGGCACGCCGACCTTCTCCTGCGGAAGATCCTCCGCCGCTTCCTGGTCGCCGACGTCCGTGCCGCCCGGCCCGACCTGTGGGCCGACGCCGACCCGGCCGCCCCGCCGGACCAGACCTCCGGCAACGCCAACCTCGCCCGCTTCGTGGCCGACGGGCTGATCGAGAACGGCCGCCCCCGCAGGTACGCCGACCTGGCCGCCCTCTCCGACGGCCTGCGCGCCCGGGGCCGCGCCGCCCTCCTGGCGTACCTGACCCGCCTGGACCGCGTCACCCTGCCCACGGGCGAGGCGGCGCGCCGTGCCGAGCAGCTCGCCGGCCTGCTGCTCATCGACGTCGAGGCCGGTCCGTGCGAGCGGGCCTCCCGGGTGGAGGAGGCGATCGGCGCCGTCCAGACCTTCGTGAACCGCGCCCGGCTCGGCCTGGAGCCCGGCTTCACCCCCGCGCCCGGCTTCCTGGCGCTGTGGGACGCCCGGTACGCCCGCCACCACGTCTGGGAGGCGTGCGAGCGCCGCCGCGCCTACCGCGAGAACTGGGTGGACGTCGACGAGCTGGCCGAGGCCCGCCGCAGCGAGGCGTTCGCCTTCCTGGAGGACCGGCTGCGCCGCGTCACGCTGACCAGGCCCGAGCCCGGCGGCCTGGAGTACTGGGCCGCGCCCCCGGCGCCCGGCCACCCCGGCGTCCAAATCCTCCAGATCCGCGACCCTTCGACCCTGCACGCGGTCGACCCACGCGGCCACGGCTTCCAACTCCTCGGCACCCCCGACCGCCACGCCAGACCGTCCTGGCTGGCCGCCCTCGGAACCCCCCACGGCTCACCCGGCCACACCGACGACGAACCCGGACACCCGCCCGGCGGCGTTCCGGGGCGGCCGCCCGGCGACGGTGACGGTGACCAGGGTGGCGAAGGGAACGGCGACGGTGAGGGGAGTGAGCGGGGGGCCGGGGCCGGGCTCGTGTGGTGGGTCGAGGCGGCCGTGCGGCTCGGGACGCGGTTCCTGCGGGTGGCCGCGGCCGGGGAGCCGCCCGCCGAGGGCGTCCCGGGCGGCCTGCTCTTCCCGGACACGGCTCCGTCCTCGTGCTGCGCCGAGTGCGGCCGGGAGCACGGGCCCCTGGTGGACGAGTACTACTTCTGGCTCGCGGACGCCCGCTGGTTCGCCGCCCCGCAGCAGGACTCGCTGTGGCCCTGGCACGACCCCGAGCAGCTGCCGACCCTGCTCGCCTGGCGCGGGCGCGACCAGGTGCGCCTGGCCTGGTGCCGCGTCCACCACGGCGAGTTCGGCACGCCCCGCTTCAGCGCCGAGGGCGTCCAGGTCACCGGCCCGGCCGCGCTGCTGTTCACCGGCCGCGCCGACGACTCGCTGACCTTCGCCGTCCAGAACGGCCAGACCCCCACCGGCCACCCGGCCGACCCGCCGCCCGGCTTCCGCTACGACCTGGCCGCCGACGACGCGATCGCGCTCCCGCAGGTGCCGCCGCCTCCGCCGCCCCTCCCGCCCACGGGCCCGGTCCACCCCGGCGGCCTGCCCGCCTACCCGTACTTCGCCTACCACGCGCCCGGCGCCCCGCTCACGCCCCGCGACCCGTACGGGCCGGCGCTGGCCGTGGCCGCCGCCCTGCGCGCGCACTGCCGGCCGGAGGCGGCGCTGCGCTGGTACGAGCTGGCGTTCGACCCCCTGCACGGCGACGCGTCCTGGCTGAACTGCGGCAGGGACACCACCGGCGACGATGACGCGCAGGACGCGCCCGCCGGCGGGCGCGGGCGGCGCGGCAAGGCGGCGCAGGCGGCCGAGCTGCGCGCCCACCGGGACGGGGTCCGGGCGCGGCTCGGACGGTGCTGCGCCGACAGCACCGCCGCCTCCGCCGAGCGCGTCCGCCGCAGGTCCATCACCTTGCACTACCTGGAGACCCTGCTCGAATGGGGAGACGCCTGGCTGCGCCACCGGCCGTCCCCAGAGTCGTTCGCACAGGCCCGCGTGCTCTTCGCCGCCGCGGCCCGGCTGCTCGGCGAGCGGCCCCGCCACGTCGTCGAACCGGACGGGTCCGCGCCCGGCCGCGTGGACGACTTCCGGCCGCACCCCGCCCCGCCCAACCCGCGCCTGCTGTCGCTGTACGACCTGGTGGCCGACCGGCTCGCGCTGATCCGCGCCTGCCTGACCGCCGAGCGGCCGCCCGCCCGGCACATGCCCTACCTGGGCGCCACCGGCCTGGTGGACGGCTGGATCGAACCCGCGGGCACCGCCGGCACCTGCCAGGACGACGACGTGTGCCTGCCCGCGAGCCCGTATCGCTTCGCCTTCCAGATCGCGCGCGCCCGCGAGCTGGCCGCCTACGTCCGCACGCTGGGCTCCGCGCTGCAGCAGGCGTACGAACGCGGCGACGCCGAGTACCTGCAGTCCCTGCGCGCCGACCACGAGCGTCAGCTCCAGGCCTCAGCGATCGCGCTGCGCCAGGCCCAGTGGCGCGACGCCGACTGGCAGGTCCAGGCGCTGGCCAAGACCAAGCAGATCGCGCAGACCAACCGCCGCTACTACGCGGCCCTGGTCGAGGCCGGCCTGAACCGCGGCGAGAACGACTACCAGGCGCTCACCGAGCAGTCGGTGGCCAGCCACGGCACCGGCATCCCGCTGGAGGCGACCGGCCAGGCGCTCGGGTTCATCCCCGACATCTGGCTCGGCGTGGCCGGGCTCGGGCCGCTCAACGCCAACCAGCTCCCCCTCGGCACCAAGCTCGCCGGGGTGTTCGCCACCGCGGCCCGCATCGCGGGCACCGTGGGAACTATCGCCTCGATCACCGCGGGCGAGCGTCTCACCCAGGCGGGCTGGGAGCGCCGCGAGGAGGAATGGCGCCACCAGGTCGAGGTGCTGGACCTGGAGATCGAGCAGGTCGAGCGGCAGATCCTCGGCGCCGAGCGCCGCAGGGACGCCGCCCTGCACGAGCTCAACGACCAGCGGCTGCGCCTGGAGCAGGCCCTCGACGTCGAACAGGTGCTCCGCGACCGGCTCACCGGGCACGCCCTGTACCTGTGGCTCCAGCGGGAGACCGCCGCGCTGTACTGGCGCGCGTACGAGCTGGCGCTGCGCGGCGCCCGCCAGGCCCAGCGGGCGTTCAACTTCGAGCGCGGCCACACCGGCGCCGAGTTCCTCGACACCCCGCTGTGGGACGGCCTGCACGAGGGCCTGCTCGCCGGGGAACGCCTCGAACTGGCCGTCCGCCGGATGGAGCAGACCTACCTCGACCTCAACGTCCGCGAGTACGAGCTGGTCAAGCACATCTCGCTGCGGCTGGACCGTCCCCTGGACTTCCTGCGGCTGCAGACCACCGGGGCGTGCGAGATCGACCTGCCGGAGTGGCTGTTCGACCAGGACTATCCGGGGCACTACATGCGCCGCATCCGCAACGTCTCGCTGTCCATCCCCTGCGTGGTGGGCCCGTACACCGGCGTGCACGCCCGGCTGACGCTGCTGTCCAGCACGACCCGCGTCCGGCCCGACCTGATCCGGCCGCCGGGGGAGTGCTGCCCGCCGGAGCACGACCGCGGCCGGGAACGCCCGTCGTGCGGCCACGGCGCCGGCTGCGGGTGCCGGACGGCGTGTGGGTGCCGGACGGCCGCCGAACCGCCCGGCGACGGCTACACGCTCCTGCCCGGCGACCCGCGCGCGGTGCGCGAGTACGCCGCCCGCGAGGCCGTCGCGACCTCCACCGGGCAGGCCGACCCGGGCGTGTTCGAGGTCAACTTCCGCGACGAGCGGTACCTGCCCTTCGAGTACCACGGCGCGGTGAGCCGGTGGCTGCTCGAACTCCCCCAGGAGAACAACCGGTTCGACCTCGCGACGGTCAGCGACGTGATCCTGCACCTCAACTACACGGCCCGCGAGGGCGGCGAGGCGCTGCGCGAGGCGGCGGCCCGCGAGTCCCGCGACCGGCTGCCCGGCGACGGCCTGCGCGTCTTCGACGTCGAACACGACCTCCCCGACGCCTGGTACGCCTTGCAGCGCCGCGACCGGCCGCGCACCCTGCCGCTCTCCCTGTCCCGCGCGATGTTCCCGTTCCGCCCGGACGGCGAGGCCCTGCGCGTCGAGGCCGTCGAGTTCTACATCGAGGCCCCCCACGCCGATCCCGGCCACCACCACACCATCCGCTACCGCCCGCCCCGCCACCCCGCGGACCACCACTCCGACGACCACGGACGGCACGACCACTCGTCGGCGGAGCACGCCCCGGGTGACCGCCGCTCCATGGATCACGGGACGGACGGCCGCCGGCCCGACGGTCGCCGTGATCACGGGGATCATGGCGGGGACGAGCCGCACCGGCGGGGCCGTCGTGAGGCCGACGAGTTCGAGGAGGTCTCCTGTGTGGCCTCCGCCGACTGGCCGGGGCTGTTCCACGGCGTGCTGACCGGGGTCGGACGGGGCACCCTCACCGACCACGAGTCGTCGCTGGGCACGGTCGAGGTTCCGGACGCGTTCGGCCGGGTCTGCCGGGTGTGGCTGCTATGCGGGTACGTCTCGACGGGGTGCGCGCCGGGACGCTGCGCCTGCCCCGGCGACGGCCGCCCCTGCGGGCACTGAGGGGGCCGCCGTGCAGCCCCTTCCTCCGCCGGGTGCCCCCGTCCCCGGCTCCGTCTCGGGAACCGACGCCTTCGGAACCGCCTTCGGGACGACCTCCGGAAGCGCCTCTGGAACCACCTCCGGGACCGCCCCGGGCACCGGTGCCCCGGGCACCGCGGCGGCGGCCGTCCAGCCGGACGGTCCGGGCCCGTCCTGGCCGCAGGGCCCCGCCGCGCCGCCCGCCCTGTCCGTCCCCAAGGGCGGCGGCGCGATCCGCGGGCTCGGCGAGAAGTTCAGCGCCAACCCGGCCACCGGCACCGGCACCCTCACCGTGCCGATCCCCACCACCCCCGGCCGCTCCGGCTTCGGCCCCCGGCTGGCCCTCCACTACGACTCGGTCGCGGGCAACGGCCCCGTCGGCCTCGGCTGGACCCTCGGCCTCCCCATGATCACCCGCAAGACGGACAAGGGCCTGCCCCGCTACCAGGACGCGACGCCGGGGTCCGAAGGTCTGTCCGGCGATGGTGAGGACGTGTTCGTGCTGTCCGGCGCGGAGGATCTCGTCCCTGTCCTCTCCTCTGACGGCGCCCGGTGGCGTCGCCGGCCCGTGCACCGCATGGAGGGGGGCCGCCGTTATCGGGTGGAGCGGTACCGGCCGAGGGTCGAGGGGCAGTACGCACGGGTCGAGCGCTGGACCGCGGTCGAGAGCGGCGAGCAGCACTGGCGCACGATCACCGCGGACGGCGTCACCCACCACTTCGGGCTCACCGCGCGGAGCAGGATCGCCGACCCCGACGCGCCGGGGCGCGTCTTCACCTGGCTGCTGAGCCGCAGCCACGACACCTCGGGGAACCTGGTCCTCTACGAGTACAAGCCCGAGGACGACGCCGGCGTGGACCTCGGCCTCCCGCACGAGCGCCGCCGCTCCCCGGCCGCCCGCACCGCCAACCGCTACCTGAAACGCGTCCGCTACGGCAACCGCACCCCCTACACGCCCACCCCCGTCCCTGATCCGCACGAGTCCACCCCGTCGGCCGGGATCGACGGGGATCTGGCGCGCGGCGATGTGGGCGAGTGGTTGTTCGAGGTCGTGCTCGATTACGGGGAGCATGACGGGGACGCGCCGACGCCGCGTGAGGATCGGGAGTGGAGCCGCCGGGCCGATCCGTTCTCCAGCTACCGGGCGGGGTTCGAGGTGCGGACCTACCGGCTGTGCCGGCGGGTGCTCATGTTCCACCACTTCCCCGGCGAGCCCGGGGTGGGGGAGGACTGCCTGGTCCGGGCGACCGAGCTGGCCTACCGGGGCGATCCGGGCCGGGGCGAGCGGGTGCTGACCGTCCTGGAGGCCGTCCGCCCGTGGGGGTACCGCCGCCGGGACGACGGCGGCTACGTGCGGCGCGGCATGCCCCCGGTCGAGTTCGGCTACGCGACGCACGGCGCGGACACCGGCCCGCACGTCGCCGACCCCGGTCCCCTCGCCACCCTGCCCGGCGCCGAGTCCGTCCCGCCCGGCACGGTCCCGGCCCGGTGGGCGGACCTGGACGGCGACGGCCTGCCCGGCATCCTCGCCGACCAGGGCGGCACGTGGTTCTACGCGGCCAACCTCGGCGAGGGCCGGTTCGCCGCGCCCCGCCAGGTGGCCACGCTGCCGTCGGGGGCCGCGCTCCCCGGATGGCCGGCCGGCCCTGCCCTGCGGTCGGCCGCGCGCCGGGCCGCCGCCTCGGCCACGCTCGCCGACCTGGACGGGGACGGCCGCCTGGAGTTCGTCCGGCTGTCCGGCCCCGCGCCCGGGTACGTCGAGCGTGACGGCAAGGGCGGCTGGTCGGCGTTCGCCCCGTTCGAACGCCGTCCCACGGCGGACGTCACGGCCCCGTACACGCAACTGGCCGACCTGACCGGGGACGGCCTCGCCGACCTGCTGGTCACGCAGGACGACGGCGTCACCTGGTATCCGGGACGCGGGCTCGCGGGCTTCGACCCGGCGCGGCGCGCCTTCTTCGCCGGCGCCGACCCGCTGACGGGCGTGTGGGAGCCGTTGCTGCTGCACACCGACCCCACCGAGGCGGTGTATCTGGCGGACATGTCGGGCGACGGGCTGGCCGACCTGGTGCGGGTGCGCCCGGGGGAGGTGCGCTACCACCCGAACCTGGGGTACGGCCGGTTCGGCTCCGCCGTGGTGATGGACCACTCGCCGTGGCTGGACGGGCCCGGCGCGTTCGACCAGCGCCGCGTCCGCCTGGCCGACGTGGACGGGTCCGGCACCACCGACCTGCTCTACCTGCACGCCGACGGCGTCCACATCTACCCCAACGCCGCGGGCAACGCCTTCGCCGATCGCCGCGTTCTCGGCCCCGGGTTCCCGCGCGCCGACTCCCTGGCCGACGTCGCCGTCCTGGACCTGCTCGGCCGCGGGACCGCCTGCCTGGTCTGGTGGAGCCCCCTACCCGTGGAAACGGGGCGGCGGCTGCGCTACCTCGACCTCACCGGCGGCGTGAAGCCCCACCTGCTCACCCGGGTCCGCAACAACCTCGGCGCCGAGACACTGCTGACGTACGCCTCCTCGACCCGCTTCGGCCTGGCCGACCGCGCCGCCGGACGACCGTGGCGCACGCGCCTGCCGTTCCCGGTCCACGTGGTCGAGAGGGTGGAGGTACGCGACCTGATCACCCGGACCCGGCGGGTCAGCCGGTACGTCTACCACGACGGCCGCTACGACGGCGAGGAACGCGAGTTCACCGGCTTCGGCATGGTCGAACAGTACGACGACGAAACCTTCCCCACGCCGTCCGGCCCCGGCGGCGAACTCCGGCCCCCGGACCCCACGCCCACCGCTGGCGACGCGCCGGTCAATGACCACGCCCAACTCGCTGAGAACCCAGCACATCAGGACGATGCATGGACCGGTAGGGCTGTGCCGGGTACGGGCCATGCGCGGATCAGTGGGGGGCCGCTGGGCGGCGAGCGTTCGCTGCTTGGTGAGGCCATGGCTGAGCAGGTTTCGCCGGATATATCTGAATATGTACGGGTTCCGCCGGTGCTGACCCGTACCTGGTTCCACACCGGCGACCCGGATCTGACCCTGCCGGATCCCTTCCCCGGTGACCCGCCCGCCCCCCGGCACGCGATCCCGTCCGCGGTGCGCCTGCCCGGCGGGCAGGACGTGCCCTGGCCGGTGGGCAGGGAGGATGACCGGCAGGCATGGCGGGCGCTGCGCGGGGTGGCTCTGCGTCGGGAGACGTACGGGCTGGACGGGGCGGCGGCGCAGGAAGTGCCGTACGAGAGCGTCCACTCCGCCTACACCGTCGAGTTGCTCCAGCCGAGGACGGCCGGGCAGCCGTACGCCGTGCTGGCCCGCCACCCCCGTGAGACCGTGACCGTGCACCGCGAGCGCGGCGACGACCCCAGGATCGGCCACGAACTGGTGCTCGCCGTGGACGACTTCGGCCAGGCCACCCACACCCTCACCGCCGCCTACGGCCGCCACCCCGGCGCCGGGCGGCGCACCGCGCCGGAGCTGTCGCCCGAGGACGTGGCCCGGCAGCAGCGCACGCACCTCATGGAGCAGCGGACGGAGTACACCAACGCGGTGGACGGGCCCGACGCCTACCGGGCGCCGCAGCCGGCGCAGCGACGCGAGGCCGAGATCCTCGGCCTTCGCCCCACAGGCCCGCTCTTCACGCTAAAAACGCTGACCACCGCACTCCGCGACCCGTCACGCCTACAGGAGGTGCCCTTCACCGAGTGGGACACCGGCGCACGTCTGGGGGAGGTTCCGTCCGCGGAATGGGACACCGGCGCACGCCTGGAGGTTTCGCCCGCCGGATGGGACACCGGGGCACGTCTGGAGGAGGTTCTGCCCGCCGCGTGGGAGGCTGGCGCGCGAGCGGCCGCGCGTCCTGCTCGGCGTGAGGTTGGGCGGGCTCGGATCTTTTATCGGGCCGACGACCTCGGGGGACGGCTTCCGCTGGGCGTTCAGGAGTCGCGTGGCCTGCCCGACCAGGCGTATCGGCTGGCGCTGACCCCGGACGTCGTCCGCGCCCTGTACGGCGGCCGGGTGGACGGCGCCGCGCTCGCCGCGGCCGGGTACGCCGCCGACGAGCACGGCTGGTGGACGCCGTCCGGCCGCGCCCGCCACGCCCCGCCCGGCGAGGACGAGCTCGCCGCCGCCGTGGCGCACTTCTTCGTGCCCAGGGTCTTCCTGGACCCGTTCGACGCGGCGACCACGGTGGACTACGACCGTTACGACCTGCTTCCGCTGTCCACCCGCGACGCGCTGGGCAACGTGGCGAGCGCGGGCGAGCGCGACGCCGAGGGCCGGGTGCGCGGCGGCGGCCTGGACTACCGGGTGCTCCAGCCGCGCCTGATCAGCGATCCGAACGGCAACCGCGTCGCCGTCGCCTTCGACGCGCGCGGCCTGGTCGCCGGGACCGCGATCCTCGGCCGCGCCGACGACCCGACGGGGGACTCGCTCGACGGGTTCGACCCCGACCCCGACGAGGCGACCGTGCTCGGCTATTTCGCCGACCCGCGCGACCTGGCCGGGCCGCTGCTGGGCCGGGCGACCGGCCGCCTGCTGACCGACCCGTTCGCCTTCGCCCGCGACCGGGACGCCGTCCGCCCGCATCCTCCGGCCGCCGCCGCGCTGGCCCGCGAGCGGCACGCGGGCGACCTCGGCGCGGAGTCCCCGGTTCAGCAGACCTTCACCTACTCCGACGGGTTCGGGCGCGAGATCCAGACCAAGAGCCCCGCGGAACCGGCCCCCGACCGGCCGGGCCAGGCCCGGTGGGCGGGCAGCGGGTGGACCGTGTTCACCACCAAGGGCAAGCCACTGCGCACCTACGAGCCGTTCTTCTCCCCGACCCACCTGTACGAACCGGACCGGCGGCACGGCGTGAGCTCGGTGCGCTGCTACGACGCCCTCGAACGCGTCGTCGCGCTGCTGCACCCGGACGGCACCTGGTCCAAGCAGGTCCTGGCCCCGTGGCGGCAGGTCGCGTGGGACGTCAACGACACCGTGCTCCTCGACCCGGCCCGGGACCCGGACGTCGGCGGCCTGCTGGCCCCGCTGGTGCGGGCCGAGGAACGCGCGGGCTGGCGCCGCTGGTACCCGCCGCGCGCCTCCGGCGAGCTCGGGCCGCAGGAACGGCGCGCCGCCCTGCTCGCGGCCGGGCACGCCGCGACCCCGGTCACCACCGACTTCGACGCCCTGGCCCGCGCCTGCCGCGTGGTCGCCCACAACCGCCTCGACCCGGACCCGCGAGGCCCGGCCGGCGCGGACTCCGCCGGCCGGGCGGGTGCCGTCGACGTGTGGTACGCGACGCGGAACCTGCTCGACGCGGAGGGCACGGTGCGGGCGGTCGTGGACCCGCTCGGCCGCACGGTGGCGCGCAACGACGTCGATCTGCTCTCCCGGGGCGGCCTCGCCGGGGACATGGACGCGGGCGAGCGCCGGCAACTCCTGGACGTGACCGGCGTGCCGGTGATCACCTGGGACGCGCGCGGCCACCGCACCCGGGTGGAGCTCGACGCGCTGCGCCGCCCGGTGCGCTCGCTGGTGTCCGGCGGCGCCCTGACCGGCGAGATCCTGCGTGAGCTGGTCGTGTACGGCGAGAGCGTGCCGGGCGGGGAGCGGCGCAACCTGCGCACCCGGGTCGCCGAACGCCGCGACGGCGCGGGGGTCGCCACCTTCGACGCCTACGACGCGCAGGGCAACCTGGCCAGAACCACGCGGCGGCTGACCGCCGGCTTCCAGGATCTGCCCGACTGGTCCGGCGACGTCGAGCTGGAGGCGCGCCCGCATGTGTCGCTCACCCGGCACGACGCGCTCAACCGCCCCGTGGAGCTCACCCTCCCGGACGGCACCGTCCAACGCCTCGCCTACAACGCCGCCAACCTCCTGGAACGCCTGGACGCCACCCTTCCGGACATCCCGGATCCCGGCGGCCGTCCGGACGCGGAGGGTGGCGCGGAAGGCGGGCGGGAGGAGACCTTCGTCGCGGGGGTGGAGTACAACGCGCGCGGGCAGCGGGTCGAGGTCCGGCACGGCAACGGGGTCAGCACGCGGTACACCTACGACCCGCGCACGTTCCGGCTGGTCCGGCAGCACACCAGCGCGGCCGGAGGGGCGGGGGCGCGCGGTCGCGAGGTTCTGCAGGATCTGCGGTTCTTCCACGACCCCGCGGGCAACATCGTCCGCGCCGAGGACCACGCGCGCCAGGACGTCTTCTTCCGCAACCGGCACGTCGAGCCGCACGCCTCCTACCGCTACGACGCGCTCTACCGGCTCGTCGAGGCGACGGGACGCGAGCACCTCGGCCAGATCGGCGGCCCGCCCGCCCGCGCGGGGCTGAGCCCCGTCCCGCACCCCGCCGACGGCGCGGCCCTCGCCCGGTACACCCAGCGCTTCCGGTACGACCCCGTCGGGAACCTGCTGCGCGTCACGCACCGCAACGCGGCCGACTCCGCCACGGGCTGGACCCGCGAGTACGTCTACGACCAGCCCAGCCGCCTGGAGCCCGGCCGCACGGGCAACCGGCTCGGCGGCCTCGGTGACGAGCGGAGGTTCTCCTACGACGAGCACGGCGATACCGTCCACCTGCCCGGGGTGGGGGACCTGGCGTGGACGCCCGAGGACCAGATCTCCCAGGTATCGCGCGTGGCCGACGGCGGCACGCAGACCACCCACTACGTCTACGACGCGAGCGGACGGCGGGTTCGCGCGGTGACCATCCGCAGGTCGTCCTCCGGTCCGGCGAGCCCGGTACACGAGCGCGTCTACCTGGGCGGATACGAGATCGCCCGCGCGTTCACCCCGGACGGCGGCGTGGAGGTGCGGCGCGACACCGTGCACGTGCTGGACGGCGAGCGCAGGGTCGCGCTGGTCGAGACCCGCGCGGCCGGGCGCGACCGCGGGCCGGTGCGGCTGGTCAGGTACCAGATGGACGACCAGCTCGGCTCCGCGCGGTTGGAACTGGACGACGAGGCGCGCGTGCTGTCGGCCGAGGAGTACCACCCGTACGGCACCACGGCGCTGTTCGCCGCGGCGCCCGGCGTCGAGGCGCCCAAGCGGTACCGGTACACCGGCAAGGAACGCGACCCCGAGACCGGCCTGTACTACTACGGGGCGCGCTACTACGCCCCGTGGCTCGGCCGGTGGGTGAGCTGCGACCCGGCGGGCCTCACCGCCGGGCTGAACCGGTACGAGTACGTCCAAGGGCGGCCGATCATCGCCAACGACCCGGACGGGGCGTTCCTCAACTTCATCGTGCAGGCCGTGGTCGGGGCGGCGATCGGCGCCGTGGTCGGCGGCGGGGTCGAGGCGATCCGGCAACTGGTCACCGAGGGCAAGATCAGCGACTGGGGACGGGTCGGGGCCGCGGCGGCCGGCGGCGCCGTCACCGGGGCCATCGCCGGGCTGACCGGCGGCGCGAGCCTCGGCGTGCAGGCGGCCGGGGTCGCGGTGGGGGCCGCGGCCGGCGGCATCGTGACCCGGGCGATCAACGGGGAGCGGCAGACGGTGGGGGCCGTGGTGGTGGACGCGGCCATCGGCCTGGTGACGTTCGGCGTGATCAAGGGCGCGGGCGCCGGGATACGGGCGCTGCGCGCTCCCGCGGCGTCCGGCGCGGCGTCGGGCGGGGCGGCCGCGGGCGGCGAGGCGGCGGCGGGGCGCGCCGCGGGAGGCGGCGGCGGGGCGGGCGCCCGTAGCGTCGCCACCCGCGCGGCGGCGGGGGAGATCCCGCCGAAGCCGAGCGTGCCGCCGTGGCCGGAGCAGTTCAAGAACCTCAACGAGTTCGGGAAGGCGTTCGGCTGGGGCAGCCAGCTCAGCCGCGAGGAGTCCCGCGCCCTGGCCAGGGCGTTCCCGCAGGGACGGCTCCAGGAGCTCGGGCTCACGCGGGAGATGCTGGAGCAGTGGCGGGCCTTCTACCGGTACCTGGAGAGGTTCGAGCCGCGCAACCCGACCGCGCCCGGGCGCGCCGCGTTCCTGGACGAGCTCATGACGCGGTTCTTCCCCACGCCGGGGCAGGCGGCGGCCGGCGCGGCGACGCCCGCGGCGGCCGGGGCCGTGGCCGCCGGGGCGCAGCGCCACGAGGACGACGGCGCGGCGCCCGCGGGTCCGGCGAGCGCGGCGTCGCCCGGTGGCGGCGGTCAGCCGGGCGCCGGACAGACGGATCAGCCCGGGGCCACGCCCGGGGGCCGGTCCGGCGGCGGAGGTGCGGCGGGCCAGGGCGAGCGCGGCTCCGACGGGGGGCCGCTCCAGCTTCGCCGCCGCCTGGACACCCCGGGCGGCTCCCGGATCCAGCTCTTCCCCGGAACCTGGAACGGCCCGGCCACCACGCCGAACCCCCGCGCGGTGGAACCCGCCCCCGCCACTCCTGTCCTGGAACTCAGGTTCTGATCAGAGCGCGCGCTCGTGCTTCAGCAGCCATTCCTTGACGTGCGGGCCGTAGTAGTAGCCGCCGAAGCCGCCCCCCTGGGGCAGGACGCGGTGGCAGGGGACGAAGGGAGCGATCAGGTTCTGCGCGCAGGCCGATCCGGCCGCGCGGGCGCCCGTCCTCGGCAGCCCGGCGCGCTCGGCCAGTTCGGCGTAGCTGACGGTCGTCCCGGCGGGGACGGCGCGCAGGGCCGTGAGCAGCCGCTGCCGGGTGGGCGTGCCCGGCTGCTCGACCGGCAGGGCGTCCAGCGCGAACAGGTCGCCGTCGAGGTAGTTCCGCACGGCCTCGGCGGGCTTGCCGAGGTCGTCCACGACCCGCAGGGGCAGCGCCCTGAGCGCGGGGGAGAGCCGGGCGAACATCTCGCCGGGGTCGGCGGTGAAGCCGGCGGCGACCAGCACCTCCCCGTGGACCAGCAGCGACAGCGGGCCGGCCGGGGTGGGCAGGACCTGGGCGTCGATCGTCATGGCGAGCTCCAAAGGTGGGTGGCGGCGTACGCCCGCCAGGGGCGCCACCGTTCGATGTCGTCTTCGGTGATGCCGAGGGCCTTCATCGCCTTGCGCAGCCCGAGGTCGCCCGCCGGCCAGGCGTCGGGGTCGCGCAGGGCGCGCATCGCGATGTAGCCGGTGGTCCACGGGCCGATGCCCGGGACGGCCATCAGCCGGGCGGCCGTCTCGGCCGGGTCGGCGCCGCCGTCGAGGTGGATCTCTCCGGTGGCCGCCTTCTCGGCGAGGATCTTGAGGGTTTCGATCCGCCGCCCGGTCAGCCCGAGCCCGGTGAGGTCGGCCTCGGCCAGCCGCGCCGCGCTCGGGAACAACAGGTGCGGCCGGTCGGCGGCCGGCACATCCCCGCCCGCCTTGCCATGCCCGTAGGCGGGTCCGTCCACGAGCCCGTCCGTGTGCCCGTCGGCATGCCCGTCCACCGGTCCGTCCATGGGCCCGGCCGAGACGCCGTCGGGGCCGTCCGCCGGGGTGATGTCGCAGGGCTTGGCGGGGGAGCCGGCGCGGGCGGCGATGCGGCCGAGCAGCGTCCGTGCCCCGGCCACGGACACCTGCTGGCCCACCACCGCGCGCACCGCCAGCTCGAACCCGTCGAACGCGCCCGGCACACGCAGCCCCGGCCGCCGTTCGACCAGCGGGCGCAGCGCGGTCGTGCGCAGCGCCTCGGCGATCGCGCCCGGGTCGGCGTCCAGGTCGAGCAGGCGGCGGCAGCGCGCGACGATCCTGGCCAGGTGGCGGGTGTCGTCCAGCGTCACCGAGAGCTTGACGTGGCCGGCCGCGGGCGTCAGCGTGATGATCCCCCCGGGAACGGCCCGGCGGTACAGCGTGCCGGTCGCGTACTCGACGCCGGGGACGGCCCGTGCGGCGAGGAACGCCAGCAGGGTCCCGGCGTCGTAGGGCTCGCGGTGGCCGAGCCGCAGCGTGAGCGTGGCGGGCGTGCCCTGCACGGGGGATCTGGCGGCTCGGGACAGGGGGCCGGAGGCGGCGCGCAGCTCGCCGGGCGCGAACCCGTACGCCTCCTTCATGGTCGCGTTGAACTGCCGCACGCTGCCGAACCCCGCGGCGAACGCCACGTCCGTGATCGGCAGGGAGGTCTCGGTCAGCAGTTGCTTGGCCAGCAGCAGCCGGCGGGTGCGCGCCACGGCCAGCGGTCCGGCGCCGAGGCGGGCGGTGAAGAGGCGGTGCAGGTGGCGTTCGGTCACGTGCAGGCGGCCGGCGAGCCCGGCCACGCCCCACTCGTCGGCGACGCCGTCGTCGATCAGCCGCAGCGCCCGTCCCACCAGGTCGGCGGCCACGTCCCACCCCGGGTCGCCCGGGCTGAGCTCGGGACGGCACCGGCGGCACGGCCGGAAGCCCGCGGCCTCCGCGGACGCGGCGTGCCGGTAGAACCTGACGTTCTGCCGCGCCGGGGTCCGCGCGGGGCAGATGGGGCGGCAGTAGATCCCGGTCGAGGTCACGGCCGTGAAGAACCGGCCGTCGAACCGCGTGTCCCGCGCGCTGACCGCCCTGTAGCAGGAGTCGAAGTCGAGCATCTGATGTGGGGTCACGAACATGACGATATGCGCTGCTCCACGGCGGTCGCTGGCGGAAATCGGACCTCGCCGTGGATCACGTCGCCGTCACTTGGTGGAGATGCCGACCCCCAGGTCGAACTCACGGTAGACGCGCGCCCAGAAGCCGTCGCGCAGCCAGACCCGGGCCTCGGGGTAGGGGCGCAGCGAGTGGCCGAGCTCCTTCTCCGCCTCGATGAGCAGCTCGGTGTCGATGACGGTGGGCAGCAGCGGGCCGGGGAGCAGGTCGCGGATGTTGTCGCGCCCGCGGGTGAGGATCCACTTCTGGGCGACGTGCTCGCCGACCTCCTCGACCCTCGGGCGGCTCGGGCCGAGCTTGGTGACCTGGCCGGGCTGCTTGACCGGCGCCTTGGGGGCGAGCGAGGTACGCCCGGCGAACACCTGGGCGGGCGACGGCGGCGCGGGCGGGGCGGCGGGGACGACCTGGGTGGCGCGGCTGAAGTAGGGGCGCAGGAAGTCGGCGCCGAGCTCCTCGACGGTGTCGGACTCCCAGACGAGGCGTTCGGCCTGGTTGGTGCCGTAGGGCGGCTCGACGCCCCACAGGTGGATGCGCACCCCGAAGGTCTGCGCGGCCTCCACGGCGGGGACCATGTCCTCGTCGCCGGCGATCAGGATGGTGTCGCTCACCGCGTGGTGGCGGGCCAGGGCCTCGAGGTCGCTGCGGATCTGCGCGTCGACGCCCTTCTGCTGCCCGCGGGCGTTGAGGTTGCCGAGCCGTACCTTGACCCACGGGAGCTGGGCGATGACCCGCTGGTCGACGGTCGGCACGCGGTCGCGGGCGGCGTCGTACCAGTAGACGCGCAGGAGCTCTCCCGGAATCCGCTCCATGGCGTGCTTCTTGAGTGCTTGGATGAGCTCGTCGGCGGCGACGCGGTATTCCTTGCGCTCCTTGGCGCCCAAGAGGACCTCGCCCGCCGCGGCGTAGAGGTACCCGACGTCCACGAGGACGGCGTATTTCGCCGCTACGGGATGCGGTGTGAGGTCCGGGATTGCCATGCTTCTCCTCCAGGGCCTCGGGTCTCAGGCGATGATCGGCTGACTATATTCCCCCATTTCTAGATAGTCCCAACTCTTGGCTCGCTTGACACCCACTTCCAAAGATCTAATGGGGTCGTGAGCTCGCTCGCCACGCCCCTGAGCCCGAGGTCAGCGCCGTTCTCATCTGGTAAGCGGGCTTACGCCACAATCCTGGCTTTTGCGGGGCTTGCGGGGAAGTGGCGGCTCTTGCGGAGACCGCGATGACGAGCGCGGCCACCTCTTCCGGCGTGGCCGCGCCGTGCACGATCGTCAGGTAGGGCTGATCCATGCGGCGCTCTCCTACAGCGGGATGTTGCCGTGCTTCTTCGGCGGCAGCGCGGCGCGCTTGTTGCGCAGCGCCCGCAGCGCCCGGACGATCTGGACGCGGGTGTGCGAGGGGCGGATCACCGCGTCCACGTACCCCCGCTCGGCCGCCAGGTAAGGGTTGGCGAGCGTGTCCTCGTAGTCGGCGATCAGGCGGGCGCGCTCGCTCTCCGGGTCCTCGGCCGTGGACAGCTCGCGGCGGTACAGGATGTTGACCGCGCCCTGCGCGCCCATCACCGCGATCTGCGCCGTCGGCCAGGCCAGGTTGACGTCCGCGCCGAGGTGCTTGGAGCCCATGACGTCGTAGGCGCCGCCGTACGCCTTGCGGGTGATCACGGTGACCAGCGGCACCGTCGCCTCGGCGTAGGCGTACAGCAGCTTGGCGCCGCGCCGGATGATGCCGTTCCACTCCTGGTCGGTGCCGGGCAGGAAGCCGGGCACGTCCACGAACGTCAGCACGGGGATGTTGAAGGCATCGCAGGTGCGGACGAACCGGGCGGCCTTCTCGGAGGCGGCGATGTCCAGCGTGCCCGCGAAGCTCATCGGCTGGTTGGCGACCACGCCGACCGAGTGCCCCTCGACCCGGCCGAACCCGACCACGATGTTCGGCGCGAACCCGGCGTGGATCTCCAGGAACTCGCCGTCGTCCAGGACGTGCTCGATCACCGTGTGCATGTCGTACGGCTGGTTGGCCGAGTCCGGGATCAGCGTGTCCAGCTCGTGGTCCAGGTCGGTGACGGTCAGGTCCGCAGGGGCGTCGAAGACCGGCACCTCGTCCAGGTTGTTGGACGGCAGGTACGACAGCAGGGCGCGGGCGAACTCCAGGCAGTCGGCCTCGTCCGCGGCCTCGTAGTGCGCGACGCCCGATCTGGAGTTGTGGGTGTGCGCCCCGCCCAGCTCCTCGAACGTGACCTCCTCGCCGGTCACCGTCTTGATCACGTCAGGGCCGGTGATGAACATGTGCGACTTCTCGCGCACCATGAGCACGAAGTCGGTGAGCGCGGGGGAGTAGACCGCGCCGCCCGCGCACGGCCCCATGATCAGCGAGATCTGCGGGATCACGCCCGAGGCGTGCACGTTGCGCTTGAAGATCTCGGCGTAGAGCCCCAGCGAGACCACGCCCTCCTGGATGCGGGCGCCTCCGGAGTCGTTGATGCCCACCACCGGGCAGCCCGTCTTCAGGGCGTGGTCCATGACCTTCACGATCTTCTCGCCGAAGACCTCGCCGAGCGAGCCGCCGAACACCGTGAAGTCCTGCGCGAAGACCGCGACCGGGCGGCCCGCCACCGTGCCGTGGCCGGTGACCACGCCGTCGCCGTACGGCCGCTCGCGGTCCAGGCCGAAGTTGGACGACCTGTGCCGGGCCAGCTCGTCGAACTCCACGAACGAGCCTTCGTCGAGGAACTCGATCACCCGCTCGCGCGCGGTCATCTTGCCCTTGGCGTGCTGCTTCTCCACCGCGCGCGCGGAACCGGCGTGGGCGGCCTCGTCGAGGCGGCGCTCCAGGTCGGCGATCTTGCCCGCGGTGGTGTGCAGGTCGACGCCTTCGATATGGGGCACGGGCTCAGCGCTCATGCCCCGTAGGTTAGTCCTCCGGCGGGCGCCGCCGTCGCCCGGAGCCGCCGTACGCGGCGCGTGGCTAGAGTAACGGGCATGACCGACCTCGCCGGCACGCCCGGCCCCGCGGAGCCCGGCGGGTCGCCCCCGGCCGTCCGCACGCGCGGCCTGTTCAAGCGGTTCGGCGCGCAGGTCGCGGTCGCCGGAGTCGATCTGGCGGTGCCGCGCGGCGGCTTCGCCGGCCTCGTCGGGCCGAACGGCGCGGGGAAGACCACCACCCTCAGCATGATCACCGGCCTGCTGCGGCCGGACGGCGGCACCGCCGAGGTCGCGGGCATGGACGTCTGGCGGGACCCGGTCGCGGTGAAGTCCCAGGTCGGGGTGCTCCCCGAGGGGCTTCGCCTGTTCGAGCGGCTGTCCGGGCGCGAGCTGCTCTCCTACAACGGCCAGATCCGCGGCATCCCCAAGGACGAGGTCGCCCGGCGCGCGGAGGAACTGCTCAAGGTCATGGACCTGTCCGGGGCGGCCGACAAGCTCGTGGTCGACTACTCGACCGGCATGCGCAAGAAGATCGGGCTGGCCGCCGCCCTGCTGCACAACCCGAAGGTGCTCTTCCTCGACGAGCCGTTCGAGGGCGTCGACCCGGTCAGCGCCAACACGCTCGTCGAGGTGCTCCGCCGCTACACCGCCTCCGGCTCGACGATCGTGTTCTCCAGTCACGTCATGGAGCTGGTCGAGCGGCTGTGCGACTGGGTGTCGGTGATGAACCTCGGGCGCATCGTCGCCCAGGGGCCCCTCGCCGAGATCCGCGGCGGCGGCACGCTCAACGCGGCGATCCTCGACCTGGTCGGCGCGCGCGGCAACGGCGAGGAGGGCCTGTCGTGGCTCGGCTCTTCGTCCGGCTGAAGCTGCGCCTGATCGCGGGGAGCCTGCGCGGCGACCTCATGCGCCAGGTCGGCTTCGTGGTCACGCTGGTCGCCGCCCTGCTCATCGGCTGCGGCGGTCTCCTGCTGATGAGCCTGCTGCGCCTGGCGCCGCCGGACGTCGCGCGCGACATCGGCGTCGTGACGTTCACCGCGCTCACCCTTCTCTGGATCGTCGCCCCGCTGATGGCCTTCGGCGTGGACGAGACGCTCGACCCCGCGCGGCTGGCCCTGTTCCCGCTGACGCCCCGGCAGATGGCCGCCGGCATGTTCGCCGCCTCCGCCGCCGGGCCCTGGCCGCTCGCCTCGCTGCTGGTCCTGCTGGGCGTCGTGGCGGGGCTGGCCCGCGGGATCACGGGCCTGCTGATCGGCCTGGTCGCCGTCGTCCTGCAAGGGGCGCTGTGCCTGGTCGCCTCGCGGGCGGTCACCACGGCGCTGTCGCGCCTGCTGCGCAGCAGGCGGGGCCGCGACCTGCTCGCCCTCGGCGTCGTCGCCGTCATCCTGCTGAGCCAGCTCCCGAACCTGCTGCTCAGCCGCGGGTACGGCGAGGACGCCCGCGCGATGCTCGCCGGGCTCGCCGGAGCGGTCCGCTGGGGGCCGCCCGGCATGGCCGCGCACGCCATCGCGGACGGCGGGCCGGCCGGCCTGGCGGAGCTCGCCGCCGTCGCCGTGGTCGTGCTCGTCCTGGCCTGGGTGTGGATCCGGGTCCTCCGGAACGCCATGGTCACCGCGGACGCCTCCACGCAGGCGGGCGCGGTGCGCGGCGACCGCCTGGAGCGGCTGCTGCCCGGCGGGCCGCTCGGCGCCGTCGTGGCCAAGCAGCTCAAGTACCTGCGCCGCGAGCCCCGGGGCCGCATGGGCTGGCTGGCGGCGATCGGCGTCTCCGTAGTGATCATCTTCACCGCCGGCGGCGCGGCGGCGGGGCCGGAGTCCACGTGGAGCGTCGTCGGGCCCGTGTGCCTGGCGGCGCTGATGATCGGGCTCCAGTCCGCCAACCTGTTCGGCGCCGACGGCGGCGCCCTGTGGATGAACGCGCTCGCCTTCTCCTCCGCCCGTGAGCTGCGCACCGACCTCGCCGGGCGGCAGCTCGCCGTCGCGCTCGTCGGCGTGCCGCTGCTGGCCGTGCTGGCCCTCGCCGCCGCGCTGGTGGCCGGCGACCTGCCCGCGCTGCCGCCCGCCCTGCTCGCCGGCACCAGCCTGCTCCTGATCGGCCTGGGGGTGGGCACGCTGGTCAGCGTGCTGTTGCCGTACACCTTCCCCGAGCGCCTGAACGCCTTCTCCGGCGCGGCCCCGGGCCAGGGCCCGGTGGCGATGGCCGGCTCGTTCGGCGCCATGACCGCCACGAGCCTGCTGGCCTTCCCGGTGCTGCTGCCGATCTTCCTCGGCGCGAGCTGGGTCGCCGTCCTCGGGGTCGCCTACGGCGTCGGGATCGCCTTCGGCGGGCGGGTGCTCGCCGCCTCCATCGGATACGGCCGGCTGCCGGAGATCCTGGGCGCGGTCTCCCGGCCTGCCTGAACCCGCCGGCACATTGGTCTAGTCCAATAGGTGAGACGGTGTCCGGTCGCGCGCGGCGAGTGGATACCCTTCGTGCTATGGCCGCCACCGCTTCCCAGCAGGCAGACCGTTCTTCCGCCGAACGGAACAGCGCCGTCTCCGAGATGCCCGACGAGCTGCGCGCCGACGTGCGCATGCTCGGTGAATCGTTGGGCCGGGTGATCGCCGAGGACGGCGGGCCCGACCTGTTGTCCGATGTCGAACGCCTCCGCAAGGCCGTGATCGCCGCGCGCAGGCGAGAGGTCTCCGTGGACGAGGTGGCCGCCATGGTCGCCGCGTGGCCGATCGAGCGCAGCGTGCAGATCGCCCGGGCCTTCACCTGCTACTTCCACCTCGTCAACCTCGCCGAGGAGCACTACAGGATCCGCATCCTGAGGTCCAGGGACACCGGCGACTCCAGCGTGCCCGACTCCCTCGCCCAGGCCGTCGCCGAGCTGAAGCACGACCTCGGCGACGAGGAGCTGAACCGCCTCATCGCCGACCTCGAGTACCGTCCCGTGCTCACCGCCCACCCCACCGAGGCCCGCCGCCGCGCGGTCGCCACGGCCATCCAGCGCGTCAGCGCCCAGCTCGCCGAGTACAACGCCCCCGACCGCGGAGCCCAGGAACGCCAGGAGGCCCAACGCCGCCTGCTGGAAGAGATCGACCTGCTGTGGCGCACGGCCCAGCTCCGGCACACCAAGCTGGACCCGCTGGACGAGGTCCGCACCGCCATGTCCGCCTTCGACGAGACGCTGTTCCGCACGGTCCCGCGCGTCTACCGGGCCCTGGACGCCGCGCTCGCCGGCGGCTCCGGCACCCGCGAGCCCCGCGCCAGGGCGTTCATCCGCTATGGAAGCTGGATCGGCGGCGACCGGGACGGCAACCCCAACGTCACCGCCCGCGTCACCCGCGAGGCCGTGCTCATCCAGGCCGACCACGTGCTCACCGCCCTGGAGAACGCCACCACCCGCATCGGGCGCGCCCTCACCGTCGCCGCCGCCTACGGTCCCCCGGGCGAGGAGCTCTCCGGCCTGCTCGCCCAGGCCGCCGACGATCACCCCGAGCTGGCCTCCGAACTGGCCACCCGCGCGCCCGGCGAGCCGCACCGCCAGTGGCTGCTGTTCGTCGCCGCGCGCATCGCCGCGACCCGCCGCCGCGACCTCGACCTCGCCTACCGCTCGCCCGACGAGCTCCTGCGCGACCTGCGCGCCTGCCAGGCGTCCCTGGTCGCCGGCGGGGCCGCGCGCCAGGCGTACGGCGAGCTGCAGCACCTGATCTGGCAGGTCGAGACCTTCGGGTTCCACCTCGCCGAGCTGGAGGTCCGCCAGCACTCCCAGGTCCACGCCACCGCCCTTGAGGAACTTCGGGCGGGGAAGACCTCCGAGCGCACCGAGGAGGTCCTGGCGACGATCCGCATGATCGCCTGGATCCAGGAGCGCTTCGGGCCCCGCGCCTGCCACCGGTACGTCGTGTCCTTCACCCGGTCCTCCGAGGACATCGCCGCCGTCTACGAGCTGGCCGAGCACGCCCTCGGCTCCCGCGCGCCCGTCCTCGACGTCGTCCCGCTGTTCGAGTCGGGGGAGGACCTGGCCAACTCCGCGGACGTGCTCACCGGCATGCTCGCCCTGCCCGCCGTCCAGCGCCGCCTGGCCGAGGGGGGACGGCGCCTCGAGGTCATGCTCGGCTACTCCGACTCCGCCAAGGAGCTCGGCCCCGCCGCCGCCACCCTCAAGCTCTACGACGCCCAGGCCGAGCTGGCCGCGTGGGCGCTCGCCAACGACGTCCGGCTCACGCTCTTCCACGGCCGCGGCGGCGCGCTCGGCCGGGGCGGCGGCCCCGCCAACCGCGCCGTGCTCGCCCAGGCCCCCGGGTCGGTCGCGGGCCGGTTCAAGGTCACCGAGCAGGGCGAGGTCATCTTCGCCCGGTACGGCCACCCGGCCATCGCGCTGCGCCACATCGAGCAGGTCACCAACGCCGTCCTGCTCGCCTCCACCCCCTCGGTCGAGGCCCGCACGGGCGACGCCGCGGCCCGCTACCGCCTGCTGGCCGAGCGCGTGGCCTCCGCCTCCGAGCGCGCCTACCGCTCCCTGACCGAGGCGCCCGGGTTCCCCGAGTGGTTCGGCCTGGTCAGCCCGCTGGAAGAGATCGGCTCCCTGCGCCTCGGCTCCCGCCCGGCCCGCCGCGGCCTCGGCGCCCCCAAGTCCCTGGACGACCTCCGCGCCATCCCGTGGGTGTTCGCCTGGGCGCAGACCCGCGTCAACCTCCCCGGCTGGTACGGCCTCGGCAGCGGCCTCCTCGCCGCCACACGATCCCCCGGCGAGCCCGTCACGTCACCGTCCACGGACCCGGCGGCCTCCACCTCCGGCACCACCGGCCCGTCCGATCCCGGGGCCACCGAGGCGGACGGCCGCGCGGACCGGCCCGAGATCGGGCCGGGCATCGAGGAACTGCGGCGCGCCTACCGCGAATGGCCGCTGTTCGCCTCGCTCCTGGACAACGCCGAGATGTCCCTGGCCAAGACCGACCGCCAGATCGCCGCCCGCTACCTCGCCCTCGGCGGCCGCCAGGACTTCGCCGACCAGGTCCTCGCCGAGTACGACCTGACCCGCGAACTGGTCCTCGCCGTCACCGGCCACACCCGCCTGCTGGAGAGCCGGCGCGTCCTCTCCCGCGCCGTCCAACTCCGCGACCCCTACGTCGACGCCCTCTCCCACCTCCAACTCCGCGCGCTCTCCTCCCTCCGCGCCCCCGACGACCTCCCCGACGACGAGCGCGAACGCCTGGACACCCTCCTCCTCCTCACCGTCAACGGCGTGGCCGCCGGCCTCCAGAACACCGGCTGACGGCCGCGCGGCACACAACGGCAGGCGCCCGTACCGACCTCGGTACGGGCGCCTTCTGGTTCATCCGGGCGAGGGGAGCTGCACGCGGTCTGGAGCGGTGTAGATGTTGAAGCGTTCTTCTCTGAGGAAGCCGATGAGGGTCAGGTCGAAGTCGTGGGCGAGGGCGACGGCCAGGGAGGAAGGGGCTGAGACGCCGCAGACCATGGGGAGGCCGGCGGCGAGGGCCTTCTGCATGATCTCGTAGCTGGTGCGGCCGCTCACCATGAGGACCGAGGAGGTGAGCGGGAGGCGGCCCGAGAGGAGGGCCCAGCCGATCAGCTTGTCCACGGCGTTGTGGCGGCCGACGTCCTCGCGGAGTGCGAGCAGGGAGCCGTCCGGGGTGAAGAGGCCGGCGGCGTGCAGGCCGCCGGTCTTGCCGAAGATCCCTTGCGCCTTGCGCAGGCGGCGAGGCAGGTCGTACAGGATCTCGGCGGGGATGGGCGGGAAAGAGGCGGGCGTCGTGGGGGGGAGGGCGGCCTGGCGGGCGCGCAGGGCGTCCAGGCTGGCCGTGCCGCAGACCCCGCAGGCGCTTGATGTCATGAAATGCCGGTGCATGTTGGGGAGGTCGGGCAGCACCGGGCTGTCCAGGCGGACCGTCACGGTGTTGTAGCGCGCCTCGGGCGGGAGGTCCTCGTCCGTGCAGTAGGCGATCGAGGCGATGGCCGCCGAGGTGGCGGTGTGCCGCGGATCGGGGTGGACGATGCCCTCGGCGGCGAGGAAGCCGGCGGCGAGTTCGAAGTCGGCGCCGGGGGTGCGCATGGTGACGGCCAGGGTGCGGGTCCGGCCGCCCGCGGCGATCCTGATCTCCAGCGGCTCCTCCGTGGCGAGGTCGTCGCGCCGGTCGCGCGCGGACGTCCCCGAGACCTCCCGCACCCGCACCCGGGTCGTGGGCCCGGGACGAGTGCCACGCCCGGACCTCAGGACGCCGGGATCGGCTTCCCGGCCGTCCTCGCGGGCCTGAGAGGTGGTCATGCGCCGGCCTTGCGGAGGGTCACCACGGCGTTGTAGTCGGGGATGCGGGCGTCGGGGGAGCGGCGGGCGTGGTCGAGGAGGACGTTGCCCTCGGGCCAGTGGATCTGCAGGTTGCCGGGGGTCAGCGGGGCCCGCAGCACGCGTCCGGTGAAGCGCCCGGCGGGCCCGGTCAGCTCCACCCGCTCGCCGTCGGGCAGGCCGAGCCGGTCGGCGTCGTAGGCGCTGATCAGGACGGCCTCGCGGGTCGCGCCGTTGAAGCCGTCGCGCCGCTCGTGGACCATGCTGTTGAACTGCTTGCCGCGCCGCGTGGCCACCATGAACGAGCCGTCCGGCCGTTCCAGCGCCGGGATCGCCACGGCGGAGAAGCGGCCGAGGCCGTCCGGGGTGGGGAAGCGCCCGCCGGGGCACAGGTGCCGCCCGCCGTACTGCACGTTGTCCCCGAACTCGGCGAGCGCGGCGATGCCCGCGTAGGACGGCACCGCGGCCTCGATGTCGCGCCGGATCTCGGGCGTGCCGCCGGGGTAGCGCACCCGGTCGGCGATCTCGGGGCGGGCGCGGGCCGCCAGCTCGGTGAAGATCTTCCACTCGGGCCAGGCCTCGCCGACGCGCGGCCCCTCGACCTCGGGGGAGAAGATCACGCGGCGCTCGGTGGAGGTCTCGGTGACCCCGCCCGCCATCTCGTAGCGGGTCTGCGCGGGGAGCAGCAGCACGTCGCCCTCGGACTCCACCAGCATCTGGCTGGACAGGACGATGTCGATGTGGACGCGCAGCGACAGCCGGGACAGCGCCTCGCGGCAGTGGCCGGGGTCGGGGAGGACCTCCAGGAAGTTGCCGCCCGAGGAGATCAGCGCGTCCAGCTCGCGCGCGTGCGCGGCGTCGATCATGTCGGTGGCGGTCAGCCCGGGGGCGGTGGGCACCTCGAAGCCCCACTTCCGGCTGAACGTCTCGGCGTTCTCCGGCGTGACGGGCAGGCCGCCGGGCAGGCCGGTGGCGTACGCCCCCATCTCCGCGCCGCCCTGGACCCCGCTGTGCCCGCGGATCGGCATGAGCCCGCAGTTGTCGCGCCCGACGAAGCCGCGCGCCAGCGCGAGGTTGACGATGGCACGGACGTTGTCCTCGCCGTAGGTGTGCTGGGTGATGCCCATGGACCAGACGAGCACGGCGGACTTCGCCTCGCCCAGCAGCGCGGCCAGCTCGTACATCTGGGCGCGGGTGGCGCCGCTCAGCGCCTCCAGTTCCTCCCAGGACTGCGCGGCCACCGCGGCGCGCGTCTCCTCGAAGCCGGCGGTGTGCTCGTCGATGAACGCCTTGTCCAGCCAGTCGTTCTCGATGAGGTGCTTGAGCACGCCGTTGAGGAAGCCGATGTCGCCGCCGACGTTGACGCCGAAGAAATGGTCGGTGATCTTGGTGCCGAACAGGGCGGACTCGGCGTTGGACGGCACCCAGTACCGCTCCATGCCCGGCTCGCGGTAGGCGTTGACCATCGCGATGCGGGTGCCCGCCTTCTTGGCGTGGTACAGGTACTTCATCGCGACCGGCTGGTTGTTGGACGGGTTGGAGCCGACGAAGACGATCAGGTCGGAGCCGATCCAGTCCGTGTAGGAGCAGGTGGTGGCGGCGGCGCCGATGGTCTCCTTGAGCGCGACGGTCGAGGGCGAGTGGCAGATGCGCGCGGCGTTGTCGATCGAGTTGGTGCCGAGCGCCCGCACGGCCTTCTGCGCGGCGAAGTAGTTCTCGTTGGGCACGCCCCGGCTGGTCAGGTACACGCCGAGCCGGCGGTCGCGCACCTGCTCGGCGGCGAGGTCCAGGGCCTCGTCCCAGCTCACGCGGGTGAAGCCGGGCTCGCCGCGGCGCCGCAGCATGGGGTGCGGCAGGCGGCCGAGGTCGCGCAGCGCCGCGCTGCTCATCCCGGCCAGCGGGGCGACGTGGGCCAGCGCGCCGGTGTCGAGCGCGGGCATGGTGTTGAGCTTGAGCAGCCGCAGGCGGATGTTGCACAGGTGGATCTCGGGCATGGTCCAGTCGCGCATCCCCTTGGTGCCGAGCGCGCAGCCGTCGCACGTGCCCTGGTTGAGGATGCGCCACGCGTAGCGGCGGTTGCCCTTGACGGATCGGAACGCCTTCCACAGTTCGAGGTAGTTGTTGGGCTTGCGCTCGCCGATGCCGAAGGGCTTCCAGCTCGCCCAGTTCCGGGGGTCCAGTCGCTTGCTCACCGAGGGCTCACCGTTTCCTAGCCGTTCTTCCAGTCGTTTGGCCGTCCGCCGACCTCACTCGTGCGGTCTACCCATAGCATCACTCCTTGTCCCCTTTTGACGATCCGGGGGTGTGGGGTGCGGCAACCGGGACACTCGCGGACGCGGGTTGGTCAGTCACAGTCAAAGTCGCGGCCCGCACCGTGGTCGTCCGATGCTCTTTCCGTAGTCGTCCGGTAGTCGTTCGGTAGTCTCCGGCACCGCGGACGGCAGGCGGGACCCGCCACTCCGCGGGAGGAGGGAGGATGGAGGCGTGCTTGACTCGCCGTACACCGATCTCGACCGGCCGCCGTTGTCGCAGGCGGCGCTGACCCGTGCGCTCGTCCGGCCGGACGGCCTGTGGTCCCGGCTGACCGTCGTGGACCGCACCGGTTCCACCAACGCCGACCTCGCGCAGTCGGCCCGCGACGGCGCGCGCGAGGGCGCCGTGCTGATCGCCGAAGTGCAGCTCGCGGGGCGCGGGCGTCTCGGCCGGGTCTGGACGGCGCCGGCGCGCTCGGGCCTGACGTTCTCGCTGCTGCTGCGGCCCTCGGCGCCTCCGGCCCGGCAGGGCTGGCTGCCGCTGCTGGTGGGGCTGGCGGCGGCGTCGGCGGTCCGCCGGGTGGCGGGGGTGGACGTGCGGCTGAAGTGGCCGAACGACCTGCTCGTCGGCGAGCGCAAGCTGGCCGGGGTGCTCGCCGAGCGGGTCGAGGGCGCCGTGGTGATCGGCATGGGGCTGAACGTCTCGGTGCGCGAGGACGAACTGCCCGTTCCCACCGCGACCTCCCTGGTGCTGGAGGACGCCGAGTGCGCCGACCGCGACCCGCTGATCCGCGCGGTGCTGCGCGAGGTCGAGACCCACTACCGCGAGTGGGCGGCGGCCGGGGGCGACGCGGACGCCTGCGGGCTGCGCACGGCCTACCTCGGCATGAGCGCGACCGTCGGCCAGGAGGTCCGGGTGGAGCTGCCCGGCGAGCGCGTCCTCACGGGCCGGGCCACGGGCGTGGACGCCCTTGGCCACCTGCTCGTCGAGGCGGACGGCGAGGAGCGCGCGCTGAGCGCGGGCGACGTCGTCCACGTGCGCCGCACCTGAGCTTCCGGGGGCCGCGCGTCAAGGCGAGGCCAAGGGGAATGCCATGATCGGCGGGGTGTCGGCATGGGGCAGACGCGGGGCTGATCGTCGTGCCACGATTTGCCCCATGGGTCTGCCTGAACACCACTTGACGACCGGCGAGCGGGTCATCCACTCGTTCCATCCGCACTGGAAGCGGCTCGTCGTCCCGTTCCTCGCGTTGCTTCTCGTCGTGGCCGCCTCCAGCCTGGCGTTCCTCTACATCCCGACCGATTACGAGTACGTCCGTTTCGCCTGGCTGGCGGTCGCCGTCGTGTCCGTGGTGGCGCTGACCCTCTGGTCGTTCATCCCGTACCTGCGCTGGAAGACGACCTCGTACACGCTCAGCACCCACCGCTTCAACATCAGCACCGGCATTCTGAACAAGTCCACCGACGACATCCCGCTGGCCAAGGTCAACAGCGTGAGCTCCGACCAGACGTTCGTCGAACGGCTGCTCGGCTGCGGCACGCTCGTGGTGGAGTCGGCCTCCGACAAGGGCGAGATCGTGCTCAGGGACATCCCGAAGATCCAGACGGTGCGCGCGGAGCTGTTCCGGCTCGTCGAGGACGCCTCCGACGGGGAGATCGACGGGAAGTGAGCGGCGCCGGGGTGGCGTAACGTGTCACACCGGAGCCGGGAGGGCGTGCCCGCCATCGGCAGGTGCGCCCGGCGGGTCCGGGACGCCGCGAGAGAGGGAGCAGGTATGCCGTACGAGGTCCAGGGTGTGGTCGCCGCCGCCAAGGGCGAGCCCGTGTCGCTGCGAACGGTGATCGTCCCCGACCCCGGGCCGGGTGAGGCGGCCGTGGACGTGCAGGCGTGCGGGGTGTGCCACACCGACCTGCACTACCGCGAGGGCGGCATCAACGACGACTTCCCCTTCCTGCTCGGGCACGAGGCCGCGGGCGTCGTGGCGGCGGTGGGGCCGGACGTCACGCAGGTCGCGCCCGGCGACTACGTGGTGCTCAACTGGCGCGCCGTCTGCGGCAACTGCCGCGCCTGCCTGCGCGGACGCCCGTGGTACTGCTTCGCCACGCACAACGCCACGCAGAAGATGACCCTGGAGGACGGCACCCCGCTCAGCCCCGCGCTCGGCATCGGCGCGTTCGCGTCCAAGACGCTGGTGGCCGCCGGGCAGTGCACCAAGGTGGACCCGGACGCCCGCCCGGCGGTGGCGGGGCTGCTCGGCTGCGGCGTGATGGCGGGCCTCGGGGCCGCGCTCAACACCGGCGGCGTGACCCGCGGCGACTCGGTGGCGGTGATCGGCTGCGGCGGCGTGGGCGACGCCGCGATCCTCGGCGCGTCGGTGGCGGGCGCCTCGAAGATCATCGCGGTGGACGTCGACGACCGCAAGCTCGGCCTGGCCGGCCAGTTCGGCGCCACGCACACCATCAACTCCAAGACCACCGACCCGGTGGAGGCGATCCGCGAGCTGACCGGCGGCCACGGCGCCGACGTCGTGATCGAGGCGGTCGGCCGCCCGGAGACCTACAAGCAGGCGTTCTACGCGCGCGACCTGGCCGGGACCGTCGTGCTGGTCGGTGTGCCGACCCCGGACATGACCCTGGAGCTGCCGCTGCTGGACGTCTTCGGCCGCGGCGGGTCGCTGAAGTCGTCCTGGTACGGCGACTGCCTGCCGAGCCGCGACTTCCCGATGCTGATCGACCTCTACCTGCAGGGACGGCTGAACCTCGACGGGTTCGTCTCCGAGACCATCGAGCTGGACCAGGTCGAGGAGGCCTTCGGCAAGATGCACCGCGGCGAGGTCCTGCGCTCGGTGGTGGTCCTGTGAGCGGTGGCCCGGTGACGGTGGAGCGCCTGGTCACCTCGGGGACGTTCACGCTGGACGGCGGGAGCTGGGAGGTCGACAACAACGTGTGGCTGGTCGGTGACGAGCGCGAGGTGGTCGTGATCGACGCGGCGCACGACGCGCGGGCCATCGCCGCGGCCGTGGGGGACCGCCGTCTGGTGGCGATCGTCTGCACGCACGCGCACAACGACCACGTCAACGCCGCCGGGGAGCTGTCGGACGCCACGGGCGCGCCGATCCTGCTGCACCCGGACGACGAGGTCCTGTGGCGCATGGTCTACGCCGAGCGGGGGTTCGAGCCGGTGCGCGACGGCCAGGTGATCGAGGTGGCGGGCACCGCGCTGCGCGTCCTGCACACGCCGGGCCACGCGCCCGGAGCGGTCAGCCTGTACGCCCCCGGCCTCGGCGCCGTCTTCACCGGCGACACGCTGTTCTCCGGCGGCCCCGGGGCGACCGGGCGGTCGTACTCCTCGTTCGAGACGATCATCGACTCGATCCGGGACCGGCTGCTGGTGCTGCCCCCGGAGACGGTGGTGCGCACCGGGCACGGCGACACGACCACCATCGGCGCCGAGGCGCCGGGCCTGGAGGACTGGATCGCCCGAGGTCACTGACCCTCTCACGGGGACCGGAATAGGGGATACGTCACATAGGCAAGCCTTACCTGTGTGAGTTAAGGTGAGCCTTACCTACTTCCCCCTGCGTCCCCGAGAGGCGTTTCGTCATGTACGTGTGCATCTGTCAGGCTGTGACGGAGAACGAAGTTCACGCCTGTATAGCCGCAGGTGCGAAGACGGCTCGTCAGGTCCGCGACATCACGGGCGCCGGCAAGGATTGCGCGACGTGCGTCCGTAAGATTTGTGCGATCCTGAACCGTCCTACGGAGCTCGCCGTAACCGCGTGAAATGAGGATTCGCCCATGCAGGGGGACAAGGACATCATCGGCCTGCTGAACGAGCAGCTCACTTCCGAGCTCACCGCCATCAACCAGTACTTTCTGCACGCCAAGATGCAGGAGAACTGGGGCTACACCAAGCTGGCGTCGTTCACGCGCTCGGAGTCGATCGACGAGATGCGCCACGCCGAGGTGCTGACCGACCGCATCCTCTTCCTGGAAGGCCTGCCGAACTACCAGAAGCTCGGCACGCTGCACATCGGCCAGACCGTCAAGGAGCAGCTCGAGGCCGACCTCCAGCTGGAGCTGGGCGTGGTGGCGCGCCTGCGTCCGGGGATCCAGCTCATGCGCGAGCGGGGCGACACGACCTCCGCCCGCATCTTCGAGAAGATCCTGGAGGACGAGGAGCACCACATCGACTACCTGGAGACCGAGCTGGAGCTGCTCGCCACGCTGGGTGAAGGGCTGTACCTCCAGCGCTTCGCCGAGCCGCCGAGCTCCAGCGACTAGCGTCCCGTGGCCGGCCGCCGGGGTGAATCCCCGGCGTGTCGAACCCGTCACGGGGGGTACGGAAGAGACTGCGGGGACGTCAGGTCGCTGCGGGCGGGGTCATCCGGGTTTCGCCGTCTTTGCCCAGGTCAATTGGTGGGTCAACGACGAGTCAAACCGCGCGCTGTACCCGGGAAACGATCGCCTAAGGTCCTACGATCGCTTTATGACCTGCGTACTTCTCGCCGAGGATGACACCTCGATCTCCGAGCCCCTGGCGCGTGCCTTGCGCCGAGAGGGCTACCAGGTGGAGGTGAGCCCCGATGGCCCGCAGGCCCTGGAGAGGGCTCTGTCCGGGGGCGTCGATCTCATCGTGCTCGATCTGGGACTTCCGGAGATGGACGGCCTTGAGGTCGCCCGCCGTATTCGCGCCGAAGGGCACGGCACGCCCGTGCTCATCCTGACGGCTCGCGTGGACGAGGTCGACACCGTCGTCGGCCTCGACGCCGGAGCCGATGATTATGTCACCAAGCCCTTCCGGCTCGCCGAGCTGCTCGCCCGCGTGCGGGCGCTGCTGCGGCGCGGCACGTCCGAGACCCCGGTGGTCCAGGGCGTGCGCATCGACGCCGACTCGCGGCGCGCCTGGATGGGAGACAAGGAGCTGCACCTGACCACCAAGGAGTTCGACCTCCTGCGCGTGCTCGTCCGTGACGCCGGCAAGGTCGTCACCCGCGAGCAGATCATGCGCGAGGTGTGGGACACCAACTGGTGGGGTTCGACCAAGACGCTCGACATGCACATCTCGTGGCTGCGGCGCAAGCTGGGGGACGACGCCGCCAAGCCGCGCTACATCACCACCGTCCGTGGAGTCGGCTTCCGATTCGAGCGCGAATAGCACACAGCTAGATGCGCCGTAGGTTGCTGTCGTCGACCTTGATGGTCGCGGCCATCGCGGTCCTGCTCCTGGGCGTCCCACTCGGGCTGGTGGTCACCCGCCTCATCGACGACGAGGCGGTCCAGCAGCTCAGGGCACAGGCGACGCTGCTGCTCAGCCAGGTGGAATACGCCAGAATCGAGGATCGGCCGATCGATCCCGAGGAGCTGCAGCGGCAGTATCCGAACAGGTACGTCCAGATCTTCATCCGCAACAGCCCGACCGTCATCGTCGGTACGGAGCCGCCGACCGGTCGGCAGATGACCGAGGAGGCCCACTCGGAGAGTGGAGTCTATGTCCGGATATCGCGGGACCGCGCGCACGTCGAGCGGAACATCCGGGGATGGCTCATGCTCATCGTGGCCCTGGCCGGGCTGGCCCTCGCGGTCGCGGTGTCGCTCGCCGTCGTGCAGTCGCGCCGTCTCACCCTGCCGCTCCTGGACCTGGGGAGGATCGCGGAGCGGCTGGGGTCCGGCGAGGCCAGGCCGAGCCGGCACCGGTACGGCATCCCCGAGCTCGACAGGGTCGCCGAGGTGCTCGACCGCAGCGCCACCCGGCTCGCCGAGCTGCTGAGCCGCGAACGCGAGTTCGCCACGGACGCGTCCCATCAGCTCCGCACGCCGCTCACCGGCCTGACCATGCGGCTCGAAGAGATCGTGGCGGCGGCGGACCAGCCGGTGATCGTCCGCGAGGAGGGGGAGGCGGCGATCGTCCAGGCGGAGCGGCTCACGGCCGTCATCGACGAGCTGCTGGCCGCCGCCCGGCGGCAGCGCCATGCCCAGGCGGAGGCGATCTCGCTCGACGAGGTGCTGTGCCAGCAGATCACCGAGTGGGAGCCGGCCTTCCGCAGGTCCAGGCGCGCGCTCCACCTCGACGGCGACCGCGGCCTGTGCGCCATGGTCAGCAAGGGCGGGCTGAGCCAGGTCGTCTCGACCCTGCTGGAGAACTCCCTGGAGCACGGCGCCGGGACGGTGACCATCACGACGGGCAGCTCGGACAGGTCCATCGTGATCGAGGTCGCCGACCAGGGGGAGGGCATTCCGGAGCGCCTGCGCGCCCGGGTGTTCGACCGCAACGTCAGCGGCGCCGGGGGGACGGGGCTCGGGCTGACGCTGGCGCGGGCGCTGACCGCCTCCGACGGCGGGCGCCTGGAGCTGGTCCGCTCGCGTCCCGCGGTGTTCGCGCTGTTCCTGCGGCCCGCCGGCGACCCGGCACGCCATCGTGTGGTGAGCGGGCCCGCCTGAGCCGTCAGTCGCGGGCGGACGTCGGCGAGAACGCGGCCCCGCCGGGATTGTTGCGCGGGGTGGTGCCGTGCGGCGTCGAGCCGTTGCGGCTCTGCGGCGGCAGCGTCGTGGTCGGGAACGGGGCGCTGACCGTGGAGGGGCGGGGGGCGGACGGGGCCTGCGGGCCGTCGCCGGCCTGGGGAAGGCCGGTGTGCGGGTCCACGGGGGGCAGCTCCGGCGGCAGGAACACCCACTTCTTGTAGGACCAGAAGCGGAACAGCGTGCCGAGCGCCGTGCCGATGACGAGCGAGATGTTGTAGCTGAGCGGGTCGCGCATGTTCAGCGTGTACTCGACGAAGCCGATGATCAGCAGCGAGATCAGCAGGCCGATGCCGTTGAGCACGAAGAACAGGAAGTACTCGCGGGCCAGGCCGGACTTCTCGCGGTGCCGCCAGGTCCAGAACCGGTTGGCGAGGTAGGCGAACGTGGCCGCCACGACGGTGGCGATGGTCTTGGAGG
The DNA here is from genome assembly GCF_014200435.1 of Sphaerisporangium krabiense. NCBI lineage: Bacteria > Bacillati > Actinomycetota > Actinomycetes > Streptosporangiales > Streptosporangiaceae > Sphaerisporangium > Sphaerisporangium krabiense. Next base: position 498,823 of record NZ_JACHBR010000001.1, on the reverse strand, counting down.
CCAGCGGCCCCTGCTCGGCGCCGTACCGCATGAGGTTGGTGCCGCCGAGGTCGATCACGAAGGCGACGGCGCCGACCACGCCGAACTTGGCGAGCTCGTGGACCAGCGAGGAGAACCTGTCATACAGGCGACGGATGAGCTGCACAACGGTCCTCTCTGGGGTCGCAAACCCCTTCAGGTTACCGGTGCGGGGGCGTGGCGGGGGCGAGGTCCCATGACCTCCCCATAGCGACTATTTACTGAAATATGTTGATTTAACGGTCTGTAACCGGGGTGATGCGCTAGGCTGCGCCGCCAAACGGCAATGGAATGTCCGGGAGGTGGCTCCCAGCGTGCTGCGTCGCATGGCCGCTCCGGCGATCGGCGTCGTCCTCCTCCTCGCCGGCTGTGGCGCCCAGGGGGACGGACCGCTCACCGGCGCGCCGAGCCCCACCCGCCCGGCGCCCCCCACGATCGGCGCCGACGAAGCGGCGGCGGCGTTCGGCCTGCTCACGCGCCTCCAGGACGCCTGGGCCTCCCGGGACTGCGCCGAGGTCGCCGCCCTGACGGCCGCCGCCGAGAGCGAGCTGGCCGGCCGTGCCTGCCGGGCGAGGCGGAACGGCCGCCCGGCTCCCGCCTCCCTCGCCTACGAGGACGCCGACTACTACGTGCCCGACGAGCCCGGCGACCGGCCCTGGGTCGCCGCCCTCGCCCACGCCCCCGATCCCGCCTACTTCCTGTTCACGGAGGAGCAGGACGCCTGGCGGCTGGCGTACGGCCCGATCCCCCTCACCCGGGACGCGCCCCGGCTGGACGCCGCCGAGACCGTCCGCGCCGTGCCCGCCGACGACCCGGAGGACGGCCTGCGCGCCCGGCTCGTGCCGCAGAAGCACCTGGCCTACCTGACCGACCCGGCCGGGCTGAGCGGCGTCCGGTTCGCCGCGCGGGACGCGGTCACCCGTCTGCGCGACGAGCTGGCGGGCGAGGCCGCGCGGGTGCGGCCCGACCGGCTCGACGTGGACGTCCGGCTCGTGCCCGGCGAGACCCGGGCCCTGGCCCTGGAGGGCGGCGGCGCGCTGGTCTTCCACGCCCTCACGATCGCCTACCGGCAGCGGGGCCGTCGCGGCGAGGTGGACCACCCCCTCTTCGGCGCCGCCGCCGTACGCCACTTCACCGGCAAGACCCATCCGAGGACCCTCACCGCCACCGAACTGATCGTCCTGGCCACCGAGGCCGGCGCCGACGGGACCATGCGGACCGTCGCCCTGCGCAGGTCCCTGGCCGACATCACGGCCACCTGAGCGCGCTCGGTAGGGTTTGGGCTTGTGACCAGTGATGTGACCAGGAGGGTGGTACCTCCCACCGGGCCCGTCGTCGGCATGGTGGGAGCGGGCCAGCTCGCCCGCATGACCCAGCAGGCCGCCATCGCGCTCGGCGTCGACCTGCGCGTGCTCGCCAACTCCTTCGACGAGAGCGCCGCGCGGGTGATCGCCGACACCAGGCTCGGCGACTACCGCGACCTCGGCGCGCTGCGCGCGTTCGCCGAGGGTTGCGACGTGATCACCTTCGACCACGAGCACGTGCCGACCGGCCACATCGAGGCGCTGGCCGCCGGAGGCGTCGCCGTACGGCCCGGCGCGGCCGCCCTGGTGCACGCCCAGGACAAGGCGGTCATGCGCGAGCGCCTGACCGCGATCGGCGCGCCCTGCCCGGCCTGGGCCCGGGTGGCCTCCGCCGCGGACGTCGAGGGCTTCGGCGCGGAGCACGGCTGGCCGGTCGTGCTCAAGGCCGCGCGCGGCGGGTACGACGGCCGGGGCGTCTGGGTCTGCGAATCGGCCGCGGACGCCGCCGACGTGCTCGCCTCCGGCACCGAGCTGATCGCCGAGGCGTTCGTGCCGTTCGAGCGCGAGGTCGCCGTGCTGGTCGCCCGCTCGCCGCACGGCCAGGGGGTCAGCTACCCCGTCGTCGAGACCGTCCAGCGGGACGGCATCTGCGTCGAGGTCATCGCCCCCGCCCCCGGCCTGGACCCCGAGCACGCGGCCCACGCCCAGCACGTCGCCCTCAAGATCGCCAACGAGCTGGGAGTGACCGGCCTGCTGGCCGTCGAGATGTTCCAGCTCCCCGGCGGCGGCTTCGTGGTGAACGAGCTGGCCATGCGCCCGCACAACAGCGGCCACTGGACGATCGAGGGCGCCCGCACCTCGCAGTTCGAGCAGCACCTGCGCGCCGTCCTCGACCTCCCGCTCGGCTCGCCCGCGCCGGCCGCGCCCGTCGTGGTCATGGCCAACGTGCTCGGCGGCGCCGATCCCGACGTCTTCCGCCGCTACGAGCACGTCATGGCGCACGACCCCGGCGTGAAGGTCCACTTCTACGGCAAGGAGGTCCGCCCGGGCCGCAAGATCGGGCACGTCACCGCGCTCGGCGCCGACCTGGACGAGGTGCGCGCCCGGGCCCGGCACGCCGCCGTCCACCTCGCCACCGGGGAGTACGTGTGAGCGCCGCGCCGGTGCCCGGCCCCCTGGTCGGCCCCGTGGTCGGCATCGTGATGGGCAGCGACTCGGACTGGCCGGTGATGCGGCTCGCCGCCGAGGCCCTGGCCGAGTTCGGCGTCCCCTTCGAGGCGGACGTCGTCTCGGCGCACCGCATGCCGCGCGAGATGATCGACTACGGCGAGCGCGCCGCCGGGCGGGGGCTCCGGGTCATCATCGCCGGGGCGGGGGGAGCCGCCCACCTGCCGGGCATGCTGGCCTCGGTCACCCCGCTGCCGGTGATCGGCGTCCCCGTGCCGCTGAAGTACCTGGACGGCATGGACTCCCTGCTGTCGATCGTCCAGATGCCGGCCGGGGTGCCGGTGGCCACGGTCGCGGTCGGCGGCGCGCGCAACGCGGGCCTGCTGGCCGTGCGCATTCTGGCCGCCTCCGACGAGGGGTTGCGGGGCAAGATGTCGGAGTTCCAGGACGCGCTCAAGGCCCAGGCGTACGCCAAGGGCGAGCGGCTGCGCGCCGAGGCGTCGAACCTGGGCGCGTAGCGATATTTCCGGCATGACGCGGAAAAGGGCCACTCCGTAACGGAGCGGCCCTACGGCCGACGATGCCCGTGGTCACGGGCGACGATGCCCGCGGCTACGGGCGGCCGAGCGCGCGGTAGTGCCAGCCCGCGGCCCGCCAGGTCTCGGCGTCCAGGGCGTTGCGGCCGTCCACGATCTTGCGCGCGGACACGACCCCGCCGAGCTCCTCGGGGTCGAGGTCGATGAACTCCTGCCATTCGGTCAGCAGCAGCACGACGTGCGCGCCGCGCGCCGCCTCCAGCGCCGAGGAGCCGAGCCCGAGGGTGGGGTGGGCCCTGCGCGCGTTGTCCATGGCCACCGGGTCGTACACCGTGACCTGCCCGCCCTGCTCGCGGATCTTGACGGCGACGTCCAGCGCCGGCGAGTCGCGGATGTCGTCGGAGTTCGGTTTGAACGCCGCGCCGAGCACCGCGACCGAGCACCCCCGGAACGAGCCCCCGGCCAGTTCCCTGGCCAGGTCGACCATGCGGGCCCTGCGGCGCATGTTGATGGCGTCCACCTCGCGCAGGAACGTCAGCGCCTGGTCGGCGCCGAGCTCTCCCGCGCGCGCCATGAACGCCCGGATGTCCTTGGGCAGGCAGCCGCCGCCGAACCCGAGCCCCGGGTTGAGGAACCGGCCGCCGATGCGCTCGTCGAAGGACAGCGCCAGCGACAGGTCCTTGACGTCGGCGTGCGCGGCCTCGCAGACCTCGGCCATGGCGTTGATGAAGGAGATCTTGGTGGCCAGGAAGGCGTTCGCCGCGACCTTGACCAGCTCGGAGGTGGGGTAGTCGGTGATGACGAGCGAGGTGCCCTCGGACAACATCGGCTCGTACACCTCCCGCATGACCTTCTCCGCCTTGTCGGACACGACGCCGAGCACGATGCGGTCGGGGCGCATCGTGTCCTGCACGGCGAAGCCCTCGCGCAGGAACTCGGGGTTCCAGACCATCTCGACCAGCTCCCCGGCGGGGGCCAGCCGTACGAGCTTGTCGGCCAGGCGCTGGGCCGTGCCGACGGGGACGGTCGACTTGCCGACGACCACGCACTCGCGGGTGAGGTGCGGAGCCAGGGACTCGGCGACCGCGTCCAGGTAGGAGACGTCCGCGGCGTACTCGCCCTTCTTCTGCGGCGTGCCGACGCAGATGAAGTGGACGTCGCCGAACTCGGCGGCCTCCTCGTAGGAGGTGGTGAAACGGAGTCGCCCCGACGCGAGGCCCTGCCGGAGCAGCTCCTCCAGGCCGGGTTCGTGTATCGGGAGTTCTCCGGCGGAGAGGCGGGCGATCTTGCCGGGGTCCACGTCCAGGCCGAGGACCTCGTAGCCCAGGGCGGCCATGCACGCCGCGTGTGTGGCACCCAGGTATCCGGTCCCGAGGACCGTCAGGCGATAGGACACGTGCGTGCTCCTTCCATGTTCCAGTGTCGACCCCATCTTTACCGTTACGTTGCCGAGGCATGTTACCGGCCCCCCGGGCCGTCGCAACAGTACAAACCGGACATTTCGCCGGAGCGTGCTGTCCATATACCCCTGGTTCAGCTCCCGTATTGTTGGACGTCCTACTATTTGTCTATGAGCTTTCCTCTGTACGCGCCCGCAGAAGAGCACGAGATGCTGCGTGAGACCGTACGGTCCCTCGCCGACGACAAGATCGCTCCGTACGCCGCCGCCGTCGACGAGAACGCCGAGTTCCCGTGGGAGGCGTACAAGGCGCTCGTGGCCGCCGAACTGCACGCCGTCCACGTTCCCGAGCAGTATGGCGGGGCCGGGGGCGACGCGCTCGCCGCCGTGATCGTCATCGAGGAGGTCGCGCGCGCCTGCGCGTCCTCCTCCCTCATCCCCGCCGTCAACAAGCTGGGCACCGTGCCCCTGCTTCTCTCCGCCTCCGAGGAGCTCAAACAGCGGTACCTCCCCGCCGTGGCGCGCGGCGAGGGCATGTTCTCCTACGCGCTGTCCGAGCCGGAGGCCGGTTCCGACGCCGCCGCGATGAAGACCCGCGCCGTCAGGGACGGCGACCACTACGTGCTGAACGGCACCAAGATGTGGATCACCAACGCGGGCGTGTCGGAGTTCTACACGGTCATGGCCGTGACCGACCCCTCCGCCGGCGCCCGCGGCATCTCCGCCTTCGTCGTCGAGAAGGGCGACGAGGGCGTGAGCTTCGGCGCCAAGGAGCGCAAGCTCGGCATCAAGGGCTCGCCCACGCGCCAGGTGATCCTGGAGAACGTGCGCGTTCCGGCCGACCGGATCATCGGCGAGGAGGGCACCGGCTTCAGGACCGCCCTCGCCACCCTCGACCACACCCGCGTGACGATCGCCGCCCAGGCCCTCGGCATCGCCCAGGGCGCCCTCGACTACGCCATCGGGTACGTCAAGGAGCGCAAGCAGTTCGGCAAGTCCATCGCCGAGTTCCAGGGCCTCCAGTTCATGATCGCCGACATGGCCATGAAGCTGGAGGCCGCCCGCCAGCTCACCTACGCCGCCGCCGCCAAGTCCGAACGGGCCATGCACGGCGAGAAGATCCCCGACCTGACCTTCTTCTCCAGCGCCGCCAAGACCGCCGCCTCCGACGCCGCCATGGAGATCACCACCGACGCCGTCCAACTCCTCGGCGGCTACGGCTACACCCGCGACTACCCGGTCGAACGCATGATGCGCGACGCCAAGATCACCCAAATCTACGAGGGCACCAACCAGATCCAGCGCCTGGTCATGGCCCGCCAGCTTCTGAAGTAAGCCCCGGACGGCGACAACCCGACCCCCGCAGTGCCGGCCGGGCCGGGTCCGCGCCACGCCTGCGCAGCTCGGCCTCCGCGGGTTCCCCAAGATGTCGAGATCAGGCTCACTCCTCCTCGGTAGATCTCTCCCCGGCGAGCGGTCAGCATGGGGTCATGTCGGTTTTCGGTGGGAGGCGGGTGGGGAGAGCGGGACGTACTTCGTGAAGCGGATGTCGAGTGGGGGACGGCGATGGCGCCATGGCATGTGCGCGATCTGCGGGAGGATGACCTGGATCAGGTGGTTCGGCTGCTGGAGGAGTCCAGGGACACGGCGGCCGAGCCGGTGGTGACGCTCGCCGAGGCGGTGGGGGCGATTCGTGGCGGTATGCCGTCGGTGGTGGCGGCCGCGGGGGCGCGGCCGGTGGGCACCGCCGTGTCGCTGGTCGCCGGGGACCGGGCCTGGGTGCTGCGGCTGGCCATCGACCGAGAGTGGCGCGGCCACGGCATCGGCTCGGGCCTGCTGGCCGCGCTGGAGGAACGGCTGGCCGGTCGCGGCGCGCGCCGTATCGGGGCGCTGCTGCCCGCGCACGAGCTGGGCGAGACGGCCTTCCTCAACTCCGGCTACGCGAGCCGCCCGGACGCGACCTACTTCGAGAAGCTCCTGCCCGCCACGCCCGCGGAGGCCACGGTCCTGGAGCAGCTCGGCGGCATCGTCCCCCAGGCGGGGCTGTGGGAGCGGATCGCGGGCATGGAGACCGAGAAGTCGATCATCGAGCGCCGTCTGGTGATGCCGCTTGAGCACCGCGACGTGGCCGAGCACTTCAACCTGGAGCCTCCCCGAGCCGTCGTGCTCTTCGGGCCACCGGGGACGGGCAAGACCACGTTCGCCCGGGCGGTCGCCTCCCGCCTGCGCTGGCCGTTCGTCGAGGTGTTTCCCTACCAGCTCGCCGCGGATCCGCACGGCGTCGCCGGCGGCCTGCGACGGCTGTTCGCCCGCGCCGACCACCTGGAGCAGGTGGTCCTCTTCTTCGACGAGGCCGAGGAGATCGCCTCCGAGCGGCGCGATCCGACGTCGCCGGCCCACCGGATCACCAACGAGCTGCTCAAGCTGATCCCGGTGTTCCGCCGCCGCGACCGCAGGCTGCTGATCTGCGCGACCAACACGGTGACCAGCATGGACGCCGCGTTCCTGCGGCCGGGCCGCTTCGACTATCTGATCCCTGTCGGCCCGCCGGACGCGGGGGCGCGCCGCGCGATCTGGGCCCGCTACATCGGCGCGGAGCGGCTCGCGCGCGTGGACCTGGACGAGCTGGTGGCGGCCAGCGCGCGGTTCACGCCCGCCGACATCGAGTACGCGGCCCGCACGGCGGCGCAGGCGGCGTTCGAGCGGTACCTCGGCGAGGAGGGCGACGCGGACGGGCCCGGCCAGGTCACCGCCGACTACCTCACGGCCATCGCGGGCACCCGCGCCTCACTGACCGACGAGGACATCACGTCCTTCGGCCGCGACCTGCGCGTGGCCGCCCGAGTGTAGTCAGGCGGGGCGGTGCCGATGCCGTGTGAGGCGGCGTCGTACATGCCGAGGGCGTCCCACCCCCACCACGCACCATGGCGCGGCGGGGGTGTCCGCGGGTCGGCGGTACGTCAGAGGTCGGCTGGGGCCACCGGGCCGTACCGTGCGGCCAGGGCCCCGGTCATGTGGGCCCAGTAGCGGTCGCCGTAGGACCAGTGCCACCACTCGCCGGGGTAGTTGACCAGACCGACCGTGGTCAGCACCTCGCCGAGGAGGCGGCGGTGTCCCCGTGCCTCCGCGGAGATCGCCGTGCCGGCGGTGTGGCAGGCGTCGGTGCCGGTGTCGTTCACCTCCGTGCCCAGCCACAGTTCGTGCCCGCCGGTCTCGCACAGGGTCAGGTCGACGGCCGCTCCGGCCGGGTGAGGCGCGAACTCCGGCGGGGAGATGTGGCGGCCGGCCTGGCGACGGTACCAGTCCTCGTCGTGGCCGGGAGCCGAGGTCCGGAGACGGTCGACGTGGGCGTCGAAGTACTTCGCCTGCAGTTCCACGGGCCGGAAGCCTTCGACGATCAGGAGGCGCAGTCCGGGCCGCAGCAGGGTCTGCGCGGTGATCAGACGGTCCACGACGCTGAGCCGCAGGCGGGCGTGGTACCCGTCCGGGTCGGCCATGCGGGGGTCGAGGCGCAGCGCGGGGATGGTGCGGAGATCGATCAGCGCCTCACCGGACTCCTCGACCGGTATCCGGCTGATCTCGGGATCGGAGAGAACAATCATGCCGTGTCCTTCGGGGTCCGGTCCGGTACGGCTCCACGGGCCGCCGATCGGCGATCGGACGGCCCGTGGAAGCTGTGGGGACTGGGGGCTCATGCCGACGCCCCTCACCGGTGTGGGGTGGGGTGGTCAGTCGGTGGGGGCGGAGGTGAGGATTTTGTAGCCGAAGTTGCCCCAGCTGGTGCCGAGGCTCTTGTAGGGGGCGAAGCTGAAGGTGTTGGCGTCGCTGGTGCTGCGCCAGATCATGAGTTCGTCGCCGCCGTTGAAGCCGATGATGTCGTCTTTGCCGTCGCCGTCGAAGTCGGCGCCGATGAACTTGCTGACGGTGCGCCATCCGTTGGAGATGAAGACGCCGTTGGTGGAGAAGTTTCCGGGGGTGCTGGTGTTGCGGTGGATCCACAGGCCGTCGTCGGCGATGCCGGAGATGTCCTTCTTGCCGTCGCCGTCGTAGTCGGCCAGGGGCAGGAGCTTGTTCATGTAGCTCCAGGTGGGGCCGAGGCTCTTGTACGGTTCGAAGCTGAAGGTGGTGGCGGTGCTGGTGCTGCGCCACATCATGAGTTCGTCGCCGCCGTTGAAGCCGATGATGTCGGCTTTGCCGTCGCCGTCGAAGTCGGTGTTGATGAACCTGGTGACGGTGCGCCATCCGTTGGAGACGAAGACGCCGCTGGTGGAGAAGTTTCCGGGGGTGCTGGTGTTGCGGTGGATCCACAGGCCGTCGTCGGCGATGCCGGCGAAGTCGAGTTTGCCGTCGCCGTCGTAGTCGGCCAGGGGCATGACCTTGTTCATGTTGCCCCAGGTGGTGCCGAGGCTCTTGTACGCCTGGAAGCTGAAGGAGTTGGCGTCGCTGGTGCTGCGCCAGATCATGAGTTCGTCGCCGTAGTTCATGCCGAGGATGTCGTCTTTGCCGTCGTTGTCGAAGTCACCGGCCATGAACTTGTTGACGGTGCGCCATCCGTTGGAGATGAAGACCCCGCTGGTGGAGAAATTGCCGGGCGTACTGGTATTGCGGTGAATCCACAGACCATCACCCGCGATCCCGGCGATGTCCTTCTTACCGTCACCATCGAAGTCACCCAACGTCTGATACACCGGCGCGGGCGGCGACTGCGGGGGAGGGTCGTCGACGATGTTCTTGTATCGGATCGGGCGATAGGCCTGCAGGCCCGACCACGTCTCGTCGCCCCTCTTGCCCTTCCAGTTCGGCGTCGGACCCTTGGCCCAGTCGTCCTGCCAACCGTCACCGTCCGGATCGGGCCCGCCGTTGAGGGAGTAGGTCCACGCGCCCTGGCCGTGGTCGGAGGGGACCTTCCATCCGGCGAACAACTCCATGTGGCCGGACTTCAGGATCGCGTCCCCGGGCTTCAGGTCGTGCAGACTGCCCAGATATTCCTTGCCGCTCCAGGACTCGAAGTCGTCGGTGCTGTTGCCGCCCTTGCCGGCGTTCGCGGTGATGTGCCATGCCATGGAGACCAGGCCGGAACAGTCCGGACCGTACTTGTGGGCCCCTTCGACGTCGTTGTGGAGGGTGTTCGACCTTCGGGTGAGGTTGTACTGCACATGGTCGTCGACCCAGAACTGGGCGCGGGCCAGCACCTCTGACCGGGTGATCTGGCCGCCGGCCGTGGAGGCGGCCTCGGCCGGCGCGGCGGCCGTGAAGGTGGCCACCGTCGCCCCCGCGAAACCGAGGGAGAGCGCGGCCGTGATGCTGAGCGCGCCGGAGATCAGGCGATTGATCGTCATGGGAACCTTCCGGTGGGGAGAGGGGATTTCGTCCCGTGCACCGAAAGGTTCGCGCGAGGCACTGAAAACGCGGTGAAACTTCGTGGTGGATGGTTTTCAGTGGCCTTTTCAGGAATCTTCAGAAGGCTTCAGAACGCGGCCGCGTTGCCGCTGAGCTCGCCGTATTCGCGGGCGCCGTGGTCGCGGAAGACCTGCAGGGCCCGCGCCCGGACCGCCGCCGCCGTCTCGGCGTCGCCGCTCGCCTCGTGCAGCAGGGCCAGGGTGTGCTCCGTCCGGGCCTGCCAGAGCGGGGCCTCCATGCTCGCCCACACCTCCATGGCGGAGGTCAGGCAGGCGGCGGCGTCCGTCAGCCTGCCGTCGGCGAGGTGCAGCTCGCCCAGGGTACGCAGGGCCAGGCCCAGCCCCCACTGGTCTCTCATCGCCTGGCACGTGGACAGCACGTCCTCCAGCGGGGCGAGGGCCTGCCGGGTCTGGCCGAGACGGAGCCGGGCCTTGGCGCACGCGCGGATCGCGTACGCCTCGAGCAGCCGGTCGCCGAGCTGGGCGAAGATCGCCCTCGCGGCCTCGGCGGTCTCGATGGCGGCGTCGTACTCGCCGGTCGCCCGGTGGAACAGGCTCATGGTGCGCAGGGCCACCCCTTCGCCGCGGCGGCTGCCGAGGCGCCGGTAGCCGGCGACGGACTCCTCCAGCCCGGTCCAGGCGGCCGGGTAGTCCCCGAGTTCCAGCCGTACCGAGGCGGACAGCCGTCGCAGGTAGGCGACCCCGAGATCATCGCCGAGATCGGTGAGCAGGACGTCGGCCTGGTCGAGGAAGTGCAGCGCCTCGAGCAGGCGGCCCGCCTCCCGGCAGGTCGCGCCCAGCCCGGCCAGAGCCACGGCCTGGCCGCGTGCGCCTCCCAGCTCGCGGAAGGCGCCGAGCGCGTCGCCGAGGAGCTGGCGCGCCTCCGGGAACCGGTCCTGGAGGTAACGCAGGTTTCCCAGTTCCACCAGCATCGTCGCCTCGCCGTGCCGGTCGCCCGCCCTGCGGGCCGCGGCCAGCGCCGCCGTGTTGATGCGCTCACGCGACTCGAGTCTGTTGACGCCGAGGAACGACGAGCCGAGCCGCGCGGAGGCGAACTGGCAGACCGTGTCGTGCAGGCCGAGGACGGCGGCTCGCTCCAGACCGACGACCAGCGTGGGCTGTTCGATCTCGAACCAGTCGTGCGAGGCCGCCAGCACCTGCGCCGTCAGCTCCTCGGGGATCGTCACGGCCGCCAGGGCCGGGTGCATCCAGCCGATCTCGTCGGTCGGGACGTCGGCGGCCACCTGGTCGGCCAGGGCGAGCCAGCCCCCGAGCACCCGGCCGACGGCCGCCGTGAGCTGCTCGGGCGGTTCCTCCGCCTCGGCGCACTCGCGCCCGTAGATGCGCACCAGGTCGTGTATCCGGTAGCGCAGCGTGCCCAGGTCGTCGACCCGGCTGAAGTCCACCACCTGTGCGTCGACCAGGCGTTCCAGGGTGTCTTCCGCGAGCTTCCCGTCGATGTCGCACAGCCAGGAGACGATCCACGGGGAGAATTCGGGCGCCCCCAGGTGGCCGAGCCGGCGCAGCGCCCGGCGTTCGTCGTCGTCCAGCCCCCGGTAGCTCAGCGCGAAGCCGGCCCGTACCTCCAGGTCGGCGATCGCCAGCTCGTCCAGCCGGCGCCGCTCGTCGGCCAGCCGGTCGGCGAGAAGCCGCAGCGGCCATCGCTGCCGGGTGGCGAGCCGGGCCCCGGCGATCCGGATCGCCAGCGGCAGCCGGCCGCACAGATCGACGATCTCACGGGCCACCGGTTCCTCGGCGGCCGTGCGCTCGGCTCCGACGATGCGGGCGAGCAGTTCGATGGCCTCGGCCGGTTCGAGCACGTCCAGGTCGGCACGGCTCACGCCGCTGAGCCCGCCGAGCCTGTTGCGCGAGGTGATCAGCACGCCGCCGCCGGAGCCCCCCGGCAGCAGCGGGCGCACCTGCGACTCCCCGGCGGCGTCGTCCAGCACCACCAGCACCCGGCGCCCGGCCATCAGGCCGCGGTAGAGCTCGGCCCGCTCGGCGGTGGCGGCGGGGAGCTCGGCCGGGTCGACCCCGAGCGCCCGCAGGAACCTCCCGAGCACCTCACCGGTATCGGCGGGAGCGTCGCTCATCCCGCGGAGCTCGGCGTACAACTGCCCGTCGGGGAAGGCGGACGCCACCTGGTGGGCGACGTGGACCGCCAGCGCCGACTTGCCGGTGCCGGCGCGGCCCGTGACGATCTGGACCATCGGGGCCGATCCCGTCGTCAGCGCCGCCACCAGGGTGGAGCTCTCCGCCGAGCGGCCGGTGAAGTCGGCCGGTAACAGGGGCAACTGGGTGGGCACGGCGACGCGGACGGTCTCGCCGGACAGCGGCGTCAGCAGGGCGGGGTCGCCGCGCAGGATCGCGTGGTGCAGGGCGGTCAGCTCCGGTCCCGGGTCCACCCCGAGATCCTCGGCCAGGATCCGCCGGCCTTCCTGGAACGAGGCCAGCGCGTCGGACTGGCGGCCGAGCCGGTACAGGGCGGTCATGTACTGGCCGCGCAGCCGCTCGTTGTCCGGATGGCGCCCGACCAGCGAGGCCAGTTCGGCCACCAGCCGGCCGTGCCGGCCGAGCGCCAGGTCGGCCGTGACGCGGTCCTCCGTGGCGGTCAGCCGTAGCTGTTCCAGCCGGGCGACCTCCCCGGCCAGCGGCGAGTCGCCCAGCCCGGCGAGAGCGGGCCCGCGCCACAACGCCAGCGCGGCCTCGAGCAGGCCGGAGGTCTGCTCCGGCGTGGCCGCCTGCCGTGCGTCGGCCACGTGCCGTTCGAACACGTCGACGTCGAGGGCTCCGGCGGGGACCTGGGCAAGGTAGCCGGGCGCCCGCGTGACGATCACCTCGGGCATGCCGGCCCGGGCCAGCGCCTGGCGTAACGTCTTGACGTAGGTCTGTATCGCGGCCTTGGCGGTGTCCGGCGGATCGTCCGGCCAGATGATGTCGATCAGACGGTGCGTCGGCACGACGTGCCCCTGTTCGAGCAGCAGCGCGGCCAGCAGCATCTTCGGTTTGACTCCCCCCAGCGGCACCGTCCCCCCGGCGGCCACCACCTCGACTGGCCCCAACAGCCGAAACTCCACCGGTCACTCCCCGTCGTGTCGGTGCTGAAAAGCAGGGTGAGGGCGTGCCCATTCGGCGCGCCCGCCCGTCGGCGCCAGCAGAGGTTCGATGGATCGAGGTGTCGGCGCGGCGGGGGTGGTTCAGAGAATCTTTAGGACAGCATGAACAGTTCCCACCGCGGGCGCAAGGTTCAGGCGATTGTCGTGATATACGCGCTCTTTTCGGTCTTTCCATCCATAATTGCCCGGCGGTGAAGACCGACACCGGTCGCGTTCGCGCCGAAGCCGAGGCATGCACCATGCCGGCGTTGGTGTACGGGGTGGGTCACAGGGATTCGTCGGTCGCGACCGGGGTGAGGGATCCGAGGAGGGGGACGCCGAGGCGGGTGTAGAGCTCCAGCTGGTCCAGGAAGAGCTGGTGGTCGGCGATCAGGGTGTCCTGGAGGGTGAAGGTCCAGCACGAGCGGACGCTGACGTGCCTGCCCGTGGGCTGGACGACCTCGCCGCCCGCCAGCAGGAACGGGCCGGTGTGCGTGCCGCTGAGCAGCACCGTCGTCGCGACCTCCTCGCCCTGCGCGATGGTCTGCAGGACGGTGAAGCGTTCGTCGGGGAAGGCCCTCCAGACCACGTCGTGGTAGGAGAGCACCTCGTCAAGGCCCTCGGCCAGCCCGCCGGGCGCCACGAGGATCACGTCGGGCGCGTAGTGGCGCGCCACCGCCTCCAGGTCGTGAGCGTTGCAGGCGTCGAAGAACAGGTCCACTCGCTTGGCCGCCTCCGGCATGGGACCCCCCCGTCTCAGGCCGACTACACCCAACCTACCCAGCACTTACGCGGCCTTCACCCCCATTCGGCGGCCGGACAACAGGCGGGTCGTCAAGGCGGCGAAGGCCGTCAGCCAGGCCGCGTAGGCGATCCACACCTCGTAGTCGCCGATCGCCGTGATCAGAGGGACACGGCCCACGGTTCCGACGCCGTGTGAGGCGGCGGCGTACATGCCGAGGGGGAACACCATGCTCCACCACCCCGGCCCGTACCGCAGGGGGACGCGGTGCAGGACGTGCCGCCACCAGCCGACGAGGATCAGCGCGGGGAAGATCCAGGTGGCCAGGCTCCAGAAGATCAGCGAGACGTGCAGGGCGAAGTCGTGGGCGAGCGCCGCGGCGGGCGCGCCGGACATGCGGGCGACCTGCGTGCCGGCGACGGTGGTGATGGAGGCGGCGCCCATCGCCACCCAGTACGGCGGCGTGAGGTCGTCCGGCCGGATCTCGTACAGCATCAGGCGGTACGCCACGAAGATCGCCACGAACCCGTACAGGCACAGGGCGAGCGCCCAGGTGATGACCGCGATGAGCGCCAGCTCGTCACGGCCGGCGCCCGCCGTGCGCTCCAGCGTCGCCGCGAGCACCGCGACGGACTGGCCGGCGACGATCCAGATGAACCAGGTGCCGTTGGCGTCCGCGACGGTCCGCTCCCCGGTGCGGCTCAGCACCGCCGCCCACGGGATCAGGTAGCCGAGGACCGTCCAGCTCACCAGGCCCACCACCAGCAGCGCCGTCGCCGCGAGGACGAAACCGTCGATCGCCAGCCGTGTGCCGAGCACGTTGGTGCCCGCGGTGAAGGTGAAGAACCCGAAGGCGCGGCCGGGGTCGCGCAGGTCGCGCCACATCTCCCGCCGGCAGGCCGCCATCCGCCAGGCGTTCAGGACGATGAGCACGGCGTAGGCGACGGCCGCGATCCACAGCAGGGCCAGGGACGCCCAGAACAGCCGCGCGTCGTGCAGGTCGATCGCGACGATGCCCGTGGCCATGACGAGCGCGAAGTACGACGGGGAGAGGCCGCGGACGGCGGCGCGGCTCACTCCGGGGCGCCGATCTTGCGCCACCTCCGGCCGGTGGTGCCGGGCTCGGGCGGAAGGATGTCGCCCCGGCTGCGGTAGACCTGGTACGGCCGCCAGAGGTACCACAGCGGGAAACTCCAGGCGTGCACCAGCCTGCTGAACGGCCAGACCGCCCAGATCGCCCAGGCCGCCGTGGCGTGCAACTGATAGATGTACGGAGCCGTGGTCATCGCCCTGACCTCCGGGGCGCCGGTGAACAGGCCGCGGAACCACGGGGCGACGGTGAGACGGTAGTTGTAGCCGGGGCCGAGCAGGTTCCAGAAGATCGTCGGGATCACACCGGTCAGCACGATGGCCAGCAGCAGGATCAGCGCCACCCAGTCGATGGCCGCGGTCGTGGCGCGCACCCGCGGCACCAGCGTGCGGCGGGTCGCGAGGACGGCGATGCCGACGATGACGACGATCGCCGCCAGCGCGCCGCCGGCCGCGGAGAACCAGCGGTAGACCCCCTCGGGGATGCCGATCGCACGGGTGACCGAGATCGGGATCAGCAGGCCCATGACGTGCCCGATGATCGCGGCGAACGCGCCGTAGTGGAACATGGGCGCGCCCCACTTGAGCAGCCGGCGCTCCAGGAGGTTGGTCGAGTAGCAGTCCCAGCCGAACCGGTCGTACCCCCAGCGCCAGATGTGCCCGACCACGAACACCGTCATCGCCACATACGGGAGGACGACCCACCAGAACAGGTCGAGCGTGCTCACGTTCGTCACGGGCGTGCCTCCCCGCGCGGATAGGGGTCCAGGTACTCGGGCGGCGCGAACGGCTCCAGGCCGACCTCCTCGAAGGGCGGGCCGTCCGCCATGGCGCGCGCCGCCTCCGCCTCCCGGCGGCGCAGCCGGGGCAGCCGCCCGCAGACCGCCTCCACCACGTCGGCGTACGGCGTGCCGGTCTCGGCGAGCGCCCGGCGCAGCGGTTCCAGGTCGGCGCGGCGGCGGCGCAGCAGGGCCTCGCCCCGGGGGCTCACCGCGGCGAACTCCAGCAGCATCGGCAGGTAGTCGGGCAGCTCATCGTCCGGCGGGGAGAAGCCCGCCGCGCGGTAGGCGGCCTTGTAGGCGATCAGGGCCGCGCCCCGCCGGCGCGTGTCGCCGTGCCGGAAGTAGCTGAGGTAGAGGGAGCGGCGCCGCTCCAGGTCGAAGGTCTCCACGTAGTGCCGGGCGGCCTCCAGCGGCGGCGTGGCGCGCAGCCAGTCCAGGAACCGGCCGAGCCGCGTCCGCGCGCCCCTCGGCACGCCGCGCACGGCGTCCTCCAGCTCGGCGAGCCCGTCGAACAGCTCGCGGTCCGGGTACGGCAGCAGGACCGAGGCCAGCCGGAAGACCCTGGCGTTCGCGCCGTCCGCGTGCCCGTCGGGGACGGTCTCGGTGTGTCCGTCCCGCCGACGTGCCCGACCGTCAGGCTCGGCCGCGGCGGGGCCGGTCACGGGGTCTCCTTGCCGGGGAACAGGTGCGGCGGCGGGTCACCGGCGCCGTTCCAGCCCAGCAGGTTGGTGTGCAGCCGTCCGTCGGCGCCCCGGAACGTGTGCCCCGCAGCGCCGTGTCCGGGGACGCCGTCCGCCGCGTGCCCGTCCGGGCCGTGGCCGCCCATCCCCGGCCCGCCCTCGCCTTCCAGGCTGCACGCGAGCCGCTGGTGCTGCGCGGTGCGCTCCCCGGCGTCCTCGGCGTGGGTCCGCGGGATGACGTAGCGCTCGTCGTACTTGGCGATGGCCAGCAGCCGGTACAGGTCGTCGACGTCGGCGGCCGTCATGCCCGCGGAGCCGGGCAGGTCCTCGCCCGGGTCCTGCCCGAGCCGGACGGCCCGCATGAAGGAGCGGACGACGGCCAGCTTGCGCAGCACGCCCCGGACGACCTCGGTGTCCCCGGCGGTGAACAGGTTCGCCAGGTACTCGATGGGGACGCGCAGCGACTCGATCGTGGCGAAGACCCGGTCGGCGTTGTCGTAGCCCGTCGCGCGCACCAGGTCGGCGACCGGCGACAGGGGCGGGATGTACCAGACCATCGGCATCGTGCGGTACTCCGGGTGCAGCGGCAGCGCCACCCGGTGCCGTACGGCGAGCGCGTGCACGGGGGAGCGCCGCGCCGCGTCCACCCAGTCGGCGTGGACGCCCTGGCGTTGCGCCGCGGCGCGCACGCTCGGGTCCTCGGGGTCGAGGAACACCGAGAGCTGGGCCTCGTACAGGTCGCGCGGGTCCGGGGTCGCGGCGGCGGCCGGGACCGCGTCGGCGTCGTACAGCAGCACCCCGAGGTAGCGCAGCCGGCCGACGCAGGACTCCGAGCAGATCGTCGGCTCGCCCGCCTCGACCCGGGGGAAGCAGAACGTGCACTTCTCCGCCTTGCCGGTGCGGTGGTTGAAGTACACCTTCTTGTACGGGCAGCCCGACACGCAGAACCGCCAGCCCCGGCAGCGGTTCTGGTCGACCAGCACGATGCCGTCCTCCTCGCGCTTGTAGAGCGCTCCGGAGGGGCAGGAGGCGACGCAGGACGGGTTGAGGCAGTGCTCGCAGATCCTCGGCAGGTAGAACATGAAGACCTGCTCGAACTCCATGCGCACTCGTTCCTCGAGGCCGGCGAGGTTCGGGTCGGCGGCGGCGTGGTCGGGGGCCCCGGCGAGGTCGTCGTCGAAGTTGCTGCCCCACTCGATCGCCATGCTCCGGCCGGTCAGCGCGGAGATCGCGTGCGCGCTGGGGTTCTGCGTGCCCGGCGGGGCGGCGATGACGGTCTCGTAGTCGTAGGTCCACGGCTCGCCGTAGTCGTCGATCGGCGGCAGGTGGGGGTTGTAGTACATCGACAGCAGCCGCCTCACCCGGCCGCCCGCCTTGAGCTCCAGCCTGCCCTTGCGGTCCAGCGTCCAGCCGCCCTTCCACTCCTCCTGGTCCTCGTACCGCCGGGGATAGCCCGCGCCCGGCTTGGTCTCGACGTTGTTGAAGTACACGTATTCGAGGCCGGGCCGGTTGGTCCAGGTCTGCTTGCACGTCACCGAGCAGGTGTGGCAGCCGATGCACTTGTCGAGGTTCATCACCATCGCGACCTGGGCCATGACGCGCATCTAGAACCGCACCTCCTGCGAACGGCGGCGGACCACGGCGAGCTCGTCGCGCTGGAACCCCGCCGGGCCGTAGTAGTTGAACGCGAACGAGAGCTGGCCGTACCCGCCGATGAGGTGCGTGGGCTTCACGATCAGCCGGGTGAGCGAGTTGTCGCTGCCGCCGTGCCAGCCGGAGATCTCCGAGTACGGGGTCATGATCTGGCGGTCCTTGGCGTGGTACATGTACGCCGTGCCCTCGGGCATGCGGTGGGAGACCACGGCCCGGCACGTCACGACGCCGTTCCTGTTGTACGCCTCGATCCACTCGTTGTCGGCCACGCCGATCTTCGCCGCGTCCTTCGCGCTCATCCACAGCACGGGACCGCCCCGGAACAGCCGCAGCATGTGCAGGTTGTCCTGGAACTCCGAGTGGATGGACCACTTGGAGTGCGGGGTGAGGTACCGCACGGTCACCTCGGGGACCTCCCCGCCCGGCGGCGCCGGAGGGCCGTACAGGCGGGCGTAGTTCAGCGGCGGCCGGTAGTTCGGCAGGGTCTCGCCGTACTCGGCCATCCAGTCGTGGTCCAGGAAGAAGTGCATGCGCCCGCTGAGCGTGCGCCACGGCACGCGGCGCTCCACGTTCAGCGTGAACGGCGCGTAGCGGCGCGCCAGGTCGTGCACCCCGGACCACTCCGGCGAGTTGAGCGTGACGCGCGGCTGCACCTGGGTGTCGTAGAACGTGATCCGCCCGGCCCGCACCTCGCCGGCCAGGTCGGCGAAGCCCGTCCCGGTGCGTTCCTGCAGCTTCTCCCACGCCTGCGCCGCCATCGCGCCGTTGGTCGTGCCCGACAGCGTGAGGATCGCCTCGGCCAGGTGGACGTCCCTGGCCAGCGAGGGACGCCCGTCGGCCGGGCCGCCGCGCACCGGGCCGTTCGCGCGCAGCAGGCCCTCCACCGCGCCGGCCGGCACCCAGTGCAGCCCCTTGGATCCGATGCCGAGGCCCTCCACCAGCGGGCCGAGCGCGCCCATCTTCGCCGCGACGGCCGTGTAGTCCCGTTCGACCGTGACCAGCTTCGGCATCGTCACGCCGGGGATCGGCGGGCACTGCCCGGCCTTCCAGTCCAGGGCACGGCCCCCCGGCTGGGCCAGCTCGTCCGGCGAGTCGTGCGCGAGCGGGGCGGGGATCACGTCGGTGCGGGTGCCGAGGTGGACGGCGGCGAGCCGGGAGAGGTCCTCGGCGATCGTCATGAACGCGTCGAAGTCGGTGCGCGACTCCCACGGCGGGGCGATCGCCGGGTTGAAGGAGTGGATGAACGGGTGCATGTCCGTCGTGGACAGATCGTGCTTCTCGTACCAGGTCGCGGCGGGGAGCACGACGTCGGAGTGCGTGCACGTGCCCGTCATCCGGAAGTCCATGGTGACGAGAAGGTCCAGCTTGCCGCGCGGCGCCTCCGCGCGCCAGGTCACCTCGGCCGGACGCAGGTCCGGCGGCGTCTCGCCCGCCCGCACCGCGTCGCCCGCGCCGAGCAGGTGGCGCATGAAGTACTCCATGCCCTTGCCCGAGGAGCCGAGCAGGTTCGCCCGCCACACCGTCAGCACCCGCGGGAAGTTGCGCGGGTCGTCCGGGTCCTCGGCGGCGAAGCGCAGCCGGCCCGCGCGCAGCTCCTCGACGACGTGGTCGGCCACCGGACGCCCCGCCCGCGCCGCCTCGTCCGCCAGGTCCAGCGGGTTGCGGTCGAACGTCGGGTACGACGGCGTCCAGCCCATGCGCGACGCCTGCGCCACGCAGTCGGCGAACGACCGGCCGCGGAACAGGCCCCGGCCGAGCGGGCTGGCCAGCTCGCCCGCGCCGAACGCGTCGTAGCGCCACTGGTCGGTGTGCAGGTACCAGAACGTGGTGCCGGTCATCTGCCGGGCGGGACGCTGCCAGTCCAGCGCGAACGACGTCTGCGCCCAGCCGGTCAGCGGCCTGATCTTCTCCTGGCCGACGTAGTGCGCCCAGCCGCCGCCGTTCACCCCCTGGGTGCCGCACAGCATGGTCAGCGTGAGGAACGTCCGGTACGCCTGGTCGGAGTGCGTCCATTGGTTGGTGCCGCCGCCCATGCAGATCATCGACCGGCCGCGCGACACCTCGGCGTTGCGGGCGAACTCGCGGGCGATCCGCACCACGGCCTGGGCGGGCACCGTCGTGAGCGGCTCCTGCCAGGCGGGGGTGTACGGCGCCGGGTCGTCGTAGCCGGACGGCCACGTGCCGGGCAGGCCGTCGCGGCGCACCGCGTACTGGGCCATCAGCAGGTCGAACACCGTCGTCACCAGGCGCCCCGCCACCCGGACCGCCGGGACGCCCCTGCGGACCGACGCGCCGCCCTCCGTCGGGCCGGTGTCGAACCGGGGCAGGTCCACCTCCACCGCCTCGGCGTGCCGGCCGTACAGCGTCAGCACCGGGTCCACGCCGCGAAGGTCCAGGTTCCAGCGGCCCTTGCCCGACTCGGCGAACCGGAAGCCGAGGGAGCCGTTCGGCACCACGGGACGGCCGCCGTCCGCGTCGAGCAGCACCATCTTGTGCGCGGCGCCCTCGCCGGCGTCCCCGAGGTCGGCGGCGGTCAGGAACCGGCCCGGCACGCGGGCCCCGCCGCGTTCCTCCAGCGTG
Source organism: Sphaerisporangium krabiense (assembly GCF_014200435.1). Taxonomy (NCBI): domain Bacteria; kingdom Bacillati; phylum Actinomycetota; class Actinomycetes; order Streptosporangiales; family Streptosporangiaceae; genus Sphaerisporangium; species Sphaerisporangium krabiense. The sequence goes on along the minus strand of NZ_JACHBR010000001.1, from coordinate 478,379 downwards.
ACCAGCAGCGGCAGGTCGGTGTAGGTCTTGACGTAGTCGGCGAAGTAGGGCACCTGCCGGTCGCGGAAGAACTCCGTGAGGATCACGTGGCCCATCGCCATGCCGAGGGCGCCGTCCGTGCCGGGGACGATCGGCAGCCAGTCGTCGGCGAACTTGGTGTGGTCGGAGAAGTCCGGGGAGATCACCACCACCTTCTGGCCCCGGTAGCGGGCCTCGGTCATGAAGTGCGCGTCCGGCGTCCGCGTGATCGGCAGGTTGGTGCCCCAGATCATCAGGTACGTCGCGTTCCACCAGTCGGCCGACTCCGGCACGTCCGTCTGGTCCCCGAAGACCTGCGGGGACGCGATCGGCAGGTCGGCGTACCAGTCGTAGAACGACAGGATCGTGCCGCCGATCATCGACAGGAACCGCGCGCCCGCCGCGTACGAGACCAGCGACATCGCCGGGATGGGGGAGAAGCCCGCCACCCGGTCCGGGCCGTACTCCTTGATGGTGTGCACGTGGGCGGCGGCGATCATCTCGCTCACCTCGGGCCACGGCGCGCGGACGAACCCGCCCATCCCTCGCGCGGTCTTGTACCGGGCCGCGCGCTCCGGATCGCCGGTGATCTCCGCCCACGCGGCCACCGGGTCGCCGAGCCGCTCCCTGGCCTCCCGCCACATCTCCAGCAGCACGCCGCGCACGTACGGGTACCGCACCCGGGACGGCGAGTAGGTGTACCAGGAGAACGACGCGCCGCGCGGGCAGCCGCGCGGCTCGTGGTCGGGGGAGTCCGGGCCGAGCGAGGGGTAGTCGGTCTGCTGGATCTCCCAGGTGATGATGCCGTCCTTGACGTACACCTTCCACGAGCACGAGCCCGTGCAGTTCACGCCGTGCGTCGAGCGGACGACCCTGTCGTGACGCCAGCGTTCCCGGTAGAACTCCTCGGCCTGGCGGCCGTCGGAGCGGTGCAGCGACCAGTAGTCCTTCGACGGCGTTCCCGGGAGCAGGAACCGCATCGTACGCAGGAGCCTCCCGCCCTCCGCGCGGCCGCCGGCCTGCCGCCGGGCGTGGCCGTCCGCGCCGGGCCGTGGCGGGGCGCCCTCGGCAGGGCGCGGGGCCGGGTCGGTGGGAGGGGGTGACGACATCCCGCCCCCTCCCCTCGGTGACACGGCGTGTCCCTTGTGGCGTCTCCTCTCCCGAGATCGTCACCCGATCGGGTCCACGGGCAGCGATAGCGTCTGTGCTCTTTGCGTAAAGTCACCCGGGCACGGTCACCATCGGTCGTGGTGGACGGTCGGGGGGAGGGGCGGGCGGAGCGCGGGGCGGAAGGTCTCGCCGAGGTGGTAGGCGGTCGGGATCAGCGCCGCCTGGTGGACTCCGGACGGGATGCCGAGCAGGTCGGCGATCGCCCGCTCGTGCCGCAGGTGGACGGTCGTCCACGTGGTGCCGAGCCCGCGTGCCCGCGCGGCAAGCATGAAGCTCCACACCGAGGGCAGCAGCGAGCCCCACAACCCGGCCTGGTTGCCGTCCGGCAGGTCTTCACCGGTCCGCAGGCAGGCCAGCACCAGCACCGGCACCTCGCCGAGATGCCGCGCGAGGTACGCGGCGCTGTCCAGAGACCGCTTCCTGCTCCCTTCCAGGCCGCCGGCCGACGCGGGGCGTTCACCGGTCGATGCTGTGGTCTCGGCGGGGGTTCCGGGCGGCTGAGACTCGGCGGGCCTCGCGGCCGGCTGAGCGGGGTCTCCAGGGCGGGCCGTCGCCTGCGCGGCCCGATCCTGCGGGGCCGTTCTCGTGGCGGCCGACGCGTTGTGCTCGAACGCCGTGCGGTACAGGGCGCCGATGGACGCGCGGATCCCGGGGTCGGTGATGACGATCCAGTGGCCGGTGTTGCGGCCCGAACCGCAGGGAGCCTGCTGCGCGATGCGTAAGCACTCTTCGATCAGCTCGCGCGGCACCGGCCGGTTCAGGTCGAGACGCCTGCGTACCGAGCGTGTGGTGGTGAGAAGGCCGTCCGGGGTGAGCTCGTGGAAAGCGGGCTCGTCCGTGGGGAATCCGGCGTTGTGCAGCCAGTCCGTGACCATATCGGGGGTGTCCTGACGTGTCTGGGGTGGTGTGGGGGTACTTTCCGCCGTTGGTGCGGGAGAAGGCTCCGGTATTACCGGCATGGGTAAAATTCCGGATTTATCGGAAATGCCCGCATCAAGGTGTCCGTCGGGACGGCGCCAACCGGGCCGGCGACGCTTGCCATTCCGGCTCTGGTCCCGTCGAAAGCCGGCCAGGAACCGTCGAATGGCGGCGACGTGCCACATGGCCGCGGTGACGTGGTGAACCGGCCGGTCACCACGTGACCGGGAGCTCCCACAGGCCGCGGACGAACATGTCCGTGCGCCAGGAGAGCTCCTCCTCCGGTACGGCCAGCCGCATCGACGGGAACGCCGTGAACAGCGCCGACACGCCTAATCGCATCTCCAGCCGCGCCAGCTCGGCCCCCAGGCAGTAGTGCGGGCCGAAGCCGAACGCCACGTGCGGATTGTCCGGCCGATCCGGCAGCAGGCGGCGCGGCTCGTCGAACACGTCCGGGTCGTGGTTGGCGGCGTCGGGGATCGGCACCACCACCTCGCCCGCCGGCACGACGACCCCGCCGGACAGGGCCACGTCGGCGGTCGCCACATGCGGCACGCCGCCGGAGCCGTTGCCGCACAGGAACCGCAGGACCTCCTCGATCACCGGCTCGATGTCGCCCGGACGCTCGCGCAGGCGGCTCAGCAGCTCGGGGTGACGCAGCAGTTCGTACACCGCCGCCGCCATCTCGTTGCTGGTGGTCTCGTACCCCGCCACGAACAGCCCCGCCGACAGGATGATCACCTCGGTACGGCTGAGGCGGCGCTCCTCCTTGCGAGGGGACAGCATCTCGGCGACGAGCCCGGGAACCTCCCTGCCCTCGTCGAGCGCCGCCCGCGTGCCGTCCACGAGGTCGGCGAAGTAGTCGTGCATCTCACGGTGGCTCGCGGCCACCACCTCGGGAGGAAAGCGGCCGATGGACATCATCGGGTCCACCCACGGTTTGAACCTGGACATCTCGGTCTCCGGGACGCCGAGGATGCGGCACATCACCCGCATGGTGAACGGCACCGTGAACCCTCCGACCAGGTCCGCGGGGCGCGGCCCGGCCGCGACCGCGGCGATCTGCTCCGCGACCAGGTCCTCGACCATGGGGCGCAGGCGTTTCACCTGCCGCGCGGTGAACGCGTGCGCGACGGCGCCCCGGCGGCGGCTGTGCTCGGGGGCGTCGGTCGTGATCAGCGGAAGCGACTCGGCCGTCCTGGCGAACAACGTCCCCGCGAACGCGGCCCGGCTGAACCGCGCGTCCGACAGCACGAGCTTGACGTCGTGATACCGCGTGACCAGCAGCGCCTCCCGCCCATTGCCCAACCGCACCCGCGGCAGCCCCGCCTCCCCCCGAAACCGCGCGTACTCTCCCGGCGGCTCCCCCCGAACCCCGATCCCGAACGGAAACCCCGGAAGCTCCCCCTCGCCCCTCACAGGACACCCGTCTCCCCGCGGCCCGCCGCCGGGCCCACGCGCACCCTCCCCCTCTGCGGAGTCCCGCAGGTCACGGGAGGCACGGCCCGCGCGGGAGGTGTGGAGGAGGGGCGAGTCCCGTAGGTCGGGTGAGGTGTCGAGATCGGGGGAGGGGGTGGTGTCGGGCGAGGCATGCAGATCGGGCGGGTCTTGGAGGTGGGAGGTGCCCCGGGGCTTCGGTGCGGTGCTGAGATCGGAGAGGGTGTCAGGGTTCGCTGAGACGCGGAGCTTGGCAGAGGCGTCCAGGTCAGGTGAGGTGTTCGGGTCGGCGGCGGTGCGGGGCCTCACGGACTCCGGGTGGTCCTGGGAGCGGGGGGAGGTTTGTCGGGGGGCGGGGGGTGGGGGTGGGGAGGTTCGGAGGTCGGTCATGAGGGCGTCACCTTCTGGATGAGGTTGATGATCTGGTATCCGGCGAAGGTCGCCAGGAGGAACGACGCCGCCTGGCCGTAGGGCCAGCGCACGTCTCCTCGGATCCAGAAGCGCAGCGCGCCGGCGCACGCGAAGGCGAGCGGGGCCACCGAGAGCCACACCGCCCACGAGACCCGCCCGTCGCCGAGCAGCACGGCGGTGACGAGGACGGCCACCGAGGCGATCGCGCAGGCCACGGCGAGGGCGGCGGTGCCCGAGGGGCCGAAGAGCGTGACGTAGGTGCGTTCGCCGGGACGGGGCCGCCGGGTCGTCTTGCGGGCGAACTCCAGATGCAGGAACGCGAGCGTCGTCACCAGGATGCCGAGGGCGCCGCGCCAGGACGGCGCCAGGCCCGTGGAGTGCAGGAGCCCCGCGTACAGGAACCCGTTGATCAGGAGCTGAACGGGAAGGTTCACCAGCATGCCCGCCAGCAACGCGTCGCCGCGCGGCCACCCCAGCCGCCGGTCCGCCCAGATGACCAGGTACGCGTACGCGAGCTGAGCGGCCAGCACCCCCATGACCGGCGGGCGCCAGGCGTTGAGCGCCAGCACCAGCGGCGTGCCCACCATGATCATGACGGTGAGATCGCGCACGCTCACCGCACCGGCGGCCAGCGGGCGTCCGGGATTGTGCTCGCGGTCGTAGCCGAGGTCGCGGATGTCGTCCAAGGCCCGCATCATCAGCAGCACCACGAGAAGGCTCACGGCGCCGACCAGCGACCCCACGTCCGGCACCCACCCGGACAGGCGGGCGTCGGTCAACGCGCACGCCGCCGGCGCGCCGATCGCCCACGCCACCGCGTACGGCACGTAGGCCTTCGGCGGAAAACTCCCCGCCACGTAGCGCCCCAGACGGTTCGCCCATGCCACCGCGTCCCGGACGTGGCCTCTCGGCGGGAAGCCGTCGGCGATGTGGCGCAGGAGGGCCGCTAGAGAGGCTCCTCGGGAGGCAGCACCCGCACCGTGCCCTCGGCTCCGTCCACCTCGATTCGTGCGCCGTCCTGGATGAGCGTGGTCGCGTTGGGGACGGAGACGACCGTGGGGATGCCGAGCAGGCGTCCGGTTATGGCGGTGTGGGAGAGCAACGTGCCGCGCTCCACCACCATGCCCCGCGCCGCCATCATGAGGAACAGCCATCCGGGATCGGTCTCCTTCGCCACGATGATGCGGTCACGGCAAGATTCAGGGGATATGGAGGGGTCCAGCACGACCCGCGCCTCACCACGCACCACACCCCGGCTGGACGGCAACCCCCGCAGATCCACGACGGCCGCACCCCCACCCGAGCCGGAGCCGCCCCCAGGCGTCCCCCCGTCCAGGGAGCCGCCCTCCACGGGCCGCTCACCCGCCCCCGCCGGTCCACCCTCTCCCGGCCGGTCGAATGAGGCCGGAGAGCGGCCGTTCCCGGGGTGGTGGGGACATGACGGTGCGGTGGGGGACGGGGGGTGGCCGGAGGGAGTGGTCGTTCCTTGGGCCGGCTCGGGCGGGGGTGTGCTGGTCGCCGCGGGAGTGGAGGGGGGCGGTGCCGGGCTGGTGACGGGGTGGTTGAGGAGGGTGGAGAGTTCGGAGCCGGGGTCGGGGCGGTGGGTGGCGCGGTGTCGTTCGTCGCGGCGGGCGCGCACCAGGGCGCGCAGGTCCGCGTCGACGAGCGTGCCGTCGTAGGCGCCGAGGACTTCTTCCACCGTCAGGTCGAGGACGTCCTCGCGCCGGTCGAGCCTGCCCGCCTCGGTGAGGTGGTCGCCGAGCCGCCACAGCACCTGACGCGACAGTCCGAACAACTGGCTACGGCAGTACCGGGTGTCCTCGCGGGTCTTCACCGACCAGCGCAGCCCCCTGGCCAGGGCCCGGATCACCAGGCGGCGCGCCGTGCCCGGGCACCGCTCGCGGAGCTCGCTCTCGGCCTCGGCGCGGCTGGCCAGCTCTCTGGCCCGGCTGTCGGCCACGGTCAGCCCGCCGTGCACCATCGGCTTGATCATCGTGACGATCATGGCGGGCCGCTGACGGGGCGAGGGCTCCTCCAGCTTGAGGTCGTGCAGGGCGCGGTCGCCGTAGCGGTGCAGGTGGGCGGTGGCCGCGGCGGCGATGCGGCGCCCGTAGCGGCCGGCGGTGATGTCGGCCCAGATGGCCTCTGGAGTGTCGCCGTGCCCGCCACGGTCGCGCGTCTCCCGGGATCGGTCGCTGCCGTGCCCCTGGCCGTGGCCGGACGTCTGCCCAGGTTCGGGACGGGCGTGGCCGGGGGTGGGGTGGTGGTCGCAGGCCCGGATCCGGTGGGCGAGGTCGGGGTGGGCGCTGACGAGCTCGGCCAGAGCGATCGCGGAGCGGACGCCGAGCAGCGAGCGGTTCTCGCGCCCGCCCATCAGCAGCCCGCCGAGGAGACGCTGTTCGTCGTCGGTGACCCACCGGCGCAGCGCCGCCGAGGTCAGGGTGGTCCACACCAGGAGGAAGAAGGTGTTGACCAGCGTGACCCCCCACCGCCGCCCCACCTCGGCCCACAGCCGCCGGTAGAAGGAGATGAGCCGCTCGGGGGCCCAGCCGTCCATGTCGGCGCTGTGGTCCACCACGCGGTCCCACCAGCGCAGGAAGTCGCGGACCTCACCGGGCAGGCGGACCAGGCGCGCCGTCAGGGCCGGGACGGTGAGGAGCGCGCGGGCGACCTGGGCGCGGGAGGGGCGGAAGTCCTCACCGAGGCCCATCGAGCGCTCCCACCAGCGGCGGACCAGCGGGAACCCGGGGATCTGCCCGTGCAGGGCGAGCCAGGCGTCCACCCGGTAGTAGACGCGGCCGTCGACCAGGCCCACCATGCGGTTCAGGTGGTGCTCGCGGGCGCGCAGCCCACGATCGGGCACGCCCATGCGGCGGTACAGATCTCGGAAGATCACCCGGTAGAAGACCCGGGCCTGCGAGTAGGTCAGCGCGCCGGACAGGCCGGGGAAGCTCTCGGTGAGGTTGTGGTTGGTCCAGCGCACCCGAGGACCGTCCCCCGAGCCCGCTTCCGCCGCCGCCGGAGTCGCCGCCGTGGACGGGGGCGCGGCCGGTGTCGGCGATGAGGCCGGGGGTGGAGATGGGGTGGGGAGGGGAGGCGAGAAGACGACGGGGCGTGCTTGGACGAGGTGGATCTCGCCGTCGGGGGTGATCGTGCCTTCCAGATCCTGGGGGAGGCCGAAGAACGTCTCGACGTCGGTGGCGAGCCGGGTGACGGCGCGCACCTCGTCGTCGGCGAGGACGGGAGCCCGCGCGTACTCGGGAGGGACGGGACGGCGCACCGGCCCTTCGTCGCCGTCGCCCCGGGTGGTCATGATGTGTTTGACGACGAGCTCGGCGCGGATCTCGCCGGAGGCGGTGTCCACGAAGAAGTGGTCGACGTCGGCCGTCTCCTGCACCACGCCCTCGCCGATGCCGTGCGCCGCCGCGATCACGCACGACGCCTCGCCCGTGCGCGGATCACGGCTGAACGCCACGAACGAGCGCGCGCCGGGCACCATGACCTGGACGCCGACCGCCACCCGGACCGAGTCCGGCGGCAGGTCCCTGCGCGCCCGGTACATGATCGACCCGGGGGAGAACCCGGACGCCCAGCACCGCGCGACCAGCCCGGCGACGTCCTGCGGCCGGACGTACAGGTAGGACTCGGTCATGCCCGCGAAGGCGTCGGTCGCGCCGTCCTCGCCGTTGCCGTCGGCGTCGGCGACCACGCAGGCGCGCACCGCGAGCAGACCCTCCTCACCCGCCAGGTCGCGGACGGCCTCGGCCAGCTCGGCGGCCACGTCGGCGGGCAGCGCCGCCGAGGACAGGGCGGCGGCCGCGTCGGCGGCCCACGCCAGCAGATCGGCCTCGCGGGCGAGTGGAGGCGGGGGCGACACCAGGTCGCGGGCGACCTCGTCGAACACCGTGACGGGCACGCAGAAGAACCGCGGCACGCGGAAGCCGGCCCTGCGCAGCCGTTCCTGACGGGCGAACTTGTGCCCGGTCAGCATGGCGTCGGTCAGCCGGTCGTCTCCGGCCCTGATCAGCATGTCCGCCACCTCACCACACCCCGATCAGCAGCCGGGGCCGTCCGGCCGCGAACTGTGGATAACCCGGCACCGTCCACAGGACCCGCTCCTCGGTACGGATGCGCCACACGAGGACGGCGGTCAGCAGGAGCAGCGCGGCGACGCCGAAGACCTGGTGGAAGTACAGAACGAATCCGAGATTGGCCAGCAGCATGCCCGCGTAAGCCGGATGCCGGACGAACCGGTACGGCCCGGTGGTGACCAGCGGGTGCTCGTCGCGGCGCAGCACATGGTGGGTGTAGAGCGCGCCGAGGGCCCGGATCGCGACCGTCCGCAGCACGATGCCCCCGGCGAACAGGACGACCGGCACCGCCATCCACGGCGAGGGGCCGTCCCAGGGCGCGGGAGGCAGCACCGCCGCGATCACCAGCAGCATGCGCGAGGAGGCGTACGCCGCCAGCGTCGCGCTCTCGGCGACGGGCTGGGACGGTTTGCGGAACGTCACGGGGATCTCGACGCTCACCCAGGCCAGGTAGCCCAGGACCAGCAGGCCCGAGACCAGGTTCGCCCCCTCGGAGGCGTCGAGCAGGTAGCCGATCCCGCGCACCGCCATGGTCGCGACGGCGGCCACGAACAGCACGCGGGTCAGCAGCGTGACCGGCCCCATGGCCGGCGACCCCGCCGCGCTCACGCCGGCCCGCCCGCGCCGCGCAGCCGCCGGTACACCGCCGGGGAGGCGGCGTAGTAGTCGAGCCCGACCCCGCCGCACGCCTCGGCCGCCGGGTCGCCCGCCACCACGTCGATCTCCATGCGGGAGCGCCCGCGCACCGGCGGCCGCCACGTCCACCGCAGGTACAGGTCCCCGAGGACGCCGCCGGGGAGGTCGGCCTCGATGGAGAGCAGCACCAGCCGCACGTCGTCGGGCACGCTGTGCTCGACGTGGCAGATCATGGTGCCGAACTGGCGCGCCGCGTCGATGAGCACCTCGGCGCGCGCCGGCTCTCCGGGCCCGGCCGCGAGCGGATGGCCCTCCTCGGGCCTCCGCACCCGCACCGTCCGCGTGGGGCCGTCCGGGATCATGCCGCTGACGAGCACGTTCTCGGCCCGGTGCCGGTGGACCAGCGTCCCGTCCCGCTGGTCGGGGTGATCGGCGCCCGCCGCCGTGCCCGCGGGTACCGGGGCCGACGGCGCGAAGGCGGCCTCCCCTTCGCAGACGGCCCGGTCGCGCTGCCGCGCCCGCACGACGACCTTGCGCGTGCCCGGCGACCCCGAGGCGTCGGGGGGCAGCCGGGTCGCCTCCAGGTGGACGGGCGCGTCCAGCTCGCAGAACGACGGCAGGGCCAGCCTCAGGGCCATGCGCGACCCCGCCCGTTCCGGCAGGCCGGCGCCGGTCGCTCTGAGCAGGTCCAGCAGGCCGCTGACCAGGGCCATCCCGGGGAGGTGGTCGAGGGGGTGGTCGAAGAAGTACGGGTCGCCGGGGTCCACGGCGAGGGCCGCGCTCCAGGTGCCGGTCACCAGGTCGATGTCCCGGGCCAGCCCGGAGGCCGGATGTTCCTGGAGGAGGGTCGCCTGCGGCGCGTGGGCGTCGCGTGCGGAAAGCAGGGTCATAAGCACCACTCCCTGATTGCCGAATATTCATCGGATCCTCAGGTGCGCACGTCGGCGTGGGCATCTTCCGTATTGCTGTCCCCGGGCATTTTTCGGAGTTATGGATCCGATGTAAATCGCCGTTGCGGGCGCCGATGGCCCTCCATATCGGCGACGATCGGGCGAAACGTGACCGGCGATAGCCCGAAATAGGGGGGACCTGCAATTATGGGCCTCAGATAAAGACAAATTTCGCGCGATTAGATTCATCACCCCAGGTGGACGGCATAGCCCGCGCCGATGGCCGTGAGAAGGGCAATCCAGAAGATGCGCCGCCGCCGTCGCCGGCACCACGATCCGTGCCCGGAGGTGAGGCCCACATGAAGATCGAAGGTGTCTTCGTCGCCGGGCTCGGCGCCTGCGTCCCCGAACCCTTCAGCGCGGCCGAGGCCGTGCGGCTCGGGATGTACGACGCCGGCGAGCACGAGCGCGGCGGCTGGACCGGCGCGGCGGTCGCCGGGGACGTGCCGGCCCCCGAGCTCGCGGTGCGCGCCGCGCGCCAGGCGCTGGCACGCTCGGGCCACGACGTGTCCGAGATCGGCCTGCTGCTGCACACCAACCTGTTCCACCAGGGCCTGGACGGCTGGTCGCCCCACCACTACGTGCAGCGCCACACGATCGGCGGCCGCGTCCCCGCCTTCAGCGTCGGCCAGACCTGCAACGGGATGCTCGGCGCGATGGAGCTGGCGTCCTGCTACCTCACCGCGGCACCGGGCCCGGCGGCGGCGCTGATCACGGGCGCGGACAACTTCGGCGCCCCGCTGGTCGACCGCTGGCGGTACGCCGAGGGGGCCACCACCAACCGGGGCACCATCCTCGGCGACGCGGGGACCGCCGTCGTCCTGTCGCGCCGCGCCGGATTCGCCCGGCTCCGGTCGATCGCGTCCGCCTCCCTGCCCGAGCTGGAGGAGCTGTACCGGGGCGACGTCCCGCTGTTCCCGCCCGGCAGCGCCGCGGGCGTCCCCATGGCGATCGGGGCGAGGGTGGCCGAGTTCGCCGCGCGCAACCCCAAGGACCTGGAGGAGGCGAAGGAGACGCTGCGGCTGGCCCGCGTCGAGGTGGCCGAGCGCGCCCTGGCCGACGCGGGCATCGCCCCCGGCCAGGTGACCCGCGCGACGCACATCTTCTCCGGCGGCGAGGCGTACGTGCGCGCCATCCTGGAGCCGCTGGGCATCGACCCGTCCCGTGGCGTGCTGGAGTACGGCCGCGGTCTCGGCCATCTCAGCGTGAACGACCAGATCGCGGGCCTGAACCACCTGGTCGAGACGGGAGCCGTCGGCCCCGGCGACCACGTCCTCATGCTCGCCAACGGCGCCGGCGTCGCCCTGTCCTGCGCGGTGGTGGAGATCCTCGACCCGGTCGACCGGACGCCCCCCGCCGGGTGAGGGGCGGGCCGGCGGTAGCCTGGTCCGGCTGGACGGCGGGCGGGCCGCCGGGCGCGCGGGCAAGGGGGCAGGGTGAGGCTTCTCCACTCCGGGAAGGTCAGGGACGTCTACGAGGACCGGGGTGACGTCATCCTGGTCGCCTCCGACCGCGTCTCGGTCTACGACGTGATCCTTCCCACGCCGATCCCCGACAAGGGGAAGGTCCTCACGAGGCTGTCGCTGTGGTGGTTCGAGCGCCTGGCGGACGTGGTGCCCAACCACGTGATCTCGGCCACCGACGTGCCCGAGGAGTTCGCGGGCCGGGCCGTGCGCTGCCGCAGGCTCGACATGGTGCCCGTGGAGTGCATCGCCCGCGGCTACCTCGTCGGCGGCGGCCTGAAGGAGTACCAGGCGAGCGGCGCGGTGTCCGGGGTGTCCCTGCCGCCCGGCCTCGTCGAGGGCTCCCGGCTGCCCGAGCCGGTCTTCACGCCGACCACCAAGGCGCCGCTCGGCGAGCACGACGAGTTCATCACCTACGACGACGTCGTCTCCCAGGAGGGCGCGGAGACGGCCGAGGAGCTCAGGCACGCCACCCTGGAGATCTACCGGCGCGGCGCCGAGCTGGCCGCCGCGCGCGGCATCATCATCGCCGACACCAAGCTGGAGTTCGGCAGGGCCGCCGACGGCACGCTCGTGCTCGGCGACGAGCTGCTGACCTCCGACTCCTCGCGCTTCTGGCCCGCCGCCGACTGGGAGCCGGGACGGGCGCAGCAGTCCTTCGACAAGCAGTTCGTCCGCGACTGGGCCACCGGCACCGGCTGGGACAAGAAGGCCCCGGCGCCCGAGGTCCCCGCCGAGATCGTCGAGGCCACCCGCGCCCGCTACGTCCAGGCGTACGAGCTCATCACCGGCGAGACCTGGTAGGCCGCGCTACCGAAATCGTCCGCGGTGCTCTGGTGTTCAGGCCGGAGGTGCGGCGGACGTTCTGCGGAGCAGGGCAGGGAAAGCCGGATCGCCGCCAGGGCGATCAGGCGTCCACCCGGCTCAGAGCGGGCGGTTCTGCTGCTCGATGTACTGGCGCAGGACGCTGATCGGCGCACCGCCCACCGACCCGGCGAGGTGAGGACCCGACCACGACTTGGTCGCCTGGGCGTAGTGGCGGGCCGGTTCGGGAATTCCTGGCGGCTCCTGCGGGAGGACACGCCCTTGAGGGAGTTGACGAGCTTACACACAGCGACCTTCGGTGGGAGGTTCGCCAGCAGGTGCACGTGATCGGCCCCGCCGTTGAACTCGGCCGGCTTGGTCTCGAAGTCGGCGCAGCGCATGATCTGCTCCATGCGTTCCAGGTGGGGGCCGGTGCATACCGGATGCCGGAACTTGGTCACGACGACAAGGCGGGCATGCAGGACGAAACCACAATTCCTGCCTGTTCTGATGTTCCCGTACTCGGCCATGACCCAATCCGTAGCATCATGGTGTGCAGCTCCGTTACCGGTACCGCCTCTACCCGGCCGCCGGTCAGTGCCAAGCCCTGGCGCGGGCGTTCGGGTGTGCGCGGGTGGTGTTCAACGACGGGCCGCGCGCACGAACCGAGGCCCGCGAGGCGGGCCTGCCGTACCTCTCCGACGCAGACCTGTCCAAGCAGGTCATCGCCGAGGCGAAGAAAACTCCCGGACGCGCCTGGCTGGGCGAGGTCTCTGCTGTCGTGCTCCAGCAGGCCCTGGCCGACCTCAACACCGCCTACCGCAACTTCTTCGCCTCCATCACCGGCAGGCGCAAGGGGCCGAAACTCGCCGCTCCCCGGTTTCGATCGAAGAACGACAGACGGCAGGCGGTCCGGTTCACCAAGAACGCCCGGTTCTCGATCACGCCGGGCGGGAGGCTCCGCCTGCCGAAGATCGGTGACGTGCCGGTGCGCTGGTCACGGGAACTGCCGTCGGCCCCTTCCTCGGTGACGGTCATCAAGGACGCGGCCGGGCGGTACTTCGCCAGCTTCGTCGTGGACACCAGCGATGAACCGCTGCCCCAGGTCGCGGGCGAGATCGGCATCGATCTCGGACTGACGCACTTCGCCGTACTGTCCGACGGCCAGAAGATCGACAATCCCCGATTCCTGCGCCGGGCTGAGCGACGCCTGCGCAAGGCGCAGCAGGCTCTCAGCCGCAAAGCGAAGGGATCGAACAACCGGAAGAAGGCCATCGCCAGGGTCGCCAAGGCGCACGCGAGCGTGGGCCGGCGAAACAGGAAGCCACAGAGGCGCCGCATGACGCGGTGCGGGCTGAATCCCCGGCCTTCAGGGCGGAGAGCGCGTCAATTCTTGCAGATGTTCTGGGTGGCCGTCCGCGCCGCGGGGGTCACCGTGGCCGACGGCGCGGCCGTGCTCGTCGTGGTGGTCTTGATGGTGACCTTCTTGGCGCCGGTGTACTTGGTGCCCACGATCAGCTCGATGCCGGTGACGTCGGCCTCGCGCAGCTGGGCGCCGGGGACGGCGGCGGCCAGCGTGCGCGCCGAGTCCTCGCGCCCGGCCGGGTAGCGGACCACGGGGTCGGTGTAGTTCCTGGTGGCGGTGTCGCCGGGCGCGGCCGGCACCTGGAACCCCGCCTTGACCAGCTCGGCCTTGGTGCGCGCGCCGAGACCCGCGATGGACGTGCCGTTGATCACCTTGACCGCGATGCGCTCCGGCGGCACGGTCAGCTCCTCGTCGGAGGCGCCGCCGGAGTCGCCCGCCGAGTCGCCCGCGGTGGGAGACGAGGACGGCGTGGACGAGGGCCGCTGGGACTTCACGGGCTTGACCAGCGGCACGTCGTCGCCGATCCGCCGGAACAGGTCGCGCGCCGCCGCCTTGTCCCACAGCACCGCGGACTCCCCGGTCGGCGCGCGGTAGTTCACGTCCGCGAGCGGCACGGTGGCGAAGGCGACGTCGTCGGTCGAGACGTCCTTGAGCTGGTCGGCCAGCCCCAGCAGGTCCTTGGACAGCTTCTCGTCCACGGTCAGCGTCTTCAGCGTCGAACCGACCAGCCCGGTCAGCTTGGCCGGGTTGGCCAGGGTGCCGCCGCTGAGCGCCCGGTGCAGCAGGGCCGAGATGACCTGCTGCTGGCGGTCGATGCGGTCGAGGTCGGAGCGCGCGGTGGCCCGGGTGCGGGCGTAGAACAGCGCCTTGGCCCCGTCGAGCTCGTAGGTGCCCGGCTGGAGCTTGAACCCGGTGTGCTGGTCGTCGATGGCGACCGGTGTGCACACCGAGACCCCGCCGAGGGCGTCCACGACCCTGATGAAGCCGAGGACGTTGACCTCGACGTAGTGGTTGATGGTCAGCCCCGTGGCGTTCTGCACGGTGCGGACGGCCAGCGGCGCGCCGCCCATCGAGTACGCCGAGTTGATCTTGTGGGAGCCCTTGCCGGGGATGTCCACCCAGCTGTCCCGGGGCAGGCTGACCACGGTGACCTTGCCGTGGTCCTCCGAGAGGTGGATCACCATCATCGTGTCGCTGCGCTGCCCGACCTCGCGGCCGAGGTGCAGGCGGTTCTGCTCCTGGCGCGTGAGGTCGTCGCGCTTGTCCACCCCGACCAGCAGGATGTTCATCGCGCCACGCGGGTCGGACCCGGCCGTCCCCGCGTTCACGGACTTGATCTGGCTGGTCGCGTACGTCGAGAGGAACCACAGCACGCCGGACCCGGCCAGCACCATCGCCGACAGCGCCCCGGTGATCGTCACCGCGCGCGCGCCCGCCCGCGCCCGCCGCGTACGGCGCTGGTTCAGCCGCACCCCGCCGTACGCGTCGCCGCCCACGTGGACGGCGGACTCGTCGTCGCTCACCGTGGTGTCCCCCTCAAGGACGAGAACGCGTCACCGGTGAGGACGTTCCCGCGCGCCCGTGGGTTGCCGTCCCCACCCGCTCGTACAGTAGCGTGAGCGCCGCCATGAAGGAGTTCCCCGACTCGCCACGAACAAGCCGGACAAGCCCCACCACGCGCGTCTGGCCGCCCATCTCGGTCGTCATGCCGGTGCTCAACGAGGAGCGCCACCTGCGTGAGGCCGTGCACCAGGTGCTCGCGCAGCGCTACGACGGCCCCATCGAGGTCGTCCTCGCCGTGGGCCCGTCCCATGACCGTACGCAGGAGGTCGCCGACGCCCTCGCGGCCGAGGACCCCCGCGTGACGGTCGTGCCCAACCCCACCGGCAGGACGCCGAACGCGCTGAACGCCGCCATCGGCGCGGCGCGGAGCGGCATCATCGCCCGGGTCGACGGCCACGCCATGCTCCCGGAGGACTACCTGCGGGTCGCGGTCGAGACGCTCGAACAGACCGGCGCCGACAACGTGGGCGGCATCATGGCCGCCGAGGGCGTCACCCCGTTCGAGAAGGCCGTCGCCTGCGCCATGACCTCCAGGATCGGCGTGGGCAACGCCCGGTTCCACACCGGCGGCGAGCCCGGGCCCGCCGACACCGTGTACCTCGGCGTGTTCCGCCGCGAGGCGCTGGCCCGCGTCGGCGGGTACGACGAGCACTTCCAGCGCGCGCAGGACTGGGAGATGAACCACCGCATCCGCGAGACCGGGGGTTTGGTGTGGTTCCAGCCGCGCATGCGCGTGTCCTACCGGCCGCGGCCGACGGTCAAGGCCCTGGCCAAGCAGTACTTCCACTACGGCCGCTGGCGCCGGGTCGTCGCCCGCACCCACGAGGGCACGATCAACCTGCGCTACCTGGCGCCGCCCGTCGCCGTGGTGGCGATGCTGCTGGGGCTGGTCGTCTCGCCGTTCTTCTGGCCCGGCCTGCTGATCCCGGGCGGCTACGCCGTGGCGATCCTCGCGGGCTCGGTCCTGACCGGCCGTGGTCTGTCCACGGCCGCGCTGGCCCGGCTGCCGGTCGTGTACGCCACCATGCACCTGTCCTGGGGCTGGGGCTTCCTGACCAGCCCGCCGAGACTCAGCAGGCCCGCGCGGGACGGCGCGGGCCTCTGAGCGCGTCTCAGACGCCGGGGGAGACGTCGACGACCTGACCGGTCAGGTCCGACAGCAGCACGCCGGCGGCGGCCCGCGCGGCGTCCCGCGGCGCGGCGAGGTCCCGGACGGGGCGCAGGCAGTTCACGCGCACCCCCTCCGGCGCCCACGCGCGCGCCAGGGCTTCGGTGAGCGCGGTCACCGCGCCCGTCACGGACGCCTCCAGCGCGGGCTCTCCTGGGGGCAGGGCGGGCGCGCGCAGCAGCAGGTGGCCCCGGCTCTCGCGCAGGTACCCCTCGGCCGCCCCGGCGACGTTCAGGGCGCCCAGGTGGCCCACGGCGACCGCGTCGGCGGGGGAGTCCGGCGCGCCGCACACCACGTGGTCGACGCGCCCGGCGTCCTTGGCCGCGCGCGCCAGCGCCTCCGCCACCGCGGCGGCGTCCTCGACCCGCACGTCCTCGCGCGAGAACGCGTGGACGTCCGCGCCGCACCCGCCGGCCACGGCCGCGACGCCGGCGTCGCCGAAGACCACGACCGTCGTGCCGTCCAGCGCGCCGGGGCCGGGCAGGGGCAGGGCGGCAGGGACGAGCCGGAGGAGGCTCTCGGCGATGGGGATGTCCACCGGATGGGTGACCTTCATGTTGTGCTCGCTGCCCGGCACGACGAAGATCGGGGCGTCCGGGCGGTAGCGCAGCACCACCCCGCAGTCGTCGGTCGCGGGACGGCTCGGGAAGTCCGGGTCGGCGAACGCCCGCTCGTAGGCGTCGCGGATCAGCGACAGCCGGAACCCCTGCGGGGTCTGCACGCGCCGCAGCCGCGCGCGGTCGGGGATCTCCTCGACCACCTCGCCCCCCTCGCCCGGCCCCACCACCATGATCGTGTCGGAGGAGGGGATGGCGGCGACGATCGCCGGGCGCGTCCGCAGGGCCTCGGCGCAGCCGGCGATGACGCGCGGCTCCACCAGCGGCCGCACGGCGTCGTGCAGCAGCACGTCGCACTCCCCGGGGCCGAGCGCCCGCAGGGCACGCCACGTGGACTCGGTGCGCGTCGCGCCGCCCTCGACGACCGCGGCGACCTTGCGGAAGCCGCGCCGCGCGACGAGGTCCTCCACCTCGGCGGTGAAGCCGGGCGTCATCAGCACCACGATCTCGTCGATCTCCGGCGCGGCCTCGAAGACGGCCAGCGTGTGCTCGATGATCGTCCGCCCGGCGAGCCGGAGCAGTTGCTTGGGGGTCCCGTGCCCCATCCGCTGCCCGACGCCGCCCGCGAGGACGACTCCTACGGTCCGCCGGCGTGGTTCCGGTCCCGGTGTGGCCAAGGTAAGAGTTCTCCGTTTCTTCCGGTTCCTAGGGCAGGACGTCCGCGCGGCGCGGGGCCTGTGTCCCTGATCGCGTTCTTCCTGTATTACTGGTCTTGGCCACTGCTTTCCACACCTGCTCTCGTCACCGGCCCGGCTCTCCTCCGGTGATGCACGACCCCGGTGACCAACCGGCCAACCCGCTCCAACACCCCCGAACCCGGACGATCGTCGCGCTCCGTCACCGCCGCGGCGGGCGCCGTGCCGTCCGATCGGCGCTACCACCAGCGGCGCGCCGGGCGAACGCGCCGGATTGGATTGCATGGCTGTGAGCGCTCGGTTACGTTGCGGGGTGGACGATCCCCGGTCGCGGAAGGAGACCCCGGTTGCCCGAATCCGCGTCCCCGCCCCCCGCGCGGCCCCCGGCATCGGGTCAGGCGGCTCCGCCCCGCCCCAAGGCGCCCGTGGCCGTGGTGCTCGCCACGACCCCGGCCACGCGCCTGACGTGCGCGGAAGGCACCCTGACCGATCGCCTGTCCGGGCAACTCGTCACGCTACACGCGGGCGCGGTGCACATCGTCACCAGGTCCGCCGACCCTCCCCGGACGGCCCCCGCGCCGGCGCGCCCCGCCGTGCTCGTCGCCGAGCCCGCGGCCGACCCGGCGCCGCGCGCCGCCACGACGCCTCCGCCGCCCCGGCTCCCCGAGCCGTCCGAGCTCACCGAATCCGCCGCCCCGCCCGTGCCGCCCGGCCTCGCCGAGCCGGTGACCGCGCCCCTGGCCGAGCCGGCGACCGCCCTCCCTCCCGTCGCCCTGAACGGCGTCGGGCCGCGGGCCACCCGCAGCGGCGGCCTCATCGGCGACCTTCGCGCGGTGGCCGCGCTCGCCCGCTCCGGCTCCGGGCCGGTCGCCGTGCTCCCCGGCGACCTGGTCGCCCACACCGAGGCCCTCGCCCTCCTCCTGGCCGACCCCGCCCACGGCACCGGCGCGCTGGTGACCCCCGGGTACGCCGACGGCGACCCCACCCTGCCGCCGGTCAGGTACGAGCGCGGCCGGATCGTCGCCGCGGGCAACTCCTTCCACACCGTCAGCGGCCCGAACGGCGCCTTCCGCGGCGTCGTGCACATCGCAGAGGCCGACCTGGACAGCTTCGCCGACGTCGCCGACGAGCTGGCCAACCTCGCCCAGGACCGCCGCCTCGGCGAGGCCGGCGACGCCGAGGTCACGGCCCTGCTGCTGGCCGGGCTCGTGCGGGTCGGCGTGCCGGTGCGCGCGACGCCGCTCGGCGGGCTCCACTGCGAGCGCGTCACCGGCCAGAGCGGCGCCGACGCCGCCATCGCCCGGCTGCGCGAGGTCGACGAGGGCCACGCGCGCCTCCGGGCCGCCATCAAGTCCGACGACGGTCCCGTCGCCACGTACCTGGTCAGCTCCTGGTCCGGCCACCTGGTGCGGGCCGCGGCGCGGCTCGGCCTCACGCCCAACGCCGTGACCGGCTTGTCCGTCGGCCTGGCGGGCCTCGCCGCGGTGGCGTTCTCGGCCGGCGAGCGCCGCGCCCAGGTCGCCGGGGCCGCGCTGCTGTACCTGTCGTTCGTGCTCGACTGCGTGGACGGCCAGCTCGCCCGCTACACGCGCACGTTCTCGCCGATCGGCGCCTGGCTGGACGCCACCTTCGACCGCGTCAAGGAGTACGTCGTGTACGTCGGGCTCGCCGTGGGCTACGCGGGGGCCGTGGACGGCGGCGTCCTCGGGCCGGAGGGCGTCTGGGCCATGGCCATCGCCGCCATGCTGCTGCAGTCGGTGCGCCACATGGTCGACTTCTCCTTCGCCGACTCCCGGGCCGAGGCCGGCGGCACGGCCCGGCGGCGCGGCGGCGCCGTCGAGGGCGTCTCGGCGCGGCTCGACGGGAACACCGCCGCGCGCCGGCTCCGCCAGGTCATCGTCCTGCCCATCGGCGAGCGCATGGCCCTGATCGCCGTCACGGCCGCCCTGTTCAACGCCAGGGTCACGTTCCTGGCGCTGCTCGCCTGGGGCGGCCTGGCCGCCCTCTACACGCTCACCGGCAGGATCGCGAGGTCCTTCTGATGTCACCCGTCTCCGCGCCGGTCCCGGCGCGGGATCGTGAGGTCGCCCCATGAACAGCGTGAACCGTGTGGGCCCGGCGGGCCACGAGAGCGCGGCGAACACCGTGCACATGACGCGGGTGCCGCGCAGCTCCGTGGTGACCTACCGCGACGACGGCGTGCTCGCGCGCGGCATGGGCGTCCTCGTCGCCGGGCAGCTCCCTCCGCTGCCGCCCGCCATCGCGGGGGCCTTCGTCACCGGCGTGATGCTCTTCCTCGGGGTGGCCGGCGCCGACGGCCCGGCCGTCTTCGCGCCCGCCGTGGCCCTGATGCTCGCCGGGCCCGGCAGCTCCCACCAGCACGACGGACGGCTGGACTGGCTCGTCCCGCCGATCCTCCGCCTCACCGAGTACGGCTTCATCGCCTGCGTCGGCTTCGCGTGGGACGTCCCCCGCTTCCTGGTGCTCGCCCTGCTCGGCGCCGTCCTCTTCCACCACTACGACGTCGTCTACCGCTGCCGCCAGCACGTCTACCCGCCCGCCTGGCTCGCCTCGGCGGGGCTCGGCTGGGAAGGGCGTATGCTGCTGATCGCCATGGGCGCCCTCCTGGGCGTCGTGACGGCCGTCTTCGTGCTCGCCGCGCTCTACCTGATCGCGCTGTTCTTCTGGGAGAGCGTCACCTGCTGGCTCGCCGCCCCCAGGTCCGGCGTCGAGGCGGCCGATCTCGGCGGCCAGGACTGATCCGTCCTTTGCCCGGACGTCACCCTGGACGGCTCAGGCGTCCCTTGTGTCGCTTTCGTCGCACCTGTGGTGCCGGCCATTGCCAACAACGGGTCTCGTAATCGAATAGGTGAACTCCCGATTACACGATCACCACCTCCAGGCAACTAACCTTTGGCCTACAGATTTTCGCCAGACTGAGGAGTGCACGTTGCTGGGAATGGTGCTGGCCGCCGGCGCCGGGCGTCGCCTGCGGCCGTACACCGACACGCTGCCCAAGGCGCTCGTGCCGGTCGACGGAGAGACCACGATCCTGGACATCGCGCTGCGGAACCTCGCGGCGGTGGACCTCCGCGAGGTCGTGGTGATCGTCGGCTACGCCGCGGGTGCGGTCCACGAGCGCAAGGCCGAGCTGGAGCGGCGGCACGGCGTGACGCTCACCCTCGTGCACAACGACAAGGCCGAAGAGTGGAACAACGCCTACTCGCTGTGGTGCGCGCGTGATCACTTCTCCTCGGGCGCGCTGCTGGTCAACGGCGACACCGTCCACCCCGTCTCGGTCGAGCGCACGCTCCTGGACGCCCCGGTCACCAGCGACATCCTGCTGGCCGTGGACGACGTCAAGACGCTCGCGGACGAGGAGATGAAGGTCACCCTGGACGACGAGGGCCACCTTCGCCGCATCACCAAGCTGATGGACCCCGCCGAGGCCTACGGCGAGTACATCGGCGCCACGCTGATCCGCCCCGGCGCCGCCGCGCGGCTCGCCGACGCCCTGAAGGCCACCTTCGAGCGCGATCCGCAGCTCTACTACGAGGACGGCTACGGCGAGATGGTCTCCCGCGGCGAGAAGATCGCGGTCGCTCCCATCGGCAAGGTCGACTGGGTCGAGGTCGACAACCACGACGACCTCGCCAAGGCCAGGGAGATCGCATGCCTCTACTAGCCCGCATGCTCACCGCCCCCCTCACCGTCGAGGTCCGCAGGGGCGCGGTGGCCCACCTCGGCGCCCTGCTGGCCGACAGCCGCGTGGCGACCTCCGGCCGCGTCGCGGTCGCCGTCGGGTCGGGCCAGGGCGACCACATCACCGGCCTGATCACCCCCACCCTCGGCGAGGCCGAGGTCTTCCGCGTCCCCGACGGCTCGGTGGACGCGGCCGTCTCGCTCGGCGGCGACCTGCGCAAGGGCGCCTACGAGGCCGTGGTGGGCATCGGCGGCGGCAAGACGATCGACGTCACCAAGTACGCCGCCTCGCTCGCCGGCATCCCCATGGTCGCCGTGGCGACCAACCTCTCGCACGACGGCATCTGCTCGCCGGTCTCCTCCCTGGAGCACGAGGCCGGCAAGGGCTCGTTCGGCGTCCCCATGCCCCTGGCCCTGCTCGTGGACCTCGACTTCGTGCGCGACGCGCCCGGGCGGCTCGTGCGGGCCGGCGTGGGCGACGTGGTGAGCAACCTGTCCGCCATCGACGACTGGCAGCTCGGCAACGTGGAACGCGGCGAGCCGATCGACGGCCTGGCCGTCTCCATGGCCCGCACCGCCGCCGAGGCCGTGCTCGGCCGGGACGATTCCATCGAGTCCGACGCCTTCCTCACCGTGCTCGCCGAGTCGCTGATCCTCTCCGGCATGGCCATGGTCGTGGCCGGGTCCTCCCGGCCGAGCAGCGGCGGCGACCACGAGATCCTGCACGCCATCGACCAGCTCTACCCGGGCACGTCCAACCACGGCGAGCTGGCCGGCATCGGAGCCGCCTTCTGCGCCTACCTGCGCGAGGACGAGCGGTCGCTCTCGCTGCTGGTCGGCTGCCTGCGCTCCCACGACCTTCCGGTCACCCCCGGCGACGTCGGGCTGACGACGGAGCAGTTCTGCGCCGCCGTGGAGCTCGCGCCCTCGACGCGTCCGGGACGGTACACGATCCTTGAGCACCTGCGCCTGTCCGGGCCCGAGGTGCGCGACCGGGTGGAGCAGTATGTCCGGGCCGTCGGTCGTTGAGCTGCGCGCGGTCGCCCAGCCGCAGACCACCATGGGCCGCAACTCCGGCGAACACTGGGCCGGGTCGCTGTACATGCGCAAGCTGTCGATCTACGTGACGTGGGCGCTGGCGCGCACCGCGATCACCCCCAACCAGGTCACCGGCCTCATGATCGTCTCGGGGGTGCTGGCCGGGGTCGTGCTGGCCGTTCCGGGGCTGTGGGCGGCCGTCGCGGCGGCCCTCCTCATCCAGGTGTACCTGCTGCTCGACTGCTCCGACGGCGAACTGGCCCGGTGGACGCACCGCACCTCGATCACCGGCGTCTACCTGGACCGGGTCGGCCACTACTTCGCCGAGGCGGCCCTGCTGATCGGCCTCGGCTTCCGGGCCTCGGCCACGCTGCCCGACTGGTACACCGTGCTCGGCGTCGGCGCCGCGCTCGGGGCCATCCTCATCAAGTCCGAGACCGACCTCGTGGACGTCGCCCGCGCCCGCTCCGGGCTGGTCGCCACCACCGAGGCGGCGGCCGAGCAGTTCCGGTCCCGGCGGCTCGGCGCGGCGCGCAAGGTCGCGGCGGCGCTGCGCTTCCACCGGATCTTCCAGGCCGTGGAGCTCTCGCTCCTGGTCGTGGTCGCCGCGCTCTGGGACGCCCTCGCGGGCGGCCTGGCCGCGACGCAGGTCCTCACCGTCGCCTGCGTGGTGTTCGCGGGCCTGCAGACCGTCCTTCACCTGGTCAGCATCCTCGCGTCCCGGCGGCTCGCCTGACATGACAACGTCTCGGAACCGCCGGCGGCTCACCGACGTCGTACATCTATCGGGTGAAAGCTTGTCAAGAGTCGCCGCCGGATCGGCATCTACTGTTCGGTGGGGGTTTCCTGGTAGTTCCGATACGCTTATTTCGCAGTATGCAGACAAGATCGGGATCCCCCGCTTACACAGACTCGGTGATCATGAGCACATGCGTTCTCCATGCGTCGGGGCGATGACGCGTTGAAGATCTCGTGTGTCATCCTCACCATGGGCAACAGGGTCGCCGAGCTCGACCGCGCGGTCGAGTCCGTGCTGATGCAGACCGACGGCGACGTCGAGGTGGTCATCGTCGGCAACGGCGCGGACGTCCCCGCCCTCGCCGTCGCGCCGCGCACCGGCGCCGCCTCCGTGAGGACGGTCCGCATCCCGGACAACGTCGGCATCCCGGAGGGACGCAACCACGGCGTGCGCGAGTGCAGCGGCGACGTCGTGATGTTCCTCGATGACGACGGCTGGTACGCCGACGACAAGCTCGCGGCGCACATCCGCGAGCGGTTCGCCGCCGAGCCGGACCTCGCGGTCATCTCCTTCCGCGTCATGGACCCCGAGAGCGGCAGCGGCCAGCGGCGGCACGTCCCCCGGCTGCGCGCCGGCGACCCGCAGCGGTCCTCCCCGGTCACCACCTTCCTCGGCGGCGCCTGCGCGATCAGGCGCGCGGCCTTCCTCCAGGTCGGCGGCCTGCCCGGACGGTTCTTCTACGCGCACGAGGAGACCGACCTGGCGTGGCGCCTGCTCGGCGAGGGCTACCGCATCGAGTACGACGCCGACGCCGTCATGTACCACCCGCGCACGCCGCCCACCCGGCACACCGGCTTCCACCGGCTCAACGCGCGCAACCGCGTCTGGCTGGCCCGCCGCAACCTCCCCTGGCCGCTGGCCACGCTGTACCTCCTGAACTGGATCCTCCTCACGCTGCTGCGCGAGAGGTCCGCCGCGGCGATCCGCGCCTGGTTCGGCGGCTTCATGGAGGGCCTGCGCGAGCCCGCGGGCGAACGCCGCCCCATGGCCTGGCGCACGGCCTGGCGCATGCTCCGCCTCGGCCGCCCCCCGATCGTCTGACGCTCCGGGGCCGCTTGTACGGTGATCGGGCCTGGACACCACATCCAGGCCCGCACCTGATCGTGCGAGCCCGCGACGGGACGGCCCCGTGACCGTCCTCCACCCGCCAAGGAGGCTCCGCCGATGTCCGTCCGCAGGATCGTGCCCAACATCCACGCGTCGTCACCCGAGGCCCTGGCGAGCAGCGCCGAGTTCTACGGTCTGCTCGGCCTGCAAGAGGTCATGAACCACGGCTGGATCGCGACCTTCGCCTCCCCCACGGAGCCGCTCGCCCAGCTCAGCGTCTTCACCCACGACGAGACCGCGCCCGTAGTGGCGGACGTGAGCATCGAGGTGGACGACGTCGACGCCGTCTACGAGGCCGTACGCGCCTCCGGCGCCGAGATCGTCCACCCCCTCCAAAACGAGCCCTGGGGCGTCCGCCGCTTCTTCACCCGCGACCCCAACGGCCGCATCCTCAACATCCTCAGCCACCCCTGACCCCGCCCGGCAACCGGTCCTCACCGGCAATCGGTCCTCACCTCCGCGCCCTGGGGGCGCTCCGGCTCGGGCTGCGTTTCCCAGGGGAGGCTCCGCCCCCCTTCGACCCCCCGATCGAGGGGCTGCCGCCCCTCGAGCTCCCCGCACGGCCAGGTGGCGTCTCCGGAGGCAGGGACTTGAGGACGGTGACATCCGGCGCCCGAAGGTGGTCTCCCACTCCCGGAGGGCGTTCTCCAGCGCGCCCACACGATCTTTCCCGGAGGATCAGGCAGGGGAATCACACCGAACTCGTGGGCCAGCGCCGCGACGATGGAGAGCCCTCGGCCGTGCACGGCCTCCAGTGTGAGATGAAGTCGTCGCGGGATGCCAAGGCCATGGTCGGTGACGCGTACGCAGAGATCGCTCGTGGTCGCCCACAAGGACAGCCTGAACGGTGGCGCACCATGTGAGACGGCGTTTCCGAGCAGTTCGCCGATCACCAGGATGACGTCGTCGGCAAGATCTCCGTAGCCCCATCGGACGAGGACCTCGCCGGCCACCTTCCGTGCCCTGCCCACCGCCGCGCGGTCATGCGGCAGGTCCCATGCGACGGTACGTAGCCCGTCTGGCGATCTTCAAAGCGGGCCAGGTGCTGGATGACGACGAAACAACTCGCAGACCGACTAAAACCGTAGAGGTGGACGCGGTGGACGCGACAAAGCCGTTGACGTGGCGTAAGAGCACTTTCAGCGCGGCCGGCGACAACTGCGTCGAGGTGGCGTACATACCAGGTGGTGATCATGGGGTACGTGACAGCAAGGATCCTGGCGGTCCGGTGATGAAGGTTTCTGCTACAAGCTGGCGAGAGTTCACGGCTGGGATCAAGTCAGGGCTCTCCTGACCCGACTAGGGCAGGGTGAGCGCGGCTTCGAGGAACGTCGTCGCCTCGTTGAGGGCGGTTGTCAGGGCGGTCGGGGTGGGGGTGAGGTCGGTGAGGATGTGGTCGATCGGTCTCAGGGCGGCCTGGTCGAGGAGGGTTTTCTCGTTGGTCACCCAGTGGCCCTTGGAGGCCAGGATGGCGTGGGCGGTCTGGCAGGCGGCGGTGGTGAGGGCGCCCGCGCAGTCGGTCAGGTGGCCGCGGGGGGCGTGGGCGGTACGGGCGTAGGCGAGGGTCGCCTGCGCGTCGCCCCACCATCGCTCGGCCGCCTCGCGCTTGAGGGGCTCCGGGTATTCGGGACGGGGGAGTTCCCCGTGGAGCACCCGGGCGAGGGCCAGCTCGGCGACCACGATGTACGTCGGGATCCCGGCCAGGTGGAAGAGCAGCCGCTCGACCCGGAAACGGCCCTCACGCGCCTCGGCGAGGTGGAACTCGACATCGTCCAGGTCCCGGTAGTGCAGGTCCACGCGACGGCCGTCCACCTCCAGCCACGCGCCCCCGTTGTAGACGCCGCCACCCCAGCCGCCGATCTCGGACACCTCGCCCGGCCACCCGAGCGCCCGCACCGACTCTGGCGAGAACGCCCCGCGATAGTAGACCGCGAAGTCCCAGTCACTGTCCGGCGCATGCGTCCCCGAGGCCCGGGAACCTCCCAGCGCGACCGCCTCCACATATGGCAGTTCCGCCAGTCGCCCTCCGACGCGCGCCGCGAAGCCCTCGTCCTGCTGAACCGTCATCGGCCCACGCTATCGGCCGTGCGGCATGGCGAGTTCGCTCAGATGCGCGGCAGGGGTTCCGCCTCGGGGATGGTCACGGTCGTGTGGGTGATCGTGGCGGTCAGGAGGGCGTGTTTGGGGAGGCCGAGTTCGCTGAGTTCCTTGGCGATCGGGTGGTTGCCCAGCCTGATCAGGGCGCCGCCCGGGCGGGCGTGGACGGTTCGCGGGCGGGCCGTGCAGCGGATGCGGCGGGTGGTGTCGTCGAGGTGGGTGTAGGCCGTCAGGTCGGCGGAGGGGGCCGGGAGCGGCATGCCGGGGCGGATCAGCAGGTCGAGGACGAGGCGTCCGTCCTTGCGGAGGATGCACCGCTTGTACGGGGAGGACAGGCGCAGGTCGATCTCGGCCAGTTCCTTCGGGAAGCCCCAGATCGTGCGGCCGGCCTCCATCGTGAAGCGTTGGTCCACGGGGAGCCAGTGGACGAACATGCCCGCGCCGAGCAGGCCGCGTACGCGGGACAGGACGCCTGTGCCGGTGGCCGTGCGCGGACGCCGCGCGAAGGCGCCGGGACCGTCCCCGGAGGCGGGGTCGTGGGCGTGTGGTGGGCGGACCATGAAGCCGACGCCGAACTCGTTGTAGGAGCCGAGGTCGCCGTCGTCGTAGCGGATGAACTGGAGCACGCACAGGGCCTTGCCGGGGACGAACTCGGTGACGTCCATGTCGGGGGAGTAGGCGAGCACGGCCCGGGCGGCGTCGGCGCGGACGGCGTAGACCGCCGCGCAGACCGTGGCGTCTCTGATCTCCACCGGCAGGGTGACCTCGCGCCCCTGGACGAGATGGCTAGCCATGACTCCCAGTACACCAATCCGGGATGCGCGACGCCACCCGTACCCCGGCCGACCGCGGGCGGGTCAGGCGGGGACGACGCGAGGGAGGGCGGGGGAGGGGGCCGGGAGGGACCATTCCTCCAGGTGGGCGATGAAGTCGCGGGCGTGGTCGGGCCAGTGGTAGTGGCCGCGGGCCTCGGCGTAGCCGCGGGCGCCCATCACCGTGCGGCGCTCGGGGTCGTCGCGCAGTCGCAGCACGGCCTGCGCGACCGCCTCGACGTCGCCGTAGGGGACGATCAGCCCGCAGTCGGACCGGCCGACGATCGAGGCCGCCATGGGCAGCGGGGTGGTGATCGTGGGGATGCCCCGCGCCATGTACTCGATGACCTTGGTCGGAAGCGACTGCCGGTAGTTGGGCACGTCGTGCAGCAGCGAGAGCCCCGCGAGCGCCCCCTCGGCCATGCGCAGCGCGTGCCCGTTGGGCACGTACCCGTACCAGTCCAGCAGGCCCTGGCGCTGGCCGTCGCGCAGCGCGGGACGGATGTCGGGGTCGGCGGCGCCGATCAGGTCGAGACGGACGCCCTCCGGCCGGAGCCTGCGGGCCAGCTCGATCATCTCCAGGGCGCCCCTGGCCTCGGACAGGTGGCCGACGTACACCAGCCGGTCGGCGCCGGGCGGTGGCGGCGGCGTGGCGGGCACGTACGTCGTGTTGGGGATCACCGGGTGGTCGCCGGAGAAGCGGTCGCGGTAGGCCGCCTCGGCGAGGATCAGGTGCAGACGCCGCTCGGCGCGGCCCTCGATGCGGCGGACGATATGGGGAAGCGCCCGCCGGACCGATCCCGGCAGGTACGCCTTGGTGTCGAGGGAGCCGACCAGGTCCTCGTGCACGTCCCACACGGTGGTGGGCCGGCGCCGGGGCAGGGCCAGCAGCAGTTCGATGTCGTGGACGAGGAGGATGTCGGCGTCCTTGACGCCCCTCCTCAGCGCGCGCCGCGCCGCGTTCAGCGCCCGGCCCCGCCGCAGGCCGACGGCGCGCGGCACGTCGATCGCGGTGATCTCACTGGGCGGGGTGACGTTGCAGTGGGTGAACGGCGCGACGTACGTCACCGCGTGCCCGGCGTCGAGCAAGGCGCGGATCTGCCGGTGCATGATCCGGGCGTCCTCCGGGTGGTGGACGATCGTGCCGACACATACCTTCATATGTAGATGTTGGGTGCCGTTCTCGTCCGATCCGGATGCGCCTCGTTAATCCGGGTGAAAATGCCGCTGAACATCCGCCCCTAGCGCTCGGGAGCACTGGCCTGCGCCGACGGTCTGCGGTAGAGCCACGTCAGGCGGGGCTCCAGCAGCCATTTGAAGACCGTGCGCGTCTCCGGGAGGCACAGCACGATGGCCAGGGCGAAAGAGCTGCTCGCGATCGCCATGACGCCGAGGGGCCCGTGCAGCCACGGGAACGACAGCCAGCCCATCTCCTTGGCGATGTACACCGGCACGCCGTGCAGCAGGTAGCAGTACAGGGTGCGGGTGCCGAGGTCGGTGAACCAGGTGCGCTTGCGCGGCACCAGCGCCAGGATCGCCACCGAGATCACCAGGGCCGCGACCAGCAGGCCGACGCGCATCGCCATGCCCAGCCACCACGACAGGTGCAGGTCGGCGTAGCTGTCCTTGTAGTAGATCGGGTCGAGGGGGACCTTCGTGGAGATCAGGATCGCCACCCCGGCCGCTCCCGCGAGCGCCACCACCGCGACGATCTTCACCCAGAGGCGGTTGAGCATGTCGAAGTGGTGCGGCTGCAGCAGGAGCCCGAGCACGAAGAACGGCATCAGCCCGAAGAAGCGGTCCATGCTGAAGTCGCCGGGCAGGTCCGACAGGCCCGCCAGCAGGTACACCGCGACGGCGATCGGCAAGGGATAGCGCATGCGCTTCCACACGGGGGTGGAAAGGCGCCACAGCAGCAGGGCCAGCAGGTACCAGTTCAGCCAGGCCGGGTCGATGATCGTCAGGCTGAACTTGTGGCCGAACGCGAAGCGGAGCAGGGCGTACCCGACCTCCACGACGACGTACGGCATGAGGAAGGTGTCGACCAGCTTGTTCGTCTTGGCGTTGGAGTTCCAGAAGTTCCTGCTCAGGTAGCCGCTGACGAGCACGAACAGCGGCATGTGGAACACGTAGATGAACAGGTACGCCGAGCGGGACGAATGCGTCGCCAAGGTGGGAACCAGGGCGTGCCCCATCGGGACCAGCGCGATGAGCAGGAACTTGACGTTGTCGAGGTACGGCTCGCGGGGGCGCTTGACGGGGGGCTCGGCCGCCTCGGCCTGCTCGACCTCGGGGGCGGGCGCGTCCCACGCGGCCTCCCCGGCGCGCGGCCCGGGGACGCCGGCCTGGCCGTACGGCGCGTGGGCGTCGCCCTGGCGGTACGCCGCGGGGACTCCTGCGGGGCCGTACTGCCCTGGCGTTCCGGTGGGGCCGTACTGTCCCGGGGCTCCGGCCGGGCCGTATGGCCCAGGGACGCCGTCCGGGCCCATCGGTCCGGGAACTCCGGCAGGGACGGACGGCGCGGGCGCGCCGCCATGGCGCGGGGTGTGGAAGCCCCGCACGCCGGGGGCGGCCTCCTGGACCGGCGGGGCGGACGCGGACGTTCGCGGGACCTGGGGACGCTCCCAGTACGAGAAGCCGTCGTCGGAGGACTCGGGGGTGCGCGGCGGGGGGGCCTCCCACGCGGGGATGGGCGGCGGCGCCTGCGGCCGTCCCGCGGGCGGGGTGGGCGCGTCCCACCCCTGAGGACCGGACGCCTGCCGCTGCTCCCACGGCCGCGGCGCGGCCGTCTGGTCCCATGCCTCAGGCGCCGAGGTCTGGGCGTGGTCCCATGCCTGGGCGCCGGAAGGCTGCGGAGGGGTGTCCCAGGAGGGGCGGTCGAAGGTGAACGTCTCGGGGTCGTCGTCGTGCGGGGCGGGGGCCTCGGCGACCGGCCACAGCGCTCCCTGGCCGTCGTCGCCGACTCGCGGGCGCGGGCGGTCCCAGGCGCCGGTCGGAGGCTCGGCGTAGTCGGGGACGGGCCAGCGGGCCGTCGGAGCGTCCTCTTCCGCGGCCCACGGTTCCGGTCCGGGACCGGCCCGCCTCTCCTCTGGCCCGCCGGCGGCGGTGGTCTCACCGGCCTCGGAGGAGGCGTCGTCCCCGCGGGGAGCCGGAACCGGGAAGGAGGAGGATCTGGTGTCGCTCACGGGGGAAAGCTCGGCTATCTGTCGGGAGACCAGGGGTAGCGTCTGGACGGCACGGCCTAGGGTCTTGTGGCGGATGGGAACGTCGGGGGCGGGCCGACCAGATCATCCACCATAACGCCCTCACCGGCGATTGTCGCGGCGCAGAGCCGTGTTCACAGGATACCGATCATGAAAAGGCCCGGCCCCGCGGCGGGACCGGGCCGTCTGTCCGGCGGGCTCAGGTGCTGCACACGTCGGTCTTGGAGTCCACCACGCGGGCGCTGTCGGGGATCGTCACGGGAACCTTCACGCCCTTGAAGTCGGCGCCGATCACGAGCTGGATCACCGGGCTGCCGGGCTCCGGCGTGGCCGCCGTGCCGGCCGGGGGAGTGGACGACGCGGAGGGGGTGAAGGGGGTGATGGACGCGGCCTTCACCTTTCCGGCCGCGGGCGTCACCTTGGTCATCAGCTTGGCGGCGAGCGGTGCGGCGTAGTCGGCGCCCTCGGCGGCGTTCTTGCTGTACAGGACCATGCTCTGCGGCCGGTCGGTGCCGTCGGCCTGCCGGGCGTCGCCGACCTGGGTCACCTTGAAGCCCTGGGCGGACAGCGCCTCGGCGACCTCCTTGGCCTTGCCCGCGGTGTTGGTGCCGTTGACGACCTGCACCTGCACCTGACCGGGCTTGATCGCGGGCTTGGACGGCGCCGTGGACCCCGACGCCGCGGCGCTCGGCTTGGCCGTGGGCGTGACCTCGATGTCGTTGCGCAGGGACTCGAACATGCGCCCGGCGTCCGGCTGCTTCCACTGGACGCGGTTCTTGTCGGCCGGGTACGGCTGCCAGGGAACCGTGACGAACTTGACGCCTTTCGCGGTGAGGCTGCGGGCGCTCTGCGCGATCTGGATCAGCGTGTCGACGTCGAGCTGCGGGTCCATCACGACCGACTTGGCGGCGGCGGAGACCAGGCCGAGCAGCTTGGTGGGGTTGGTCAGGGTGTCGCCGCTGGTCGCCTTCTTCACCACCTGGGAGAGGAAGATCTGCTGACGCTTGATGCGGTTGATGTCGCTGCCGTCCCCGAAGCCGTGGCGGGCGCGGACGTAGGCGAGCGCGGTCTCGCCCTTGACGATCTGCTTGCCGGGCTGCAGGTACAGCTTGGCCTGCTTGTCGTTCACGACCGACGGGACGCAGATCTGGATGCCGCCGAGCGCGTCCACGATGCTCTTGAACCCGGTGAAGTCGACCTTGATGTAGTGGTCGACGCGGATGTTGGTGTTGGCCTCGACCGTGTTGATCGTGCAGGCCATGCCGCCCTCGTTGAACGCCGAGTTGATCATGTCAAGGCGTGGGGCGAGCGGCGCCTTGGTCCTGACGTGCTTGCAGGCGGGGATCTGGACCATCGAGTCGCGCGGGAAGCTGATCAGCGTCGCCTTGTCGCGGTTCGGCGAGACGTGCAGGAGGATGATCGTGTCGGTGCGCTCGCCCTCGTTCTGCATGTGCTGGCCGTACCGCTTGTTGTCGCCCGCGCGCGAGTCGGAGCCGACGAGCAGCACGTTGAGCGCGCCGCTGCTGTTGACCGGGCGGTTGGCGTTGAGGTCGCCGCTGACGTCCTCGGTGCGCACGGCGCCGAGCACGTTGCGGTAGAGCGTGTAGCCGGTCAGCGACACGGCGACCAGGACGCCGGTGAGCGCGATGCTCACCCATGCCAGCACCCGCATGCGGCCCCCGCCGCCGGGGCCCTGCCTCTCCATCCCGGGAGGTTCCTCGGGCGGGGGCGGCGGGAAGGAGGGGCCGCCGCTCCTGCGGCGCGGCGCCTCGACCGTGGTGTCGGTGGGCGGGAAGTCCCGCGCCGGGTATCCGCCGGGCTGCGGGTGGGCGTTGTACGGCCGGGGCTCGTCGGCGCCGGCGACGAGCTGGTCCTGTGAGATGCCCCGGTGACGGCGGCCGCGCTCGCCTCCGGGCGGCGGAGGAGCGCCGGGAGGAGCCTGCGTGCGGCCGCGGCTCCTGCGGCCGGGCTGCCGCGGCTCGTCCCCGTATTCCCTGACCGGGGCGTGTCGGTACTCGCTCATTTCGTCATGAGGTTAGTCATCGGCCCGGCTCTGGGGGCCATGATCGGGTGATTGACGCATGATCATGAGTACTCCAGAGGGGTCGATCCGGGAGGCCCAGCTTACTGAGGCGAGGATATTCGGTGGAATATCGTAATCCGTGGCTTTACTCGAAGTTCGCCGATCCGGCAGGACGGCCACGCCGCGGCTCCCCGCCGCGCGCCACCAGCGCCGCGGCCAGGCACGCCAGCGGCACCGCCGGCAGCACGTACCGGTAGTCGAACTGCGCCGTGGCCGCCGGGATCGCCAGCAGGGCCAGCGAACCGAGCCACGGCAGCGTCCACGCCGTCCCCGTACGCCCGCCCCGCCGCCGGCGCACGGCCACCACGACGGGCGGCGCCAGCATGACCAGCAGCAGCACCGTTCCCGGCAGCCGCGCCACGTCCTGGTAGGCCCGCATCACCCCCGCGAACGGCTCCACCAGGCGCGTGCCGATCGGCCCCCGCTCGTAGCGCGCCGCGAACTCGGCGCCGACCGTGGCCGGATACCGCCCCGGCGGAGGGGGCGACTCGGCCGGGAACTGGTAGTAGCCGTAGATCTCCCGGTCCGGATAGACCGGACGGCCCCAGACGAACGTCCGCGCGACCTCGCCCAGCACCGACGCCGCGTAGTCGAAGGGCTGGCTGCGGATCGCCAGGGAGGCGAACCGGCCCGCGAGCCGGTCGGTGGACTCGGTGAAGGTGATGCCGGGCAGCGCCACGACCGGGGAGGTCGCCGACCAGATGTACTCCTGCGACGGGGGGCGCCGCGCCGGGGGCGTGGGGTCGCACAGCACCGCGAGGTCCGCGGGCGGGCGCATCACGGCGCAGTCGGCGAACGCCATCGTCCGCGAGTACAGGAAGACCCCGTTGGACCCCACGATGCCGAACCGGTGGTAGGTGGCGGCGAACCAGCCCGCGTAGGCCCCCACCGGCACCAGCGCCACGACCAGCGCCAGCCCGGCCAGCACGACCGGCCGCCGGCGCGCCCCCCGGCGGGACGTCCACGCGCGCGCCAGCAGCCAGCACGTCACGAGCCCGATCAGGGGAAGGCCCGCCGTCCTGGTCAGCGTGGCCGCCGCCAGCAGCAGCCCCGCCGCGCACGCCGAGCGCCAGGTCGGGGGACGCGACGCCGCGACCACGCCCCCGAGGACCAGCAGGGCGAACAGCGAGTCCGACACCAGCAGGTGTTCGAGCTGGATCTGGTAGGCGTCCAGCAGCGCCGGGACCGTGGCCAGGGCCGCCGCCCAGCGCGGCCCGCCCGCGCGCAGGACCGTGACGTACAGCAGCACCCCGACCGCCAGGCCGATGAGGTGCTGGACGGCCGTCACCACCATGAACCCGTGGAACGGCTCCAGCAGGCGCAGGAACATCGAATACCCGGCGGGCCGCACCAGATCGGGCCGCGGGCGCATCGCCGTGACCACGTACGTGTAGGAGTCCGGGAACCACAACGCCGGCCGGTACCCGAGCATCGCCACGGCCCGCAGCGCCGCGCCCACCGCCAGGAGCAGGAGGAACACCCGGTGCGGCCGGGCCCGGGCGGCCAGGTGGCCGGCCGTGGCGCGTAGCCCGCCGCCGGCCCGGAGCTCGTGGATCTTGCCACCTGGGGCGGACGCAGGGCGGGGGCCGGTCGTCGTGGCGGCCGGATCATCGGGAGAGGCGGGTGCGACGGCGGCCGCGGCGCGCGGACGCAGGCGCCGGCGTACGACCGTGATCCACCCCGATGCTGCCACTCATCCCCCCGCTGCTCCGGCGAGCGCGCGCCCGTACTCGCGTCGTCCCGTCCTGTGTCGCCGGAGGCGAGCCTATGAGAGGAGCAGCCGGGTGAGTACGCCGAGGAGCGGCGCGGCGTCCGTTGGGCGACCTATGGACTGGCGCCGGGTCTCTCCTGGGCGGGGTGGCGGTTAGGCTCGCGGCAACATGGACGGAACCTGGCGCGACCACGCGCGATGGCCGCCGGCGGGCCGGGTGCTCGCCGCGGTCACGATCATGCCGTCGCTCACCCTGGCCGGGTGGCTGCTCGCGGGCCTTCCTCTGCTGCTGCTCGGCTGGTTCCGGCCGCTGCCCGCGTTCGTGCTCGGCGGGGCGTCGGCCGTCGCCCTGTGCGTGTACGCGGCGCGGCGCTCGCGCGGGGCTCCCGAGGCGGCCCCGTGGCAGGTCGCGGGCGTGGTGGCCGTGGCGCTCGGCTCGGGGGTGTTCAACGCGCTCTTCCACAGCCAGCAACTGCTCATCCGCAGAGATCCGAGCACCTACGCGCAGTACGCCGTCTGGCTGGCCAGGACCGGCTCGCTGCCCATCCCGTACCAGGCGGAGGCGTTCGGCGGCCCCGACCCGGCGCTGCGCTTCGACAGCGTGGGCCTCTACGACCACGGCGGCGCGGTGGTGCCGCAGTTCATGCCGGGCGCGCCGCTGCTGTACGCCCCCGGCCACTGGCTCGCCGGGGTGGACGGCCTGCTGGTGGCGCCCGCGGTGCTCGGGGCGCTGGCCGTGCTGACCGTCGCCGGGGTCGTCGCCCGGCTCGCCGGGGCGCGGTGGGCCACGCTCGGCGCGCTGCTGTTCGCCGTCGCGCTGCCGATCCTCTACACCTCGCGCACGACGCTGAGCGAGATCCCTTCGCTGATCCTGCTGTTCGGCGGCATCGCGCTCACCCTGGACGCGCGCGGCCGCCCGCGCGCGGCGGCCCTGGCGGGGCTGGTGTTCGGGCTGGCCGTCCTGGTGAGGATCGACGGCCTGCGCGACGTCCTGCCGGTCCTGGCCTACGCGGGCCTGCTGATCGCGATGCGCCGCGTGCCGGGACGGGCGGCGGCGTACGCGCCGATGGGGCCGTGGCTGCTGGCGGGCCTGGTCGCCGGGGCGGGCGCCGGGCTGGGCGCGGCCTTCCTGCTGGCCCGTCCCTACCTGGCATACCTGTCGGGGTCGGTGGCGCCGCTGCTGGTCATCTGCGGGGTCGTGCTGGCGCTGACGGCGGTGGGGGCGGCGCTCGGCCCGCGGGTCATCGCGTGGGGCGCCGCCCGGTCCGGCGGCCTGGCGCGCCGGGCGAGGACGGCGCTGCCGGGGCTGGCGGGCGGGCTGGTCGTCCTGGTGATGGCGGGCTTCGCCGCCCGCCCCTGGCTGCAGACCGTGCACCGAATCCCCACGACCCCGGACGACAGGTTCAACGCGGCGTTCATCGAGTCGGTGCAGCGGTTCAACGGCCTGCCCCCGGACAGCACCCGCCTCTACTACGAGGACTCGCTGTACTGGGTGATCTGGTACCTGGGCGTGCCCGCCGTGGCGCTGGCCACGATCGGCGCGGCCGTGCTCGCGGGCCGCATGGCGCGGGGCCGCGCGTTCGCCTGGGTGCTGCCGCTCGCGCTGGTCGGCTGGACGACGGTGACGACGCTCTGGCTGCCCGCCATCACCCCCGACCATCCGTTCGCCTCCCGGCGGCTGGTACCGGTGGTGATACCCGGCCTCGTGGTGCTCGCCGTCTGGGCCGTGGCGGCCGGGTGGACGTGGGCGCGCCGCGCCGGGTACGGCGCGCGGGCGCTGCGTGCGGGCGCGGTCGCGGCGGGCGCGCTGCTCGTCGTCCCGGCCGCGGTGACCTCCGCCGGCACGGCCTTCACCCCGATCGAGCAGGGAGAGGCCGCGCAGGTCGCCCGGCTCTGCGCCGCCCTTCCCCGCGACGCCGCCGTGCTGATCGTCGAACGGGTGACGGCCGACCGGCTCCCCCAGGTCGTGCGCGGCATGTGCGGCGCGCCCACGGCGATGGTCCGCGGCGGGGGCGACGTCGCGCCGCGCGCGGAGGTCGAACGCCTCGTCGAGCGGATCCGCGCCGCCGGACGCCGCCCGGTCCTGCTCGCCGCCGACCGCCGCCAGCTGGCCCCGTACGGCACCGCCACCGAGGTCCTGCGCCTGCGAACCCGCCAGGACGAGCGTTCCCTGATCAGCCCCCCCGACGGCACCTGGTCCCTGAGCGTCACCGTGTGGATGACCGCGCCGTAGGCTCCGCCGTTCCTTTCCTCAACGTGAGAGCGTGACTACACGCCGTATAGCAGGGCAAAGCTTTGCCGCTTCGGCGGGAAACCCGGTGATCTGGCCGGTTCACGCGTCGCCGGAGCCCTCCCGGGGGCCGTGGCCGGGGCGGCGTGGGCGTATTTCGGGGAAAGCCGCCCCGCCGCCTGTGGGGCGGGGTGAAATTCCGGCAAAAGGGGGAAGGCATGCGCAACGGCGTGGTCCGCATGGGGAAATCGCCGCGCAATCACCGGACGGCCTGGTAGACAGGGCCGTCACCCCCGCATGCCCCATGGGGGCGGGGCGGGCGGAGTGAGGTGGGGATGCGGCGGAAAAGACTGTGCTGATGAGGAAGATGTGGATTTCCTCGCCGGCCGGGCACTGTATCCTCGCCCGACGTGAGTGTGACCGAGACGCCTGAGACTGGACCCGCCGTGGACGCCAAGCCCTATGTGACGATCGTCCTTCCCTGTTACAACGAGCAGGACCACGTCATCGAGGAAGTCGAACGCATCTGCGGCGCCATGGACGGCAGCGGCTACACCTACGAGCTCATGGCCGTGGACGACCACTCCACCGACGGCACGCTCGACCGGCTCCGCGAGGCCGCGCCCCGCTTCCCCAACATGCGCGTCGTGGCCTTCCACCGCAACGGCGGCTCGGGCACCGTGCGGCGCATCGGCACGCAGGACGCGCGCGGCGAGATCGTCGTGTGGACCGACGCCGACATGACCTACCCCAACGACCGCATCCCCGAACTGGTGCAGATCTTGGAGAAGGACCCCACCGTCGACCAGGTCGTCGGGGCGCGCACCAGCGAGCAGGGGTCGCACAAGTTCCTGCGGGTGCCCGCCAAGTGGTTCATCCGCAAGGTGGCCGAGCGGCTGGCGGGCCAGGAGATCCCCGACCTGAACTCGGGGCTGCGCGCGTTCCGCAGGTCGGTCTCGCTGCCGTACCTGCGGCTGCTGCCCCCCGGGTTCTCCTGCGTCACCACGATCACGCTGGCGTTCCTGTCCAACCAGCACGACGTGCAGTACATGCCGATCGAGTACAGCAAGCGGGCGGGGACGTCCAAGTTCAGCTTCATCTCCGACGCCTACCGCTACATCCTCCAGGTGCTGCGGATGGTGATGTACTTCAACCCGCTCAAGGTGCTGATGCCGCCCGCGATCTGGCTGGTGGTGATCGGCCTGGTCAAGGGCGTCGTGGACATGTTCCGCCACCCCTTCTACTTCCCGGCCAGCACCGTGATGGTGTTCCTGTCCGGCCTGATCATCGGGTCGCTGGCCCTGCTGGCCGACCTGATCGTCCGCTCCCGGGGCGAGTAGGCCGGTATCCGCATGCGCATCGCGATCGCCGGGCCCACGTACCCGTACAAGGGGGGCGGGGCGCAGCACACCACCGAGCTGGCGCACCGCCTCGCGGCCGCCGGGCACGACGTCGTGATCGAGTCCTGGCGCGCGCAGTACCCCGCGTTCCTGTACCCCGGGCAGCAGACGATCTCCTCGCCGGAAGGCGACCCGTTCCCGCACGTCCGGCGGGTGCTGGACTGGCGCAACCCGGCCGGCTGGCTCGGCTGCGGGCGGCGGTTGCGCGGCGCGGGGCTCGTCGTGCTCACCCTGCTCAGCCCGGTCCAGGTGCCCGCCTACCTGGGCATCCTGTACGGCCTGCGCCGCGCGGCCCCGGTCGTGGCCCTGTGCCACAACGTGCTGCCGCACGAGCGCAAGCCCTATGACGTGCCGCTGGTCCGGGCGCTGCTGCGCCGGGTGGACCGGGTGCTCGCGCACTCGGAGGAGCAGGCCGCGCTCGCCAGGGAGCTCGCCCCCGCGCCGGTCTCCGTCGCCGCCCTGCCGCCGCACCTGCCGTCCCGGGCCGCCGGGGGCGCCGCGCGGGGCGTGACGCGGCGGCTGCTGTTCTTCGGCATCGTCCGGCCGTACAAGGGCCTCGACCTGCTGCTGCGCGCCCTCGCCCGGGTGCCGGGCGTGTCGCTGACCGTCGCGGGCGAGTTCTGGGGCGGCCTGGACGACACGCGCGCGCTGATCGCGGAGCTGGGGCTCGGCGACCGGGTCGAGCTGCGGCCCGGCTACGTGCCCGCCGACGAGATGCCCGCCCTGTTCGCCGGGGCGGACGCGCTCGTGATGCCCTACCGCTCGGCCACCGCCAGCCAGAACGTCTGGCTCGCCCACGAGCACGGCCTTCCCGCCATCGTCACCGACGTGGGGCCGCTGGCCGCGCACGTCACCGACGGCGTGGACGGCCTGGTCGCGGCCCCCGGCTCGGTGGACGCCCTGGCCGAGGCCGTCACCCGCTTCTACGCCCCCGGCGAGCCGGAACGTCTCCGCGCGAACGTCAAGGCCGTGGACCCCGCCCCCTATTGGGCGACGTACGTCCGCACGCTGCTCGCCCCGGGCTCGTGATCCCACCCACTACCCTTGGCCGGGTGGGTAGGGAACGCGTGGCGCAGCTTGAGTACTCCGAGTTTCAGGCCGCGATGCTGGACGAGGCGAAG
Source organism: Sphaerisporangium krabiense (assembly GCF_014200435.1). Taxonomy (NCBI): domain Bacteria; kingdom Bacillati; phylum Actinomycetota; class Actinomycetes; order Streptosporangiales; family Streptosporangiaceae; genus Sphaerisporangium; species Sphaerisporangium krabiense. The sequence goes on along the minus strand of NZ_JACHBR010000001.1, from coordinate 439,829 downwards.
CGGCGGCGCAAGGCCGCCAAGATCATCGCCGTACTGGCGCACTTCCTCGGGCGCGACGCCGGCGACGGCCCCGTCCTCGACGGCAGGCGCGTCGCCGACATCGGCTGCTCGGCCGGTTTCATCGCCGACGAGCTCGCCGCGGCGGGCGCGGAGCACGCCTTCGGGATCGACATCGACGTCCCCGGCCTGCGCAAGGCGGCGGAGCGGTTCGGCAAGCGGGTGGCCTTCGTCTGCGCCGACGGCACCGCGCTGCCGTTTCCCGACGGGTCGATGGACGTCCTGGTCTTCAACCACATCTACGAGCACGTGGTCGACCCCGACGCCGTGATCAGGGAGATGCGCCGGGTGCTCGCCGACGACGGCGTGCTGTACCTCGGGCTCGGCAACCGGCTCGGCGTGATCGAGCCGCACTACAAGCTGCCCTTCCTGTCGTACCTGCCCCCCGCGCTCGCCGACCGCTACGTCCGCTCGTTCGGCCGCGCCGACCACTACTACGAGCGGTTCCGCACGCGCGGAGGGCTGCGCCGCATGCTGGCCGGCTTCCACGTCTGGGACTACTCGCTGCCCGTGCTGGCCTCGCCGGAGCGTTTCGCCGGCGCCGAGCTGTTCCCCGGCGCCGCCGGTCGCGCCGCCCAGGCCACCTTGGCCCGCGCGCCGCGCGCCGCCCTGCGCGCGCTGCTGCCCGTCGTGCCCACCTACCTGTGGGTGGCGTCCAAGACGCCGCGCAGGCCGCTCGGGCCGGCCCTGCCGCAGCCCCCGCAGCCCGTCCCGACGCCATGAGCCCCTCGGCGACCCGCCTGATCACGCCCAAGAAGCTCGTCAGGATCGCCTTCCTGCTGGTCGCGCTGGGGTTCGGCGCGTGGACGATCGCCGGGCAGTGGTCCCGGGTGGCCGAGGGGTTCGCGCGGCTGTCGTGGCCCGCGCTCGGCGGCTCGCTGGTCGCCGTGCTCGCGGCGCTCACCGCGGGCATGCTCATGTGGCGGGCGCTGCTCGCCGACCTGGGCTCGCCGCTGCGGTTCGCCGACGCGGCCAAGGTGTTCTTCGTCGGACAGCTCGGCAAGTACATCCCCGGCTCGCTGTGGCCGGTGCTGGCGCAGATGGAGATGGGCAAGGACCTCGGCGTCCCGCGCCCGCGCAGCGCCGCCGCGTTCTTCCTGACCTATCCGATCTACCTGGCCAGCGGCCTGCTCGTCGCCCTGGTCACGCTGCCCGTCTTCGCCGGCGACTCGGTCACCCGCTACGCCTGGCTGCTCCTGCTGCTGCCGGTGCTCGTCGCCGGCCTCCATCCCAAGGTCGTCAACGCCGCGCTCGGCCTCGGGCTGCGCCTGCTGCGGCGGCCCCCGCTCGAACGTCCCCTGACCCGCCGCGGCCTGCTCACCTCGGCCGGGTGGGCGTTCGCCGGCTGGGCCGCCTACGGCGTCCACCTGGCGCTGATCGTCGCGGGCCTCGGCGTCACCGGGGGACGGGCGTTCGCGCTGTCGGCCGGGGCCTTCGCGCTGGCCTGGTGCCTCGGCTTCGCCGTCGTGATCGCCCCCGCCGGGGCGGGCGTCCGCGAGGTCGCCATGGTCGCCGCGCTGGCCCCGGTGCTGGACGGCGGGACGGCCATCGTCGCGGCCCTGTGCTCGCGCCTGGTGGTCTCCGCGGGCGACCTGGTCTGCGCCGCGCTGGCGGGCGCCGCCGCCCGCCGCGCCCGTGCCGTCCCCGTGCCCGCCCGCAACGAGTGACGCGCCGGCCCGGGGCCGGCGTCGCGCAGGTTAATGGTCATGGCACCGGGCAGGGCACTTGGGGAAATGGGCGGTGATAACGCCCCCGATTCCGGGGAGCCTCGCAATAGAGTGAACCGGTGACCCGAAAGGAGCGCGGCTCGTGACGCCCCGTGTGCTCGTCGACGCCACAGCGGTCCCCGCGGATCGCGGGGGCCTGATCCGCTACGTCGACGGTCTTCTCAGCGCGCTGGACCGGGCCGGCGCCGATCTCGCGGTGGTGTGCCAGCGCTCGGACGCCGACCGGTACGGCAAGATCGCCGCCTCGGCGCGCATCCTGCCGGGGCCGCCCGCGATCGGCAGCCGCGGCGCGCGCCTGGCCTGGGAGCAGACCGGCCTTCCCGTGCTGGCGCGCAAGGTGGCGGCCAAGGTCATCCACGCCCCGTACTATTCGATCCCGCTGCAGTCGGGCCTGCCCACCGTGGCCACCGTGCACGATGTCACGTGGTTCACCGAGCACGACCGCCACGGCGACCTGAAGGGCTCGTTCTTCCGCGCCGCCACCCGCACCGCCGTCCGCGACTGCGCCCGGGTGATCGTGCCGTCCAAGGCCACGCGGGACGAGCTGGTGCGGGTGCTCGCCGCCGACCCCACGCGCATCGACGTCGCCTACCACGGCGTGGACCGCGGCCTGTTCCACGAGCCGTCCTCCGACGAGGTCGCCCGCGCCGCCGGGCGGCTCGGCCTGCACGGCCGTCCCTACGTCGCCTTCCTCGGCGCCTTCGAGCCGCGTAAGAACGTTCCGAACCTGGTGCGCGGCTTCGGCCAGGCCGTGCGCGACCTCCCCGAGCCGCCCGCGCTGGTGCTGGCCAGCGGCGCGGGCTGGAGCGACGAGGTCGACACCGCGATCGGCGAGCTGCCCGTGACGGTGCGCGTGGTCCGCCCCGGCTACCTGTCGTTCACCGACCTGCCCGGCTTCCTCGGCGGCGCCGTCGTCGTGGCGTTCCCCTCCCGTGGCGAGGGGTTCGGGCTGCCGGTCCTGGAGGCCATGGCCTGCGGCGCTCCCGTGCTCACCACCCACCGCACCTCCCTGCCCGAGGTCGGCGGCGACGCCGTGGCCTACACCGAGCCGGACGCGGAGAGCATCAGGGACGCGCTGAAGACCCTGTTGCTGTCGCCGGAGCGCCGGCGGGCGCTGGCCGACGCCGGGATCTCCCGCTCCCGCGAGTTCACCTGGGAGGCGTCGGCGGAGGCGCACCTGGCCTCGTACGAGCGGGCGGCCGACCGGTGAGCCCGCCGCGGGCCACGGAGCGGCGCCCGCGGTAGCCGGCGGGGCCGTGCCGTGGCATGCGACCGGCGGCGACGTGCCGCCGTACGCGACCGGGCTGCTGTCCGCTTTTCCGGATATGTGACATCTCGGGTGGTGCGGGGCCAATACGCTGGACCTCGTGCGCGAGCGCAGGTGGCGGCCGAGCGGGCCATTGGACGTGAAGACGACGCTCGCCCCGCACCGCCGTGGGGCGGGCGATCCGGCGTGGCAGGCCACCCCGGACGGCGCGATCTGGCGCACCTCCCGCACCCCGGAAGGGCCGGGCACGCTGCGGGTCGGTGCCGACGCCCGGCGGGGCGAGGTCGTGGGGCAGGCGTGGGGCCCGGGCGCCGGGTGGATGCTGGAGACGCTGCCCCGGCTCCTCGGCGCCGACGACCCGGTGGCCGATTTCGCGCTGCTGCTGGAGGGCCTGCCGTCCGGCGGCTACGCGCTGGTCAGAGAGCTGGCCTCCCGGCACGGCGGCCTGCGCCTGAGCGCGACCTCGCGGGTGTTCGAGGCGCTGGTCCCCGCCGTGCTGGAGCAGAAGGTGGTGGGCAGGGAGGCGTTCCGGGCCTGGCGGTGGCTGCTGCGCGCCTACGGCGAGCCCGCCCCCGGACCCGCGCCCGCGGGGATGCGCGTGTTCCCCGAGCCGGAGGTCTGGCGGCGCGTCCCGTCGTGGGACTGGCACCGCGCGGGCGCCGAGGCGGTGCGGGCCCGGACGATCGTCAACGCGGCCCTGCACGCGGCCAAGCTGGAGGCCGCGGCCCCGGCGGACGCCGACCGCCTGCTGCGGGCGCTGCCGGGGGTGGGGGTGTGGACGTCGGCGGAGGTGCGGCAGCGGGCCCACGGCGACGCCGACGCGGTCTCCGTCGGCGACTACCACCTGCCCTCACTGGTCGGGTGGTCGCTCACCGGCGGCAGGACCGACGACGCCGGGATGCTGGAGCTGCTCGCCCCCTACCGCGGGCACCGCTACCGGGTCACGCGCCTGCTCGAACTCGGCGGGCGGCGGCCACCGGCACGCGGGCCGCGGATGCCGGCACGCGACTATCGCGCGTTCTGAGCGCGGATAGTCGGCCGGTCACCCGGGGAGCGTGGACGGCGCGGGGCTTCCAGTCGCGCCCGTCGCGGGTGTCGGCGCCGAAGAGCGGGGCGAGCACGGCGACGGCGACGATGAAGGCGAGGACCAGCCAGGACATGGGGGACTCCTTGCGGGGAGGACTTTCCGTGACATCTCAATTATGTTCGCGTGCATGTATTAACGTCCATCGAGAATTGGTCACCAATACCCTTTAGTGCTGCTTAAGCCACGAAGAACGGCAGGCCCCCGGTCGCAGGCGCGCGCCGCCCCGTTCCGTAATGTGCCTCCATGGACGTGAACCCCACAGATGCCGCGATGCGGCGGGCGCTGGCCAGGGCCAGAGACGGCAAGGCGCTCGACGTGACGGAGGCCACGGTTCTGTTGCACGCCCGGGGGGCCGATCTGGAACGGCTCCTCGAATACGCCGGCCGCGTCAGGGACGCCGGGCTGGCCGCGGTCGGACGGCCCGGCGTCGTCACCTACAGCCGCAAGGTATTCATCCCTCTGACCCGCCTGTGCCGCGACCGCTGTGGCTACTGCACGTTCGCCACGGCGCCCGGAAAGCTCCCCGCCGCCTTCCTCGGCCCCGACGAAGTGCTGGACATCGCCCGCCAGGGCGCGGCACTCGGCTGCAAGGAGGCCCTGTTCACCCTCGGCGACCGCCCCGAGGACCGCTGGCACCAGGCCCGCGAGTGGCTAGACGCCCACGGGTACGACGACACGCTCTCCTACGTGCGGGCCATGGCGATCCGCGTGCTGGAGGAGACCGGCCTGCTGCCCCACCTCAACCCCGGCGTCATGACCTGGCGCGACCTGCAGCGGCTCAAGCCGGTCGCCCCCTCCATGGGCATGATGCTGGAGACCACCTCGCGGCGGCTGTTCGAGGAGAAGGGCGCCGCCCACTACGGCTCGCCCGACAAGGACCCGGCCGTCCGGCTGCGCGTGCTGGAGGACGCCGGGCGCTCCAACGTGCCGTTCACCACCGGCATCCTCATCGGCATCGGCGAGACCGTCACCGACCGCGCCGAGTCGATCTTCGCGATCCGCCGGGTCGCCCGCGAGTACGGGGGCGTCCAGGAGGTCATCGTGCAGAACTTCCGCGCCAAGCCCGACACGGCCATGCGCGGCATGCCAGACGCCGACCTGCGGGAACTCGCCGCGACGATCGCCGTCACCCGCCTCGTCCTCGGCGCCAAGGCCCGCGTCCAGGCCCCGCCCAACCTCATCGGCGACGAGTACGCGCTCATGATCCGCGCCGGGATCGACGACTGGGGCGGGGTGTCGCCGCTGACGCCCGACCACGTCAACCCCGAGCGTCCCTGGCCCCAGATCGACGAGCTGGCCGCCCGCACGGCCGCCGCCGGGTTCACGCTCAAGGAGCGCCTCACCATCTACCCCGAGTACGTGCTCGCGGGGGAGCCCTGGCTGGACCCGCGCCTGCGCGCGCACGTCGACGCCCTGGCCGACCCGCGCACCGGGCTCGCCCTCGACGTCGACCCCTCCGGCCTGCCGTGGCAGGAGCCCGACGGCGGGTTCGGGGGACTCGCCTCCTCGGGCCGCACCGACCTGCACGTCGAGGTCGACTCCACCGGGCGCACGGCCGACCGGCGCGACGACTTCGACAACGTGTACGGCGACTGGGAGGCACTGCGCGACCGCGTCCCCGCCGCCGTCCCCGCCCCGCCGAACGGGACCGCGAGCCCGGACATGCGGGCGGCGCTGCGCCGCGCCGAGACCGACCCCGCCGCCCTCACCGACGACGAGGCCCTCACGCTGCTGTCCGCCGACGGCGCCGACCTGGAGGAACTCTGCCGCGTCGCCGACGGCCTGCGCAGGGAGGCGGTCGGCGACGACGTGACCTACGTGGTGAACCGCAACATCAACTTCACCAACGTCTGCTACACCGGATGCCGGTTCTGCGCGTTCGCGCAGCGCCGCACCGACGCCGACGCCTTCACCCTCTCCCTGGAACAGGTCGCCGACCGCGCCGCAGAGGCCTGGGCGGCCGGGGCCACCGAGGTCTGCATGCAGGGCGGCATCCACCCCGACCTGCCCGGCACCGCCTACTTCGACATCGCGCGCGCCGTCAAGGAACGCTGCCCCGGCCTGCACGTCCACGCCTTCTCGCCCATGGAGGTCGTCAACGGGGCCAGCCGGACCGACCTGTCGATCCGCGACTGGCTCCAGGCCGCCCGCGAGGCCGGGGTCGACTCGCTGCCCGGCACGGCGGCCGAGATCCTGGACGACGACGTGCGGTGGGTGCTCACCAAGGGCAAGCTGCCCACCCGCGAGTGGATCGACGTGATCACCACCGCGCACGGGCTCGGCATCCCGACCACGGCCACCATGATGTACGGCCATGTGGACACCCCGGCGCACTGGGTCGCGCACATCCGGCTGATCCGCCGCATCCAGGAGGAGACCGGCGGCTTCTCCGAGTTCGTGCTGCTGCCCTTCGTCCACCACAGCGCGCCGATCTACCTGGCGGGCATCGCCCGCCCCGGCCCGACCGCCCGCGAGAACCGCGCCGTCCACGCCCTGGCGCGCGTCATGCTGCACGGCGCCATCGCCAACATCCAGTGCTCGTGGGTGAAGCTCCGTGACGACCTGTGCCGCGCCGTCCTCTCCGGCGGCGTCAACGACCTCGGCGGCACCCTGATGGAGGAGACCATCAGCCGCATGGCGGGCTCGGAGAACGGCTCCTACAAGACGATCAGCCAGATCGCCGCCATGGTGGAACCCACCGGCCGCCCCCTCCGCCAGCGCACCACCGACTACGGCATCCCCTCACCCGACCGCGTAGCGGCCGCCACCGCCAGCGACGGCGTCTGCGGAAGCGTCCGCAGAACCCTCCCGTTGGTCACCGGCTGAACCACCCGAGACGAGGCGCCCCACGGTCAGGCGTCCCACGGTCCGGGCCGCCACCCGGACCGTGCTCTCGGTGCGGCGCGAGATATATCCCGAGGCACGTGAGCCGGGGGGTGAATAGGCTCGTCGGGTGCTGAAGCCTTCATATCCCATCGAAACCGCGCGGCTGTCGCTTCGTCCCTTCACCATGGACGACCTTGAGGCTTTGTACGCGTTCCACTCGCGCCCCGACGTCGCCCGGTTCCTCTACTGGGACGCGCGCACACGCGACGAGACCAGAGCGGCCCTGGAGAACAAGATCGGCTGGGCGCAGCTGCGTGAGGGCGGTGACACGTTGAACATCGCCGCCGAGCTGCGGGAGACGGGGGTGCTGATCGGCGATCTCACCCTGTTCTGGCGGAGTGCCGAGCATCGTCAGGGCGAGATCGGTTTCGTCTTCCACCCCGACCACCACGGTCGCGGGCTGGCCACCGAGGCGTCCCGGGAGATCCTGCGCCTGGGCTTCGAGGATCTCGGCCTGCACCGGATCTACGGCCGCTGCGAGGCGCGCAACACTCCTTCTGCCAGGCTGCTGGAGCGTCTCGGCATGCGACGGGAGGCCCACCTCGTGGAGAACGAGCTGTTCAAGGGCGAGTGGAGCGACGAACTGGTCTACGCGATGCTCCGGCGTGAGTGGAATCCCCCGGAGGAATCGCCGGGCGGGCGGTGAGGTCAGCCGCGGAGGTAGGCGACGACGGCGAGGACGCGGCGGTGGTGGTCCTCGTCGGGAGGGAGGTCGAGCTTGGTGAGGATGTTGCCGACGTGCTTGCCGACGGCCGCCTCCGACACCACGAGCGCCCGCGCGATCGCCGCGTTCGATCTGCCTTCCGCCATGAGGGCGAGCACCTCGCCCTCCCTCGGGCTGAGACGCGCCAGCGGGTCGCGGCGGCGGCGCAGCAACTGCCTGACCACCTCGGGGTCCACCACGGTGCCGCCCGCGGCGACCGTGCGCAGGGCGTCGATGAACTCCGCCACGTCGCCGACGCGGTCTTTCAGCAGGTAGCCGACCCCGGTGCCGTCCCCGGTGTCCAGGAGCTCGGAGGCGTAGGTCTGCTCGACGTACTGGCTGAGGACGAGCACGGCGAGCTCGGGGTCGGCGGTGCGCAGCGCGACGGCGGCGCGCAGGCCCTCCTCGGAGTAGCCGGGTGGCATGCGCACGTCGGTGACCACGATGTCGGGAGCGTGCTCGGCGACGGCGGCGACCAGGGCGTCGGCGTCCCCCACGGACGCCACCACCCGGTGGCCGAACCGGGCCAGCAGCCCGGACAGCCCCTCGCGCAGCAGGACGCCGTCCTCGGCGATGACGACGGTCAGGCCGCGATCGTCACTCACACGGTCTCCGTTCATGGCGACGTCAGGCCGCGACCGTCGTACACGGGATCTCCACGCGCAGCAGGGTCGGGCCGCCGGCCGGGCTGGACAGCATCAGTCTGCCGTCGACCACCGAGACGCGGTCGGCCAGGCCCGCGAGTCCGGTGCCCGCACCCGCGTCGGCGCCGCCCACACCGTCGTCCCTGACCTCGACGACGAGGCGCCCGTCCTCGATCCGCCCGTCGATCGAGACGGATGCGGCGCCGCTGTGCTTGGCGACGTTGGCCAGGGCCTCGCACACCACGAAGTAGGCGACCGACTCGATCGCCTCGGGGAGCCGGGGGCAGTCGATGGAGCCTTCCACCGGGACCGGGGAGCGGTCGGCGACGTCGGCCACGGCCGCGGGCAGGCCGCGATCGGCGAGGATGCGCGGATGGATGCCTCTGATCAGGTCCCGGATCTCGGCGAGCGCGAGCTTGGCCTGCTCGTGCGCCTGGGCGACCAGTTCGGCCGCCTCCTCGCCGCGGATCATCCTGGCCAGGCCGAGCGTCATGGTGAGGGAGACCAGCCGCTGCTGGGCGCCGTCGTGCAGGTCGCGTTCGATGCGGCGCCGCTCGGACTCGAAGGCCGCGAGCAGCCGGGTGCGGGAGCGGGTCAGCTCGGCCAGCCGTTCGCCCTGCTCGTCGCCGCGCGGAGCCAGCAGCAGCCGGGCCAGCATGGCGTGGCCGAACGCCACCGCCGTCAGAGGGTAGACCGCCAAGGTGAGCGCGAGCACGCCGAGCACGCCGACCAGGAGCGCCTCCGGGAGGCTGTCCACCAGCCATAGCTTGAGCAGGTTGATCTCGCCGATCTCGCTGAAGCCGAACGGCGTGTAGATCATCATGAGCGGCAGCACCAGGCAGTAGACGACCACCAGCGCCTCGGCCGGCCAGAGCACGGCGATCAGCAACGCCGTGTAGCCCAGCTCGCGCCAGGTGGCGGGCTCCTTGAAACGCCACTCCACCCAGGCGCGCAGGCCGGGCCGCTCGGGCTTGCGGTGCGGGCTTCGGATCCTCTCACCGTCGACGAGACGCAGCCGCAGGCGTTCCAGCGCGGCGACCGGCGCGCCGCCGAGTGCGATGGCCGGCACGAGCGCGATGCCGATCAGCACCAGCGTCAGGGCGGCGCCGACGGCGAGAGAGGCCAGGAAGAGCACCAGCACGACGATGCCGACGCCGATGCCGGACAGCAGGTAGGCCATCGCGCGCCATGGCAGGGCGGAGACGATCAGGTCGCGCCTGGTGAGGGCGCGCCAGGCTTGGCGGGGTCGCACCCGAACGACGGTAGGGCCTGGCCGGCCGGCCCTCCAAGGCGGCCAGGCCCACCCCGGGGGTATGCCTGGCCCTACCGGGAAGACTATGTCCCCTCGCCCTGCGCCCGAGGGCGCCGCGGCGATCTCATTGCCGCTCATGAGTGGAACAGTCCGGCTCAGACCGGCCGGTGCCCCCGAGGGGGCCTCGGACCTGCGGGCCTTCATGAAAGTGGCGCTGCGGCGGTGGGGAGTGGTGGGGGCCGTGGCCCCGAGCTCGGCCGTCCTGGCGCGGGCCCTCACCACGGTGGTCCCGGCCATGGGAACGCCGGTCGTGGTCGAACTCGGCCCCGGCACCGGGCCGGTCAGCGAGGGCGTCCGCGCCAGGATGGCGCCCGGCGGGCGGCACATCGCGATCGAGATCGACCCGTCGATGGTGGCGCACCTGCGCCGGGTCAGGCCGTGGCTGGAGGTGATCCACGGGGACGCCGCCGATCTCGGCGCGCTGCTGGAGGCCGCCGGGGCGGGCCGGGCCGACGCCGTGGTGAGCACGCTGCCCTGGTCGCTGTTCCCCGGCGAGCGCCAGGCCCGGATGCTCGCCGAGATCGGGCGGGTGCTCGCCCCGGGCGGGGCCTTCACCACGGTGAACTATCTGCCCGCGATGCCCCTGGCGGGCGCGCGGGCCTTCCGCGCCCGGCTCAGGGCGGCCTTCGACGAGGTGCTGGCCACCGGCCCGGTGTGGCGCAACGTCCCTCCCGGGGTGGTGTACGTCTGCAGGAGGCCGGCGGGGGGCGTCCCTCGCCGGGCGGCGGTCAGCGGGTGACGATGAAGTCGGCGGGGTCGCGTGGGGGGCGGTCGGGGGGCGGGGCCGAGGGGTGGCCGATGGCCACCGTGCCCATGGGGTCCCAGGTTTCCGGGAGGTCGAGGACCTCTCTGACCACGTCGCGGCAGAACATCGTGGAGGAGACCCAGGCGGAGCCGAGGCCCTCGACGGCGAGGTGGACGAGGAAGTTCTGGACTCCGGCGCCCGTGGCGACGACGAACATCTCGCGTTCGGCCGCGTTGCGGCGGTCGTCGGGGTAGGTGTGGGAGCCGTCCATGACCAGGCAGGGAACGGCCAGGTAGGGGGCGCGGCGCAGGACGTCGCCGCGTCGTACCCGGCGGGCGATGGACTCCTCGGTGAAGCCGGTGGCGCGCAGGTCACGCACCCAGGCGGCGAGCATGGCGTCGAGGAGCTTCTCGCGCGTGGAGGCGGTCTCCAGCAGCACGAACCGCCACGGAGTGGTGTGGTGCGGGGCGGGCGCGCTGATGGCGGCGCGTACGGCGCGGGTCACCGCCGCGGGGTCGACGGGCTCGGCGGAGAACTCGCGGATCGTGCGCCGCGCGAAGAGCACGTCGGCGGAGCCGTACCGGAACATGTCCTCGTCGGCGGGGCGGACGAGGGGGCGGACGCCGGGGCCGTCCTCGTCGGTGACCAGGTGGGACAGGCCGCGGACGATCGCCACAGGAACGCCGTCGAGCTTGCCCTTCACCAGCTCGGCCGCGGCGGCGATCTCGTCGACGAGCGCGGTGATCGTGGCGACGAGGGGGTTGCCGTAGGCGTCGGACGTGCCGCGGAAGTCGGCGAAGGGGCGCACGCCCGCCGCGCCGATGGCCACGTCGGTGAGGCCGTTGCGCCAGGGCCGGCCGAAGGTGTCGGAGAGGATCACGCCGACCTTGGCGGCGAGCCCCGCGCGGACGCGGCGGGCCGAGGCGTCGGGGTCGGCGGGCAGCAGCAGTACGGTGCCGGGCTCGGTGTTGGAGGCGTCGACGCCGGCGGCGGCCATGACGAAGCCGTGCCGGGTCTGCGCGATGACGGTGTCACCGCGCCGGGCGACGACGCGCTCGGTCTCCTCGGCGATGGCCCGGGTGCGGTCGTCGTCGCGCCGCACGCGGCCCTCGGCCTTGCTCACGATCTTGGAGGTGACGACGAGGATGTCGCCGTCGGCGAGGTCGGGGGCGGCGCGGGCGATGAGGGCGGCGATGTCGTCGCCGGGGCGCACCTCGGGCAGCCCCGGCACCGCGTGTATCGTGACCGCGCTCATCCGGCCAGCTCCAGCGCGGCGCGGGCGATCGCGGCGGTGGCGTCGAGGTCGCTCATCAGCAGGGGCCTGGCCTGGACGCGGACGCCGTCGAGCCGGACGCCCGCGTCCTCCTCGGCGACGAGCCACCCGTCGAGCAGCCGCGCGCCGTACAGCTCCAGCACGGCCTGGGCGGTGGTCTCGACGCCGATGGCGGTGAGGCAGGCGTCGGCCATGCCCCGGACGGGGGCGCCGCCGATGATGGGGGAGACGCCGACCACGGTCTTCGCGTCGAGCGCGTCGCGGATACCGGGGATCTGGAGGATCGTCCCGATGCTGACGACCGGGTTGGACGGCGGGAGCACCACGACGTCGGCCGCGCCGATCGCCTCGATCACGCCGGGCGCGGGCTTGGCCTGCTCGGCGCCGACCAGGGCGATCTGCAGGGCCGGGACGGAGGCGCGCAGCCGCACCCACCATTCCTGGAAGTGGATGGCCCGCCTGCCCCGCTCGTCCTCGATGACGACGTGCGTCTCGGCGCGGTCGTCGGTCATGGGGATGAGCCGCACGCCGGGCTGCCAGCGCGCGCACAGGGCCTCGGTGACGGCCGAGAGGGGATAGCCGGCGTCGAGCATCTGGGTGCGCACGATGTGCGTGGCGAAGTCCTTGTCGCCGAGGCCGAACCACTGCGGTTCCATGCCGTAGGCGGCGAGCTCGGCCTTGACGGTGTGGCTCTCGCCGGCCCGGCCCCACCCTTGTTCCTCGTCGATGCCACCGCCGAGGGTGTACATGACGGTGTCGAGATCGGGGCAGACGCGAAGGCCGAAGAGGGTGATGTCGTCGCCGGTGTTGCCGATGACGGTGATCTCGGCGTCGGGGGCCGCGGCGCGAAGGCCGCGGAGGAAGCGGGCGCCGCCGATTCCCCCGGCTAGGGACACGATGCGCATGATGTCAAGTGTTCCATTGCCTTCTTCTCGCCACGTGTTGGGCTGGGGAGGTGGCCGCCGAGCCGGGCGTAATCGCAGCTCAGACGCCCGATGACCTGGGTGAATGACGGAGATCGGCGGCTTATGTGGTTTGTGAGGTTGTTGAGTCTGGCGCCCTGAAAGTGGGCGCATGTGCGAAACTGCGACTGCCGTATGGACCCATTGGGGGGTAGTTGTGGTCAAAGTCGAGCCAGGACGGCTACGGGAGCCGGCGGCGTGGATCATGCTCGCGGTGGTGTGCGCGGAGGTGCTGACCGGCGCGTGGAACCTGATCATCGGTGCTGAGGGACTGTCCTTCGGGTTGCGGTCCGCCCTGGTCCTGCTCTCGCTGGTCTCCCCGGTCAACGTCGCGCTGGCCGTCGGAGCGGTCGTCCTCGTCACCCGGTTCGGCGACCCGCTCCCGCGCGCCCGCCTGGTCAACCTCGTCGCCGTCGCGGCGCTCGGGCTCACGGCGCTGCTCGGACTGGTGACCCTGATCGGCGTGCTCACCGGCGGCTCCGGCACGCTCGAGCGTCTGCTGACCGGGCTGGCCTGCCTGGCCCTGGTCGCCGTGGGCCTGGTCCACGGCCTCTCGGTGCTCCAGCCCGCCCGGCCCCGCGCCGGCGCCTACGGCGCGCGTCCCGGTGAGGCGCCCGCCGGCTTCCCCGGCGCCTACGGCCCCCCGCCCGGAGGATTCGCCGAGCAGCCCGGCGGCTTCGGCCCGCCGGCCGGCGAGAACGGCCCGTACGGAGGGCGTCCCGACCAGCCGCCCTACGGAGCGCCCCAGAACGCCCCGGCCGGAGGATTCCCCCCGCCTCCCGGCGCCCCGGCTCCCGGTGGACAGGCCCCCGGCGCTCCGGTCCCCCCGGGCCAGGTCCCTCCGGGCCGGCCGCACCCGGGCCACGTCCCTCCGGTCCACACGCCGCCGGGCCAGGCGCCCGCGGAGACCGCGGCGAGCGCGCCCGGCACCGGGCTGCCCGCGCTTCCCCCCGCCTCGCACGCCCCGCAGCAGCCCTACGGCGGCGCCCCCGCCGAGACCTACGCCGCCGCGCAGGGCGCGCCGGATCCGTACCAGCAGCAGTACGCGCGGCAGAACCCGCCGTCCGGCGACCAGCCGTACGCCCCCGCGCCCGACCAGCCCTACGCCCCCGCGCCCGACCAGACTTTCCCGCCGCAGGGTGAGCCGCAGTACCACGGCGACCCTCGCTTCACCGGCGAGCAGCGGCAGTTCCCGCCGCAGGGCGACCAGCAGTACGGCCGGCAGGGCGATCAGGCGTACGCCCCGCAGGGCGATCAGGCGTACGGCCGCCAGGGGGAGCCGCAGCCGTACGCCGCCGCGGGCGAGGCGGCCTCCGGGACCGGGGCGTACGCGGGGCAGCACTCGCAGCCGATCGACATCCACACGCCGACCGTCCGGCAGGAGAAGAGCTACTCCTCGCCCCCCTCGGCCGCGCCGCCGGCCGACGCGCAGCCCGGGCACGGAATGGGCGCCTTCGGGCAGCCCGCCGCGTCGGTGTACACGCCGCAGACCTCCGATCCCTCGTACGGGCAGGGCTCGCACACGCCCCCGGCGCCTTCTCCCTACGCCGCTCCCGGGGGTTCTGACTTCGCCAACGCGGACGCGTTCACGACCGGCGCGCGCCAGGCCATGCCGCAGCACTCCGCCGGGGACCAGGCTCCTCAGCAGACGACGGGCGCGCCCTCCTACGGCCAGACCGGACCGCAGGTGAGCCCTCTCGACGCGGCGTACGGGCAGACGGGGCCGCAGGCGAGCCCGCTGGACGCTCCGTACGGCCAGACCGGACCGCAGGCGAGCCCGCTGGACGCCCCGTACGGTCAGACCGGACCGCAGGTCAGCCCCCTCGACCCCGCCTACGGCCAGACCGCGCCGCAGGTCAGCCCGCTGGACGTTCCGTCGTACGGTCAGACCGGGCCGCAGACCAGCCCGCTGGACGCGGGGCCCGCCCATCAGCAGGCGGGCGCGCCCACCTGGACGGAGCAGCAGGGCCAGGGCGGGTACGCCGGCCACGAGCAGTCCCCGCTGTACGCCGAGCCGGCGGACGCGCGCCGGCAGCAGCTCGCGCAGGCGTACCAGCAGGCGCAGAGCTACCAGCAGGCCCAGTCGGGCGACCCGGCGCAGCAGGGGGAGTACTCCGGCGCGGGCGACACCGGGACGCACCCGGTCCGGGTGCCGGACTACACCGCCGGGTACGGCGGCGGCCCGCTCGGACACCCGCAGAACCCCGCCGACACGCCCGGTTACCCGCGTCCCCCGGCGGAGCAGTACCGGCCCCCGCAGGACCAGGGCTACTCCCAGGCCGGGCAGTCCTGGGAGGACCGGCCCGCGGACCGGACCGTCCGTTACGACCAGCAGACCTACCAGCCGGACGTGCTGGACGGCCCGCCGCCCGGCCCGGCCCGGCCGCGGCAGGACGAGGCCATCGACCCCACGGCCATCTACGCCCCGGACCGTTCGGCAAGGCCCGAGGAAAGTCCAGGTAGAGATCAGTCCGGGTCGGGTGTGGACCAGCAAGCGCCTTGGTACGGTTCCGACCGCTGAGCCATCGAAGATCGGGGATCACACGAGGCCGACGGATCCCCTGCGTGGCGGCATATGGCCACGGGTCCGCATATCCCGCCGAGGCCCGCATACCGGGGTGAGCTGGTCTTTCCCCGGATACTGTCCTGCTGCTTGACGCCACACGCGGCACACGCGTGTAATTACAGCTGTGTTGTTACACCTTTCACGTCCTGGGTATTGAGGAAGGTGTTCAAAAAGGGGGGCTCCGTTGCGGGGCGGGCGGGCGATAAGCAGGAGGTGTGCAGTGACCGACCTGGTCATGGCACAGGTGCTCGGCGCGGAAGAGCTGGGATGGCAAGAGCGCGCGTTGTGCGCGCAGACGGATCCGGAGGCGTTTTTTCCGGAGAAGGGCGGTTCGACCCGCGAGGCGAAGAAGGTGTGCCGGTCCTGTGAAGTACGTGCGGAGTGTCTGGAATATGCGCTTCAGCATGATGAGAGGTTCGGCATCTGGGGGGGATTGTCCGAGCGGGAGCGCCGCCGTATCAAGCGTGAGGCCGGCTGAGATCCGCGGAGGCCGCGCCGACGCGCACACCATCTGAGACGACGCCGAACGATCAAGGTCACGGCGGAGGGTCCGGGGTCGAGGGAACCCTGACCGGCCGCCGGCGAGGGGGCTCGATCGTCGGCGCCGTGGACGTCCCGCCGCTCCCCGGATTCCCCTGGTGGACCGTGCCATCCGCCCACGTCGCGGATCGGCCGACCGGTTTGGCGGAGTGGCGGACCCGCCATGCCCGGGGTGCCGTATCGTGATCGGCGCAAGCCACACGAAACCTCCAAGGACACCACCTCCGTGCACCCGCAGCGCGCCACCGTCACCGCGATCGTCGTCGCCCATGACGGCGCACGCTGGCTCAAGGAGACCTTGGAGGGCGTGCTCCGGCAGTCGCGTCCCCTGGACCGTCTCGTCGGCGTCGACAACGGCAGCCGTGACGGAAGCCGCCGCATGCTCACCGACGCCTTCGGCGAGAGCGGCGTCCTCGGCCTTCCCCGTTCGACCGGGTTCGGCGAGGCCGTCGCCGAGGTGCTGGAACGCCTGCCGCGCGCGGGCGCCGACGAGTGGATCTGGCTGCTGCACGACGACTGCGCGCCCGACCCGCACGCGCTGGAGGCCCTGCTCTGGGCCGCCGCCCAGGACCAGAAGGCCGTCATCCTCGGTCCCAAGCTGCGCGACTGGCTCGACCGCCGCCTCCTGCTCGAAGCGGGCGTCACGGTCGACCGGTCCGGCCGCCGCGACACCGGCCTGGAGGCCCGCGAGTACGACCAGGGCCAGCACGACGGCGTGAGACAGGTGCTGTCGGTCTCCACGGCCGGCATGCTGATCCGCCGCGACGTCTGGGAGAAGCTCGGCGGGCTCGACCCCGGACTCCCGCTCTTCCGTGACGACCTCGACCTGTGCTGGCGGGCCACCTCGGCCGGGCACCACGTGCTCAACGTCACCGACGCCGTCGCCTGGCACGCCGAGGCCGCCGCCCGCCGCAGGCGCCGCATCACCGCGAGCACCGACCACCCCCGCAGGCTGGACCGCCGCAACGCCATGTTCGTGATCATGGCCAACCTGCCGTTCAGGTCCCTGCTGTGGTCGCTGCTGCGCAACACCGTGATGTCCCTGTTCCGCACGCTCCTGCTGCTGCTCGCCAAGCAGCCGGCCAACGCGCTGGACGAGATCGTCGCGCTCTTCTCCGTCCTCACCTCGCCGCTCCGGCTCATGAAGGCCAGGAAGGCGAGGAAGCAGGGCAGGAAACAGGGCTATCCCCGGGTGAAGAAGCTGTTCACCCCGCCCGGCATGGCCTTCAGGCGCCTCACCGACATGGTGCAGGGCTTCCTGTTCGGGTCCGGCCCGCTCGACTCGGCGGGGCGGCACCACGCGGTGATCTCCGAGCCCAAGGGCGAGGAGGCGGACGAGCTCTTCACCGACACCGGCGTGCTGCAACGCGTCCTCGGCAACCCGGGCGTGCTGCTCGGCCTCGCCCTCGTGGCCGTCACGCTGGCCGCGGAGCGGGCGCTGGTCACCGGCGGGCTGCTCGGCGGCGGCGCGCTCGTGCCCGTCGTCGGCGGGGCCTCCGACCTGTGGCACTTCTACACCTCCGGCTACCACGCCGCCGGGCTCGGCTCGGACGGCTGGCCGCCCCCCTACGTCGCGATCATGGCGGGGCTGTCGGCGCTCTTCCTCGGCAAGACCTGGCTCGCGGTGTCGGTGCTGCTGCTCGGCTGCGTGCCCCTGGCCGGACTGTCGGCCTACGTCGCCACCCGCTCCATGATCTCCCACCCGCTGGCGCGTGTCTGGCTGGCCGCCTCCTACGCGCTGCTGCCCGTCGCCACGGGAGCCGTCGCGGCGGGGCGCCTCGGCACCGCGGTCGTGTTCGTCCTGCTGCCCGCCTACGCCGCGCTCGCCTCTCGCGTCATCACCGCGGAGCGCCGCCGCGCGCGCCGCGCCGCCTGGACGTTCGGGCTGCTGCTCGCCGTCGGCACCGCCTTCGCACCCCTGGTCTACGTGCTGGTCGCCGTCCTGGCCGGGCTGGCGGCCGTGTCGTTCGGCGGGGTGCGGCGCGGCGTCGGGCTCTCCCTCGGCATCGCGATGGCCGTGCCGATCGTCCTGCTGTTCCCCTGGCTCGCGCAGATCGTCGTCCATCCCGGGCGCATCCTGCTCGAGGCCGGGCTGCACGTCCCCGGCCTGGCCGATCCGCGCCTTCCCGCCGACGCCCTGCTGCTGCTCAACCCGGGCGGCCCCGGGGTGCCGCCGGTGTGGGCGACCGGCGGGCTCATCGCCGCCGCGCTGGCCGCCCTGCTGTTCCGGCGGCACAAGATCGTCGTGGTGGTGGGCTGGGGCGTCGCGCTGTTCGGGGTCCTGGTGGCCATCGTCGTCGCCCGCGTCCCCGTGGACGGCGTCCCCGCCTGGCCAGGGGTGCCGCTGGCCTTCGCGGCCACGGGGCTGATCGCCGCCGCCGCGCTCACCGGCCACCGCGTCATGGAGTTCGCCTCCGCGGGCGGGCTGCGCCGCGCCGCCGCCGTCCTCGTCGTGCTCGTCGCCGCCGCCACCCCCGCGGTGGTGGCCGGGCTGTGGGTGAAGGACGGCGTGAGCGGGCCGCTCAGGCGCGGGGTGCCGAGCGTGATCAGCGACTACGCCGCCGCCACCACCGCGCCCGGCGGCGCCGCCGAGAGCACCGTGGTCATCCGCGGGGAGCCCGGCGGGCGCGTCGCCTTCACCCTGCTGCGCGGCCGCACGCCGCTGCTCGGCGAGACCGACCTGCCCGTGCCCGGCGCGATGCGCGCCCGCCTCACCGACGTCGTCGCGGGCGTGCTCTCCGGGCGCGGCGGCGACGACGCGCTCACCCTGGCCACCTACGGCGTCCGCTTCGTCGCCGTGCCCGGCCCCGTCGATCCGGCGATCCAGCGGGCCCTGGACTCCGACCCCGCCCTGACGCGGGTCAACCTGTCGGCCGACGCCGGGCTGTGGAGCATGACCCGGCCGCTCGGGCGTGTCTACCTGCTCGGCCCGGACGGACGGCGCGCCCCCGTCACCCTCGCCGAGACGGCGGACGGCGCGCTGACGGCCACCGTGCCCAAGGGGCCCGCGGGCCGCGCGCTCGTGCTGGCCGAGCCCGCCGACGGGTGGACGGCCGCGGCGGGCGGATCCGCGCTCGCGGGACGGGTCGTGGACGGCTGGGCGCAGGGCTTCGAGGCGCCCGCGGAGGGCGGCGCCGTGACGATCCGCCACGAGGCGTTCTGGCACGAGGTCTGGCTGTGGGCGCAGCTCGCCCTCCTGGCCCTGGTGCTGGTCTTCGCCGCGCCCGGCGCGCGCGACGCCGAGGCCGCCGAGGAGTACGCCGAGGCGCCCGTGGAACGCGAACCGGAGGGAGTGCTGGTCCGGTGACGGGGTGGCAGGAAGAACCCGGCGACCTCCCAGAGGCTTTCCGCCCCGCGACAGGCCGGACATCGGGCTCCGCCATGGGGCCGGCGCCGGTGTTCGGATCGGGGTCGTGGCCGGAGCCGGGCGGAGGTCCCGTTCCGGGTCACCCGCCGGGCGCCGGGCCGGACCAGGCGTCAGGCACCGGGGCAGGCCCTATGACGGGCCCTGGGGCTTCTCGGGCAGGCGCCGGGCCGGGCTCTGCGACACCCTCCGGGCCGGGTTCCCCGGCGGGCTCCGCCTCCGGCGGACGAGGCGGGGCTCGGCGGGCCGGGGCCAGGAGGGCCGAGGGGCGAGGGGCGCGGCAGAAACGTGCCGTGGGAAAGCCCGCGGGAGGCCGAGGGGGCTCCGGAGCGGCGGGGGTGGGCCGGGGGCTCGTGGAGAACCGGTTCGGGTTCCTGGCGCTCGTCATCGTCGCCCTGGCCGCCCTGTTCGGCGTCGCCTTCGTCACCCGTCCCGCCGCCGTCGCCGCCCCCGCCGCGACCCCGGGCAGGGTCGCCGTCGCCTCGGTCAGCGCCGTCTGCCCCGACCCCGCGGGGGCGCGCGTGAGCGCCATCACGCCGCCCGGCGGCAAGGGCGCGGGCGTCGCCACCGTCACGGAGGTCTCACCCGCCACGGTGGCGCAGGACGCCGCCGCGACGGCGCGGGCCGGCGCCACGGACGGCGGGGCCGGCGCGAAGCCGCCCCAGCAGGTGACGCTCGACCGGCCGGGGAGTCTCTGGCAGCGTGAGCTGCCCGCCAAGGCCGACCCCGTGGAGATCTACGGCACCGGGGCGATGGCCGCGGGGCTGGAGGCCGCGCAGACCGGCCGCAAGGCGGACGGCGCGGCGCGCGGGCTGGCCTCGGTACGGTGCGCCGAGCCCGGCGCGAGCGCCTGGTTCGTCGGACCCGGGCCCGCCGCCGCCGACGTCACGCTGTACCTGACCAACGCCGACACCGCCCAGGCCGTCGTCACGATCACGGCGTACGCCGGCGAGGGCCCCGTGCTGGGCGACTCCGGCAACGGCCTGGTGCTCAAGCCCGGGGAGCACCGCGCGATCCGCATGCGCGACCTCGCGCCCTCGCCGCTGTTGATGGCCGTCGAGGTGCGCACCGTCAGCGGGCGCGTCGCGGCGTCCGCGCGCGCCGTGCTCGGCGCGGGCAAGGGCGCCGACTGGCTGCCCGCCTCGTCGGCGCCCGCCACGAGCGTCGTCGTCCCCGGCATCCCCGGCGGAGGCGGCCCCCGGGAGCTGTTCGTCACCGCGCCCGGCGAGCGCGACACCGTGGTCCGGATCAAGGCGCTCACCGCGGACGGGTTCTACGCCATGAAGAACCGCGAGTCGCTCGACGTGCCCGCGGGCTCCACCGCCTCGCTCGACGTGACCACCGGCATCGGCGGCCAGCCGTCGGCGCTCGTGCTCACCGCGGACGTCCCGATCGTGGCCGGGCTGATGGCCACCGGTACGGGCGCCGAGCAGGACGTCGCGTTCAGCGCGGGCTCCCCGCCGATCGACGTCGGCAGCGTGGTCGCCGACAACCGGGCCGGCAAGAAGGTCTCCTCCCGGCTGATCCTCTCGGCCCCCGCCGCGGCGGGCAAGGTGAGCGTGCAGGTCGTGCCCGCCAAGGGCGCCGCCCCCGCGCCCGTCGAGGTCGACATCCCCGCCGCCCGGACCAGGGAGATCAAGCCGGTCGTCCCCGCCGGGGGAGGCGACTTCAGCCTGATCGTGCTGCCGCTGCCCGGCTCGGGGCCCGTGTACGGCGGCAGGGTGCTGGACGAGAAGGCGCCCGACGGCCTGTACCTGACCGTGCAGCCCCTCGCGCAGGCACGCACCTCGGCCCTCGTGCCCCCCATCGCCGAGTCCACGGCCGTCGTCCTGCCGTGACGTCACCTCGCCCGGCCCGGTCGCCGAGATCCCGTGGCCGGGCCGTGTCGTGACGCCCTGGTCGTGAGGTCCGCGCCGGGACGTGCCGCCGCCGGGCGGAGGGACGGGCCTCAGTGGCGGTCGTCGTAGCCGGGGTCCACGGTGTCGGGGGAGAGGCCGAGCAGGTTCGCCACCTGCTCCACCACCACGTCGTGCACCAGCGCGCCCAGCGTGTCGCGGTCACGCGCCCTGGCCTCCAGGGGACGCCGGTAGACCACGACGACGGCCGGGGAGCCGCCCGCGGCGGGCTGCGCGCGGCCGAAGGGGATCGGGTCCAAGGAGAGCCGGCCGGGCCCGTCGAGCAGCTCGTCGGACGGCGGGACCTCCTCGACGGCGAACTCGACCGTGGAGAGCTGGCCGCCCCACTTGGGCTTGAGACGGTCGACCGCGTCCAGCACGAAGTCGTCGAAACGCTCGCTGCGCGTTCGCGAGATGGGCACTTCCCGCGGAGCGAGCGGACCACGCATGCCGCGCCCGTGCCGGTCACGCCGCCGCGGGCCGTTGGGGCGGGGCGTGCCGCCTGAGGCAGGACTCACAGAGCAAGCCTAGATCAGTGCCTATGGCCTCGCTTCGCTCGGCGGGTTCGGGGCGCCTTTGAGGCGGCGTTCTTCCGCCGTCGGACGGAAGGGATCGTTCCTCACCCTTCCGTCCGACGGCTCCAGAACGCCGCCGCGCCCCGAACCGGTCGTGCGGGGGCCGAGTGCGTCCGTCTCGGAGCATCGTGGGAACGGGACGGAACGTGCATCCATAGGTACAGCCATGCGCAAGATCAAAGACGTTCCGTGGGTGTTTCAGGGGCCCGTAAATGCTAGGTAAGTGTCCGAATTGTGGCGACACGCTCGTTAAGAGGTGCCGGGTGGTGGCAATGTGAACGCGGACCGGATACGGTCCCTCCGTGAGCCCCGTCCGCAGCTGTTCCCGTACCGCCTGCAGGCAGCCTGCCGTCTTCACACTCACGTACGTCTACGCCGACTCCACGGCGGTTCTCGGCCCTTTGGCGACGTACGTCGAACCACACTGCTACGACCTGTGCGCGGACCACGCGGAGCGGCTGACGGCCCCGCGTGGGTGGGAGGTCGTGCGGCTGCCGTCGGAGGCGGGCCAGCCGAGCTCCGACGATCTCGAGGCGCTGGCCAACGCGGTGCGCGAGGCCGCGAGGCCCGCGCCGTCGTCGGGTGAGCCCGTCGGGCAGGGGGTCGAGGTCGGGCGCAGGGGCCACCTGCGGGTGCTGCGCTCGGCCCAGCAGAACCGCGAGCGCTGAGGCCGTCCCGAGGGGCGCCGGCGCACGGCCTTTACCACGCGTGGCTACGCGCTTCGCATGGTTTCCCCAAACGTTCACCGGGGCGGGCGGCGCGCCCGTGGCCGGATGAGGCCGCCGTCCACAGGCGCCCACGGGTTCGTCGGCGGGCCCGGTGGAACACAGTAGGCTCGACCCGATGAGACGTGACTAGGGGCGGAGCGGCAGTGGGCGATCTTCCCAAGATCTTCAAGGCGTACGACGTCCGTGGCGTCGTGCCCGAGGAGCTGGACGAGCGCGCGGCCGAGGCGGTCGGCGCGGCCTTCGTCGAGGTGCTCGGCGCCGGCGCCCTCGTCATCGCCCGCGACATGCGCCCGTCGTCCGGCCCGCTGGCCGAGGCGTTCGCCCGGGGCGCCACCGGCCGGGGCGCCGAGGTGGTCGACGCGGGGCTCGGCTCGACCGATCTGCTCTACTACGCGAGCGGCAGCCTGGGGTTACCTGGGGTGATGTTTACGGCCAGCCACAATCCCGCGCGCTACAACGGGATGAAGCTGTGCCGCGCGGGCGCCGTCCCGATGAGCGCGGAGACGGGTCTGACGCAGGTCCGCGACCGCGCGGCCGAGCTCCTCGCCTCAGCGCCGGGCGGCCCCGGCGAAGAGGCGCACGGCGACCCCGGCGCGGGCGCTCAGGAGGGCGTCCGTGGGGGCTCCGGTACGGGGTCGGTGGTCCGGCGCGACCTGCTCGACGGCTACGCCGCTCATCTGCGCGGACTGGTCGACCTTTCGGGGATCAGGCCGCTCAAGGTGGTGGTGGACGCCGGGAACGGCATGGCGGGCCACACCGTGCCCACGGTGTTCGCGGGCCTGCCGGTCGAGCTGACGCCGCTGTACTTCGAGCTCGACGGCGATTTCCCGAACCACCCGGCCAATCCCCTGGAGCCGGACAATCTGCGCGACCTGCAGAAGGCCGTCCTGGACAAGGGGGCGGACGTCGGCCTGGCCTTCGACGGCGACGCCGACCGCTGCTGGGTGGTCGACGAGCGCGGCGAGTCGGTCTCGCCCTCGGCGATCACGGCCCTGGTCGCGGTGCGCGAGCTCGCCCGCCACCCCGGCGCCACGATCATCCACAACCTGATCACCTCCCGGGCCGTCCCCGAGATCGTCGCCGAGCACGGCGGCGTCCCGGTCCGCACCCGCGTCGGCCACTCGTTCATCAAGGCCGAGATGGCCCGCACGGGCGCCGTCTTCGGCGGCGAGCACTCCGCGCACTACTACTTCAAGGACTTCTGGTTCGCCGACTCCGGCCTGCTGGCGGCGCTGCACCTTCTCGCCGCGCTCGGCGAGCGGGAGGTCCCCTTGTCGGACATGCTCGCGAGCTACGCGCGCTACGCCGCCTCCGGCGAGATCAACAGCACCGTGGCGGACCAGGCGGCGACCGTGGCGCGCGTCCGCGCCGCCTACGAGGGCCGTCCGGGCACGAGCACCGACGATCTCGACGGTCTCACGGTGTCGGGTCCCGGCTGGTGGTTCAATCTTCGTCCGTCCAACACAGAGCCGCTCCTCCGGCTGAACGCCGAGGGGGCGGACGAAACGCTGATGGCGGCGGTCCGTGACGAGGTCCTCGCCATCGTGAGGAGTTGACCGTGCAGATCGCCGACTGGCTGCTCGACATCCTGACCTGCCCGAACTGCAAGTCGCCGCTCACCCCGCTGTCCGAGGGCGACGAGCTGGCGTGCGCGTCGGAGACCTGCGGGCTGATCTACCCCGTCCGCGACGACATCCCGGTGCTGCTGCTCGACGAGGCGCGCAAGGCGTGAGCTCGTTCGAGGCGGAGCGGCTGGACGACACGGCGTTCCTGACCGAGGGCGACCCGTCGGGCATGCTGCCCGCCGTGGCCACCTCCGGCGCGCAGGTGCGCACGTCCCACCGGGGCGCGCTGGAGGGGGGCGTGGCGCGCCTGTCGGACGAGGGGCGTCCGCGGGCGCTGGTCGTGGCGGGCATGGGCGGCTCTGCCGTCGCGGGCGACATGCTGGCGGCGGTGTGCGGCCCGGGCGTCCCGATCCCGATCGTGACCGTGCGGTCCTACCGGCTCCCCGGCTGGGTGGGGGCGGCCGACCTCGTGGTCGCGGTGTCGTCCTCGGGCGCCACCGAGGAGACCCGCACGCTGGCCCTGGAGGCGGCGCGGCGCGGTTGCCGCCTGGTGACCGTCGGCCCGTCGCGCGCCCCGCTGGCGGCGATCGCCGAGCAGGCGTCCGGCCTTCATCTTCCTGTCGTCCCGGTGGCGGGCGCGGTGAGCGGGGCCCGCACCAACCTGTGGGGCGTGACCATGCCGCTGCTGGGGGTCGCCGCGGCGCTCGGGCTGGCCGACGTGGGCCAGGACGCGGTCGAGGCCGCGGCCAAGCGCCTGGAGGACATCGCGCACCGCTGCCGCCCGTCGAGCGAGTCGTTCATCAACCCGGGCAAGACGCTGGCGCTGGAGCTGGCGGGCACGATCCCGATGATCTGGGGCACCTCGCCGATCGCGGCCGCGGCCGCCCGCCGCCTGGCGTCCCAGCTCGGCGTGAACGCCAAGTACCCGGCCATCTGGGGCGAGATCCCCGAGGCCGGCCACGACCAGGTGGCGGCGTTCGAGGGCCCGCTGGCCGAGCGCGACATCTTCGCCGACTCCGCCGCCACGACGCTGCGCCTGTTCCTCCTGCGCGACCTCGACGAGCATCCGCAGGTCGCCAAGCGGCGGGTGCTGTCGGCCGGGCTCGCGCGCGACCGGGGCGTGGCGGTCAGCGAGGTGACGGCCGAGGGGGCGCATCCGCTGGAGCGGCTGGCCTCGCTGGTCGGCCTTGCCGACTACGGGAGCGTGTACCTGGCGCTCGGATACGGCATCGATCCGGCTTCGGTGCGCGTTATCGGGGAACTTAAGTCGAGAATTTCCCAATAAGATCTGCCGTGACCGCTTTGGCGGTCACCTGATCGTATGTTCTGACGGATGGGTGGATACAGCGGGTGAGCGCGGGCGGCGGTACCAAGGCGATCATCGCGGCGTTGGGTGCCAACCTGGCGATCGCGGTGGCGAAGTTCGTGGCGTTCCTGTTCACGGGCTCCTCCTCGATGCTCGCCGAGTCGGTCCACTCGGTGGCGGACTCGGGCAACCAGGCCCTGCTGCTGCTCGGCGGCAAACGATCGCGCAAGCGCGAGAACCGCAAGCACCCCTTCGGCTACGGCCGCGAGCGCTACTTCTACGCGTTCGTGGTGGCGGTGGTGCTGTTCACGATCGGCGCGCTCTTCTCGCTCTACGAGGGCTTCGAGAAGATCACGAACCCGCACGCGGTCGAGTCGCCCGGCTGGGCCTTCGGCGTCCTGATCTTCGCGATCGTCGCGGAGGGCTTCTCCTTCCGCACCGCGATCAAGGAGGCCGGCGGGGTCAAGGGCGAGGAGTCCTGGTTCACGTTCATCCGCCGGGCCAAGGCCCCCGAGCTGCCGGTGGTCCTCCTCGAGGACCTGGGCGCGCTGCTCGGCCTGGTCTTCGCGCTGTTCGGCGTCACGATGGCCGTGGTCACCGGCGAGGGCATGTGGGACGGCGTCGGCACGCTGATGATCGGCGTGCTGCTGGCGGTCATCGCGGTGATCCTCGCGATCGAGACCAAGTCCCTGCTCATCGGCGAGAGCGCGACGCCGGAGTCCGAGCGCCAGATCTGCGAGGCCCTGGAGTCCAGCGAGCGCGTGACCAAGGTGATCCACCTGCGCACGCTGCACCTCGGCCCCGAGGAGCTGCTGGTCGCGGCCAAGATCGCGGTCGACCACGACGACACCGCGGCCGAGGTCGCCAAGGGCATCGACGAGGCCGAGCGGCGCATCCGCGAGGCCGTGCCGATCGCCCGGGTCATCTACCTGGAGCCGGATCTGTATCGGCCGGGCAAGGAGTCCTCCGCGTCCGCGGACTCGGCGCCGGCCGACCGTTCCTGAGCCCCGGGCGGGCGAGGCCTCCTCAGGGCCTCTTCCGGCCGGCCTCCGGCGTGGCGGGTACGCTGGTCACCGTCCCTGGCGGAGCAGCCGCAGCGCCTTCTCCTTCTCGAAGTCGAGGGCCCGGCGCGGCGCGTGGATGCGCCCGATGCGCAGGCCCAGCTCGCGCACGGCCTGGGCGGCGGCGGGCTCGCTGAGCACCCGCAGCCCGAAGGCCAGCTCCGCGGGGGAGACGTCGAAGCGCCGCTCCAGTTCCATGGCCTGGGTGACGGCGGCGAGCTCGTCGGGCCCGTACCGGCGATGCGCGCCCTTGCTGCGGGTCGCGGGGAGAAGGCCGAGAGCCTCCCGGTATCGGAGCATTCGTGGAGACATACCCAGTCGTTTCGCCGCCTCGGTGATACGCATAGAGCTGATTCTCACATTCTTGTGTCAGGTTCGCAGTTCTGGGGCTGCATTGGGGCCTGACGGGCTCTTACACTCGCAGAGACGAATGATCCGGGTTGAGGAGAAGACACGATGGACTACAAGGTCGCGGACCTTTCGCTCGCCGACTTCGGTCGCAGGGAGATCCAGCTCGCCGAGCACGAGATGCCCGGCCTGATGGCGATCCGCCGCGAGTACGCCGCGTCGCGCCCGCTGGCCGGCGCGAAGATCATGGGCTCGCTGCACATGACCATCCAGACCGCCGTCCTGATCGAGACGCTGGTGGCCCTCGGCGCCGACGTCCGCTGGGTGAGCTGCAACATCTTCTCCACGCAGGATCACGCGGCCGCCGCGGTCGTGGTCGGCCCCGAGGGCACCGTGGACGACCCCAAGGGCGTCCCGGTCTTCGCCTGGAAGGGCGAGACGCTGGAAGAGTACTGGTGGTGCACCGAGCGGGCCCTGAGCTGGCCCGGCGGCGGCGGCCCCAACATGATCCTCGACGACGGCGGCGACGCCACCCTGCTCGTCCACAAGGGCGCCGAGTACGAGAAGGCCGGCGCCGTCCCGACGGCCGCCGAGGACGACCCGGAGGAGTGGAAGATCATCCTCGACCTCCTCCGCCGCACGGTGACCTCCGAGGGCCGCTGGACCCGGGTCGCCGAGGGCATCAAGGGCGTCACCGAGGAGACCACCACCGGCGTCCACCGCCTGTACGAGATGTTCAAGAACGGCACGCTGCTCTTCCCGGCGATCAACGTCAACGACTCGGTCACCAAGTCGAAGTTCGACAACAAGTACGGCTGCCGCCACAGCGTGATCGACGGCCTCAACCGCGCCACCGACGTCCTCATCGGCGGCAAGGTGGCCGTGGTCTGCGGCTACGGCGACGTGGGCAAGGGCTGCGCCGACGCGCTGCGCGGCCAGGGCGCCCGCGTGATCGTCACCGAGATCGACCCGATCTGCGCCCTGCAGGCGGCCATGGACGGCTTCCAGGTCACCACCCTGGAGGACGTCGTCGGCATCGCGGACATCTTCGTGACCACCACCGGCAACTTCAACATCATCACGGCCGACCACATGAGCCGGATGAAGCACCAGGCGATCGTCTCCAACATCGGCCACTTCGACAACGAGATCGACATGGCCGGCCTGGCGAAGCTGCCCGGCATCGTGAAGACCGAGGTCAAGCCGCAGGTCCACACCTGGACCTTCCCCGACGGGCACAACATCATCGTGCTCGCCGAGGGCCGCCTCATGAACCTGGGCTGCGCCACCGGCCACCCCAGCTTCGTGATGTCCAACTCCTTCACCAACCAGGTGATCGCCCAGATCGAGCTGTTCACCAAGACCGAGCAGTACCCGATCGGCGTCTACGTGCTGCCCAAGCACCTGGACGAGAAGGTCGCCCGGCTGCACCTGGACGCGCTCGGCGTCAAGCTGACCACGCTCACCAAGGCGCAGGCCGAGTACATCGGCGTCGACGTCGAGGGCCCCTACAAGCCGGACCACTACCGCTACTGATCCGCGGCACCGGCCGCCGAGGCCGGGCACGAGGTCCCCGCGCCGGGTCGGCGCGGGGACCTTTCGCCACATCGGGCACCACCGCACTACCGAAGGACGCGACGACAGTGGAAGCCGACGACGCGCAGTTCGCCGAGGCCGGGGAGCGCCGGATCGACTGGGCCATGCGCGCGATGCCCGTGCTGCGCGCGGTCGGGGAGCGGTTCGCGGCGACCCGCCCGCTGGAGGGCCTGAGGATCGCGGCGTGCCTGCACGTCACGGCCGAGACCGCCGTGCTGATGGGGGCGCTCAGGGCCGGGGGCGCGGTGATCGCGCTCGCCGCCTCCAACCCGCTGTCCACCCAGGACGACGTGGCGGCGGCGCTGCGCGGCTACGACGTGGACGTGCGGGCCCGCGCCGGGGTGGACCGCGACACCTACTACCGGCACATCAACGAGGCGCTGGACATCGCGCCCGACCTGGTGCTCGACGACGGCTGCGACCTGGTCAACATCCTGCACACCGAGCGCCTGGACCTGCTGGACGGGGTCGGCGGCGGCTGCGAGGAGACCACCACCGGCATCATCCGCCTGCGCCAGATGGCCGCCGAGCAGGCCCTGCGCTTCCCGGTGGTCGCGGTCAACGACACCCGCATCAAGCGCATGTTCGACAACCGGTACGGCACCGGCCAGTCCACGCTGGACGGCATCACGCGCGCCACCAACATGCTCATCGCCGGGCGCACGGTCGTCGTCGCCGGGTTCGGCTTCTGCGGGCGCGGCGTCGCCGAGCGGGCCAGGGGGCAGGGGGCGCGGGTCATCGTCACCGAGATCGACCCGGTGAAGGCCCTGGACGCCAGCCTGCAGGGGTACGAGGTGCTGCCCATGGAGCGGGCGGCCCGCGCGGGCGACCTGTTCATCACCGTCACCGGCAACCGCGACGTGATCCGGGCCGAGCACCTGGCCGAGATGCGCGACGGCGCCGTCCTGGCCAACGCCGGCCACTTCGACGTCGAGATCGACGTCCGGGCCCTGGAGGGCCTGGCCGAGGACGTCACCCGCGGCGTGCGGCCCCACACCGACGAGTACGTCCTGCCCGGCGGGCGCCGCCTCCTGCTGCTCGCCGAGGGCCGCCTGGTCAACCTGACGGCCGCCGAGGGGCATCCCGCGGCCGTCATGGACATGTCGTTCTCCGCGCAGGCGCTGGCCGTCGCGTGGCTGGCCGCCGAGCGCGCCCGCCTCGCCCCCGGGGTGTACGACGTCCCGGCGGACATCGACGCCGAGGTGGCGCGGCTCAAGCTGGCCGCGGCCGGCATCGCCATCGACGCCCTCACGCCCGCGCAGACGGACTATCTGCGCTCCTGGCGGCTCGGCTCCTGAGCCCCGCCCACGGCGGCGCCCTTCCACGTCCGGCCGTCCGGCTCCTTCCGCGTCCGTCCGCCCGGGTTCGTGCACCGCGCCCGCCGCGTCTTCGCAGAACAGCGCGGCAATGAAGGTATTTGTCGCGATTCGCTGATGTTTCCGCACTGAACCGGCATCACTTGGGGATCGCGCCTCGCCAACGGTTGCGTAACCGCTCTCGACACCGACCCCTCCGGAGTGGGTTCCTTCATGGAGACCGGCCACCACGAATGCCCACTCTCGGCATGAGGAGGGAAGATGGCCAACAGGCGCCATCTCACCATCGCGGGTATGGCCGCGGCGATGTTGCTCGCCACGGCGTGTCAGACGGACAGCGGCGTCGCGGGCCCGAGCGGGTCCGCCACGCCGGAGCGGGCGGGCAAGCCCACCTCGGGCGGCACGCTGCGCCTGGTCGGAGGCGGCGACGTCGACCACCTCGACCCCACCAGCACCTACTACACGGTCACCAACGGCATCCTGCGCGCCTACGCCCGCCAGCTCTTCACGCTGCCGGCGTCCAACGACGCCAAGAAGGCCCTGGAGGTCATCCCGGACGTCGCCACGGAGATCCCGACGACGGCCAACGGGGGCCTCAGCGCCGACCAGCTCACCTACACCGTCAAGCTGCGCCCGGGCGTCCAGTGGGACACGAATCCGCCCCGGCAGGTCACCGCGCAGGACTTCGTCCGCGGCTTCAAGCGGATCTGCAACCCCGTGGCCGGCTCGGGCGCGCCGGGCTACTACACCAGCACGATCAAGGGGATGGCCGGCTACTGCGCGGACTACGCCAAGGCGTTCACCTCGGCCAAGCCGACGCCGCAGGGCCTGGCCGACTTCCAGAACTCCCACGAGATCGAGGGCGTGAAGGCCAAGGACGACCTCACCATCGTCTTCACGCTGACCCGGCCGGCGAGCGACTTCCTCAACATCCTGGCCCTGAACTTCGCCTCCGCGGCGCCGCAGGAGTACGACCGGTACGCCCCTGACGACGCGCGGTTCCGGCAGAACGTGATCTCCAACGGCCCGTACAAGATCACCAAGTACGTGGCGACCAAGGAGATCCGGCTGGAGCGCAACCCGGCCTGGAAGCAGGAGGCGGACCCGGTCCGGCACCAGTACGTCGACGCCATCGAGGTCAAGGAGAGCGTCACCGAGCCGGACAGCGTGCAGCAGCAGCTGGAGGCCGGCACCGCCGACCTGTCGTGGGACCTGCCGGTCCCGACCGCGCAGCTTCCCCGCCTGACCTCCTCCGGCGACCCCAACTTCAAGATCTTCCCCGGCGCGGTCACCAACCCGTACCTCGTCTTCAACCTGCAGAGCGGGAACGAGAACGGCGCGATGGGCAAGCTCAAGGTGCGCCAGGCCATCGAGTACGCCATCAGCAAGACCGCCATCAACAAGATCTACGGCGGCAAGGAGCTCAACACGCCGCTGCACACCGTCATCCCGCCCGGCAACATCGGCTACCAGGAGTACGACCCGTACCCCACGCCCGGCGACAACGGCGACCCGGCCAAGTGCAAGGCGCTGCTGGCCGAGGCGGGCTACCCCAACGGGCTGACGCTGACCGGCGCGTTCCGCAACGCGGGCAACCACCCGGCGGTGTACCAGTCCTACTCCGCCGACCTGAAGAAGTGCGGCATCACGGTCAAGGGCCTGCCGATCCGGCAGGGCGACTTCTACGCCTACCTGCAGACGCCGTCCAACGCCAAGGCGAGCAAGTGGGACATATCCGCGCCGGGCTGGATCCCGGACTGGTACGGCAACAACGGCCGGGCGATCATCCAGCCGCTGTTCCAGACCAACTGCTCCCCGGGCACCAGCAACTACGGCTGCTACAGCAACCCCAAGGTCGACGACCTGATCAAGCAGGCGCTGACCGCGTCCGACCAGGCCACGGCCGCGGGCCTGTGGCACCAGGTGGACCAGCAGGTGCTGGCCGACGCCGTC
The DNA here is from genome assembly GCF_014200435.1 of Sphaerisporangium krabiense. Classification (NCBI taxonomy): domain Bacteria; kingdom Bacillati; phylum Actinomycetota; class Actinomycetes; order Streptosporangiales; family Streptosporangiaceae; genus Sphaerisporangium; species Sphaerisporangium krabiense. The sequence goes on along the minus strand of NZ_JACHBR010000001.1, from coordinate 408,353 downwards.
ATCGTGCCCTTCCAGAACCAGAACTATCCGATCTACCACTCCAAGCGGGTCAAGAACGCCCTCTACCTGACGGCGTTCCAGTTCTACGACGTCACCAACCTGTGGCTGGACCCGCCGACCCCATGACCGACCGGGCGTGACCCGCCCCTCCTCGCCCCTCCTCGCCCGCGCACCCGCGGGCGAGGAGGGGCGGCGAGCGGTGAAAGGACCTGTGAGCGACGACCACGGACGAAGGACCGGTGGATGAGCCTTCTAGAGGTGAAAGATCTCACGGTCGGGTTCCCGACCGCGGACGGCCTGGTGCAGGCCGTCCGCGGGCTGTCGTTCAGCGTCGACCCCGGAAGGACGCTGGCGATCGTCGGGGAGTCCGGCAGCGGCAAGACGGTGAGCACGCAGGCGATCCTCGGCCTGCTGCCGGAGGCCGACATCTCGGGCAGCGTGCTGTTCGAGGGCGTGGATCTGCTGGCGCTCGACGAGGAGCGGCTGCGGCGGATCCGCGGCGCCGAGATCAGCGTGATCTTCCAGGATCCGCTGACCAGCCTCCACCCGCTCTACAAGATCGGCTGGCAGATCGGCGAGCTGATCCACGTCCACGACGCGAGCGTCAGCCGCGCCCAGGCCCGCCGCCGCGCGATCGAGCTGCTCGGGCTCGTCGGCATCCCCAAGCCGGAGCGCCGGGTGGACGACTACCCGCACCAGTTCTCCGGCGGCATGCGCCAGCGCGCCATGATCGCGATGGCGCTCGCGCTCAACCCCAAGCTCGTCGTCGCCGACGAGCCCACCACCGCCCTGGACGCGACCGTCCAGGCGCAGATCCTGGAACTGATCAGCCGGCTCCAGCGCGAGTTCGACATCGCCCTGGTGCTGATCACCCACGACCTCGGCGTGGTCGCGGGCGTCGCCGACGAGGTGATGGTCATGTACGCCGGGCTCCCGGTGGAGCGCGCCGACCGCCGCACGCTCTACTACCGGCCGCACCACCCCTACACCAAGGGCCTGCTGGAGTCGATCCCCGGCAGCACGGGCGCCCGCGAGGGCAGGCTCAGGCCGATCCCCGGGCAGCCGCCGAGCATGATCGCGGTCCCGGCCGGGTGCGCGTTCCACCCCCGCTGCCGGTACGCGATGCCGGTCTGCGCGGCCGAGCGGCCGCCCCTCGCCCGGGTCACCGGCGACGGCGACCACGCCTCGGCGTGCTGGCTGCCCCACCAGGCCATCGGCCACGACCAGGAGGCCGAGGCGGCACGGCTGCGCGCGGCGGAGGCGAGTCCCAGTGAACGTCCCTGAACCCACCACCCCGGCGGACGGGCCGGCGAACCTTCTCGAAGTACACGACCTGGTCAAGCACTTCCCGATCAACGAGGGCGCGGTGCTCCGCCGCACCGTGGGCCAGGTGCACGCCGTGGACGGGGTCGGCCTGACACTGGCGCCCGGCGAGACGCTGGGCCTGGTCGGGGAGACCGGCTGCGGCAAGTCGACGCTGGCCCGCTGCGTCGCCGGCCTGCACCCGGTGACGTCCGGCAGGGTCGTCTTCGACGGCAGGGACATCACCAACCTCTCCCGCAAGGAGATGCGGGCGGTCCGCAAGGACATCCAGGTGATCTTCCAGGACCCGTACGGCTCGCTGAACCCGCGCAGACGCGTCGGCTCGATCATCGCCGACCCTCTGGTCATCCACGGCGTCGGCACCCCGCGCGAGCGGCGGCGCGCCGTCGGCGAGCTGATGGAGCGGGTCGGGCTCAACCCCGAGCACTACAACCGCTTCCCCGCCGAGTTCTCCGGAGGGCAGCGCCAGCGCATCGGCGTCGCCCGCGCCCTGGCCCTGCGCCCCCGGCTGATCATCTGCGACGAGCCGGTGTCCGCGCTCGACGTGTCGATCCAGGCGCAGATCCTCAACCTGCTGAAGGACCTGCAGGACGACTTCGGCCTGACCTACCTGTTCATCGCGCACGACCTGTCGGTGGTCCGGCACGTCAGCGACAGGATCGCGGTCATGTACCTCGGCAGGGTCGTGGAGCTGGCCGGGGCCGACGAGCTGTACGAGGCCCCGCGCCACCCGTACGCCGGCGCGCTGCTGTCGGCGACGGCCGTGGCCGACCCCGACATCGCCGACCGCCGCGCCCGCGTCGTGCTCACCGGCGACGTGCCCTCGCCGATCAACCCCCCGGCCGGCTGCCGCTTCCACCCGCGCTGCCCGCGGGCCCAGGAGGTGTGCGCGACCACGCAACCCCCGCTGGAGGGCGGCGCGCACCTCACCGCCTGCCATTTCCCGCTCGAAGGACCCGCCTCCGCGCCCGGCCCCGGCCCGCGCGGCGACGAAGGGGAGGCCCGGTGACGCTCACCGAGATGCGGCCGGATTCGGTGCCGGGCAGGACCATCGCGGGACGCAGCCCGTGGGCGCTGGCCTGGGCCCGTATCCGCACCGACCGGGTCGCGCTGACCTCGGCGATCGTGGTCGTGGTCCTGCTGCTGCTCGCCGCGGCGGCGCCGCTCATCGCGCAGTGGACCGGCCACGCCCCCGACGACCAGTTCCGCGACATCGGCATCACCGACCAGGGCCTGCCCGTGCCGCCGAACGGCACCTTCTGGTTCGGCACCGACCGCCTCGGCCGCGACCTGTTCATCCGCGTCCTGTACGGCGCCCGGGTCTCGCTGGTGGTCGGCGTGCTGTCCACGCTGATGGCGGCGGCGCTCGGCGTCGCGGTGGGCCTGCTCGCCGGGTTCTACGGCGGCGTGGTGGACACGCTGCTGTCGCGGCTCATGGACGTCGTGCTGTCCTTCCCGTACCTGATCTTCGCGATCGCGGTCGTCTCGATCGCCGGGCCGTCGCTGACGGCGACGGTCGGGGTGATCGCCTTCTACTCCTGGGCGGCGATCGCCAGGATCGTCCGGGGACAGACCCTGTCGATCAAGGAGCGGGAGTACATCGAGGCCGCGCGGTCGCTCGGCGCGAGCGACACGCGGATCATGTTCGTCGACATCCTGCCGAACCTGCTGGCCCCGGTGATCGTGCTGGTGACGCTCCTGGTCCCGGCCGCCATCGTCTTCGAGTCCACGCTGTCCTACCTCGGGCTCGGCATCACCCCGCCCACGCCCTCGTGGGGCAACCTGCTCAGCGAGGCGCAGGGCTTCTACCGCGTCGCCTGGTGGTACCTGACCTTCCCCGCGGGCGCCCTGCTGCTCACCACGCTGGCGTTCAACCTGCTCGGGGACGGCATCCGCGACGCGATCGACCCCAGGACCGAGCGGCTGTTCAGCAGGCGCCGCGGCATCGTCCGCAAGAAGGCCGGGCGCCGGGCCGCCCGCGTCACCACCACGGAGGGCTGAGGCCATGTTGCGGCGCTTTCTCATCCGCCGGGTGCTGCTCGGCCTGGTCGTGCTCTGGCTGGTCACGCTCGGCACGTTCTTCATGTTCTTCGTGGCTCCCGGCGACCCGGCGCGCACGCTCGCCGGCCGCCAGGCCACGCCCGACCAGGTCGAGATGATCCGGCGCGACCTCGGCCTCGACCAGCCGATCCTCGTGCAGTACGGCGAGTACATGGGCCGCCTGGTGCGCGGCGACCTCGGCAAGTCGTACTTCAACGGCGAGTCGGTGGGCACGCTGGTCGCGAGCGACCTGCCGCCCACGATGTCGCTGGTGCTCGGCGGCGCCGTCCTGTGGTTCGCTGCGGGCGTCAGCCTCGGCGTGCTGAGCGCCACCCGGGCCAGGTCGCTGCTCGACAGGCTCATGACGTTCCTGGCCCTGGCCGGGGTGTCGATGCCGACATTCGTCATCGGCCTGCTGATGCTCTACCTGCTGTTCTTCCAGCTCACCAAGGCGGGGGCGCCGATCTTCCCGCCCGACTCCTACGTCCCCTTCTCCGAGAACCCGGCCGAGTGGGCCCGCCACCTGATCCTGCCGTGGGTCACGCTCGCCACCGTGCAGGCCGCCACCTACCTGCGGCTGACCCGGGGCTCCATGCTGGACGTGCTCGGCGAGGACTACATCCGCACCGCCCGCGCCAAGGGCGTCCCGGAACCGCGGGTGATCGTCCGGCACGGCCTGCGCTCGGCGCTGACGCCGGTCGTGTCGCAGCTCGGCGTGGACGTCGGCACGCTCATCGGCGGCGTGGTGGTCACCGAGTCGGTCTTCGGCCTCGGCGGCGTGGGGCAGGCCGTCGTGCAGGCGTTCGTCAGCAGCGACCTGCCGGTCATCATGGGGGTCGTGCTGATCACGGCCTCCGCCGTGGTGGTCGCCAACCTGCTCGTGGACCTGGCGTACGCGCTGCTGGACGCGCGGGTGCGGCTCGGCTGAGCGAGTGCGGGTGGGTATGGCCGGCGCGACCTCTCCCTCGCGCGCCGGGCCATACCCGTTCCCACGTAGCGAAACCAATGCCCCAGTGGCTCGCTGCACGTCCCTCTGCCCGTCATTGCCACGTGTATGCGCGGACTTGAGGAAAAATCTACGCGGGGGGCTGGAAACCGCCGGGCGTCGCGGGCGTCCGCGCAGGTGAGGCGGCGAAGACCGGCGGCGGGAAAGGAACGGGATCTCCGGTCGGCGGCGCCGGGAACGCCGCGCCGTGCGGGACGGCGGGCGCGGCGCCGTGGCGGGTGGAGTACCCCTGGATCTGGCGCGCGAGCCGCGCCTCCGTGCGGCGGCGCCGCTCGGCCAGGACCGCGGCGAGGTAGGCCCACGGCGGCACGTTCGGCGGCGGGGGCGGGGAGACGAACGCCGCGAACCGGGCGACGACCCGCGCGCCCATCTCGTGCTGGACCATCGGGGACAGCTCGCCGAACCGCGACAGATACTGGCGCGCCGTGGCCGCCAGCTCCTCCGGGAGCCGGGAGAGCTCCAGCGTCGCCGCCCAGCCGGCCAGCGCCGGCGGCATCTGCGGCGGAGGGGCCTGGCGCGGGCCCCGCTCGGAGATCACGATCGTGCCCGAGAAGACGTCCCCCAGCCGTTTGCCGCGCTCGGAGATCAGCGAGCAGATGAGCGCGGGCGCCCCGAACAGCAGCCAGAACTCGACGAGCCCGGAGAGCCCGCGGAACAGGGCCTGGCGGAACCGCTCCGGCCCGCCGTCGTCGCTGACGACCCGCAGCCCGAGGGCCAGCTTGCCGAGACTGCGGCCCCGGGTGAGCGTCTCGAAGACCACCGGATAGCCCACGACGACCAGCGCGCCGAGCAGGATGCCGAACGCGGTGGCCAGAGCCTCCTCGGCGATGAACGTGACCATGCTCAGCAGCAGGCCGACCCCGAAGACGCCCGCGAACTGCACCACCATGTCGATCATGAGCGCCAGTGCGCGGCTCGGAAGCTGCGCGACCCGGACCTCGACGACGACGGCCTCGCCGGTCACGACATCTGCCACGCCCCCACCCTATCCGCCGGGCCAATAGGCTTTTCGCGTGGACATCGATGCCTTCGTCGCCGCGCACAAGCCCACCTGGGACCGCCTGGAGGCCCTGGTGCGGCACCGGGGCTCGCTGACCGGCCCCGAGGTGGACGAGCTGGTCGACCTCTACCAGCGGGTGGCGACCCATCTGTCCATCGTCAGGTCCGGGTCCGATCCTCTGCTGGTCGGCCGCCTGTCGGCGCTGGTCGCGCGGGCGCGCTCGGCGGTGACCGGAGCGCACACCCCGGCCTGGCGGGAGTTCGCCCGGTTCTTCACCGTGTCCTTCCCGGTGGTGGCCTATCGCGGCCGCTGGTGGTGGCTGGGCACGTCCGCGGCCTTCCTGGCGGTGTCCGCCGTCCTCGCCGTGTGGGTGGCGCGCAACCCCGAGGTGCAGGCCGCCGTGGCCGGGCCCGAGCAGATCCGGCAGCTCGTCGAGCACGACTTCGCCGACTACTACTCCGAGCATCCCGCGGGCGCCTTCGCCGGGCAGGTGTGGATCAACAACGCCTGGGTGTCCATGCAGGTCATCGCCATGTCCGTGCTACTCGGCCTCCCTATTCCGTACATTCTCTGGCAGAACGCCGCGAACGTCGGCGTCTCCGCCGGGCTCATGGCCTCCCGGGACCGGCTCGACGTCTTCTTCGGCCTCATCACCCCGCACGGCCTGCTCGAACTCACCGCCGTCTTCCTCGCCGCGGCCGCCGGGATGCGGCTCGGCTGGAGCGTCATCGACCCCGGGCCGCGCAGGCGGGCCGAGGCGCTGGCCGAGCAGGGGCGGGCCGTGGTGAGCGTGGCGCTCGGCCTGGTCGTGGTGCTGCTGGTGTCGGGCCTGATCGAGGCGCTGGTGACGCCGTCCTCGCTGCCGACCTGGGCGCGCGTCGGCATCGGCGTCGTGGCGGAGGCCGCCTTCCTCGCCTACGTCGTGTACTTCGGGCGTCGCGCCCTGCGCGCGGGGGAGAGCGGCGACCTGGAACGCGCCCCCGACGTCGCGCCGTCCACCTGAACCCGGTGACCTCGACCCGCCCGGCCGCGGCTCTCCCGCGGCCGGGCGGCGCCCGTCAGGGGGTGAGGGGGATGTTGGTCAGGCCCCTGCCTCCGGTGGAGAAGTTGGAGGCGTGGACGACGTTCGGGGCGTTCCTGGACACGCACGCGGGCTGGTTGTTCACGAAGATCGCGTAACCGGTGGCCGTGCCCAGGGTGAAGGTGTTGGAGCGGAAGACGTTGCCGCAGCCGTAGGGGGAGTAGACGGTCTGGACGCGCGCGCCCTCGGTGTAGGGGTTCACGCCGGTGTTGGACTCGACGAGGTAGCCGTCGCCCTTGACGTCCAGCCAGCTGTCTCCGGAGTTGACGTTCTTCTGCCCGGCGCCGTCGAAGCGGTTGCCGCGGATCACGCCGCCGCTCGTGCCCTCCTTGACGTCCACGGCCTCGGCGGTGACGTTCGGGCCGATGGTGTTGTCCAGCACCTGGACGTTGTCGCTGCGGTCGACGCCGTCCGGCCCGCCGAAGCAGGCCCAGTTGCCGTTGGCCGAGCCGATGTACACGCCCTCGCCGTAGCCGGGCTGCACCAGGCCGGTGTCGGTCACGGTGGAGTTCCTGATCACCCCGTCCGCGCTGCCCTTGCGGAAGTGCACGCCCTCGTCCTGGATGTGGTGGACGTACACGCCGTCGATCACCGTGTTCCTGGCGCCGTCCATGACGATGCCCTTCTTGGAGTCGCGCACGGTGAACCCGGTCAGGTTCCAGTGGCTCGCCCCGTTGACGTGCAGCCCGTAGCCGAGGTGCCCGCTCGGGCAGCCGCCGGTCCCGCCGCCGGTCAGGTCGTTCTCGATGATCGCGTCACGTGAGCCGGTGAGCGTGATGCGGCCGCCGGGGGTGCCGGACGCCGTGATCACGAACTCGTCGTGGTACACGCCGTCGGCCATCGCGATCGTGTCGCCGGGCCGGGCGCCGGCCAGGGCGGACTTCAGCTCGGCCGCGGTGGAGACGCGCACCGTGCGGCCCACGACCGTCGGGGTCGGGGTGGGCGTGGGCGTCGGGGTGGGGCTGGGCGTGGGCGTCGGCGTGGCCGGGCCGTACAGCTCCAGCTCGTTGACCGTGAAGCCGCCGGTCCCCGCGTACTTGCTCAGGTAGAGCTGCAGGTAACGGCTGTAGACGTCCACCGCGACCTCGTCGGCGCCGCCGTCGAGGCCGGTGCCGTCCTGGAACGTCGACCAGACCGAGCCGTTGGCCGACTGGCGGAACTTGTAGGAGGTGCCGTACCCGGCGCCCCACTTCACCACGATGCGGGTGACGCGCTGAGCGACTCCGAGATCGACCGTGAGCCAGGCGGGCTTGACGGTCGTCGACTGCCACGCCGTGGTCGCGTCGCAGTCGGTGGCACGGGCGGCCGTGGCGGAGTTGGCGGAGGCGGTGATCGGCTTGCCGCAGGCCAGGTTCACGACGTCCACCGGGGCGGCGGGGGCGGCTTGGGTCCCGGTGGATCGGAGGACCGCCGCGTCGGAGGCATGGATCGCGGCGTTCGTGGCGAGGAGTGCGGTGGCGGCGAGAGCGACGGCCGTGAGGACGGCCGCCCTTCGGTGCGTGGGCATGGTGACGGAGGTCCTTCGAGGAAGGTCCGGCCGCCGGAGCGGCGCCGTCGAACGCTCCGGGACGCGGGCGTGGGGGGTGACCGCGCGGGTTGACCTGAAAAGTAGCCCCTTCCGGGAATTCAGGTCAAGATGGTGAATTCCATTCACATATCTGGACGGCGTCCTGCACCCGGGCCGGTGTGGATCAGGGCGCGGTGCTCCGGCTGGAGCTCGCCCGGGAGGTCGTCGGGGTGGAACCAGCCTCCGTCGAGGATCTCCAGGGCGTTCAGCCGCATCGTGCCGCCGACCGGCTCGGCCTCGAACGCCACCTCCACCCGCAGCTGGAAGCCGCTCTTCAGATGCCTGAGCCGGTGGACCCGCACCTCCAGGCCGGTCTCCTCGCGCACCTCGCGGGCGAAGGTGTCCTCGAAGGTCTCACCCTTGTTCGCGTACCCGCTGGGCAGGCCCCACTGCCGTCCCTCGGGCCAGAACCGGTGCTTGAGCAGCAGCACCCGGCCGTCCCCGTCCCGCACGACCCCGGTCACGCCGACCATGAACTTCGCGTGCCGGACCCACAGCACCCGCCACTGCACCGACCCCGACATGCCACGCCAAGCCCGCGCCAGGAACCTCTTCAGCATGCACCCATCCTGGCCGAACCGGCGCGTCGCGGTGATCGGGCCGGCGGAACCCGTCGTGGGGACGGGGACGGCCGCCTCCTCGGGACGCGCGTCAGACGGTGATCTTCCAGCCGTCCAGGACGCCGGTGTCCTTGCGGTAGTCGTCGGATACCTCCAAGGTCCAGGTGCCGGCCGCCTGCTGGGTGACCGGGACCAGGTACGCGCGGGTGCCGAACGGCGCACAGGCGGCGGTGCCGCTGGTGACGATCGTGTAGGGAGGACCGTCAGGGCCGCGCAGGCGGATCGCCAGGTCCGAGGCGCAGGGATGGGCGATGGTGACGATCACCTGGACCTGCGAGAGGGCGTTTCCGGTGGCGGTCGAGGTGAGCGGGCTGGAGATCGTCGCGTTGTCGGGGATCGGGTAGTCGGTGTCGTTGCGGAACGTCCGCTCTCCTAAGGTGCTCGACACCACCACGGCGTAGGCCACGGTGTGGGTGGCGGCGGGCCCCGTACCCTTGATCGCCACGAGGTAGTTGCCATCGGGCGTGGCGGCGGAGGCGGCGATGGTCAGCGACGCGGAGTCGCCCGAGGTCACGGACGCGGGGGTGAACGTCGCGGTCATGCCGCTCGGCAGGCCGGAGGCGGTCAGGGCGACCGCCTGCGGCGGGGCCGTGACGGTCTGCGTGGCGATGGTGAGGCTGACCGAGCCGCCCGGGTAGACGTACCCGGAGGCCGGGAGCGGCGCCAGCGAGAAGTCCGGCGGTACGTAGGTGCACTGCGGCTCGCCGGACTGGGGCGGGACGCCGATCCCGGCCCACGCGTTCCGGGTGGCGACGCATTCGGGGCTGCCGGCGCCGTAGAGCTGGACGGCCGCGACCATGGAGACCCGGCGGACGTCGTAGTAGCGCCAGGTGGAGGTCTTCCGCTGCAGCGCCCCCATGAAGATCTTGCCGGCCTTCTGGATGCCGATACCCGTCAGCTTGGGGGGTGCGCCGGAACAGAGGGGGCTGGAGGGCTTGCCCCCGCCCGGGGCGGAGCCTTCGGCGAGCAGGTAGAACCAGTGGCTCAGCGGACCGCCGGCCTCGTGCACCTTGGTCCAGTCGATCGAGGAGGAGTAGCAGCTGTAGTGGCCCGTCAGCGAAGGGTTGTACATGTACTCCAGCGGGCCGCCCCCATCAATGTCGAGTTCCCCCACCACGTAGTCCGGCGGGTCGGTGGCATTCGCGGCGTAGTGCTCGGTCAGGGCTCCGAAGATGTCGCCGGTGCCCTCGTTGAGGGCGGGGACCTCCAGGCTCGTGCCGGTGTTCCCGGGGGTGAAGTGGAAGACCGCGTGGCCGTACTCGTGCGCCACCACGTCCATCGCGGTGAGCTGGCGTTGCCTGGTCGAGTTGTGGCCGAAGCTGGCATAGGTGCCGTTCCAGTAGGCGTTCATGTCGTTCAGCCCGACCCGTGCGGGGATGCCGTGGCCCGCGCCGTCGAAGCCGTTGAAGCCGAGCCAGTTGCGCAGCATGTCGTACATGCGCTGCACTCCGTACAGCACGTCCACGCAGGCGGTCTCCAGGTTGGTGCCGAGGCCGTTGCCCCAGTCGTCGTCGGGCCCTGCGTAGGGGGCGCCGTCCTGGCCGCCGCACTGCACGCCGGGGCGGAGGGGGTCGAGCATCCGGTACGTGGCGCCGGAGCCGGACGTCTCGATGGTGACCTGGCCGTTGTAGTAGCCGGTGCCGGTGCCGGCGTGGACCTCGTCCTGGGAGCCGGCGATCTCGCCGGTGCGGGCGTCCACGTACACGTGCTGGATGCTGGGCTTGCCGGCGGCGATGCCCGCCACCGTCGCCTCCCAGGCCAATAGCGCCCCGGAACCGGGGTTGAACACGACCAGGCGCGGGGACCTGGTGTCGTCCACGCGGTCCAGGCGTGTCCTGGCGGTGGCCAGGGCCTTGGCCGCGGGCACGGTGGCCGTGGTGGGCACGCCGGTGGTGGGCCCGGAGGCCGCGATGGTCTCCCGGACGCGTCCGGCCGAGTCCACGACCACGACCGCGTCGCCGCCGACCACGGGCAGGCCCTTGTAGGTGCGCTCGTAGGCGGCGAAGTAGAGGCCGCCCGCGCCGGGCGTGATCCTGGCGCGGTGCCAGACCTCGTCCACGCCCGTGCGCAGCTGGTCCAGCCGGGCGGCGGCGGCCTGGTCCGCCGCCCGGGTGGCCAGGCCGAGGGGGTCGGCGGGTAGGGCCCGTGCGGCGGGTCCGGGTGGTGGCTTCGCCGCGGCGGACGTGGCCGAGGTCACCGATGTCAGTGATGTCACGACGGCCAGGCCGACGGCCGCCGCGAACAAGGCTCTGCGCCTCATGCGCGTTCCTTTCCGTACCGCCCGCCGCCGGGCACACGGGCGGCGGTCACGCCGCGGAGGAACGTCGCGGCCGACGGCGTGCGGAGGATCGTGGGGGGTGACGAGACAGCGCTTGCCCGTGACGCTAGGTGCCGGGCCGGGTTCTGAATATCCGTAGCGACATCCGTACCTGTACCGGAAATCGGCCGCGAAGCAGGCAGAACGGCCCGCGCGTGGCCCGTCAGGAGCGGGACGGGTCCAGGATCCGCAGCGCCCGGGCGCGGGCGGCCGGGTCGGGGCCGGTCTCCAGGGCGGCCAGGGCCTCCGAGGCGAGGTCGCGGGCCTGCTCCCCGGCGCCCTCGGCGAGGAGGACCTCCGCGAGGGCGATGAGGGCCCGGGTGTTGAGGAGGCGGTCGCCGAGCCGTACGGCGATGCTCCTCGCCCGCTGGGCGTGGGCCCGCGCCTCGTCGGGCGACCCTTGGGCCAGGCGCGCCGCGGTCAGGTCGAGCAGCGCGTCGGCGTGCCGGTGCCGGTCGCCGGTCGAGGACAGCAGGGACACCGCGCGCACGAGGTGCGCCGCCGCCTCGTCCAGGCGTCCCGTACGCCCGAGGACGGCGCCGAGGGCCCGCCGGGTCTCGGCCTCTTCCTGCGGGTCGTGGAGCGCGGCGCCCTGGGGAGCGGGGCCGGCGGGGGCCGGGGAGACCTCGGAGGTGTAGGCGGCCAGGCAGGTCAGGAGGTTGCGTTCGGCGTCCTCGGGCCGGTCGAGTTCGAGCAGGACCTGGCCGAGACGGCGGCGGGTGTGGACGGCGTTCTTGGCGTCGCCCACGCGCAGGAACATGCCGAGCGCGAGCCGCAGCCGCTCGGCCGCCGGATCCCACCGCTGCTCCGCCCGGTGCAGGTCGCCCAGGTCGCGCAGCAGGAGCGCCTCGGCGCGCACCTCCGCCGTCTGCCGCGCCGCGCTCAGCCCTGACTCGCAGGCGAGCCGCCAGGAGTCCAGGAACCGGTACCGCTCCAGGAACGGCGTGAGCAGGTGGGCGAGCCGCCAGGCGTGCTCCCACAGCCCGGCCTTGTGCAGCTCCGCCACGAGCGCGGTCAGGAACACCCGCTCGGCGAGCAGCCAGTTCACCGACTGCTTGATGTCGGTCGTGGCGTGCCGCGCGCCCGCGCCGTCCCCCGACAGCAGGGGGAAGCGCGAGGCGCGGACCATCGTCGTGACGACGCTCATCAACCCCGTGAGCGTCTGCCGCACGGCGTCCTGGCCGCCGCCCTCGGCGACCAGCCGCTCCCGCGCGTACAGGCGGGTGAGGTCGTGCAGCCGGTAGCGCACCTGACCGGCGACGTCCACGGCGTGCGTCTCCATCAGCCCCGCGTCGACCAGGGCCTCGGCCTCGTCGCCGAAGAGCTCGGTGACCCAGTGCGCGAAGTCCGGCGACGGCAGCGCGCCGAGCGCGCGCAGCATGCGCCGGGCCTTGTCCGGCAGCCCTTCGTACCCCACCGCGTACACGCCGCGGACGGTCTGGTCGCCGGAGTGGAGCTGGTCCAGCCTGCGGTGCTCGTCGTCGAGGAGCCCGGCCAGGTGGCCGACCGTCCACGCCGGGCGCGCCGCCAGCCGCGAGCCCGCGATGCGGAGCGCGATCGGCAGGCCGCCGCAGACCTGCCCGAGCCTGCGCGTCGCCGTCGCCTCCTCGCCCGCCCGGCGCGGCCCGATCAGCCCCGCGAGCAGGTCCTGCGCCTCGCGGTCGTCCAGGACGTCCACGGTCAGGCGCACCGCGTCGACGAGCCCGCCGAGCGGCGAGCGGCTGGTCACGACGGTCGGGCACGCGGCCAGCAGGGGGCGCACCTGGCCCTCGTCGACGGCGTTGTCCAGCACCAGCAGCAGCCGCCGGTTCGCGGTGTAGGTGCGAAACAGCCACTCCCGCCGTTCCAGGGTGGCGGGCATGGCCTGGGCCGGGCAGCCCAGCCACCGCAGCAGGTCCTCGAGCACCGTGGCGGGATGGACGGGCCGGCCGTGGTCGCCGCGCAGGTCGGCGTAGAACACTCCATCGGGGAACCGGGGGCGCGCGCGCCAGGCGGCGTGGACGGCGAGCGCCGACTTGCCCACCCCGGCCTGCCCGTGGACGACGACCCGCGCGGGGCCGGTGGTGAGGCGGTCCAGGTGTTCGAGCAGGTCCTCGCGGCCGGTGAAGCCGGTGACGTCGTGGGGGAGCAGCACGGGCGGCCCCGCGGCGACGTGCAGGGAGACGTCGTCGTGCAGCATGCGGTGGTAGAGGAGCTGCAGCTCCGGGTCGGGTTCGATGGCGTGCCCCTCGTCGAGGGCGTCGCGCAGCCGTCCGTACGCCTCCAGCGCCTCCGCGCGGCGCCCGCCCCGGTACAGGGCGAGCATGTACTGGCCGTGGAAGCGCTGCCACAGCGGATGCTCCCGAGTGAGCCTGCGCAGGTCGGCGATGAGGCCCCGATGCAGCCCGGCCGCCAGGTCGAGATCGACGCGCCGCTCGACGGCCAGCAGGCGCAGCTCCTCCAACTCCTCGCGCAGCGCGGCGGTCTCCACCCACCGGTGCCCGTCGGGGTCGACGTCCTCCAGGGCCCGCCCCTGCCACAGGCCGAGCGCCTCGCCCAGCAGCGCGCGGGCGCGTTCCTCCCGCGCGGCGGCCGCGTCCAGGCCCTCCTCGACCAGGCGCCGGAACCGGTGCGCGTCGATCCGGTCGTCCTCGACGGCCAGCGTGTAGGTGCCCGACACGGTCGTGATGACGTCGGTGCCGAGCAGGCGGCGCAGCGCGCCCACGTAGCCGCGGACCAGCGACTCCGACCGCTCCCCGTCCTCGCGCGGCCACAGCAGCCGCCGCAGGCGGGCGACGGTCAGCGGACGGCGCGGGTTCAGCAGGAAGACGACGAGAAGATCGCGGTGCTTGGGGGCCGTCGGAGTACGGTCGTGCTCGCCGTCACGCGCCCGTAACGCACCCATGATCTGGAATTCCATGACAGGCTCATGCTGGCGTGCGTCAGAGGTCCCGACAACCGGAAATGCCGATATCACCGCGGAGGTTCTCGATGCCCCTCACGCCGCTCACCCCCTCCGACCCCCAGCGGCTCGGCGGCTACTGGCTGGCGGGACGGCTCGGCGCCGGCGGCCAGGGGGTCGTGTACGAGGCGTACGGCGAGGGCGGCGAGCGCGTGGCCGTCAAGGTGCCCCGGCTGGACGACCCCGCCTCGCGGGCCAGGCTCGCCAAGGAGGCGGCGGCGGCGCGGCGGGTGGCGTCCTTCTGCACCGCCCGCGTGATCGAGGCCAGGACCGACGTGCCCGAGGCGTTCATCGTCAGCGAGTACGTCCCCGGGCCGAACCTGCGCCAGGTGATCGAGGAGTCCGGCCGCTACGAGGGAGACCTGCTGCTCAGGCTCGCCATCGGCGTCGCCACCGCGCTGGCGGCCGTGCACGAGGTCGGCATCGTCCACCGCGACCTCAAGCCCGGCAACATCATCCTCGGCCCCGACGGGCCCCGCGTCATCGACTTCGGCGTGGCCAGGCGGCTGGAGGTCCCGGCCACCACGACCGGGCCGATGATGGGCACGCCGAACTACATGGCCCCCGAGCTGTTCGCGGGACGGCCCGCCTCGCCCGCCGCCGACGTCTGGGCGTGGGGGCTGACCGTGATGTTCGCGGCCACCGGGCACGACCTGATCCCCGACCGCGAGCCGCTCGCGGTCGTGACGCGGGTGCTCGCACTGCGCCCCGACGTCGGCGGCCTGGCCGAGCCGCTCGCCGGCCTGGTCGCCCGCGCCCTCGCGCAGGACCCGGCGGACCGGCCCTCCGCGCGCGACCTCCTCCTCGGCCTGCTGGGCGGGCTGAAGGGGCCGGGGCGGGACCCGGCGGACGGCGATCCGCTGGCGTACGGCGGCAGCGCCGCGGCCGGCGTGCGCCCGCCGGAGGCCGCGCCCGCCCCGGAGCCGGACCTCGGGACGATCGCCGAGGAGCTGTACCGGGAACTGTCCGAGAGCGAGCGCGCCGTCGCGCCCGAGGTGTTCCTGCGCATGATCGGCGTGGCCGAGGACGGCGCGGAGACCGTCAGGCACGTGCCCCGCGAGGAACTCCCCGGCGAGGGCCCGGTGGCCTCGCTGCTGACGGTGTACGGCGCGGCGGGCCTGGTCGTCGACACCGGCACGGCGTTCACCCTGGCCCACCCCGCGCTCGTCCAGGCGTGGCCCCGATTACGCGAGTGGATGGGCGAGGACCGCGCGGGCCTGGCCGTCAACCGGCGGCTCACCGAGGCCGCGCGCGTCTGGGACCGCGACGGGCGCAGGCCGGGCGACCTGCTGCACGGCTCCGGGCTCGACCGCGCCCTGCGCTGGGCCGCGGCCGAACGGCGCAACATCGTGCTCCTTCCGCTGGAGCGCGATTTCCTGGACGCGGCCACCACGCTCGCCCGGCGCACCTCGCGCCGCCGCGGCCTGCTCGCCGCGGCCCTCGGCGTCCTGCTGGTGCTCGCCGTCGCGGGAGGGGGGCTGGCCGTCCAGCAGAGCCGGGCCGTCGCACGCGAACGCGACGCCGCCGCCGCCCGCGCGCTCACCCTGCGCGCCGCCGACCTGCGCCGGAGCGACCCGCGGCTGGCGATGCGCATGAGCGTGGCCGCCTGGCGCCTGGCCCCCTCTCTGCCGCAGTCCCGCGGCGCCCTCTACGACTCACTGTCCCAGTTCGCCACCGACTCCTTCACCGACCCCGACGTCACCGCCTCCACCGCGTACGCCCTCGGCGTTTCGGGCCGCACCCTCGCCGCCGTCCACTCCGGCGAGGTCACCATCTGGGATGTGCGGGGCCACCGCCAGATCCGCCGGTTCCGGGGGGTCGCGCCGGAGGCGACGAACGCGGCGTTGTCGCCGGACGGCAGGATCCTCGCCGTCCAGGACCGGCAGGGAGTACGGCTGTGGGACGTGACCACGGGCAGCCCGGCGGGCGGGGTCTTCGGTCCCGGCGCGCCGCCCACCGCCTACGAACAACTGAGGTTCGACGCCGGCGGGCGCCGGCTCGCCGTGCCCGCGGCCGACGGCCTGGGCCGGGGCCGGTGGTGGGACGTCGCCACGCGGCGGAAGATCACGGTCAGGTCCGGCGCTCAGGTGGACGCCGTCAGCCCCGACGGGTCCCTTGGGGTGGTGCATTCCACGGGGTCGGGACGGGCCGAGCTGTGGGACCTGCGATCCGGCCGCCGCGTCCCGGCGGACTGGATGCCGCAGAAGCGCGCCGTGGGGAGCGTCCGCTTCAGCGAGGACGGCAGGGCGCTGGCGGTCACCCACGAGGTCAGCGGGTCGGAGGGGGCGGGCGTGAGCCTGGCGCTGAAACGCATGCCGTCCGGCACGCCGCTCACCGGAGACGGCACGGGGCCGGTCGGGGAGTCGGTCACCTTCTTCCATCACGACCGGTTCGTCGCCGCGACGACGGCCTCGGGACTGCGCGTGCTGAGCGTCGAGGACGGTCGCATGGCCATCGAGCGTGATCTCGGCGGCGCCATCAAGAAGCTCCGGTACGACGAGGCCGACCGTTCCCTGCGTGTCCTGCTCTCGGAGACGGGCACGGTGACCACGCTGGACGTCGCGGACCTGTTCGACAGACCCCTGCTGCCGGGTATTCCCGACGCCCAGTCCCTCCTCGCGCCGGGCGGCCGTGTGCTCGCGCTGTACGGGGCCGGAGCGGTGCGGCTGTGGGACGTACGCCGGAGGCGGTGGATCGCCGGTCCGGTGACCCTCGAGAGCGGAGCCGGAGAGAAGCCCGTCCTGGCGTTCAGCACCGACGGCGGCAGGTTGGCCATCGGGGAGGCGCCTCCCCTCGGCCGTTCCGGCATCGAGCGCGTCGGCCTGCCCCGCGTGACGATCGTCGAGGTGTCCGGGGGGAACGTGACCTCCGCGTTCGAGGTCTCCGGCGCCGACGGCGCCGCCGTCCGAGCCATGGCCTTCAGCCCGGACGGCGCCGTCCTCGCCGTCGCCCTCGACGCCGCCGGCCCCTTCACGCCTCCTCCTCCGCTGACGCTGCGCGACCTGCGCACCGGGACCTTCCGGGTCGCGCGGGGCGTCGTCGGGTCCGCGCCCATGACGTACCGTCCGGACGGAGGGCTGCTCGTGGCCGGCGTCGACCGAGAGTTCACGCTCGTGGATCCGCGCACGCTCGTGCCGGTCCGGCGTCCGGGCGGGTCGGGGAGCATCGCCACAGGGGAGTACTCGTTCAGCCCTGACGGGCGGCAGGTGGCCGTCGGGAACCTGGGACGGCTCTCGATCTGGGACGCCGGCTTCCGGCGGACGCTGGGCCGCCCCTTTCCCAAGCTGGACAGCGTCATCTCGCCGATCTGGTCGCCCGACGGGCGCACCATCGCCTCGTACGGCGACGGCAACGGCATCAGGCTGTGGGACACGCGGACGCGGCAGCCACTCGGCCTCGTCTTCGACGGGCGCACGTCGCTCGGCGCCGGCTCGATGGGAGACGAGCCCGACGCGCCCACCTTGTTCGTGGTGCCGGAGATGACCATCGCCTTCGGCGCCGACGGCCGTACCCTGCTCAGCGCGACCCCGGAGGGCGTGCTCAGGACGCACGACCTCGACGGTGACCGCGTGGCGGCGCGGATCTGCGCGCGTGCGCAGGGCCGGCCCGACCCCGAGGCCTGGCGAAGAGACGTCCCGGAGATCGACTACGCCGACGTCTGCCCCGCCTGACCACCACGCGGCCACCGGGGCCGGAGGCGGGCCCGGACGCCGCCGGGGTCACAGACGACCGGCGGCCTTGAGGGCGAGGTAGGCGTCGGCGAGGGCCGGGGCGAGGGTGTCGGGGGTGGCGTCCACGACCTCGCAGCCGTGGCGGCGCAGGCGGGCCGTGAGGCGGGCGCGCTCGCCGCGCAGGTGCTCGGCCGCCGCCGCGTCGTAGACCAGCTCGGGCGTGCCGCGGCCCGCGGCCATCTCCGCCACCCGCGGGTCGGCCACGGCGGCGACCAGCACGAGGTGGCGCGCGGCGAGCCGCGGCAGGACCGGCAGCAGGCCCTGCTCCATGGCGGCGGGGTTGAGGTCGGTCATCAGCACGACCAGGCAGCGCCGCCCGGCCCTCGCCATGATCGTCGCGACCATGCGCTCGGAGTCGGCCTCGACCAGCTCGGGTTCGAGCGGGGCCATCACGTTGACCAGCGCCGACAGCGAGCCGGTCCGCGAGGCGCCCGAGGTCCAGGCGCGGGCGGCCCGGTCGTGGGCGAGGAAGTCGACGCGGTCGCCCGCGCGGGCGGCGAGCGCGGCCAGCAGCAGGGCGGCGTCCATCGACCAGTCCAGCCGCGGCCACCCGGCGGCGCCGCGCCCGGCGCCGTGGGCGGGGGTGGCGGGTGGGGTGGGGGTGGCCAGGGGAGAGACGCCGACGCGGCCGGCGGAGGTGCGGCCGGTGTCCAGCACGATCAGGACGCGCCGGTCCCGCTCCGGACGCCAGGTCCGCACGACGACGTCCGACCGCCGCGCCGTGGCCCGCCAGTCGATCGACCGCACGTCGTCCCCGACCACGTACTCGCGCAGGGAGTCGAACTCGGTGCCCTGCCCGCGCACCAGCGCCGGGTGCGTCCCTTCCAGCTCGCGCAGCTTCGCCAGCTTGGCGGGCAGATGCTTGCGGCTGAGGAACGGCGGCAGCACGCGCACCTTCCAGGGCACCACGTGGGAGCCCTGGCGCGCGGCCAGGCCGAGCGGGCCGAGCGAGCGCACGGTCACCTTGACGGCCTCGCGGTCGCCGCGCCGCGACGGGGTGAGCGTCGTGACCAGGCGGCGGCGCTCGCCCGCCGGGACGTCCACGCGCAGGTGGCGGGGGTGCGCGCCCGCGGACGGCGGCCAGGCGTCCCGCAGCGTGCCCCGCACGCGGCGGCGTCCGGGGTTCTCCACGACCAGTTCGACGGCCACGGACTCGCCGAGGCGCACGAGCCGCTCCCCGCCGCGCCGGAAGCGCAGCGGGCGCACGCCGCCCGCGAACAGCAGGTCCACCACGACCAGCGCGGCGAGCAGCAGCAGGAGGCCGAGCACCGTGTACTCCGGCCGCGGCGCGAAGTACACGGCGATCGCGCCGAGCGCGGCGATCAGCCCGGCGCGGCCGGTCAGCGCCATCAGCGGGGTACCGGGACCGAGGCCAGGACGCCGTCCAGCAGGCCGTCGGAGGTGGCCCCCTCCAGCTCGGCCTCGGGACGGAGCTGCACGCGGTGCCGCAGCGCCGGCTTGGCGAGCGCCTTGACGTCGTCGGGGGTGACGTAGTCGCGCCCCGACAGCCAGGCCCAGGCGCGGGCCGCCGCGAGCAGGGCGGTCGCGCCGCGCGGGGAGACCCCGAGCTGCAGCGAGGGCGACATGCGGGTCGCCCGGGCCAGGTCGACGACGTAGGCGAGCACCTCGGGCGCGACGTGCAGCTTGGCGACCCGCGCACGGCCCGCCGCCAGGTCCGCGCCGGAGGCGACCTGCCTGATGTGCGAGAGGTCCTTGGGGTCGAAGCCGAGCGCGTGGCGTTCCAGCACCGCGATCTCCTGGTCGCGCGGCGGCAGCGGGACCGTCAGCTTGAGCAGGAACCGGTCGAGCTGGGCCTCGGGAAGCTGGTAGGTGCCCTCGTACTCGATCGGGTTCTGCGTGGCGATCACCACGAACGGGTCGGGCAGCTTGACGGGCGAGCCGTCCACGCTGACCTGGCGTTCCTCCATGGCCTCCAGCAGCGCGGCCTGCGTCTTCGGAGGGGTGCGGTTGATCTCGTCGGCCAGCAGCAGGTTGGCGAAGATCGGGCCCGCGCGGAAGGCGAACTCGGCCGTCTTGGCGTCGTACACCAGCGACCCGGTGACGTCGCCGGGCATCAGGTCGGGCGTGAACTGCACGCGCTTGAAGTCCAGGGCCAGGGTGGCGGCGAGCGTGCGCACGAGCAGGGTCTTGGCCACGCCCGGCACGCCTTCCAGCAGCACGTGCCCCCGGCACAGCAGGGCGATGACCAGGCCGGTCACCACGGCGTCCTGCCCGACGACGGCCTTGGCGACCTCGGCGCGCAGCGCTCCGAGCGCGTCCCTCGCCGGGTCGCCGTCGCCGGGTCCCACGGGCGGGGCGCCGTGCGGCCGGACGGGCGCGGGCGGCTGCGCGGGCGCCTGGAGGTGCGGCTGGACGGCGGACGGTGGCGGGGCCGGGGCGGACGGCGCAGGCGCGGGAGGCCCACCGGGACCCTCCGGGGGCCGCTGCCCCGGCGAGACGGGCGTGGGGGGCCGGTCGGGCGAAGCGCTGGGTGGGCCTCCGGGCGGAGGTGTGGTCACGACTCTCGTACCTGCCTTTCCAAGGTGTCGAGGTGGCCCGCCAGGGCGACCAGCGCGGCGTCGTCGGCCGGCGCCGGCCCGTACATGACCGAACGGACCCAGACCGCGTCCTGCCCCGACTTCAGGGCGGTCGCGGCGACGATCTCATCCGGGGTGGCGTCCCCGGTCAGCCCCAGCCTCGGCGTCAGGCGCGCCGCGCAGGCCGCCCGCAGCGTGGCGGCGGCGCGGTCGCGCGCGCGGCGGGCCCGGTACAGCCGGCCCCGCCCCTCCACGGTCTCGGCGGCGCGCACCACCACGGGCAGCCGCTCGACCACCACCGGCCCGAGCCTGCGGCCCCGCCACAGCGCCACGACCAGCACCGCGACGAGGAGCTGGACCAGCGCCCAGACCACCCCGGCGGGGATCAGGTCGCCGGGAGAGACGTCCCCGGAGCCGGGGGCGGACGCGGGCCTGCCGCCGGGGACCAGCCAGATCAGCACCGGCTTGGCCCCCGCCAGGTTGACCGCGAGCGCGGCGTTGCCGTCCTCGGCGAGCCGCTGGTTGGTCATGAACGCGCCGTCGCCGACCACGGTCACCGTCGGAGCCCCGGTGCCGAACACGCGCACCAGGCTCGCCCCGTCCTCGCCGGGGTAGCAGCCGACGGCGCCCTCGGGCGGGGTGCGGAACGTCGCGCCGCCCATGTGGGCGCTGCCCGCGCGGACGGCGGCGGGCAGCTCGCAGCCCGGTTCCCGCGAACGGAGCGACGCCTCGCCGGCGGCCTCCAGGCCCGGGGCCAGGGTGACCAGCGCCGGGTCGGCCCCGACGACCAGGCGGTCGGCGCGCGTCCTGGCGAGCCGCCGGTGCTCGTCGGAGGTGAGCCACCAGGTGCCGGAGATCAGGATCTGGCTCTCCGTCCCGTCGAGGCGCTCGACCTCCTCGACGGTGGAGACCCGCTCGACGCGGACGCCCTGGCCGGCCAGGAGCCGGGCGAGCGCCTTGCCGCCCGAGAGCGTGGTGTCGGTGGGGTCGAGCCGCCCGCTCTCGCCGGAGCCGCCCACGACCAGCGCGGTCACCACGGCGACGGCGATCACGATCACGCCGAGCGCCACCGCGCCCCGCGCGCCGCGCCACAGGCCCCGCGCCGTGGGGGACACCGCGGCGGAGCCGCTCTGGGGCGCTGCGGCGGAGCCGCTCATGGATGCTGCGGCGGAGCCGCTCACGGACGCCGCGGCGGAGTCGTTCATGGGTTCCGCGGCGGAGCCGCCCGTGGCCGGGGGCGGGCAAGAGGTCACGGTCATGGGGCGGCCGTCCCGGGCGGGGCGGCGTGCGCCCGCCCCGCGAGCGCGGCGGGCCTGGCGGCGCGCAGGTCCTCGTCCAGGGCCGTCATCGTCCCGTAGTCCTCCGGCGATCCAGGGCGCTGCCCGTAGGTGACGTCGTCGAACAGCCGCGCGGCCCCGGCCAGCCGTCCCGCGAACGCGGGCAGCTCCGCGCCCGCGGCCTCCGCCAGCTCGTCGGCCGTGCGGCCCGGCTGCGGCGCGACGATGGCCCGGTGCTCCAGGTCGCGGGCGATGGCGCGCAACCGCTCGCGGATGGCCTCCGCCCAGCGGGACTCCCCGGCCAGCCGTCCGGCCTCCTGCCGGTGCTCGTCGGCGGTGCGCTCGCGCGTCCCGAACAGGCCCTCGGCCGCGCGCCTGCCGCCCGTGGCCTTCCGCGCCTGCCAGGCGATCAGGCCGATCAGCGCGGCGATGAGCACGACGATGACGGCGAGCGCCAGGAGGCCGCCGGGCACGCCGCCCGGCGCCTGGTCGAGCAGGCCGCCGAAGAACTCCCGCACGATCCTGACCAGGCGCTCCAGCAGCGATTCCTGCTGGTACTCGGGCCTCACGAGCTCTTCGAACGCCCGGCGGCGCGCCTCGTCGCGGCCGATGTCGCCGAAGATCGCCGAGGAGGCGGTCGCGAGGAGGCTCGCGGAGATGGTCACGGAGATGGTCGTGGAGATGGTCACAGCCCTCCGGGGCCGCCCGGGGCGTAGGGATGATGGCGGGGGTCCTGCGGATGGTACCCGCCCGCGTGGCCCGCCGCGTGGGAAGGGTGCCACAGGTCGTCGGCGGCCGAGGACACCCACCCCTGGCGGTACTGCTCCGCCGCCGCGGTGCGCAGCACGAGGTCGAACGCCTCGGCGCGCATCCGCCTGTCGGTGTAGAGCAGGCCGTTGACGCCCGCCTGCAGCGGGTAGGTGATCATCGAGGTGAGGATGCCGCCGATGACGAGCAGGATCGTCGTGAGCACCGTGGCGATCAGGCCGTCGCGGCCGGTGAAGGTGACCAGCATGGTCAGCACGTTCACGGGCACCGACAGGATGCCGCCGATCAGCGCGGTCAGGATCATGGTGAGGACCAGGATGCCGAGCGTGCGCCAGAAGGCGCCGCCGACCAGGCCCCAGGACCGCCGGAGCGCCTCGAAGACGCCGCGGCCCTCCAGCACCACCGCGGCCGGGGCCAGCGCGAGGCGCGTGGTCATGATCAGCGCGTAGACCAGGTAGCCGAGACCGAGGAGCAACGCGGCGGACGCGACGCCCGCCAGGGTCGTGCCGATCGCCGCGAGCGCCACCAGCAGCAGGACGATGAGCGCCAGCGGGGCCAGCACGATCAGCGCGGTCAGAACGGCGAGGCCGAGCAGCGCCGGCAGCCTCGGGCGGGTCAGCCGCCAGGCCTCGCCGATGGTGATGCGCCCGCCGAAGACCGCGCGGCCGAGGATGCGCGTGAGCACGCCGGTCAGCATCGTGACCAGGAAGAACTGCATGATGTACGAGAGCGCGCCGCCGCCCAACTGGGCGATCGCGCCGCCGACCGGCGCCTCGGTGTCGTACGTGAGCGACGACGGGTCGGCGAGCATGCCGCCGAGCGCGTTGAAGTAGATCGCCTGGCCGATCGCCAGGGGAAGCGTGCCGACGGCCGCGGCGATGGCCGACAGGCCGAGCGTGGCCTTCGGGTTCGACCGGATCAGCTTGATCGTGCCGTCCAGGATGTCGCCGACGCCCAGGGGACGCAGCGGGATGATGCCGGGGCGCGGCGCGGCCGGGGGTGGCGCCTGGCCCCCCTGCCCGTACGCCGAGTATCCGTACTGTTGCCGGCCGTACTGCTGCCCGTACGCGTCCTGCCCGTACGCCTGCCCGCCGTGCTGCCGGCCGTACGCCTGCCCGCCGTCCTGTTGCCCGTACCCGTACGGCCCCTGCTGCCCCGGCGCGTACGCCTGGCCGTCCTGGGGAGGGGCGTTCTGACCTGGGGGAACCTGGCCCTGCCCTGCCTGGTCGGCGGGGGGCGCGTCGCCGGGTGACGTCCACGGCGCGCCGGCCTGACCGGAGTACGGCGGAGGCTGGTTCTGCGCCCAGCCTCCAGGGGTGCTGGACGCGGAGCCGTGACCGTCTGACATATCCCAATCCTGGCATGTCGCGCGGCTCTTCGGGGTTCTGACCGTAGTGATCACGTCAGGGGATGGCCGAATACGACCCACTTGACGCACACTTGGGGGAGGGGGCCGCACTCCCGCGCCACGCCACATGGCAAGCTCATCGAGCCAGATCATTGGCGGGTTGTGTAACGTGCGCCTAAAATTCAGCCTTTGGTGACGCCAATGTTCGACCGTTTATCGCCCGGTGCTGACGCACGGGTAACCTTCGGTCGGTCTAACCGCTTTCGCCGCAACCTTCTCGAACCTGTGCAGAACGAATGAGGGGCCATGAAAGGACGCGTGCTGGTCGTCGACGACGACGCCGCTCTCGCCGAGATGCTCGGCATTGTCCTTCGGGGGGAGGGCTTCGAGCCGTCGTTCGTGTCCGATGGCGACAAGGCGCTGGACGCGTTCCGTGACACCCGGCCGGACCTGGTTCTTCTCGACCTGATGCTTCCCGGTGCCGACGGCATCGACGTCTGCCGCCGCATCCGCGCCGAGTCCGGCGTGCCCATCGTGATGCTGACGGCCAAGAGCGACACGATCGACGTCGTGCTGGGGCTGGAGTCCGGCGCGGACGACTACATCGTCAAGCCCTTCAAGCCGAAGGAGCTCGTCGCCCGGGTGCGGGCGCGGCTGCGCCGCACCGACGAGCCGACCCCCGAGGTGCTGCAGATCGGCGACATCACCATCGACGTCGCCGGTCACTCGGTCAAGCGCGAGGAGGACACGGTCAACCTCACGCCGCTGGAGTTCGACCTGCTGGTCGCGCTCGCCCGCAAGCCGCGCCAGGTCTTCACCCGCGAGGTCCTGCTCGAGCAGGTCTGGGGCTACCGCCACGCCGCGGACACGCGGCTGGTCAACGTGCACGTCCAGCGCCTGCGGGCCAAGATCGAGAAGGACCCCGAGCACCCCGAGATCGTGGTCACCGTCCGCGGCGTCGGCTACAAGGCCGGGCCGGCGTAGCCGGCGCGGCCGCGCCGTGACCTCCACGCCTTCCATGGCCACCGCGCCCCTTCCCGGCCGCACGGGCCCCGCCCGCCCGAAGCCGAAGAAGAAGACCCGCAGGACGCCGCGCCAGATCGTGCGCGGCGTCCGCAGGCGCGCGCGGCGCGCGGCCGGGCGGGTGCGCCGGGTCTGGCGCCGCTCGCTGCAGCTCAGGGTCGTCACCAGCACCCTCTTCATCTCCATGACCGTGGTCGCGGTGCTCGGCTTCTTCCTCATGCAGATGATCGACACGGCCGTGCTGCGGGGCCGGGTCGACTCGGCGACCTCCGAGGCGCGGGCCAACGTGACCACCTTGGGCGGATACCTGGAGCAGCCGTCCGCCGCCACGCCCCCGGACGCGCCCGCCCGCGACGGCGGTCCCGACACCGCCTTCGCCAACCCGGTCGACCAGGCGGCCTACGCCATGGCCCAGCGGGCGGACTCGCGCTACAGCGTCGTGATCCTCAACGCCGACCTGGTCGGCAGCGACCGCGTCACCGACAACCTGGACCCCAAGAGCGTCACGTGGAAACTGCGCGACGCCGTGCTGCAGAACAAGGACGAGCCCCGCGCGCTCTACACCCCGATGTACTACGTCGGCAGGCCGCAGCCGATCCCCGCGCTGGCCATCGGCGCGCTCGTCGGCGACTACGAGGTCTACCACTTCTTCCCGCTGGAGGACGACGTCAAGACGTTGTCCGCCGTCCAGCAGTGGCTGGTCGTGGTCGGCGTGGCGCTGGTGCTGCTGCTCGCCGCCGTGGCCTCCCTGGTGACCCGCCAGGTCGTCACGCCGGTCCGGCTCACCCGCCAGGCGGCCGAGCGCCTCGCCGCGGGACGGCTGGAGGAACGGCTGAAGGTGCGCGGCGAGGACGACCTGGCCCGCCTGGCCACGTCCTTCAACGAGATGGCCTCCAACCTCGCCCTGAAGATCCACCAGCTCGAAGAGCTGTCCCAGGTGCAGCGGCAGTTCGTCTCCGACGTCTCCCACGAGCTGCGCACCCCGCTGACCACCGTCCGCATGGCGGCCGACCTGCTGTACGAGAGCCGTGAGGACTTCGACCCCGCCACCGCGCGCGCCGCCGAGCTGATGCAGAACCAGCTCGAGCGCTTCGAGTCGATGCTCGCCGACCTTCTGGAGATCAGCCGCTACGACGCCGGCGCGGCCACGCTCGACATCGACTCGGTGGACATGCGCGACGTGGTGCTGCGCGCCGTCGGCGATTCCCAGCCGCTGGCCGAGCGCAGGTCCACCCGGCTGGACCTGCGGCTGCCCGGCGAGCCCTGCATGGCCGAGGTCGACAGCCGCCGGGTCGAGCGCATCCTGCGCAACCTGCTGTTCAACGCCATCGAGCACGGCGAGG
This sequence comes from Sphaerisporangium krabiense, assembly GCF_014200435.1. Lineage (NCBI taxonomy): Bacteria > Bacillati > Actinomycetota > Actinomycetes > Streptosporangiales > Streptosporangiaceae > Sphaerisporangium > Sphaerisporangium krabiense. Next base: position 382,431 of record NZ_JACHBR010000001.1, on the reverse strand, counting down.
GCCGCGACATCGTGGTCGCCCTCGGCGCCGACCGCGACGCGGTGGCGGTGGCGGTGCGCGACCACGGGGTGGGGCTCAAGCCCGGGGAGGAGAACATGGTCTTCGACCGCTTCTGGCGCGCCGACCCGTCCCGGGCCCGCACGATCGGCGGCACCGGGCTCGGCCTGGCGATCTCCCGCGAGGACGCCATGCTGCACGGCGGGTGGCTGCAGGCGTGGGGCATGCCGGGGGAGGGGTCGCAGTTCCGCCTGTCGCTGCCCCGGCAGGCAGGGTCCGAGCTGCGCGGCTCGCCGCTGCCGCTGGTGCCGCCGGAGGTCGAGATGCGGCGCACCTGGCGGGGCCACGCCACGCCGGTGCTCTCGCCCGCCGTCGAGGGGGCCTTCGATGCCGACTAGCCCGTCGCGGCCGGCCAGGCGGGTCAGGCCGCCCCGCCGTACGGGCCCCTCCAGGCCCGTACGGCTCACGTTCGGCGCGTCGCTGGCCGCGGCCCTCGCGTTCCTCTCGGCGTGCTCGACCGTGCCCACCGGCGGCAACCCCTTCACGGCGCGCGGCCCGGCCGCCAAGGACCCGCTCAGCCAGCCGTACGTGCGCATCCTCGCGGCGCCGCCGAAGCCGAACGGCGAGCCGATCGACATCGTCAACGGCTTCCTGGCCGCCGCGGCCGGCTTCGACGACCCTCAGCGCACCGTGGCCCGGCAGTACCTCACCGAAGAGGCCCGCCGCACGTGGGACCCCACCGACGCGGTGGTGATCTACGGCCAGCCGAAGTCCCCCGGCCAGGTCGTCGAGGAGACGCAGGCCCACATCACGATGAAGGCGCTCAAGCTCGGCGCCCTCGACGCAGACGGCCACTACGTGCCCACCGACGCCTCCTCGGGCGGCGAGCTGACCGAGGAGTTCAAGCTGACCAAGGTCGGCGGCCAGTGGCGCATCTCGGCGGCGCCCCCCGGGCTGCTGCTGTCCGACGACGACTTCAAGCGCGCCTACCGCGCCTACGATCTGTACTTCCCGGCCTTCGACCAGAAGGTTCTGGTCACCGACCAGGTGCAGGTGCCCATCGACCCCGAGCAGGGGCTCGCCAAGTCGCTGGTGCAGCGCATGCTCCTCGGGCCGACCACCCCGATCCGCGACGCCGTCGTCCCGGCGTTCGGCCACGACGTGGACGTCAACGACGTCACCGTCGAGGACGACACCGTCGTGGTGGACTTCACCTACGGCATCGTCGACTCCGCGCGGGTCACCTCGCAGAGGATGGCCCTGTCCGCCCAGCTCTCCTGGACGCTGAAGCCGCTCACCGAATCGCGGTCCATCGAGGTCAGGGTCAACGGGGAGCAGTTCCCCGGCGGGCCGTTCGTCATCGACCCGCGCGCCTACGCGAGCTTCGACCCCAACGTCGTGACCGCCTCGTCCGACGCGCTCTTCCTGCGCCAGGGCAAGCCGTACCTGGTCGACAAGGACAACGACCAGCCGCTCGACCGGGGCGCCGAGCCCGCGCGGCAGTTCACCGCCCTGGCCGTGGGCAAGGGCCTGTCGACGCTGGCGTTGCTGGACAAGACGGGCGCGGTCTGGGTCCCCGGAGAGGCGCCCGGCAGCCCCTGGCAGCGCTGGATGCAGGCGGCCGGGCTCACCGCGCCCTCCTGGGACCGCTACGACCAGCTCTGGTCGGTGGCCAAGCTGGGGCCGCGCAGATCGCAGGTGCTCAGGGCGCGCGACGCGACCGGCGCGGAACGCGTGCCCGCCCCTGCCCTGGAGTCCTCCGACGTCAAGGCGTTCCGCGTCTCGCGCGACGGCGCCCGCGTCGCCGTCATCGCCGACGACGGGGGCGGCGACCGCGTGCTGGTCGGGTCGATCGACAGGTCGCGGCCGGAGATCAAGAACGTGCGCCCGCTCGTGCCCACCGACGAGGGACAGGAGATCCTCGACATCGCCTGGCGGGACGCCGGCACGCTGCTGGTGCTCACGCAGAGCGCGTCCGACCGCGAGCTGGCCACCTGGTCGGTCACCCGGGGCAGCAGGTCCGACACGCCCAAGGCGGCGGCCCGCATCGTGACGATCACCGCCGCGCCCGAGCCCGCGCCCGTGTTCGCGGGCACCTCGGACGGCGAGGTCCTGATGTGGGACCCGCAGAAGCGGAAGTGGACCTCCGTGGAGAGGAACGGCGCGACCACCCCCAAATACCCCTTGGGGTGACCTCCGGCGCACCGCGCGTGCCGATCCGCCGATGGCATGCCTGTGGACGGACGGCCCGTTGTGGCCGGGATCGGCCACGGGCTGTGGACGACCGGGGTTCGGCGGCGTTCTCGTCGGGGGCGGGGCCGATGCTGGGCGGGTGCCGACCTTCCTGTCCCACCTGCTGGATCTGATCCTCCCGCCGCGCTGCGCCGGCTGCGGCCGGACGGGCGCCGTACTGTGCGCCGCGTGCCTGGGGGCGATGCGCGCCCGCCCGTTCGCGAGGCCGCCCGCCCCGGGCGGCCCTCCGGAGTGCTGGGCCGCGGCCGTGTACGAGGGGGCGGCGCGCCGGGCGATCCTCGCCTACAAGGAACGCGGGCGCACCGCGCTGCGGCCCGCGCTCGCGGCCTGCCTGCTCGCCGCGATCCGCGCGGCGGGCCCGCCCGCGGCGCCGTTCCTGCTGGTCCCGGTGCCGAGCGCCCGCGGGGCCCTGCGGCGGCGCGGGCATGATCCCGTGGCGGGTCTCGCCGCCCTCGCCGCGCGCGGCCTGCGGGGACGGGGCCGCGCCGCGGCGTGCGCGCCGGTGCTCGGGCACCGCCGCCGCGTGCGCGACCAGGCGGGCCTCAGCGCGCCGGAGCGGGCGCGGAACGTGGCGGGGGCCTTCCAGGTCGCCCCCGCCGCCGCCGGCCGTCTGAGGGGGCGTACGGCCGTTCTGGTGGACGATGTCGCGACCACCGGGGCCACGCTGGCGGAGGCCGCGGCGGCGCTGCGCGCGGCGGGCGCCGAGGTGCCCCTGGCGGTGGTCGTCGCGGCCCCGCGACGACATTTGTGACACGCCCGACACGCCCGGCGACATCCGACTCAAAAAGATTACGAAGGGTAATGATTCCGTCAAAGTCCACGGCCGCACACGCACCCACGTCCTCGCGCCGCGGATGCCGACCTTCCAGGTCAGCGGGCCGGGAACACCGCCCGGGCCGAGCACGAGCATGGCCAACGCCGGGTCTTCCCCTGGACTCGAATCCTCAAGGAAGTCACTCAATGTGATCGTATGGCCGATCTCACGGCTGACATTCGGCCCGGCAGCGACTAGCGTTCGAGCATGGCACCCGTTCGGGTCCGTGGTTGCACCGGACCGACCCCCGCAAGAGGGCCGGCCCGGCTAGCCGATGCCAGCCGCAGGCGAAACGGCCCACGTAAGGCGACTCTTCGTCGACCGATCACGGTGCGGCTTAGAGGTAAGTCCTGCCTTCCCGGAGGTCCGGATGTCCTCCGTCAGAAGAGAAGGGCAGTAGTGGCACAGAGCCGCGAGACCCTCAGCAGGCGGATGTGGGGACGAAGACCAGGTCGGCCGGACGGGTGTCCTCCTCGCTGTCGATACGAAGGGGGGCCTTTGAGTGGACATCATCGTCAAGGGACGGCACACCAGTGTGAGTGACCGGTTCCGCGATCATGTGACGACCAAGCTGGCCAGGATCGAACGACTGGACAACAAGCTGATCCGCGTCGACGTGGAGGTGTCCAAGGAAGCGAACGTGCGGGCTACCGAGGATCGTGAACGGGTCGAGTTGACGATCCACTCCAAGGGCCCCGCCATCAGGGCCGAGGCGTCCGCCGACGACCGCTTCGCGGCGCTCGACATCGCGCTCGGCAAGCTGGAGGGCAGGCTCCGTCGCATCGCCGACCGGCGCAAGGTCCACCACGGCAACCACTGCCCCCCCTCGGTGGCCGCCCTGACCTCCGACCTCGCCGAGACCTACGAGCCGCTTCCCGAGCCGCTCCCCGCCGAGCCCCAGGCCAAGGAACGCGCCAAGGCCGCCAAGGGCCCGCGCGAGGCCGAGGCCTTCGAGGAGCCCATCGTTCCCATCGAGATGGACGGCGACGGTCCCCTCGTCGTCCGCGAGAAGTTCCACAAGGCCGACCCGATGACCATCGACCAGGCACTGCTGGAGATGGAACTCGTCGGCCATGATTTCTACCTGTTCAGAGACAAGGAGAGCGGACATCCCAGCGTCGTGTACCGACGTGTCGGATACGCGTACGGAGTGTTGCGACTCGTAGAACAGTAACCAAGGCGTTCGAAGATCCTCTCGACCCGCCCCGCGACCCGGAAACCCGTGTAATGATGGCGGTTCCGACGGCGCGGGAGCGTCGTGCGGTAGGGCTCGACCTACCCCGCGCGATCTGGCTCCCCACGAGGAGGAGGCGTGACGCAGACCGACGAAACGGCCGGCCGCTCCGGGCGCGAGCCGATCCGCGTGCTGATCGTTGACGATCACGCGCTGATCCGGCGGAGCCTCGAGCTGGCGCTGGCCGCGGAGCCGGACATCGATGTGGTGGGCGAGGCCAGCGATGGTCAGGAGGCGGTCGAGATCGCCGACCGCCTCCTGCCCGACGTCGTCCTGATGGACGTCCGCATGCCCCGCCAGGGCGGCATCGAGGCCACCAGAGCGATCAAGGCCTCGGTGCCGAGCGCGCGGATCATCATGCTGACCGTGAGCGACGAGGAGGAGGACCTCTTCGAGGCGATCAAGGCGGGGGCCACGGGCTACCTGCTGAAGGACGTCCAGATCGACGAGGTCCCCGACGCCGTGCGCGGCGTCCACGAAGGGCAGTCCCTGATCAACCCGGCGATGGCGGCCAAGCTGATCAGCGAGTTCGCCAACATGAGCCGCAAGGAGGCCGAACGTCCTCCGCAGCTTCCCGTCCCCCGGCTGACCGACCGGGAGATGGAGGTCCTGCGCCTGGTCGCCAAGGGCATGAACAACCGTGAGATCGCCAAGGAGCTGTTCATCTCCGAGAACACGGTGAAGAACCACGTCCGCAACATCCTGGAGAAGCTGCAGCTCCACTCCCGCATGGAGGCCGTGGTCTACGCCGTGCGCGAGCGCCTGCTGGAGATCACCTGACCTTCCGCGCGGGCGTGGCGGTGTGACACCTGCGTAGTGGGTTTGTCGGTGGCAGGCTCTACCATCGACGCATGCCCAGTGGTCTCCCCGTTCCCGTGGCCGAACTGTCCGCCGACGACGCCCGGCGCGCCATCCTGCGCGCCCAGGGCTTCCTCGGCGCCGAGTCCCGCAGGGGCGGGGTGGCGGCCGTGCTGCGCCGCCTGGCCGCCGTCCAGCTCGACACCATCTCCGTGCTCGCCCGCTCGCACGAGCTGGTGGCGTACGCGCGGCTCGGGGCGGTCGGCCGGGCCAAGGTCGAGCGGGCCTACTGGCACGAGCCCGCCCTGGCCTTCGAGTACTGGTGCCACGCGGCGTGCATCCTGCCCATCGACCACTGGCCGCTGTACGCGTTCCGCCGCCAGGCCTACCGCGAGCGGCGCTTCCGTTGGCACGAGGTGCCGCCCACCATCGACAAGGTGCTCGCCCAGGTCCGCGACGAGGGCCCGCTGACCACCACCGAGCTGGGCGGCGCCAAGAACGGCGGCCCCTGGTGGGACTGGTCCGACGTCAAGATCGCGGTGGAGTACCTGCTGGACATCGGTGAGGTCGTCTGCACCCGCCGCGTCGGCTGGCGCCGGGTCTACGACGTCGCCGAGCGGGTCGTGCCGCCGTCCCTGCTCGAGGAGACGCTCACCGACGAGGAGTGCGTCACGCGGCTGGCCCGCGTCGCCGGGGCCGCGCTGGGCGTGGCGACCCGCGCCGACCTGATCGACTTCCTGCGGCTCAGGGGCCGGCACGCCGCGATGCTCGACACGGCCCTGGCCGACGGCTCGGCGGGGCTGGTCCCGGTCAGGGTGGCCGGCTGGGAGGCGGCGCGGGGCGGGGCCGTCTCGTGGGCCGACCCGGCGGCGCTGGAGTCCGCCCCGCGGGGCCGCCACCGCACCACCCCGCTGTCCCCGTTCGACTCGCTGGTGTGGGACCGTCCCCGCACCGAGCGGGTGTTCGGCTTCACCCACCGCCTGGAGGCGTACGTCCCGAAGGACAAGCGGGTGCACGGCTACTTCACGATGCCGGTGCTCGCCGGGGGCCGCCTGATCGGCCGGGTCGACCCCGCGCGCGAGGGCGGGACGTTCGTGGCCCGCCAGGTCGGCTTCGAGCCGGGTCCGGGCGGGCGGGTGCGGGCCGACGCGGCCGAGGCCATGGCCGAGGCCCTGCGGGAGGCGGCCACCTGGGTGGGGTGCGACGACATCCGCGTGGAGCGCGTGGTGCCCGCCGAGGCCGCCCTGCCCCTCCGGTCGGCGCTGCGCGCCGGTTCCCTCTGACGTCCGGGCCCGCCGGCCAGGGCGGGCCCGGTCCGGGCGGCTAGCGGTGCTCGAAGGGGGAGTGGTGCTCCTGGACGGCGATCTCGCGCGGGGCGTCCTCGATGACGTCGGAGAAGATGTCGAAGATCAGGGCGAGGATGCCGCCGACCACGACGACGCCCGCGCCGATCCAGAACAGGAACCAGCTGGGTCCCATGCACAGCGCCACCCCGCCGATCGTGAACCCAAGAAGCATCACGGTGACGGCCAGCCAGGAGGTCGGACGCCCCGCGTGGGACTGCCCGCCGTGTGCCTGCGCCGGTGCGCTCTCGGCCATCATGACTCCTTGATCTCGCTTCGGTATCGCGTGTGCCGGGAGGGGTGTGCCGCGGGGCAAAGATTCCCTCCCCTTAACGTCGCACGATATACAACGTGCCCGCCGGTCGTCGCAGGCCGTACCGGTGTAACCGGGATGAACGTCCCCGGCGTGGGGAAAGCCGGGAACTCTCCGGGCCCCGACAGCGTCTTTGACGGTGGCTGTGTGCGGTGGTGAAACCGCCTACCATGGTTACGGGGAACTCTGTTATGTCCTCATGTCCCGGCCGCCGGGCCGCGGTACAGACCTGCGAGGAGCTTTACACAAAGTGCCAGCCATCTTCGACAAGATCCTTCGCGCCGGTGAGGGCAAGGTTCTGCGCAAGCTGAAGCGGATCTCCGAGCAGGTCAACTCCATCGAGGCCGACTTCAAGAACATGACGGACGCGGAGCTGCGCGCGACCACCGAGGAGTACAAGCAGCGCCACGCCGACGGCGAGTCCCTCGACGATCTGCTCCCCGAGGCGTTCGCCACCGTCCGCGAGGCCGCGAGCCGGGTGCTCGGCCAGCGCCACTTCGACGTCCAGATCATGGGCGGCGCCGCGCTGCACCTCGGCAACATCTCCGAGATGCGCACCGGTGAGGGCAAGACCCTCACCTGTACGCTCCCCGCGTACCTCAACGCCATCTCCGGCAAGGGCGTCCACGTCATCACCGTCAACGACTACCTCGCCAAGCGCGACGCCGACACGATGGGCCGTATCCACCGCTTCCTCGGCCTTGAGGTCGGCGTCATCCTGGCGAACATGCCGTCGGACGAGCGCCGCCGCCAGTACGCGGCCGACATCACCTACGGCACCAACAACGAGTTCGGCTTCGACTACCTGCGCGACAACATGGCCTGGTCGCTGGAGGAGTGCGTGCAGCGCGGCCACAACTTCGGGATCGTCGACGAGGTCGACTCCATCCTGATCGACGAGGCCCGCACGCCGCTCATCATCTCCGGCCCCGGCGAGCAGTCCGGCAAGTGGTACCAGGAGTTCGCCAAGATCGTGCCCCGCCTCCGCAGGGGCGTCGAGGGCAAGGACGGCGAGGAGAGCACCGGCGACTACGTCGTCGACGAGAAGAAGCGCACGGTCGGCGTGCTGGAGGCCGCGGTCGAGAAGGTCGAGGACTGGCTCGGCATCGACAACCTCTACAAGCCCGAGCACACCCACCTGGTCGGCTTCCTCAACAACGCCATCAAGGCCAAAGAGCTCTACAAGCGCGACAAGGACTACATCGTCGTCGACGGCGAGGTCCTCATCGTCGACGAGTTCACCGGCCGCGTCCTGCACGGCCGCCGCTACAACGAGGGCATGCACCAGGCCATCGAGGCCAAAGAGGGCGTGAAGGTCAAGGACGAGAACCAGACCCTCGCCACCATCACCCTGCAGAACTACTTCCGCCTCTACACCAAGCTCGCCGGCATGACCGGCACGGCGGCCACCGAGGCGAACGAGTTCCACCAGACCTACAAGCTCGGCGTGATCCCCATCCCGACGAACCGGCCCATGATCCGCAGGGACCAGGCCGACGTCGTCTACAAGACCGAGGACGCCAAGTTCGTCGCGTGCGTCAACGACATCAAGGAGCGCTACGAGAAGGGCCAGCCGGTGCTGGTCGGCACCACCTCGGTCGAGAAGTCCGAGAAGCTCTCCAAGATGCTCAAGCGCCTCGGCGTGCCGCACGAGGTCCTGAACGCCAAGAACCACGCGCGTGAGGCGGCGATCATCGCCGAGGCGGGCCGCAAGCACGCCGTCACGGTCGCCACCAACATGGCCGGTCGAGGCACCGACATCATGCTCGGCGGCAACTCCGAGTTCCGCGCCGACCTCGAGCTCCAGCAGCGCGGCCTGTCGCCGTCCGAGACCCCGGAAGAGTACGAGAAGGCCTGGCCGGAGGCTCTGGAGAAGGCCCGCGACGCGGTCAAGACCGAGCACGAGGAGGTCGTCGGCCTCGGCGGCCTGTACGTCCTCGGCACCGAGCGCCACGAGTCCCGCCGCATCGACAACCAGCTCCGCGGCCGGTCGGGCCGTCAGGGCGACCCCGGCGAGTCCCGGTTCTACCTCTCCCTCGAGGACGACCTGATGCGGCTGTTCAACGCAGCCCGCGTCGAGATGATCATGACGCGGCTGAACATCCCCGAGGACGTCCCGATCGAGTCGGGCATCGTCACCAAGGCCATCGCCACGGCTCAGCACCAGGTCGAGCAGCAGAACTTCGAGATCCGCAAGAACGTCCTCAAGTACGACGAGGTCATGAACCGCCAGCGCAAGGTGATCTACGCCGAGCGCCACCGCGTGCTGGAGGGCGCCGACCTGCACGAGCAGGTCCGCACCTTCGTCGCCGACGTCGTCGAGGCGTACGTCCAGGCCGAGACCTCCGAGGGCTTCGCCGAGGAGTGGAACCTCGACAAGCTGTGGAAGGCGTTCCAGCAGCTCTACCCGATCTCCGGCACCGCCGACGAGCTCATCGAGCGCGAGGCCGGCGGCGAGCGCGAGAGCCTCACGCCGCAGATGCTGAGCAACTGGGTCAAGGCCGACGCGCTGGCGGCCTACGACCGCCGCGAGCAGGAGCTGGGCTCCGAGACCATGCGTGAGCTGGAGCGCCGGGTCATCCTGTCGGTGCTCGACCGCAAGTGGCGCGAGCACCTCTACGAGATGGACTACCTGCAGGAAGGCATCGCGCTGCGGGCCTACGCCCAGCGGGACCCGCTGATCGAGTACCAGCGCGAGGGCTTCGACATGTTCACCGCGATGCTGGAGGGCATCAAGGAGGAGTCCGTCGGGTACCTGTTCAACCTCGAGGTCGAGGTGCAGGACAACCCGATCGTCGAGGAGGTGCCGCAGGACGCCGGCGTCAGCGAGGCCGAGGCCATCATCTCCAAGGCCCTGCGCCGCCCGCAGCGCCCCACGGAGATGATCTACACCGCGCCGGGCGAGAGCGGCGAGGTCGAGCAGACCCGGGTGCGCACCACGGCCGCCGAGCGCGCCGCCTACGGAAACGTCGAGCGCAACGCCCCCTGCCCCTGCGGCTCGGGCAAGAAGTACAAGCGCTGCCACGGCGACCCCAAGAACGCCTCCGCCTGAGCACGTCCCCCGGCCGCGCGCCGGGGAGGAGCGCCGACCGGCCCCGCGACCTTCCGCAGGTCGCGGGGCCGCGGCGTTTCAGGCCGTCTCGAACTCCGTGCACAGCCACTGCGTGCCCCGGCGCTCCACGCGCAGCGCCAGCACGCGGCTGCGCTCGCCGCAGTGCACCAGCAGGCACGCCTCGACCACGCCGTCCCGCGGCCGGTGGACGTGCGGCGCGCCGGCCAGCGGAGGCCGTCGCGTCTCGATCATGCGGCCGGCGCGCACCAGCTCGGCGTAGGCGCGCTCGGTCAGATGACCGGCCACGCCGGCGGGCGGGCGGCGTCCGGCGAGGACCTCGGCCAGGGCCTGCCCGAGCGCGCGCAACCCCCGCTCGCCGGGCGGGGCGCCGTCCGCGCGGCGGGCCCGCCGCATGGCCCCAGGATCGTCCCTGCGGCGCTCGCGCGGGGCGGCGCGGGCCCGGACATGGGCGAGGTCATGGGCGGGGTCGTGGGCGCGCGGCCGGGGGCCGTGTGCCGGCGCGGCGGGCCCGCGCGGGACCGTGCGGCGCTCCTCGTCGTACGGCGGGTCGGCCGGCGGGACCGCGCCCAGATGGGGGAGAGGCATGGGTCGGGAGGACGGGGGCATCGCGGGAGGCTCCGGTTGTCGTCGGCGGTCGGGACGCCACTTAGGAGACCTCGGGACGCGGGGTTGATACCGGCCGTCAGGGGCCGTTTCTGGACGCGGGCGCGGCAGGTTCCCCGGCGTCGGGGTCGGGTTCCGGCTCGCGGCCCGGGGTGAGGATGTCCAGGCGTTTGATCAGGAAGCTGAACACCGTGTAGTACACGACCGCGTAGATGAGGCCGAGCACCATGATCTGCCAGAACTTGTCGGTGTTGGACTTGGTGGCGTTGAGCGCCGCGTCGATGACCCCGGCGGAGAAGCTGAAGCCCAGGTGGCCGTCCATGGCGGCCACCAGCGCCAGCGAGACCCCGGTCAGTAGGGCGTGGATGACGAACAGCAGCGGCGCGACGAAGATGAACGCGAACTCGATCGGCTCGGTGATGCCGGTCACGAACGCCACCAGCGCCGCCGAGATCATGATGCCGCCCACGGCGCGGCGCCGGTGCGGCGGCGCGGCGCGCCAGATGGCGATGGCGGCGGCGGGCAGGCCGAACATGATGACGGGGAAGAACCCGGCCATGAACTCGCCGGAGCCGGGGTTGCCCTGCAGGTAGCAGGTGAGATCGCCGGCGAACTGCCGGCCGCCGACCACGCAGTCGGGCACCTGGAACCACACCATCGAGTTCAGGAAGTGGTGCAGGCCGAACGGGATCAGCAGGCGGTTGGCGACGCCGTAGACGCCGGCGCCCACGGTGGAGTGGTCGCCGATCCAGCCGCCGAAGGCGGTCATCCACTCGCCGACGGGCTGCCACACGACGCCGAACACCACGCCGATCACCAGCGCGGCGAAGGCCGTGACGATGGGGACGAACCGGCGCCCGCCGAAGAACGCCAGCCAGGTGGGCAGCTTGATGCGGTGGTAGCGCTGGTAGAGCACGGCGGCGACCAGGCCGATGACGATGCCGCCGAGCACGCCGGTGGGGTTGCCCGCGGCCAGGTTGATCACCTGGGCGGGCCTGCCCTCGGCGTCCAGGATCGTCTGGGCGACGCGGTCGTGGACGGCGTAGCCGGAGGCGTCGAAGAACAGGAGCTTGGAGACCCGGTCGAACACCAGGTAGCCGATCAGCGCCGCCAGGCCGGTCGAGCCGTCGGAGCGCCGCGCGTACCCGATGGCCACGCCGATCGCGAAGAGCAGGGGGACGTTGTCGAAGAGCGCGGTGCCCGCGCCGCCGACCACCTCGGCGATCTTGTCGAGCGCCGCGTTGTGGGTGCGGCCGAGGAGGTCGTCCTGGCCGAGCCGGCGCAGGAGCGCCGCCGCGGGGAGGGCCGCGATCGGCAGCATGAGCGAGCGGCCGATGCGCGACAGGATCGACATGAAGCCGGTTCTCGGGGACGGGGGCGCGGGGAGGCCCGCTTCGGCCGAGGCGGAGCTCATCGGCTTTCCTCCAGGTCGGGGAAGGGAGGACTCAGCTGCGCCGTGTCGGGATCTCCAGCACCGTGCGGAGCTGGTACCGGTCGGCGCGGTAGGTCGACACCCCGAACTCGACACAGACGCCGCCCGAGAACGACCGGCGCTGGAGCAGCAGCACGGCCCCGCCTCTCGGCATCTTGAGCAGGTCGGCGTCGCCCGGGTCGGCGATGCCCCCGTCGATGGTCAGTTCTCCGGCGTCCAGCACGACCCCGTGCCGCGTCTCCAGGAGCGCGTAGAGGGATCGGCCGGACAGGTCGAACGATGCCAGATCCGGTGCGAAAGATACAGGGATGTGAGCCCGTTCGATGCACAGGGGTTCGCCGTCGGCGGTGCGCAGCCGCTCGATGAAGTGGACGGCCTCGCCGGGCTGGATGCCGAGCTCCCTGGCGAGGTGGGCGCTGGCCCGGACCACGCGCCGGTCGAGGTCGCGGGAGCCGGGCTCCATGCCGCGCGCCCGCATGTCGTCGCTGAAGGAGGTGAGCCGCAGCGCCATCTCGATCTTGGGACGGGCGACGAAGGTGCCTTTGCCGGCGACGCGGTGAAGGCGACCCTCGGAGACGAGGTGGTCGACCGCCTGGCGTACAGTCATCCGCGACAGGCCGAAGCGCTGGCAAAGCTCTCGCTCGGAGGGGATCGCCGCCCCGATGGAAAGCTCGTTGCTCTCGATGAGGTCGAGAAGGATCTCGCGCAGCTGGAAGTACTTCGGGACGGGACTGTCGGGGTCGATCTGCGGCACCTATTCCCCTCTCGATCTCTATGTCGAAATAAGTTAAAGTTCGTGCTGGTCTAGTCCGGACTAGACCACACGCCAGAAATCAGTGTCAACGTACGGACCGGCGACGGATCGATAACGGCCCGATCTCGCCCTACCGAAGCTGAAGGACGGGTACGGATGACGACCAAGATGCGCAGCGAGATCGGCGAGCAGCCGGCCGCCCTGCGGGCCACCCTCGACGCCCTCGTCCCCCGGGTGGACGAGGTGAGGGCGCTCGCACGGGACACCCGGCAGCTCCTCTTCATCGCGCGGGGCACCTCCGACAACGCCGCCGTGTACGGTCGCTACCTGATCGAGGCCCACGCCGGGCGCATGTCCTCGCTGGCCGCGCCGTCCATCGCCACGACCTACAAGCGCAAGCTCGACCTGAGCGGCGTGCTCGCCGTCGCCCTGTCCCAGTCGGGCAGGACCGAGGAGATCGTCGAGACCCTCGTCTGGGCCAAGGCCTGCGGCGCCTCCACGGTCGCGGTCACCAACGGCGGCGAGGACTCCCCGCTGGCCCAGGCCGCCGACCTCGCGCTGTGCACGCTCGCCGGCGAGGAGAAGGCCGTCCCGGCCACCAAGACCTACACCACCCAGCTCGCCGCGCTCGCCGTGCTGGCCCTCGGTCTCGACGCCGACGTGAACGCCGACGACCTGCAGCGGGTGCCGGACGCCGTCGAGCGGCTCATCGCCGACCCGGGCGACGTCGACGCCGTCGTCGAGGGCCTCGCCGAGGTGGCGGGGGTCGTCGTCTCCGGCCGCGGCCTGGCCTTCTCCACCGCGCTGGAGGCCGCGCTCAAGCTCAAGGAGGCCTGCTACCTGCACGCCATGGGCCTGTCCTACGCCGACCTGCTGCACGGGCCGATCGCCGTCGTGGACGAGCGCACCCCGGCGCTGCTCGTCGCCTCGGGCGAGGGCCCCACCCTGCAGGGCACGGTCGCGCTGGCGCGGCGGGTGACCGGCGCGGGCGCGTCCGCCTTCGGCATCGGCGGCGGCGCGGAGCTCGCGACCGCCTCGACCGCGGCGCTCAACGGGCCGTCGCTGCCCGAGTGGGTGGCCCCGATGGGCCTGATCGTGCCGGCCCAGCTCCTCACCGAGTCGCTCGCCCGCCGGCGGGGCATCGACCCCGACTCCCCGCGTGGGCTCAACAAGGTGACGCAGACCGATTAGCGTCACTAGCGTTGCCCCGGGCGTATCGAGGAGGTCCGAAATGTCGGCAGACGCGCGTGCGATCATCGCCGGGCTCGGGGGAGTCGAGAACATCATCGACATCGAGCCGTGCATCACGCGCCTGCGCACCGAGGTCCGGGACGCGTCCAAGGTCGACCACGTCGTCCTGCGCGCGGCGGGCGCCCACGGAGTGATGGCGGCGGGCAACGTGGTCCAGGTGGTGGTGGGGCCCGACGCCGACACCATCGCCTCCGACATCGGCGACCTCCTGTCGTGAGCGCGCGCGAGGTCCGCTGACCACGCCGAGCCCACCGCCGGGGGTCGCCCGAAGGTGAACCTGCCATGACCGCTGTTCTCGCCCCGGTGGCCGGGCGCGTCGTGGGGCTGGCCGCCGTGCCCGATCCGGTGTTCTCGCACGGGCTGGTCGGGCTCGGCACCGCCATCGACCCGGCCCGCGTGCCGGGCGTCGCGGTGGCCCCGATCGACGGCACGGTCGCCAAGCTGCACGCGCACGCCTACGTGATCGTGGGCGGGGACGGCCGCGGCGTGCTGGTCCACCTCGGCATCGACACGGTGGAGCTGCGGGGCGAGGGATTCCGCGTGCTGGCCACCGAGGGCCGGCGGGTGCGCGCCGGCACGCCGATCGTCGCCTGGAACCCCGCCCTGGTCGAGGCGGGCGGCCGGTCCCCCATGTGCCCGGTGATCGCCCTGGACGCGCAGCCGGGCGCGGTCGCGCTCGTCACGACCGGGCAGGTCAGGGCGGGAGAGCGCCTGTTCGCCTGGGATTGACATGCCTTTTCGTCCGCTCAGGGATGTTCCGCGGGTCAATGACGTGTTGGATGGACAGGACGTACCGCTGGAATCGCGACCCGGGAAGGGGTGACGGGCGGGTGAGAGCCAAGGCCGCGCTGTTCGACCTCGACGGCACGCTCATCGACAGTGAACGGCGGAGTCTGGCGCTCTGGAGGCTCCTGCTCGTCAATCATGGGGTGGACCACGACGACTCCCTGCTCAGGGAGTTCATGGGACGCCGGGGCCCGGACGTGCTCGCCGAGAAGTCCGTGCTGTTCCCCGGCAAGCGGGTCGAGGACCTGCTGGCCGAGCTGACCACCTACGTGGACGCCCCCGGGCTGCCCGAGATCGGGCCGGTGCCGGGCGCGGCCGACCTGGTGCGGCGGATCGACGGCCACGGCCTGCCGGTGGTGCTCGTCACCTCGGCGCGGCGGTGGTGGGCCGAGAGCTGCCTGGAGATCGTCGGCGTGGGGGATGTGGTCCGGACCATCGTCTCGGCCGAGGACGTCGTTCTCGGCAAGCCGGACCCGTCCTGTTTCCTGGCGGGCGCGGCGGCGGTGGGCGTGCGCCCGGAGGACTGCGTCGCGTTCGAGGACTCGCTGGCGGGCATCACGGCGGCCAAGGCGGCGGGTATGACCTGTGTCGGGGTCGCGACGACCCATCACGCGAGCGAGTTGTTCGCGGCCGACATGGTGGTGGCCGATCTTTCGGGGGTGGAATGGCCGTTACCTCTGTAGCGATATTTCCGGTATAACCCGCTATTTGTACCCAACTTCGAGCGGGTGGTCTGGACCGCCCCGCCTGAGGAGGAGCCGTGCCCGAGCGCAAGGTCATCGTCGAGTCGCAGGTGGGGCTGCACGCCCGTCCCGCCGCGACGTTCGTGCAGACCGCCGCCAAGGCCGCCATCGACGTCACCGTCGCCAAGCCGGGCGGCGAGCCGGTCAGCGCCAAGAGCATCCTGTCCATCCTGGCGCTCGACGTCCGGCACGGGGAGGCGATCGTGATCCACGCCGAGGGCGACGGGGCCGAGGAACTGCTGGACGAACTGGCCGCGATCGTCTCGGTGCCCTGACCGGGGGGCGCGCGCGGCGATGGAGAGGCTCGCAGGGGCCGGCGTCAGCCCGGGCGCCGGATACGGACCCGCGTACGTCATGACCGGCGCCGTGCCGGAGCCCGCGCCCGGTGCGCGGCACGGCGGGGACCCCGCCGCGGAGGCGGCGCGGGCCGAGGCCGCCATGGAGCGGGTGGCGGCCGAACTGGAGGCCAGGGGCGAGGCGGCCGGCGGCGACGCCAAGGACGTGCTCGCGGCCCAGGCCATGATCGCCCGCGATCCGGCGCTGTCCGCCGACGTCACCGCGCTCATCGGCGACGGGACCGCCGCGGAACGCGCGGTCTTCGAGGCGTTCCTCCACTATCGCGACATCCTTTCCGGCATCGGCGGCTACCTCGGCGCCCGCGCGGCCGACCTCGACGACATCCGCGATCGAGTGGTCGCCGAGCTGGCCGGCGTGCCCATGCCCGGCCTGCCCCGCGCGGCCGGCCGGCCGTACGTGCTGGTCGCCCGGGACCTCGCGCCCGCCGACACCGCGCTGCTGTCCCCGGAGATCGTCGCCGCCTTCGTCACCGAGGAGGGCGGGCCCACCAGCCACACCGCGATCCTGGCCAGGGCGCTCGGCGTGCCCGCCGTCGTGGCCTGCGCCGGGGCGGCCTCGATCGCCCCCGGGACGCCCCTGCTGGTCGACGGCGACACCGGCGTCGTCCGCGTCCTGCCCTCGCGGGAGCAGGTCGCCGCCACGCTGCGCGCCGCGCGCGAGCGCGAGACCGTGCCCGCCGTGCCCGCCGCTCCCGGCGCCACCTCGGACGGCCACCCGGTGGCGCTGCTGGCCAACATCGGCGGTCCCGGCGACGTGCCGTCCGCGCTGCGGCACGGCGCCGAGGGCGTCGGCCTCTACCGCACCGAGCTCCTGTTCCTCGACCGTGGGCAGGCGCCCTCGGAGGAGGAGCAGATGGCCGCCTACCGCGAGGTCCTGACGGCCTTCCCCGGCAAGACGGTCACCGTGCGCGTGCTGGACGCCGGCGCCGACAAGCCGCTCTCCTTCCTGCCGCCTCCGGGGCGCGAGCCCAACCCGGCGCTCGGACGGCGGGGCCTGCGCGTCCTGCGTGACCACCCGGACGTGCTCGCGGCCCAGCTCCGCGCCCTGGCGCGCGCCGCCGCGGGCACCTCCGCGGCGCTGCGCGTCATGGCGCCCATGGTCGCGACCGCCGAGGAGGCGTCCTGGTTCGCCGCGGCCTGCGAGGAGGCGGGGCTGACCTGCGCGGGCGCCATGATCGAGGTGCCGGCGGCGGCGCTCAGGGCCGCCGACATCGCCGCGGTCGCCGACTTCCTCTCGGTCGGCACCAACGACCTGGCCCAGTACGCCTTCGCCGCCGACCGGGAGGCCGGCGCTCTCGCCGCGCTCCAGGACCCCTGGCAGCCGGCCCTGCTGGACCTGGTCGCCATGGCCGCCGCGGCCGGGGTGCCGTGCGGGGTCTGCGGGGAGGCGGGGGGCGACCCGGCCCTCGGGTGCGTTCTCGTGGGGCTCGGCGTCTCCTCGCTCTCGATGGGCGCACGGGCGCTGCCCTGGGTGCGCGCCGCGCTGGCCCGCCACACGCTGGAGCAGTGCCGTACGGCGGCCGCCGCCGCGCGGACCGCCCGCACGCCCGCCGAGGCCCGCGCCGCCGCGTGCGACCACCTTCCCGGCCTCCCCTAAGGAGAACTTTTCGATCGTGTGTTCGCAGTCGGCGAACCGGGGATTGATGTGCCTATGTTCAGTCTTAGGTCAAATGTCGGGAGCCGTTCGGTCATGACGCCGATACGGTTGAC
This sequence comes from Sphaerisporangium krabiense, assembly GCF_014200435.1. Classification (NCBI taxonomy): domain Bacteria; kingdom Bacillati; phylum Actinomycetota; class Actinomycetes; order Streptosporangiales; family Streptosporangiaceae; genus Sphaerisporangium; species Sphaerisporangium krabiense. The sequence goes on along the minus strand of NZ_JACHBR010000001.1, from coordinate 364,971 downwards.
GCCATGGCCGGACCTGTACGCGCGGTGGCGCTGCTCCTGATCGCGATCGTGACGGCCGCGTGCGGCGGCGCGCCGCCGCGGGCGTCCTCCTCGCCGTCGCCCGTGCGGCCGTCCACCCCGGCCCCGCCCAGCCCGTCCCCGAGCGCGACTCCGTCCTCCCCGTCCTCTCCGGGCGCGTCGCCGAGCCCGGCCGTGTCGGCGGCGCTGGCCGCCATGAGCGTCGAGGACAAGGTGGGCCAGCTGTTCATGCCCGTCCTCTACGGCCCCCGCGCCGGCGCCGCCCACGCCGAGAACCGCGCCAGGTACGGCGTGGGGAGCCCGGCCGAGGTCGTCGAGAAGTACCGTCCCGGCGGGGTCATCATCTTCCCCTGGGCCGGCAACGTGGAGGGGGCCTCCCAGCTCGTCGCGCTCACCAACGGCCTGCAGAAGGCGTCCAAGATCCCCCTGATCATCGGCGCCGACCAGGAGAACGGCGTGGTCTCCCGGCTCGGCTCGCTGGTCACCGACGTGCCCGGCAGCATGGCGCTCGGCGCCACCGGCGATCCCGCCTCGGCCCGCACGGCCGCGCGCGTGACCGGCGAGGAGTTGCGGGCGGTCGGCGTCAACCTCGACTTCGCGCCGGTCGCCGACGTCAACGTCAACCCGGCGAACCCCGTCATCGGCTCGCGCTCGTACGGCTCGGACCCCGAACGGGTCGCCGCCATGGTCGGCGCCGCGGTGGACGGCTTCCACGAGGCAGGGGTCGGCGCCGCAGCCAAGCACTTCCCTGGGCACGGCGACACCAAGGTCGACAGCCACAGCGGGCTGCCTGTGATCCGGCACTCGCGCTCCGAGTGGGAGAGGCTCGACGCCCCGCCGTTCGAGGAGGCCGCCCGGCGCGGCGTGGACATCGTCATGTCCGCCCACGTCGTGATGCCCAAGCTCGACCCGTCCGGCGATCCCGCCACGCTGTCCAAGCCGATCCTCACCGGCCTGCTCCGCGACAAGCTCGGCTACGACGGCGTGGTGTCCACCGACGCGCTGGACATGGCGGGCGTGCGCGAGAAGTACGGCGACGCCGAGGTCGCCGTCCGCGCCGTCCTCGCCGGGGTCGACCTGCTGCTCATGCCCCCCGACTTCCGCGCGGCCCACGGCGCGGTGCTGGCCGCCGTGCGGTCCGGCCGCATCTCCGGCGAGCGGCTCGACCGGTCCGTCACCCGCCTGCTGGAGCTGAAGGAGGCCCGCGGCATCCTGACCGCCCCCGCCGCCGACGCGGACGAGGCCGCCGAGGTCCTGCGCTCGGCCGAGCACCGCAAGGCCGTGCAGGGCGTCGCCGACCGGTCGGTCACGGCGGTCAAGGGCGCCGACCGGCTGCCGGTGAAGGGCGACGTCCTGGTCACCGGCCCGGCGGGCAGGCGCCTGGCCGGCATGCTGGACGACGCGACGGCCGTGGGCACGGGGGACACCCCGACGGCGTCCGAGATCGCGCGGGCCCGCGCGGCGGCGGCCCGCGCCGACACCGTCGTGGTCACCACGGAGGACGCCGGCCCGGCCCAGACCCGGCTCGTCACCGCGATGGCCGCCACCGGCAAAAAGGTCGTGGTGGTGTCGATGGGAGCGCCGTACGAGCTGACGCGCCTGCGCGGGTACGACATCGCGCTCGCCGTCTACGCCGACGCCGACGCCTCGCTGCGCGCCGCAGCCAAGGCGCTCACCGGCGACCTCGCCCCTGAGGGACGGCTTCCGGTGGGGCTGGAGGCGCGCTAGAGCCCGTTCCGGCTTACGCTGAAAGGCCGACCCGTGAAAAGGGGGCAGATGTGGTGAAGGGTGTGCTGATCGACTGGGGTGGCGTGCTCACCACCGGCCTGCACGAGGCCATCGCCGAGTGGCACAGCGCCGACGGCATCGACGCCGCCCACTATCGCGACCTGATGAGCCGGCTCATCTCCCACGCCTACGACTGCGGCGACGGGGAGAACCCCATCCACGCGCTGGAGCGCGGCGAGATCACCGCGGCCGAGTTCGAACGCGACCTGGCCGCACGGCTCCTCACGCTCGACGGCGTGCCACCGGCCGCGGAAGGGCTCCTCACCCGCATGTTCGCCGGCTTCCGCCCCGTCGAGCCCATGTACGCCATGCTGCGCGCCGCCCGGGCCGCCGGGCTCGCCACCTGCCTGGTGTCCAACTCCTGGGGAGACCACTACCTCCGGGAAGGCTGGGACTCCTGCTTCGACGCCATCGTCATCTCCGGCGAGGTCGGCATGCGCAAGCCCGAGCCGCGCATCTTCCACCACGCCCTCGGCCTGGTGGACCTGACCGCCGAGCAGTGCGTGTTCATCGACGACATCGAGGCCAACATCGTGGCGGCCCAGGCCGTCGGCATGGTCGGCCTGCACCACCAGGACGCCGACGCCACGATCACGGCGGTGGAGGCGCTGTGCCGGGTGCGTCTCCGCCTCACATGATCGGCTGGCACACTCTTAGGAGGCCGGCGCCCGCCTGACGCGCCGGCACCCCGCATCAAGGGTTCTCCGCGACCCGTGACCATCGTGATTGAGGAACGCATGCGCGTCTACCTGCCGTGCACACTGCCCGGGCTCGCCCGGGCGGCGGCGACCGGAGAGGTCGGCCCGGCCCCGCTGACCGGCTACGCGGTCACCCCCGCGCTGATCGAGTGGTACGTCTCCGGGGACACCGAGGAACTCGAGTACGTGGCCCTCACCGACGCCGCCCGGGCGTCCCTGCGCATGCTGGCCGCCGACCGCGCCGACGGCGTCGAGGTCCCCGCCCGCAGGGTCGTCGTCGCCGCCGAGGTCCCCGACGCCGCCGTCACCGCCGGCGTCGACCTGGAGGACCGCTCCCGCGTCCGTGTTCCCGTGACCGTCCCGCTGTCCGCCGTCGCGGCGGTCCACGTCGACGACACCGAGGCCGTCCCGGACATCGAGTCCGCCGTGGCCGCCGTCTTCGCCGCCGACGGAGGCGACGACGACGCGCGGTTCGAGGTCGACGGCGCCGAGGCCCACGAGCTGATGTGGTACGCCACCCAGGAGATCCCCGACCTGCTCGACTGAGCGGGAGTGCCGGAAAAACGAGTGGGGCGTTCCCCGGCGCTGGTCTACCCTTGACCGTGCCATGAAGCACATCATCTGGGACTGGAACGGCACGCTCTTCCACGACATCGACGCCGTCGTCGAGGCCACCAACGAGGTCTTCAAGCCCTATGGGCTCGCGGCGTTCGACGCCGACGGCTTCCGCGCCGCGTACACCCGTCCGATCTGGGTCGCCTACGAGCGCATCCTCGGCCGCCCGCTGGACGACGACGAGTGGGTGAGGCTGGACGCGGTCTTCCACGACCACTACCACCGCCTCATGCTGTCCTGTGCCCTCGCCGAAGACGCGCTCACCGCGCTGCGATCCTGGACCGACGCGGGGCGCACGCAGTCCCTGCTGTCCATGTGGACGCACGACCGCCTGGTCGCCAAGGCGGCGGAACTCGGCATCGCCGGTTACTTCGATCGGATCGACGGCCTTAACGACGGCGCCCCCGGCGGCGCCAAGGCCGAGCACATGGTGGCCCACATCGCCGCCCTGCGCGTCGACCCCTCCCAGGTCCTCGTCATCGGCGACAGCATCGACGACGCCCACGCCGCCGAGCACGTCGGCGCCACGGCCGTCCTCTACACGGGCGGCATGACCAGCCGCGCCGACCTGAACGCCTCCGGCTTCCCCGTCGTCGAATCCCTCACCGCCGCCCTGGAGTTCGCGAGCTGACCCTCCGGCACCCGATCCGGCGCGGCCGTGGGGTCGGCGGGGAGCCCCGCGCCCGAAACGAGTTCGGCATCGGCGGACGCCCGCGGTCGCTAATCGTCGTACTCTGAGCGCACCGGTCACGCGCCTTCGGAGGCCCCCCATTAACCGTCTCGTGCTCTGGAACGTCGACCTCACCCTGGTCGACGTCACGATCGTCACCCGTGAGGCCTACGCCGACGCGTTCCGGCAGGTCACCGGACGCCCGCTCGTGAAGCTCGCGCCCGCGATGGGCCGCCCCGACTCGGAGATCATCTTCGAGACGCTCGCCATCAACGGCATCGTCCCGAACGACGATCACCTGCCCCGGTTCATCGACGCGCTCGCCGGGGCCTTCGCCGGCCGCCGCAGGCGCCTGGACAAGGACGGCCGCGCCATGCCCGGCGCCAAGGACGCCCTCAAGGCGGTCTCCCGCCTGGACGGCGTCGTCCAGTCCGTCCTCACCGGCACCATCAAGAGCAACGCCGTCCACAAGCTCCGCGCGTTCGGGCTGGACGCCTTCGTGGACTTCGAGGTCGGCGGCTACGGCGAGGAGGTCTACCCCAAGGCCACTTTGCTCCAGGTCGCCCAGAGCCGCGTCAAGCAGATGTACGGCTTCGCCTGCGACGGTTCCAACACCGTCCTCATCGGCGACTCCACCCGCGACGTCCAGGCCGCCCGCATCGCCGGCGCCACCATGATCGCCGTGGCCTCCGGCCGCTCCACCACCACCGAACTCCGCGACGCCGGCGCCAACCTGGTCCTGGACGACCTGACAAACCCCTCAGAGGTAGCCGCCGCCATCTCCCACCTCACCACCCCTCTGACCCCCCGCCCGGCCTGACCCGGCCCCCTCCGGACATGGTCCTCGCCTCCGGGCCCCGGGGGCCCTCCGGCTCGGGCTGTATTTCCCAGGAGGCTCCGCCCCCCTCGCGCTCCCCGAAATCGTCAGGGAGACTCAGTGATCGTCTGAATGCGGGGGAGTAGGCGTTAGCCGCGGCGCGAGGGCAGGGGAGTTCGGCCTTTGTGCGGGTGAAGCGTCCTCGACCGTGCCAATGGCCCCTGTGCGCTGGACGGTCAAGGGACGCTTCGCAGGTGTCCGCTTGTCGGGGTCGGGAGTGAGGACACGCCGCGCCGGGAGGCCGCGGTATCCCGAGGTGAGGGATACCGCGGGCCTGCTCCACGAGGCTCGCGGCGCCGAGGTCACGACGCTGTGGGGGCTCGGCGGCGCACGCCGGCGATCGGGGATGTCCGGACGATCGCGTCGGCGTCATGGTGTCGGGCTCGCGGGGTCGCCGCGAGGTGGCGACGGGGACGGCCGCCCGGTCGCGGCCCTCGCCCGTCGCGAGATCCACGCTAGGGGGCGCGCCTGTCGCCGCCCAGGCCCCGAATCTTCGCACCGCCGGGTGAGGTGACGAGTCGTCGCAGGTCAACGCGACTGCCGAGCCTCGTCACTCGCTCGAGCCCGAAACTTCGGCCCCGGTCCGCCCCGAAATCCATGCCGCATGCCGGAACCACGCACGCGCATCGCGGAACGCCGCGGGGCCAGGTGAAACCGCTCGCCGCCGGTCCGCCCCGGCCCTGTGGCGTGGGGGGCGGGGGGCGTAGAAGATGGGGGCATGGTTGAGGAAGGTGCGCTGCTGTGGGAGCCGTCGGCGGAGGTGGTCAGGGACGCGCGGATCACGCGGTTCGCCGCGTGGCTCGGGCGCTCCGGGCAGGACTACGAGGAGCTCTGGCGGTGGTCCGTCGGGTCTCCCGAGGAGTTCTGGGCGTCGGTCTGGGACTACTTCGAGGTCGCGGGCGAGCGTGGTGACGGGCCCGTCCTCAGTGGGGCGATGCCGGGCGCGGAGTGGTTCGCCGGGGCCACCCTCAATTACGCGGCCAACGCGCTGCGCGGCGACCCCGGCCGCCCGGCGGTGATCGCCCGCGACGAGACGGGGGTCCGGCGGACGCTGACCTACGGTGAGCTGGCCGAGCAGGTCGCGCGGGTGAGGACGGGGCTGGTACGGCTCGGCGTCGGGCGCGGCGACCGTGTGGCGGCCTATCTTCCGAACGGCCCCGAGGCGCTGATCGCGTTCCTCGCGACGGCCAGCCTGGGCGCCGTCTGGTCGTCCTGTTCGCCGGACTTCGGCGCCTCCAGCGTGACCGACAGGTTCGCGCAGATCAGCCCTAAGGTCCTGATCGCGGTGGACGGGTACACGTACAACGGCCGCCGGTTCGACCGCTCGGAGGTCGTCGCCGGTATCGCCGCCAAGCTCCCCGGCCTGGCCGCGACCGTGGTCGTGCGGACCGCCCCCGAGGAGGGTGTTCCCGGCGGGATTCGGGCCACGGCCGGGGAGGGTGTTCCCGGCGGCGTTCCGGCCACGGCCGGGGGCGGTGTTCCCGGCGGGGTGCGGGTCGAGTCGTTGGAGGGCGTTTCCGGCGGGGTGCGGGTCGAGTCGTGGGAGGAGCTGCGGGCCGAGGGCGGCGAGCTGGTCTTTGAGGCGGTGCCGTTCGGGCATCCGTTGTGGGTGGTGTACTCCTCGGGCACCACGGGGCTGCCGAAGCCGATCGTCCACGGGCACGGCGGGATCGTGCTGGAGCATCTGAAGGCTCTCAGCTTCCACCAGGATCTCGGTGAGGGGGACGTGTTCTTCTGGTACACGACCACCGGCTGGATGATGTGGAACTACCTGGTGGGCGGCCTGCTGGTGGGCGCGGCGATCGTGCTCTACGACGGCAGCGCGACGCATCCGGGGGCGGACGCGCTGTGGCGGCTGGTGGCCGAGGAGGGCGTCACCTACTTCGGCACCGGCGCGCCGTACATCGTCGCGTCGATGCGCGCGGAGCTGAAGCCGGCGGGGCTGGAGCGGCTGCGCGGCGTCGGGTCGACCGGCTCGCCGCTGCCGCCCGAGGGGTTCGCCTGGCTGTACGGCGTGCTGCCGGACGTCCAGCTCGGGTCGTTCTCCGGCGGCACGGACGTCTGCACGGGTTTCGTGGGCGCGGTGCCGGTGCTGCCGGTGCGCGCGGGCGTGATCCCGTGCCGCTGCCTGGGCGCGTCGGTGGAGTCCTACGACGCCGAGGGCCGCCCGGTCGTCGGCGAGGTGGGCGAACTGGTGCTGACCAGCCCCATGCCGTCCATGCCGGTCATGTTCTGGAACGACCCGGACGGCGAGCGGTACCGCGAGAGCTACTACGCCGACTACCCGGGTGTGTGGCGGCACGGCGACTGGATCAAGATCCTGCCGGACGGCGGCTGCGTGATCTACGGCCGGTCGGACTCCACGCTGAACCGCGGCGGCGTCCGCATGGGGACGAGCGAGTTCTACCGGGTCGTCGAGCGGTTCCCGCAGATCGAGGACAGCCTCGTGATCGACACCGGGCAGCTCGGCCAGGAGGGCCGCCTGCTGCTGTACGTGACGATGGCGGCCGGCGCGTCGCTGACCGGCGAGCTGGTGGCCGAGCTGAAGGCCGCGCTGCGGACGGAGCTGTCCCCGCGCCACGTGCCGAACGAGGTCCGCGAGGTGCCGGGCATCCCGCGCACGCTGAGCGGCAAGAAGCTGGAGGTGCCCGTGCGCAAGATCTTGCTCGGCACCCCGGTGGAGAAGGCGGCCAACACCGGCGCGATGGCCAACCCCGAGGTGCTGAAACACTTCCTGCCCTGACCCGCCCGCACCACCTTCCGTGACGGGCTCGGGCGCCCCTGCCGGTCGCACGCGGCAGGGACGCCCGAGGTTCTGGGGGCCGCTCAGACGGCCTGGGGGAAGCGGAACAGGCGGCCGGGGTCGTAGGCGGCCTTCACCTTGGCGAGGCGCGCGGCGTTCGTCCCGTAGTACGCCTGGCGCCAGTTCTTCAGCTCCGGGTCGATGTAGTTGACGTAGGCGTGGTCGCCGAAGTGCGGCGCCATCGCGGCGTGCGCCCCGCGCACCCACGTCGCCGCCCCGGCCGTGTGCGCGTAGTACTGCACGCTGAACAGCGCCGCGCGGTGCGGGAACGCGGTCGCGTCCGGGGCCTGCCGTCCTATGGCGCCGCCCAGCGCGTCCAGCAGCACGGTGTGGCGCCCGCCGCGCCCGACCTGGGCGACGAGCGCGGCGATGCCCGTGGACGTCAGCGGCCGGTAGGCGACGTGCGACTTGGCGCGGAAGGAGTCGCGCGGGAACGTGCCGTCGGGGGTCTGCCCGGGCAGGTTCCCGCGGCGGTGGCACTGGGACACCGTGCGGGACCCGGCGCCGCCGAGGTCCAGCATCGCCGCCATGTACGGCATCTGGCGGACCGACCGGCGGGACGGGGCCCCGGCGGTGGCGGCGAACGCGGCGAGCAGCCGCTCGCACTCGGCGCGCGGCCCTAGGTGGAGTCCGGCGACCAGCACGTCCGGGGCGGGGTCGTGGCTCAGGTGGAGCGTCGACCACAGCGCGTCCGGCGCGTGCGGCGCCCACGCCTGCCAGGCGGCCGTCACCTTCGCGGCACGGGACCAGGGCCAGTGCAGGTAGAAGACGGTGACGTCGCGCGTCGGGTGGGTGCGGAAGGTGAACGACACCGCGACGCCGAAGTTGCCGCCTCCGCCGCCGCGCGAGGCCCAGTACAGATCGGGCTCGTGGTTCGCGTCGCACGTGCGCAGCCGCCCGTCGGCGGTGACGATCTTCACGGACTCCAGCACGTCGCAGGTGAGCCCGTACTTGCGGGAGACGACGCCGAGGCCGCCGCCGAGCGTGAGGCCCGCCACCCCGACCGTGGGGCACGACCCGGCGGGGATGCTCACCCCGCGCGCGGCCAGGCGGGCGTAGACGTCCACGAGCTGGGCGCCCGCGCCGACCACGGCGCGCCCGCCGGCGGCCTTGACGGCGCTCATGCGGGAGACGTCGATGACCAGGCCGGTGCCGGTGGACCAGCCCGCGTAGCTGTGGCCGCCGGAGCGCGAGGTCACGGGGACGCCGGTGCGCCGGGCGAAGGCGAGGCACTCGGCGACGTCGCCGGGGTCGGCGCAGTAGGCGACGGCGCCGGGCCGCACCCCGTCGAAGGAGGTGTTGAACAGGCGGCGCGCGGCGTCGTAGGAGGCGTCGCCGGGCCGGATGAGCCGCCCGGTCAGGCCCCTGCCCAGGGCCTTCCAGTCGGCGGCGGTGGGCGCCGTCCTGGCTCCCGTGGCCGCGGGTGCCGCCGCGCCCGCCGCCGGCGCGGAGGCGGCGGTCGCGGACGGGGCGGTTCCCGGGGCGGAGGCGGCGGCTTCCGGACTGGAGGGACTGGAGGCAGCGGAGGAGGGCGCCGCGGTGGTGTGGCCCGGCGGCGTCCGGCCGCACGCCGCCGCCGCTCCGGCCGCCGTGACGGCGGCGGCACGCAGGAAGTTCCGCCGGTCGAAGATCTCGCGCATCGCCTCGAAGCCCCCAAAGGACGGTCATCGGCGGGCGCGTGGCGCGCCCATTACGTCAGACGTCCCCAGAGGAACGTTGGTTTATCACAAATCGGGCAAGGCGTGCGGATGACGCGGGACAGGCTCGGAGGTGCGGGGAATGCGCGGTTTCGCGCTGGTTGACGTTTTATGTGTGATGGGCTGGTATCGGGTAGGCGGGACCACGGCCCCGGTCAACGACGATCGGGAGGCCGGCCCGCCAGGGGGAGGTGTCCGGTGTCGGGGAGCACGTACGGGGGCGTCGCAGGCGTGCCCGCGAAAGCCCCGGACGACGCGCGTCCCGGCTCGCGAGCCCCGCTTCCCGGCGGCGTTTTTCCTCTAGCCTCCTCTCAACCACGGGCATGGCCGGACCACACCGCCGTGGCGACCTCCCCCGATGTGGAAGCACGGTGCCTGCCATGACCATCTGGACGACGTTGAATCCCTCACAAAGGAGTGAGAGCGACATGCCCATCGACGAGGAGAAAGACCGGCTTCTCCGATCCGCGGCTGAAATGTGTGCCGGTTCCCCCGGCGCCGACGGCCTGGACGGAGAGGACATCCTCGCCTTCCTGCGGCTCTACTACCGGCATGTCGCGCCCGAGGAGCTGACCGGACGCGACGCCGCCGGACTGTACCGGCCGGCGATGGCGCACCGCGGCTTCGCGCGCCACCGTCCGCAGGGACGGGCGCTGGTGCGCGCGTACAACCCCACGGCCGACGAGCACGGGTACGACCCCGGCCGCTCGGTCGTCGAGATCGTCACCGACGACATGTCGTTCCTCGTCGACTCGGCGACGATGGAGCTGGACCGCCACGGCATCGGCGTCCACCTGATCGTCCACCCGCAGATGCGGGTCCGCCGCGACCTCACCGGCCGCATGCTCGAACGCGACGAGGACGCCGCGGGCGGGCAGGTGCTGGAGGAGTCCTGGATCCACGTCGAGATCGACCGGCAGAGCGACCCGGCCGTGCTGGAGGAGGTCGAGAAGGACCTGCAGAGGGTGCTCGGCGACGTCCGCTACGCCGTCGAGGACTTCCCCAAGATCCAGGCCCTGGCCGAGCGCATCGCCATGGAGCTGGAGGCCCAGCCGCCCGCCCTGCCGCCGGGCGCGGCCTCGGGCGGGGTGGAGGAGAGCGTCGAGCTGCTGCGCTGGCTGGCGGACGGCCACTTCACCTTCCTCGGGTACCGCGAGTACCGCCTGGAGAGCGCCCCGGACGGCGACCGCCTGCGCGCGCTGCCGGGCACCGGCCTCGGCATCCTGCGCGCCGACAAGGCGGGCTCGGCGAGCTTCGCGGCGATGCCGCCGGAGATCCGCGCGCGGGCCCGGGAGAAACAGCTGTTCATCGTCACCAAGGCCAACAGCCGCGCCACCGTGCACCGTCCGGCCTACTTGGACTACGTCGGTGTGAAGCTGTTCTCGCCCGAGGGCGAGGTCATCGGCGAGCGCCGTTTCCTCGGCCTGTTCACCCACGTCGCCTACAGCGCGTCGATCTCCCACATCCCGGTGCTGCGCCGCAAGCTGGAGGAGGTCCTGGAGCTGGCCGGGTTCGACCCGGACGGCTACGACGGCAAGGACCTCATCGAGGTGCTGGAGACCTACCCGCGCTCGGAGCTCTTCCAGATCCCGGTCGCCGAGCTGCTGGAGGTCGGGCTGGGCGTGCTGCGCCTGCGCGAGCGCAAGCAGGTGAAGCTGTTCCTCCGCAGAGACGACTACGGCCGGTACATCTCCTGCCTGATCTACCTGCCCCGCGACCGGTACACCACCGACGTGCGCGTCCGCATGCAGGACATCCTGATGCGCGCCCTCGGCGGCAGGACCCTCGACTACAGCACCATGATCGACGAGTCGCCGCTGGCCCGCCTGCACGTGGTGATCCGGGGCGAGCGCGGCAAGCGCCTGGCCGGCCCGGAGGTGGACCTGGCCGCGCTGGAGGCCGCCGTCGCCGCCACGACCCGGTCCTGGGAGGACGACCTGGTCACGGCCATCGGCGAGCTCGCCTCCCCGGCGGCCGCGGAGTCCGGCGGGCCCGCGCTCGCCGCGGCGGACGTCACCACGCTGACCCGCCGCTACCTCAGGGCCTTCCCCGAGGGGTACAAGGCCGACTTCGGGCCGGTCACCGCCGTCGCCGACCTGCGCCGCCTGGAGGAGCTGGCGGTCTCGGACGGCATCGCGATGGACCTGTACCAGCCGGGGGACCGCGGCCAGTGCGACCTGCGGTTCAAGGTGTACCGCATCGGCGCGGCGGTGTCGCTGTCGCAGGTGCTGCCCCTGCTGTCCCGCATGGGCGTCGAGGTGGTGGACGAGCGGCCGTACCAGATCGCGCGGGCCGGTGACGAGACCGGCTGGATCTACGACTTCGGCCTGCGCTGCCCTCTCACCGAGGACCTCGGCCTCGAGGACTTCAAGCGGCTGTTCCAGGACGCCTTCGCGGCGCTGTGGCGCGGCGAGATCGAGAGCGACGGCTTCAACGCGCTCGTGCTCGCGGCCGGGCTGAGCTGGGAGCAGGCGCAGATCCTGCGGATGTACGCCAAGTACCTGCGTCAGGCGGGCACGACCTTCAGCCAGCGGTACATCGAGAAGGTGCTCCTCGGCAACGTGCGGCTGGCGCGGCTGCTCGTCCGCCTGTTCGAGGCCAGGCTGGACCCGCGCCGCGGCGACGACGCCCGCGAGGACCTGAGCGAGGCGCTGCGCGAGGAGATCCTGGCCGCGCTGGAGGAGGTCGTCTCGCTCGACGAGGACCGCATCCTGCGCGCGTACCTGGAGATGATGCTCGCCACGCTGCGGACCAACGCGTTCCAGCGCGTGGCCGGCAAGCGCAAGCCGTATATATCCGTCAAGTTCGACTCGTCGGCCATCAGCGTGCTCCCGCTGCCCCGGCCGAAGTTCGAGATCTTCGTGTACTCGCCGCGCGTCGAGGGCGTGCACCTGCGGTTCGGCAAGGTGGCCCGCGGCGGCCTGCGCTGGTCGGACCGCATGGAGGACTTCCGCACCGAGGTGCTCGGCCTGGTCAAGGCCCAGATGGTGAAGAACACCGTCATCGTGCCCACCGGCTCCAAGGGCGGGTTCGTCGTCAAGAGGCCGCCCGCCGGCGGGGGCCGCGACGAGCTGATGGCCGAGGGCGTGGCCTGCTACCGGCAGTTCATCTCCGGCCTGCTGGACATCACCGACAACCTCGTGGACAACGTCGTCGTGCCCCCGCAGGACGTCGTCCGCCACGACGGCGACGACACCTACCTGGTGGTGGCCGCCGACAAGGGCACCGCGACGTTCTCCGACATCGCCAACAGCGTCGCCAAGGACTACGGCTTCTGGCTCGGCGACGCCTTCGCCTCCGGCGGCTCGGTCGGCTACGACCACAAGGCCATGGGCATCACCGCGCGCGGCGCCTGGGAGTCGGTCGCCTACCACTTCCGGTCCATGGGCGTGGACGTCCAGACCACCGACTTCACCGTCGTCGGCGTGGGCGACATGTCCGGGGACGTCTTCGGCAACGGCATGCTGCTGTCCCGCCACATCAGGCTGGTCGCCGCCTTCGACCACCGGCACGTCTTCGTCGACCCGTCCCCCGACGCCGCACGCGGCTTCGAGGAGCGCGCCCGCCTGTTCGCGCTGCCGCGCAGCTCCTGGGCCGACTACAACCCCGAGCTGATCTCCTCGGGCGGCGGGGTGTGGCCGCGCGCCGCCAAGTCCGTCCCCGTCTCCCCCCAGATGCGCGCCGCGCTCGGCATCCCCGACGGCGTGTCGGCGCTCACCCCCAACGACCTCATCAACGCGATCCTGAAGGCCCCCGTCGACCTGCTGTGGAACGGCGGCATCGGCACCTACGTCAAGGCGTCCTCCGAGAGCCACGCCGACGTCGGCGACAAGGCCAACGACTCCCTGCGGGTCAACGCCGGCGAGCTGCGGTGCAAGGTCGTGGGCGAGGGCGGCAACCTCGGGCTCACCCAGCTCGCCCGCATCGAGTTCGCCCTGAACGGCGGATACGTCAACACCGACTTCATCGACAACTCCGCGGGCGTCGACACCTCCGACCACGAGGTCAACATCAAGGTCCTCCTGGACCGCGTCGTGCGGGAGGGCCGGCTCGGCGACCGCGAGCGCGACCAGCTCTTCCTGGACATGACCGACGAGGTCGCCGGGCTCGTGCTGCGCGACAACAAGGCGCAGAACGTCGTGCTCGCCGCCGCCCGGGCGCAGGCCCCCGAGATGCTGCACATCCACGCCCGCTACCTGCGCAAGCTGGAGCGGGAAGGCGTGATCAACCGCGAGCTGGAGTCGCTGCCGTCGGACAAGACGCTCGCCGAGCGGCGCCAGGCCGGGCTCGGGCTCACCGCCCCCGAGTTCTCGGTGCTGCTCGCCTACACCAAGCTCACCGTGGACCACCAGCTCCTGGCCTCCGACCTCCCCGACGATCCGTTCCTGGAATCGTGGCTGGTGTCCTACTTCCCCTCGGCGCTGCGCGAGCGGTTCCGCGCCGCCATGGACGGCCACCCGCTGCGCCGCGAGATCATCGCGACCTGCGTGGTCAACGACCTGGTCAACGCCAGCGGCACCACGTTCACCTTCCGCTTCGGCGAGGAGATCGGCGCCTCGGTCCCCGACATCGCCAGGGCCTACCTGGTGTCCCGGGAGGTCTTCGAGCTGCCGACCTTCTGGCGGGCCGTGGAGGCCCTGGACAACAAGGTCGACACCGCGACGCAGCTCGCCATGCTCCTGGAGGGCCGCAAGCTCGCCGAGCGGGGCGCGCGGTGGCTGCTCGGCAACCGCAGGCCGCCGATCGACCTCACGTCCACGGCGCGGTTCTTCGCCGAAGGGGCGGACGGCCTGCTGCCGCACCTGCCCAAGCTGCTCGCCGGTCCTGACCTCGCGGCCTTCGAGGAGCGCCGTGACGGGTTCGTCGCGCGGGGCGTGCCCGCCGACCTGGCCGAGCGGGCGGCGGTGATGGTGCCGGCGTACTCGACCTTCGACCTGGTCGAGATCGCCTCCCGGACGTCGCGGCCCGTCGGCGAGGTGGCCGAGGTCTACTTCGACCTGGCCGACCGGCTCCAGCTCGCCCGGCTCAGGGAGCGCGTCATCGCCCTGCCGCGCGACAACCGCTGGAACTCCATGGCCCGCGCCGCGCTGCGCGACGACCTGTACGCGGCGCACGCGACGCTGACCAGGGACGTGCTCACCCACAGCCTTCCGGGGCTGTCCCCGGAGGAGCGCCTGGCCGGATGGTCGAAGGCGAACTCGGCGGCGGTCGCGCGGGCGCGGCAGACGCTGTCGGAGATCTGGGAGAGCGAGCACTTCGACCTGGCGACGCTGTCGGTGGCGCTGCGCGCGATCCGCACGCTGGTCGCCACCAGCAACCTGCCCTACCCGCAGGGCTGAGCGCGGCCCCTCAGTCCCCGGCCGGCATGTCGCTGGACACGCCGGTCGGGGTGCCGTCGAACCCGATCACCTTGGCGGGTTCGACGGCACCCCGGCGCGAGATGTGGCCGACGTACTGCTGGGTCTCCTCGATACGGAGCCTGCGCCGCACCACCGGGCTGTCGGTGGCCCAGCGGACGTCCTTCGGCACGGGCACCAGGCCGAGCGCGTTGTCGGTCTTGACCTGCCGCGACGTCGTGCGCGTCAGCGAGTACATGATCACCGCGCCGCCGTCGGGGGCGCGCAGCGCGTAGATCGGGTAGGTGGTCGCGGCGAAGATCGAGTCGTACAGCAGGCCGCGGCGCTTCTCCTCGGGCTGGACCTCGCCGACCTCGGTGAAGTAGCCGGTCGTCTGCGGGCCGGCCGCGATCAGGCTCGCGGCGAACCCGCCCGGCCCCTCCTCGGCGATGGTCGCGTGCAGCGGGGCCATCAGGTGCGGGCTGATCGCCAGGGACTCGTCCCGGGTGGCGAGCGGCGTGGCGTACCCCTCGGCGTCGAGCAGCACGGCCGGGGGCTTGGCGCCGGGGTAGAGCAGCGAGGAGAAGCCGAGCTGCCACAGCGAGGTGCTGTACTCCTTCATGAAGACGAGCACGGCCGTGCGGTCCTCGCCGCCGGGGTCGCGCCGCTCGGCGAACGCGGCGAACCAGTACGGGTAGCGGTCCAGCCGGGGGACGATGACCTTCGGCGCGCCCCAGGTGTAGCGCGGCGGCCTCATGCGGGTGGACTTGAACGCCGTCACCGTGACCAGGCGCTGCGCGTCGCGGGTCAGGTCGAGGGCGTAGGACTCCGCGCCCGCGGCCCGCGCCGCGTCGTCGGCCCCGAGCACCTCACGGGCGACCGCGGCGGCCTCCTTCAGCGTCACCGCGGGCGCCTCGGCGGTGGGGGAGGGGGACGTGGTGAGGGAGGCCGTGGCGGCGGCGCCGCGCACAGGGGTGGCGGCGGCGGTGGCCGCGGCGGGCGTGCGGCCGGGCGCGGAACCGCCCGGCGAGCAGGCCGTGAGGGCGAAAAGGAGCACCACGAAGGCGGCACGCATGGTCCTTTTCACGCTCGCCTCCCGATGAGTCCCCCGCCCATGCTAGCGACGCGCGAGGTGCCCGCGGTGTCGCGTACCCTTGGCAGATGTGGCAGCCATCGATCCCTCAGAAGAGATCCGCGAGCTTAACGGCATCCTGAAGGGCATTCAGGACGTCCTCGATCTCGACAGCATGCGCAAGCAGATCACCGAGCTCGAGGAGCAGGCAGCCGCGCCCGATCTGTGGAACGACCCCGAGGCCGCCCAGAAGGTCACGAGCAGGCTCTCTCACCTGCAGGGCGAGCTCAACCGCGTCGAGGGCCTGAGCCGCCGGCTGGAGGACGTCGCGGTCCTGCACGAGCTGGCCGAGGCCGAGGACGACGCCGACACCCGCGAGGAGGCCCTGCGCGAGCTGACCTCCCTGCGCGGCGACATCAACGCGCTGGAGGTCCGCACGCTGCTGTCGGGCCCCTACGACGCCCGCGAGGCCCTGATCACGATCAACTCCCAGGCCGGCGGCGTGGACGCCGCCGACTGGGCGCAGATGCTGCTGCGCATGTACCTGCGCTGGGCCGAGCGCAAGAACTACTCGACCGAGGTCTACGACACCTCCTACGCCGAAGAGGCCGGCATCAAGTCGGCCACCTTCGTGGTCAAGGCGCCCTACGCCTACGGCACCCTGCGCGGCGAGCACGGCACCCACCGCCTCGTGCGCATCAGCCCGTTCGACAACCAGGGCCGCCGCCAGACCTCCTTCGCCGGCGTGGACATCGTGCCGGTCGTCGAACAGACCGACCACATCGATATCAACGAGGACGATCTACGCATCGACGTGTACCGCTCCTCGGGTCCCGGCGGCCAGGGCGTCAACACCACCGACTCGGCGGTCCGCATCACCCACCTGCCCACCGGCATCGTGGTCTCCTGCCAGAACGAGCGCTCCCAGCTCCAGAACCGCGCCTCGGCCATGACCGTCCTGCAGGCCAAGCTGCTGGAGCGCAAGCGGCAGGAGGAGGCGGAGAAGATGTCGGAGCTGCGCGGCGAGTCCACCACCTCGTGGGGCACGCAGATCCGCAACTACGTCCTGCACCCCTACCAGATCGTGAAGGATCTGCGCACCTCCGTCGAGGCGGGCAACCCGAGCGCCGTCCTCGACGGTGACCTGGACGATTTCATCGAGGGCGAGATCCGCTGGATGCGCCGTCAGGAGGCCGGCGCCCCCGAGTGACGGCGGGCGCGGCGGACCGAGGTCCGCGCGCCCTCGCCATCGCGGGCGGCGCGGGGCCGTCCTCGCCGCGGGAACGCTCCGTCAGGCGCCGTACAGGTGCCTGAGCGCCAGCGTGAAGACCAGCAGCGCGACCAGCACGATCGCGATGAGCACGGGCGACAGGCCACCGAACCCATGGTGGTGCACCCTGCTCCTCGCCGCCCTGCACGCCGGGCAGCGTCCCTCGACCACGGGGCCGGCGCACTGGGCGCAGATGAGGTGTTCGCAGCTCACGGGATATCTCCCTCTCCACGGTGATCGCTTTACCAGGCCGTTAGCGAGTGTGGAATCGTTTTGTTTCCGTTATGGACGTTCCATGCCAGTGTTACCCCTAGACTGAGCCTCGGCCAACCGGAACGTCGATCAATGGTAAAGACCGGCGCCCCCCGGTCGGCGAGCAATGCGATGTGGCTCACGCGGCCACTCCCGCGACCGTCCCAACCCCTAGACTGGCATGCCGTGATGCGCCTGTGATCCATTTCGATAATGTCACCAAGGTCTACGTTAACCAGAACCGGCCCGCCCTCGACCACGTGAGCGTGGACGTCGACAAGGGTGAGTTCGTGTTCCTGGTCGGTCCTTCGGGGTCGGGGAAGTCAACCTTTCTCCGGCTGGTCCTGAAGGAGGAGCGCCCCAACTCGGGCGCCATCCATGTCGCCGGCAAGGATCTGGCGCGCCTGTCCAACTTCAAGGTGCCCCACCTACGCCGCCGCATCGGCTGTGTCTTCCAGGACTTCCGGCTGCTGCCCAACAAGAACGTCTACGAGAACGTGGCCTTCGCGCTGGAGGTCATCGGCAAGCCCCGGCGGTTCATCCGCAAGGTCGTGCCCGAGGTCGTGGAGCTGGTCGGGCTGGAGGGCAAGGCCCACCGCATGCCCGACGAGCTGTCCGGAGGCGAGCAGCAGCGCGTCGCGATGGCGCGCGCGTTCGTGAACCGTCCGATGATCCTGCTGGCGGACGAGCCGACCGGCAACATCGACCCCGCGACCAGCATCGGCATCATGAAGGTGCTCGACCGGATCAACCGGACCGGCACCACCGTCGTCATGGCCACCCATGACGCCGCCATCGTCGACTCCATGCGCAAGCGCGTGGTCGAGCTGGAGGACGGCAAGATCGTCCGCGATCAGTCGCGCGGCGTCTACGGCCAGGCGTACTGATCACCAAGCGAGAGCAACAGGGGACACCCAAAGCATGCGGGCAAACTTCATCTTCTCTGAGGTCTGGATCGGCCTGCGCCGAAACCTCACGATGACCATCGCCGTCATCGTGACCGTGGCCATCGGAATGGCGCTGCTCGGCATTGGGCTGATGATCAACGCGCAGGTCGGGAACATGAGCACCTTCTGGACCGACAAGGTCCAGCTCTCGGCGTACTTGTGCAAGAAGAACGACCCGTTCGAGGCGTGCAAGGGGCGCGGCGCCGTCAGCGAGCAGGAGAAGCAGGCGCTGCAGGCCCGGATCAAGGGAATGCCGCAGGTGGAGACCGTCTTCTTCGAGGGCCAGCAGAAGGCCTACGAGAACTGGAAGGCCACCTTCAGCAGCAACAACGTCCTCCTCTCCGCGGTCAAGCCCGAGGACATGCCGGAGTCCTTCCGCGTCAAGCTCAAGGACCCCAACGACTACAAGGCCGTCGTGGACGCGCTCAGCGGCGCGCCCGGCGTGTCCAACGTGGTCAACGACCAGGAACTGCTGGACAAGTTCTTCGGGCTCATGGGCAAGCTGCGCTGGGCCGCGCTCGTCGTGGCGATGATCCAGGTGTTCGCGGCGATCCTGCTGATCGGCAACACCGTGCGATTGTCGGCCTACAACCGCAGACGCGAGACCGGCATCATGCGCCTGGTCGGCGCCTCCAACCTCTACATCCAGCTGCCGTTCGTCATGGAGGGGACGATCGCCGGCCTGGTGGGCGGCGTGATCTCGGCGGTCCTGCTGATGTTCGCCAAGATCGTGCTGTTCGACGGCATGAAACAGTACTTCGTGCTGTCCACCCAGCTAAGCTGGAGCGACGTCGCCCAGGTGATCACGCTGACGACCGTGGTGGGCGTCCTGATCTGTATCCTGGCCTCGTTCTTCATGCTCCGGCGATACCTGCGGGTGTGACGGGCCCCGGTAGGCTCGCAGCTATGCCACGTGAGACCGGGCGGAAGCTCATCGCCCAGAACAAGCGTGCCCGGCACGACTACCACATCGAGGACACCTACGAGGCCGGGCTCGTCCTCATGGGGACGGAGGTCAAGTCCCTGCGCGAGGGCCGCGCGAGCCTCGCGGACGGCTTCGCCCAGGTGAAGGACGACGAGGTGTGGCTGATGAACGTCCACATCCCCGAGTACCACATGGGCACGTGGACCAACCACGCCGCGCGCCGCCCGCGCAAGCTGCTGCTCCACAGGAAAGAGATCGGCAAGATCATCGGCAAGACGAAGGAGTCGGGTCTGACGCTGGTCCCCCTCGCCCTGTACTTCAAGGACGGCAAGGCGAAGATCGAGATCGGCATCGCCCGGGGCAAGAAGACCTGGGACAAGCGCCACGACCTCGCCGAGAAGCAGGCGAACCGCGAGATGGCCCGCGCCCTGCGGCACCGCAACCGGTGACGCGCGGGAGCCGTGGCGTGCGCATGAGAAGAACGTTGTCGACGGGGCTGGCGTTCGCCGTGCTCGTCCCCACGGCGTCCGCCTGCTTCGCCGAGCCGTCGCCGCACGACGCCGTCAGCGAGTTCCTCGTCGGCTGGCAGACCGGCCACTACGCCGACGCGGCCGGTCGCACCGACGGCGACCCCAAGGTCGTCGGCAAGGCCCTGGAGGACGCCGGCCTGCAGCTCGACGCCGCGTCGATCCGCTTCTCGCTCAAAGGCCTGACCATGGACGGCGACTCGGCCGTCGCCGACTTCCGCACCCAGGTCGACCTCGGCGACAACAACCCCCTGTGGGAGTACGACAACAAGCTGCCGCTGCACCTGGTGGACGGCAGGTGGAAGGTCCGCTGGTCGCCGAGCGTCATCCACCCCGAGCTGCGCCAGGGCCAGCGCTTCGCCGTCGAGGTCTCCACCGAGGGCCGCCAGCCCATCGAGGACCGCAACGGCGACCCCCTCCAGCGGGAGGCCACGCTCTATGTCGCCGGCGTCTACCCGGCCCGGGTGAAGGACCCCGTCGGCGTCTGCGAGCGGCTCTACCACCTGACCGGCTTCGCCCAGGACCGCCTGCTCAGCCGCATCAGGTCCGCCCCGCCGCAGGACTTCGTGCCGCTGGTCACCTTCGGCGGGCGCAAGTACGCCCAGCTGCTCGACCAGCTGAACGAGATTCCCGACCTGAAGATCGACAAGAAGTCGCAGCCGGTCGCCCCCGCCGAGCCCGCCGACATCATCGGCAAGGTCGGCGCGATCACCCCGGAGACCGAGCAGCAGCTCGGCGGCCCGCAGCGGGCCGGCGACACCGTGGGCCAGGGCGGGCTGCAGAAGGCCTACCAGGACCAGCTCACCGGCTCCACCGGCACCAAGGTCATCACCTACGACCTCAAGACCAGCGAGCCGGTCGCCGAGCTGGCCAAGTGGGAGGGCAGGACGGCGACGACGTCAGTGAAGACCACGATCGACAAGGGCGTGCAGCACGCGGCCGACCTCGCCGTCAGCGGCACCGCGCCCGCCACGCTGGTCGCGGTCAAGGCGTCCACCGGCGAGATCCTCGCCGTCGGCGCCCACGAGATGGACCAGCAGCGCGACGGGCTCGCCGGGAAGTTCCCGCCCGGCAGCACCTTCTCGATCATCGCGCTGGAGGCGCTGCTGCGGGCCGGGGCGGACCTGCGGCAGAAGGTGCCGTGCCCGGCCGACCGCACGGTCGGCGGCGCGCGGTTCCAGCAGGCGTCGGTTCCCACCGGCGGCTCGCTCACCATCAGGGCCGGGTTCGCCCAGGGGTGCGTGACCGCGCTGGCGTCCCTGGCGCGCCGGGTGGACGCCGCCGAGCTGGCCCAGACCGCCTCGCGGTTCGGCGTCGGCGTCGGCTGGTCGCTGCCGCTGCGGTCCTTCAGCGGCACGGTGCCGCAGGCCGCCGGCGACGCCGCCAAGGCCAAGATCATCGCTGGGCAGACGGTGCGGGTCAGCCCGCTGACGATGGCCCTGGTCGCCGCCGCCGTGAAGTCCGGCACCTGGCGGCCGCCCACGCTGGTCACCGCCCCCGCCGCCCCCGACGCCGCCGCCCAGACCCCGCCGCCCCCGAAGCCGAGCCCCATGGCGCTGGACACGGCCACCCTGGACGACCTGCGCGGGCTCATGCGCGCGGGCGTCGCCTCGGGGTCGTCGGCCGCCGCCGCCGCGCCGGGGGAGGACGTCTACGGCGTCTCGTCCGGCGTCACCTACCTCTACAAGAAGCGGCCGAGGCCGCTGTCGTGGTTCGTCGGGTGGCAGGGGGACGTCGCGGTCGCCGTGGTGACCGAGGCCACCGATCCGGGCGCGTCCGCCAAGATCGCCGGGCAGTTCTTCCGCGGGACGGCCACGGCGTCGTAGGTCCTCGCGGAGGGGGCCCGGCGACCCGCGGAAAAATGTCGCGGACGCGAGCAACCATCCGGGCCCTGTCCTGCGTCTTCCTGAGTGACTGGGCACCGCTTGGGGGTTGCGGACTCAGTCGCCGTGATGAGACCAGGGCTTCATCTCGGGGGAAGCCCTGCCGTCCGGACCGGCTCGACCCTGCCGGTCGGCCCCCGGGGGCGTGCGCCACGTGCCACGTCTCCGGGGGTTTCGGCATGCCCGGCGGCCCGCGGGGCCGCCGGTGCCGCAGGGGAATCAAGTTGACGCCCAGGGTGTTGTCTAGAGTATCTTCGAGGTAGCCGGGCCCGCAGGGGCCTGGCTGCCACTCCAGGGGGTGACCGGTTTCGACTTCGACATGTCACGCCAGGGGAAGCGGGTCGAGGACTGCGGACATAACCTCGTTAACACTGTGACCGCACACAATAAGTGCCAATAACACGCGCACTCAGGGCCAGCTGGCCCTCGCCGCCTGAGCGAGGACCTCGCCCTTGTCAGCCCGGGATCGCCTCCGGCCCGGGATCTGGCATCGCTAGGAGGCTAAACCGATCGACCCGGTCACGGGGTCGGTAGGGAAACCAAACAGTGACTGGGCCCGTCGGTGACTCGCCTGCGTGATCACCGGGGCCGAGAAAATCACAGCAGGCTGCGCCCGGAGAAGCCCTGACGCGGTGCCGAAGGACGCGGGTTCGATTCCCGCCACCTCCACCCGAACGGCCTTTCCGAACCAGCCCCTTCCAGGGCGGTTCGGAAGATGTCGGCCACAGCGGCGGTACTCCCCGATCGGGGGGTACCGCCGCTTTTCGTTGTCCCGGTCGCCTGCCACCGTGGCGCGACACCGCCGGCCAGGTGACCGCTTCGGCAACCGCTCGACCGCCCGGCCGCCGCATGCTCCACCCCGTCCCGGTCCGGGGCGATCGGCTCCGCCCGGTCCGGCGACGCCCTGATCGCGATGCTGACCGGCACGCCAAGGATTCGACAAGCGGAGAACAAGGCGTGCGATGAAGGCTTGTCCCCGGTCGGCTCGGCCGGGAGGGCCGACCGGAACGGCGCGTCCGAATGTCCACCCCGGCATCGATGGGAACGGAGGAAGGTCGTGACGAAGCTACTCGACCGCATCCTGGGCGCCTTCGCCGCCGGCGGTGAGGCGAGCGCGGGCTGCGCGCCGGACTCGTGGACCGAGTACACCTGCACGCAGCACACCGGCTGGTCCGCGCGCTGCAAGCGCGACTGCCAGATCAGCCAGGGCTGCGTGGTCCGCTGCGGGTCGGAGTACGGCTGCGGGTGCTCGCTGAACCCCTGCTGACCGGTACCGCACATCGACCGGCGCCGGGACGGACCCGGCGCCCCCACCGAACGGAGAGATGAGATGACCAAGGTCCTCGACCGCCTGCTGGGGCTCGGCGCCGCCCGCGCCGACGCCTCGGCCGTCTGCCCGAAGGAAAGCTGGACCGAGTGCAAGGCCGACCAGATCGGCCCGAACAGCTGGAACCGCTGCACCCGCGTCGCGACCCAGTCGGGCAACTGCACGATCACCTACACGTCGTGGACGTGCCGCTGCGAGACCTTCGCCTGCTGATCCCGCCGGCCGATCGGCCCTGACGACCTGTGAGGTCCCGCATGTGGTTCGTGCTCGTGACGGTTCGCCTGCTGCTCGGCTGCGTCCTGCTCGTTGCGGGGGTGAGCAAGGTGCGGTCCGCGTCCGCACGGCGGGACTTCGCCGCGTCGATCCGGGATCTCGGCCTCGCCCGTGGCCGGACCGCGACGGTCCTCGGGACGGGGGTGGCCATGGCCGAGGTGGGGGTGGCGGCGCTGCTCGTCATCCCCGCCCCGGACGGCGCGCGCCACGGGATCGGTCCCGCGGCCGCCGCGGTGCTGCTGTCGGCGTTCACCGCCGTCGTGTGGCGGGCGCTGCGCCGCGGCGCCCCGGCGTCGTGCCGGTGCTTCGGCTCGGGCGGCGGGGCGTTCCGGCGGGACCACCTCTGGCGGAACATCCTGCTCTGCCTGCTGGCCGTCGGTGCGCTGGCCGCCGAGCTGGCCCCGGCCACCCCGCCCGTGACGCTCGACGGCTGGCTGTGCGCCGCCTTCGCGGCCGTCGTCGGCGCCGGGCTCGCCCTCCCCGTCATCCACTGGGACGACGCCCGCCTCCTCGCCGGGCGTGCCTGAAACGGAGTCTGCCATGCTGACCGGACTGCTCGTCGCCGTCGTCGTGCTCGCCTTGGCGTGCGCGCTCAACCTCGCCCTCGTGCTCCGGCTGGCGAGGATCGTCCGCGAACGGCCCGCCGCGCCCACGCCCGGCGCCAGCCTGCCGGAGATCGGCGCGGCACTGCCCGCGTTCACCGCTCGGACGGACGGCGGGCGGGCGGTGTCGTCGGAGGATCTGGCCACGGGTACCGCGCTGGTCGCGTTCCTGTCGGCCACCTGCGGCCCGTGCCACGAGAGCCTGCCGCAGTTGCGGGAGACCGCGCTCGCCCTGCGCGAGACCGGGGCCCACGCGGTCGCCGTCGTGTCGGCGCCGGTCGCGGCCGGCGCGGACGACATGGTGCGGGCGCTGGGCGACGGCTGCGAAACGATCATGGCGGAGGGATACAGCGACGCCCGCTTCGCCCCGTTCGGCGTGTCCGCCTATCCGACGTTCCTGCTGTACGAGCAGGGCCGGCTCGTCGCCGCCACGCACATGCTCGGGGACCTGCGTCTTCCCGTACCGGCATGACCGGTCCGGGCGGAACCGCGGACGCCGCCACCGCGACGGCGGGGTGGCCCGGCGGACGCGAGATCGGCCGTCGCGCCGCGGCGGCGTTGCGCCTGAGCTGGCGCGCCAGCCGGTGGCTCACGGCGGCCGAGTTCGCCAGCGCGGCCGTACACGGCGGGGCCGCGGTCCTGGTGGCCTGGTCGACCAAGCTCCTCATCGACCGGCTCGCCCACGGCCGGTTCGAGGCCGCCGGGTGGCTCGCCGCCGCCGTCGCGGTGACCGCCGTCGCGGTGACCGTTCTCGGGCAACTCGACCAGTACGTCACGCCGGTGCTGCGCCGCGCGATCGCCACCGAGGTCCAGCGCACGCTGTTCGGCAAGGTCAACTCCTTCGTCGGGCTGGCCCCGCTGGAGAACCCGCGGCTCTACGACCGCCTGCGGCTGGCGCAGCAGGCCGGCGAGGCGGCGCCGCAGCAGACCACCGGCGGGCTGGCCGGCGCGGCCGGTGGCCTGGTCCAGCTCGCCGGGTTCGTCACCGCCCTGTACCTGCTGTGGCCCCCGATGGTGGTGGCGACCCTGCTCGCCGCGATACCGGTCGTGGTGGCCGACCTGCGCCTGGCCGGCGGCCGGGCCGGCATGTACATGGCGACCTCGCCCGGCTACCGGCGGCGGCTCTTCTACCAGATGCTGCTCACCGACCGGGCGGCCGCGATGGAGGGCCGGCTGTTCGGCACCACCCGGTTCCTGTACGGCCGGATGGTGGCCGCGATGCGCGACACCACCCGCACCGAGAACGCCTTCGACGCGCGCGTGTTCCGGCTGCGGGCCGGCTCCGCGCTGCTGGGCGGCGCCGTCACCGGTGGCGGGCTGGTCCTGGCCGTGCATCGGGCCGCGGCCGGGCACCTGACACCGGGTGACGTGGTCCTGTTCGTCGCGGCGGTCGCCGGGGTGCAGGCCGCGCTGCTCGGCGTCGCCTCCCGGGTCACCGCCGCGTACGAGGCGCTGCTCGTGTTCGGCAACTACCGGGAGGTGATGGCCACGCCGCGGGACCTGCCGGTCGGCGACGGGCGCCCGGGCCCGCTGCGCGACGGCATCGAGTTCCGGGACGTGTGGTTCCGCTACGACGGCGGGCCGTGGGTGCTGCGCGGGGTGTCGTTCACCGTGCCGTTCGGCAGCGCCGTCGGCCTGGTCGGTGAGAACGGCGCCGGCAAGAGCACGGTGGTGAAGCTGCTGTGCCGGTTCTACGACCCGCAGCGCGGCCAGATCCTCTGGGACGGCGTGGACCTGCGCGACCTGCGGCCCGAGACGCTCCGGGCCCGGTTCGGCGCGGTCTTCCAGGACTTCTTCCGCTACGACCTGACCGCGGCGGAGAACATCGGCCTCGGCGACCCGGACGCCATGCACGACCGCCCGCGCGTGGCGGAGGCCGCGCTGCTGGCCGGCGCCGACGCGTTCCTGCGCGACCTGCCCGCCGGCTACGACACCATGCTCAGCCGGGTGTTCTTCGCCAACGAGCGCGACGGCGAGGGCGCCGGGACGATCCTGTCCGGCGGGCAGTGGCAGCGGGTCGCGCTGGCCCGGTCGGTGATGCGCACCGACGCCGACCTGCTCATCCTGGACGAGCCCAGTTCCGGCCTGGACGCCCGGGCCGAGCACGAGGTGCACGCGGCCCTGCGGGCGTACCGGCGGGGCCGGACCAGCCTGCTCATCTCGCACCGCCTGGGCACCCTGCGCGACGCCGACCGCATCGTCGTCCTGGCCGGCGGGCGGGTGGTCGAGTGCGGCGACCACGACGGGCTGATCCGCCGCGGTGGGACGTACGCCGGGCTGTTCGCCCTGCAGGCGGACGGATACCGCGACCGGTCCTCGGCGGAGGTGGACGCGTGAGCGCCGCCGCCGTGGCCGTGGCGGGTGCGCTGCCGTGTGCCGCGCTGCTGCTGTGCGCCGCCCGGGCGCGGCTCGTTCAGGTCCGGGTGTCCGGCGGCAGCATGGCGCCGACGCTGGCGCCCGGGGACCGGATCCTCATGGTCCGCCGCGCCGTGCGCCCCGGGGACCGTGGCGCGGTGGTCCTGCTCAAGCCGCCGCCGGGCGCGACCCGCGGCCCCGGCCTCGGACCCTGGCGGGTCAAGCGCCTCGTCGCGCTCGCCGGCGACCCGGTGCCGGAGGCCGTCCGCGCGGCGCACGGCCTGCCGGAGGGCAGCACGGTACCCCCGGGCGAGGTGGTGGTCCTCGGGGACAACCCGCGCAGCGAGGACAGCCGGCGGTGGCGGCGGGTGCCGGCCGGGCTCGTCATCGCCGTCGCCCGGAACTCACCCGCGCCGCCGGATCCTCGACTTCCGGCGACCGGCGCCGGTTATCCTTCCCCCGGGGGTCGACCGGGGTGAGTGCCGCCATGCCCCGGCGTACGGGGAGGGATGGCACTTGGAAGTACGACTGCTCGGGCCGGTGGAACTCTGGACGGACGCAGGGCCGCTGGACGCCGGGCCGCCACGCCAGCGCGCGGTGCTGGCCGCCCTGGCGCTGGACGCCGGCCGGCCGGTGCTCGCCGACGTCCTCATCGACCGGGTCTGGGGCGAGGCGGCGCCACCACGGGCCCGGCAGGCGCTGCACTCGTACATCACCCGGATCCGCCGGGCCCTGGCCGATCCGGACGCCGGCACCGCGCCCAGGCTGCCCTTCCGTTCCGGCGGGTACGTGCTCGAATGCGACCGCGACCGGGTCGACGTGCACCGCTTCCGCGCGCTGGCCGGCGGCCCGCCCGAGCGCCGCGCGGATCGATTACGGCAGGCCCTGGACCTGTGGCGCGGAACGCCCCTGGCGGACGTGGCAGGTCCGTGGGCGGCCCGGGTCCGCGAGGGACTGCACCGCGAACACGTCGACGCCGTGCTCGCCTGGGCCGAGACGGAACTGCACGCGGGCAACGCGGCGGTGACCGTACCGGCGCTGAGCGACCTGGCCGACCAGCACCCGCTGTGCGAGCCCGTCACCGCGCTGCTCATGCGGGCCCTGCACGCCGTCGGGCGCGGCGCCGACGCTCTGCACCGGTACGCCGCGATCGCCCAGCGGCTCGCCGAGGAACTGGGCGCCGACCCGGCCCCCCAACTCCAGGCGGTTCACCGGGCGATCCTGCGCGGCGAGATGGACCACCGGCCCGCGCCGGAGCCGCCCGCGCCGGCCGCCGCTTCGGCCGCCGTGCCGGCCCTGCTGCCCCCGGACGCCTACGGGTTCATCGGCCGGCGGGCGCAGCTCGACCACCTTGACGCGGTGCTGACCAGGGCCGCCGATCAGCCGACGGCGACGGCAGTGGCGCTGGTCACCGGCCCGGCCGGGGTGGGCAAGACCGCCCTGGCGGTCCACTGGGCACATCGGGTGCGCGACCGGTTCCCCGACGGGCAGCTCGCGATCGACCTGCGCGGTTTCGCGCCGGGCGGACCGGCGGTCACGCCCGCCGAGGCGGTGCGCCGCTTCCTCGACGCGCTGAACGTCCCGCGGCGCCGCGTCCCTGCCGCCCTCGATGCCCAGCTCGACCTGTACCGCACCGAACTGGCGCGCCGGCGCGTCCTGGTGCTGCTGGACAACGCGCGCGACGAGGCGCAGGTGCGCCCGCTGCTGCCTGGCGGCCCCGGTTCGGCGGTCGTCCTGACCAGCCGCCACCGGCTGCCCGGACTGGTCGCCGCGCACGGCGCCGAGCCGGTCATCGTGGACCTGCTCAGCGCGCCGGAGAGCCGCGACCTGCTCACCCGCCGCGTGGGCGCGAACCGCGCCGGCGCCGAGCCGGGCGCGGTCGACCGGATCGTGCGGCGGTGCGCCCGCCTGCCGCTCGCCCTGTCGATCGTGGCGGCCCGGGCGGCGCACCTTCCCGACTTCCCGCTGTCGGTGTTCGCCGATGAGCTGGACGGGCTGGACGCCGGACTGGACCCGCTGTCCGGTGAGGACGCCGTCACGGACGTGCGGGCGGTCTTCTCCTCCTCGTACCGGGCCCTGGACCCCGAGGCGGCCGGGCTGTTCCGCCTGCTCGGCGTGTGGCCCGGGCCGGAGCTGACCGTCGCGGCGGCGGCGAGCCTCACGGCGTTGCCGCGGGACCGGGCCAGGCGCCTGGTCGCCACGCTCGCCCAGGCCCACCTGCTGACCGAGCACGCCGCCGGGCGGTACGCGATGCACGACCTGCTCGCCGCGTACGCCACCGAACTGGCGCGGCGCCACCTGTCCGCCGAGGAGCGGCAGGCGGCGCGGTGCCGCGTGCTGGACCATTACCTGCACACCGCGTACGCCGCCGCGGCCGTGCTCAACCCGCACCGCGAGCAGGTCCCCATCGGACCCCCCGAGCCGGGCAGCGTGGCGGAGGAGATCACGGGGATCGACGCCGCGTTCGCCTGGTTCACCGCCGCCTACCCCGCGCTCGCCGCCGCGGTGGGCCGGGCGGCCGCGGCGGGCCTGGACGGCCGCGTCGTCCCCCTGGCCCGGGCCGTGGAGATCTTCCTGCACCGTCGCGGACGCTGGCCCGAGCAGCTCGACGTGCAGCGTGCCGGATTGGGGGCCGCGCAGCGCCTCGGCGACCTCGGCGCGCAGAGCCGCGCCCACATGGCGCTCGGCCTCGTCCACACGGCGCTGGGCGACTACGACGAGGCGACGGACGACTACGAGCGGGCGGTGGCCTTCTTCGCCCGGTCGGGCGACGGCATGGGCCAGGTCAACGCCCATCGCGGCATGTCGTGGCTCTGCGAACGCGCCGGCCGGCCGGCCGACGCGCTGAACCACGCCCTCCGGGCGGTGGAGGTGGCGCAGGCGTACGAATTCGACGACGGCCAGGCCGAGGCGCTGAACCAGGTCGGCTGGTGCGCGGCCATGATGGGCGACCACGAGCGGGCCGTGGCGTACTGCGAGCGGGCGCTGGAGCTCAACCAGCGCATCGGGAACGTCTCGGGCGAGTCGAACGCCTGGGACAGCATCGGCTACGCCTTTCACCACCTGGGCCGGCACGCCGAAGCGGTGCCGCGCTTCGAGCGGGCGCTCGCGCTGACCCGCCGGCTGGGCGCCCGGCTGGACGAGGCCGAGGTCCTCGACCACCTCGGCGACGCGTACGCGGCACTCAACCGGTCCACGGAGGCGCGGGCCGCCTGGCGGCAGGCGCTGGCGATCCTCGACGAGTGGGCGGACCCGGACGCGGCCCGGGTGCGCGCCAAGCTGTAGCACCGCGTGGCGGGGCCTGCGTGTTCTCCGGGGCGGTTTTCCTCTTGGCGCGAACGCGCTCCGGCGGGGCGGGGGCGGCGCTTACGGTGGTGGGCATGGGGGATCTTCGGTTCGCGCTCGTCAACGGGGTCAGGCTCGCGTATCGGACGGAGGGTGATCCGGCGGCGCCTCCGCTGGTGCTGCTGCCGGGCCGGGGATACGACCACACCGACTGGGACGGGGTGATCGGCCCCCTGGCGGAGTCCTTCCGGGTGCACGCGCTGAGCCTGCGCGGACACGGCCGCAGCGACCGGCCCGGCAGGTACGCGCTGACCTCGATGCGCGACGACGTGGTGGGCCTGCTCGACGTTCTCGGCCTGGAGCGGGCGTCGCTGGCAGGGCATTCGCTCGGCGGGTTCGTCGCCTACCTGGTCGCGCAGGAGTACCCGGACCGGGTCGAGCGCCTGGTCCTGGAGGACGTGCCGCTGCCCGTCCCGGCCGGCGTGGCGGTCCCGCCGCGTCCGGAGGAGCCGCCGGACTTCGACTGGGCCATGGTCGAGCAGACGACCCGGCAGCGCAACGACCCCGACCCGGCCTGGCTGGAAGGGCTGGCGAAGATCACCGCGCCGACGCTCGTGCTCGCGGGCGGCCCGTCGAGCCACCTGCCGCAGGAGCAGGTCGCCGAGCTCGCCGCCCGCGTCCCCGGCGCCGAGCTGGTCACGATCGACGCGGGGCACGAGATCCACGGCACCCGTCCGGCGGAGTTCCTCACCGCCGTCACGGCCTTCCTCCGCCGCTGACGGGCGGGCCGCCGGGGCAGAGCTCGATCCTGTCCCGCAGCACGGCCTCCAGCTCGGCCTCGGCGCGTTCGGCGCGGACCCGAAGCTGGTCCAGCTGGCGCCTGAGCTGCTCACGCGTCGGGTTCGTCGCCGTGACGTCGGCCACGCGGCGGCGCGCCGCGACCCACGGCTCCTTCCGCTGGCCGCACGCGGTCACGAACGCGACCAGGGTGCCGGTACGGGGCAGCTCGGTCGCCCCGCTGACGATGGCGTGCACGGTGGCCGGGCTGAGCCCGGCGGCCTCGGCCAGGCGGCGATGGCTCCAGCGTCCCTCCTTGAACAGCGCGCGTAACTGCTGGGACAGCTCTTTCGACGTCTTGATGCGGTCGGGGTCGATCACGGCCGATCGCGCCTCACCGCTGGGCGCGGCCGATGCCGCCCCGCGCCGCGTTCGCCTGGCCGGCCTGCCTGTGACGGGACATGCGGTGCTCCTGTTCGACGTCCGGTGCGTTCCTCACGCTTACGAACGTACGAATCCACCAGGTGGCCCGGCGATCCCGCCAACGGGAGACCCCGGGTACAGCAGGCTCTACCGCGCACCGCGCGTACGGGTCCGCGCTCCGTCGCGCCGCGTGCCCGGCCTGGTCAGGAGGCCGGGACGGCGCCCGCGGCGCGCAGACCGCGCAGGGCGGCGTTCGTGCCGCGTTCGCTGCGCGTGACGATGTGCAGCTCGCAGGCCCACGGCGCCTCGTGCGCCAGCGCGCCCCACAGGTAGGCGAACGCCGTCTCCGGGTCGAGCCCGGCCCGGCCCGCGCCGAACATGGGCAGGCACACCGACGCCATCCCCTCGTGCGCGGCCAGCCGGAAGATGCCGTGCACGGCGCGGTCCACGGCGGCGGGCTCCACCGAATAGTCGTTGCTCCCCGGCAGCGGCACGGCGATGGCCGCGTGGTAGAGGCGGCGCACGCCGTGCCTGCGCAGCTCGCCCGGTGAGGTCGGGACCACGGTCCCCGCCGTCACCCTGCCGCCCTCGCGGCCGTGGGCCCGCATCCACGCGCGCAGCTCACGGGGCAGGACGTCGTCCACCACGTCGCCGACGTCGTCGCGGGCCGCCGCCGCGGCGCGCAGCGACGCCGACAGCGAGGACTTGAACGACTTGGACATCTCCAGGTAGACGTTCTCCGAGGAGGCGATCGCGGCCACGTCCTTGAGCGTCTCGACCGGGCGGCGGTGCAGCGTGAGGGCCGCGCCGCCGACCTGCAGCCGCAGGCTGGAGCCCATGGGCAGCTCGGCCGGCCGCGCGGCCCCGAGCATGGCGCGTATCCGGGCGGCGACGTTCTCCAGGATCAGCAGCTCCTGCTCCTTGCGGAAGCGTTCGACCGAGAGCCGGTAGACCTTGGCGGCGTGCTTGCGACGCTCGGAGGCCGGCCAGTCGCGCGTGCCCGGCGCGGTGCCGAGCGTGTAGGCGGTGGCGTGGGCCAGGTCGCCGTCGAGCCGGGCCACGACGCGTTCCAGCAGCACGTCCACCGGCAGGCCGAGGGAGTCGGCGGCGCCGGCCAGCTCGGGGTAGGGCCTGCGGTGCAGGCGCAGCAGGCCCTGCTCGCGCAACACGCGCAGCTCGGTCACGAGAGGGTCGGGTCGGTGTGGGTGCGCCACGACGCCATCGTGACACCATCCGGGCGGAGAACACCCGTGATGCGCCCGATTGGTAGCCCGCCACCGCCCGGAGGGCTCGGCTCCATCGGACGCATGAGGCTCGCCCGGCTGCGCGCCGCCCTGCGCGGCGGAGGATCACCAGGCCGGGCCGGGGCGGTTCACCGAGGTGCGGAACTGGCGCAGGTGCTCGTTGAGCCAGTCGAGGCCGGGGCCGCTGTCCAGGTCGACCGCGGGGAGGGAGGCGGGTTCCAGGGCTGCGCCCCTGTCGGCGAACAGGACGACGCTGCGGTTGACGAGGTTGCGGCGCGTCGTCCACATCATCCCGGCGGCGAGCCCGTCCTGGGCGCGCAGCCAGGACGCCCAGCGCCGGGTCTTGTCGAACTCGCTCTCCGCGCAGTAGATCAGCCAGTCGTCCTGGCAGACGGCGCCCAGCGCCGCGCCCCGGACCAGGTCGATGAGCCGCAGCTCCGCGGTGACGCGCACGGCCGACAGCCGCCGGCCCCGCACGGCGTCGTACGGCACGAACCTGTGGCCGGTGCGTCCGTACGGCAGGCCGCGCATCAGCACCTCGGCCACCGCGGTGACCTCGTCGGAGGCCAGGTACAGGGTGCCGTACGGGTCGTCGTCGCCGCCGTCGAAGCGGCCTAAGGCGTACTCGCGCCGGTAGGGCTTGAACGCCTCGGCCGGCCGATGCCGGGAATGCACCCGCCACAGCACCGACCCGGCGGGGAGCAGGAGGGCGTGGGGGTGTCCGTCGTAGTCGACGGGCGGGTCGTGTCGTCCCATCTCTCACTCATCTCCCCGCACGGCGCGCGCCGCGGTGTACAGGTCCCCGTCGGGGACGACGCCGAGCAGGGCGGCCGGCACGGCGTCGAGCCGGCTGTTGGGACGGCACCACCAATCGGCCACCCCCCACGGGTCGGTGGCCGCGCCGAGCAGCTCGTTGACCGCGAGCACGACGGCGTGCGGCCGGCCCTCGGCGGTGAACTGGAAGGCCGGCAGCCGGTGGCCGCCCTCGGGGAGCGGCAGGCGCAGCAGGCCGGGCGTCGCGGGGTCGGCCCCCATGCCGCGCACCTCGTCGGGGGTGTGGCCGGGCTCGGCCAGCAGGTCAAGCCTGGCCAGGCGGGCGTCACGCTGGACGAAGGTCTCGGTGAGGCGGTCGACCGCCGCGTGCCACTCCACGGGCGTCCCGGTGGTCGCCCGCGACCCCCGCACGATCGCCTCCCGCACCGGGTGGTCGACGGGGAGCGAGTGGCGCAGCTCGTCGATCAGCCGCTGCCGGACGCCGCGCCTGGCGCGGTCGGTGGTGGCCGCGGCGAGGTCGGCGGCCAGGGCGTCCAGCGCCCGCGACCGCTCGGGCGCGAGCCGTTCGTGTACGTCGTCCCAGTGATCGGCCAGGGCCGTCAAGACGGGATCCATGCGCCTACCTTCCTTGGTGGGTGAACGCCGCCCAGGCGTCCGGGCGCGCCAGGTCGAGGGAGGAGTGCCGCAGCTCCTCGCGCAGCTCGGGAGG
Organism: Sphaerisporangium krabiense; assembly: GCF_014200435.1. Taxonomy (NCBI): domain Bacteria; kingdom Bacillati; phylum Actinomycetota; class Actinomycetes; order Streptosporangiales; family Streptosporangiaceae; genus Sphaerisporangium; species Sphaerisporangium krabiense. The sequence goes on along the minus strand of NZ_JACHBR010000001.1, from coordinate 331,824 downwards.
CATGGTGTCCGGGTACGGGCGGTCCGGGTCGAGCATCCAGAGCTGGGCGGCCCGCAGCGCGTCGGCCGGCGCGGCGGCGGCGAGGTGGTGGTGGAACATGAACATCAGGCCCGCGCTGCGCAGGTCGCCGACCTCCCACCGGCTCCCGACCACCGTCGCCGCGCCCGCCGCCAGGAACGCGGTCGCCAGCGTCAGCGCCTCGTCGTACGCGCCGGGCGTCCTGTCGGTCTCGCAGGCCGAGAGCACCACCAGCCCCCCGGGCGCGTCCGGCGGGCGGCCGAGCGCCCGGCGCAGCACGCGGGACGCCGGTAGCGGCTCGTGGTCGGGCGCGTCGTCGCCGGCGTCCTGCGGCGGCGCGGGCGCCAGCTTCAGGTGCGAGGACTCCGGGCCCGCTCCCGTAGAGGCGTGGCAGGCGAGGTGCAGCAGCGACGCGCCGAGGCCGTCGCGGGAGGGCAGGTGGTCGAGCACTTCGCCCGGCCGCCCCTCGCCGGAGGCGCCGGGAAGGTCCGGGCCGTAGAGCCGGGCCGTCGTGTAGAAGGCCGCGCGCAACGCGGCGATCTCGGGACGGGCGAGGCTCAGCGTCAGGGTCGGGTCGGCGACCAGCACCGGGTTGGCGTCGTAGGGACGCGGCGGCCTGCGCAGGGCGTCGGCGAGCTGGCGCCCGGACGCGGCGAACGAGATCACCGCGTCCTGGCAGGCGTACCGGCCGTCGCGGCGCGCCGCGTGCCAGGGGATCGCGCCCAGCGAGTCCATCGGCACCAGGACGATCCGCGGCGGCCGGTCCGGCGCCCAGGCGCGGGCCGCGCGCAGCAGCGGGGCGATCACCTCTCCGGCCCAGTCGCAGACCCGTGCCAGGGCGTCCGGGTGGGGGGAGGCGCCCACCTCGGGGGCCGGGCCCGCCGTTTCGCCGGGGACGAGGTCCAGCAGCGAGCCGTCGTCGCGCACGACCAGGATGTGCCCGACCGGCGCGTCTCCGGCGGGCACCAGGTAGGCCAGCGCGTCCATGCCCGCCGCCCGCACGGCCTCGGCGATCTCGGCCACCGACGGAGGGGGCAGCGGACGGCGTCCGGCCGCGTCGAGCGCCGCCAGGACGCGGTGGCGCAGGTCGCTCGGCACCTGCGCGCCCGTGCTCGCCACGAGCCGGTCGAAGAGTTCGTTCTGCGCACGCGCGCCGTGCGGCTGCCAGGGCACGACCTGGAAGCCTCCTTCAGAGTGCCGCCACTGGCGGCCCAGCTCCTCCTGGCCCGCCGCGGCGAGCAGCTCGGGGACGCCGGCGGCGGCCGTGGCGGCGTTGAGCACGAGGCCGCGCCCGCGTTCGAGCGCGGTGACGGCACGGCGTGGGTCGTCGGCCTCCAGGCACCAGGAGGCGACCTCGCGGGCCAGTCCGGCGCTGCCGCGCGCCACGATCAGGCCGTACCGCACCTCGGTCTGCAGCAGCACGTCCCTCTCCAGCGCCTCCAGCGCGGCCAGGCCCGCCTCGACGGCGGGCCCGGGGCCGGCGCGGCCGTCGCGCAGGCGCAGCGCCCGCGCGAGGTCGGTCAGCAACTGGCCCGCGGCCGGGCTGAACGGGTCCTCCGCGAGCAGTTCCCGCGCCCGGGTGAACGCCTGGACCGCCTCCTCCAACCGGTGCGCGCCGCCGCCGTACCCGTACAGGGCGAGCAGCGCGCCGCCGAGGCCGGCCCGCAGGTGCAGCCGCTCGCCGAGGACGGAGCGCGGCCCGTCCGCGGCCGCCCTCAGCATCCGCAGCCCCTCCTCGGTCTGGGCGTCGTCGCCGTCCATGGTCCCGACGAGCACCCGTCCGAGGCCCCCGGTGCCGAGCATGGCGCCCCGCGCGGCGGGCGGCGCGTCGTCGCGGTCCTCGGCCGCCTGGGCGAGCAGCTCCGCGCCCGCGCGGACCTCGGCCATGTCGGACGACAGGTTGCCGCGCATCACCCGGGCGAACCCGAGCGCCATCACGAGGTGCGGCCACATGACGTGCTCCCGGGGCAGCCTTTCGACGGCCTCGGCGATGTCGGCCAGCGCGGTGTCCAGGTCCCCTCCGGTGTCGCTCCAGTCCCCGTGCAGGACGCGCAGCAGACCGGACAGGGCGTGGATGACCAGGAGGTCGTGGTTGCCCTGCGCGCCGGAGGCGAGCTGGTCGCGCATGCGTTCCCGGGCGAGCAGCAGGTACGCGCCCGCCGCCTCGGTGTTCTCCACGCCGCCCCTGCGCATCCAGTCGACGCTGAGCGTCATGGCGAGCATCGCCAGCACGACGGGGGACAGCTCCGACTCCTCCAGCAGCTCGCCGGCCATCCGCGCGAAGTCGGCGACGGCCGCGTCGTGCGACTCCTGGGCGCCGTCGCCGAAGGCCGTGGTGACCCGCGCCATGCCGGCGACGAAGCGGTCATAGGCGGAGCCGTCGGGCAGGTCGAGGGCGCGTTCGGCCATGCGCAGCGCCTCGGTGGCCTCGGACGGGTCGCCGCAGGCCGCCGCCGCGGTGAGCGCCGCGCCCGCCGCCCTGCGCAGGGACAGCGCCCACATCGGGTGGTGCTCGAACGGCTCCATGCGCGTCCAGGCGCTCTTCATGACGTCGTTCATCCGGGCGAGGCCGTCGGGTGTGGCGGCGCCGGGGCCGCCGGTGGCGCTCAGCACCAGGTCGGTGAGGACCATCGGGCCCAGCATGTGGTCGTCGCCGAGCGGCTCGAGCGCCTCCCGCGCCTCCTCCACCGCGTCCGCGGGGCCCTCCCCGCCCGTGATCCTCATGCTCGCCCGGGCCCAGGCGAGCAGGGCGGAAAGCTCCTGGTGGCCGGGGGCGCCGGGCGAGACGCGGTCCAGGGCCTGCTCCAGCAGGCCGCTGACCGCGGGGATGTCGGGGCCGGCCTGCGTCGCCTCCAGCAGCGACGCCGAGGTCATCGCGACGGCGGCCATGTCGCGCACGTGCTGGGGCAGCGCGTCGCCGGCGTTCACGCCGCGGGCCAGGCCCTCCCGCGCGCGGGCGAGGTCGGCGCGGGTGCGCGGGTCGGAGACGTCGGCGATCGTGGGCGGGAACGCGAACAGCGTGCGCATGTCGAGGGTGGCGGCGCCGCCCTCGGGCAGGCGGACCACCCGCAGCATGAGCATCAGCCCGAGGATCGTGTGGGCCGCCGCCGTGGCCTCCTCACCGAGGCCGCCCGCCGTGGTCAGCGCCTCGTACCGGGCGATCACCTCGTCCAGCTCGGCGGGCGTGCCGCCGTCCCTCAGGTAGCGGACGGCGAGCAGCAGGTCCCCCTGCGGGATCCGGTCGTTCACCGCGCCTCCTCCGGTAACGAGACCCGCGCGGAGAGCTGGGTGGACAGGCGCAGCGTGCAGCCGTCCCCGAGCGTGGTGGACAGGCCCTTGCGGACCGCGGCGCCGTCCACGTAGGTGTCGTTGCGGGTGTCGTCCTCGGCGACGACGTACGCCGTGCCGTTGCCGCGCAGGCCGACCGTGGCGTGCCGGCGCGAGACGCGGGCGAAGGCGCCGAGCCAGCCGGCGTGCCCGGACCATTCCGGGTCGCGGCCGAGCCTGACCTCCTCGCCCGGGCCGACCTCGACGACCGTGCCGTCCTGGAAGGACAGCCGCAGCGCGGCCACCCTGACCTCGGCGAGCGGGGAATGGTCGTGGGGGCAGGTGAAGGCCGAGGCGTCCTCGGTGGTGTAGTCGCAGTACGGGCATTTCCTGGTCATCGCAGCTCCAGGGAGACGGTCCCGGCATGCTCACGGATGCCGGCGACGTGGACGGCCGAGCCCGCGCGGGCGTCCCCGTCGAACAGGGCGCGGGCGAGAGGGTTGACGAAGCGGGACTCCAGCACGGTCCCGACGCCGCGCCCGCCGTTCTCCAGCGTCTCGGGGCCGGTGCAGCGGGCCCGCAGGTGGTCGCGCACCGCCCCGTCGATGGTGACCGTGATGTGCTGGGTGTCGAGCACGCGCCGGACGATGTTGCCGAGCTGCAGCTCGAAGATCTTGCCGGCGGTGTCCTGGTCGATGTACCGGAACACCACGATGTTGTCCCCGAACCTGTTCAGCAGTTCCGGCCGCCCGAGCTCCTCCAGGAAGTGCCGCTTGACGGCTTCCAGCACCTTGACGGTGAGCGTGGGGTAGTCGTCCTCCGGCGAGGCGTTCCTGACCTTGTGCCGGCCGGCGGGGGCGTCGGGGTCGGGGACCATGATGCCGAGGTTGGAGGTGAACACGAGCACGCACTCGGAGAAGTACGTGGTCACCCCCTGCCCGTCGGTCAGACGGCCGTCCTCCAGGATCTGCAGGAACTTGTCCAGGATGCGCGGGTGGGCCTTCTCGATCTCGTCGAACAGGATGACGCGGAAGGGGTTGCGGCGCACGGCGCCGGTGAGCTCGCCGCCCGCCTCGTAGCCGACGTAGCCCGGCGGCGCGCCGATGAGCCGGTCGGCGGCCTGCTCGGCGGAGAACTCGCTCATGTCGAACCGCAGCGGCTCCGAGCGGGTGCCGAACAGCAGCGCGGCGATCGCCTTGGCCAGCTCGGTCTTGCCGACGCCGGTCGGGCCGGCGAAGAACAGCGTGCCGCGCGGGCGGGTGGCCGAGGAGGTGGCCTGCGCGCCGGACAGGCCGAGCACCGCCCGCTTGAGGATGTCGAGCGTCTTGGTGACCGCCTGCTCCTGTCCCATGACCCGGTGGACGATCTCCTGCTCTCCTTGCCTGATCATGTCGCGCAGGTGGTCGCCGTGCCAGGGGTTGTTCTCGACGCCGAACTTGTACACGCGGATGGCGTCGGCGAGCCCGGTGTAGTCGGCGCCGCGGTCCTTGGTGAGCGTGCGCACCTCCTGCATGGCCCGCAGCGTCATGCCGTCGGTCTGCTCGGCGTAGTGCCTGACCACCTCCCCGGCCTCGCGGTCGTCGGCGGACAGGCCGAGCAGGGACGCCTCCAGCGCGGCGGCGCGCAGCCGCAGCTCCAGGTCGGGCAGCGGGACGCCGATGGAGCGGACCCGCTCGTTGCCCATCACCATGCCGGCGGGCAGGTCCCGCTCGCCGTCGACCAGCCAGATCACGGGGTTGAAGAGCCGGCCGGGGCGGCCGGGCGGGCCGGTGAGCGGCTCCGCCGTCTGCGACAGCTTCTCGGCGAACCGGAAGAACTGCTGCTCCTCGCGCTGCGGGTGCGCGGGGGCGCCGGTGATGCGGGAGGCGTAGTCCATCACGAAGGCCGCCCTGCGCCGCGCGCCGCGGCCCGTGACCGCGGTGAGCACCGCCTCCAGCTCGGCCAGGGTGTGGCGGCGGTCCCATTTCGCCGAGGGCAGCAGGTCCTCGGCCGCCTTCCTGGTCGCCTCGGGGCCGCCGCCGAACGGCGGGACGGTCAGCAGGCGGTCGATGGGGTCGAAGACGATCACGCACTCGTAGCCGTGGGCGTACAGGGCCTCGCACAGGGTGGGGATGATCGGGATCAGCACCGGTGAGCGGGCGCCCGCGGGCGTGATGAGGAACCGGTCGCGGATGTTGCCGTGCAGGATGTACTGCGCGTGCACCGGCAGGGTGGCGCACAGCTCCCTGACGAAGTGCGGCATCTCGCCGGGCGGGCGGGTCACGGGCGGGACCTCCTCCGGGGCTCGTGGGTCGCCGCGCTCCCTTCTGCGTCCTGCCAGGTGTCCTGTGTCGTGTTCTGGTCCACGGCGGCGCGGACGTCCTCCCTGATCTCCTCCTCGTGCTCGGGGACGAGGGCGGCGGAGACGCCGGCGACGGTCAGCGCCCCTTCGGCCCGCCGCCACGTCTCGCGCCACGCGGCGACGTGCCCCGGGTCGGGGCCGGGCGAGCCGGACGGCCCGCGCAGCGTCGCGGACATGCGCATGCGCGGGTCCACGCCGATGTCCACCGCGTGCCGCCGCCAGTCGGGGTGCGAGGCGCGCAGCGTGCCGGACACCGTGACGTCCACGTCCAGGCCGAGCCCGGTGAGCGTCTCGCGGACCAGGTCGAGGGCGTACCGCTGCTCGCGCGCCCGGGTGGCGGCGGCGAGCGCGCGGTCCGCCTCGGCCCTGAGGTCCTCGTCGAGCCGGGCGCGGCCGTCGCGCACCTCCCGCAGCCGGTCGCGCAGCGCGGTGTGGTCGTCGTCGGGGGAGTCGAGCGCGCCGAGGTAGACGGCGGCGCGCCTGGCGTCGCGCACGGCGCGGTTGGCCTGCGCGATCGCGTCGTTCAGCTCGATCAGCCACGCGCCGGCCGCCGGGCCGCCCGCGTGCGCGCGGACGGCGGCGGCCGTTCTGAGGACGGCGGCGAGGTCCCGGGCGGTGGCCTCGGGGTCCAGCCCGGCCAGCGCGGCGGCGACCTTGTGGTCCGGGTCGGACGCCGGGGGCGCGGCGGGTCTCGCGGCGTCGCCCCAGAGCGCGGCGAATCGGCCGGGGTCCTCCCACACGGCGTCCTGCCCCGGCGGCGGCGCGGCCCGCAACGCGTCCAGCGCGGCGCGCCGCCGCCGCCGTGCCACCACGGGGACGGCCTTGGCGAGCGCCTGGTCGGTGGCGCGGCACCAGTCGGCGAGCTGCCGCACGGTCGACCCGGCGATCCGGCGCGGCGCGGGCAGGTCGGGGTCGTCCGGTCCGAGGGACGCGCTCAGCGCGGCGATGCGCGCGTTGCGCTGGGCGACGGCGGCCACCGCGTCGGCCCACAGCTCCTGCGCCTCCTGTTCGGCGAGCGTGGTCCCGCGCTCCAGCTCGATGCGGTCGCCGAGGTCGATGAGCCGGTCGACGCCCGCTCCGACCAGGCGGGCCGCGCCGTAGGTGACGAGCACCGCGGCGGCCGTCGCCAGGATCGGGGTGAACAGCGTGACCGCGGCGGTGACGCCGGCCTGGCCGCCGAGGCCCGCCGCGACGCCCGCGCCTCCGGCCTTCACGCCCGCGATGCCCGCGGCGATCCCGGCCTTGCCGCCCGCGACCCCTGCCGCGTTGGCGACGGCGGTGTTGGCCAGCGCGGCGAGCTGGGCGGTGTGCGCGGCCTGGGCGGCGGTGACGAAGTTGGTGACCGAGACGATCCCGGCCTTGGCTGAGCTCATGAGGCGCTCCGGAGAAGGGCCGGCGGGTCGGCCGGGGCGGTGACGGGCCCGGCGCCGGCGCGCCGGCGCCGGGCGCGGACCACCAGCCAGGCGAGGTGGGCGACGATCGCGCCCGCGGGCAGCAGCACCGGGGCGAGGGACAGGGCCAGGGACAGCGCCGCGACCAGGCCGGTCAGGACCAGCAGGGACGCCCACCTGCGCCCGCGCAGCGGCCTCAGGGCCCGGCGGGCGGCGAGGATCATGGTCGCGGCCAGGGAGTGGCGCGGGTGGTAGGCGCGGCCGAGCCAGGCGGCGAACGGGATCTCGGTCACCGCCATGACCAGCACGCACAGCGCCGCCCACAGCCACGACACCGCGATGGCCCGCGCCGAGGCGATGTCCACGAGATCGCTGAGGGTCAGCGCGATCACCCACAGGAACGCCGGGACCGCCACCGCCATGGCCGCCCAGCCGAGCGCCGTGGAACGCTGCGTGCGGTCCAGCCACTCGCGCAGCGCCGTGCGCCGCCGGTCGTCCAGCCAGGCCCGCCACACCTCGTGCCGCTCGTGCGCGTAGGTCTCGGCGGCGTCGCACAGCAGGGCGGCCACCAGCGTGGCCACCGGGTCGTCCCGCGCGGCCAGGCGCGTGAACCAGGGGACGGGCACGCGCATCTCGGCGAGCAGGGCGCGGGTCCTCGCCACCTCCTTGCGCGCCTCCGCCGCGCGTCCCCGTTCCGCGGCGAGCAGCAGCAGCTCGGCCCGCGCGAGGGCCGGGTCCAGGTCGCGCACGGGCGTCCCCGCGTACTCGGGCGCGGCGACGAGGGCGCGGCGGCGCTCCTCGTCCCGCCGCCACCGCGCGTCGTAGGCGGCGAGCCCGTGCCCGCCCTCGGCGCCGTCCAGGACGGTGAGCAGGCCGTACCGCCACAAGTCGGACACCACGGCGGGCCAGTGGGCCGTGTGGGCGACGGCCCGCCTGGCGATGGCGGGGATGTGCTCGGGCAGCAGCGGGTGCCCGCGGTACCAGGGCGGGCCCTGCGGGCTGAGCGCCCGGATCAGGTACAGCAGCGCGATGTCGGGGGAGGGGTGCGCGGGGACCGGCCGGTCCACCTCGGGGAAGTGGGCGAGCCAGGCGTCCAGCTCCTCCCGGTGCTCGGCGGCCCAGCCCGTCGCGGCGGTCCACCCGCGGGCGAGCGCGGCGGCCAGCTCGGCGGGGGAGGAGTAGGAGGCGCCGAGGAACGGCGGGGAACCGTGCGCGGCCGTCGGCTCCGGCGCGCGGGCCAGGGCGGGCGGGTCGCCGTCCAGCCACCGCCGCACCTGCGCGTACTTCCACCGGTCGTCGGGGTTGCGCAGCAGGAGGCCCTGGCAGAGCAGGCGCAGCGCCGGGTCCTCGACGGCGCTCACGTCCAGCGGGTTCACCGCGACGTGCGCGGTGTACGCCTTGTCGCCGACGGGCAGCGGGTGCCGGCCGAGGGCCAGCTCGGCGAGGGTGACGCCGAGGGACCACCAGTCGTCGTCGGCCGAGACCAGCCCCATGATGGCCTGCGGGGACATGTAGCGGGTCGTCCCCGAGGCCCGCGCGACGCGGCCGAGGTCGTCCTCGGTCCGGCGGGCCACGCCGAAGTCGGCGAGGCCGATCCGCAGCGGGTCGCGGTTCCTGACCAGGATGTTGTCCGGCTTGATGTCGCGGTGCCGGATGTAGTCGCCGTGCAGGTCGCGCAGGGCGTCGGCGCACTGGCCCGCGACCTCGCGCAGCGCGCCCGCCGGCAGGCCGCCCGGGTGCTCGACCAGCAGGTCGCGCAGGGTGCCGTACGGCAGGTACTCGCCGAGCTCCCACGGCGGGTCGGCGTCGGCGTCCCACTCGCGGGGCTTGACGACGTAGGGGCTGGTGACGCGGGCGAGCGCGGCGTAGACCTCGGCGCGCTCCGCCGACGGGCCGTCGTAGACCTTGAGCACCACGGGCTCGCCGCCCTCCCGCGCCAGGTACACGCGGGCCTCTCCCGACAGCTCGGTCAGCGGCTCGATCGCGCCGAGCCGGGCCCGCAGGGCCTCGGGCGGCACGGTCGCGCGGCCCGGCGTGCCGTGGCCTTCGTCGGCGACGGTCGCGGCGGGCGGCGGCGGGTCCGGAACGGTCGGCGGGGCGGATCCCGGAGAAGGGGCTGGTATCACGAGGCCGATTGTCGGCCGCGCGAGCCGTGTCCCGCACTACCGGCAATTTAGTCGCACCACCATAAATCCAAAGCAGCGATATTCCCGGGATGTGGGCATTCTGGGGCGTGTGACATTTCCGTTGATGCATTCGCGGTGGTTTGCCGGGTCTGGCGGGGAAAGCGGGAAAAGCGACTCCGTCCAGGGCGACATGAGACGCGCCCGCCTGTCGTACCGCGACCGGACGGAGGCCGCGCGCATGGGGCGCAGGGACGGCCGCAGATCCATCCCGCCGATCCCCGGCTCGGGCGAGGCCGTGGCCACCGCGTACTCCCGGCAACTGGAGCACCGGGCGCACCGCGCGTCCAAGCAGATCCAGGTCCGGCTCAGGCGCGAGGGCGTCAAGCACGTCATGCTCGTCCACGGGCTCGCCGAGACCCTCCTGGTCAACCACCGGCTCAGGGGAGAGGTCGGCGAGGGGGACGCCGCGCGGTTCCTGCGCGCCCTCACCCGGTGGACGGCCACGGTCGAGCAGGGCCGCCGCCGCGCCCAGGCCGCCGCCGACCACGCCAACCAGCTCCTGCACTGGTACTGGACGCACGTCATGCAGGAGCACCCCGCGGCGGCGAAGGCCGTCCGCTCCCTCCCCGTCCCCGTCGCGATCGTCCCCGACCCGATCTGGGACAAGCCGGACGTCCTGCTCTTCCTGCGCGTCCACGCGGACGACGAACTCGGCACCGCGCGGATGATCCGCGTCATCACCCGCGCCCTCGAACTGACCGCCGGCTGCGACGATCGCGGCCCTTCCGGAGAACCGACATGAAGAAGATCCACCACCTGGCGTCGCTCGCGACCGCCGCGGTGGCTTTCTGCGCCGCGCTCACCGCCTGCGGCGAGGAGGCGCCGGCCCTCACGAGCCCGTGCGCGGTCGTCGTGGACGGCTCGGGCTCGGGCACCCGCCTGGACGCCGCCCGGCTGCTGCGCGAGCACCTCGCCGACTTCCTGTACGCCAAGGGCTGCGCCACGCTGGCGTTCTCGCCGATCACCGGGGCGTCGGAGTCGACCAAGTGCAACTATCCCAACGTCGACCTCGACCCGGCCGCCGTGCCGGGCGCCGACGTCACGGCCCTGCGCAGGCGCGCCTACAAGCAGGCGGAGAAGACCGCCGCGGACGTGCTCGACTGCGCGAAGAAGGAGGGCGCGACCGAGGCGCCGGGGTCCGACGTCCTCGGCGGCATCAGCAAGGCGGTCGGCACGCGACCCGAGGGGACCGGCGCCTACCACATCCTCGTGATCAGCGACTTCGCGCAGTCCGACTCGACCGTCGACCTCTACCACGACAGCCTCGCGCCCGCCGACCGGGAGATGATCATCGCGAGGCTGAACGCGAAGGCCCGCATCCCCGACCTGAGCGGGACCACCATCACCTACTACGGCTTCGGCGCGGGCTACGCCCCCTCGCAGGCGGGACGGGTCGCCCTGCTGCGGGCCTTCTGGGCCGAGCTCGTCACCGGCCCCGGCCACGGGACCGCCCCCGTCCAGGGAAACTGAGGGAGACCGCGATGCCCAAGCGTGAACGGCGGACCCCGCGACGGTACGGCAAGCTGATCCGCCGGGCGAGGAAGGACGGCCGCGGAGGCGGCAGGTCCGGCAAGTACGACGAATGGTCCCTCCTCGACGACTACCGGCTGCCCTACGCGCGCATGCTGGACGCCAGGCTGGAGCAGACCCTGGCCTCCCTGCGCGCCGAGGCCGCCGACGCCGAGTCCCGCCACTTCGACCGCGTGGCCCGGGAGCGGGACAAGGCCGGGGCCGCGGCCGGCCACATCGCGCCGACCGAGGACGCCATCCGCCGGGCCGGCGCGTTCATGGACCGGGCGCTGGCGCAGATGGACGCGGTGGCGCTGCGCGAGGCCCGCGTCCGCGACGACCTCGACCAGGAGGCGTCACGGCGCCGGCGCGGCGAGACCGAACGGCCGCCCGACATGCCCGGCGACTTCGCCTCCGGGACGCCCGCGACGCTGATCGACCCCGCCCTCGGCGGCGACGCCGCGCGGGCGCGGGCCGGGAGCCCCGAGCCCGCGTGGGAGGGGCCGTTCGGCCGGCAGATGCCGCCATGGCTCAAATGGGCGCTGATCGCCCTGCTCGTCGCGATCGAGTTCCCCGTGCAGTGGCAGATCTTCCACCTCATGGACCCCGACTGGCGGGTCGCGCTGCCGTTCGCCGTCTCGGTGGCCTTCGTGATGGGCTTCCTGCCGCACCTGGCCGGGGTCTTCTACCGGGCGCGCCGCGCCGGCGGGGCCGAGAGGATCAGCGGCGGGCTGGCCATGATCGTGCTGATCCCGTGGGCCGCGCTGGCCGTCTTCTTCGGCGACCTGCGCCGGCGCGTCCTGCTCGCGCCGGTGTACGGGACCGACCCGCGCGAGGGCGACACGCCGGTCCCCATGCTGGTGGACCGGCTGCACCTGGACTGGTTCACGGTCAGCGTGATGTTCGGCGCGCTGCTCCTGCTCGCCGGCGCGCTCGCCTTCCTGCTCGGCATCGCCGACGACCACCCTCTCGTGGCGGCCTACAGGGGCGCCGCCAGACGACAGGAGGCCCTGGTCAAACGGCTGCGCCAGACCCGCGCCGCCATGGAGGCCGCCGAGGCCCGCCTCGGGGACATGGACGAACGCCGCGCGGCGCGGCACCGGGCGCAGGAGCACCGCGAGCGGGAGGCGCGCGCCGCGCACGACACCGCCCAGGCCGCGTACGTGGACGCGGTCACCACGGTGCTGCGCAAGCCCAACGCCACCCAGGCCGCCGCGCAGCCGAGGATGCGCGACGACACGCCGTTCCGGCCGCGCGAGAACACCCGGTGACCGCCCTGCGCGTGGGGCGCGTCCACTACCCGGTCACCGCGCTCGGCCCCGGGCGCAGGCTCGGCGTCTGGACCCAGGGATGCCCGCTGGCCTGCCCGGGCTGCATGTCCCGCGACACCTGGGACCCGGCGGGCGGCGAACCGGCGCCGGTCGCCGGCCTGGAGGCGCTGTGGCGGGCCGCGCTCGCCGCGGGCGCGGACGGGCTCACCGTGTCAGGCGGCGAGCCGCTCGCCCAGCCCGGTCCCCTGGCGGCCTTCCTGGACCGCGCGCGGGCGGTCCGCGACGCCGTACGCCCGGAGGCGGACATCCTCCTCTACACCGGCTACGAGCTGGAGGAACTGGACGAGCCGCGCCTGGCCGCCGTCGCGCACGCCGACGTCCTGATCACCGGGAGGTACGAGGTGACGCGCCCGACCCGGCTGCCGTGGCGGGGGTCGGCCGGCCAGCGGCTGATCGCGCGGACCGATCTCGGCCGGGCCCGCTACGCCGCTCGGGCGGACACCCCCGCGGACCGGGTCCCGGTGCAGGTCGTCCCGGACGGCCGGGGCGGCGTGCTGGTCATCGGCGTGCCGCCCCCCGGCACGCTGGCACGCATGGAGCGTGCCCTGCGCGCCGGGGGAGTGCGCCTGGACCGGCCCTCGTGGCGGCCCTGAGCGGCGGCCCCGGATGTCAGCCGTCCAGCCGGAGCAGGCGGCGCAGCCGGGTCATCTCGTCGGTGGTCTCCAAGTCGGCGTCCAGCGGCCACCGTCCGGGCGGCGGCAGCGCCTTCAGCAGCGCGACCGCGCGCGGGTCGCCCTCCCGGCGCGCCAGCCGCACCTGACCCAGCACCGCGGCCAGGCGCAGCGGGTGCGCCTCGTCGAGCGCGGGGTCGTCCACGATCCACTGGTAGTCGCGCCAGGCGTCCTCGTGGACGCCGGCCGCCTCGGCGCACTCGGCCAGCTCCAGGCGGGTGGCGGCGACGGCGGGATGCCAGGCGAACAGGCGTCCCGCCGCGATGCGCCGCTCCTGGGCGTCCCCGACCCGCCGCGCCTCCTCGAACGCCCCCGCCACGTCCGGCGCGCCCCGCAGCAGCCGTGCCCTGGCCCAGCCGAACTCGTCGAAGAGCTGGTCGTCGGCCTCGACCCCCCAGTCGAGGGCCTCCTGCCTGCGCGCTGCCAGCGCCGCCGCGTCACCGCCCGCGACGGCGTGCAGGATCAGCGCCTCGAACGCCAGCCGCGGCGACACCCGCCGGGCGTACCAGGACCAGTGGTCGACCGGCTCGGCGAGGACCGCCCGCGCCCGCGCGGGCCGCGCCAGGTCCAGCTCGCAGCGGGCGCGCTCGATCCGGTCCTCCAGGCACGGCGTCGCGCGGTGCGCGTGCTCCGCGGCGGTCATGCGCTCCAGGGCCTCGCCCGGCCGTCCCGCCCGCCGCAGCACCCGCGCGTGCAGCAGCAGGTCCTTCGCGTGCCCGGCGGCGTCGACAGGAGCGCCGGCGAGCTGGAAGGCCAGGCTCAGGGCCCGCGTGACGTAGCCGTGCTCGGCCAGCGCGAGCGCGTGCACGCGTTCGCTCGGCCGCAGCCGCGCGTCGCGCGCCGGGCCGTCCTCGCGGGCGTGTGCCCGCAGGGACTGGTGGATCTCGGCCAGCGCGCGGTCGGGACGGCCGCTCAGCGCCGACAGCTCCGCGCGGTCGGACAGGGCACGGGTGACCCGGGGGTCGGTCTCGCCCAGCCGGGCCCTGGCCGTGTGCTCCGACTCCGCCAGCAGCGCACCGGCCCTGTCCCAGTCGCCGAGCCGCAGCGCGGCCAGCCCGGCCCTGCTCAGGGAGTCCGAGCAGCGTTCCCAGTTTTCCGCGCGGGCCGCCTCCCGCGCCGCCTCGACGTAGGCGTCCACCGTGGCGGGCAGGTCGTGGCGGCCGTCGAGCATGCTGCGCGCCAGGCGGGTCAGCGGGGGCTCGGCCGCGTCGCCCGCGCGCAGGTCGTGCTCGGCGCGTTCCCGCTGCTCGGCCGCGGGCCCGGCCCGTCCGACGACGCACTGCTGGAACCAGAAGCTCCACAGGGCTTCGGCGCGCACCGCGCGGCCGCCGGTGTTCTGCGCCGACATGCGCACCGCCAGGTCGGACAGCAGGTCGGCGTCCAGGCGCAGGTCGTGGCCGCCCACCACGTGGACCGGGCTGTGCGCGGCCGCCAGGACCGGCGCCAGCCAGTCGGACAGCACGCCACAGCGTCCGTGGCGGGCGGCCTGGAGGATGGGGCCCACCACCGCGTCGCGGTGCAGCGGACCGTTCAGGTCGGCGGCGGCCTCGGGGACGGCCCGCAGCACCGCCCGGTACAGGCCGCGTTCGCGGGACAGGAAGGCGAGCACGCGCGCGAACGCGTCGGTGAGGAAGGTCCGCGCCTCCACCAAGGAGGTCAGGGACGCCGGCACCTCGATGCCGCCCTCGCACCCGGCGAAGGGCTGCCAGGCGGTCCATCCCGCGAGCAGCGCGGCGGACGCCTTGGTGCCCACCTGCTTGCGCACCCACTCGGGGCTCCAGCCGTCCCCCTCGGCAGGCCGCCGCCCCTTCCCGGTGTGCGGGATATTCTGGATATTACGTCCGATTTCGGCTAAGGATACTTTTTTGTACTCTTTTCCGCGCAGCATGGCCGCGGTCGCCACGCCGATTTCCATCAGGGTCCTGTCCATGGGGGATCGCCTCGCTATGTGGCCGCCTGCGTCTCGTGCCGGTAACTGTCTGAGGACGCAGGGCGGCGCGCATAAGTTGCGCGATTCTTGGCAAAGACCGGATATCGCCCTAATAACAACCTATTTACGACCAGAGAGGAGCCGCGGCCTCGTCCGGAGGGCGTGGGGGGAGGTGCCGGCTAGCTTCCGGCGAGGACGCCGAGGGTGACGCTCACCGTCGTGGTCTTCCCGTCGGGGTGCAGGAGTTCCACACTGGCCTTGGCGCCCGGGATGAGTCCCGCGAGCACCTCCGACAGCGCGGCGGCGGTCGGGGTCTGCTTTCCGTTGACGCTCAGGATGATGTCGCCCGGTCTGATGCCCGCCTTGGCGGAGCCGCCGTTCGGGTCCACCTGGGCGACGCCCACGCCGACCGGCTGCCCGTCGGGCCCGACCACGGTGTTGACCCGGATCCCGAGGGCCGCGCGGCGGGTGTTCGTCACCCGGCCGTACTTGATGATCTGCTCGGCGACGTCCTTGGCCGTGCTGCTGGGGATGGCGAACCCGATGCCCGGGGCCGCGCCGCCGCCCAGGTCGGGGTTGATCGCCGCGAGCGTCGGGATGCCGATGACCTCACCGCCGAGGCTCGTCAGGGCGCCGCCGCTGTTGCCCGGGTTGATCGCGGCGGAGGTCTGGATCGCGTTGGTGATGGTGGCGCCCGGCGACCCCTCGCCCTGCGGTTCCGTCACCGTGCGGCCGAGCGCCGAGACGATGCCGTTCGTCACGCTGCCGGACAGTCCGAGCGGGTTGCCCATCGCCAGGACGATCTGCCCCACCCTGAGCTTGGTCGAGTCGCCGAACCGCGCGGGCGTGAGCCCCGAACGGTCGGTGACCCGGATGACGGCCAGGTCGCCGAGCGGGTAGGACGCGACGAGGTTGGCCTTGCGCGGCTTGCCGCCGGTGGCGAGCGTCACCTCGAAGTTCTTGGACTTGCCCACGACATGGGCGTTGGTCAGGATGTGCCCGTCGGTGTCGTACACGACCCCCGAGCCGAGGCCGCCGCGCGTGGTGATCTGCACGATCGACGGCAGGACCTGCGCGATGGTCCGCTCGTACGCCTGCTCCTCGGCCACGGCGCC
Organism: Sphaerisporangium krabiense; assembly: GCF_014200435.1. Classification (NCBI taxonomy): domain Bacteria; kingdom Bacillati; phylum Actinomycetota; class Actinomycetes; order Streptosporangiales; family Streptosporangiaceae; genus Sphaerisporangium; species Sphaerisporangium krabiense. The sequence goes on along the minus strand of NZ_JACHBR010000001.1, from coordinate 316,065 downwards.
GGGCGGCGGCGTCGTGTCCGTCCCTGTGTAGGCCGTGTTCGTCGCGGCGGGCGACCCGGTGAGGGCGCAGCCGCCGACCACCAGGGCCACGGCGGGCACGGCTGCGGCGGCGCGACGCGCACGCCCGGAACGCCGGATACCTGGTGTCATTGCCATGGATGAGGTGGTTCCCGGCTGTCTCACCTGAGATACCCGCCATTTCGGACCAATGAGTAGATCTTGGTGCGCCTTAGGTGAAGTGTGGTCGTTGGTAACGGGAGTGACGTTCTTCGTACGAGGGCTCGGTCCGAGCCCGTCACCTGCTCAGGCGCGGCATATTGGTGGGGTGGCACGCCACATGCATCGGCATTTGTGACGTAGTCTGCCGACATGGTGGACGGCTCGGGAAAGATCCCTGACCGCCCTGGTGCAGGGCGGCCTCCGGCGTACGTCCCCTCCTATGAGGCGCCCACCACGCCGATGCCCCGGATGACGCCCGACCAACTGGCGGCCGTCGTCGCGGCGGCGGGCGCGAACGGCGCGCGAACCGCGGAGGAGCTCGCCCGCGCCGCGCGGAAGGACGTCCCGGACGACGGCGAGGACCCCACCGGCGACACCGGCGACACCGGCCGCGCCGATGACACGGTCGACGTCCGGCGCGGGCGTGGATCGTTCCCGCACCCGTACGGACGCGTCGCCGCCGAACCGGCCGCACGCGAGCCCGGCGCGCGTGAGCCCGCCGCCGGCCCCACGCCCGACGAGTCCGGCATCCCGACGACGCCGAGGCTCCGCGTCCCCGGCAGGCCGGTCGTGGTCGCGCGGCCGAAGGACGACATCCCGGCCGCCGAGCCCGCCGAGTCGCCGGGGTTCCCGTCCTGGGAGCGCGAGGAGCCTCGCCCCCGCCTGGCGGGGCCGCGTCCCGCGAGGGTGGGCCCGGTGCGCCGCTGGACGAGGGCGGCGCTCCTGCGGCTCGGCGACATCCCCGTCAGGGCGGTGTACGGCGTCGGCGCGGCGCTGGTCACGGCGCTGGTCGTCGTGCTGGTGTTCGTGCTGTTCTCCGGCGACCGGCCCGAGCAGGCGCCGGCCGGTTCCGCGGGAGGCGGCGGCCCGGCTCCGTCGAAGGCGTCGCGCGCCCCCGCGCCGAAGCCCATCGCCGTGCCTCCGGTGCCCGCGGCCAAGCCGATGACGGTCTTCCCGGCCCCCGGCACCTCGGTGGCCTCGTACGTGCAGGACAAGAAGGCGCGCCTCAGCTACCCGCGCTACGCCGCCCCGTGGGCGAAGGCGGCACAGGAGGGCTTCTCCGCGGCGCAGCGGACCGGGACGTCCGGGCGGCAGGCGTTGATCGGCTCCGCGCCGCTTCCGGTCGCCGTGCCGAAGCGGCCCGCCACCTACGAGGACTACCGCGCGCTGGCGGGCAAGGCCGTCAAGTGGAGCCTGCGCCACCAGCCCGCGGGGTCGAAGTTCGCCTGGACGGCGTCGCAGCGCACCCCGTACGGCCTCGGGTGGATGCTCGGGTACAAGGTGACCTACGTCGTGCAGGGCAAGAAGCAGTCCGCGCAGGCGTTCGTGATGGTCCTCGCGAACGGCGGCAAGAAGCCGGGGATGCTGTTCGCCACGGTGCCGGACACCCGCAAGGCTCTCTACTACGACCTCAACATGCTCTTCTGGACGGTTCGTCCCCTCTGATCCCTTTCCGGGGAATGGTTGACGGTCCGTGATCGCCGCGTGGATGCGGGCGGGCGGGCGTGCGGGAAAACGCCGGGCAAGGTGGCGCCCAAGGCCCTCTGGTGGTGACGCTGTGTAGTGGGTAGGTTGGGCGAGGCCCGGCCCGTGGACGGTCATGGCCATGGAAGCATCTTCTAGAATATGATTCTGTCACGCGTTCTGAGGGCCGAATCGGAGGGTGTCATGGCGATCGGATTGAGCGAGGAGCACGAGGCGCTGCGCGAGTCCGTGGCCGGCTGGGCCGAGCGCGCCATCCGGCCCGAGACCGTGCGCGAGGCGGTGGGCGCGGCCGCCGGCGCCGAGACCGAGCGGCGCCCCGCCTTCTGGCCCGGTCTGGCCGGCCAGGGCCTGCTCGGCCTGCACGTTCCCGAGGAGTACGGCGGCGCGGGCTTCGGCCTGCTGGAGACCGCGGTGGCCGTCGAGGCGCTCGGCGAGCGCGTCGCCCCCGGCCCGTACACGCCGACCGTGCTCGCCTCCGCGGTGATCCTCGCCTCCGACGGCAAGGCCCGCGCCGAGCTGCTGCCCGGCCTGGCCGGCGGCTCCCTGACCGGCGCGGTCGCCCTCGGCGGCGCGCTGACCGGCGTGCGCTCCGGCGAGGGCGTGCTGACCGTGGACGGCGCCGTGGAACCCGTCCTCGGCGGCGCGCTCGCGGACGTCCTGGTGCTGCCGGTGCGCACCGACCGGGGCGAGGAGTGGGTGGCCCTGTCCAAGGACGTCCTGACCGTCACCCCGGTCAGGAGCCTCGACCTGACCCGCGGCGTCGCCCAGGTCGAGGCCCACTCCGTGCGCGTGCCGGGGGAGCGGGTGCTCGACGGCCTGACCGGCGCGGCCGTCCGCGACACCGCGGCGATCCTGCTCGGCGCCGAGGCGGCCGGCGTCGCCGCCTGGTGCGTGCGGGCCGCCGCCGAGTACGCCAAGGTGCGCGTGCAGTTCGGCCGTCCCATCGGCCAGTTCCAGGGCGTCAAGCACAAGGCGGCCCGCATGCTGGTGGCGCTGGAGCAGGCCCGCGCCACCGTCTGGGACGCGACCCGCGCCACCGGCCCCGAGCTGGCATACGCCGCCGCCGTCGCCGGGGTCATGGCCCCCGACGCCGCCGTCCGGTGCGCCAAGGACGCCATCCAGATCTTCGGCGGCATCGGCTACACCTTCGAGCACGACGCCCACCTCTACTACCGCCGCGCGCTGACGCTGCGCGCGCTGCTCGGCCCGTCCGCCGAGTGGGCGGAGGCGGTGGCCGCGCACGCGCTGTCGGGCACCCACCGCGAGATGCGCATCGACCTTCCCGAGGAGTCCGAGGCGATGCGCGCCGCGATCCGCGGCGAGATCGCCGAGATCGCGGCGCTGGAGGGCAAGGAGCAGCGGCGCGCCCTCGCGGCCAAGGGCTTCGTGATGCCCTACCTTCCCGCCCCGTGGGGGCGCGGCGCGGCCCCCCTGGAGCAGGTGCTCATCCACCAGGAGCTGAAGGCCGCCCGGGTGCGCCTGCCCCAGATGATCATCGGCGCCTGGGTGGTGCCGTCCATCGCCGCGTACGGCACGCCCGAGCAGCAGGAACGCTTCCTGCCCGCCACGCTGTCCGGCGAGCTGATCTGGTGCCAGCTCTTCAGCGAGCCGGGCGCGGGCTCCGACCTGGCCTCGCTGCAGATGAAGGCGGAGAAGGTCGAGGGCGGCTGGCGGCTCAACGGCCAGAAGGTCTGGACGTCCATCGCGCACGTCGCCGAATGGGGCATCTGCGTCGCCAGGACCGACCCGTCCAAGCCCAAGCACGACGGCATCACCTACTTCATCGTGGACATGAAGGCCCCCGGCGTCACCGTGCGCCCGCTGACCGAGATGACCGGCGAGAACCTGTTCAACGAGGTCTTCTTCGACGACGTGTTCGTCCCGGGCGACCTGGTCGTGGGCGAGGTCGGCGACGGCTGGCGGGTCGCGCGCAACACCTTGTCCAACGAGCGCGTGTCCCTGTCGTCGGGGTCGGGCGGCACCGGATCCTCGGTCCCGGACCTGCTCGGGCTGGCCTCCCGGCTCGGCCGCGAGCTCACCCCCGCCGAGCGGCTCCAGCTCGCCGAGGTGGTCTGCGAGGGCCACTCCATCAACGCGCTCAGCCTGCGGGTCACGCTGAAGCAGCTCGCCGGGTCCGAGCCGGGCGCCGACGCCTCGGTGCGCAAGCTGCTGTCCACCTCGCACGCCCAGAACGTGGCCGAGTGCGCGGTGAGCCTGCTCGGCGCGTCCGCGGTGACCGCCGCCGACATGAAGCTCGGCGACGCGGGCTACTGGAACCGCGCCGTGCTGTCCACCCGCGCCATGACCATCTACGGCGGCACCACCGAGGTGCAGCTCAACATCATCGCCGAGCGCATGCTCGGCCTTCCCCGGGATCCGGAACCGGGCAAGTAGGGCCCCGGCGCGCCGGTGTCCCGCTCACGGGGCCGGGCGCCGTCCCGCCCGCGTGGGCTAGGGTGTGGCATCGAGATGACCTTCCTGACCGGCTGGGGACGCACCTCGCCCACCCCCGCCACGCTCGTCGCGCCCCGCACCGTGGCCGAGCTCGCCGCCCTGGTCGCCGGGTCGCCGCCGCGCGGCCTCATCGCCCGCGGCCTCGGCCGGGCCTACGGCGACGCCGCGCAGAACGCGGGCGGGCTCGTCGCCGACCTCACGCGGCTGGAGCCGGGCTGGTCGCTCGACCCCGCCACCGGCGTCGTCACCGCCTCCGGCGGGACGAGCCTGCACGACCTGATGACCGGCCTGGTGCCCAAGGGCTGGTTCGTCCCGGTCACGCCGGGAACCCGGCACGTCACCGTGGGCGGGGCCGTCGCCGCCGACGTGCACGGCAAGAACCACCACCTGGACTCCTCCTTCGGCGCCCATCTCCGCTCGCTCACGCTGCTCACGGCCGACGGGACGACCCGCGTGCTGACGCCGTCCGACGAGACGTTCTGGGCGACCGTCGGCGGCATGGGCCTCACCGGCGTGGTCGTCGAGGCGAGCTTCGGCTGCGTGCCCATCGAGACCTCCCGGGTGCGCGTGGAGGTGACCCGCACCCGCGACCTGGACCACACCCTGGAGGTCATGGCCGCGACCGACGACGGCCACCGCTACACCGTTGCCTGGGTCGACCTGCTCGCGCGGGGCGCGCGGACGGGACGCGGCGTGCTGACGCGCGGCGACCACGCCCGCCGTGACGAGATCCCCCGCGCCCGCGACCCGCTGGCGTTCGCCCCGGCGGCGCGGGTGGCCGCCCCGCCGTGGGCGCCGAACGGGCTGCTCAACCGGGCCACCGTGCGCGCGTTCAACCAGGCGTGGTACGCCAAGGCCCGCGAGCGGCGGGTGATCCAGGACATCGCGCCGTTCTTCCATCCTCTGGACTTCATGGAGGGCTGGAACCGGATGTACGGGCCACGGGGGTTCGTGCAGTACCAGTTCGCCGTCCCGTTCGGCGCGGAGGACGTATTGCGGCGGGTGGTGTCCCGGCTGTCGGCCGACGGCGTGGTGTCGTTCGTCCCCGTGCTCAAGCGGTTCGGGCCCGGCACGCCCGGCATGCTCTCCTTCCCGCTGCCCGGCTGGACGCTCGCGCTGGACGTCCCGGCCGGCCTGCCGGGGCTCGCGCGCCTGCTGCGCGTCTTCGACACGTGGGTGGCCGAGGCAGGGGGGCGTCTCTACCTGGCCAAGGACTCCCGCATGCGGGCCGAACTGCTGCCCGTGATGTACCCGCGCCTCGCCGAATGGGCGAGGATACGACAGAGCCTGGACCCCGAGGGGATCTTCCGGTCCGACCTCGCGAGAAGGCTCGGCCTGTGACGTGCGCATCCGGCGAGGAGGCTCGGCCCGTGACGTGTGACCTGGTGAGGAGGCCGGACCGGTGAGGAACGCCCTGGGCGCCGTGGACTCGGTGCTGCTGCTCGGCGGACGCAGCGAGATCGGCCTCGCCACGGCCGAGCTCCTGGTCCGCGCCGGCGCCCGCACGGTCGTCCTGGCGACCCGCCCGACCCCGGCCGCGGCGGCGCGCGCCGCCGACGGGGACGGGCCCGCCGGGCGGCTCACGCGGCTCGGGGCCGAGGTGCACGAGATCGACTTCGACGCCGCCCGTCCCGAGACGCACGCCAAGGCGATCGACACCGCCGCGCGCCTGGCCGGCGACCTCGACGTCGTGATCGCCGCGTTCGGCGTGCTCGGCGACCAGGCCGCCTACGAGGACGACCCGGTCTCGGCGGCCGAGTCGGTGGCCGTCAACCTCGGCGGCCACGTCTCCGCCGGACTGTCGGTCGCCCGCCGGCTGCGCGAACAGGGCCACGGCACGCTCGTCGTGCTCTCCTCGGTCGCGGGCGTGCGCGTGCGGCGGGCGAACTTCGTGTACGGCGCGGCGAAGGCGGGCCTGGACGGCTTCGCCCAAGGGCTCGGCGACGCCCTGCACGGCTCCGGCGCCCGCGTGATGGTGGTCCGCCCGGGGTTCGTCAAGGGCCGCATGACCAAGGGCCTGCCGGCCGCCCCGATGGCGACGACCCCGGCGGAGGTGGCCGTCGCCGTCGTCCAGGGCCTGCGGGACGGCTCGCCCGTCGTGTGGGCGCCCCGCGGGCTCCGCCTGGTGTTCACGGCGATGCGCGTGCTGCCCCGCGCGCTATGGCGCCGCCTGCCCCGCTAGCCGCGTGGTTGCGAGGGCACGGCGGGCGTAGGCGCGGACGTCGGCGTCGGAGTCGTCCAGGGCGGGGCGGAGCGCGGCCGCGGCATCCGGATGAACCTTCACGAAGTCGGACAGCGCGAGCACCGCCGCTTTGCGGACGTCGAGGTTCGCGTCGGACAGGGCGGCGGCCAGCGGGCCGATCGCCACCTCGGCGGGCGCGGCCGACAGCCCCCGCGCCGCGCCCACGCGCACCTCCCAGCTCGCCTCGGCGGCCAGGGAGCGCACGGCGATCCCGGCGAGCGGCGGGGGTGCGCCGGCGCCCGCGGACGCCTCCAGGGCCGCCGCGCGGACGAGCGGCTCCGGATCCCCGGCCAGCGCGGCGAGCGCCGCCACGACCGGCGACCTGGCGTCCCCGTCCCCGCCGATGTCCCCGGCGGTGTCTCCGGCGCCGTCCCCAGCAGGGTCCGCATGCGCGTCCGTCGCTATCGTGCCGAGGGCCCTGGCGGCGGCGACGCGGACCTCGCGGGAGGGGTCGGCGGCGGCGCGGGCCACCGCCACGGCGTCGTCGAGCGAGACCAGCCCGCGGACGGCGGCGATGCGGACCCCGGGGTCGGGGTCGGCGAGCGCGGTCGCGAACACCTCGGAGTCGCCGAGCCGCAGGGCGCGCAGCGCGTCCAGGACGACGGCGCGCGCCACGGGGTCGCCGGCCGCCGCGGCGCCGCGGAGCAGGCGTCCGAAGCCGGGGGAGGAGGGGAGGATCTCCAGAAGCTCCCTGAGTCCGGTGGCGGCGGCCCGGCGCACGGTGCCGTGCGCGTCGCCGAGCGCCTGGACCAGCGCCTCGCCGACGCCGTCCGGCGTGGTCTCGGTGAGCGTGACGACCGCGGCGCGCCGCACCTTGGGGTCGGGGTCCGACAGGTACGGGGCGAGGTGGGACAGCGGCGGCTGCTCCTCGGCCAGCCGCACGAGTTCGAGGATGCGCGGCGAGCGCCCGATGGCCTCGACGGCCAGCCGCCGCGCCGCCGCGGTCCGCCCGCGCGCGTTCCCCGCTCCCGGCCCGCCGGCGTGCCCGCCGCCCTCCTGCGCGGACGCGGCGTCACCACGGGCGGCCGGCGTCCCGGAGGGTTCGTGGGGGCCGAGCTCGACCGGGACGGCGGCGCGGGGCGTGAAGCCCTCCACGGGCACCAGGTACGGCTCCACGGGCCGCTTGACGAAGGACATGCGGCCGGACGCGTCCTTGCGCAGGTTCAGGTGGTAGAGCCAGCGCTCGTCGTCGCGCTCGGGCAGGTCGGCGCGGTCGTGGTAGAGGCCCCAGCGGCTCTCGTCGCGCACCAGGGAGGCGCGCGCCGCCATCTCGGCGCAGTCGCGGATGAAGTCGACCTCGGCGCAGCGCATCAGCTCGTGCGGGGTCCGCGCGCCCATCGCCGCGATCTCGCCGCGCATGCGTTCGAACGTCTCCAGCGCGATGCGCAGCTTGGCACCGGACTTCGGCGGGGCCACGTAGTCGTTGACGAACCGGCGCAGCTTGTACTCCACCTGCGGCTGCGGCGGCCCGCCGGGGTTGCGCAGCGGCCGGTAGACCAGCGCGTGGGCGTCGGCGATCTGGTCCTCGGGCAGCGACTCCGGCTCGGTGAACGCCTGGCTCGCGTGGGCCCCGGCCAGGTCGCCGAAGACGAACGCCCCGATCATGTAGTTGTGCGGCACGCAGGCCAGGTCCCCGGCCGCGTACAGGCCGGGCACGGTGGTGGCGCCGTTCTCGTCCACCCACACCCCGGACGCCGAGTGCCCGCCGCACAGCCCGATCTCGGAGATGTGCATCTCGACGTCGTGGGTGCGGTAGTCGTGCCCGCGCCCGGCGTGGAAGGTGCCCCGCGTCGGACGCTCGGTGGTGTGCAGGATGTCCTCCAGCGCCGTGATGGTCTCGCCGGGCAGGTGGCTGAGCTTGAGGTAGATGGGCCCGCGGGCCGACCCGATCTCCTTCGCGACCTCGGCCATCATCTGGCCCGACCAGTAGTCGCAGTCGACGAACCGCTCGCCCTCGTTGTTGACCTGGTAGCCGCCGAACGGGTTGGCCACGTAGGCGCACGCGGGCCCGTTGTAGTCCTTGATCAGCGGATTGATCTGGAAGCACTCGATGCCGCTGAGCTCCGCTCCGGCGTGGTAGGCCATGGCGTGGCCGTCCCCGGCGTTGGTGGGGTTCTCGTAGGTGCCGTACAGGTAGCCGCTGGCGGGCAGGCCGAGCCGTCCGCAGGCCCCGGTGGCGAGGATGACCGCGCCCGCCGACACCGTGACGAACCGCCCGGAACGGGTGTCGAACCCGGCGACCCCCGCCGCGCGGCCGTCCTGGACGAGCACCCGGACGGGCATGACCCGGTTCTCGACGCGGACGCGCTCGCGGATCTCGCGGCGCCGCAGCACGCGGTAGAGCACCTTCTTGACGTCCTTGCCCTCCGGCATGGGCAGTACGTAGCTGCCGGACCGGTGCACGCGGCGCACGTTGTACTCGCCGTGCTCGTCCTTCTCGAACTTGACGCCGTAGCGCTCCAGCCGCCGCACCATCTCGTACCCGCGGGTGGCCGTCTGGTGGACGGTGCGCTGGTTGACCACGCCGTCGTTGGCGCGGGTGATCTCGGCGACGTAGTCCTCGGGCGTGGCCCTGCCGGGGATGACGGCGTTGTTGACCCCGTCCATGCCCATGGCGAGCGCGCCGCTGTGCCGGACGTGCGCCTTCTCCAGCAGGATCACGTCGGCGCCGCGCTCGGCGGCGGTGATGGCGGCCATCGTGCCCGCGGTGCCGCCGCCCACGACGAGCACCTCGCAGGACAGGCGCAGCCGGTCGTCCAGGGACGGGATCTCCATCATGAAAGCTCCTGCAGTTCGGCGAGGATCCTGCCCCGCAGCGCGGCGCCGGCCCCCGGCGCGCGGTCGTTGTCGTGGACGGCGTGCACCCCGCCCCGGCCGAGCACGGCGACGCGGTCGGCGAGCAGCAGCGCCTCCTCCACGTCGTGGGTGACGAAGACGACGGTGGCGGGCGCGTCCCGCAGCACCTGGGCGAGCAGGCGCTGCATGACGGCGCGCGTCTGGGCGTCCAGGGCGCCGAACGGCTCGTCCATGAGGACGGCGCGGGGGGCGCCCGCCAGGGAACGGGCGAGCTGGACGCGCTGCCGCATCCCGCCGGACAGCTCGCGGGGGAGGCGGTCCTCCCAGCCGGCGAGGCCCACCCGCCCGATCCAGTCCTGGGCGGCGGCGCGCCGCGCGGCCCTCGGGACGCCGCGGATGTCCAGCGGCAGCTCGACGTTGCCGCGCACGGTGCGCCAGGGCAGCAGGGCGTCGTCCTGGAAGACCATGGCGCGGTCGGGTCCCGGGCCGGTGACGGGCACGCCGTCGGCGGTCACCGTGCCGCCGTCCGGCGCGAGCAGCCCGGCCACGGCACGCAGGATCGTGGACTTGCCGGAACCGGACGGCCCCACGATCACCAGCACCTCGCCGGGCCGCGCCTCCAGGTCCACCTCGCCCAGCACCCGCCGCCCGCCGTACCCGAGGGACACCCCCGTGAGGCGGATGCCCATGCCGGTCCTGGCCGGCGCCGTCTCGCGGGCGGCGGTGTCCGGCATCACGAGGCCCCCTCGGCGCGCGGCAGCCACCGGGTGAGCCGCCGTCCGAGCAGTTCGACGCCGGCCGAGGTCAGCCAGCCGAGCAGGCCGATGGTCGCCATGCCGACGATCACCCCCGGGTAGTCGACGACCGTGTACGCCTGCCAGGTCCGGTAGCCGACGCCGAACTCGCCGGAGATCATCTCCGCGGAGATCACGCAGATCCAGGCCACGCCCATGCCGACCGACAGGCCGCCGAACACGCCGGGCAGCACGCCCGGCAGGATCACGTTCACCAGCACGCGCCGCCGCCCGCCGCCCATGGTGCGCACCGCGTCCTCCCACAGGGTGGGCAGCGCCCGCACGGCGTGGCGGGTGCTCACCATGACGGGGAAGAAGGCGGCGGCGAACGTGATGAACACGATGCCCTGCTCGTCGCGCGGGAAGACGAGGATCGCGATGGGGACCAGCGCGATCGCCGGGATCGGCCGCGCGACCTCCAGCAGCGGCAGCAGCAGGTCGCCGGCGCGCGGCGAGCGGGCCACCAGGACGCCCACGGCGACGCCGAGCACGGCCGCCAGCGTGAACCCGCTGAGGATGCGGATCAGGCTCTGCGCCAGGTCCAGGTAGTAGCCCGGCTCCGACAGCCGCCGCCCGAACGTGCCCGCGACCTCCGAGGGGGAGGGCAGCCGGTCGAAGCGCAGCCAGAGCCGCGCGTCCGCGGTGGTCAGGAGCTGCCACAGCGCGGCGGCGGCGGCGAGCGAGGCGGCCCTGAGGAGCCGGTTCGGCCGTCCCGCCCTGCGGGTCCTGGCGGGCGGCGCCTGCCGTGCCCCGGCGAGCGGGCCTGGCGCCGTGCCGACCGGCATCATGCCTCCTTCAGCGCGGTGCGGAAGTCCACGACCCGCGCCGCGCCGTGCCCGGACACGTACTCCTCGGCCCCGGCCGTGGTGGTGAAGGGCAGGAACCGGGAGGCGGCGTCCCTGGCGGGGTCGCGCACCCAGACCGCCTTGTCGGCGAACCAGCGGGTGCCCGTGGCCGCGTCGGGGACGTAGGCGGCGCGGTAGGTCCCGCCGAGGTCCCGGATCTGCCGCAGCAGGCAGGTGGGGGTCGCGGCGGGCCGGGTCGTGGTCCCCGAGACCCACAGCTCGCCCGCCGTGCCCGGGTCGCCCACCGGCACGCCGCACGCGGGGTCGGCGCCGGTGATCCGCGCCGGGTTCGCGGTGGCGGCCACGTCGGCGGCGTACGAGGAGCCGTACACGGCGCGCAGGAAGGAGTCGTCGGCGAAGCGCGACACCTCGACGGGTTTGAAGTCGCCGCCGATGGAGGCCAGGTACGGCACGTCGTTCCGCAGCGCCTCGACCAGCCGGGGCTTGAGCGTGACGTCGAACGTCGCGATGCCGTTCGGTCCGTTGTAGAGGTAGACCACCTCGGCGGGCAGCCCGGTCGCCTTCGCCACGGCCTCGGCGGCCTCCAGCGGGTGCTCGTGCAGGTACCGGGTCGCGTCGATCTGCGCGCCGAGGAACGCCCGCACGACCTCGGGCCGCTCCTTGGCGTACGCCCTGCGCACGACGACGCCGTGGAAGGTCGGCACCCCGAGCGCGGACCCGTCGTACAGCAGCCGCGCCTGACCCTTGAAGACCAGCAGCCCCGGCCAGGCCACGAACTGCGCGTACGCGGCGACGTCGCCCGCCTGCAGGGCCGAGGCCCCCACCGGCGGCTGCTGGTTCACGGTCTCGACGCCGTCGACGCCCGCGCGGCGCAGCGCCTGGACGAGCGTGCCGTGGCCCGCCGAGCCGACGCTCGCCGAGACCTTGCCCCCCTTCAGGTCCGCCAGCGTCGTGGCGTGGGAGCCGGGCGCGACGACGACCATGTTGAGGCCGCCGCGCAGGTTGTAGCCGGTGACCGACACCAGGGCGGTGCGCGCGGTCTCGGCGGCCTGCGTGCGCGAGGCGTTGATCAGCAGCGGGTAGTCGCCCATCGAGCCGATGTCGATCTTCCCGGCGACCATCTTGGCGGTGATCGGCGCGCCGGTGTCGTAGTCCTGCCACTCCACCCGGTACTTCGGGCCGAGCCGCCGCTCCAGGTAGCCGAGCGACCGCAGCAGCGTGCCCGCGGTCACGGTGTTTATCGTCTTGGACTGGTAGCCGACGACCAGGGTGATCTCGTCGCTGGAGGAGGCGTTCCCCGCGACCGAGCAGCCCGGCAGGAACGCGACGGCCGCCAGGGCGGTCGCGGCGGCGGCGCGGATCCTCACGCGCATCCGGCGGCCTCTCATCGCAGCAGGTAGGGGATGTTGACGGTGACGGCGTCGACCGGGCACCGGTCGGCGCACGGCCCGCAGTACCAGCACTCGTCCACGTGCATGTACGCCTTCCCGCTCACCTCGTGGATGGCCAGGGAGTCCAGCGGGCAGACGTCCACGCACAGCGTGCAGCCGTCGATGCACAGCGCCTCGTTGATCGTGACCGGCACGTCGAGCCGGGTGTTGGCCAGGGTCATCGCCGCTCCTCGCAGGGGTTCTCCGGTGGCAGGGGTTCTCCGGTCACGCCTCGCCGGCGGACCGCGTCAGATGGCCGCGCATGGTGAGCCGGTCGCCGCGGAAGCGGATGAACTCCAGGTCCACCGGCCGCCCGTCCGCCAGGTGCGCGAGCCGCTCGACCATGAGCAGCGCGGCGCCCCTGGCCGCGTCCAGGACGGCGGCGGTGTGGGCGTCGGCGTTGACGGCCTCGACCGTGAGCTCGGCCATGCCCAGGGGCTGTCCGGCGATCCGCTCCAGCAGCACGAAGATGTCGTTGTGCGCCAGGTCGGCCTCGAACAGCGGCTCGCCGACCTCGCGCACCAGGTAGGTGAGGTCGAGGGACAGGGGCACCCCGTTCAGCCGCCGCACGCGCTCGACGTAGACGACCGGCTCGCCCTCGGGGATCTCCAGGCGGGCGCTCACCGCCGCGGGCGGGCGGATGAGCCCCATCGTCCGCACCTCGTTGGTCACCTCGCCGTGCTCGCGCAGGGTCTCGGCCAGGCCGAGCAGCCGGTGCAGCCCGTGCGGGTACTTCTCGGCCGCCACGCGGGTGCCGACGCCGGGGCAGCGGTCGATGAGCCCTTCCTCGCGCAGCAGGTCCAGGGCCTCGCGGATGGTGTTGCGCGAGGTGCCGAACTCGCGGGCGAGCGCCGCCTCCAGCGGAAGGTGGCCGCCGTCGTAGTGGCGATGGGTGATCTGGCGGCGGAGCAGGTCGGCGATCTGCCTGGCCCGGTCGGCGCGGCGTCGCACGGCGTCGGTCAGCACGGGGACGTCCCGCGCCCGGCTCGCTTCCATGGCGTCTCCCGTCCGTCTCGGCTGCTGCGCACCCAAACCTATCTAGCAGGTAGGAAAAGGTGAATAACGCGGAGATTGCGCCACTCCTGGCGCGGACGGGAGCGCTGTGACCTGCGGGTTCGGCGGCGGTCGCCGGAGAACCGCCACCGGGAACGACGAAGGCGCCGCCGTCCTGGGGGGAGGGACGGCGGCGCCTTGTGTTGGGCGTGCTAGCTCGTGGCGAGCGTCAGGCCGTAGGTGGAGAGGATCTCGTTGACGGGCTGGAAGAAGGTCGTGCCGCCGGAGGAGCAGTTGCCCGATCCGCCGGAGGTCACGCCCTGCGCCTGGTTGCCGGAGATGAACGAGCCACCGGAGTCACCGGGCTCGGCGCAGACGTTGGTGCGCGTGACCTCGCGCACGGTGCCCTGCGAGTACGTCACGCTGGTGTTGCGCTGCTGGACGGTGCCGCAGTGCCAGCCGGTGGTGGAGCCGGACCGGCAGATCGAGGCGCCCTCGACGGCCACCGTGGAGCCGCGGACGGCGACGTTGGCGCCGCCGCTGCCCTTGACGACGCCGACCGGGGTCCAGCTGCTGTTCACCGACACCCACGAGTAGTCGTTGCCGGGGAACGAGGAGCCCTGGAAGGTGCCCTGCGCGACCCGGTTGAACCCGGACGTCGTGTTGCCGGCCCTGCCGCAGTGGCCGGCGGAGACGAAGCCCGGCGTGGTGCCGCGCCGCACCGAGAAGCCGATCGAGCAGCGGCTGCCGCTGCCGATGTAGTAGGCGTCGCCGCCGCGCAGGTCGTAGAACGTCCGCGGGGCCTCGCTCGACCGCTCGACGCGGACGGCGGCCTTGTCGGCGCCGCTGGCCGCGACGAACGCCTCGGCCTCGGCGGGCTGGGACGACTGGACGACGACGCTGTTGCTGCGCACGTCGACGAACCAGACGGGCGTGGACTTCGGCGCCTTCGCGGCGGCGTTGTCCAGGGCGCCCTTGACGGCGTTCAGCTCGGCGAGGCTGCGCTCGACGACCACGGCCTGGACGCCGGTGCCGGACACCTTGGACGCCGCGTCGGCGTCGGTGGTGGCGACCGTCAGCGTGGCGGAGGTGGGCCCGCTGAGCCAGGAACCGGCGAAGCCGGCGCCCAGGCTCTCCCGGACCTTGGCCTCGGCGCCGGTGAGGCGCGCCTCGTTGAGCAGGCGGGACTCGGCCTGCTCCTTGGTGATGCCGAGATCGCGGCTCATCGCGTCCACCATGGTCGGCGCGGGCTGCGACGGGGCGGAGCCGGCCGCCAGGGGGTCGCGGTCGGCGAGCGCCGGGGTGGCCAGGATGGTGAGAGTGCTGATCGCCAAGGCGCATCCGGCGGTGACCGTGCGTCTACGGAGCATGGGCTCTCCTCATGTTCGGGGGGTGCCGTCACCGTAACCGGCGGCGCGCGTGACGCGGAGCTATCGTTTCGCCCATATCATCGAGTTATGACCCGCCCAATTACTATCTGTCGGACATATCGGTCAAGGACGTATATATCTCCCTGAAGCCAAGGGCTTCGGGTTTACGCGACCGGAACCCGCCGGGGTCGGAGAATTTTCCGCCGTGAATGCGAAATGAATGGGTCTATGTCGCGAATATGGGCGTTGCCTGGGCGATGAAGGGGCGGGCAGAATGTGTCACCGTGTTTCGCCTCTTCATGGCGAAATGGACATCCTCCCGCATTCCCTCTCCTCCGATTTGGAGTAGAAATGTCAGGATTCACGCCCCGTTGGCGCCAGGCCGTTGCCGTGCTGGTCACGGCCCTCTCCGGCGCCTCCGTCGCGGTTCTGCCGTCCATATCGGCCTCGGCCGCGGCGTCCTCTCCGGAGCCCCTGCCCAGCGTCCCCGTCTCCGTGCCGAAGCCCGGCGCCAAGGCCGCCGAGCTCGTTTACTACGGCACCAGAATCACCAACACCCGCCCCGCCCGTCCGAAGACCGGGGACTCGTGGGTCAGCTATTTCACGCTCCACGACCTGCGTAAGAATCGCGTCGGCGACGGAACCACCCGGTGTTCCGCCGCCGCCGTGACCCAGCATGGTGTCATCGCGCAGTGCACCCGCGTACTGCGCACCCGCGGCGACCAGGTCGTCCTGCTCGGCATGGACGACCGTTCCGGCGGGCCGCCGTGGAACACCACCGCCGCGATCGTCGGCGGCACCGGCCGGTTCGCCGGCGTGACCGGCGCGGCCCAGGTCGCGATCTCCGACCGCCACCTCGTCTTCAAGATCCAGCCCGTGGGCTGAGCGCGGGAAAGGCGCGGCGCCGCCGTCCAGGGCCGGACGGCGGCGCCGCTTGTCGTGCGATGGTCTTCCCGGCCGCGGCCGGGTGGGGCCTTACGGCTTGGTCAGGCCCAGGGTGTAGGCGCCGCCGCCGCTGTAGGCGTGGACGCGCACCCGGTAGGTGCCCGCCGTGCCGGTGTAGGTCACGGTCTCGTCGGGGTTCGGCGTGGTGCCGCTCGCGACGTCGGTCCAGGTGGAGCCGTTGAGCTTCTGCAGGTAGATGTCGTAGTCCGTGCCGGAGGGGCCGTCGAGGCAGAGACGGTGCACGCCGGCGTTGGCGGTGTAGGAGCCGCCGCTCGGCTGGTACTGGCTCTGGTTGCTCGTCAGCGTGCCGCTCAGCGTCTGCTGGTAGCCGGTGCAGCCCGTCGGGTCGGGGCCGCCGCCGCCGGTGGTCTTCAGCGTCAGGCCATAGGTCGAGAGGATCTCGTTGACCGGCTGGAAGTAGGTCGTGCCGCCGGAGGAGCAGTTGCCCGACCCGCCGGAGGTCACGCCCTGCGCCTGGCTGCCCGAGATGAACGAGCCGCCGGAGTCACCGGGCTCGGCGCAGACATTGGTGCGGGTCACCTCGTAGACGGTGCCCTCTTGGTAGGTCACGCTGCTGTTGCGCTGCTGGACGCTGCCGCACCGCCAGCCGGTGGTCGAGCCGGACCGGCAGATCGAGGCGCCTTCCACGGCGACGGTGGAACCGGCGACCTGGATGTTCGCGCCGTTCTGGACGACCCACGGCTGCGGGGTCCAGTTGCTGTTGGTCGCGATCCACGAGTAGTCGTTGCCGGGGAACGACGAGCCCTGGAAGGTGCCCTGCGCGACCCGGTTGAACCCGGAGGTCGAGGCGCCGGTCGAGCCGCAGTGGCCGGCGCTGACGAAGCCGCCCTGGGTGCCGCGGGTGACCGGGAAGCCGATCGAGCAGCGGCTGCCGCTGCCGATGTAGTACGCCTCGCCGCCGCGCAGGTCGTACAACGGCCGCGGGGCCTCGTCGGAGACCTCGACGCGGATGGCGCTCCTGTCGGCGCCGCTGGCCGCGATGAACCCCTCGGCGTCCGCCACCTGGGGGGTCCTGACCACGACGGCGTTGGAGCGCACGTCGACGTACCACACCGGGGTGGACTTCGTGGAGACCTTCCGGCTGGCCCGGTCGAGGGCCTCCTTGGCGGCGTCCAGGGACGCCAGGCTGTGCTTGACGACCTTGGCCTGCACGCCGGCGCCCGACACCGACGACGTCGAGGCCGAATCGCTGGTGGCGACCGTCAGCGTGGAGGAGGTCGGGCCGCTCAGCCAGGAGCCGGCGTAGCGGCTGCCGAGCTGCTTGCGGATCCGGGCCTCGACGTTCGTCAGGCGTGACTCGTTGAGCAGGCGGGATTCGGCCTGCTCGGCGGTCAGACCCAGGTCGCGCTGAAGCGCCTGGATCATACCCGCCGGGGGCTTGACCGCGGAGATTGCGGACTGGCCCGAAAATTCGGGTTCTGCGCTGGCCGGAGAGGCGAGAAAAGCCACAACGCCGGCCGTGACGGCGCACGCTGCGGTGAACGCGCGGCTACGGAGCATGAGTACTCCCTGGTGTTTGGGGGATGCGCCGCCACCGTAGCCCGCGAACCCGTTGCGAGCGGAACTATCGTTTCGGTCCTATCGCCGCATTATGGAACCGTCCCAAAATGGGGATTACGCACCAACCATTCGGCGTACGGCGCGCTGCGCCGGATGGCGTCGTCGTGGGCGTCCCGCGCGTGGTGCGCGATGGCCCGCGCGGCCCGGGCGGCGAGCGAGTCGGAGTGCCAGCCGAGCAGGTGCCTCCAGCGCAGCGGCGCCCCCACGAGCGGGATCATCACCAGGCCCGCCGTCAGCTCGAACGTCGCCTGGCAGAGCACCGCGGCCTTGCCGACCTTCGCCAGGTGGAGGCAGGTCGCCACGTCCGTCTCGTACACCGTCTTGGGGACGAAGCCGGCCCGGGCGCACGCGCCCGCGAAGCAGTCGGCGAAGCAGCCGTCCCCGGGGGCCACGGCCCATCCCTCGTCGGCGAGGCTCGCCAGCTCCAGCTCCTTCTCCCCGGCGAGCGGGTGGCGCTCGCTGAGCAGGGCGAAGACGGGGTCGGTTCCCACCACGCTCCAGATCATCGCCTCGGCCGAGGGGGGCGGGGTGTCGCCGCAGGTGCCGATGAGCGCGAAGTCCAGCCGCCCGGCGCTGACGAGCGAGGTCAGCTCCCGCGCCGACCAGGACGTGCTCGTGCTGACGGGGGTGTTCGGGTGCGCGGCGGTGAGGCGCTCCACCAGGCCGCCGAGGATCGGGCCATGGGTGGCGCCGATCCGGAAGCCGGGGATTCCCTCGTAGCTGTTGGCGAACCGCACCGCCTCTTCCTGGAGTTCTCGTACGGCGGGCAGCAGGACGCGTGCCCGGGTGAGGACCAGTTGACCGAGGGGGGTGGGGCGCGCGCCGTTCCTGTCGCGCTCGAAGAGAGCGCCGCCGAGTGTGCGTTCGATGCGTTTCAGCTGCGCGGTTAGTGACGGCTGGGCCAGACCTAACTGGGTGGCCGCCTTGGTGACGCTCCCGGCCTCAGCGACCGCGCGCACGATCTTGAGGTGTCGGAGCTCCAGATCCATACCGGAAACGTACGACCACCGCGATATGGTCGCAATACCGCCTTGTCATGAAAATTTACAGTTATTTGTCGGGTAACGCCGAAGGCATCCTCCACACCCGCCCCTTTCGTGCGCATCCATCCCAGGTAAACGGACTATTCCCGCCACATCACCCATGCGCGTGCGCGGCCGGGACCGGAACGTCTTCCCGCCGGCGATCCGCCCGCCCTGTCAGGCCCGGGGCGGGGAGGCCGCGCCCGGTTCGCCGCGCCGGATCCCGGGGAGGTCACCGGCATCGACGCCGGACCAGGGAGGCCCGATGGGATCGCTCGGCTTCTGGAGGCTCGCGGAGGCGGACCCGGAATGGATCGCGGCGGTCGACCCCGACGGCACGCGGCACGCCGCCGGCGACCTGCTCACCCGCGCCGACCGGCTCGTCCACGCGCTGCGCGCCCTCGGACTGAGGACGGGGGACGGCTTCTGCGGGCTCGTGCCGAACGGCGTCGACGGCCTCACGCTCTACCTCGCGGCCCTGCGGGCGGGCTGGTACTACACGCCGGTCAACTGGCACTTCACCGGACCCGAGATCGCCCACATCGTCGCCGACAGCGAGGCCAAGGCGCTCTTCGTCCACGAACGGCACGCCGCCGAGGGCACGCGCGGCGCCGGGCCCGTCGCCCCGGACCGGCGGTTCTCGTTCGGCGACATCCCCGGGTTCCGCCCGGTCGCGGAGCTGACCGGCGGGCATCCCGGCACCCCGCCGCCCGGGCGCACCGCCGGGGCCACCATGCACTACACCTCCGGCACGACGGGCAGGCCCAAGGGCGTCCGGCGCCCGCTGAGCGGCCTCGACCCCGACGACGCGGCGGAGATGACGACGGCGCTGCTCACGATGTTCGGCGTCACCTCCGGCAGGCCGAACGTCCACCTGGTCACCTCGCCCGCCTACCACACCGCGGTCACGCTGTTCAGCGGCACGGCCCTGCACATGGGGCACACCCTGGTCTACATGGATGAATGGGATGCCGAGGAGATGCTGCGGCGCTGCGCGGCGTACCGGGTGACCAGCTCCCACATGGTGCCCACGCACTTCAAGCACCTGCTGTCCCTGCCCGAGGAGGTCAGGCGCGCCCACGACCTGTCCTCGATGCGGTGGATCATCCACGCGGCGGCCCCCTGCCCCGTCCCGGTCAAGCGGGCCATGCTCGACTGGTGGGGCGACCGCGTGTACGAGTACTACGCGGCGACCGAGGGCGGCGGCGCGATCGCCACGCCCGAGGACTGGCGGAAGCACCCCGGCACGGTGGGCAGGGCGTGGCCGTTCAGCGCGCTGCTCGTCGCGGACGACGAGGGCCGCCCGGTCCCCGCGGGCGTCCACGGCACCGTCTACATGAAGCTCGGCAGGGGCGGCTTCGCCTACAAGGGCGACCCCGGCAAGACCCGCGAGAACCGGCTGGTCAGGGAGGACGGCGAGTACTTCACGGTCGGCGACGTCGGCCACCTGGACGAGGACGGCTTCCTGTTCCTCCACGACCGCAAGGCCGACGTGATCATCTCGGGCGGGGCCAACATCTACCCCGCCGAGATCGAGAACGAGCTGATGGTCCACCCGAAGGTGGCCGACGTCGCCGTGTTCGGCGTCCCGGACGAGGAGTGGGGCGAGCGGGTCAAGGCCGTCGTCGAGCCCCTGCCCGGCGCCGAGCCCGGCCCGGAACTCGCCGCCGAGCTCCTCCGGTCCCTTGAGGGCCGCGTCGCCCGGATGAAGTGGCCGCGCTCCATCGACTTCGTCGAGGCGATGCCGCGCGATCCGAGCGGCAAGCTGCTCAAGCGCAAGCTGCGCGACCCCTACTGGGCGGGCCGCGACCGTGCCATCTGACCGGCGTCCGGACCTTCCCGGCCTCCGGGCGCGGCCCGTCCCGGCAGGGAGATCGGCTGTTGTCCGGGCGCATGCGCCTTCCCCCTGATATGAAGCGAAGTGGCCGGCGAACCTGGGGCTCGCGGAGGAGAACGAGGCACGGAGCGGGACGAGTCCGGGGCCAACGGCCCGGAGCCGCGACATCCCCCAGGACACGAGGAGCCCCCCGATGGAGTTCAACCACGCCGACCTCTTCGAGGGACTGGCCGACGCGATCGGCGACCGGGTCGCCGTGGTCTGCGGCGAGCGCCGCCTCACCTTCGCCGAGCTCGACGCGCACGCCAACCGCCTCGCCCACTACCTGGCCGAGCGCGGCGTGCGCCCCGGCGCGCACGTCGGCCTCCAGCTCTACAACGGCGTCGAGCACATCGCGGCGCTGCTCGCCGTCCTCAAGATCAGGGCGGTCCCCGTCAACGTCAACTACCGGTACGTCGAACGCGAGCTGGTCTACCTCTACACCGACTCCGACATCGCCGCACTGCTGTACGACGTGGACTTCGACGACCGCGTGGCCGCGGCCGCGCCCCGCTGCCCGAGGCTCGCCACCCTCGTCGCCGTCGGAGGGCCCACGCGCGTCGCCGGGGCCGTCCCGTACGAGCGGGCGCTGGCCGGGCGGCCGGACGGGCGCGACGGTTTCCCCCGCCGGTCCGGGGACGACCTCTACATCATCTACACCGGCGGCACCACCGGCATGCCCAAGGGCGTCATGTGGCGGACCAGGGACCTGTTCGCGGCGTTCGGCGGCGGCAACCCGTTCGGCCCGCCGCTCACCGAGCCGCGCCAGGTCGTCGAGACCGCGAGCGGCTCGCGCGGGGTCGTCATGATGCCGGCGGCCCCGCTGGCGCACGGAGCCGCGCAGATGGCCACCTTCATCACCTGGTGGATGGGCGGGACCGTCGTCTACACGCGCAGGTTCGACGCCGTGGAGGTGCTGCGCGCGATCGAGCGCGAGAAGGTGTTCGGCGTCACCATCACCGGCGACGCCATGGCGCGGCCCCTCGCCGACGCGATCGCCGGCGGCGCCTACGACCTGTCGTCGCTGACGGCGATCAGCTCGACGGGGGCGATCCTCAGCGGCGCGGTGCGGGAACGGCTCGGCGAGCTGCTGCCGCACGTGCTGATCCGCGACGGTTTCGGCTCCACCGAGTCCGGCTTCACCGCCGCCGCCGTCCCCGGCTCGTCCCCGGAGTCCGGCCTGCGGTACCGGCCCCTCGGGGCCGCGACGCTGGCCGTGCTCGACGACGCGCTGCGGCCGGTGCGGCCCGGCTCGGGGGAGGTCGGGACGCTCGCCACGGCGGGGAACATCGCCGTCGGCTACTACAACGACCCCGAGAAGACGGCGCGCGCCTTCGTCACCGACGCGGCGGGCACGCGGTGGCTGCTCACCGGCGACCTCGCCACGGTCGAGGAGGACGGCGCGATCCTGGTGTTCGGGCGCGGGTCCCAGTGCATCAACAGCGGCGGCGCGAAGGTCTTCGCCGAGGAGGTCGAGGCCGTGCTCAAGGGCCACCCCGAGGTGTTCGACGCCGTCGTCACCGGGGTGCCCGACGAGCGCTGGGGCAGCAGGGTGGCCGCCGTGGTCGAGCCGCGCCGGGGCGCCGCGCCGACCGCCGGCGAACTGGACGCCTACTGCCGGGGCCGCCTGTCGGGGTACAAGGTGCCGCGCACGTACGCGTTCGTGGAGAACCTGGTGCGCTCCCCGTCCGGCAAGGCCGACTACCGCTGGGCCGGGGCCGTCGCCACATCCGCGTGAGCACGCCGTCCTCGCCGTGAGATCCGTCCCGGCACGGCCCTGCCCGTGGCGCCGCCGGCTGTGCCCCGCCGCGCGCCGCCTGGCCTCACGCCTTGCGGGGGCCGTCTCCGGCGAGGGCGGCCACCGCGCCGAGGCCGAGGTAGACGAGGCCGCTCGCCACGTCGAGCCGCCGCGTGGCGGTCGCGGAGCGGCGCAGGCGGCCGGCGAGCGCGGCCGACAGCAGCGCGTACGTGCCGTCGCTGGCCATGCCGAGGACGATCCAGATCGCGCCGAGCAGCGCGATCTGCGCCGCCACCGGGCCGCGCGCCGGGTCGGCGAACTGCGGCAGGAAGGCCAGGAAGAAGATCGCGGTCTTGGGGTTGAGCACGTTGACGACGAACCCCTCCGTGAACAGCCGCGGCCGGGACGCCGGGCGCGTCACCCGCTCGGCCTCGCCGCCGGGCCGGGAGAGGAGCTTGCGCAGCCCGAGCCACACCAGATAGGCCGCGCCCAGGTACTTCACCAGCGTGAAGGCCGTGGCCGACGCGGCCAGCAGCGCGCTCAGCCCGAGCGCGGCGGCCACCACGTGGACGGCCGAGCCGGTGTGGACGCCCGCCACCGAGACCAGCCCGGCCGAGCGGCCCTGCGCCACGCTGCGGGTGACGATGTAGACGACGGCGGGACCTGGCACGAGCAGCAGCGCGAGCGCCGCCGCGGCGAACACCGCGAGCGTGGTGACGGATGGCATGCCGCAAATGCTAGGAAGCCGCCCATGTCACCGTCCACGCCATTTCCGCGGCCCGTCGCCCTCGGCGCCGGCCGCGCGTGCTCGGCTGCGGGGCCGGAACGCGTGCTCGGCTGCGCGGCCGGACGCCGTCCCGTCAGGCCAGGACGCGCCGCAGCTCGGCCGGCCCGGCGTTGCCGCCCGTGCAGACCAGGCCCACCTTGAGGCCCGCGAACGCGTCCTTCCGGGCGAGGAGCGCCGCCGGCGGCGCGGCGCCGGCCATCTCGGCCAGCGTGTGCGCCTCGCTGAGCAGCAGCCACTGGGCGGCCCTGATGTCGTCGTCGGAGACCAGCACGAAGTCGTCCAGCCCGCGCAGGATCTCCTGAGGCAGGGCGAAGGCGGAGCCCGTGGCCAGTCCGTCGGCGGCGGTCCGCACCGGTCGCCGCACCAGCCGTCCCTCGCGCCAGGAATCGTGCGCGGCGGGCGCGCCCGCGGACTGCACCGCGACGACCCGGCAGCGCGGCGCGACGGCCCGCGTCACCAGGCACGCCGCCGAGGCCCCCGTGCCCGCCCCCACGGGCACGACGATCACGTCCAGGTCGGGCCGCTCGGTGAGCATCTCCAGGTAGAGCGAGCCGACCCCGGCGATCAGGTCCGGGTCGTCGGCGACGCCGACCAGATGCAGGCCGCGCTCCCCGGCGAGCGCGGCCGCGTGCTCGCCCGCCTCGACCATGGTGGCGCCCTTGATCTCGACGGTGGCCCCCAGGGCGCGCACGGCCGCGACCTTGGCCTCGTTCGGGTTCTCCGGCATCACGATCGTGCACGGCGCGCCGAACAGGCGCGCCGCGTAGGCGATGGACTGGGCGTGGTTGCCGGTCGAGTAGGCGAGCACCCCGCGCTCGCGCCGGGACCGCGGCAACCGGGCGAGCAGGTTGATGCCGCCGCGCACCTTGAAGGCGCCGGTGGGCTGGACGTTCTCGTGCTTGACGTGGACCTCCGCGCCGAGCCGCTCGTTGAGCACGGGGTAGGACCACATCGGGGTCCGCGGCAGGTGGGCGGAGACCAGGCGGGCCGCGTCGAGGACGGCGGTGATGGACGGAGGCGTGGCGGTCACGTTCCCACGGTCGGCCATCGTCCACCCATAAGTCCAATGCCAATTCCCGGGCGAACCCATCGATACGATTGATGAATGCTCGACATCCTGCGGCTACGCGTCCTCGACGCCGTGGCCAGGACCGGCTCGGTCACGGCGGCGGCAAGAGAGCTGAACTACTCACAGCCGTCGGTCAGCCACCACCTCGCCCGGCTGGAGGCCGAGACGGGCGCCGTCCTGATCCGGCGCGCGGGCCGTGGCGTCCGGCTCACCGAGGCGGGCCGGCTGCTCGCCGACCGCGCCGCCGAGATCATCGGACGGCTCGACTCGGCCTCGGCCGAGCTGGCGGCGCACGTCGGCATGCGGGCGGGCCGGGTCAGGCTCGCGGCGTTCCCCTCCGCGCTCGGCACGTTCGTCCCCGCGGCCGCCGTCCGGCTGGCGCGCGCCCATCCCGGCCTGGACCTGCGGCTGGCCGAGGCCGAGCCGCCCGAGGCGCTCGCCATGCTGCGGGCGGGCCGGGCCGACGTGGCGGTGACGTTCCACCACGGCCGCCAGGACCTCGCCGAGGACGGCGGCGTCCGCCTCACGCCCCTCTTCGAGGATCCGACCCTCCTCGTGACGGCGGGCGCGGCGGATCCCGCGGCCCGTGACGCGGGGAACGACGTGCCGGCCGCGTACGCCGGGGCCAAGTGGATCGCCGGGTGCGACCGCTGCCGCGGCCACCTGCTCGACCTGTGCGCCGCGGCGGGCTTCGAGCCCGCCGTCGCGTTCACGACCGACGACTACGTGGCCGTGCAGGCCATGGTCGCGGCCGGTCTCGGGGTCACGGTGCTGCCCGCCCTGGCCCTGTCCGCGCACCGGCACCCGGGCGTGCGGGTGACCGCGCTGCCCGGGGCGTCCCGGCGGGTCTTCGCCGCGACCTACGGCGAGCCTCCCGACCCGCCCGCCACCACGGCCCTGCTGGAGGCGCTGCGCGAGGCCGCCGCGGCCCGGTGAGACGCGGGGTCAGAGCTCCTCGGGGTCGTGGGCCTGGGCGAGCAGCTCGGGGCGCAGCACCTGGGAGGCGCCGATGATCTCGATGCCGAGCAGCAGGCCCTGGGCGTCCAGGTCCAGGATGGCCTCGCCCCGCAGGGCGTCGGCATCGACGAGGACCTGTGTCTCGGCCTCGCCCTGGCCGATGTGGTCGACCAGGTAGACGTACGCGACGTCGTTCTCCTCGTCGTATTCGATCCGCACGGGTGAAGTCCTCTTCCTATCGGCGGTACGTCGTGATGATCTTGCCGGTCTTCTTGTTCCTGACGACGGCGACATGACGGCCGAGGTGCACCACCGTGTCGGCGGTCTTCCCGGGAACCTGCCGCCCGGTCGCGATGGCCTGCTGCACCATGTCGTCGCTGATGCCTCGCTGGCTCTGGCGCTTGCGCGCGTGCCCGGAGGTGCCGCCACCGCCGCCCTTCTTGCCGCGCCCCATCGTCATCATGAGGTCGTCCAGCGGGTTCCCGCCACGCCCCGGCGCGCCGAACCCCCGCGGCGTGGCCACCCGGCCCCCGGCCCCGGCGAGGGCCGGCCCGCCGCCCGGGCCGCGCGCGCTCCTGAGGATGTTCGCCAGCGGCTCGGTGACCCGGCGGGTGAGGCCGGGGGCGAGCACCCGGGCTCCGCCCTCGCCGGCCTCGCGCAGGATCCTCGCCATGGCGTACCGCGTGGCCAGCACGGTCGCGGTGGCCGTCCCGAGCGCCAGGGGGCCGCCGGCGAGCATGGCGGACGCGAGCCGCACGGCGGCGACCGCCGCCTGCGAGATGATCGCGATCTTGGTGCCGGTGACGACGGTCGCGGCGCCGTCCAGCAGCACGGGCGCGTAGCGGGTCGCGTGCGCGGCGAGGCCCAGGTGCCCGCCGCCGCCCGTCCTGTCCCAGTGGCCGGACAGGGCCGTCGCGGACGCTCCCTGGTAGGTCCCCGAGGTGCGCAGGACGGTCCCGTCCGCGCCCTGCGCCGCGGTGCCGGAGAGGCGGCCGAGGTCGCGCCACGCCTGCGCCTCCGCGCGCAGCTCGCTCTCGCGGATGTTCGGCCAGGGCACCCCGGCCAGGTTGAGGACGGTCGCGGCCCACGGGGGCAGCATCACGTCCATGTGGCCCCCGGGACGTCCGATCCGCCCAGGTCGTCCAGGCCGCCGGTCACGTCGTCCTCCACGAACCTGACCCGCCCGGTCGCGGCGCCCATGGCGTCGCCCGTGGCGCCGACCACGTCGCCCATGTGCGCGAACGCGGCGAGCGCGGTGTCCTTGCACTGGACGTAGGCGGCGACCAGCGGGCCCATCAGCCCGTCGTCCCCCCACGACGCCGCGCCGTCCCCCCGCGCGGTCAGCGCCCGGACCGCGGACGCGTACTCCGCCCCGTGGACCCGCAGGCGCGTCGCGGACGCCTCCAGGGTCTCGTGGGTCATGTCAAAGCCCCGTTCCATGCCCGCAGGCTAGCCATGATCGTGGGGGTTCGCTGGGTATTACGGCGTTCGTCGGGACTGCCCGCTTCAGATGGAGAGCGTCCGGATTCGCCGCCGGATCGATGATCGGCCGCTAGCATCCTGACGAGACGCCGACCCCCGAGGAGGGAGCCAGCCGTGTCGTCACCGTCGCCGACCCCGTGGACCGACGACCTCGAACACCTGGAGCTGATCGTCCGCGGCGCCGAGGACGCCCTGCGCGGCCTCATGGAGGCGCAGGACGAGATCGCCCGGGTCACCGGGGAGGGCGAGGGCGCGGACGGCCTCATGTCGGTGGCCGCCGACGGCCGGGGGCGGCTCACGTCCGTCCGGTTCGACCCGCGCGTCATGCGGCTGAGCCCCGAGGAGCTGGGCCGGGAGGCGCTGGCGGCGATCAGCCGGGCGCAGGACGCCGCGGGCCGGCGCGCCCGGGACATCGCCGCGCGGGCGGCGGAGCGCGCCGCGCCGCTCCCCGAGGCGCTCGACGAGCGCTTCGTCCGTCAGCGGGTCGAGCGGATCGCCCGCGAGGCCGGATGACCTCCCACGCGGGCAAGGAGTGATGGTGTACGGCTTGCACCCCGATCCCGCCGCCTGGCGGGACGGCGACATCGACCAGGACGCCGAGCGGGCGGCGCGCGTCCTCGCGTGGGCGCGGGACGCCGAGGAGGAGCTCGCCGCGATCGTCGGCGAGGGCGAGGCCGGGGACGGCCGCGTCCGCGTCACCACGACGGCGGACGGCCTGGTGCGCGAGGTGGTCTTCGCGCCGCGCGCCACGCGCGCGGACAGCCGCACCCTGGCCGAGGAACTGCTGCTCGCGGTCGGCCGCGCCCAGGACGACGCCGAGCGCAAGGCCCGCGACCTCGTCGCCGGCGCGCTCGGCGAGATCCTGCCCGCCGGCGCGCCGGGCCCGGAGACGGTCGAGGAGGAGTGCCGCCGCCTGCTCCGCTGCTTCACCCGCCCCTGACGCCCCGGCGCCCGCAGGACGGCGCTCGTCCCCGCGCCGAGGGCATCGGGGACGAGCGCGCGGGCCGGGAACTCAGAAGGCGGCGTAGTCCGCCAGGAACAGGGCCTCGGCGATCGCCGTGCGGCGCAGCTCGTCCAGGACCAGCCGCTCGTTCGGCGCGTGGATCGCGGCGGCCTCGTCCTCGGCGCCGAACAGCAGGATCTCGGCCGCGGGGAACTGCTTGGCCAGCGTGGACACCAGCGGGATCGAGCCGCCCGCGCCGATGTCGCGCGGCGTGCGCCCGTACGCCCGCTCCAGCGCGCGGTTCAGCGCGGCGCGCGCCCGGCCGCCGCCGTCGGCCAGGTAGCCCGAGCCGAGCACCTGGTCGGTGACGGACACCTGGACGCCCCACGGCGCGACGCTGCGCAGGTAGTCCAGCACGTCGGCGGCGGCCTTGCCCGGGTCGCCCGCCGGAGGGACGCGGACCGTCACGCGGGCCCGCGCCACCGCCTGGACGGCGTTGATCGCGCCGTTCACGCTCGGCACGTCGAGACCGGTGACCGTGATCGCGTAGGACGACCACAGACGGTCGGCCAGCGAGCCGGAGCCGACCAGCGAGGCGCCGTCCAGCACTCCGGCGGCCTGGCGGAACCCGTGCTCCTCGGGCCCCGCGCCGGGGAAGATGCCGCGCGGCAGGCCGGGCACGCGGACGTCGCCCCTGTCGTCGTGCAGGCTCGCCAACATGCGGATCAACGCGGCGAGGGCGTCGGGGGCCGCGCCGCCGAACGAGCCGCTGTGCAGGGACTCCTTCAGCGTGCGCACCTCGATCGTGAACGCCGCCAGGCCCCGCAGCGAGGTGGTGACCGCGGGCTCGCCCACGGCGGGGTTGCCGACGTCGGCCACGATGATGGCGTCGGCGCGCAGCAGGTCGGGGTTCCGCTCGACGAACTCCTCCAGGCGCTCGCCGGCGTACTCCTCCTGGCCCTCGATGATGACCTTGATGCCCACCGGGAAGCGGCCCTGGAAGGCGCGCAGCGCGAGGACGTGCGCCATGATGCCCGACTTGTCGTCGGCCGCGCCGCGCCCGTAGAGCCGCCCGTCGATCAGGGTGGGCTCGAACGGGGGCGTGCGCCACAGCGCCGGGTCCCCGGCGGGCTGCACGTCGTAGTGCGCGTACAGCAGGACGGTGGGCGCGCCCGGGGGAGCGGGCGCCTCGGCGTACACGGCCGGGAAGCTGCCCTCGACGGGGATGCGCCGCACGTGGGGAAGGCCGGTGCTGCGCAGCAGTTCCTCGGTGGCCGCGGCGGCGGCGAGCACGGGCTCCTCGGGGTGGCCGGGGAAGGCGACCGAGGGGATGGAGACGAGCCGCATCAACTCGTCGACGGCCCTCGGCATCTGTGCCGTGATGGATTTCTCGATGGCCTCCAGGTAGTGGAAGCCCTCGGAGGCCCCTGCGTTCCCGGTACCGGTTTCCTCAGGAGTCACGACTGCATGTCACCCCGCATCGTCTTTTGTCTGATCCGACACATTGCATCACAGACCGGGAGTGGCCTGCGCCGGTACGTGCCACTCCCCGAAAGATCGGGGTCTCCCCATGGCGCGGCCGGATTCCCCGCGCGCGGCGCAGGATACGGATTCCCTGGTCGACGCAAACGGATTTCGTCGTTGTTACATACCGCTATCGCGGATTCCGAGGTTCTTGCATAGTGTCGCTGCGCAACCAGTTGTAATCACTCGTGTGAAGCATGCACACTGAGGAAGAGCCGAGATCACTGAGGAAGATAGCCATGACGCAGCCTGAGACCGACACGGCCGCCGTCCTGAAGGCAGCACAAGACCATCTGTGGTTGCACTTCACCCGGCACAGCGCGCACGGCGGCGGCGAGGTGCCGACCATCGTGCGCGGCGACGGTGCCTACATCTACGACATCCACGGCAAGCGTTACCTCGACGGCCTGGCGGGGCTGTTCGTCGTGCAGGCGGGCCACGGGCGGGCCGAGCTCGCCGAGGCGGCCGCCAAGCAGGCCCAGGAGCTGGCCTTCTTCCCCCTGTGGTCCTACGCTCACCCCAAGGCCGCCGAGCTGGCCGAGCGGCTCGCGCGCCTCACCCCCGGCGACCTCAACCGCGTGTTCTTCACCACCGGCGGCGGCGAGGCCGTCGAGACCGCGTGGAAGCTCGCCAAGCAGTACTTCAAGCTCACCGGCAAGCCGCTCAAGCACAAGGTGATCAGCCGGGCGATCGCCTACCACGGCACCCCGCAGGGCGCCCTGTCGATCACCGGCATCCCGGCCTTCAAGCAGTTCTTCGAGCCGCTCGTCCCCGGCTCGGTGCGCGTGCCGAACACCAACCACTACCGCGCCGACGAGATCACCGGCGTGCCCGGCATGACGCCCGAGCAGTTCGGCCGCTGGGCCGCCGACCAGGTCGGCAAGGCCATCGAGATGGAGGGCCCCGACACCGTCGCGGCCGTCTTCGTCGAGCCGGTGCAGAACGCCGGAGGCTGCATCCCGCCGCCCCCCGGCTACTTCCAGCGCCTGCGCGAGATCTGCGACGCCCACGACGTGCTGCTCGTCTCGGACGAGGTCATCTGCGCCTTCGGCCGGCTCGGCACGATGTTCGGCGGGCAGAAGTTCGACTACGTGCCCGACATCATCACCTGCGCCAAGGGCCTGACCAGCGGCTACTCGCCGATCGGCGCGATGATCGCCTCCGAGAGGCTGTTCGAGCCGTTCGAGTCGGGCACGGCCATGTTCGCCCACGGCTACACGTTCGGCGGCCATCCCGTCTCGGCCGCGGTCGCCCTGGCCAACCTCGACCTGTTCGAGCGCGAGGACATCCTCGGCCACGTGACGCGGAACGAGCCCGTCTTCCGCGCCACGCTGGAGAAGCTGCGCGACCTGCCGATCGTCGGCGACGTCCGCGGCTCCGGCTACTTCTACGGCATCGAGCTCGTCAAGGACAAGGAGACCCGGCAGACCTTCAACGAAGGCGAGTCGGAGCGTCTGCTGCGAGGCTTCCTGTCCAAGGCGCTGTTCGACGCCGGCCTGTACTGCCGGGCCGACGACCGGGGCGACCCGGTCGTCCAGCTCGCGCCGCCGCTGATCAGCGGCCCGGAGCAGTTCGACGAGATCGAGTCGATCCTGCGCTCCGTCCTCACCGAGGCCTGGAACCGCCTGTAGCGTCAGGCCTCGCCGTCCCACGTCCGCGCCCGGCTCGCGCCGACGGTCATCCGAGTATCAGAAGGGAATCCGCGATGAAGATCGGCGTGCCTGCCGAGGTCAAGAACCACGAGTACCGCGTCGCCGCCACTCCGGCGGGCGTGCACGAGCTCGTCCGCCACGGCCACGACGTCTACGTCCAGCGTGGCGCGGGTCTCGGCTCGCAGATCACCGACGAGGAGTACCTGTTCGCCGGCGCCAAGATCCTCGACGGCGCGGACGCCGTGTGGGGCGAGACCGACCTCATCCTCAAGGTCAAGGAGCCCATCGCCGAGGAGTACCACCGGATGCGCGAGGGCCAGGTGCTGTTCACGTACCTGCACCTCGCCGCGTCCCGGCCGTGCACCGACGCCCTGCTGGAGCGCAAGGTCACCGGCATCGCCTACGAGACGGTCCAGGTCGGCAACTCCCTGCCGCTGCTGGCCCCGATGTCCGAGGTGGCGGGCCGGCTGGCCCCGCAGGTCGGCGCCTACAACCTGATGCGCTTCAACGGGGGCCGCGGCGTGCTGCCCGGCGGCGTGCCCGGCGTGGCCCCGGCCAAGGTCGTCGTCATCGGCGGCGGCGTCTCCGGCCTGAACGCGGCGCAGGTCGCGGTCGGGATGGGAGCCGACGTGACGATCCTGGACGTCAACATCGACAGGCTCCGCCACATCGACGCGATCTACCAGGGCCGCCTGCGCACCATCGTCTCCACCGCCTACGCCCTGGAGCAGGCCGTCCTGGAGGCCGACCTGGTCATCGGCGCCGTGCTCATCCCGGGCGCCAAGGCCCCGACGCTCGTCTCCAACGAGCTGGTCTCGCGCATGAAGGCGGGGTCGGTGCTCGTCGACATCGCCATCGACCAGGGCGGCTGCTTCGAGGACTCCCGTCCCACCACGCACGCGGACCCGACCTACAAGGTGCACGGATCGGTGTTCTACTGCGTGGCCAACATGCCCGGGTCGGTGGCCAACACCTCGACGAACGCGCTGACCAACGCCACCCTGCCCTACGCGGTCAAGCTGGCCGACCTCGGCTGGCGCGAGGCGCTGCGCGCCGACCCCGCCCTGGCCCTCGGCCTGAACACCCACGACGGCCGGCTGACCTACCAGCCCGTCGCCGACGCCCACGGCCTGCCGTACACCGCGGCCTCCGGCGTCCTGGCCTAGCACACGGGCTCCGGCCCACGACGTCCTGTGGCGGCCCGCCGGATCCGGGCCTCCCACACCGTGCGTCCAGACGTCCTGCCGCCCTCGCCGTGCGTCAGGACGGGCCGAGACGCTCGCGCAGCCGCCGCGCGGCCGCGAGCACGTGCTCGACCTCGGCCGGCGCCGGCCACGGCCCCGTGCCCGGGCAGAGCACCGTCATGCGCACCGAGGCCAGGTGCTCCACCGCGCTCGCCGGCAGACCGCCGCGCTCGGCCAGCCACGCGACGACGCCCGCCAGGTCGGCGGGCTCGCGCAGCCGGCGGGTCAGCAGGTCCCACGTGCCGAGGATCTCGGTCAGGTCGGCCAGGCGCGGCGCGGTCCCGCCGCGCCGGGAGGCCGCCGCGACCGCCAGCTCGGCGCGCGCGGCCGGTTCCGGCTCCACGGGCCTGTCCCAGAACGGGGGCACGCCGGAGGTCCAGCGCGCCGTACCGCCCGCCTCCGGGCCCATCACCGACTCCAGCGTGGCCAGCTCCTCCGCGGCCTTGCGGTGGCCCCGCACGGCCGCCTGGCGCAGCCAGTGCCGGCCGCCGCGCAGGTCGTCGTGCTCGACGATGAGCAGCAGGCCGAAGTTGTAGGCGGACTCGGGGTCGCCGCCGGCCGCCGCGCGGCCGAACCAGTGGCCGGCCGCGCGCGGATCCTCCAGCTCGACGCAGACGAACCCGGCCATGCGCTGGTCCTCGACCCGGCCGAAATGGGCGGCCCGCTCGAACCACGCCCGCGCCGCGCGCAGGTCGCGCCGTGCCAGCGCCAGCCTGCCGAGCTGCGAGGCCGCCCCCGGATGCTCGGCCTTGGCCGCCAGCCGGTACAGCGCCTCCGCGCCTTCCGGGTCGCGGGCGGCGTGCAGCAGCCGCCCCAGGTGGTACGCGGCGTCGGTGTGCCCGGCCCGCGCGGCGTACTCCCACCAGGCGCGGGCCTGGGCCTCCTCCCCGGCGGTGTAGCAGAGGAACGCGAGATCGTGGGCGGAGGCGAGGTCGCCGGCCGAGGCCGCGTACTGGTGCCAGACGCGGGCCGCCGCGTCGTCCCCGGCGTCCTCGCACAGCAGCGCGAGGCGGCGTGCCGCCGGGCGGGAGCCGCCCGCCGCCGCGGCCTCGAACCACCCGCGCGCGCCGGGGACGTCGCCGCGCTCTTCGAGGAGCAGCATGGCCAGGTTGGCGGCGGCCTCGGCGTCGCCCGCGCCCGCGGCGAGCTCGTACCAGGTGATCGCCTCGTCGAGGGTCCCGTGCTTCTCGTGCCAGACGCCGAGGTTGTAGGCGCTGTCGATGTTGCCGGCGCCCGCGGCCCGTTCCCACCAGTGGCGGGCCGCCGACCGGTCGCCGCGCTGGGCGTACATGCGGCCGAGCCGGTGCGCGGCCCCGGGGTCGCCGGCGTGGGCGGCGGCGATCAGGTCCCCCTCGCCGGGCGCGGCGGGGGGTTCGGGCGTACGGGGCCTCGGCACGGCGGGCCGCGCGACCGCCGCCTCCTGTTCCCCATGCCACCTCATGGGGGACAGAGTCGCACGTGATCCAAAGAGATGGAACGTAATCGACGGCTTCTTGCCGTCCGGCGGAACGCGTTTGACCCGCCTGTCAGCGGGCTGGACCGCCTGGTGGCGGGGTGCCCGAAGCGGAGAGCTGGGGTCTGTTTATGTTGATAAATCCGACGTACATCCCCATTCCACATACATAGCGAAGCCTCCCCGGCCGCTGCGGCGGCAGCCGCACGACGCGCTCGCCCGTGACCGGCAGCGCGACGTCCCGCCCCTGGATGGTCAGCGTGCGCGTGCACCCCTGGTTGTCCCGGGTGCGGAACACGATCTCGGCGGGCCGCCCCGCCTCGATGCCGGCGACCCCCGGCAGGAAGCCGTGCCCGGTCGACCACACGGTCACGACCTGCGTCCCGTCCGGCAGGACGCGCGCCCCCGCCGCGGCGGCCCCGGCGGGCGCGCCCAGGCCGGGCGGCCACCCGCCGAGGCGCAGGCCCGCCACGATCGTCACCGCCCCCGCCGCGATCGCCGCGGCCGCGGCCAGGACGTTCAGCCTGGTCGCCGCGACCCGGCGCAGCAGCAGGCCGAGCAGCGCGAACGCGGGCGAGGTGCCGGTGACGAAACCGGCCATCACCGCGGCGCCGCCGAGCCAGCCCCCCGAGGAGACCGCCACGGCCTCCATGCCGAGCGTGACCCCGCACGGGATCAGGATGGTGCCCGCGCCGAGCGCGGCCGCCCCCGTCCAGGGCCGCGATCGCGCGGGTTCACCATCGGTCCGCTCATGGTCCGGGGCGCAGGAGCCGCGACGGCGCAGCAGCAGCCGCACGGCGAAGACGATCACCGTGACGCCCGCGCCCACCAGCAGCGCGGCCCGTGCCACGGGAGGGATGCGCACGACCTCGCCGAGCGCGCCCAGCAGGGCCCCCAGCGCCGTGTGCGCCACCAGCCGCCCGGCCACGAAAGCCGGGACGGCGGCGCGCCCGCCCGTGCGCGCCAGGCCGATCAGCACGCCCCCTTGGACCGCCGCGCACGACGCGCCCCCCGCCACCAGCCCGGCGGCGAACCCGCCGGCGAACAGCGCGGCGGGCGTCACCGGGCGGCCACGGCGCGGCCGGACCGTACTCGCGAGCGCACCCGTGTCCTCCCTGCGTCCTTCGCGTCAGCGAACCCTTACGGAGGGTAACCGCGAGCGGGGGAGGCGGCCAGTCACAGTTCGCTAACCGGCCCAGGGCGTCAGTCGAAGCCGCCCCTGAGCACCGCCAGGCGCTGGAAGTACTCGTCGTCTCCCAGCTCGCCGCGCGCGTACCGCTCGGCGATGATCTTCTCGGCCGCCGCCGTCGGGGCCACCCGCGCGCCGCCGCCGGACGCCCAGGGCGCCGTACGCGGGCTCCAGCCGCGCCCGCGGGCCCTCAGGAACAGCACGGCCATCGTGACCCAGAAGGCGGCCCAGAACAGCGGCAGGACCGGCCACCACGGCGCCGCGCCCCAATGCGCGTAGGGCATCTGCGTTCTCCTCGCTATCTCGTCGGTCGGAGTCATCCGATGCCCTTACTTTCCTCCGCCGCGGCGGGCGCGGCATCGGCCTGGCGACGCGTCTCCCACTACCGCGTACGGCGGGTCCCGGCGTCCTCCGCCGTACTCCCCGGGTGGTACGCGGGCGCCCACCGGGCCCGTGGCATGAGTCAGAGCCAGCCCGGCCTGACCAGCCCCGACTCGTAGGCGATGACGACGAGCTGGGCGCGGTCGCGGGCGTGGAGCTTCATCATCGCCCGGCTCACGTGGGTCTTGGCCGTGGCGGGCGCCATGAACAGCTTCGCGGCGATCTCGTCGTTGGTCATGCCGGCGCCGACCAGCGTGAGCACCTCGCGCTCCCGCTCGGTGAGCTGGTCGAGCCCCGCCGTCACGCTCGGCTCCTTGGCCCTGCTGGCGTACTCGGCGATCAGGCGGCGCGTCACGCTCGGGGACAGCAGCGCCTCGCCCGCCGCCACCACGCGCACCGCCTGGATCAGCTCCGCCGGCTCGGTGTCCTTGACCAGGAAGCCGCTCGCGCCGCCGCGCAGCGCCTCGAAGACGTACTCGTCCAGCTCGAAGGTGGTCAGGATGATGACCTTCACCGCCGGGGGCATCTCGCGCGTCGCGGTGAGGCCGTCCATGCCCGGCATGCGGATGTCCATCAGCGCGACGTCGGGCCCGTGCTCCCCGGCCAGGCGGATCGCCTCGGCGCCGTCGGACGCCTCGGCCACCACGGTCATGTCCGCCTGGGCGTCGAGCAGGGCGCGGAACCCCGCGCGGACGAGAGCCTGGTCGTCCGCCAGCAGTACCTTGATCACTCGGTGTCCTCGGAAGGATCGGGGCCCTTGACGGGCGGGACGGGAAGCCTGGCCTCGACACGGAAGCCGGGATGGAGGGGACCGGCGTACAGGGAGCCGCCCAGCGCCGCGGCACGCTCGCGCATCCCCGGGACGCCGTCGCCGCCGCCCTCGCCGCCGAACACGCTCGGCGCCGTCGCCCCGGTGTCGTCCACGCGGATGGTCAGCACGTCCGCGCCGTACATCAGCGTCACGGTGGCGCGCGCGCCCGGCGCGTGCTTGGTGACGTTGGTCAGCGCCTCCTGGACGATGCGGTACGCGGCGCGCTCGACGCCCGGCGGCAGCGGCCGGGCCCTCCCCACGGTCTTCTTGACGACCGCGGGGCCGCTGCGGGCGATCAGCTCGTCGAGCTGGGCCAGCCCGGCCGTGGGGGAGCGCGGGGCGTCCTCGCGCAGCACGCCGAGCACCGACCGCATCTCGGTCAGCACGTCCTTGCTCGCCTGCTTGATCGTCGTCAGCGCCGTGCGGGCCTGCTCGGGGTGCTCGTCCATCAGGTGCAGGGCCGTGGACGCCTGGACGTGGATGAGCGAGATGCTGTGCCCGAGGACGTCGTGCAGCTCCTGGGCCATGGTCAGGCGCTCCTCGCTGGCCTGGCGCCTGGACTCCTCCTCCTCGGTGCGCCCGCGCTCGGCGCGCTGCTCGCGCCGGGTGCGCACGACCTCGGCGGCGGTGAGCACGACCAGGATGCCCGCCGCCACCCCCGCGTGGTGGGTCCAGTCCAGCGGCCGTTTGCCGACCACCCAGATCAGGTACGACATCACCCACGCGAACAGGAACGCCGAGGCGATCCACGCGGCACGGCGGTGCCCGCGCACGACGGCGTTGAAGATGAGGATCACCGGGCCGAGGAAGACCGGGCCGTAGGAGTACCCGGCGTGGATGTAGACCGACGTCGCGAGGATCCCCCCCCACATCGCCAGGACCGGGCGCGCGTGCCGGATGATCAGCATCATCGGGGCGACCGCGAGCAGGGCGAAGCCGGGGAACTCCAGCGGGACGCGGGTGTACGGGTCCGAGGGGTGGATCTGCACCTTCTGCGCGCCCACCGACCCCATGAGCTGGAACGCGGCCACCACCAGCGGAAGCAGGGGTTCGAAGAGCCGACGGGGACATTTCGCGCGCACGTCCTGAACGGTATGCCAGCCGGACGACCGCCCGCATCGTCCCGCCGTGGCAGCGCCGCCTACGTTCGTCGTCGTACACGCCCGGCGGACTCCTGCCGGGGGCGGCGGTTACACTCCATGACGGATGGTGACCGTGTGATCACAGGCGAGGAGTCGTGCATGTCCGCATCACCGTTGCGCTGCCCACCGCAGGGGCGCCGTGGCCCCGTGCCCGCGGTGTTCCCACAAGGTTCCCGGTCGTGATTGACCGCTCTTGTGAAGCTGTGAGTCAATGCTGATGCGATCTAGGGAATGGGGTCCGCCATGATCTTCCGTCGCCTCGCCGTGCCGCTCGTGGGCGTCGCCGCGTCCCTCTCTCTCGTCGTGCCGCCCGGCAGCGCGCAGGCCGCGCCCGGCGAGACGCAGGCCGTCCAGTCGCGGCAGCAGGGCGGGCCGGCCAAGGTCCCCGTCGCGGAGGGCTACGGCGGCGCGGTCGCCACCGTCGACCTCGACGCCAGCAAGGCCGCGCTCGCCATCCTGAGACAGGGCGGCAACGCCATGGACGCCGCCGTCGCCGGCGCCGCCACGCTCGGGGTCACCGAGCCCTACTCCGCCGGCCTCGCCGGGGGCGGTTTCCTGGTCTACTACGACGCCAAGCGGCGCAGGGTCACGTCCATCGACGGCCGTGAGAAGGCCCCCCAGGCCATGACCGAGACCTCCTTGCAGGAGAACGGCGCCCCGATCCCGTTCAACGACGCCGTGACCAGCGGGCTCTCGGTCGGCGTGCCCGGCAGCGTGGCCCAGTGGGAGCTGGCATTGCGCCGCTACGGCACGGTCTCCCTCAAGCAGGCGCTCAAGCCCGCCGCCGAGGTCGCCGAGCACGGCTTCACCGTCGACCAGACCTTCTACGACCAGACCGTCCTGAACGCCGCGCGCTTCGCCGACTTCACCTCCACCGCCGCCCTCTACCTGCCGAACGGCGCCCCGCCGCCCGTCGGGTCCACCTTCCGCAACCCCGACCTCGCCGCCACCTACCGCGAGCTCGGCCGCCGCGGCGGCGACTGGCTCTACAAGGGCCGGCTCGGCGACGAGATCGTGGCCACGGTCAAGGCGCCCCCGCTCAAGCCGGGCAGCACCCGCGTCGTCCGCCCCGGCCTCATGCGGACCTCCGACCTGCGCGCCTACCGCGCCCTGGAGCGCGAGCCCGCCAAGGTCTCCTACAACGGCCTGGAGGTCTACGGCATGGCGCCGCCGTCCTCCGGCGGTTCCACGGTGGGGGAGGCCCTCAACATCCTGGAGGCCCTGCCCAAGGTCGGGCTGCACGAGTACCTGGAGGCGTCGCGGCTCGCCTTCGCCGACCGCAACGTGTTCGTCGGCGACGCCGACTACGTCGACGTGCCCCTCGAAGAGCTTCTCTCCGACGGTTTCGCCAAGGAGCGCGCCTGCCTGATCGGCGACTTCGCGATGCCGCACCCCGCCTCCGCCGGATCCCCCGACGGCTCCTACACCGGATGCCAGTTCGAGGGCAACTCCGTCACCCCCACCCCGGACGGGCCCGACAAGCCCGAGGGCCCTGAGACCACCCACCTGGTCGTCGCCGACCGCTGGGGCAACGTCGCCGCCTACAACATCACCATCGAGCAGACCGGCGGCAGCGGCATCGTCGTCCCCGGGCGCGGCATCCTGCTCAACAACGAGCTCACCGACTTCACCTTCGGCCCCGCCCCCGGCGACCCGAACCTCCCGGCCCCCGGCAAGCGTCCCCGCTCCTCCATGGCCCCGACCATCGTCCTCAAGGACGGCAGGCCGCTGCTCGCGGTCGGCTCGCCCGGCGGAGCGACGATCATCACCACCGTGCTGCAGATCCTCGTCAACCGCTTCGAGTTCGGCATGACCCTGCCGGCCGCCCTCGCGGCCCCGAGGGCCAGCCAGCGCAACATCCGGGACACCCAGGCCGAGCAGGCGTTCGTCGACCGCTACGGCCTCGAGCTGAACGCCAAGGGACACACGTTCGTGGCCGCCCCCGGCCCGCCCGCCGGCGAACTCGGCGCCGCCACGGCGTT
The DNA here is from genome assembly GCF_014200435.1 of Sphaerisporangium krabiense. NCBI lineage: Bacteria > Bacillati > Actinomycetota > Actinomycetes > Streptosporangiales > Streptosporangiaceae > Sphaerisporangium > Sphaerisporangium krabiense. Next base: position 277,698 of record NZ_JACHBR010000001.1, on the reverse strand, counting down.
GGAGTTCCTCGGCCGCGGCAAGGTCCAGGCAGTGGCCGAACCCACCCGCCGCGGCGGCGGCAGCGCCCTGGTCCTCTCCTCCCGCCCATGACATCCCCGCCCCGCTCCTGGCGGGCGGGGCGGGCGGTTTCGGCGTCCGGGCACGGGAAAGAGCGCCGACGGGAGACTCCGGCGGCGCAGGCGGCTTGAGCGGAAGGCGGTTGTCACCGGGCGACCAGCGGGAAGAACTTCACGCTGGGCGATCAGCGGAAGAACTCCCCACCCGGCGACCGGGCAGGTATGGGTTCCCGGGGGACGGTCGAGGTACCGCTACTCAGCGAACGACCAGGAAGACGATCACTGCGATGACGATGACGGCGGCGACGGCGACGATGGCCGGCACCAGGTAGGACCGCTGTGGCGGGGCCGCCTCGGGCTCCTGACGCTGGGCGAAGGCCTTGAACTGCTGGGTGTTCCCGGCAGGGTCAATCTGAGGTTCGGACATGCCTCGACTTTAGCCATCCGACGCACCCCTTGACGCCCTTTATGCCAGTTAGGCGTAGGTACACCCCCCACTCCTCACCCCAACCCCCACACCCGAACCCGCGCCCCCCACCCCTCACCCATCTACAAACCCTTCACCGCGAACCATTGTCACGCTGTGGCTTGGGTGCTTCGCGGCCGATGGTCTTCTGGGGGGTCAGGCCTGGGGGGAGGTGCCGAGCGCGGCGGTGGACGTTTCCGTTGAGGCGGTGCGGGAGGTGCGTACGGCGTCTCGGACGAAGTGGAACCACATGAACACGGCGAAGGCGGCGAAGATCCACCACTGGGCGGCGTAGGCCAGGTTGCGCCAGGTGAATCCGCCTGAGGCGGTCGGCCCTGGTACCGCGACGAGTCGCAGGTCCTGTCGTCCCTGGCTCCCTGCCTGCGCGCTTTCCGGCGTCTCGGGCGCGGCCGAGGTCTGGCCGGGGCCGCCGGCCGGGGCCGGGGTCACCTGGCTCGTGGCGACCACGAAGCCGTCGTGGAGGCGGGCGCCGTGCCAGACATTGATCAGTTGGGCGGTCGTGACCGTGGCGATCTGCCCCTCGGGGAGGGGCGCGGTCCTGCGCCTGGCGAAGTCGCTCGGCTCGGACGGCTGGACGCGCCCGGAGAGCCGGACCTGGCCGGACGGGACGGCCGCCCCAGGGTCGGAGGCGGTGGCGATCCAGCCCCGCACGACCGGCATCAGGCTGCCGTCGGCGAGCTTGAGCGGGGTGAGCAGCCAGAAGCCCGCGTCCTTCTGGGCGCCGCCGCCGGTCTCCACCGTGGGCGCGCGTTCGGCGACGAGCAACTGCCGGGAGGCGTCGAACGTGCCCTCCGCCGTGACCCGCCGGCTCAGCGCCTCGACGGGGACGCGCTTGCCCTCCTGCACGAGCGTGGACAGGGCGACCGGCGCGGGGTCGGTGGCCGCGTGAGGCTTGCCCGAATCCTCGAAGACTCCGAGCTGCCAGCGCCCGAGGAGGGTGAAGGAGATCAGCACCCCGATCGTCACCAGGTGGAGTCCCACGAGGCGTGGCGAGAACAGCGTCCGGAGCATGCCTCCACGCTATCCGCCCCACCTCATGGTCCCGCCCTCGGTCCGATCTCCCCGGCGAACACCTGGAGAAGCACGGCAGATCGGCGGCCTTCCGCAGGGGACAGCGTCCGCGGACCGCGGTTCAGGCCCTCTGGCCGCCTTATGGCGGCTTCCCCAGGGGCGTCTCGCCGGTGGGACCGCGTGGGGTTGGTCACACGGGTGGGGGCGGGACGCCTGTGGACAGGTGGGGGAGCGGCGGCGGCACGTGTCCCGGGGGAGGGGGCGCGGTGGGGGCGGGATATCGTGTGGGGACCGTTTCGCTAGCGAGGTAATGATCGTCGTGGAATCCGCGCTCAAGCCCTTCCGGGTGATGGCCTACGTCGTCGGCTGCATGCTGCTCGCCCTCGTGGCCGCCATGGTCGTGAAGTACGGCTTCGGCAACGCCACGCCCACCGCCATCGTCAGCCCCGTGCACGGCTTCGTCTACGCCGTCTATCTGCTGACCGCGCTCAACCTGGGGCTGAAGGCCCGGTGGTCCTGGCCGTACACGGTGGGAGTGCTGCTCGCGGGCACCATCCCCTTCCTGTCGTTCTTCATCGAGCGCAAGGTCGCCCAGCGCGTGCAGGAGCAGCTCGACGCCGTCGCCGCGTGACGACCCGCTGACGCGCCGGCTCTGAGACCCGAACCTCTGAGCCGGCCGGACGCGGCCGCGTCGGAGCACGTGGCGGCCGGAAAAGGGTGTGGTCCTTCACGTCGTGCGGGCGGAACTCGCGCCCGTCGGTCGCTCGTTGAGGTGACGACGCAGAATGGCGTGTGGGGAGGTCCCCCGCTCGGCGAAGAGAAAGGCCCGGCCATGTCGCCACTCGGAAAGTATTACGTCGGCGCGGCGATCGCCTCCGTGCTCGTCTTCCTGCTGCTGCCGACCCCGATCGACCTGCTGCTCGTGGTGGCGATCCTCGGCGCGCCGGTGGCCGTGTACTTCATGCTGGACGAGTCCCAGCGCGCCCGCCTCCGCCGCATCCGCCGCCGCCAGATCGGCCGCTGACCAGGGTTTTCGTCACGCGGTCGTGCGGACGGCCGCGTGACGGGCGGTCAGGGGCCTTCAGCCGGAGGAGCCTTCGGCGAGGGCTTTGAGCGTGGTCTCGCCGTAGGGGTCGGTGTCGGTGCTGACGGGGACCAGGGCGACCTCGTCCACGCCCGCCTCGGCGTAGGCGTCGAGGCGGTCCATGATCTCCACGGAGTCGCCGATCAGCGCGACCGATTCGAGCAGGTCGTCCGGGATGGCGGGGAGCAGGTCGCGGGGGTGCGGCCGGGTGCGCGCGTAGGCGACCAGGTCGGCGAACCCGGCCTCGGCGAACATCTCGCCGTATCCGGGCGCGGCGAGGTAGGGGAGGACGCCGCGGCGGACCTGTTCGATGGCGGCGGCGTCGGGGTCGACGGCGGCGACGACCCAGGCGGCGACCCGGGTGGCGGGGTTCAGCAGCCTGAGGTCGGTGATGAGCCGCGCCGCCGAGGCGGGGGTGAGCAGGTTGAGCACCATGCGGTCGGCGAGCGCGGCGGCGCCCACCGCGGCGGGCCCGAAGGCCGCGACGGTCAGCCCGCACCGGGGCGCGGGGAGCCGCAGCCGGTATCCGGTGCAGGAGACCTGATCGCCGGAGAAGTCGGACTTGTCGCCGTCGAGCAGCGGCCGCAGCGCCTGGACGGCCTCGCGCAGCGCCGTGCTCGCGCCCGCGCGGGACCTGCCGTGCCATTCCTCGACCACCACGGGGCTGGAGGTGCCGAGCGCGACGTGGACGGGCCTGCCCGTCAGGCCGGCCACGGACGCCGCGCCCATGGCGATCATCATGGGGTCGCGGACGGTCACCGCGAGCGGCCCGACGGTGAGCCCCACGCGGCGTGTGCGCATGCCGATGGCCGTGGCGAGGGCGAACGCGTCGTACGTCGCCATCTCGCCGACCCACACCTCGGCGTAGCCCTGCTCGTCCGCGATCTGCGCGGTCCGCACCGCCTCGTCCGCCGGACGGTCCTGCCACAGCCCCAGCGAGACGCTGAGCCTCATCCGTGAAACACCTGCCCTCGGCCGCGGGAGGCGCCGTGCCCCGTCAGGCATGCCGACCACCCCGGGCATGCCTGACGCCTAGTCAACCCCATGCGGGGCCGGTCCTACCAGAGCCCGTGCGGACCCTCGCCCCCGCATTCGGTGATGCGGTTCACCTGAGCTGGTCCGCGCGCACCCAGGTGGCGTGGAATCCTAGCGGCACCCGCCGGGGAAGCAGGACACGGGCGAGCGGCCCGGCCGTGAGATCGGCGGCGGACAGGATCTGCACCTCCGAGGTCCCCTCACGCTCGTCGGTGACGAAGGTGACCAGGTAGCCGTCGTCCTCGCCGGTGGCGCCGTCGCGGGGCGCGAAGGGGGCCTCGCTGCCGTAACGGTGCTCGCCGAAGCGGTGGTGCTGCCGCTCGCCGGTCACGTTGTCGTACCGGACGAGCCCGTCGAACAGGTTGGTGTCGGCCTTCTTCACGGTCACGTTGTACGCGTACCGCGTGGCCTGCCCGGTCCTGCGGGCGTCGATGGAGGGGAACTCGGTGTTCTGCTCCTCGTCCACGAACCCCTCCGACGTCCGCCCGGTGCGCAGGTCGAAGCGGTAGCGGTACATGCGGGCGTCCAGCTTGAGGTACGACAGCATGCGCGACAGCGGGCTGCCGGAGCCGCTCGGGGCCGGGCGCGACACCCGGCACACGTCCATGACGATCTCGTCGCCGGACTCCCAGGCGTTGACCACGTGGTAGATGTAGCAGGGCTTGGCCTCGAACCAGCGGACGTCCCCGGCCGCGCCCCGCCGGGGGATCACCCCGAAGCGCGAGGGCAGCCCGCGGTCGAAGGTCAGCTTGTACCGTCCGTGCCGCAACGCCTCCGGGTCCTGGAACAGCGGCAGGTCCATCAGCACCGCGTGGTTCTCGGTGATCGCCATGTCGTGCGGCAGGCGCGCCCCCGGCAGGTCGATCTCGACGAGGTGCTCCACCGTCCCGCCCGCGCCGACGACGCCGTAGCGCAGGTACGGCGGGCGCGGGCCGTAGTCGAACCAGAAAAGTTCGCCGGTGCGTTCGTCGATCTTGGGGTGGGCCATGAAGTCGCCGGTCAGCGTGTCCAGGAAGGTCTCGGCCCCGAGGGTCTCCAGGGACAGCGGGTCCAGGGCGTACGGCGAGCCGCACAGGTACCAGGTGGCCAGCACCCTGCCCCGATGGAAGATCAGGTCGGTGTTGGCGGAGTCCTTCAGGGGGATCCCGCGGGTGTTGCCGGCGGGGTTGCCCTTGGGGTTCTCCATGACGCCCGTCCACAGCGCCCTGCCGGCGGCGGACTCGGCGTCGAAGGCGCGGGTGCGGACGTACCGGTTGCGGTAGCGGGCCGTGCCGTTCTCGAAGTGCATGGCGTGGACCATGCCGTCGCCGTCGAACCAGTGGTAGCGGCCGCGCACCGGGTGGCGCGCGTTGGGCCCGTTGCGCAGGTAGACCCCGTTCAGGTCGCGCGGGATCTCGCCGATGACCGTCAGGTCCCCGGCGGTGATCTCCTCGTGTACGGGCGCGTACACGCCGAGGAGATAGGGATTCGGCTCGCCGGACTCGTCCAGGACCGTCGCGGCCGCCATCGGTTGTTCCCTCATTCCAGGAAACTATGATAAAGAAAGTCAGCCAGTCAACGCGCGACCATGGCCCGCCGTTCACCGGCGGTGTTTAAAGTGGGCGCGGTGAAGACCAAGGAAACACCGGTCGAGGTCGGGGCCACCCGCGCCGCGGCCGGACGGGGGGTGAGCGCCGTCGACCCGATCGACGCGCCCGGGGGGAACGCCGCCGACGGCGCCCCCGCGGGCGAGACCACGATCGGCGGACCCGGAACCGAGGAGGCGCCCGAGCTCAGCGGTATCGGGCGGGGCCTGTCCATCCTCGGCGACCGCTGGGTCCTGCTGATCCTCCAGCGGGCGTTCCTGCTCCGCATCCGCACGTTCGCCGGCTGGCGCGACGAGCTCGGCATCTCCGAGTCCGTCCTCGCCGCCCGCCTGAAAGAGCTCGTCAAGAACGGCATCTTCGTCCAGCAGGCGTACCGCGACGGCCGCACCCGCCTGGAGTACCGGCTCAGCGACGCCGGCCTGCGGCTGTGGTCCCTGCTCGTCGCCATCTACAGCTGGGAGCGCGACTGGGCCGGCCGCGAGGACCTGCTGCCGCTGATCCACCACTCCTGCGGCCACGACGCGCACCCGTACCTGGCCTGCGGGTCCTGCCACAAGCCGATGACCGCCCGCGACACCCACACCGAGCGCGGTCCCCTGGCCACCTTCTCCCGGGTCGGCCTGGCCCGCCAGCACCGCCGCACCACCCCGCGCGGCGACTTCCGCACCGACATCATCGGCTACTGCCCCTCGTCGCTGGAGATCCTCGGCGACCGCTGGAGCACCAGCGTCCTCGCGGCGGCCTTCCTCGGCGTGCGACGGTTCGTGGACTTCCAGAACGAGCTCGGCATCGCGCCCTCGGTGCTCACCGACCGGCTCAAGCGCTTCGTCGAGCTCGGCGTGCTCCAGCCCGCCACCGGCCGCCAGTACCGTCTCACCGACAGGGGGCTGGCGTTCTTCGAGGTCTTCGCCTTCCTCGTGTACTGGGCGCAGCGCGAGCTTCCCGGCCCCGAGGGATCCGACCTGGACATCACGCACAAGCCGTGCGGATCGCCGCTGCGCCCGGTGCTCCAGTGCCGGCACTGCGACGAGGTGCTGGCCCGGCGCGAGATCCATTTCGACCTGTCCGCCACCCCCGGTCAGGCCTGAATTCCGGCGCCGGAGACGGCTCGGTGAAGATCTCGCCGGACCCATTGACCCGCCCGCTCCGGGCTCCATAGTGTCGCCCCCATCCTGCGATGGGAGTCGCGATGGGGCTGCACCCGCACGAGCGTGTCGAGCAGTACACCAGGGACGGCTGGTGGACCGGGGACACCGTCGACCGGCTGTTCCGGGACAAGGTCGCGGCGCGGCCGGGCGCCGTCGCGATCGTGGACCCGCCGAACAAGCCGAGCCTGATGGACGGCGCGGTCCGCCGGCTGTCGTGGGCCGAGCTCGACGTCGAGGTGGACAGGATCGCCGCGGTCCTGCTGGAGTCCGGCGCCGCGGCGGGCGACGTGGTGGCGGTCCAGCTCCCGAACAGCGTGGAGCTGGCCGTGACCTTCCTGGCCGGGGCCAGGATCGGCGCCGTGATCACCCCGCTGCCCGTGCAGTACCGCGAGTACGAGCTCACCCAGGTCATCACCATGGCCGATGTCAAGGTGTTCGTCACCGCCGACCGGGTGGGCGACCGCGAGAACGCCGAGATCGTCCGCAGGCTGGAGGTCCCCGCGCCCCCGGTCGTCCTGGCCTGGGGCGACCCGGCGCGGGACCTGGAGACGGCGACCGCCGACCCGGCCGTGCTCGCGGCGCACCTCAAGGGGCTCGAGACCGACCCCAACGACTGCGTGACGATCTGCTGGACCTCCGGCACCGAGGCCACCCCGAAGGGGGTGCCCCGTTGCCACTACGACTGGTTCGCCGTCGAGAACACCACCACCGCCGCTCCCGCGCTCACCGGCGACGACGTCGTGCTCAACCCCTTCCCCATGGTCAACATGGCCGGCATCGGCGGCGTCTTCCTGCCCTGGCTGCGCACCGGGTTCGTGCTGGTCCAGCACCACCCCTTCGACCTTCTCGTCTACCTCGACCAGATCTCCGAGGAACGCGTCACCTACACCCTCGCCCCGCCGGCCCTGCTCACCATGCTGCTGCAGAAGCCCGAGATGCTGGAGCGCTACGACATCGCGTCGCTGACGCGCATCGGCTCCGGCTCGGCGCCGCTGCCGCCGTGGATGGTCAAGGGCTGGCAGGAGCGGCACGGCATCGCCATCATCAACTTCTTCGGCTCCAACGAGGGCATCGCCCTGCTGTCGGACCCGGTGCACATCCCCGACCCCGAGGAGCGCGCCCGGTTCTTCCCCAGGCCCGGCGCCGCCGGCGACTGGCCGGGCACGCTCGCCGCCACCCGCGTGAAGCTCGTGGACCCCTCCACGGGAGAAGAGGTCACCGAGCCGGGGCGGCCGGGCGAGCTGCGCCTGTCCGGGCCGACCGTCTTCGCCGGCTACCTGCCCGGCACGGCCGCGGCCGACCCCTTCGACGAGGACGGCTACCTGGTCACCGGGGACGTCTTCGAGATCGCCGGGCCCGGCGGGCGGTACCTGCGCTTCGTGGACCGCACGAAGGACCTGATCATCCGGGGCGGCACGAACATCTCCGCCGCCGAGCTGGAGGGCCTGCTCGCCGGGCACCCCGCCGTGATGGAGGCCGCCATCGTGGGGTACCCGGACGAGGTGCTGGGGGAGAGGGTGTGCGCGGTGGTCGTGCCCCGGGACGACGTCGACCTCCCCGCGCTGGTCTCCTTCCTGCGCGACAAGGGCCTCGCCTCCTACAAGCTGCCCGAGCGGCTGCAGGTCGTGGAGGGCCTGCCGCGCAACGCGGTCGGCAAGATCCTCAAGCGGGAGCTGCGCGACCGGCTCTGAACCCTCTCAGGACGCCCTGGTGGCGAGCCAGCTCTCGTGCGCCTCGGTCAGCCGCTCCCACAGCGCGTCCTTCTCCCGCGGGTCCACGTCCTCCAGGGTGAGGCCGAAGACGTCGGCCAGCGCCTCGAAGTAGTCGCGCGGAGTCGGCAGCGTCGTGCGCGTCGCGCCCGAGCCGGTCCTGGTCAGCACCAGGCCGCGCAGGGTGTCCGCCCCGGCCGCGTCGCGCCGCTGCACGCACAGCGCCGTCATGAACGACGAGTCCGGCGAGGTGGACAGCTGCTCGTGCCTGGCCGTGAACGCCGACATCGGCACGGCCCCCGGACGCAGGTCCATGCCGAGGAAGCTGCCCGAGGGGTCGTGCTCCAGGCGCCAGCCGCCCGGCTCGGCCTCCGAGGGCCGCAGCCCGTACGCGAACGCGCCCTGCCGGTGGACGCCCTCGACCAACGGCACCGGCTCGTGCGGCCCGTCCCCGAGCCCCACGTCCACCAGCCACCCGCCGCCCGGATTGGCCGCGGTCGGCAGGCCGGACACCGTGAGCGCCAGGTGGTTGCCCCGGGCGCCCGCCGGGTCGGCGGCCGAGCCCTGCACCCCGGCCATGTGCCGGGTCACCTGGTACCCCAGCGCCTCCAGCAGCAGCGCCAGCGCGCCGTTGAGGTGGTAGCAGTAGCCGCCCCTGCCGCGCAGCACGCGGCCGGCGGACTCCAGGGCGTCCACGGTCGTCGGATGCCTCAGCCAGATGTGGAACGTCTCGTACGGCACCCGTTCGACGTGCGCGCGGTGCAGGCGGGCGAGGGACTCGGGGCTCGGCGGGCCGGTGAGGTCGTCCAGCCGGAGACGCCGCAGATACCGCGGAACCAGGGGCGACACGGTCGCGTCCAGAGAATCGGTCACCGGCCAAGCTAACCAAGCCCTGCATGAGATCTGCACATTTCGCCAGGGATTGTCTGCACGGGGCCGTCCTAGGCTTCTCGACGTGACTGACCAGCGACGCATCCTCGTGGTCGAGGACGACACCACCATCGCGCTGGCCGTGCGCGACCGGCTCGGCGCCGAGGGCTTCGACGTCCGCGTCGCCGGGGACGGCGAGGAGGCGCTGGCGGCGTACGCCAAGGCCGAGCCGGACCTGGTGATCCTCGACCGGCTGCTGCCGGGACTGGACGGCCTGGAGGTCTGCCGCCGCATGCAGGCCGCCCGCCCGGTCCCGGTGCTGATGCTCACCGCGCTCGCCGAGGAGACCGACGTGCTCGTCGGGCTCGGCGTCGGCGCCGACGACTACCTGACCAAGCCGTTCAGCATGCGCGAGCTGGTGGCCAGGATCCACGCGCTGCTGCGCCGCGTCGAGCGCGCCGCCCAGCTCGTCCACGAGGACACGGTGATCCGGGTGGGCGACGTCGAGATCAACACCGCCGAGCGCCGGGTGTTCGTCCGCGGCGCCGAGGCCCAGCTCACCCGCACCGAGTTCGACCTCCTGCGGCGGCTCGCCGAACGCCCCGGGCACGTCTTCGAGCGCGATCGGCTGCTCTCCGACATATGGGGCTTCTCCGAGGCCGCCGCGACCCGCACCGTCGACAGCCACGTGCGCGCGCTGCGCCGCAAGCTCGGCGCGGGCGTCGTCCGTACCGTGCACGGCGTCGGATACGCCCTGGTGCGGCCATGAGGCCCCTCGACTTCCTCGGCCGCATCAAGATCAAGCTCGGGCTCGTCATCCTGCTCGCGGTCGCCACCGCGTTCACCATCAACGAGTACGGCCGCGCGCTCGGCGTGGACGCCGTCACGCGCATGGGCCTGGCCGCGCTGCTCAGCGTCGGCATGGTCCAGCTCCTCGGCCGCGGCATGACGCTGCCGCTGCGCGAGATGGCCGCCGCCGCCCAGACCATCGCCAAGGGCCGCTACGGCATGCGCGTCAGCGCCACCTCCCGCGACGAGGTCGGCGAGCTGGCCCGCGCCTTCAACGCCATGGCCGCCGACCTCGGCGAGGTGGACCGGCAGCGGCGCGAGCTCGTGGCCAACGTGAGCCACGAGCTGCGCACGCCCATCGCCGGCCTGCAGGCCGTGCTGGAGAACGTCGTGGACGGCGTGTCAGCGCCCGACCCGGCGACGCTGAGCACCGCGCTCGCCCAGACCCAGCGGCTCGGCCGGCTCGTCGCCCAGCTCCTCGACCTGTCCCGCCTGGACTCCGGGTCCCGGTCCATCGAACGCGAGCCCCTCGACCTCGCCGGGCTCTGCGGCCAGGCGGTCCGCGAGGCCAGCCTGAAGCGGGACGACGTGGTGCTGACCTGCGACGTTCCCGCGGGGCTCGGCGTCCACGCCGACCCGGCGCTGCTCGCCCAGGTGCTCGCCAACCTGCTCGACAACGGCGTCCGGCACAGCCCGCCGGGCGGCCGGGTGCGGGTGCGGGCACGCGCCGAGGGCACGGGGGTGCGGCTCCGCGTGGCCGACGAAGGGCCCGGCATCCCCGAGCCGGAGCGGCCCCGCGTCTTCGAGCGCTTCTCCCGCCTGGACGCGGCCCGCGCGGCCGACGCGGGCGGAGCCGGGCTGGGGCTGGCCATCGTGAAAGAGATCGTCGAACTGCACGGCGGCTCGATCAAGGTCGCCGACACGCCGACCGGCTGCCACATGGTGGTCGACCTCCCGGAAAGGACCTCCGCCATGCCGGCCCCCGCCGACCCCCCGCCAGCCCTCGCCCCCGCGCCCCCATCCGGCGAGAAGCCCGGCCACGGCGAGCCGCGGCCCGGCCACGGCGAGCCGCGCGCCGGGGCGGAAACGGCGGCCGCCACCACGTCGGACGTCCTCGTCGCCCCCCTCTCCCCGGCCGAGGCGGCCGGCCCTGCCGCTCCCGCCACCCGTGCCGCCGTCCCTGACGGTCCCGCCACCGCTGCCGTCGCCTCGGGCGCCCCTGACGTTCCCGCCGCCACAGCCGCGCACGAGCCGGAAGCCCCGGCCGTCCGGAAACCGGAAGCCCTTCCCGTCCAGAAGCCGGCGGTCCCGGCGGCCGGGCGGGCCGGCACGCCGGACGTCCGGGAGGGCGACACCCCCGCCGCGACCGGCCCGGGAGCCGCCTCCGGCGGCGCCGCGATTCCGGGCGCGGGGCCGTGGCGGTACCCGGGCCAGGGAGGGCACGCCGTGCCGCCACCTCCGCAGGGCGCCGCGCCCTCGCCGTACCCCGTGCTGCGGGGGCCCTACGGCCCGTCCGAGCGCACCCCCCAGGCCGCCACGCGATGGGGGAAGAGCTTCGCCGGTGGCCTGCTGGGCCTGGTGTGGGGGTTCGTCGTCGGCGTCTCGCTGGCGTTCTTCCTCGTCTACTTCTTCGGCGGCGGCTACGGGGTCGTCGCGACGCTGCTCTTCTCCGCGGGAGGCACGGTGCTGGGCGCGTCACTGAGTTACCGCAGTGCCCGATCGTCGGAGGCCACCGCGCCGCCGCACCACGGCCGCGCGCGGCCTGGCGAGGTGTACGTGCCGCCGCCGCTGCTCCCGCGCCCGACCCTGCCGGACACGCCCAGGTTCCTCCCCGCGCTCGCGGCGGTCGTCGGCCTCTTCGCCGCCATCGCGCTGCCCGAGAGCAGGCCCGGCCTCGGGTTCGTGCTGGTGGCGATCGCCGTCGGCGCGGCCGTCCTGCCGTGGGCACGCCGGCGCGTCACCCCGTGGACGGCGGCGTTCGGCCTGCTGGCGTACGCGCTGGTGGGGGTGGCGTTGTTCCGGGACGGCGACTGGCTGGTCGGCCCCATGATCCTCGCCGGCTTCGCCATGGCGGCGCTGGCCGTCTCCGGCGGCGGGCGGCGCTGGCTCGGGGTCGTCAGGGGAGGGATGTCGGTCCTGCTCGCGCTCCCGCCGGTCCCGTGGTTCCTGGCCAAGCCGTTCAGGACGATCGACCGCCGCCGCCTCGGACCGGTGGCCGCGGGGCTCGCCCTGTCGCTGGTGCTGATGCTGGTGTTCGGGCTGCTGTTCGCCTCCGCGGACGCGGTCTTCTCCTCGTTCGCGGCACGCCTGTTCACCGCCCCCGACTGGGCCGCCACGCTGCCGTTCCGGCTGCTGGTGTTCGTCCTGTTCGCCGCGCTCGTCGCCGGGGCCACGCTCGTCGCGCTGCGCCCGGTGGCGGAGCCGCGGATCCAGGCCCGGCGCAGGCGGGTGAACCCCACGCTGTGGGCGACCCCGCTGGTGGCGGTGAACCTGTTGTTCCTCGCGTTCGTGACCGTGCAGATCACGACGCTGTTCGGCGGCAACCGCAAGGTCGTCGAGACGGCCGGGCTGACCTACGCCGAGTACGCGCGGTCCGGCTTCTTCGAGCTCGTCGCGGTGAGCGTCTTCGTGCTCGCCATCGTCGCGGTCGCGGCCGGGCTGCTGGCCCCCGAGGGGCGCGCGCGCTGGGCCCTGGCCGGGCTGCTCGGCCTGCTGTGCGCGCTCACCATGGTCGTCCTCGCCTCCGCCCTGCACCGCCTGGATCTGTACATCGACGCCTACGGGCTGTCGCGGCTGCGTGCCTCGGTGGTCGCGGCGATCTGGTGGCTCGGCGCGGTGTTCGCGCTGGTCCTGGCCGCGGGCGCGTTGCGGGTGGCGCGGCGCGGCGCGTCCTGGCTGCCCCGCACGCTCGTGCTCGTCACCGCCCTGACGCTGGTGCTCTTCGCCGCCTGGAACCCCGACCTGCGCGTCGCCGAGAGCCAGATCGACAAGCGGGGCGTCGCACGGCTCGACGTCGACTACCTCGGCGACCTCGGCGCCGAGGCCGTGCCCGCCGTCGACGGGCTGCCCGAGCCGGCCCGCAGCTGCCTGCTGGAGGAGATGGCCGCCGCGTCCAGGTACGGGAAGGCGGACCCGTGGAACGGCTGGAACCTCGCCCGTCGCGAGGCCCGCGAATTGCTCCGTGCCCGACCTCTGCTGGACCGGTCTCTGCTCAGCTGTGAAGATATAGGGTCGCCTGGGACATAGTCAGACAGCGGGCACCCTGAAAGGCACGGCTGCGTTGGAGGGTTCGGTTCACGTCCATGTCGAGGACGTCAGGGACGAAGGCGCCCGTGAGGTCCTCGACAGGATCGCCGGGTACGGCGTGCGCGAGGTCACCGTGGCCGTCGCCTCCCACGCCGCCCGCGACATCACCCCCCACGGCGCCTCGCGGGTGACCCTCCGCTCCGACGGCGTTCACTTCGCCCCACCCGAGGACCTGTTCGCCGGCCTTCGCCTGACGCCGCCCGTACAGGCGGGCGCGGCCGACGAGCCGCTGGCCGCGCTGCGCGAGGCCGCCGCCGACCGTGGCATGGCCCTGCACGGCTGGGCGGTGTTCCTGAACAACGTCACGCTCGGCCTGGCCAACCTCGACCTCACCGTGCAGGACTGCTTCGGCGGCCGCGGCTCGCCCGCGGCGCTGTGCCCGGCGCAGCCCGACGTGCGCCGGTACGCGGTCGCGCTCGCCAGGGCCGTGGCGCGCCAGGGGATGGGCAGCGTCGTCGCCGAGTCCCTCCACTTCGGGACGTTCGCCCACGGCTACCGGCTGGAGCGGTCGTACGTCCCGCTCGGCCCCATGGACGAGTTCCTGCTCGGCCTGTGCTTCTGCGGCTGGTGCATGCGGCGCGCCACCGACCTCGGCGTCAAGGCCGAGGTCGCGCGGGAGGAGTGCGCGAGGATCGTCGGCGGCGTGCTGGACGGCGACCCGCCCGCGCAGGGCGAGGTGACGCGGGCGGCGCTCACCGCCTACGCGGGACCGGAGGTCGTGGCCTACGCCCGCGCCCGCTCCGAGACCGTGACGTCCCTGGTCAGCGAGGTCTCCTCGGCCGTGGCGGCCGAGGGGTCCCGGCTCACCTTCGTGGACGGCACCGGATACGCCAAGGGGTACGCCGACGGCCTGCCCCCGGCGGGGCTCGCGGCGCACGACGCCTGGCAGTTCGGCGTGGACCTGGTCGCGCTCGGCGACCTGGTGCCCTCCTTCGGCGTGCTCGCCTACGCCAGGGACGCCGCCCGGGTGGCCGACGACGTCGGCGCCTACCGCCGCTCGGTGGGCAACGACCGCGAGCTGCGGGTGGTGCTGCGCCCCGGCCGTCCCGACACCGACTCCGAGGACCGCCTCGCCGCCAAGGTCCGCGCCGTCCGCGCCGCCGGCGGCGACGCCGTCGACTTCCACGCCTACGGCCTCGTCCCCTACAACGTCCTCACCCGCATCCCCGCCGCCCTGGCGCTCCGCCCGTAACCCTTAGCGGGAGCGGGCGCCGCCGGTCAGGGCGGTGGCGACGCCGAGGCCGAGGTACACGAACCCGCTGACGTACCGGAGCAGGCCGCTGCGGCGGCGCATGACCTGGCTCAGCATGCTCGCGCCCATGGCGTACACCAGGTCGGTGACGATGCCGAACGTCAGCAGGGTCAGGCCCAGCACGATGATCTGCACGGCGGGCGAGCCGGCGGCGGGGTCGACGAACTGCGGCAGGAAGGCGAGGAAGAAGAGGATCACCTTGGGGTTCAGCACGTTGACGACGACGCCCTCCAGGAACACGCGGGGGAGCGGCTGGCGCGTGGTCGCCTGCCCGGCCTGGTGTCCCCGGTCGGCCAGCGTGCGGACGCCGAGGTAGACGAGGTAGGCGACCCCGGCCCATTTCACGGCGGTGAAGGCGGCGGCCGACCGCGCGATCAGGTAGGACAGGCCCGCCGAGGCGGCGGCGATGTGCACCAGCGTGCCGGTCTCGACGCCGACGGCCGAGGCGATGGCCGCCGCCCGCCCCTGGGCGATGCCCCGGGCGGTGATGTAGAGCGCGTTCGGGCCGGGGACGGCCACGAGCGCGAGCGCGGCCAGGGAGAAGACGACCAGGGTCGAGGGGGCGATCATGCCTTCGACCCTAGGCTCGCGCGTGCCTGATGAAGAGAGCCATTTCGGCCCTGTTTATGGATCCAATGTCGTTTCCTCCCCCGCCGGGTGCAGGGCGTTCGCACCCATCCGGGAGTGTCGGAGGGGCGTGTAATACTCACGGGTGTGGCATGGCGCGAGACGCGGAGTCCCCTGATCGGACGGGCGCGAGAGCTCGACCGTCTGTCCGGCGTCCTCGAATCCGCCTCCCAAGGGCAGTCCGGCGTCGCCGTGATCGGCGGTGACGCCGGCATCGGCAAGACCCGCCTCGTGACCGAAATCATCGGCCACGCCCGTGCGCGCGGCTTCGCCGTCCTGGTCGGCCAGTGCGTGGAGCTCGGCGACGCGCTGCCGTACCTGCCCCTCGCCGACGCGCTGCGCGGCGCGCGCGACGACGCCGGCCTCGTCCAGGCGATCGAGAGCCGGCCCATGCTGCGCAGGCTCGTGCCCGGCGGCCCGTCCGACCCCGGGGCCGAAGCCGGCTCCGGCCTGGCCCAGCAGCAGCTCTTCGGCTCCGCCCTGGCCTTCCTCGCCGAGGTCTCCGAGAGCAGGCCCGTCCTGTTCGTGCTCGAAGACCTGCACTGGGCGGACAGATCCACCCGTGACCTGCTGGTCTTCCTCAGCCGCATGATCCAGCGCGAGCGCGTCTGCCTCATCGGCACCTACCGCACGGACGATCTGCACCGGCGCCATCCGCTCAGGCCCCTGCTCGCCGAGCTGCAACGGCTTCCCTCGGTCACCGCCCTGAAGCTCGGCCCGCTCGGCACCGACGAGATGTCCGACCACCTCGTGGCCCTCGGCGGCGCCGACGCCAAGGTCATCGGCGCCATCATCGACCGCGCCGAGGGCAACCCGTTCTACGCCGAGGAACTGCTCGCCGCGGAGGGGCTGCCGTACGGCCTGGCCGCCCTGCTGCTCGCCCGCGTCGAAAAGCTGTCGGACCCCGCGCAGCGGGTGCTGCGCGCCGCCGCCGTCGCGGGCCGCCGCGTCGACCACGCCCTTCTCCAGAAGGTGTCCGGCCTCGACGAGCCCGGGCTCGAAGAGGCGATGCGCGAGATCGTCTCGCGCGGGCTGCTTCTGCCCGACGGCGACGGCTACGCCTTCCGGCACGCCCTCCTCCAGGAGGCCGTCTACACCGACCTGCTCCCCGGCGAGCGCACCCGGCTGCACGGCGAGTTCACCCGCCTGCTGGACGGCTCGCCGGCCGAGCTCGCCTACCACTACCTGGCGGGCCACGACCTGCCCGGCGCCCTCGCCACCTCCGTCGAGGCCGGCCGGCGCGCCGAGAGCCTGGGCGCCCCCGCCGAGGCCCACAGCCACTACGACCAGGCGCTCGCCCTGTGGCACCGCGTCCCCGACGCCGAGCGCGTCGCCGGCATCTCCCGCGTCCGGCTGGGGCTGCTGTCCGCCGCCGCGGCCCAGGAAAGCGGCGACCCGCACCGTGCCGTCAACCAGATGCGCGAGCTGATCGCGACCGAGACCCCGGCCGCCGAGCTGTGGGAACGCCTGGCCTACTACCTCACCGACGCCGACGAGCCCGCCGCCGCCATAGCCGCCGCCAAGTCCGCCGTATCCCTCGCCACCTCCGAATGCTCGGCCGTGCCCGCGGCCGCCGCCCCGTCCGCGTGCTCGGCCGTGCCCGCGGGCGCCGCCCCGTCCGCCTCCCCCGGGGGCGACCCTCGCGTACACGCCAGGGCGCTGGCCACCTACGCGCGCACCCTGCTGTGGTCCACGCGGCACGACGAGGTCGAAGAGCTCTGCGGGCGTGCCCTGCGGGTGGCGCGCGCGGCGGGGGTCCACGACGCCGAGTCCAGCGCGCTCATCTCCCTCGCCACGGTCGCCGACATCGACGGCGACACCGAGCGCGCCGAGCGGCTCCTCGCCGAGGCGAGCGCCATCCGCTCCGGCGACCTGTCCATCGACCTGCGCGCCATCTACCACCACGCCCGGGTGCAGTACGAGCGCGGCAGCCTCGCCGCCGCCGAGGTCACCGCCGACCGTGGCCTGAAGCTCGCCCGCGAGACCGGTTTGACCTGGAGCGCGTACGGCACCGATCTCAGCTTCCTGCGCCTGCTCATCGACTACACCGGCGGCGACTGGAAGCAGGCCGCCGCCGTCGCGGCCGGTTTCGCCGTACGGGTCGGCAGGCTGCCCGAGGCGTGGCTGTCGGGGTACGCCCTGTTCATCGAGGTGGCACGCGGCGACCCGATCGTCGAGGAGCGCCTCGCCTGGCTGAAGCCGTTCTGGGACGACGAGCTCGTCACCCAGATCGTCAGGGCGCTCGTGGCCGAGCGCTCCCTCTGGAACGGCGACCCCCGGGCCGCGATCGACCACATCCGGGTGATCGTCCAGATCCTGGAGCCCTTCGACCCCGTTCTCATCCGGATCTGCGCCACCGGGCTGTGGGCCCTGGCGGATCTCGGCGAGAGCGGCCCCGAAGCCGACGACCTGCTACGACGCGCTCGCGCCGCGGCCACCCTCGGCCCCGGCTCCGGCGCCCGCGGCCCCATCGGCGTCGAAGGACAGGCATGGCTGGCCCGCGCCGAGGCCGAGTGGCGACGTGCCCAGGGCGTCGCCGACCCCGCCCTGTGGCGGGCCGTGGTCGAGGCGTTCGACTACGGTGCCGTCTACGAGCAGGCCCGCTCACGCTGGCGGCTCGCCGAGGCCCTGCTGGCCACCGGCGACCGCGAAGCGGCGCTCACCGA
This sequence comes from Sphaerisporangium krabiense, assembly GCF_014200435.1. Lineage (NCBI taxonomy): Bacteria > Bacillati > Actinomycetota > Actinomycetes > Streptosporangiales > Streptosporangiaceae > Sphaerisporangium > Sphaerisporangium krabiense. Next base: position 260,071 of record NZ_JACHBR010000001.1, on the reverse strand, counting down.
ATGGCGGCAGGCCCTGACCACCGCCACCTCACTCGGCGCCGTGCCGCTCACCCACGCCCTCACCGAACTCGCCCGCCGAGCCCGCTTCCCCATGCCGTCCCCGCCCTCCGGCGACCTCGTATCAGCGCCGGACGCCGCCTCCGCTCCGCCGCCTCCCTCCGCCGGCCCCGTGAGCACGCTGACCGCCCGCGAGCACGAGGTCCTCGCCTTGGTCGCCACCGGCTTGTCCAACCGCGAGATCGCCGAACGCCTCTTCATCGCCCAGAAAACCGCCAGCGTCCACGTCTCGAACATCCTCGCCAAACTAGGCGTCTCCTCCCGCACCCAAGCCGCCGCCTACGCCCACCAGGAGGGCCTGACCACATAGGCGACCCACCCGATCATCGACGGCGCCTCCCGGCCGGACCACCGACCACCGCCCCTGCCACCCCATGCTCAGAAGCGCGCCCCCGCAAGCGCCACCCTTCACCGACTCGTCACACGGCCGACGCACAGCGTGGGCCGGCCGGGGAACCGAGCCACCAGGACTCCGCGGAAGTGATTCCCCCGCGACCGGCCGGTACGAGGTGCTGGAGCTGCTCAAGGGCGACATCGAGGCGGACAGCACATGCCGCAGGGTGGACTCCACCCGCCCGACGCCGCCAGATCACAGGTCAGGCGCAGCCAGCGCATCCATCGCCTCGCCGACCTCACCCACCTGCCTGATCGGTACGTGAACTCGGGCCCATGCTCACGCGCTACCCCTGCCGCACACTTCTCACGTCATACCTGCCCGACCTGCCCGACCTGCCCGACCTGCCCGGCGCCGCGACCTCCCTGTCCCATCCGGCTCGGAGTATCCCCGGCGCGGCGACAGGGGATATAAAGTGCAAATTCCCCATACCGTGGCGGATGGAGGTGGGGACGTGCAGGTGCCCTCGCCGTGCGGCCAGCTCGCCTACCGGCTCCTGGCGGTGCGGCCCGTGGTACTTACGAGCCACCGGTGCGGGCGGACAGCGCCAGGTCTCTCACGATCTCGATGAGTTCCGCGGGGTCGAACGGTTTGGTGAGGTAGGCGTCGACGCCGATGGCGAGGCCCCTCTTCTTGTCGTCCTCCTGGGCGCGGGCCGTGATCATCATGATCTTGATGTGGCTGGTGCGCTCGTCGGCGCGCAGCTGGGTGGCCGTCATCCAGCCGTCGAGGCGCGGCATCATCACGTCCAGCGTGATCACATCCGGCTGGACCGCGAGAACCCGGTCGAGGCAGTCCTGCCCGTCGGTGGCCGTCTCGACCTGGAAGCCTTCCAGATTGAGGTTCACGGCGATGAGCTCCCGAATCACCTCGTCGTCGTCCACGATCAGCACGCGCCCCAGAAGCTCATCCACGGCCGCGAGGCTAACCCTTCACAGCGCCGCCCGCGAGCACTTCCCCGAACTTTCCCTCAATCGCGTTCGCCATAAGGTCCCCTTTCTCCCTTCCCCGGTCGCTCTCACCTCACGACCACACCGGTGTGCCGCATCCGCCGGGCCCTCCAGGTACATCACAGGTACACGCAGGCGACTCCACGGGGTTGCGTCCACGAGATTGCGTCCTCGGGGGCGTCGTGGTCACGTCTGTCGTGGGATCCCGAGTCTCCGCTGGTAGTAAGCGTGACGTCCTGAAGTGAGGACGGCGCGGAGCCGGGCGGTTGTCCACAGCTCCCCGGCGGGCCAACACGCAGACTCATCATCGCCCCAGCTCAGACGACGGTTCGCCCCTCAACCCGAGTATCCGTCCGACCGGCTAATCCACAGAACCACTTTCGGTTCCTCAACCGCACCGCCCACGGCGTGATCCTGAGCTCCGACGCCTCATCCAGCCAGGAGGACACTCATGATCACGATGCTCGTGACCACCGCCCTAGTCACGGGAGCCGCCCTGTCGGCGAGCGCCGGCGACGGCCTCCCGCGCCTCCAACTCGGCCGCTGTGTCCAGATCCGCTGGCCCACCGGCCTCCCCCTCCCCGAGCTTCCGCGCCTCTCCACCACCCTCCAACGACTCCGCCTCTCACCCCGCCTCTGCGCCACCCCCCGCCACACCCACCAGATCCCTCTCCTCACCGCAGCCCCCACCCGCACCCGCCGCCCAGCCCTCCCGCAACAGGATCAGGCGCCCGCCTCTGAAGACGACCTCTCACCCCTCCTGACCCTCAACGGCACGACATCCAGCCGCCACGTCACCGAGTCCGCCCTCCCAGCCGGGGTCATCTGGACCTCCCACCGCCCACTCCCCGAACTCCCGACCCCCGACCCGACCCCTCAAAACAGCGACAACACCAAGACAAGCCTCAGCGCTCCCCCCACCGCCAAGCTCGCCCTCACATCCGCCCCCCTCTTAAAACACCTCGCGAGCCTCCTCTCCCCGCCTTCCGAGGCTCCTCAAGCCGCACCTACCAATTCACCCAGCCCCACGCGGGACACCGCCGCACCCGAAAAGCACCCCAACGGCGCCCACGCCCCTCACGCCCTCCCACACGACCCCGCCCCAGACGCAGCCACCCCCAGGACCCGCCCGCACCTGCTCAGGCCCAAGCCGTCCCCAACCGGACCCGAACCTGCCCTGGCCAGGCCCGAGCCGTCCGTAACCGGTCCCGAACCGTCCCCGGCCAGGCCCGAGCCGCGCTCGCAACCCGTCCCGGTCCACTCCGGCCCTCACATGGTTGGCCGCAACGACCGTGCTCACGTGGTCGTTGCCAAGAGACCCGGTCGTACCTCCTGGCGAAGCGCCCATGAGATATCCGGCACCGGTCACCGCGGCAATAGGCCGGCTGTCTCCTCTCAGCGGGCGGCCGGGGTGGTGGCGGCGTCAGCGGCGCTTCGGCAACTCGGGAGACCGTATGTCTGGGGAGGGGGATCGGCGGCGGGGCCGACTCGCGGCGGCTTCGACTGCTCCGGCCTGGCCCTCTACGTCTGGTCCCGCGCGGGAGTCTCCCTCCCGCACTACACCGGCAGCCAGTTCACCCAAGGCGCCAAGATCCCCATCTCCCGACTCCGCCCAGGCGACCTCGTCTTCTTCGGCGAAGCCACCGGCGCCCCCACCCACGTCGGCGTCTACCTCAAGAACGGCGTCATGATCCACGCCCCCAGAACCGGCGACGTCGTCCGCAAAGTCGACTTCCTCCACTCCCCCTACTACCGCTCCCACTACCGAGGCGCCACCCGCCCAACGCCATAGCACCCCCACCCCCTCCTGGGGCCGGGGCGATGCGGCGCCCCACCGCCCCGGCCCCAGGCACCTCCTGATCAAGATCCCCATTCCAGGTGACGGACAACATCCAGATGCTGGTAGCCTTATCACTCGTCGAGCCCCCTTAGCTCAGGGGATAGAGCACCGGCCTCCGGAGCCGGGTGCGCAGGTTCGAATCCTGCAGGGGGCACACAGCGAAAGGGAACACCTTTCGGCGCCGATCCGCTATCAGCGGGTCGGCGATTTGCTTTGTGAGCGCTGGCCGCGCTGGGGTCGAACCGGCCGCGACACTGTCGGCGGCCCCGGGCGTGTCCAGGAACGGCCGGGTACGCGGGCGATCAGCGGTGGCGCCGGCGGTGCTCGATGTGGAGTTCCGCCCATGGACGGCGGCGGTGCCGCGGTCTCGGGCCGCCCATGCTGATTTCAGCGCAGCAGTGGGTGCCGGGGGTTGTCGCGAGGTGGGCAGGGCAGTCCTCGGCCAGGGCGCGTACCGGATCCGCCTCCAGTTCGAACGCCTCGCGGCTGCCGATCAGAAAGATCGAGCAGCCGTTCGTTGTCGGCCAAGTCGACCGGGCGAGCCGTGCGGAGCGGCAGGTAGATGAGGCTGTGTGGGGAGCGGGCGGCCAGTCCCCAGGCCATCGCGAGCACCACGGCCGCGGGCTTGTCCAGGCTGAGTTGCGCGCCGAGTCGGCCTTCGTACAGCATCGCGTGTTTCACGGCTCGGGCCGGCCGGACCACTCGGTACTCGTCGCGACCAAGGCGTACGTTGCTGATCAACGTCGACCATGTCTGCTCCGATAGGCGCATTCTCACCCCGTTTCGTGTCTCGTTCGGGAAATCATGCTAGGAGCGACGCGCTGGCTCGACGAGCGGTTTTGCGCCGCACCGATCCACCGTGGTCACGACCACGGCGTTGAGCGGCAGAAGATTAAGTGGGCAACGAAGCCGCCTTGCGGCTTCGTTGCGGAAGTGGCAGCATGCGCCGGTGCATCCATTGAGGCTGGTCGAGTCGACTCCGGGGAAGTACTCGCTGTTGTTGGACGCGGGGACCACGCAGGTGGACGACGTGGTCGAGGAGCTTGGTCACGAACCGAACGGGTATTTCTGGGAAGGTGTCGCGCGGGTACTCGTCGACACCGAGGCCGCCGCTCTGGAAGGGCGGTTCTCCTATGATCCCGAAGGCGGCATGTTCTGCGCGTACGGAAGGGACCGTGGCGCGCTGGAGGAGCTGGGTGCCCGGATGGCGGTCGTCGCGACGGATGCCGACCGTATGCGGCGGCTCGTCGTGGCCGCGGAGGCGGATGGTTTCGAGTTCGACGACTGACTCGTCTGCCGCCGAGCGGCGACCGGCAAGCTCGTCGGCCGGCCGCAGTGTCTTCCGCTTTCAGGATCACCGGTCTTCGCTGACCAGGAGGCGGCGACATGTCTTCGCGCAGGTTGTCGGATGGGCGTCCTGTCTTGCGGCTGTCGGTGACTCGCTGCGCAACCCTATGTCGCAGTGAATGAACACGGGGGAAGGAACATCGCGTCCGCGTGGCGGTCAGGTCAGGTCCAGGGCGGTGTCCAGGCGTAGGTAAGCGTCGATCCAGGCATGCTCGGCGGTCTCGGCGGAGTCGTGGGTTCTTGTCGTCGCGAAGGTCGTGAGGGCTTGGGCGGTGCGGTGCAGGCCGATTGTGGTCAAGCGTTGGGCTGCGGTGGTGAGTCGGTCGTCGTAGGTCGGCGGCAGGTGTGACAGGCCATGGTGGGCCGCTTCGGCGAGCAGGTTTCGGGTCTCGAGTAGAGCGGTGGTGAGGGGGTCGTGCCGCTCCTCGCCGGCGACCGCGAGCTTGATGCTCACACCGGCGGGCTGGAGGTCGGGGACGATGACGCGGCCGCCGGCCGCCAGGCCGATCGGTTCGATGACGACGCCGCCTGCGGTTCGTCCGACCACGCCACTGACGAAACGCGGTTCGCCCTCCTCGCCGGCGAGTACGGCGGCCAGCGAGTCGAGGCGGCCGGGGGCGGCGCCGGTGTGGGTGGCCCTGACGGTGGCGGTGTTGCCCGCCTGGTCGGCGATGACGGCGTCGAGACGCTGGTCTCCGGGCGTGTAGGTGATGGTCTCCACGCGTGTGACGGCGACGGCCCGGACCAGTTCCGCTTCCACCCGCGGGCGGAGGGGACGGAGGGGGAGAGCGTCGAGCTCACGGCTGAGCGCCGCGAAGTCGGTCACCACCAGAGACGGCGGCAGTTCACCCCAGCCGCCCCGTGACGGGCTGACCGTCGATTTCGAGATCCGCCCGCCGGCCAGCCGCACGGTACGGCTGGCGCTGCGGATGGCGGACTCGGTGACCAGGTCGCCGGTGGCCAGAGCGGCGAGCGTGGACGTGGCGATCCGCCGCCTGGCCGGCGCCGTGTCATCGTGCCCGTCCCACTGGTGGCGGAGGACCAGCACCATGGCGCTGTCGCTGTGGGCCAGGTAGACCTCGGCGATCCGCTGGTCGCCGCGGCCGAGGATCCGGCAGCCGAGGCTTTCCAACCGGGTGCGGCCCAATGGGGTCTCGGCGGCCTCGCCGGTGCCGAGCACGCTGCCGCGCAGGGTGGCGTCCGGCCGCGTCACCGCCCGGTGCCGGGCGTGCAGTTCGGCGATGTGGCTCGCGAGGAGCTCGGGACGGTAGTGGGAGCTACGGTCGCGATAGGAGGCCAGTTGCCCGGCGAGGTCGCCGACGGCCAGCAGTGGCCAGCGCAGTCCGGCGGTGTCGAGGTGGTGCTGTACGTCGGCGACGGTGGCCTCGAGGCCCGGGCCGAGATGCGCCGCGCCCTCGCGCAGGACCGTGCCGGCCAGGCCCAGGGCCCGCTCCAACCCGGATCCGGTGCCGGCCTCGACCTCGCCGCCGACGTCGACCCGCACCTCGGGGACGCCGGGATGCAGGGCGTCGGCGACCCGGAACGCCCACACCGCGAGGGCGATGACCTCGTCGCGACCACCGGCGACGGTGCCGGTGTGGACGAACGCGAGGTCGCCGGGCACCAGGAAGCGCACGGTCGTGGTGGTCAGCTCGACCTGCGGTACCGGATCGCCGGAGGTCGCGCGGCGGACCCGCGCGGTGAATCCGCTGCGCTCCGCACGGCGGGCGGCGGCCATCGACCGGGCGCCGATCTTGGCGGTGAGCTCCTCGTCGGTCACCTCTCCCGGTGACCAGGGCAGAGGTCGCGGGGCCGCCTCGGCGGGCCGGCGTTGGTAGGCGAGGATCACGCCGATGACGTGCCGGCAGACGCCGGTGGCGGCGCAGGTGCAGCGGGCCAGGTCGAGGCCGCCGGGAGGCAGGGTCGCGGTCAGGCCGTCGGGGAAGCCGCCGTGCACGGTGCCGTCGGGGTCGGTCCTGAGCTCCGGTGCCGGCTCCTTGCCGGCACGTTTGACCAGACCGCGATTGGTCAGCGCGGCGAGGGAGTCCGCCGTGAGCCCGAGCAGATCCGTCCTCATCGGCCCACGTGCTCCGCCACGAAGGACGCCAGTTCGCCCGGTGTCATCGCCCCCACGTGGGCTCCGGCGTCGGCCAGGCGCTGCGCCAGCCCCCGGTCGTAGTCGGGGTTGGCCTGCTCGTCGAGGGCGGCCAGGCCCAGCACCTTGCCGCCCTGCGCCACCAGGTCGCGCACGACGCGCACCAACCGGTGCGGATCACCGCCCTCGTAGAAGTCGGAGATCAGCACGACGATCGCCCGGCGCGGCTGATCCACCAGGCCCGCGCCGTACGCCGCCGCGCGGGCGATGTCGGTGCCGCCGCCGAGCTGGACCTTCATCAGCAACTCCACCGGATCGTCGACGTCGGCGGTCAGGTCGACCACGTCGGTGTCGAAGGCGACCAGGTGGGTGCGCACCCCGGGCAACCCCCACAGGCAGGCCGCGGTGACCGCCGAGTGGATCACCGAGTCGGCCATCGACCCGGACTGGTCGACGAGCAGGATCACCTGCCACTGCTCGAGGTGGCGGCGGGTGCGGGAGAAGAAGAACGGGGTCTCGATCACGACCTTGCCGGTCTCGGGCTGGTAACGGCCGAGGTTGGCGCGCAGGGTTCTGACCATGTCGAAGTCGCGGGCGGACCGCATCCGGCCGGGCCGTCGCACCTTGGTGCCGGAGAACGCGCTGCGGACCTCGGTGGCGAGCTCGTCCATCAGTTGCCGGACGACCTGCTCCACGATCCGTCTGGCCAGCCCCAGCACCTGCGGGTTCATCAGGTGCTTGGTCCGTAGCACCGCCTTGAGCAGCACGGGGTTGGGTTCGATGCGCGCCAGCACGGCCGGGTCGGTCACCACGTCATGGATCTCGTAACGCTCGACCGCGTCGCGTTGCAGTCGTTCGACGGTCTCCTTGGGGAAGAGCCGGGTGATGTCGTCGAGCCAGTCGAAGGTGGTCAGAATCGATTCGCCCGTCCCGCCTTGCCGTACACCGCGCCGGCGCAGATCCTCGTCGCGGCCGTAGAGCCAGTCCATGGCCGCGTCACGGCCCGCGGCCTGCGCGTGGAGCCGTTGCCCGCCGAGGCACGCGCCGCCCGCTTCGCCGAGCAGCAGGCGCCACCGTTCGAGCGTGGGGTCGGTCATGACGCGATCAGTCCCTCCCGGCGCAGCGCCGCCTCGACGCGCTCGTCCAGTGCCCTTCCGGCGGCCACCAGTTCCGGTGCCGCGTCCAGCCGCATCAGGTCCCATCCGGATCCTCCGCCGGCCCGCCGCTCGACCAGGCGAGTGGCGATGAGGTGGCGTTCGCGAGGCGGGAAGAAGCCGAAGGCCTGGCGCAGCGCGGGCAGGGCCACCAGGAAGTCGTGGTCGGTCATTTCTCCGACCAGCTCGTCGAGCGACTCCAGCATGCCGGGGGTGTGCAGCACCTCCTCCCTGGCCAGCGCGAACAGTCCGGCCAGCCAATCCCCGGCCGACGCGGGGACGAACGCGCCGCGCAACGCCCGGGCGGGGTCCGCGGCGGCCGTGCCGCGCAGTGACCAGGCCAGACCCATCGAGGCGCCGCGCAGGTCGGGTGGCGCCTCCTGGCAGGCGGCGAGCCGGTCCGCGACGCCCAGCGCCGCGTGCGTGTCCAGCCCGAGGGACGGGCCGGCGTGTCTGAGGGCGTCGCGGACGGCGGTCATGGCGTCGACGCGCTGGAGGTCGGCCGGTGCGGGGCCGCCGCGCACGCCTTCCGCCAGCCACAGCGCCCGGTGAGTGGCGGCCTCGACCACCGTGGCCAAGGTGGTGGCGCCGCTGGTGCCGAACAGCTCGTCGTGGCGCCACATCGCCAGGGCGACGGTGAGGGTGCGGCCCAGCGACCCCAACTCGGCCGCCGCGCCGACGGCCCGCGCCAGGTCGTCCAGCACCTGCCCGGTCAGCTCGCCGATGCCGCACAGCGCCGTGTCGAACAGGACGTCGGCCAGCTCATCCAGGTCCGCGCCCCGGATCCGTTCGGCGAGGACGGCGGCCGCCGCCTCCTGCGGGTCCACGCCGTACCCGCCGGCCTCGATCAGGGCGGGCAGCCGGTCGCCCGACTCGGTCAGCGTCCATCGTTCGACCGGCTCCGTGCCGCCGCCCAGGCGGGGGCCCGAGGTGCGCGCCACGCCGGGGATTCGCAGCACCCGCAGCCGGTGCAGGAACCGGCTGCGCTCGCGGCCGGCGTCCTCGCCGAGGTCGAGCCGTTCCTCGCCCGGATCGCCCAGTACCGCGAGAACCGCGTGGGCCAGCGGTGGCAACGGAGTCGAGGGATGCAGGCGGCCCACCCGGTCGCCGCTGAGGGCCGCGATCATCTCCACGATCACGGGATGAGCGCCGGCGCGCAGCGGGCCGCGGGTCGCCCAGGGCAGCGGGGTCTCGATCGCCTCGTTGACCAGCGCGCCGGCCAGGCCGTCCAGCACGTCGACCCGGGCCGGACGCGGGTGGCCGCGCATCGCCGCGATCCCGTCCGCGGTGATTCGGGCGGCGATCAGGTCCGCGGTGGACACCGGCTGGCGCCGGGCGCGCAGCCGGGCCGTCACCGCCTCGGTGAGCCTGCGGGCGGCCTCGGCGGGGCCGGACTCCCACAGATGCTGGTAGTAGCCCGGCGACGGCATGCCCGCCTGGTAGCCGTCGAAGGCGTCCAGCCGCCGGAACGAGTACGGCACCAGGTAGCTGCCGACGACCGCGTCCGCGGGCGGCCGGGGCACCTCCGGCCAGTTCCGGTCACCCCGCTCGGCCAGCCGGATCAACGCGGGGCGGTGGAAGCCGCCCGTGACCACGACCACCGGCCTGCCGCCCGCGTCGGCGGCGGCGGCCCGGATCCACCGCGCCATGTACGCCTCGCGGGCCATGTCGTCCGAACCGGCCGGGGTGTCGCCGCGCACGAGGTCGAAGTAGGCGGCCAGCCGTTCGGCGAGCCCGTCGGCCGGCTGGATCTCGAACAGGTGGTCCCACAACGCGTCCACGTTGTCCACGGCGAAGGCGCGGCACAGCCGGCCGGTCACCTCGCCGTAGCGGGCCTCCGCGTCGGCGTACCGGTTGCGGACCTCCGCCAGCGCCGGATGCCAGGCCGGCAGGTCGATGAAACGCAGCTCGGCGCCGGCGTCGCGGCCCGCGGCCAGCGCGGTCCATTCCGGGGAGTAGTCGCACAGCGGCGTCCATGAGCCGTGCCGCCGTTGCGGATCCCGGTAGCCGGTGTAGACCGCGATCGGCAGCTCATGCCCCAGCAGGAGCTCGTCCATCCGGTGGTTCATGTCCGCCGGGCCCTCGACCAGCACGTACGCGGGCCGCAGGGAACGGATGGTGTCGGCGACCAGCCGGGCGCAGGCGGGGCTGTGGTGCCGCACGCCGAGGAACGTGACGGCCATCGTCAGCCCGGCAGCAGGTGACGGGCCTCGTGCAAGGCCTTCCACTGGTCTCCGTGCCGCTTCCGCTCCAGATATCTGCGGAGTTTCGCCAGGTCCTCCGGGTTGTCCTTGGCCGCCGTGCCGGCCAGGCAGGAGACCAGGTCGGCGGCGTCGCCGGGCTCCCCGCGCAGGAACCACCCGCGCAGCCCGACGGCATGCGCGACCGAGACGGCCTCGGCGGTGCTCATCACCCCTGACAGCCGGTCGGTGGCGTCACCGCGCGCGGTCCGCCCCTCGCGCAGCTCCCGGAACGCGGTGACCAGGACCTCCAGCACGTCGCGCCGTGGTGGCGCGCCGACGCCCGACCGCTTCAGCAGAGCGGCCGCCTCCGCCTCCACCAGCAGCAACTCGGTGTCGAAGTCGGCGATGGGGAAGACCGTCTCGAAGTTGAACCGGCGCTTGAGCGCGGCGCTCATCTCGTTGACGCCGCGGTCGCGGGTGTTGGCGGTGGCGATGACGGTGAAACCCTGCCGGGCGAAGACCATCGCCTCCGGGCCGGTCAGCTCGGGTATGGCGAGTACGCGGTCCGACAGCGGCGACAGCAGGCAGTCCTGTACTTCCAGCGGGCAGCGGGTGATCTCCTCGAAGCGCACCACCTTGCCCTCGGCCATGCCGCGCAGCAGCGGAGCGGCCACCAGTGACCGGGTGGACGGCCCCTCGGCGACCAGCAGCGCGTAGTTCCACGAGTATTTGATCTGGTCTTCCGTGGTGGACGCGCCGCCCTGGACGGTGAGCGTCGAGGTTCCGCTCACCGCCGCGGCGAGCAGCTCGGACAGCAGCGACTTCGCCGTGCCCGGCTCACCCACCAGCATCAGCCCGCGGTCGGTCGCGAGCGTCACCAGGGATCGGTCGATCAGCGAAGGGTCGCCCACGAACTTGCGGCCGATGCCCAGCTTCTCGTCCCCGAGGACGAAACGGCGGGCGGCGCGCAGGCTCAGCGCCCAGCCGGGCGGCCGGTCGTCGGTGTCGTCCTCCCGCAGCCGGGCCAGCTCGCCGGCGTAGCGGACCTCGGCAGGGGGCCGCTGGACCTGCTCGTTCATCGGGTGATCTCCCGGAGGTCGCGCAGGATCTCGGAGGCGGTGATCGGGTCGAGGCCGTCGAGGGAGACCCCCTCCAGGGTCTGCTCGTCGGCGAAGTCGGCGTAGCCGACGGCGACGCCCGGAACGAGACCGATCGTGATGGTGCCGCCGCCGGGCACGTCCCGCTCGATCCAGTACTGGATGCCGGCGTCCTGCGGCGAACCTCGCCGCCAGCCACGCCGTTCCAGGCCGAGCACCTTGCCGGTGGGGACCTTGACGGCGCTGATCTCGGTCAGCAGCGTCTCGTCCGGCTCATAGGTCTCCCGGGCCAGCTGCGGGAACGGCTGGAGGATCTCGTAGTCGGCGAACACCTGGGCCCACGCGATCGTCTTCTCGCCCAGCTCCAGCGGGTGCGCCACGCCGACCACGGCCTCGTCGGGCAGCGTCAGCGTGTCGTCCTCGATATCGGCGAAACCGCGGTCCTCGGCCACGCGTAGGGCGCCCGTGAGCCGGCCCGAGCGGTCGTAGAGGCCCCATACCAGCCGCCGCACGATGTGCCAGAGCAGCGGGTGGCCGACGAGCAGCCGCTTGAACTCCTCACCACTCCAGCGGCGCCGGTTCACCATGGCCTGCTCCAGCCGGTGGATGGTGTCCGCGGCCACGGCGCGCACGTCCTTCTTCAGCCCGGCGAACCGCCGGTAGGCGGAGGGCGCGAGCTCCGTGTCGTCGTTCACCCCCGGCTTGGGAAGGTTCTTGAGCCGCTTTCCCGCGGCGTCGGTCACGTAGGGCTTGAGCTGCTCGTCGAAGCCGACGACGAACCGCCTGCGGCCGTAGTCGAGGGTCATGCCGCCGTCGGCGGACAGCCCGAAGTCCGGCACCAGCCGGTCGGCCAGTTCCTGCGGCGTCAGGCCGAGGTCCGCGGCGACCTCGTCCATCTTCTGCCTGGCCCGCTTCCTGAGCCCGCTGAACTTGACCTTCTCGGCGATGCCGTGCAGGTGCATCAGCGCGACCTCCGAGCCGATGGCGGCCAGCAGGTCCAGACCCGCGACCGCGCGCGCGTGCCCGCCCTCACCGGGCCAGATCCTGATCAACGGCGTCAGCCGCCGGACGGTCTCGTCGTCGCCGAGCAGTCCGAGCGCGTCCATCACCCAGCTTTCCTTGGACGGGTAGCCGGCGGCCTGCCACTGCCGGAACAACGCCCACGCGAACTCCGCGAGGCTGCGACCGTCGCACGCCTCCTTGACCAGGGCGAGACCGGCGCACGGATCACCGGGCCTGGAGATCGCCAGCATCGTCATCACGTGGCGGACCGCCTCGGCCGGCAGCGCACCGGCGTCGCCGCGCAGCAGGACCGGCGTCAAGACCGCGATCTCCGTCCACTCGGGCAGCACGGGCAGCTTGCCGGGCAGCGCGTCGAGGGGGTCGGCCGCGAGCAGGCCGGTGATCGCGGCCTCGGCGACGGGGCCGTAAGCCGCGGCGGCCTGCGCCACGGCCCTGCGGCCACCACCGGCGGCCAGCACCGCCAGCGCCTGCTCGGCCTGTCGCCGGGCCGTCCCGGGCTTGCCCAGAGCCGGCGGGATCAGCGCCCTCGCGGCCGCCTCGGGGTGGCGTGCCAGCCAGGCCAGCGCGGTGGCGCGGACCGACTTCAGCCGGGCCAGCCACTCGGCCATCAGCACGGCGACCCGTGCATCGGCGAACGGAAGCAGCGCCGGAGCGATCGCGCCGGGATTGCGCCGCGCGCTGTCCAGCGCCAGGGGCAGCGCCGCCAGTTCGAACCTGGCGACCACCTTCGGCATCCATTCGGAGGCGTCCCACAGGTCGGCCGGACGCCACTTCTCGATCAGCGGCCCGGCCAGTTCCTCGGGCCCGGCGGCGAACAGGGCGGTCTCGTCGTACCAGGAGGCACGCCCGTCCTCGGGGATCTGACGGGCGATCTGTTTCCAGTCCCGCTCACTGCTCCAAACCCAGGACTCGTGCCCCGGCCGGGTGGATCGCCAACCGTCCCGCTCGCCCGGTCGCCACACCACGGCCGGCTCATCGGCACACACCAGGTCACTCACCACGACCGGCTTGCGGGCCGTGCGCGGACGGGTCCAGGGCGGGCTGACCAGCACCTCGGGCAGGGCCTCGAGCGGAGCGGTGCGGACGGTCGCGGCAGTCGTGATCTTGTCGATCCGCGCGGCGGCGGCATCGTCGTCGCTCGCGAGCACCTCGGCCACCAGGTCGGGGTGGGCCAGCGCGTGGGCGCGCAGCAGCAGGTCCACGGCCTTGCCGTCGGAGGCGGCCAGCATCCGCATCGCCCGGCGCGGGAAGCGGGCCGCCGCGCGCAGGAACGCCGGCTGGGCGTGCTTCTGCTCGATCCGGTCGAGGAGGGCCCGCATGGCCGCGTCGGCCGGCAGTTCGGCGAGCATGTCCAGCAGTCGCCGCCGGCTTCCGGTGTCGTAGAGATCGTCGTACCATCCGGCCAGCACCGGCACGGCCGCGTCCCCGACGCCGTCGACGAGTGTGGCGGGCAGGGCGAGGGAGTGCATCACGACGTGGCCCGGCACGTGGGGCGCGATGAGCGCCGCGTGCTCCGGCGTGCCGATCGCGGCTACCAGGCCGACGGCGAGGTTCGGATTGACGCGGCTCACCTCGGCGCAGTCGGCCGCGACCCACTCGGTCTCGGTGGGCGCCAGGTAGGAGGCCACCATCCGATGGTGGAGCCCTCCCGCACGGCTCACCGCCAGCGCCGCGACCACGTCGGCGTACTCGGCGTCCGGCGCGGCCGAGAGGACGGCACGGACCCGCGTGGCGAGCTCCGTCCGGTACCAGCCGAACCAATGAGCGCGGGGTTCATCGTCGGCGAGCCGCCGGACTCGCAGAGTCCGCCCGTCGATGTCGCGGTTCAGCGAGGCCAGCTCGGTCACGGCCAGCGCCGCGAACACCAGGCCGCGCTCGGCCAGCCAGGCTTCGACGAACAGAGGCGGTATGTCCCATACCAGGGACGGGGTCACCACCTCGAGGACCACCGCGGCGCCGAGCGGCGTGGCGGTGGGCTCCCCGGCCAGGTACGCCGCGCCGGCCGAGGCCAGCTCCGGGTCGCGGCACTCCGCCAGCGAGTCGAGGACGCGCTGCCGGTGCTCGTCCAGTTTCGCGGCGGCTTTCTTGGGCGCGCCCGCGTCCAGTGGCTTCACGGCGACCTTCACGCCGCCCCGCCGCGGATGAAGAGCGCGCAGCCAGGCGGCCGGCATCGTCAGCCGGTCCTCGTCCTCCATGCCGATACCTCCACGCCGTGTTCGATGGAGAGACTCGTCGTTCGGCGACGGAGCGGCCGCGCCGTCTTCGACGTCTCATCCTCGTGATCGTCAGCGGCGAGTATCGCGCGCGGCACCGACAAACCGGCGCTCACCGCGTCGCCGACGGATCCACGGCCGGGAGGCGTCGAGGTCACTCGGGCAGGGTGCGCAGGGGGACGTCCAGGCGGGAGGCGAGGTCGTGGGCGGTCGTGCCGTAGGTTTCGGCGACGGTGATGCCGTCCGGGCCGATGTGGAAGACCGCCTGGTCGGTGTAGAGGCGGCTTACGCAGGCCAGGCCGGTGAGCGGGTAGGTGCATTCGGGGACGAGCTTGGGCGTGCCGTCCTTGGCGAAGAGCGTCATCATGACGAACACCTGCTTGGCGCCGGTGGCCAGGTCCATGGCGCCGCCGACGGCGGGGATGGCGTCGGGCGCGCCGGTGTGCCAGTTGGCCAGGTCGCCGCGCGCGGAGACCTGGAAGGCGCCGAGCACGCACACGTCGAGGTGGCCGCCGCGCATCATCGCGAACGAGTCGGCGTGGTGGAAGTACGACGCGCCCGGCAGCTCGGTGACGGGGATCTTGCCGGCGTTGATCAGGTCGGGGTCGATGTCGTCGCCGTGGGCGGCCGGGCCCATGCCGAGCATGCCGTTCTCGGTGTGCAGGACGACCCCGGAGCCGGCCTGGAGGTGGTCGGCGACCATCGTGGGCTGGCCGATGCCGAGGTTCACGAAAGAGCCCCGCGGGATGTCGCGGGCGACGAGGGCGGCGAGTTCGTCACGGTTCAGCGCGCCGCGGTCGAGGTGTTCCACCGTGTTCACGACGTCGCCTCCGTGGTGCTCGGGTCCTCGGTTCGGTCGCTCTTCAGGTCGAGGATTCGGTCGACGTAGACGCACGGGGTGACCACGGCCTCGGGGTCCAGGCCGCCGGTTTCCACGACGTCGTGTACCTGCGCGATCGTCAGGGTGGCGGCGGTGGCCATGACGGGGCCGAAGTTGCGCGCCGTCTTGCGGTAGACGAGGTTGCCCATCCGGTCGCCCACGTGGGCGGCGATGAGGGCGACGTCACCCTTGATCGGGTACTCCAGCACGTGGTCACGGCCGTCGATGGTGCGCGTCTCCTTGCCCTCGGCGAGCGGCGTGCCGACGCCGGTGGGGCAGTAGAAGGCGCCGATGCCGGCGCCGGCCGCGCGCATGCGCTCGGCGAGGGTGCCCTGCGGGACGACCTCCAGCTCGATCTTCCCCGCCCGGTAGAGGCCGTCGAAGACCCACGAATCGCTCTGGCGCGGGAACGAGCAGATCATCTTGCGGACCCGCCCGGCGGCCAGCAGCGCGGCCAGGCCGGTGTCGCCGTTGCCCGCGTTGTTGCTGACGACGGTCAGGTCCGTCGCGCCCTGCCGGATGAGCGCGTCGATGAGCTGGACGGGCATGCCGGCCAGCCCGAAGCCGCCGATGAGGACCGTGGCGCCGTCCTCGATCCCGGCGACGGCCTCGTCGTGGTCGGTGAACACGGCGGTCATGAGGCGCTCACGTTCTCGAGGACGACGGCCAGGCCCTGGCCGACGCCGATGCAGATGGCGGCGACGCCCCAGCGCTCGCGGCGTTCGCGCAGCACCTGGGCGAGCGTGCCGAGGACGCGCCCGCCGGAGGCGCCCAGAGGGTGGCCGATCGCGATGGCGCCGCCCTTGGTGTTGACGATCTCGGGGTCGATCTTCCAGGCGTCCAGGCACACGAGCGACTGGACGGCGAACGCCTCGTTGAGCTCCACGGCGCCGACGTCGTCCCAGCCGATGCCGGCCCGGCGCAGCGCCTGGTTCGCGGCCTCGACCGGCGCGTACCCGAACATCTGGGGTTCGAGCGCCGTGGCTCCGCGGCCCGCGACGCGGGCGATCGGGTCGGCGCCGACGTGGTCGGCGGCGGCCTCGGAGCCGAGCACGACCGCGGAGGCCCCGTCGTTCAGCGGGGAGGCGTTGCCGGCCGTGATGGTGCCGTCGGGGCGGAAGGCCGGCTTGAGCCCGGCGAGGATCTCCGGCGTCGTGCCGGGCCTGATGCCCTCGTCGCGGGTGAGGCCGGCGTCCTCGACGGGGATCACCAGGTCGTCGTAGAACCCGGCGTTCCAGGCCGCGTCGGCCAGCACGTGGGAGCGCGCGGCGAAGGCGTCCTGCCGTTCGCGCGAGATGGAGAACCTCTCCCGCAGCTGCTCGTTGGCCTCGCCCAGCGAGACCGTCCACTCCTGGGGCATGCGCGGGTTCACCAGCCGCCAGCCGAGCGTGGTGGAGACCGCGGTCATGTCTCCGGCGGGGAAGGCACGCGAGGGCTTGGGCAGCACCCAAGGGGCCCGCGTCATCGACTCCACGCCCCCGGTGACGACGATGCCGGCGTCGCCGCTCTCGATGGTCCGCGAGCCGATCATGGCGGCGTCGAGGCTCGACCCGCACAACCGGTTCACCGTGGTGGCCGGGACGGTCACCGGCAGCCCGGCCAGCAGCGCGGCCATCCGGCCCACGTTGCGGTTGTCCTCGCCCGCGCCGTTGGCGTTGCCCCAGACGACGTCGCCGATCTTCGCGGGATCGAGCCGCGGGAGCTTGGCCAGGACGCCGCGCAACGCGGTGGCCGCCAGGTCGTCCGGGCGGACCCCGGCGAGCGCGCCGTTGAACCTGCCGAACGGCGTGCGCGCCGCGGCGTAGATGAAGGCCGAATCCATGACGCCTCCTCCTCGTGAGCCGTGTTCGCTAGACGAACGCTCGTTCCGTTAGCGAACGGCCTTTGAGCCTAATCCATGCACGACGCGACACGACAGGCGGGGCTCGTCCATGGGAGCTTGAGGCATGACCCAGTACATGATCATCGACCGGGTCGAGCTCATGAAGGAACGCGGTGGGATCAGGAGCCGCGGATACGCCCGTCGAGGCGGAGGAGCCGAACGACGGTCAGGTGGGGGCGCCCGGCGACGGCGCCCGGTCGCTCAGGTTCGCGGGGGAGTGGTGCCCGCCGCCACAAGGATGATCGTGCGGGCCTGGGCGATGATGTCCAGCCGGTTGCGCACGAACTCGGCGTCGGTGATCGTGCCGGTCGCGGGGTCGGTGTTGCCCGGGGCGAACTGGAGGACCGGGGTGTGCACGTGGCCGCCGGGGATGCGCAGGTGGAGCCGGTCGCGGAGCAGGGTGGCCCGGTAGGCGATCTCGTTGGACAGGTAGTCGCCGCCGCTGCCGCTCCGGGCGGTGGAGCCCTCGGTGGGGCCGTCCGGACGCACCACGGGGGTGGTCGCGCCGGCCGGGATCTCGGTCACCTGGGTGTTGTCGTACACGGGGAAACGGCCCGTCGGGGCGGCCACGATCTTCTGGTACGGCAGCGTGGTCACCGTCCACTGGGGCTGGGAGGCCGGGTCGGACACCGGGACGAGCCCGGTCGAGGACAGGTTCTCGTTGTCCGGGAATCCTCCCCGCCAGGCCCCGTTGAAGCGCTCGACGTCGAACCGGCCGGGCCGGCCCTGGCTGACCGTCGTGAACAGGTCGGCCTGCGGCAGGTGCGGGCGCAGGGCCCGTTCCACCGTGCCGTTCGCGAAGTCGCCCCAGCGGACCGGGAAGACGGCCGTCTCGATCCTGACGGGGCCCGCGTCCGTCCGCACGGTCGTCCCGTCGAGCGCCAGCGCGGTGGCGCCGGAGGGGTTGCTGATGCGGATGTCCCGGTCCAGGGTGAACGGGTCGAAGCCGGTGACCAGCACTCGCCGCACGCCCTTCCCGGCGGGGAAGCGGATGGCGTCCTGGCCGCGGGAGCCGCGCTCCAGGCGGTCGAGCAGCGCCGCGCGTCCGGCGTCGGTGAGGCCGAACGCGGGCCGCCACTGCCGCAGCGCGCCGGTCAGCCCGAGGCGTGCCCAGTACAGCGGCCGGTCGTCGTCCCGGCTCAGGTCGCCGTCCGGCGCGCCGCGTCCCTGCGCCCGGTCGACCGCGCGCTGCCACAAGTGCTGCCCATGCGTGGTGATGACCTGCTCCGCCTGGCGGTACGACCTCGCCCCGCACAGGGCGTGCGCGAACCGGGGGGCCGCGGAGTCGAAGCCGGAGCGCCGCAGGATCTCCTGCGGCACGGCGCCGGCGAGGCGCTGCTCTTCGACGGTGAGCGGTCTCGCCGTGTCCGCGCAACCGCCGGTCTCCGCGGCGAACGCGGGTGCCGTGGCCGGCACGACGCCAGCGATGATCGCGACGACACTTACGGTCAGCCTTGCGCGCAGCCCTCGCACTCGGATTCCTTCGTCCGGCGGCAACGGTCAAGCCACAAGTGTCCATGCGTCATCGGATCATGACAATAGAGATTTACCCCCCGAGATGCGGAACGTTGATGTTATGGCCAGGAACCCCCGGCACTTCGCGCTCTGGTCTTCTGTACCGGCACA
This sequence comes from Sphaerisporangium krabiense, assembly GCF_014200435.1. Classification (NCBI taxonomy): domain Bacteria; kingdom Bacillati; phylum Actinomycetota; class Actinomycetes; order Streptosporangiales; family Streptosporangiaceae; genus Sphaerisporangium; species Sphaerisporangium krabiense. The sequence continues at coordinate 241,330 of NZ_JACHBR010000001.1, read as the reverse complement.
CCATGAGCCCCGGCGGGCCGGCCCGCCGGGGCCCGTCGGTCATCGCCGGGTCAGCTCGGAGGGAACTGGCCGTTCTTGGCGACGGGGACGGCGAGCTGGACGGCGCTGCCGATGGTCGCCTGCTCGACCGGCAACTTGCCGAGCACCGGGTTGAGGTGGCGCAGGGTCAGGGAGATCGTCGGCGTCGCCTGCGTGAGGATGTCGTACTTCTCCAGGTCGATCCACCTGAGGATGTTGACCACGGCGCTCGGGACGGTGTCTCCCGCCTTGAAGACTGGCACGCAGAGCTGCCGGGCGGCGGCGACCTGGGCGGAGTGCGCGGGAATCCGGTCGACGAGGACCGGGTTGAGCTGCCGCAGCCCGAGCTGCAGGTTCAGCGGCGTGTTCGGGGTGATGTCGTAGCACTTGAGGTCGATGTGCGAGACCAGCGACAGCACTTCGGCGGGAGGCGTCACGTTGTTCTTGGCGACGGGCACGCAGAGATGCTGGGGCGCGTTCATGGTGACCTGCTGCCGCGGCAGGGTCTGGAGCACCGGGTTGAGGTGGCTGAGCACGAGCTGCGTGTTCACCGAGGCGCCCTGGATCCGGTAGCAGGCGAGGTCGACGTACCTGATGAACTCCAGCACCGGCGTCGGCGGGAGGACGTTGTTCTTGGCGACCGGCACGCACAACTGCTCGCGCGGGCCGAGGGTGACCTGTTCGGTCGGCAGGTTGCCGAGGACGGGGTTGAGGTGCCGCAGCGTGAGCGTGGTGGCCGGCGGCTGGTAGGGGCTGGTCTTGAAGCATTCCAGGTCGAGGTTCGACACGAAATCCTTCGGGGTGGGCAGGGCCAGGGCGGTGGCGGGTGGCGCGGTGAGAACGGCCACGGTGAGGATCCCGATGGCGGCTGATATCAGCCGCCGGATCATCGGTTTCGAGCGTCTGGCGGGTTTGAGGATGGCTCGGCTCATTGCGCCTCCATTGATGGGGATCGAGCCTCTTGCCGATGAGTGTCGGCCTGTGTCCGTGTCCTGACAATATTGCTGACCGCTTTTTGCCACGGATGACAGCGCCGCTGGTAGATCGCGGGTTCTGGCCGGTGCCAAAGCCGGTCTGCGGTGCTATCGCCGGCTTGTTTTATGGTGGCGCGGTAGGAAATCCCTGACGTGGAACAAGAGAGATCGAATACCTGAGGAATCGCACGGCCGGTCACCGTCGTCAGGAAATGGAGTGGCGGAAGGTGCGGAACGCGGCCTGAGTTTTCCCGCGTCCGCCATGGCGGCGGGGAGAGGACCGGTGGGGACGAGGCCGGTGCGGAGGGGGCTGGGCGGAAGGCGGCGGTCGGGAGGAGGATTCAGAGGTGATCGGTGAGCTTAGTGCGGCCGAGAGGGCCGTCTGGGAGGGGTTCGCGGCCGGGGGGCATGTCGATCTCGCGGGGCGGGGGGATCGGACGATCCGGGCGGGTGTGCTGCGGCCGTTGCTGGCCGGGGCGCAGGAGGCGGGGTCGGTGCTGGTGCCGGCCCTGTACGTCCACCACGCGCGCGTCGCCGGCCACTTCGACCTGCGTTTCACCGAGGTGCGCCACCACATCCGCCTGGAGGACTGCGACTTCGACCGGCCGATCAACCTCCACGGCGCCCGATTACGCCAGTTCACCCTGGTGACCTGCTCCTTTCCCGGGCTGGACGCCACCACCGCGCAGATCGAGGGCAGCCTCGTGCTGGCCGACTGCACGATCACCGGCCGCACGGAGCTGCCGGGGGCCCGCGTCAGCGGCGCGGTGATCCTGGACGGCTCGCGCCTGGAAGGGCTGGACGCCACGGGCCTGCAGGTCGGCACCGACATCGTGGCGCGCCCGCGGCACGACGGGATTCCGTTCAGCTGCCGGGGACGGCTCGACATCAAACGGGCGAACGTCGGTGGTTCGGTGCTGTTCGAGGGCGCCGCGCTCAGCCATCCCGGCCGGACGGCGCTCAGCGCGATGGACCTGACGGTCGGGGCGATCATGAACTGCTGCGAGGGCTTCGCCGTGGACGGCAAGATCGACCTGTCGTTCGCCGACGTGCGCAGCAAGGTCTGCTTCAAGGAGGCGCACCTCGGCAACCCCGGCGACGTCGCGCTGCGGGCCCGCCATCTCAAGGCGGACGAGTTCGTCCTGCCGGTGACCGCGCCCGTCGACGGCCACGTGGACCTGCGGCACGCCCGCATCGGGGTCATCCGGGACGACCGCGCGACCTGGCCCGCGACGCTCAGCCAGGACGGCCTCGTCTACCAGGCCCTCGAACCCCACCTGCCCGCCGCCCGGCGCCTGGACTGGGTCGCCCGGGACCCGGCCGGCTACCTGCCCCACGCCTACGAGCAGCTCGCGGCCACCTACCGCCGTCTCGGTCAGGACGCCGACGCCCGCACCGTCCTGCTCGCCAAGCAGCGGCGCCGGCGCGGCACGGTCGGCCCGCTGCCCCGGCTCTGGGGGTACCTGCAGGACCTGACCGCCGGGTACGGCTACCGGCCGCTGCGCGCCGCGGCCTGGCTGGCGGTGCTGCTCGCGGCGGGCGCGGTCTTCTTCGCGAGCCACCCGCCGCCGCCCGCGGAGGCCGGCAAGGGCCTGGTCTTCAGTCCCGTGATGTACGCGCTGGACCTCCTGCTGCCGGTCGTGGACTTCGGGCAGCAGGGCGCGTTCCGCCCGGCGGGCGGCGCGGCGTGGGTCGCCTACGGGCTGATCGCGGCCGGATGGCTGCTGGCGATCACCGTCGTCGCCGCGATCACCCGGACGCTGTCGCGGCAGTAGGAGGCGGAGACGTGCTCAGGTACGCGGGGCGGTGATGTTGACCATCCAGGGGATGCCGAACCGGTCCACGCAGGACCCGAACTCGTCGCCCCACATCTGCCTCTCCAGGGGGACGGTGACCACGCCGCCCGCGGTGAGCCTCTCCCAGTAGCCGCGCAGCTCGCCGGCGTCCTCACCGCTGAGGCTCACCGAGATGGTGGTGCCGGGGGTGTGCTCCATGCCGGGCGGCAGGTCGGAGGCCATCAGCGTGAAGCCGCCGCGGGTTTCGAGCGCGCTGTGCATGATCTTGTCGGCGAGCTCCGCGTCCGGGGCCCCGAAGTCGCCGAAGGTGTTCAGCGAGAGCGTGCCACCGAAGACGCCTTCGTAGAACTCCATGGCCTGCCGCGCGGTGCCGGGAAAGTTGAGGTACGGGCAGAGAAGAGAGGCCATGGGATCCTCCTCGGTGGTGCCAGGGGTCGATCCTGGCAGACCGCCCCCGCCCGGGCAACGCACCCCTCCACATCCCGCGGCAAAGGAAATCCCCAGGTCAGAAGGCATGTGTCACGGAACGACGACGACCTTGCCGTGCAGGCGGCCCGCCTCGCTCTCGCGGTGGACGTGGGCGAGCGCGGACAACGGGTGGGCCGCGGTCACGTGCACACGGAGCGCGCCGTCGTCGACGAGGGCGGCGATGGCGGTGAGCTGGTCCACGTCGTCGCGGGTGACGAAGTGCGCGGCGGTGACGCCCGCGCCGGGCGGCGGGTCGAACGGGGCGGTGATCGAGACGATCTCGCCGCCGGGGCGCACGAGCCGGACCAGGTCGCGGGCGGCCTCCGGAGGGATCGGGACCAGGTTGAGCAGGACGTCCACGGGCGCGTCGAGCGCTTCGGCGAGGGAGGTCGCGGTGTAGTCGATGATCTCGTGGGCGCCGTGCCGCCGGACGGCCTCGGCGCTGCGGGGCCCGGCCGTGGCGATGACGTGCGCGCCCTCGCGCGCGGCGAGCTGGACGGCGAACGAACCCACGCCCCCGCCCGCGCCGTTGACGAGGACGCGGCGGCCCTCGGCGAGGTGCGCGTGCTCGAAGAGGGCCTGCCAGGCGGTGAGCGCGGCGACCGGGATGGCGGCGGCGTGCGTGAGCGGGATCGAGGCCGGGGCCTTCGCCAGCGAGCGCTCGGGCACGGCCACGTACTCGGCCGAGGCGCCGCCGGGCAGGCCCATGACGCGGCCGCCGACCGGGAACCGGCGGGTGTCGCCGGCGACGATCGTGCCGGACAGGTCGATACCGGGGACGAACGGCAGCTCCATGCGGATGACGGACGCCATCAGCCCGGCGCGGAAGCCGGCGTCGGAGGGGTTGTAGGACGCGGCGGCGACCCTGACCAGCACCTCTCCCGGGCGGGGGACGGGCCGGGGGACGTCCTCGTAGCGGATGACGTCGGGACTGCCGTACTCGTGGACGCGTGCGGCCTTCATGGTGGCGGGCTGCCTTCCCGAGACCCGCATGGCGGGGACTCAAGCCGAGAGACGGTGGATCTTCTGCCTCGCAACCGTAGGAGGCGTGGACGAGACGGCCAATGCGGATTCGTCTTGATTTCCTGCGCGATCGTCTTCCGGGGCCGACGAGGGGGGTTAGGGTCACGGTACGGAGTGTCCGGTCACGGCGCGCCGGGGTCCGGGCGATCGTCCTGACCGTGGCGTCGGTCGGGGGTGTGCGGGTGGACGTGCTCAGCGATGTGATCGCCACGATGCGGACGGGCGAGCCGCGGTCGTCCCGGGTGCGGTGGCACGGGGCGTGGGGGCAGCGGTTTCCCTCCGTTCCGGGAACGGCCGGGTTCCAGGTCGTCCTGCGCGGGAGGTGCTGGCTGTTCCCCGAGGACGGCCCGCCGCTCGCGCTCGCCGAGGGAGACGTGGTGCTGCTGACGCGAGGCCGGGGGCACGGCATGGGCGGCGACCCCGCCGCCCCGCCCGCCGGCCCGGCGTGCGACCCGCTCGCCGACCGGCCCCGGTACACCTCCGCGTCGGCCGGCGACGACGGCTCGCCCCCGTCGGCCGTGACGCTGTGCGGCGCCTACGAGCTGGACGCGACGCGGGCGCATCCGCTGCTCGGCGAGCTGCCCGACGTGGTCCACCTCCCGGCCGCGCCCGGCCGTCACCCGGACCTGCGCGCCGCCGTCGGCCTGCTCGGCGCGGAGCTGGAGCACCCCCGCCCGGGCGCGGACGCCGTCGTGCCCGCCTTGCTCGACATGCTGCTCGCCTACATCCTGCGCGCGTGGTTCGCGCAGCGCCCGGCCGTGGCGACCGGGTGGGCGGCGGCGCTGAGGGATCCGGCGGTCGGCGCCGCGCTGGACGCGATGCACCGCGATCCGTCCCTGCCCTGGACCGTCGAGGCGCTGGGCAAGCGGGTCGGGCTCTCCCGCGCGGCGTTCTCGCGCCGCTTCACCGCCATGGTCGGACGTCCCCCGCTGGCCTACCTCACCTGGTGGCGGATGACGACGGCGGCCCGCCTGCTGCGCGAGTCGGACGTCCCCTTGGGCGCCGTGGCGCGGCGGGCCGGCTACACCTCCGAGTTCGCCTTCTCGGCGACCTTCAAGCGGCACCACGGCGCCTCGCCCGGCAGGTACCGGCGCGGGGTCACCTGAGCGGGCGCGGACCGGGGCGGCGTCACGGCGGCGCCGTGCCGGGGCGGTGGAGTACCACGTAACCCTCGCGTTCGAAGACGGTCTGGTAGCCGAGCTGCCTCAACTCGTCCACGCGCTGCCGCTGCCGGTCGACCGAACCCCACGGGTAGGCGAAGCGGGTCGTGTCGGCGACGATCCAGGGCGCGGCGGGCGGCTTGTCCGTCCAGAGGAGGGTCGTCGTGCGGGCGGACAGGTGCGGCCCGACGTGGTTGACGGCCTCCACCATGACGCCGGAGGGCACCGTGGCGACCGCCTGCTCCGCCGCGGCGATGTCCGGGGGTCTCTCGTAGAACTCCGGCCGGATGAGCTGGTCGAACGGGAAGCGGGGCACGAGCGTGACCGCGACCAGGCAGACGCCCGTCGCCCACACCAGCGCCGTCGACCGCTCGGGGATCTCCTTGCGGCGGTGCAGCAGGCGGCCGAGCCGCGCGGCGCCGTCCACGCCCGCGCACAGCAGGACGACCACGGTGAAGGCGCTGTGGTGGAAGTCGGTGATCCACCAGTGCAGGCGGTCGGACAGCATGCGCTCCAGCAACTGCGGCACCGCCATCAGCGTGAGCGGTGAGAACAGGCACAGCAGCAGCGTCGGCCACAGCAGGAACGCCCAGGTGTCGAGCTTCACCTGCGGGCTGAACAGCGTGCCGAGGGTGCCCAGGGGGTCGCTCACGGCCGTGAGCGCGGCGTGCGGCAGGTCGGGGCCGAACTGGCCGTATGCCCAGTACATCTCCGGGTCGCCGCCCACGGCCGGGATCATCAGCGCCCGGGCGTACAGGGTGTAGCCCACGCCGGCCGCGATGTAGGTGATGCCGTCGAGCCGCCGCCCCCGGGTCACGACGTAGGCGCCGAACCCGGCGACCATGAGGCCCATGTCCTCTTTGACCAGCAGCAACGCCGCGGCCGCCGTGACGGCGTGGCCCTGCCTGCCCGCGCTGTACCGCTCGATCATCACGGCGGTGATCAGCGGCGCGAAGGCCGCCTCGTGGAAGTCGAAGTTCAGCGCCCGCGCCAGCGGCCACGACAGCGCGTAGGCGACGGCGACGAGGTAGGCCGGTCCGGTGCCGAGCACCCGCCGGGTGAACACCCACAGCGGCGGGATCGCCAGCGCGAACAGCGCCGCCTGGGCGAAGATCAGCGTCTCGGGGCCGTCGTGGATCCAGTACAGCGGGGCAAGGACGGCGAGGATCGGCGAGAAGTGCTCGCCGAGCTGGTTGAAGTCCATCCCCTTGTCCAGGGTGAACCCGCGCAGCGGGCTCGTCGGCGCGCTGAAGTGCGAGAAGCCGCGCACCACCTGGTCGAAGAGCGTCAGGTCCAGGCTGGTCGCCCGGTACAGGTCGAACCTGACCATGCCGAGCCGCGTGTAGACCGCGGTCGCGACCAGGACGAGCGCGGCCAGCGAGATGACGTGCCGGGCGCGCGGCGAGGGACGGGGCAGGGCGCGCAGCCGTCCTGCCAGGTCCCGGGTGGCCGCGCGCACGGCGCCGGCCGGTTCGCGGCGCTCGGTGCCGGGCGCCGCCTCCTGGATGCGTTCAGCCACGTGCCGTCCCCACCACGAAGAGGACCGCCCATGCCAGGGCGAGTCCGAGCAGCCACCGGTCGCCGAGTACGACCGTTTCCGGTTCGCCGGCCTCGCCGCGGTCCACGTGCCAGCCGTAGCGGAGGAACGCCAGGGCCAGGGGGATGACGGTGAGCTGGCGGCCGGGAAGTTCGAAGGCCCACAGGCAGTACGTGGTCATCGCGACCGTTCCGGACGCCTGCCAGACGAACCGCAGGTAGCCGGGGGAGTAGTGGGCGAGGCCCGGGCGGGTCGTGGCGGCCTTGCGTCCGAGCGTCGCCAGCTCGGAGGACCGCTTGCCCGCCACCATGAACAGCGCGGCCGACCCGACCACGATCAGGAACCACTGCGACAGCGCCAGCCCCGCCATCACCCCGCCGAAGACGGCCCGCAGCAGGAATCCGCTCGCCACGGTGGCCAGCTCGATGATCGGGACGTGCTTGAGCTTGAGGCAGTACAGCCCGTTGACCAGTAAGTAGATAGCGATCACCCCGCCGGCCTCCAGGCGCCAGGCGGCGGCGAGGACCATGGCCGCGAGCGCGAGGACGGCCGAGCAGGCGAGCGCGACGGGCTCGGGCACCGTCCCGGCGGCGATCGGGCGTAAGCGCCTGACCGGGTGCGCGCGGTCGCGGCCCGCGTCGAGCACGTCGTTGAGGAAGTACACCGCGGGCGCCGCGAGGCAGAAGACGGCCAGCGCCACGCCGGTGGCCGCGAGCGTCGTCCCGTCGTGGGCGCCGGCCGCGACGGGGGCCGCGGCGACCAGCAGGTTCTTGGGCCACTGCCGCGGACGGGCGGTGCGCAGCAGACCGGACACGAGGGATGGCCCGGCGGTCTTCCTTCCGATCTGCGTCACGCCCACGAGTGCGGGTCTCCCTGGGGTCGTCGGGTCCCACTGGGGCCGTTCGGCACGGTTTTCGTTTACCGGTAACCACGGAAGAAGACCAAGATTAACATTGAATTGAGGCGATATATCAGCCGATAAGGGGATAATTCGGGGTGATTGTGGGGTCGGCCGGCTCATGGTCAGGCGGTGGCGAGGCCGGGGTCGCGGGGGCGGGCGGTCACGGCCCCCGGAACGGTCGCCCGCCACAGCCGCAGGCACGACACGGCGGTCGCGGCCACCAGCAGGCCGTTGCGCACGACCAGCACCGTCACCCCGAGCACGGTGCTCTGCTGGACGTCCTCGAACAGCGGCGGGAACTCCAGCATGGTCACCGCCGTGGCGGCGAGCACCAGGGCGGCCACCGGCCGCTGGGTGGAGGCCCGCACGGTCAGGCACACCGCGGCCAGGCCCACCAGCCACACCAGGTACTGCGGACTGATCACGCGGCTGGTGACCACGAAGATCAGGACGGCGGCGAGCGCCGCGTCGTAGGGCGTGGCCGCGGTCCACGCGCGGGCGCGGCGGCGCCACAGGACCAGCCAGCACAGGCCGAGCAGCGTGGCGGCCAGTGACACGCGGTCGGCCGCCTCGGCGTACGGGCCGATCATCTCCATCGACCCGTAGCTGTAGCTGACCATGCCCGGCCAGCCGAACCACCGGGCGACGTGGAAGGCCAGCGCCCAGACCGACTCGACCTCGACGCCGCGGTCCTGCTGGGCGGTGAGGAAGCCGAGGCCGCCGTCCAGGGCCGTCATCATCAGCAGCGTCGAGACCGCGCCGCCCACCGCCGCCCCGGCGAGCGTGCGGCGGGTCTCCCGGCCGCGCGGCGTGCCGATCAGCGCCAGCGCCGGCCACAGCTTGAGCCCGGCCGCCACCCCGAGCGCCAGCCCTCCGCGCGCCGAGGACGCCCGCAGCTGCAGGAGGCCGGACACCGCCAGCGCGGTGACCAGCAGGTCGTACCGGGCGTACACCACCGGTCCGAGCAGCGGCACCCCGGCGAGCCAGATCCAGGCCCCCACGTGCGTGCGGCCCTCCTCGCCCGCGGGCACGCGCATGAGGGACGCCATGGTCAGCGCGTCGAAGGCCACGGTGATGACCAGGAAGCCGCCGAGGTAGGAGAAGGGCAGCATGGACGGGGCCATGATGATCAGCGCGGCGGCCGGAGGGTACTGCCAGGTGACGTCGTCGACCGGGAAGCTGCCGCCGAGCATGGTCTCGTGCCAGCCGTGGTAGACGCCGGTGACGTCCCAGGTGACGGTGCGGAAGAGCGGCACGATGTCGAGCACCGTGAGCAGCAGGAACGCCCGGGTGGCCAGCCAGAGGCCGGGCACGGTCAGGGCCGTGCCGGGCCTCGCCCGTCGCGGATCAGCCTCGTCTCGCACGCGCCGGAACCTACTCACCTCGGATGGACATCACGTGCCTGGACGGCGAATCGGTCCCGCGGGGAGCCGGGGCGAGACTGGCCGCGCGTCGCGATGGTACCGGTCCCGGCGCCGCGAGGACGGCGAATGGCCCGCAGATCGCACCTAAAGGACGCGCAAGCCCTGGTCACGCCCCCGCTGTCCTCTTGAGGCCGCTCCGCCGTCGTCCGCGCGCCGGGCCGCCGCGGTCACGGTTCGTAGAAGCCGACGAAGGCGCTGGTCGAGGCTCCGGGGGAGGGGGCGGGCGGGCCGCCGTAGCCGTAGCCGTCGCCGAAGGGCCGGTCGGCGGAGACGTGCTCTCCCGAGCCGAGCAGCGACCTGGTCAGGGACTCGCGCTCGTCGAGCATGTCCTCCAGCGCGCGGCCGAGGTGCTCGTCGGTCACGACCGGGGTGGCGTCCTCGGCGCGCAGCGCGTCGAGCACGGCGCGGCGCAGCAGCTCCTTGAAGAACGACGCCGTGGCGCCCTCCGTCTTGGCCACGATGGGCCCGAGGTCGGCCCGGAGCGTCAGACCCCGCGCGTACAGGCGCATGAGCGCGGCGCGGCCGTCCTCGTCCGGTTTGGGGATCTCGACGGCCAGGTCCACCCGGCCGGGGCGGTCGGCCAGCGCGCGTTCCAGGACCTCGGCGCGGTTGGTGGTGAGCACGAAGGTGACGTCGGCGTCGGCGCCTACGCCGTCCATCGCGTCGAGCAGGGAGAACAGCAGCGGGTTGCCGGTCTCGTCCAGCCCCCGGTCCTGGGCGACCAGGTCCACGTCCTCCAGGACGAGGATGGCGGGCTGCAGCCGCCTGGCGAGCCCGGCGGCCTGGGCCACGTACCGGATAGCGGTGCCGGTGACGATGATCACCGTGCACTCGCGCATGCGTCCCAGCAGGTAGCGGACGGTGTGGGTCTTGCCGGTGCCGGGCGGGCCGTGCAGGAGCAGGCCGCGCTTGAGGTGCTGGCCGTGCTCGCGCAGGCGCACGGCGTGCTCGGCGATGCCCACGATGTGCCGCTCGATGCCCGCGAGCACGCCCTCGGGCAGGATCACCTGGTCGGCGGGCAGGTCCGGGCGGGGCAGAAAGGTGACGAGGTCGTTGCCGCGGTGCTCGCTCCACATGAAGGAGAGCACCTGGCCCCGGTAGATGTCGTGCTCGCGCGTCAGCCGCTCGATCTCGTCGCGCGTGCCCGTGGCGCTCGGCCGGTCGGGGGCGAGGACGACGACCTGGCACTGGGGGCCGTGGTGGTCCTGGGACCCGCGCAGGCCGACCACGACCGGGCCGCCGTCCGGGGTCCGGGTCAGCACGAGGCCGAGCGAGATGACCTCGGTGGTCTCGTCCGGCCCGATCGCGGCGGTCGCGTAGTCGACCGCGCCGGGCTCGTAGCGCTCCCAGCCCCGGGCGAGGCTGGCCAGCATGTTCACGAACTCCTCGTGCTCGCGGCCGTGCCCGCTGATGCCGAACCACTCGGCGCCGGGGCTGTGCGCGGCCAGGTAGGCGTCCACGCCGCGCTGGAGGTTGACGTGCTCCCAGCCGGGGAAGGTGCTGACGACGTTGACGACGTGGTTCAGCTCGCAGCCCAGGTGGCCGGTGACCCGCGCGATGAGCTCGGGTGTCTCGCGCGCCCCTTCGATCGCCTGACCGGCGTTCTTCAACAGCTCGTTGAGAGCCCGCGCCAGCCCCCTGGCGTCGTTGAGATCCATACGCTCACATTGGCAGATTTCACCCGGTATCGCTGCTCATTGTCCGTTCTATTGGCCCGGGCGGCAGAGGGGTGGCGGGTGAACAGGTGAAACGCCGTAAAGCTACGTAACACCGCAACTCATACCGAAAGGCTATATGGCCATGGAATGGGCTTATTCGCATGGAACATATCTCCCCCCGTCACCCGCCCCCTGAGTCCGGAAAGGGGCCGCGCGTCACGCTAGAGGCGTGCCGCGGAAGCCGTCCGCTCCCGGTGCGCGGCCACCGCCCGGGTCGTCTCCTCGGCCACCAGGTCGGCGTTGATGTGGGCCGCGGCCAGCGCGCCCGCCGCCGCCGAGGTGCCGACCTGGGCGGTCAGGTCGGTGGCGTTGCCCGCCACCCACACCCCCGGCGCCTCGGTACGGCCGGTCGCGTCGCAGGGGATGTGCTCACCGGCCCCGCTCGGATGCTCCTGCGGCCGCAGCCCGAGCGCCGCGAGGAAGCCGGCGCGCGCCACCATGCGCGACGAGACCGCCAGCGCCTCGCGGGCGACCACCGTGCCGTCGCTCAGCCGCACGCCGGTGAGACGGTCGCCGGTGACCTCCAGGGACGCGACCTCGCCGTCCACCACGCGGATGCCGCGCGCCGCCAGCTTCTCGGCATCCTCCCCGGCGGGCGGCCCGGTGTGGGAGAAGAACGTGACGTCGTCGCTCCACTGCCGGAACAGCAGGGCCTGGTGGACCGACATCGGGCCGCCGCCCAGCACGCCGATGGCACGGTCACGGACCTCCCACCCATGGCAGTACGGGCAGTGCAGCACGTCCCGGCCCCACCGGTCCCGCAGTCCCGGCACGTCCGGCAGCTCGTCCACCAGCCCCGTCGCCACCAGCAAGCGGCGCGCCCGGGTGACCCGGCCGTCGGCCAGCGTGACCGCGAGGCCGTCGCCGTCGCGGGTCACGGCCCGGATCTCGCCGGACACGACCTGGCCGCCGTAGCGGCGCACCTCCTCCCGCCCGCGCTCCAGCAGCTCGGCCGGCGGCATGCCCTCCCTGCCCAGCAGGCCGTGCACGCCCTCGGCGGGGGCGTTGCGCGGCGCGCCCGCGTCGATCACCACCACCGAGCGCCGCGCCCGTGCGAGCATCAGCGCCCCGTTCAGCCCGGCGGCTCCGCCGCCCGCCACCACCACGTCGTAGCCGTCTCTCCGCAGATCGGTCATCGTGACCACCTCCACGACGACTCTGCGCTCCGGGGTCGCATAGTGGCAAGCGTTGTTGCCGCTATGGCAATATGTCGCGTATGGAGGACGACCTGGGGCGCGCGCTCGGCGCGGTCGGTCCCCGGCTGCGGGCGTTGCGACGGCAGCGCGAGACCACGCTGGCCGCCCTGTCCGCCACGACGGGCATCTCGGTCAGCACCCTGTCGCGGCTGGAGTCCGGCGCGCGGAAGCCGACGCTCGAACTGCTGCTCCCGCTGGCCAAGGCGCACGGCGTCACCCTGGACGAACTGGTCGACGCCCCGCCGACCGGCGACCCGCGCGTCCACCTGCGCCCGATCACCCGGCACGGCATGACCATGCTGCCCCTGACCCGAAGGGCGGGCGGCATCCAGGCGTACAAGCTGGTGATCCCGGCCGGCCGCGGCGGCGCGGAACCCGAGCCGCAGACCCACGAGGGCTACGAATGGCTCTACGTGCTCAACGGGCGGCTGCGGCTCGTGCTCGGCGAGCAGGACCTCGTGCTCTCGCCCGGCGAGGCCGCCGAGTTCGACACCCGCCTGCCGCACTGGTTCGGCGCCGCCGACGACGCGCCGGTCGAGTTCCTCAGCCTCTTCGGCAGGCAGGGCGAGCGCGCCCACCTGCGCGCGCGCACGAGGGCGGGCCGCGAGCCGGACCACCCGCGGTGAGCCCGCACTTACCGGGTGCCGTTTCACGCCCCGCGCGCCGCCCCGCCTGAGGCAGGATCTGAGGATGCGGACCCACGCGCGGGGCGGGCGCGCCCGACGTCTGAGTGCGCGCGCCCTCTCCCATGCCACGCTGGACGCGCTCGAACATCTTCTCGGAGGAGTGGGCACCGCGACGCTGGCGCTGCTCATGCTGCTCGTGGTGGTGGCCACCGCGGTGCTCTGTCTCGCCGGGGTGGGGCTGCTCATGGCGCCCGCCGTGCTGCGGGGCCTGCGCGTCGTCGCCGACCGCGAGCGGGCGCGGCTCTCCCGCTGGGGCCCGGAGGTGATCGGCCCGCCGCCCGAGCCGCGCGGCCTGCGCGCCGCCCTGGCGAGCCGCGCCGTTCGCGGGGAACTGGGCTGGGTGGCGATCCACGCGAGCCTCGGCCTCCTGCTCGGCCTGATCGGCTTCACGTTGCCGTTCAGCGCCCTGCGCGACCTGAGCTTCCCGCTGTGGTGGCGCCTGCTGCCGCCGGGGGAGTCGGCCGGCGCCGCGATGGACATCTGGGTGGTGGACGACCAGCTCGGCGCCACCGCGGTCTGCGTGCTCGGGCTGGGCTGGCTCGTGGTCTGCGTGGTCACCATGCCCGGCCTGGCCCGGCTGCAGGCGTGGCCGGGACGCCGGCTGCTGTCCGCGGACGCCGGCGCCGACCTGGCGCTGCGGGTGGCGCACCTGACCGCGACGCGGGCGGCGGCGCTGGACGCGCACGCCGCCGAGCTGCGGCGCATCGAGCGGTCGCTGCACGACGGCACCCAGAACCGGCTGGTGGCGGTCACCGTCCTGCTCGGCGCGGCCCGGCGCGCGGTCGCGCGTGACCCGGCCGCCGCGGGGGAGATCCTCGACCGCGCCCAAGGGGCCGCGGAGCAGGCGCTGGCCGAGCTGCGCGCGGTGGTGCGCACGATCCTTCCCCCGGTGCTGGAGGACCGGAGCCTGGCCGACGCGCTCACCGGGCTGGCCGCCGCCTGCCCGGTGCCCTGCACGGTCACCGCCGACCTGCCGGGCAGGTGCGCCGTCTCGGTGGAGGCCACCGCCTACTTCGTGGTGGCCGAGGCCCTCACCAACGTCGCCAAGCACAGCGGGGCCCGGCACGTGTCCGTCGCCGTCCACGGCGACGGGGAGCGGCTGCGGCTGCGGGTCACCGACGACGGCCACGGCGGGGCCGACGAGCAGGCCGGATCCGGGCTCGGCGGGATCCGCCGCCGGGCCGAGGCGCACGACGGGACGTTCACGCTGACCAGCCCCCCGGGGGGACCGACCATCTTGAAGGTGAGCCTGCCATGCGGATCGTGATCGCCGAGGACGACCCCCTGCTGCGCGAGGGGCTGGCCCTGCTGCTGCGCGCCGAGTCGCTCGACGTCGTGGCCACCGCCTCCGACGCCGGCGGGTTCCTGGCCGCCGTGGACGCCCACGCGCCGGACGTCGCCATCGTCGACGTGCGCATGCCGCCGACCCACACCGACGAGGGCATCGTCGCCGCCGTCGAGGCCAGGCGCCGCCGTCCCGACCTGGCCGTGCTGGTGCTGTCGGCGTACGTGGAGCAGGCGTTCGCCACCGATCTGCTCGCGCACGGCAGCGCGCGGCTGGGCTACCTGCTCAAGGAGCGGGTCGGGCGGGTCGCGGAGTTCCTCACCGCGCTGCACCGCGTGGCCGGCGGGGGCACGGCCATCGACCCGGAGGTCGTCGCGCAGTTGCTGTCCCGCACCCGGCCGGACAACCGGCTGGACCGGCTCAGCCCGCGCGAGCTGGACGTGCTGGCGCTGATGGCCGAGGGGCTCGGCAACACGGCCATCGCCGAGAAGCTGTTCGTCAGCGAGGGCGCCGTGCACAAGCACATCCGCAACATCTTCGCCAAGCTCGACCTGGCCCCGACCGACCGTACCGACCGCCGGGTGGCCGCCGTCCTGCACTACCTGGAGGACGGCCGCCGGACCTGACCGGCGAATACCTCGATTCCGGAAATCCAGCCACATGCGGCGCAGTAGCATCGGCCGCGTGCGCATCAGGTGGGCGGTCCCTCTCGTGGCCACGATCACGTCGGTGGCCGTGTCGGTTCCCATGCCGGTCGGCGCGTCGGCCGCCGCACCGAGGCCCGGCAACCCGGACGGCCGCGCGCCCGTGCCCGCCGAGGCGCGCGCCGCCGACGTCTCGCGCCCTGACCGGGTGATCGGCGACGGCACGCCCGCGAGCTGCACCTCCCAGGCCGTGGTCCGGGCCGTGGCGGCGGGCGGGGTCATCGTCTTCCGCTGCGGGCCGCGCCCGGTCACGATCACGATGCGGGACACCGCCAAGGTGGTCAACGCCCGCCCCGACGTCGTGCTGGACGGCGGCGGCACCGTCACGCTCAGCGGCGGCGGCACGCGCCGCGTCCTCTACATGAACACCTGCGACAAGGCCCAGGGGTGGACCACCTCGCACTGTGACGACCAGGCGCGGCCCCGGCTCACCGTCCAGAACATCACGCTGGCCGACGGGAACGCGACCGGGCTGCGGACCGACGGAGGAGGCGGCGGCGCGCTGTTCGTCCGGGGCGGGCGCCTGAAGATCGTCAACACCCGGTTCGCCCGCAACCGCTGCGACGCCACGGGCCCGGACGTCGGCGGCGCGGCCGTCCGCGTGCTCGACCAGTACCGCGACCTGCCCGTCTTCGTGACGGGCAGCACCTTCGAGGGCGGGACCTGCTCCAACGGCGGCGCGCTGAGCAGCATCGGCGTGTCGTGGGTGATCCTCAACAGCGTCATGACCCGCAACAGAGCGGTCGGCCGCGGCGCCAACCCGGCCCGCTCCGGCACCCCCGGCGGCGGCAGCGGCGGGGCGATCTACACCGACGGCAACCGCTTCAGCGTGCGCATCGCCGGGTCGGTGATCGAGGACAACTCCGCACGGGAGGGCGGCGGTGCGGTGTTCTTCGTCAGCAACGACCGCACCGGCACGCTGGCGATCGAGGGGTCCCGGCTGCGCCGCAACCGCAGCGCCGGGTTCGAGACCAAGGGGTTCCCGGGCGTCTTCTTCCTCGGCGCGGGCCGGCCGAAGATCGTCGCCTCCACGCTACGGTGACGCCCCGGCCGGACGCCGCCGCGGCGATTTGGTAGATATGACGGAGTGATCGCTTTTCGTGGCTTCGAGGCCGGGGACGCGGCCGTCATCGCCTCCTGGGTGGACGGGCCGCACGCCCTGGCCACCTGGTCGGGCAACTCCGGCTTCACCTGGCCCTTCACGCCGGACCAACTGGTCGCGGCCCACGCCGCCGACCGTTCCCGGCACGTCATCATCGGCACCGAGGCGGACGGCACGCCGGTCGCGCACCTCATCGTGCTCCCGGACCGGCGGGGCTGGTCGGCCAGGATCGGCCTGGTCCTGGTCGCGCCGGCGGGCCGGGGCCGCGGCCACGGCGCGGCGATCATCCGCGCCGCCCTGCGGCTGGCGTTCGAGGACCTGAAGGTCCACCGCGTGGACCTCGGCGTCTACCCGCACAACTCCGGCGCGATCCGCCTGTACGAGCGGTTCGGCTTCCGCCGCGAGGGCGTGCTCCGCGAGACCACGCTGGCCGGTGACCAGTGGTGGTCGACGATCAACATGAGCCTCCTGGACGCCGAGTGGCGCGAGCCGCCGGACTAGCGGCGACGGCTCAGGCCGGGTGCGGCGTCACTCCCAGCCGAGCCGGGACCACAGCGGGCTCATCGGATCGTCCTGAGCGTCGTCGCGCTCGTCGGGATTGGTCTCCGGGTGGGTCACGGGTCTCCCTCCCCCTTCTGGGGCGCCCGTCGGCTCGCCCGATCGGGTGAGAGCCGTCTGCCCCTCCGAGGACGGATAAACCCGGGAGTCCGGCGCGGGCCCGCGGGCGTGCCCGACTAGCGCAGGCGGGGAAGCACCTCGCGGGCGTAGAAGTCGAAGAACGCCTCCTGGTTGGGGCCGATCTGGTTCACGTAGACCTCGTCGAAGCCCGCGTCCACGTACTTCCCGATGGCCTCGGCGTGCTCCTCGGGGTCCGGGCCGCACGGGCTGGCCGCGGTGGCCTGCTCCTCGGTGACGAGCTCGGCGAGCTGCTCGAAGTGCCGGGGCAGCGGCAGGAGCTGCGACGCCTCACCCGTGATCCCCTGGTTCGGCCACAACCGGTGCACGGTCTTGCGCGCCCGGCCGGCGTCCTCGTCGTAGCAGACCTTCAGGCCGCCCTGGACGGGCTTGCCGCGCCCGCCGGCCTCGTGGAACTTCTCGATCAGCTCGGCGCTCGGGCCCGTGAGGATGTAGCCGTCGCCGAGCCGGCCGGCCAGGTCCACCGCCTTCGGGCCGAAGCCGGAGACGTACACCGGCGGCGGCGTGTCGGGCCGCGTGTAGACGCGGGCGGTGTCCACGGAGTAGTGCCGGCCGCGGTGGGTGACCAGCTCCCCGCTCCACAGCTCGCGCATCAGCCCGATCGCCTCCTCCAGCATCTCCAGGCGCTCGGCCGCCGGAGGCCACCGCGAGTCGGTGATGTGCTCGTTGAGCGCCTCGCCCGTGCCGACGCCGAGCCGGAAGCGGCCCTCGGTGATCACCGCGCTGGTCGCGGCGGCCTGCGCGATGACGGCCGGGTGCACGCGGACCAGCGGGCAGGTGACGGCGGTCGTGATCGGCAGCGAGGTCGCCTCGGCGAGCGCTCCGATCACCGTCCAGACGAACGGGCTCTGCCCCTGCTCGTCCACCCACGGGTGGTAGTGGTCGGAGATCCACAATGCCTCGAACCCGGCCCGTTCGGCGAGCCTGGCCTGGCGGACGAGCTCACGCGGGCCGTGCTCCTCGCTGGAGAGGAAGTAGCCGAAGGTGGTCATCGTCGCCTCCTGGGGTGCTCGGGTATATGGCTGCCATACCCCGAGACCCCTGGGCAAACGGCCGGCGCCGCGGCGTGGGTCAGACGGACGCCAGCGCGTCGATCTCCACCAGCATCGCCTCGTGCGGCAGGCCGACGAAGACCGTCGTACGGCACGGCAGCACGCCGCTCGGGCAGTTCTCCTGCACGAACGCCGAGTAGGCCTCGTTCATCAGCGGGAAGTCCTCGCGCTTGGTGAGGTACACGCGGAACATCACGACGTCCTCGACGCTCGCGCCCCCGGCCTCCAGGATGGCCTTGACGTTCTCCAGCGTCCTGCGGGTCTGGGCGACCACGTCGCCCGGGTGGACGTACTCGCCGGTCGCCGGGTCCTGCGGGCCCTGGCCGGAGACCTGCAGGAGCGGGCCCTTGCGCACCCCCTGTGAGAACACCCACGCGGGCGCGGGCGCGCCGTCGGTGCGGATCGCGGTCTTGTCGCTCATGACGTCTCCCAAGATCGGCTTCCCACGCTTAGGCATGGCGGGTAGAAAATAGCGCAGATCACGTGGCGGGCTACGAACCGCCGCCCGCCCGCCGCCGCCCTTCGAGGAGGCCCCCGTGCCCATCGACACCGCCGCCGTCGCCGCGCTGCGCGACGAGCCGCTCGACTGGCGCTTCAAGGCGGCGCCGCCGGGGCTCTCCGGCGTCACGGCCGGGGAGTTCCTCGCCGGCCGCCCGGCGCTCACCGAGTTCGGCACGCCCCTGCTCACCCTCGAACGGCGCGCGATCGAGCACAACCTCGCCACGATGGCGGCCTGGACCTCCGAGGCAGGGGTGTCGCTGGCCCCGCACGGCAAGACCACGATGGCCCCGGCGCTGTGGGAGCGCCAGTTCGCCACGGGGGCCTGGGGCCTGACGCTGGCGAACCTGCCGCAGCTCCGCGTCGCTCGCGCCTTCGGCGTCGGCCGGCTCATGCTGGCCGCGGGACTGCTCGACCCGCTCGGCACCGTCTGGGTCGCCGACCAGCTCGACGGCGATCCGGCCTTCTCGTTCCTGTGCTGGGCCGACTCCCGGCGCACCGTCGAGATCATGGACGCCGCGCTGCGCGAGGCGGGCGCCGCGCGGCCCGTGGACGTCTGCGTGGAGCTCGGCGCGCCCGGCGGCCGTACCGGGGTCAGGGACGAGGAGGAGGCGAGGGCCGTCGCCGCGGCGGTCCGCGCCGCGCCCACGCTGCGGCTCGCCGGCCTCGCCGGGTACGAGGGCGCGATCGGCCACGACGCGTCCCCGTCCAGCACGGGCGCGGTCGAGGCGTTCCTCAAGCGCATGGCGGCCCTGCACGGCGAGCTGCCCTACGAGGTGGACGAGCCGGTGCTCACCGCGGGCGGCAGCGCCTACTTCGACCAGGTGGTGGACGTCCTCGGCGGGCTGCACGGCCGTGTGGTGCTGCGCTCGGGGGCCTACGTCGTCCACGACGACGGCTTCTACCGCCGCATCTCGCCGTTCTCGCGCGGCGCGGGACCCGGGCCGCTGCGGTCGGCCATGCACGGCTGGGCCCGGGTGATCTCACGCCCGGAACTCGGGCTGGCGCTGCTCGACGCGGGCAAGCGCGACCTGCCGTTCGACGAGGACCTGCCGGTCCCGCAGGCGGCGCGCGGCCTGCCCGGCACGGCGGCCCTGCGCGGCGCCAGGGTCACCTCGCTCAAGGACCAGCACACCTTCCTGGAGCTCGACCCGGCCTCCGAGCTGGACTGCGGCGACGTCGTCCGCCTCGGCCTGTCCCACCCCTGCACCGCCCTGGACAAGTGGACCCTGATCCCCGTGGTCGACGACGTGGACGCGGCCGAGCCCATGGTCGTGGATCTCGTGAGAACCTTCTTCTGAAACCGGGGCGCCCTCCCCGAAGGGATGTGAGCCGTGAGCGACGCAGCCGGACGGCGGCCGGGCACCACCGGCCTGGTCGTGCGCGGAGCCATGGTCGCCGACGGCACCGGCGCCCCCGCCCACGCCGCGGACGTCACGGTCACCGGCGGCCGGATCACCGCCGTCGACCCGCCGGGCGGGGCCGTCGCCGGCGGGCGCCGCGTCCTGCCCGCCGACGGGCTGGTCCTCGCGCCCGGCTTCGTCGACATGCACGCCCACTCCGACCTCGCCCTGCTCACCGAGCCCGCCCACCTCGCCAAGGTCGCGCAGGGCGTCACCTGCGAGGTCCTCGGCCAGGACGGCCTGTCCTACGCGCCCGTGGACGACGGCACGCTCGCCCAGCTGCGCCGCCAGATCGCCGGGTGGAACGGCGACCCGGACGGCTTCGACTGGAACTGGCGGACCGTCGGCGAATACCTCGACCGGCTCGACCAGGGCATCGCCGTCAACGCCTGCTACCTGGTGCCCCAGGGGACGGTGCGCGCGCTCGTCATGGGCTGGGACGCCCGCCCTGCCACCGAGGACGAGCTGCGGTGCCAGAAGGAGCTGGTCGCCACCGCGATGGAGGAGGGCGCGGCCGGCCTGTCGAGCGGGCTCACCTACACGCCCGGCATGTACGCCGACACCCGCGAGCTGACCGAGCTGTGCGCGGTCGTCGCCCGGTACGGCGGCTACTACTCGCCGCACCACCGTTCCTATGGCGCCGGGGCCCTCGACGCGTACGCCGAGATGGTGGAGGTGTCGCGCGAGTCCGGCTGCCCGCTGCACCTCGCCCACGCGACCATGAACTTCGGCGTCAACGCCGGGCGCGCCCAGGACCTGCTGGACCTGCTGGACGCGGCCATCGCCCGGGGCTGCGACATCACCCTCGACACCTACCCCTACCTGCCCGGCTCCACGACGCTGGCCGCGCTGCTGCCGAGCTGGGCCTCCGAGGGCGGCCCCGCCGCCACGCTGGCCCGGCTGCGCGACCCGGGCGCCGCCGCCCGCGTGCGCCACGACCTGGAGGAGACCGGCTCGGACGGCTGCCACGGCGTGCCGGTGGACTGGGCCACCATCCAGATCGCCGGCACCCGGTCGCCCGCCCTCGCCGTCCGCGCCGGGCGCACGATCGCCGACCTCGCCGCGGAGTCCGGCCGCGCGCCGTTCGAGGTGTTCCGCGACCAGCTCCTCGACGACGAGCTCGGCACCACGATCCTGCAACTGGTCGGCAACGAGGAGAACGTGCGGGCCATCATGCGGCACCCGGCGCACACCGCGGGCAGCGACGGCCTGCTCACCGGCGCCCGCCCGCACCCGCGCGCCTGGGGCACGTTCGCCCGCTACCTCGGCCACTACGCCCGCGACGAGGGCGTCCTGACCCTGGAGGAATGCGTCGCCCACCTCAGCGGGCGCGCCGCCCGGCGGCTGAAGCTGGACGGGCGCGGCTTCGTGCGCGCCGGCTACCACGCCGACCTGGTCCTCTTCGACCCCGCGACCGTCGCCGACACCGCCACCTTCGAGGACCCCCGCCGCACGCCCGACGGCATCCCGCACGTCTTCGTCGGCGGCGTGTCCGTCATCTCCGACGGCCGCCCCACGGGCGCCCTCCCCGGCCGCGCCCTCCGCCGCACCCCCGACGGCACCCGCGCCCGCTGACCGCCCGGCGGGGTCAGTCGGGGCGGTGGGCGTCCCGCGCGCGCTCCTCGGCGGTCCCGCGCGCCGCGGGCAGGGACGCCATCGCCGTGTCGCGGTCCAGGCCGGTCGCGACGAGCAGGTCCACGGTGATGGACCGGAGCTGGGCCGTGACGACGCCGGTGGAGAAGCCGCCGGACGCGGGGGCGGTGTCCTCGTGCGCGGCCACGGCCAGCGCCGCGCGCCGCGCGCCCTCGGGCGGCGCCCCGGCGGCCAGCTCCTCGCCCAGCAGCCGTGCCGCGCCGGCCAGGCCGTGCAGATGGGCGGTCAGCTCGCCGGGCATCGGCTCGCCGTCCCGCAGCGCCGCGAGCGTGCGGCGCAGGAGCACGCGGGTGTTGCGCAGGGCGTGGTCGATGTGGACGCCGGCCTCCTGGTAGCGGGCCAGCCTGCCGCGCGTGTGCCAGCGCAGGGGGCTCAGCACGGCCGTCTCACGCCCGGTCTGGAGCGCGTCGCGCAGCCGTTCGACGGCGGCCTGCGATCCGCGCGCCTTGTCCAGCGCGTCGGCGGCGAGCGCGACGTCCCGCCCGGCGATCGCCTCGGCAGCGCCCTCCAGGGCGTCGGCCAGCTCGTCCAGGACCACGCGCCCGTGCCGGTGCACCAGCGCGACCGGGTCGGCGGGGAGCAGCGCCACGGCCGCCATCGCCACGAACCCGCCCACGAACGCGTCCACCATGCGGTCTGCGCCGCCGCTGCCCGACGGAGGGAGCAGCGTGGCGACCAGCACGGCCGACGACCCGGCCTGCAGGGCGATCACCGGCCCCTCGTCCAGCAGCACGGCCACCGCCATCGCGAACGCGACGACCAGCGCGATCTGCCACGCCCCCGAGCCGATCCGCGCGATGATCAGGTCACCGACGCCGATGCCGAGCCCGACGCCGACGACCATCTCCAGCATGCGGCGCACCCGCCGGCCGAGCGCGACCCCGATGCAGATCACGACCGCGATCGGCGCGAAGAACGGCCGTGGATGTCCGAGAAGCTCCTTGGCCACGACCCATGCCACGGCGGCCGCGGCCGCGCACTGGAAGATCGACGGCGCCCTCGATGCGAGCCTCCGCACTCGGCGCCGCACGTTCCCCTCCGAACTCCCCGCCATTCCTCAGCGCAGGCATCTTACTGGGGCTGGTCACCATTCGCCCGTTGTGTGCGCCCGGATGCGCCGGGTGACCGATGACCGTGCGATGACCGTCCCGTGGCCGGGCGCACATTTCCCGGATAACGGATCGGACGCGTTCCCCCGGCCATGTTCGACCGGAGTTCTCGCGGGCAGCGGCCCTGTGAGTGATCGACTCGATCGGTGACGCGCAATGACGCGCGGGACGCTGGGGGGACCATGAAGATCGTCGGCATCGCGGGCAGCCTGCTTTCCCGGGCGTACGTCCGCGGGCTGCTGGAGGCCGCGGGCGCGGAACTGCCCGGGCCCGCGGACCTGTGGATCTGGGAGGGGCTGGAACGGGTGCCGCCCGTCGCGGAGGGGGAGATCCCGCCGCCGGTGCGCGACCTGTGCCAGGCCCTCACGGCGGCGGACGGCGCGATCATCGCCGCCCCCGCCCACAGCGTGCTGCCGCGGCAGCTCGAGGACGCCCTGGAGTGGACGTCGTCCGCGCACGGCGCCTGGCCGCTGCTCGGCAAGCCGGTCGTGGTGGTGACGTGCGGCGCGCGCCCCTACGAGTCGATGTGGACCCAGACCGTCCTGCACCGGGCGCTCGGCGCCGCCGGCGCCTCGGTCCACTCCGCCGAGCTCGTGGTGCCCGCCGGGGCGCCCGTGTTCGACGCCGGCGGCCGGATCGTCCACCCGGCCTCCCGCGAGTCCCTCCGCGCGGCGCTGGGCCGGCTGCGCGTCTCCCCGCTCACGGTCTCCTCACCACAACTCAATTGAACGCTCAACCAAATCGCTAGACTTGGCCCGTGGGCGAGACACGGTGGCTGGACGAGGACGAGCAGCGGGCGTGGCGCACCTTCCTGTGGGCGTCGCGCCTGCTGCACGAGTCACTGGACCGCCAGCTCCAGCACGACGCCGGCATGCCCCACACCTACTACATGATCCTCGCCATGCTCTCCGAGGCCCCCGGCCGCTCGATGACGATGACCGACCTCGCCCGCCTGGTCCGCTCCTCGCCGAGCAGACTCTCCCACGCGGTCACCAAGCTGGAGGCCCAGGGCTGGGTCACCCGCCGCAAACGCCCCGGCGACGCCCGTACCAACGTCGCCACCCTGACCCCCGAGGGCTTCGCCGCACTGGCGGACGCGGCCCCCGGCCACGTCGAGGAGGTCCGCCGGGTCCTCTTCGACCACCTCGCCCCCGACCAGGTGCGACAACTCCAGAACATCTTCGAGAACGTGCTGACCACCCTCACCTCCCCGGACGCCGATCAGACGCCGCGACCCTGGCCGTGACCCACGTGGTCAGGTCAGGCTGCGGCGCGCGACGGTGAGGAACTCCGCCTTGAACGGTTCCAGGGGCTCGGCCAGGCTCCCTTGTCCGCGTTCCTGCCAGACCGCCTGGTTGAGGGCGCGGGCGTAGGCGGTCGCCGGTGCGTGAAGGCCGGGGGCGCACAGCAGCTCGACGCCCTTCTCGGCTATGCGCAGGCCGTCCATCGCCGGCCTGGCCGTCGCGTACCACTCATCGCCGACCTCCCATCGCGGCGGCCGCGCGTGCGCCACCCCCTCGGCTTCCAACGCGCACCGGATGAACTCCAGCAGCGTCCTGATCTGCTCGGCACGTCGCTCCTCCGCCAGCGTCGCGGCCCGCCTCCGCTCCTCAGCCCGCTCGCCCGCCCGCTGCGTCGCGCGCTGGGTCAGATAGGTCAACGCACCACCCACGACCACACCGCCCATAGAAACCACCGGAGTCCACAGATCTACCGCCATGGCCGACTACTACCAGCACCTCCCCACCGGCCGCTGCC
The DNA here is from genome assembly GCF_014200435.1 of Sphaerisporangium krabiense. Lineage (NCBI taxonomy): Bacteria > Bacillati > Actinomycetota > Actinomycetes > Streptosporangiales > Streptosporangiaceae > Sphaerisporangium > Sphaerisporangium krabiense. The sequence goes on along the minus strand of NZ_JACHBR010000001.1, from coordinate 217,169 downwards.
GATCTCGCGGCGTACTCGCTGCCACAGATGCCCAGACACTCCGTGACCCACTTCCGGCACAGGCCCTAGGACTGCCATGCCCAGGCGGCGGGTCAGGGGAGGACGCGGCCGAGGATGCGGGCGTACATGCGGCCGGGGCTGGAGATGGAGGGTGGGGTGAGGAAGCCGGGGAGCATGGGGAGGTCGGCGGCGAACGGGGTGAGGCGGTCGTACAGGGTGACGGCGTCGGGGGGGCGGGCGTCGGGGTCCTTTTCCAGGAGGGCGGCGATCAGGCGGTTCAGGGGGGCGGGGACGCCGGGGACGGCGGGTGGGCGTTCGTTGACCTGTTTCTCGAAGACGGCGTATTCGGTGGGGCCGACGAAGAGCTGGCGGCCGGTGAGCATCTCGTGCAGCACGCAGCCGAGGGCGTAAAGGTCGCTGCGCGGGCTCGCCAGGCCGCGCTGGATCTGCTCGGGCGCCATGTAGGCGGGGGTGCCGAGGATCTGGCCGATGCGGGTGAACTGGGTGACGTCCGCCTCGCGCACCATCGCGAGGCCGAAGTCGAGCACCTTGACGCTGCCGTCGGGGCACAGCATCAGGTTGGTCGGCTTGAGGTCGCGGTGGCAGATCGACAGGGAGTGGGCGGCGGAGAGCACGGCGCAGGCCTGGGCGGCGATGGCGGCGGCCCAGGGGACGGGCAGCGGGCCGTGCTCGCTGACCAGGTCGGCGACGGTGACGCCGTCGATGAACTGCAGGATCTGGAAGAGACGCTGGTCGAAGGTGCCGAAGTCGTACAGGACGGGCGCGCCGGGGTGTTCGAGCCGGGCGAGGATGCGGGCCTCGCGCATGAAGCGCTGTTCCAGCTCGGCGTCGTGCCCGCCGGGGAACCGCAGGAACTTCACCGCGACACGACGGTCGAGGTGCTTGTCGTGCCCGGCGTAGACCGCGCCCATGCCGCCCTGGCCGAGGGGCAGGTCGTCAAGGACATAGCGGTCGCCGATGACCATTCGCCCCTCCTAATGATCTATCGGGGGAAAAATACACCCTCAGCCGCTGGGCCGCAGATGTCCGCCGACCAGTCCGTCAAAGCCTAACCGGATGAGCGCCTCGCCCAGCGCGGCCGTCTCGCGCAGCCGGTCCTCCAGCTCGACGAGCCGGCGGAACGCCGCGCCGTACACCCGCTGCTCGGGCAGGGAGAGCCTCGGGATGCGCACCCGGCGCGCGTCGACGCGGCTCGCCCCCGGATGGGAGCGGGAGGTCGCCCACACGCCCGCGTACCGCAGGCAGCCGGCCAGGAAGTCGGCGTCGAGGCGGCCCGGGTCCACCCGGTAGAGGTACAGCTGGGGGCCGAGCACCGCGCCCCCCTCGGTGATCGTGCGGGCCGCGCCGTCGCCGGTGACGCCGGCGGCGACCACGTCCCCGGCCTGGATCGTGACCGCGCCGGGCCCGGGGGAGCCTCGCCCGGTCGGGACGCCGCCCGCGGTCAGGTCGGCGGCGGTCAGCACGGGCGTCCGGCCTGTGCCCGCGGGCATCCGGGGCGGTCCCTGGTGGACGGTGAGCAGCCCGGCCTTCACCAGCTCGCCGATGGTCGTGCTCGGCAGGTCCAGCGGGCGGGGAAGGGCGTCGAGCGCGGGCGGCGCGTCCGGCAGCGCGGCGGCCAGGGCGCGGAAACGGCCGGCGGTCGTGACGAACACGGCGGCCGGGTCCTCCTCGTCGGCGGGCAGCGGCAGGTGGCGCGCCGGGGCGAGGTCCACCTCGTCGTCCAGCAGGTCGATGATGCGGACGGCCCGGCAGCGGCCGGGGGGCGGCTTGTCGGGGTCGGCCGTGAAGGCGCGCCAGGCGGTCTCCACGGCGGCGGGGCCGTCCGCCTCCCCGGGCGGGGACGGCGGCGCCGGGAGCCCCGGCACGGACGCCTCCCGCGCGGCGGGAGCGGCGTCCATCAGCAGGACCTGCGACGGGGGTGCGTCGCCGAGCCGGGGGCGGCGCAGCAGCCACAGGTCGGGCCCGCCCGCCTGCAGCGTGACCACGGCCCGCAGCGCGCCCGCGCGCAGCAGGTTGCCACGGATCCGCTTGCCGGGGCGGCGGCTCGCGGCGGCCGGGGGCATGAGGATCGCCACCAGCCCGCCGGGGCGCACGTGGGCCAGGCAGTGCTGCACCCAGGCCAGCTCGGGCTCGCCGCGCGGCGGCAGCCCGTACTCCCAGCGGGGGTCGGCGGTGAGGTCCTCGTAGCCCCAGGCGCGCTCGTTGAACGGCGGGTCGCAGACGACGGCGTCGGCGCGCAGGTGGGGGAAGCCGTCCAGCCGGAGCGAGTCTCCGGCGACGATCTCGGCGTGGGTGTCGCGCAGCAGCAGGCGCACGGCCGTGAGCAGGGCCGCCGTGTCGCCGATCTCCTGCCCGAGCACGCGCGCGCCGGCGAGGGGCAGCAGCAGCGCGCCGATGCCGCAGGCCGGGTCGAGGACACTGGCCGCGGCCGGTTCGCCGTCCTCGGCGGCGTCGCGGGGAGGCGGACCCTTCTCGGGGGCGCCGCCGGGAATCGGACGGTCCTCGGGGGCGTCGCGGGGGGGCGGGCCGTCGTCCAGGTCCTCCAGGTCGTGCCGGACGAGGGCGGTGAGCAGGCCGGCGATCTCGGGGCGGGTCACCGCGAGCTGCCGCGAGTGGGCCTCGGCGTACCGCTCGCAGAGCAGCTCGAACGCGGGCGCGGGGCCCTCTCCGGCGGCGAGGTCGGCGAGCAGGTGGTACAGGGGGGCGTCGATGAGGTCCCATGCGGGGGGCACGGGGAGGTCGGCGGTGGCGGTGGCGGCGGCCTCGGGCAGCAGCGCGACGGGGTCGGGGGCGGCGGAGAGCCGCTTCCAGCCGCCGGGGTCGCGGTGGAGGTAGAGCAGGAAGGCGCCCGCGGAGCCGACCCGGTCGCCGAGGCGCAGGTCGTCGCCGGAGGCACGCACCCGCTGCCACACCCGGTCTCCGAGCGACATCTCGTACGATTTGCCGTTACGGCGGAGCCAGTCCTCGACCTCGGGAAGGGAGAACAGCGGGCTCGCCGCCGTGCCGCCCACGGGCTGCGGGAAGTCGTCGTGGCGGCGTCGCCAGTTGCTCACGGCGGCGCGGCCGACGTCGGCGAGCCGGGCGATGTCGCCCGCGTTCACCATGGCGTCGTGTCCCATCTATCGCACATCTCCCTGCTCACCCAAGGGGTCACCGCGGCTCCCCACGGCCAGATTAGTCCACCATGCCGTCGCGATCCACAAATTAGATGCTTGTGAAGTGATTCAACCAATGATTTACTGAGGCCATGTCGAACAACGCGACGCTCACGCTGCGTTACGCGGCTCGCACCGACGTCGGCCTCCGCCGCCAGCGCAACGAGGACTCGGTGTACGCCGGGCCCCGGCTGCTCGCCGTCGCCGACGGCATGGGCGGGCACAGCCACGGCGAGGTGGCGAGCGCGACCGTCATCGCCGCCCTGTCCGTCCTCGACGGCGACCCGCCCGGCTCCGACGTGCTCGGCGCCCTGGGCGCCACCATCGCGGAGGCGGACCGCAGGCTCAGGGACATGGCGGACCGCGACCCCAAACTCACCGGCATGGGCACCACCCTCACGGCCATGCTCTGGGACGGCAGGCGGTTCGCGCTCGCCCACATCGGCGACTCCCGTGGCTACATGCTGCGCGACGGTTACCTTTACCAGATCACCCGCGATCACACCCTCGTCCAGTCCCTCGTGGACGACGGGCAGATGACCGCCGAGCAGGCGGCGGCGCATCCGCGCAGGTCGCTGCTCATGCGCGCGCTCGGCGGCAGCGGCTCGGTCGAGCCCGACCTGTCGATGCGCGACGCCTACGCGGGCGACCGGTACCTCATCTGCTCGGACGGCCTGAGCGGCGTCGTCGGCGCGGGGGTCCTGCACGAGACGCTGAGCGCGGGCGACGACCTCGGCGTGACGGCCCAGCGGCTGATCGACCTCGCCAAGGAGGGCGGCGGGCCGGACAACATCAGTTGCGTGGTCGCCGAGGTCATGGCCGGCGCCTAGGGCGCAGCGGCTTACGTCCGCAAAAACCGTTCAAATCCCAACTTTCCGGGTAGCACGCACTGCCATGTCCGGAGTGATCGCTACCGCGCCGAACGGCGCGCCCGCCGAGCCGCGCGTCCCGCGCGGGGCGGAGGGCTGACCGGTGGGAACCGCCAACACGGTGCCCGAGACCCGGTCGATGACCGGCGAGGAGCTCGACGCCGACGACGCGTGGGCCACGCTGCGCCGCTACGGCGGATGGCACCTCGTCCGCGACTCGATCGTGCGCTTCCGCTACGGGGACGGCTTCAGCCACTCGCGGGCGCTGGCCTTCCAGATCTGCCTGTCGGTGATCCCCGGCGTCATCGCCGTCGTGGGGCTCAGCTCCGTCCTCCATCAGGAGAGCCTCGGCCGCGCCCTCGAACTGGCCATCCACCGGTTCGCGCCCGTGTCCGGGGCGCAGGTGGTCAGGGACGCCCTGGAGGTCGGCCGCCGCCACGCCGGCGACGGAGGCGCCATCGCCCTGTGGCTCGGCCTGCTGACCGCGCTGTCCGGGCTGACCACGGCCATGGCCCAGGTCGAGCGGGGCGCCAACCGCATCTACGGCGTCGAACGCGACAGCCCCTTCCGCCGCAAGTACCTGAAGGCGCTGGTCATGGCGGTCACCGCCGGGTCGTTCATGACGGTGGGCTTCATCATCCTGGTCGGCGGCACGGGTCTCGGCCGCGCGTTCGCCGAGGTGTACCACTGGAGCGACACGGCCCTCACCGCGTGGACGCTGCTGCGCTGGCCGGCCGGATTCCTGCTGGCCGTGCTGTCGGCCTCCGTCCTGTTCCGCGCCGCGCCCCGCCGCAGGCAGCCCGGGCACACCTGGCTCGCGGGCGGCGCCATCGTCGCGCTGGGGCTGTGGACGGTCTTCAGCTGGGGCCTGTCCCTGTACGTGGAGAGGTCCGGCTCGTTCGGCCAGACCTACGGCCCGCTGACCGCCGTGATGGCGCTCATGCTGTGGTCCCTGCTCAGCTCGGTGGCGTTGTTCCTCGGCCTGTCCTTCGCCGCGCAGCTGGAGGCGTGCCGCGGCGGCGTGGGACGGCCGGCCACTCCGGACCCGGGGCCGGCGGGCGGCCCGGCCCACGGCGGGCCGCGTCCGCGCGGCGTGGAGATGTCCGAGGTCAGGCAGGCCGCGGAGGTAGGGTGAGCGATGAGTACGTACGGTGATCATCTCGGTTCGCGGCGTGACGGCCTGACGCGCGGGGCGGACCGGCGGAACAAAGGGATCAAGGGCATCGACGGCAACAAGGCCGGGCCTGACACGGTGGAGAGGCCGGGCGGAACGGGCGGCTGGTTCGGCAGGCGGTTCGACCGCGAGAGACGGCTCGGGCTCCGGCTCACGCTGGCCTCCGGCGCGGTGTTCCTGGCCCTGGTGCCGTTCACGCTGCTGCTCGTCCTGGTCCAGACCTCCTTCGGCCCGCTGAACGACCTGGACGAGAGCGTCGCCCGCGACCTGCACGCCTTCGCGGTCGGCCGGCCCGGCTGGGTGACGGCCCTGCAGATCTGGACGCACGTCTTCGCCCCCGAGGTCTGGCGCGTGGTCGTCGGCCTGGCCGCGATCTACCTGGTGTGGCGGCGCGCGCCGCGGCTCGCCGCGTGGGCGGTCACCACGATCACCGTCGGCGGGCTGCTCGGGCTGGCGCTGAAGGTGATCGTCGCGCGCGCCCGTCCGCACCTGCCCGACCCCGTGGCGATCGCGCCGGGCGCGTCGTTCCCGTCCGGCCACGCCCTCAACGCCACCCTGGGCGCGGGGGTGATGGTCCTGCTGATCCTGCCCATGCTGCGCGGCAGGCAGCGGACGATCGCCTGGGCCGTCGCCGGGGTGATCGTCGCCGGCGTCGCCTACACGCGGGTCGCCCTCGGCGTGCACTGGGTCAGCGACGTGACGGCGGGCATCGTGCTCGGCGTGGCGGTGATCGCCGCCACGACCGCGGCCTTCGAGACATGGCGTCGTGAGATCGGCCGCCGCCCCGCCGCGCCGCACCGCGAGGGCGTGGAACCGGAGGCCAAGGAAGAGATATCCCCGAAGGGAAGAGAGCATGGTCACGGAGGCTAGTCAGGTCAGGACGGCGGACGGCTCCCGGTGGTCCTCCACCGCGGCATGGGCCGCGCGCCTTCTCTTACTCCCGGTCGTGCTGATCGCGCTCGTCACCGACGGCGTCGGGTGGCTGATCACCAGGCCGCTGCACAGCGAGGTGGCGGGCGAGCTCGCGGTCAACCAGGGCCTGGAGCAGGACCGCACATCGCTGTTCAACACCCTCACGCACTACGGGTCCATGCTGTCGGACACGCCGGTGATCGTGGTGCTCACCGCGATCGCCGCGATCGCCTTCCGGCTGGTCTTCCACCGCTGGCGTGAATCGATCTTCATCATCCTCGCCGTGTGGTCGCAGTCGCTGGTGTTCCTGCAGGCCACCGTGTTCATCCAGCGGCCGCGCCCCCAGGTCCACCACCTGGACCCCGCGCCGCCGACCTCCAGCTTCCCCTCCGGCCACACCAGCGCCGCCGTCGGCTTCTACTGCGGCATGGCGCTGGTCCTGGCCCTGCACGCCCACCGTCACGCCCTGCTCAAGGCGCTGTGGTGGGGCCTCGGGCTCGCGGGCCCGCTCATCGTCGCCGTCTCGCGCCTGTACCGGGGCATGCACCACCTCACGGACGTGACGTGGGGCCTGGTGCTCGGGTTCGCCTGCCTGGCCGTCGTCGGCTACGCGATCCTCGGCACGCCGCTGTTCCCCGGCGGGCGAGGACGCGCGGTGGACACCCGGTAGGCCGGGGGCTCCGCGCGGCGCACGCCGCCCGCTCGGGCACGATTGGCTGAGGGGGAACGCCGCACCCTCCACCCAGAGGAGACTTCGGGGGAGCGGCTTGACTATGATCCTCACTCTGCCGAATTACTTCAGAGCGGGCGGCGTATGACCAAGATTCTCGTCGTTGACGACGAACCCCAGCTACTGCGGGCCCTGCGTATCAACCTCCTCGCGCGGCACTACGAGGTCGAGGTGGCCAGGGACGGCGGCACCGCGCTGCGCCAGGCCGCCGGGTGGCACCCCGACCTGGTCGTGCTGGACCTGGGCCTTCCCGACATCGACGGCGTGGACGTGATCCACGGGCTGCGGGGCTGGACCAAGGTGCCGATCATCGTGCTGTCCGGCAGGTCCGGCAGCGCCGACAAGGTGGACGCGCTGGACGCGGGCGCCGATGACTACGTGACCAAACCGTTCGGGATCGACGAGCTCCTCGCCAGGATCCGCGCCGTCACCCGGCGCGCGGCCACACAGGAGGAGGAACTGGCCGAGATCCCCGTCGGCGACCACGTCGTCGACCTGGTCGCCAAGACGGTCTCGGGCGGCGTACGGCTCACGCCCACCGAGTGGCACCTGCTGACGATCCTGCTGCGCAACCCGGGCAAGCTGATCAGCCAGCGCCGCCTGCTCACCGAGGTCTGGGGGAGCAACTACGTGAAGGAGACGCACTACCTGCGGCAGTACATGGTGCAGCTCCGGCGCAAGCTGGAGGCCGACCCCGCCCACCCGTGCCACCTGCTCACCGAGCCGGGAATGGGCTACCGCTTCCAGCCGTAGACGGGGCCGTGCCGGTCATCGGGGGACCGGCCTCCGCCGGGCTCAGGACGCCAGGACCAGCAGGTCGTCGCGCCGCACCGCCGGCAGCGAGAGGGTCTTGTACCCGACCTCCTCGAACAGCACCGTGATCCGGTCGGGATCGCGGCTCATCACCACACCCGCGCCCCACTCCTTGTGGACCACCTTGGCGTGCATCGGGAACGGCCCCTCCTCCGCCCGCCCGGCCGCCGGCGTGGACGCCGCGCCCGCCTGGCAGGTGTCGCAGTTGCCGCACGCCCGCTCGTACGGCTCGCCGAAGTACTCCAGCAGCGCCCGCCTGCGGCACCCCGTCGTCTCGGCGTAGCCGCGCATCATCTCGATCCTGGACTCGTCGACCCGCCGCCGCGTGTCGTCCAGCTCCACCGCCTCGGCCGCCGCGCGCTCCGGCGGCGGCCCGCCCGGCAGGGGCCGCAGGTCGCCGCGGTCGGTGAGCGTGACGGCCCCCACCCGCTCCAGCAGGTTGACCACGCCGGTCAGGCGCGAGGGCCCGATGTCCAGCAGCTCGCGCAGCTCCCGGGCGGGGACGGCGCCGCCGTGCTCGCCCACCAGCGTCGCCACGCGCAGCAGCAGCTCCTCGTCGGCCCGCCCTCCGGCGAAGAACCGGCGCACGCCGAGGTCCTCGGGCCGGTAGAACAGGACGGCTTCCGCGGGCTTCCCGTCCCGGCCCGCCCGGCCGATCTCCTGGTAGTAGGAGTCCGGCGAGTCCGGCGGATCGGAGTGCAGCACGTACCGGACGTCGGGCTTGTCGATGCCCATCCCGAACGCCGAGGTGGCGACGACGACGTCCACAGCGCCGTCGCGGAACATCCCGTGCACCCGGTGCCGGTCGGCGGGCTTCATCCCCGCGTGGTAGGCCTCGGCGCGCCGCCCGGCCTCGCGCAGCGCGCCCGCGTACTCCTCGGCCGCGCGCCGCGTCGCGACGTACACCAGGCCGAGGCCGGTGCGGGCGGCGGCGTCCTCGACGAGCGCGCGGCGCTTGTCCTCCTTGGTGACGAACCTGCGCACCTCCAGGTGGATGTTCGGCCGGTCGAAGCCGCGGACGATCACCTTCGCGCCGGACAGCCCGAGCGCATCGAGGATGTCGTCGCGCACCAGCGGCGCGGCCGTCGCGGTCAGCGCGACCACCGGCGGGTGCCCGAGCCGTTCGATCGCCTGGCCGAGCCGCAGGTAGTCGGGACGGAAGTCGTGCCCCCACGCCGACACGCAGTGCGCCTCGTCGATGGCGATCAGCGAGGGGCGCGCGGCGCGCAGCCGGTCGATCACCTCCGGCTTGGCGAGCTGCTCGGGGGACAGGAAGACGAACTCGGCGTCTCCGGCGCGCACCCGGTCCAGCGAGGCGCCGCTCCCGCGGTCGGGCTGGGCCGAGTTCACCGCGACCGCGCCGCCCGCGTCGGCCGCGGCGAGGCCGGCGACCTGGTCGCGCTGCAGGGCGATCAGGGGCGACACCACCACCGTCGGGCCGTCGATGAGCAGCGCGGGCACCTGGTACACCGCCGACTTCCCGCCGCCCGTCGGCATCACCACCAGCACGTCGTGCCCGTCCAGCAGGTACTCCATGGCCTCCCGCTGCCCGGGCCGCAGCTCGCGCCAGCCGAACGTCCGGCGGGCGACCGTGCTCAGCCGCCGCCCCGCGCGCACCTTGCCGACCCACTCGCCGGCCGTCTTCCGAAGACCCATGACACCCCGCTCCGCGCCTCATGTGCCGCCGTCCTGTCCGGGCGTCGGCGAGCGGCCGTGGCCTGCCGCCCCGTCCCCGTGCCCGTGGACCGGCCCCTTACGCCTGCCCGGCCGCGCACCTGCGCCGCGCCCGGCCGACCGGGCGTTTCAGGCGTTGTACGACCGTCCGGGTTTATGCGGTCGCACGGGGAGGAACAGTGTCGGGGACGGCCGTCCGGCCGCCGCAGGCCGCGCCCGACCTGGTCGTACGCGGCTCCGCTTCCAGGTGCCCCCCTGCCGCGTGGAGGGGTGATGGGGTGCGCCCGCTGGAGAGCCGTATGGCGCTGAGGCACGTGCTGGCCTCCTCCGCCTCCCTGCTGCGGGCCGCGCTGCCCGGCCCCCTGGGCGCTCTCCTCCCGCCGCACCCCCGCGTAGCCGTCCCGTGCCCCGGCGGTGTCCACGTCGACCTGTACGGCATCGGCGGGCCGGGCACCGAGAAGGCGGCGCAAGCCCTGGAGCGGCGGTTGCGCGCGGTGCCCGGCGTCGAGCGGGCCGAGGTCAACGGCCGTCTCGGCCGGGTCCTCGTCACCGTGGCGGACGGGGGCGCGGACCTCGAGACGCTGACGGCGGTCGTCGAGGAGATGGACCCCCGCCCGGAGGACGCGCCGCGGCCTCCCGCCGGGCCCGTCGAGCGGCACGCGCGCGCGGCGGTCCGCCTCGCGGCGAGCGTGGCCGCCGCCGGGCTCGCCGTCGCCGGGCAGGTCGCGAGGATCCACCCCGTGGACCCGCTCGTGCCGGCCCTGGGGAACCTGGCCGCCTCCACCCCTTTCACGCGCGAGGCCGTCGAGGACCGCCTCGGCCGCGCCCCCGCCGAGGCCCTGTTCATGGCGTTCACGCTGACCACCCAGGCGCTCACCGCGCGCCCGCTCGGGCTGGTGGCGCAGGCGGCCTCGTCGCTGTGCCGGTACGTGGAGGCCAGGGCCGTCCGGGCCTCCTGGTCGCGGGCGCAGGAGCGGCTGGCCGCCACGCCGGGCGCCTACCACCACGTCGAGGCCGGGACCGGGCCGCGCCCCGGAAGCCTGCGGCACGGCCCGGCGGAGAAGTACGGGCAGGTGGCGGGCCCGGCCATCCTCGCCGTCTACGGCGGGACCCGGCTGCTCACCCCGCACGGGCGCCGGGCCCTGTCCCTCCTCGTCGCCGCCACGCCGAAGATCGCCGGCCTGACCCGCGACGCGTTCGCCGGGGTGGCCGGCCGCGCGCTGGCCGCCCGCGACGCGCTCGTCCTGGACGCCACGGCGCTGCGCCTCATGGACCGGGCCGACACCGTGATCCTGGACGCGGCCGTGCTCACCACCGGCGGATGGACGATCGACCGCGTGGAGCCCCTCGCCGAGGGACCGAAGACCGGCGAGCTGTACGCCCGGCTCCACTCGCTGATCGACCTCTCCGATCCCGGCGCGGCGGGGGACGGACAGGGGTGGTCGGTCACCCCGCTCGCCGACCTGGACCGCCTGCCCTCCGGCGACGCCGCCGTGTGGCGGGAACGCGGGCTGCGCGCCTTCGAGGTGCGCAGGGACGGCACGCCGGTCGCGGTCGCCGGGCTCGCCCGCGAGGCCGAGCCGCTGGCCGAGGCCGTCGTCGCCGCCGCGAAGGCCGCGGGGACGGTCCTGCTGGCGGGGGAGGCGGCCGTCGCCCGGCGCTTCGCCGTCGGCGAGGTCATCCCGGCCGAGGACCTGGCCGCGCACGTGGCGCGCCTGCAGGCGCGCGGCCACGGCGTGGTGGTGGTGTCGCGGGACGCCGGACCGGCGCTGGCCATGGCCGACATCGGCGTCGGCGTGCCCGGCGCGGCCGGAGCCCTGCCGTGGGACGCCGACGTCGTCACCGGGCCGTCCGGCGTCCACCTGATCCTGAGCTGCCTGCCCCGCGCGGTGCGGGCGAGCACCAACGGCGTGCGGCTCGGCGCCGTCGCGGCGGTCGTCGGAGGCCTGCTGGCCATCGCCGGGCCGGAGGCCACGGCGCTGCGCCGGGCGTACGTGCTGGACGCGGTCGCCTCGCTGACCGCCGTCGCCCTCGGGGAATGGGCGGGCCGCGTCGCCGCCCGCGTGCCCGTGCCGCCGCCCGCCGACGTCACCCCGTGGCACGCCATGTCCGTCAAGGAGGTGCTGGCGCTGCTCGGGTCCTCCGCCGACGGCATCTCCGGCGACGACGCCGAACGGCGCAGGACCGCGGCCGGGGCCCCGGAGGCGCGGCCCCGCTCGCTCGCGCGCACGACCGCGGAGGAGCTGGCCAACCCGCTCACCCCCGCGCTCGCGGCCGGGGCGGTGATCTCGGCCCTGGTCGGCTCGGTGCTCGACGCGGTGATGATCAGCGCGGTGATGCTGACGAACGCGCTGCTCGGCGGCGTGCAGCGCTTCCGCGCCGACCGGGCGCTGCACCGTCTCACCGAGGCCACCGAGGTCCGCGTCCGCCTGCGCCGCCCCGATGGCGTGGTGTCCGCCACCAAGGACGACCTCGCCCCCGGCGACGTGGTGGAGCTGCGCGCCGGGGACGCCGTGCCCGCCGACGCGCGGGTGATCAAGGCGGACGGCCTGGAGGTGGACGAGTCGACGCTCACCGGGGAGTCACAGCTCGTCACCAAGACCGCCGCGCCGACGGTCGCCGCGGCGGTCGCCGACCGCGCCTCGATGGTCTACCAGGGCACCACGGTCGCGGCGGGCAGCGCGCGTGCGGTCATCGTCGCGACCGGCGAGCTGACCGAGGCCGGGCGCAGCGCGCGGCTGGCCGCCGAGCCCAGCCCGCCCACGGGCGTCGAGCTGCGGCTGCGCGAGCTGAGCCGCCGCACCCTGCCCGTCTCGATCGCCGCGGGCGTCGTCCTGCTGCTCACCGACCTGCTGCGCGGGCGCCCCCTGGCCGCGGCGCTCACCCCGGCGGTCAGCCTGACCGTGGCCGCGGTGCCCGAGGGGTTGCCGTTCGTCGCGACCCTCGCCGAGCTGGCGGCGGCGCGGCGGCTGTCCAAGCGGGCCGCGCTGGTGCGCAATCCCTCCACGATCGAGGCCCTCGGCCGGGTCAACGTGCTGTGCTTCGACAAGACCGGCACGCTGACCGAGGGCCGCATCCGGCTCAGGTACATCTCCGACGGCCGGCACGGCGCCGCGGTCGAGAAGGCCGGCGACCGGCTGCGGCGCGTGCTGGCCGCGGCCGTGCGGGCCAGCCCGCGCACCGGCGGAGGCCGCGTGATCGCCCACCCCACCGACCGCGCGGTCCTCGACGGCGCCGAGAGGATCGGCGTGACGCCGGGGGACGGGCTGGACCGCTGGGAGCGGGTCGACGTGATGCCCTTCGAGCCCGGCCGCGGCTATCACGCCGTGCTCGGCGCCACGGGCGAGGGGCAGCTCCTCACCGTGAAGGGCGCTCCGGAGATCCTGCTCACCCGCTGCGACCGGGTGCTGCGGGACGGCACGCCCGCGCCGCTGGACGAGGCCGCGCGGCGGGCGCTGGAGGACGAGGTGGACCGGCTGGCACGCCAGGGCTACCGGGTGCTCGCGGTGGCCGAGCGCCGCGCCTCCGACCGCGGCGACCTGGACGAGTCGCGCGTGGACGAGCTGTGCTTCCTCGGGTTCCTCGGCCTGGCCGACCCGGTGCGCCCGACCGCCGCCGAGAGCGTGCGCCGTCTCGCCCGCGCCGGCGTGCGCGTCGTCATGGTGACCGGCGACCATCCGAGCACCGCCGAGGCCATCGCGGTGGAGCTGGACGCGCTGGACGGCAGGCGCGTGATGACCGGCCCCGAGCTGGAGGAGATGGACGACGAGTCGCTGACCAAGGTGCTGCCCGAGGTGGCCGTCTTCGCCCGCGCCACCCCCGCGCACAAGGCGCGGATCGTCACCTGCCTGCGCAAGGCCGGGGAGGTCGTGGCGGTCACCGGCGACGGCGCCAACGACGCCCCCGCGATCCGCATGGCCGACGTCGGCATCGCGCTCGGCTCCCGCGCCACGCCGGCCGCCCGCGCCGCCGCCGACCTGGTCGTGACCGACGACCGCATCGAGACCATCGTGGACGCGATCGTCGAGGGCCGGGCCATGTGGAGCTCGGTGCGCGACGCGCTCAGCATCCTGCTCGGCGGCAACGTCGGCGAGATCGTCTTCACGGTGGGCACCGGCCTGCTGGCCGGCGGCAGCGCGCTGAACGCCCGCCAGCTCCTGCTGGTGAACCTGCTCACCGACATGGCGCCGGCCCTGGCGGTGGCCGTGCGCCCGCCCGCCTCGACCGACCCCGACAAGCTGCTCGCCGAGGGACCGGAGGCGTCGCTCGGTGAGTCGCTGACCCGCGACATCTACCTGCGCTCGGCCGTGACCGCGAGCGCCGCGATCGCGGCGTGGGCCGCGGGACGGCTGACCGGCACGCAGGCGCGGGCCAACACGATCGGGCTGGTCGCGCTGGTGGCGGCCCAGCTCTTCCAGACCGTGGCCCAGGGCGGGCGCGACCGGGTCGTGGTGGCCGCGACGCTGGCGTCCCTGGTCATGCTGGTCGTGGTCGTGTCGGTGCCGGGGGTGAGCACGTTCTTCGGCAGCCGCCCGCTCGGACCGGTCGGCTGGTCCATCGCGCTCGGCTGCGCCGCCGCCGCCACCTACCTGGGCCCGGCCGCGCAGGACGTGGTCAGGCGGGCCCGTGCCGCCGCGCCGGCGCCGGCGCCGGCGTGAGCCGCCTCACCGCTCGTAGCGGTAGTAGCCCGCAAGATCGGGGAGGATGTCCACGGGGTCGGTCCTGATGGTGGTGCCGGTCCGCAGCGCGTTGATCATCTTGCCGTCGCCGATGTAGATGCCCACGTGGTGGGTCCTGACCGACCGTTTGCGCACCTTGCCGTAGAACACCAGGTCGCCGGGCCTGGCCGCCCTGGCCGGCACCTTGCGCAGGCGGCGCAGGTGGTCGTCGGTGTTCCCTGGGCCGAGCACGTCCTCCTTGAACGCCAGGTGGTACACCCAGCGGGCCAGCCCCGAGCAGTCCAGGCCCGTGGTGGTGGCGGCGGGGCAGGGCTTGATGGAGCCGTGGTAGCCGAGGCAGGTGCCGCGCGAGGGTCCTGGCAGCTTGTCGTGCCCGCCGCCCCAGACGTAGGGGATCGCCCCGCCCGCCCACCGGCTCTGCCGCTGCCCGTCCTCGATGGCGCCGGCGATCGCCACCAGCCGGTTCGGCTCCTTGGCGACGACGAGGGGCGCCGATCCCGCCGCGAGGACGAGGACGCCGCCCGCGAGCGTCAGCCGGACCGCACGCCGCACGTGGAAACCCCCGTTCCTGTCGGTTCGGTGTCCGCTCTTACGATTCTCATCGCGTTACCGGCAGGTGCGTGGATCTAGCGAAATGTCACGCATTGTACGGAAATTGCGGTCCGCTGAGCTGTGGCGATCACCTACCGTGCCGGAACGGACTTGCTGGGGGAATCATGAGAAAGCGGTACGCATCGGTCATGCGTCGGTAGCCTCGGAGACGCTGGTGCCGCCGATCCTGGAGAAGGCCGGTGATCAACCTCCGCGCCCCGCGCCCGTCTTCCGCGCCGCCCTTGCTCTCCGCCGTGCGAGGGCACCTGGTGTTCGGCGGCGCGGTGCTCGCCGCGGCCCTGCTCCGGCTGGTCGCGATGCTCGGGTACCGGCCGGCGATCTGGTTCGACGGCGACTCCTACAGCTACGTCGCCGGGGCGCTCCAGCTCTGGCCGAGCCGTTCCCGCAGCTCGGGGTACTCGCTGTTCCTGTGGCTGCTGGAGCCGTTGCACAGCACCGCGCTCGTCGTCGCCGTGCAGCACCTGCTCGGCCTGCTGTCGGCCGTCCTGGTCTACGCGGTCCTGCGGCGTTACGGCCTGCCCGGCTGGGGCGCCACCCTGCTGGCCGCGCCCGTGCTCTTCGACGCCTACCAGATCCAGCTCGAACACATGATCATGGCGGACACGCTGTTCACCGCGCTGCTGGTGGCCGCGGCCGCGATCCTGCTGTGGCGCCCGGTGCTCACGGTCCCGTGGGGCCTCGCCGCCGGGCTGCTGCTCGGCTGCGCGGCGGTGCTGCGGACGGTCGGGGTGCCGCTGCTGGCGGTCGCCGTGGTGTGCCTGCTGCTGCGCCGGGTGGGGTGGCGCGGCGTGGCGGCGGCCGCGGCCGCCATGGCGCTGCCGCTCGGCGCGTACGCGACGTGGTACAGGGCCGAGCAGGGGAGCTTCGCGCTGAGCAGCGCCGACGGCACGTTCCTCTGGGCCAGGACGATGAGCTTCGCCGACTGCGCCAAGGTCCGGCCTCCGCCCGCGGAGTCCTGGCTGTGCCCCGCGGAGCCGGTGGACCGCAGGATCGCCGCCTCCCGCTACATCTGGTCGCCCGGCTCGCCGGTGCGCGACCGGCCCATGTTCACCGACCAGGCCAACGCGCTCACGCGCGCCTTCGCGCTGCGGGCCATCGCCGCCCAGCCCTTGGACTACCTCGCGACGGTGCTCGGCGACACCGTCAAGGCGTTCGCCTGGACCCGGCTGCCCCACCCCTCGGCCGCGCAGTCGCGGGCGTACGAGTTCGCCGCCACCCGCACCACGCTCCCGACCTACCGCGTCAAGGGCGACCTGCGGGCGGACACGATCGCCCGCGACTACGAGGAAGGGCGGGCGGGGACGCGGGTCGTCCGGCCGTACGCCGGGGCGATGGTCGCCTACCAGCGGTGGGCGCGGGTGCCGGGCCCGCTGCTCGCGGCGCTGCTGGGCGCCGGACTGGCCGGCGTGGTCCTGCGGCGGCGCGGGGCACGCCTCGGCGTGCTGACGGCGTGGGCGATGGGCGCCGGGCTGCTGCTGGCGCCCGCGATGACGGCCGACTTCGACCACCGGTACGTGCTCGCGGCGGTGCCGTTCGCCGCGCTGGCGGCGGGGCTGACCCTCGCCCGGGGCGGCGCGCCGGGACGGGCCGCGCGGCACCGTACGGGGCCGGACACGGCGCGGGACGCCGCTGCTGACCTGCGCGAAGACGCCGGATCGCCATAAAGATCGACATAAAGGGAGTGTGAGATATCCCGCTTTGATATGGGGTGACGGATTCGACTGACCGGGTACATGGTGGAGTCATGAACAGAGTCGATCCGAGAAACCTGAGCGTGCGAGATCTGCGCGACGAGCTCCGTGAGCTTGAGGAGTCCTGGATGGAGACGCTGCTGCGCGGTTCCGACAACGACCTGGACGACCACGCCGTGCGCACCCGGGAGCTGGAGGAGGAGTTCGACCGGCGCGCGAGGGGCGACGCGCCGCCGCAGGGGGACGCGGCCGCGGAGCAGGCGCCGAGCGGATCCGAGGGAGACGCGGAGCAGGCGCCGCAGGCGCGGAGCGGGCCCGAGGCGGTCGCGGAATAGGCGCGAAGCAGGGCCCGCGGGCGTGGAACAGCCGCCCGGCGGCCGGGGAGCGCCCGGACGCGTTCATCCGTCACGCGAGGGGCCCGTCCGACGCGATCGGACGGGCCCCGTCGACGCCTCAGGTCAGCCGGTGACGGCGACGCGCGGGCGTGGCGCCTTGTAGTACTTGTGGTAGCGCGGCTTCTGGTACGGCTTCTGGTAGTTCTGGTGGCCCTTCGGCCCCTGGCCGTGGTGGGACCCCGAATCGTGGTGGCTGTGGTGGCCGTGGTGGCCGTCCTCGCCGAACACCCCGGCGAGCGTGTGCAGCGTCTGCAACGTCACCAGCTTGCCGTGGTCCTTCTGGTGGTGATGGCGCCGGTCGTGGCGATCCTTGCGGACCGTCCGCGGGTTCTGCTTGTCGGCGTCCTCGGCCTCGCCCTTCACCCCGTGGTCGTGCCTCCCGTGCTCGTGTTCGCACTCCTCCGGGCACTTGCCGTCGGGGCCGACCGGCAGCTCCAGGGGTTGCGAGGTGGCCGGGTCGAACTCGGGCGTGCCCTCGAACGTGGCCACGATCCTGTGGATGCCCTCGGTCAGGTTCGGGTTGGCGAGCGTCGCCCGGCCGGAGGAGTCGAGCGGGGCCGTGCCGAGCGTGGCGCCGTCACTGGTGAACCGGACCTGGCCGGAGGTGACGGGGCCGTTGGCCGAGCGCACGATCGCGTTCAGGCTCAGCGGCCGGCCGGGCCCGGTCCCGCTGCAGGAGAACGTCACGGTGACGGTCGTGTTCCTGCCGGTCGCGCATCCGCGCGGAGCCGTGACGGTGTCCCCGGCGAGGGTCACGGCGGCGAGCGGGCCGGCCAGCAGCCTGCCTTCCACGGTGACGTCGGCGCCCACCACGATGCCGCCCGCGGTCCCGGGCACGACCAGCACGTTGCCGCGCAGTCTGGATCCCGCGTACAGGGTCGCGGTCCTGGTGAGGGCCAGGAAAACGTTGCAGGCCCGCGCCCCGCCGGCCAGGGTGACCGTGCCCTGCGCCGCCACGGTCAGGCTGGATCCCCGGATGACGAAGACCGCGTTCGGGTCCCCCTTCGCGTCCAGGGTGAGGTCGCCGCTCAGCGTGAACGGGCCGCCCGTGGACGTGTAGACGCCCGGGGGCAGCGTCTGGCCGCCGAGCGCCGGGGCGATCGTCCCGGTCGAAGGGCGGGAGGTGACGTCGGCGAACGCCGTGGCCAGGGCCGTCTGCGCCTGGGTCGCGGCCGTGTCGTTGATGTGGATGATCCCGTTCACGATGCTCGGGGGCGTGAAGCCCGTGACCGTGCTCCCGGGGGCGACGCCGACGTCCCCGGTGATGGTCGAGGTTCCGGTGTTGGTCACGGACGTCCCCGCCAGAACGGCGAAGCCCGCGGCGGCGCCGAGCGGCACCGGGACCGGCTGTGCCGCCGCGCCGGCGGAACCGGGCGCCACGGCGACGACCCACGCCGCGACGGTCGCCGTGAGAGCCGCCGTCAGCAAGGAACGAACGATATGTCGCGCCCGGACGCGAGGCCGACTGGCATGATTCATGAAGCGATCCTTTGCTGTTGGTATTGCCATGTGAAAACGCATTGCCGATAATGCGTCCCGACATCCAACGGTACTGATCGCCGCCGTTCTGATCGTTATCCGACATGCGGAAACTTTGAATCAAGCGCCATGTGCGGACAAATGGCAAATGTCCGTACGATCGGATTGTCGCCCTGCGGGGATATCTTGTTCCGGCGACATTATGCGGACATCGGGCGCCGAAAAGGCGTACCGGTCCGGTGATTCCGGGAAATGGTTCTCAGGCGAACGAGCCGAGCGCGTTGACCAGCCAGAGGAGCGCGGCGGCCGAGGCCGACAGCAGCGCCGACCCGGCGGCGGCCGTCCGGACGCGCCGGATCCAGATGGCCGTGTCACCGGCCGCGATCGGCGGCGCGTCGAGCGCCCGCGTGAGCACCTCGGCCGCGTGCCCGGCGGCCGGTCGCTCGGCGGGGTTCCCCGCCACGCACGCCGCGCACAGGGCGGCCAGCTCGGGCGGCACCTCGGGCGCCCCGGTGAGCATCTCGCAGAGCAGCACGCCGAGGGCGTACACGTCCACGGCGGGGTGGACGCCGCCCGCGGTGAGCCGTTCGGGCGCGGCGTACGGCGGCGTGCCGGGGACCCCGGAGCCGGCGAGCTCGCCGACGAACGCCGCGAGCCCGAAGTCGAGCAGCTTGGCGCCCTCCGGCGTGAGCAGGACGTTCTCGGCGGTGACGTCGCGGTGGACGATGCCGCGCCGGTGGGCGGCCTCCAGCACCCGCGCGACCCTGACGCCGACGGCCGCGGCCTCGCGCCACGGCAGCGGTCCCTCGGCGATCCGCTCGGACAGGGCCCGTCCGTCCAGCAGCCGCATCACGACGTAGGCGGCGGGACGTCCCGCCGCGGTGGTCGTCTCGCCGTAGTCGTACACCTCGATCGCGTCGTGGTGGAGCAGCCGGGCGGTCGCCCGCGCCTCCCTGCGGATCGCGCCGTGGTCGCCGTCCAGGACCTTGATCGCGACGGTGCGGTGCAGTGACTGGTCGAAGGCCCGCCAGATCGCGGACGTCCCGCCGGAGGCTATCCGCTCGACGAGCCGGTACCGGCGCGTGAGCACGTCGCCCTCACGCACGGCCCCCGAGTCATGGGAGTTCACCGGCCACCGGCCCCGCGGGGGGCGGGCGGGGCGGGACGACGTTGGGAGCGCTCCCAGCACATTGTTCGGCGTTACTTCCGGGTCGGCGGATGCTTCGCGTGAATGATCTCGCGGATTGGGTCCGATATTACGGACATAATCCATGCGAAGAAAGGTCTCTGTCAGAGCTCCTTGGTCATCCCGTACGCCTCGGCGATCAGCCGGTAGGAGCGGATCCTGGCCTCGCCCCCGTGCACGCCCGTGGTGATCATCAGCTCGTCCGCCCCGGTGCGCTCGCGCAGCGCGTCCAGGCCCGCCCGCACCGTCGCCGGGTCGCCGTGCACGACGTTGCCGAGCCACTCGCGGACGAACTGCTCCTCGGCGGGGCTGTAGGGGTACGCCTCGGCCTCCTCGGGCGTGGGCAGCGGCGCGGGCGTGCCCCGCCGCAGGCGCAGCATGCCGAGCGCCCCGGTGCGCGCCCGCCGCAGCGCCTCCGCGCCGGTGTCCGCCGCCACCGCGCCCACGCCGATCATCGCGTACGGCTTGTCCAGCACCGCGGACGGCTCGAACCGCGAGCGGTACAGCTCCAGGGCGGGGATCGTGTTGGCCGAGCTGAAGTGGTGGGCGAAGGCGAACGGCAGGCCGAGCAGCGCGGCGAGCTGCGCGCTGAACCCGCTGGATCCGAGCAGCCAGATCGGCGGACGCCCGGACCCGGGCGCGCTCGCCTCGCCGGGCACGGCGCGGATGAGCAGGGTCGGGTGGCCGGTCTCGTAGGTGTCGTCGAGGAAGGCGACGAGCTCGGCGAGCTGCTCGGGGAAGTCGTCGGCGTCCGGGGTGGCCCTGCGGCGCAGCGCGCGGGCGGTCGCCTGGTCGGTGCCGGGGGCGCGGCCGAGCCCGAGGTCGATGCGCCCGGGGTGCAGCGCGTGCAGGGTGCCGAACTGCTCGGCCACGATGAGCGGCGCGTGGTTCGGGAGCATCACCCCGCCCGAGCCGAGACGGATGCTCCGCGTGTTGGCGCCGAGGTGGGCGAGGATCACGGCGGGGGAGGAACTGGCCACGCTCGGCATGCCGTGGTGCTCGGCCACCCAGAACCGGTGGTACCCCCAATCCTCCGCGCGCCGCGCCAGCTCCGTCGTCGTCCGCAGCGCGTCGGACGGCGTGTCACCCGCGCCGACGGTCGCCAGGTCCAGGATCGAGAGCGGGACGGTCGACTCGCCACGGGCCACACCACGGATGTCATCGGTCATTTTCCGGACAACCCTGCCCATGTGACGGCTATTCCGGCCCCGGGCACGGCCGGCGCCGCGCCCGGGGCCGGGCCGGGGCTAGCTGATCGTGACCCGGAAGATCTGGTCCGAGCCCGCCGGCTGGCGTCCGGCGTTGTCGGCGTTGGTGGTGGACAGCCAGAGCTGGTCGGCGCCGGGCACCTTGGTGACGGTCCGCAGGCGGCCGTAGGTGCCGACGTAGTAGGCGGCCGGGGTGCCGACCGTATCGGCATCGCCGTTGATCGGGATCCGCCACAGCCGCTCGCCCCGCTGCGCGGCCATGTAGATCACGTTGCGGACGATCGCGATGCCGCTCGGTGACGCCTGCGACGTCGGCCACGTCGCCTTCGGGTTGGTCATGCCCGCGACGTCGCAGGCGCCCTCACAGGTCGGCCAGCCGTAGTTGGCGCCGGGCGTGATGAGGTTCAGCTCGTCCTGGAGGTTGTTGCCGAACTCCGCCTCCCACAGCCGGCCGTTGCGGTCGAAGGCCAGGCCCTGCGGGTTGCGGTGCCCCATGGAGTAGACCAGCGTGCCCCACGGGTTGCCCGGGGCCGGGGCGCCGCTCGTGGTCATCCTGAGGATCTTGCCGTTCAGCGAGTTCCTGTCCTGGGCGTTGTTGCCGTTCAGCGCGTCGCCGGTGGTCGCGTACAGGTAGCCGTCCGGCCCGAAGGCGAGGCGCCCGCCGTCGTGGTAGGTGTTCTTGGTGATGCCCTGCACCAGGACGGTGTAGGCGGACAGGCCGGTGCCGTCGTAGGTCATCCGGGCGATCCGGTTGCCCTCCGAGGCGGTGTGCATGAAGTACACGTAGTGGTTGGCCGCCCACGCGGGGTCCACGGCCACGCCCATGAGGCCGCCCTCGCCGCCGGTGCTCACCGCGTTCGGCACGGTGCCGACCTGCGTGCGCGTCCCGTCGAGCGCCACCTTGTAGACGCGGAAGGTGTCGCGCTCGGTCACCAGGGCCGACTGCCCGTCCGGCAGGAAGGCGGTGCCCCACGGGATCGACCAGCCGGTGGAGATCGTGGTGATGCCGGAGGGGATGCCGCCGTCGGTGGAGCAGGGCGACGTCCGGAACGACACGCCGGTGCTCGGCGGCGAGGTGTTCTGCGCCGCGTCCCTGGCGACCACGGTCAGCGAGTAGGAGCTGTCGCAGGCCAGGCCGGTGACGGTGGTACCGGTCGGGGGCGGCGCGCCGGTCACGGTGGCGTAGACGTTGGAGCCGCTCCTGACCTCGTACGCGGTCACGCCCACGTTGTCGGTGGAGGCGTTCCAGCTCAGCCGCGCGCTGGTCGTGCCGACCTGGGAGACCGCGAGGCCGGAGGGCGCGGTGGGAGGCTCGCTGTCGGAGCCGGGCTCGGTCGTGCAGACGACCTGCGGGCTGCGGGTCGACACGTTGCCGGCCGCGTCCCGGGCGCGCACCGACAGGCGGTACTCGGTGGCGGGTGAGAGCCCGGTGAGCTGCTTGGAGGTGGTGTTCCCCGGAGCCTCCGCGAGCTTGCCGGTGTCGTGGAGGATGTCGTAGGCGACGACTCCGGTGTCGTCGGTGGCGGCGCCCCACGTCAGGGTGAGGGAGTTGGCGGTGACGCCGGAGCAGGTCGGCGCGCCGGGTGTGGTGGGCGGCTGGGTGTCGATGGGCTCGGCGACGGTGAGCCGGTCCAGGTTGGGGCCGCCCCCCGCGGTGGCGGCGGTGGCGCGCACCTTGTTGGTGCCGGCCTTCAGCGTGGCGTTGACCGTCGTGGTCTTCCAGGTGTCCCAGCCGCCGGTCGGCGGGAACGACAGGCCGGAGGCCACCGGGGCGCCGTTGACGGTGATGTCCAGCGAGCGGTCACCGGTGGTGCCGTTGGCGTAGCGGTAGGTCAGGCTGACGGTCCCGGCGGTGGCGGCGGTGACGTAGAGCTGGACGAAGCCGCCGGCCACGTCGAGGTAGTCGACGTAGCCCCTGCCGGTGTAGCCGGCGTGGTCGGCGAAGACGCCGCCCTGGGAGACGGCGCCGTCCTCGGCCTGGTAGTCCTCGGCGGCGCTCGCCGGGGGCGCGGCCACCAGCAGGGCGGCGAGGGTGACGGCGACGCAGCCGAGGGCGCGCGGCCAGGGGTGGGGGGTGCGCATGGGAACCTCCTGGGCCTCGGGAAAAGGTGGGGTTATCTCCTGGTCAATCTCGCGGTCAGAGCGGAATGCATAGCTGTTTGCGGCTATTTAGGGGCTATGGCGGCCTGTGGGGTGCGGGGCCTGTTTTAGGTGGTTCTTGCCGGAAAATACATCGGGGATCTGACATGCGAAAGGTGCCGCGAGGAAAATCCGGATAACGATGTCCGGTCCCCTCGGCGGCACCTTCGCGACCGTGCGCGGGCCGGGCCCGGCGCCCGGACGTCAGGCCGGCGGGCGGTCGTTCGCCGGGACGGCGGCGCTCAGCACAACGGTGCAGAAGGCGCAGCGGCGGGCCTCCACCGGGATGTCGCTGAGGCACTCGGGGCACTGCTTCTCGGTGCTCTTCTTGTCCCGGTCGAAGAAGGCGATCACCCGCGTCATGGGCAGCACGACCAGCCAGTAGATGACGGCGGCGATGATGAGGAACGTCAGCAGGTGGTTGACGAAGTCGCCGTACTTGAACACCGCGCCGTTGATCGTGAAGCTGTACTGCGAGAAGTCGGGCTTGCGGCCGCCGGTGACGGCCGCGATCAACGGTGTGATCAGGTCGGCGACCAGCGCCTGCACCAGCCCGCTGAACGTGGCGCCGACCACGACCGCGACGGCCAGTTCCACGAGATTGCCGCGCATCAGGAACTTCCTGAATCCGCCCATTGCCGAGTCCTCCGGAGAATTTGCGATCTGCGAAAGCGTCCGGCTTCCCCCGAGGTTCGGGGCGAACCGGCCGGTGCGCACGACTTCCCCGGCGCCGACGATATACCCGCGTGAGACCCCTTGGTGTTCTCCCGGCGGGAGCCGTGGGGAGGGCCCGCCGCCGAAGGACCGGGACGGGCGGGATCGGCCCGCCCCGGCGTGCGTCAGTTCTCGCCCGACGGCCTCTTGAGGCTCTGCACATCGAACTCGCCGTTCTTGGCGCCGTCGATGAAGACCTGCCATTCACTCTCGGTGTAGAGCAGCGCAGGATTCGCGGGGTCCTTCGAGTCGCGTACGGCTATCAACCCGTCCACGACCGCGACCTCGACACAATTCTTGGTGGTACAGCGAGCGGCCGTGCGCCACTCGACCGCGGGAAAATACGCGGTTGAAGAAAACCTCATTGGTTCCCCTGACGGTGCCGGGCATGACATGGCTCACCGCGATGGCGATCCATCATCCGCAGTATCCCATCCCATGATCGCCAACGGGACCGCGCCGGACCGCCGCGTGGGCGCGCCCGGCCGCCGGCCCGGAACGGCCGGTCAGCCGTCGTAGGTGCCGGTGATCTCGGCGATGCGCGCGGCGGACGCCTCGGGCCCGAGCGCGAGGGCCGTCAGGCGGTGCGCGGCCTCCCTGCAGATGGCGAGCTCCGAGGGCTTCTCCAGGTATTCGGCACGCGTGATCGACTCGACGTAGGCGATGTCGGAGAGCCCGGGGTCGCCCATCTCCAGCAGCGTGAACGCGCTGTTGAATCCCATGTGCGCGCCCACGGAGAACGGGATCACCCGCACGCTGATGTGCGGCAGCCGCGTCCACTCCACGACCCGTTCCAACTGGGCGCGCATGACCGCGGCGCCGCCGACGGAGCGGTGCAGCACCGATTCGTCGAGAATGACGAGATGGCGCGGCGGCGACTCCCGCACCAGGATTCCCTGCCTTTTCATGCGCGTCTCGACGCGTTCCCTGAGAACGTCTTCCTCGATCTCCGGCAGCACCGCCCTGATTATCGCGCCCGCGTATTCGGCGGTCTGCAGGATTCCCGGCACCGCGCAGGTGTCGTAGATCGTGATGGCGGACGCCTCGGTCTCCAGCCCTATGTAGAGGCGGAAGTCGGGGTCGTCGTAGGTCTGCCACCACCCCGGCTGCCTGGCCTCGCGGGCCATGCGCATCAGGCTCTCGGTCTCGGCCTGGTCCGCGCCGTAGATCTGGCACAGGTCGCGCACGTCCCGCGGGATCACGCCGCGCCGGCCCGTCTCGATCCTGCTGATCTTGGCGGGCGAGCACTCCAGGCGCTGGGCGGCGTCCTCGATGCTGAGCCCGGCGTCCTTGCGGAGCTCGCGCAGCCTCGTGGCGAGCTGGCGGCGCCGCAGGGTGGGGTTGGCCATCGGCGCTCACCTCTTCCTGTCGTCGTGCGCGGGGACGCGACACCGCGCCGGCGGCGCCCGCGTGGTCACAGTCCAGCGTATTGGCCACCGTATTGGCACGCGCGAATCACCGAGGCTGTCCACGGGGAGAGACTTCTCTGGCAATTGCCATTGGCGGTTGCCTTCCGCACGAAGCAGGGTAAACAGAAGGTTAGCCCCTGATCGAGCGGACGTCCCCGGCCGAGCCGGACCCTCGCGCGAAGGACGCCGATCGGCGGGGCGGGGGGATACCGCGCCGGCGGGGGCGCGGGGGCCGGGCGCCCCAGGGCGCGTGTCGTGACGGAGCGGTGCAGGGCGCCGAGCCGTCCCTGGAGACCACTCGATCATTCGGGGAGCGAGAGGACGATCCTGGTATGAATGTCGGTCCGGCCGGGCTCACGGCGAACCTGTGGGCGCTCATCCGCGCGCAGGCGCTGGCCCGGCACTGGGAGCTCAGCGACGCGATGTTCGCCGAGATCGACGGGTTCGCGCTGGTGCAGGGCTGGGCGATCAGCCGCCACCGCAGCCGGCACGTCTACCGCGACCCCCGGTTCGACCGGGTGGTCCTCTGCTGCACCTGCGGGGGCGACGGCAAGGGGGAGGGCGGCCGGGCGTGCCGCACCTGCAAGGGGGACGGGCTGCTCAACTTCTTCGAGCCCCCGCGGCGCGGGGCGGGCGCCTGACGGCGGAGCGCCGGCATGGGGGACACGCAGGCGACGGCCCGGTACGGCCTGGCCGTACCGGGGGTTGGTCGCCGCTTCGAACTGCGCGGACCAGTCTGGCCGAACGGCGGGGCCGCGGGGGCCCGGGCACGCCCACGGGAGAATGCCGCTATGGTCACGGGACCTTAAGAACCTTTCTCGACTCCCAGGACCCGCCCATATCTCGCCCGAACACGCCGCTTGAGGAGAGGACGCCCGAGGTGCTGGGTTTCACCGGTCCCCGCCGCCAGGTCCGCGCCGCCCTGCTCGCCGCCGTCCTGGCCGCGGTGGCCGGCTGCGCGCAGGCCCCCGCCCGCGCCACGCCCTCCCCGGACGCCGCGCCCTCCCGCCAGGGCGGCGCCGTGACCCCGCGGCCGGGCCCGGCCGTCCCGTTCGGCGGCCACCGGTTCCCGTACGCGGCCGGGACGCTGACCCCCTCGGCGCCGCGCGAGACCCTCGACCGCGCGGTCCTCGCCTCCTACACCCGGTGGAAGAAGGCGTTCCTCAAGCGGAACTGCGGCCACGGCTGGTACCAGGTGATCTCGCCCGACGCCGACCACCCGTACGTCGCCGAGGCACAGGGCTACGGCATGGTGATCCTGGCGACGATGGCCGGGGCCGACCCGGAGGCCAGGACGGCCTTCGACGGCATGGTCGCCTACATGCTCGCCCATCCGTCGGTGAACGACCACGACCTCCTCGCGGCCGAGCAGGACTCCCGGTGCCGCAGCGTCAACGGCTCGGACTCGGCGACCGACGGCGACCTCGACGTGGCCTACGCCCTGCTGCTGGCCGACCGCCAGTGGGGGAGCGCCGGCGTCCACGACTACCGGAGCCTCGCGATCCGGCACATCGACGCGATCAAGGCGAGCGAGATCAACCCGCGCACGCGCCTGACCCGCCTCGGCGACTGGAGCACGCCCGAAGATCCGACCTACTACGTCACCCGCTCCTCCGACTGGCTCCTCGACCGCTTCCGCGCGTTCGCGAAGGCGACCGGCGACCCGGACTGGGAGGAGATCAGGGCCGCGCACCAGCGCCTGATCGCCGCCCAGCAGTCCAGGTACGCCCCGGAGACCGGGCTGCTCGCCGACTTCGTCGTCGCCACCGACACCGCCCCGAGGCCCGCGCCGGGCGAGGTGCTGGAGGACGCCCACGACGGCGCCTACTACTGGAACGCCTGCCGGGACCCGTGGCGGATCGGCGCCGACGCCGTCACCGCCGGCGACCCGGCCTCGCGCGCCGCCGCCCGGACGATGAGCGCCTGGATCCGGCGCGCGACCGGCGGGGACCCGGACAGGATCGCGGCCGGCTACACGCTCAAGGGCGCCCCCATCGACGAGGGGCAGGAGCCGGCGTTCTTCGCCCCCTTCGCCGTCGCCGCCATGTCCGACCCCGGCGCCCAGGCATGGCTCGACGCCCTGTGGGCGAAGATGATCCGCACGCCCGTCGTGCCGTCCGACTACTACGCGGCCACCGTCCAGCTCCAGGTGATGATCGTGGTCAGCGGCAACTCGTGGACGCCCTGACGTGTGACGGTCGTGTTTCCGGCCGAGTGTCCGGCCCGGTTCCGGCGCGTCCGGTCGAGTAACCTGGCACACACGGCCGCGTCGGCGTGCATGGTCGGGGAACATGGGGGCAAACCCCTATCCGGGTGGTGACATGATCGAAATTTGGCCCGGCGATCCCTATCCGCTCGGGGCTACATATGACGGCGCGGGGACGAACTTCGCGCTCTATACCGAGGTAGGCGAGCGCGTGGAGCTCTGCCTGTTCGACGACGCAGGAAAGGAGAGACGTGTCGAGCTCACCGAGACCGAGGGCTTCGTCTGGCACGGCTACCTTCCGGGCATAGGCCCGGGGCAGCGGTACGGCTACCGCGTCCACGGGCCCTACGACCCGGCGCGCGGGCACCGCTGCAACCCCAACAAGCTCCTGCTGGACCCGTACGCCAAGGCCATCGAGGGCGGGGTGAACTGGGACCAGGCCGCATACGGCTACCGCTTCGGCGAGCCCGACAGCCGTGACGACAGCGACTCCGCGGCCTACGTGCCGAAGTCCGTCGTGGTCAACCCGTTCTTCGGCTGGGGACACGACCGTCCGCCCGCGACGCCGTACCACGACACGGTCATCTACGAGGCGCACGTCCGCGGGCTGACCATCCAGCATCCCCGCATCCCCGAGCGCATCCGCGGCACCTACGCCGCGCTCGGGCACCCCGAGATCATCGACCATCTGACCGGTCTCGGCGTCACCGCGGTCGAGCTGATGCCCGTGCACCAGTTCGTCACCGACGACACGCTCCAGCAGCGCGGCCTGACCAACTACTGGGGTTACAACACCATCGGCTTCTTCGCCCCGCACAACGCCTATTCCAGCTCCGGCGAGCTGGGCGGGCAGGTGCTGGAGTTCAAGGCGATGGTCAAGGCCCTGCACGAGGCCAACATCGAGGTCATCCTCGACGTCGTCTACAACCACACCGCCGAGGGCAACCACCTCGGGCCGACGCTCAGCATGCGCGGCATCGACAACAAGTCGTACTACCGGCTCGTGGACGACGACCAGCGCTACTACATGGACACGACCGGCACCGGCAACAGCCTGCTGATGCGCTCGCCGCACACGCTGCAGCTCATCATGGACTCCCTGCGGTACTGGGTCATCGAGATGCACGTCGACGGCTTCCGCTTCGACCTCGCGGCCACCCTGGCCCGCGAGCTGCACGAGGTGGACCGGCTGTCGGCGTTCTTCGACCTCGTCCAGCAGGACCCGGTGCTCAGCCAGGTCAAGCTCATCGCCGAGCCGTGGGACGTCGGCCCCGGCGGCTACCAGGTCGGCAACTTCCCGCCCCGGTGGACGGAGTGGAACGGCCGCTACCGCGACACGATCCGCGACATGTGGCGCGGCGAGCCCGCCGCCCTGCCGGAGTTCGCCTCGCGCCTCACCGGCTCCAGCGACCTCTACCAGGACGACAGCCGCCGGCCCGCCGCGTCGATCAACTTCGTGACCTGCCACGACGGCTTCACCCTGCGCGACCTGGTGTCGTACAACTCCAAGCACAACGAGGCCAACGGCGAGGGCAACCGCGACGGCACCGACGACAACCGGTCCTGGAACTGCGGCGAGGAGGGCCCGGCCGGGGGCGCGGTCGAGGCGCTGCGCGAGCAGCAGAAGCGCAACTTCCTGGCCACGCTGTTCCTGTCGCAGGGCGTGCCCATGCTCTCGCACGGCGACGAGCTCGGGCGCACCCAGGGCGGCAACAACAACGCCTACTGCCAGGACAACGAGATCAGCTGGGTGGACTGGTCCGACGTCCGCGAGAACTGGCTGCTGCTGGAGTTCAGCCAGCGGCTGGCCCGGCTGCGGCGCGACCACCCGGTGTTCCGGCGCAGGCGGTTCTTCTACGGCCGCGCGGTGCGCGGGTCCGGCGACGAGCTGACCGACATCGCCTGGCTCACGCCCGCGGGCGTCGAGATGACCGACGCCGACTGGCACAACGGCTACGCCAAGTCGCTGTGCGTCTTCCTGAACGGCGAGGCCATCACCGAGCCGGACCGGCGCGGGCGCCGCATCGTGGACGACTCGTTCCTGCTGATGTTCAACGCCTACCACGACACCATCGAGTTCACGATCCCGAAGGACTTCGGCGAGGCGTGGATGCCCGAGATCGACACGGCGGTGCCCATCAGCGTCGACTCCGCGCTCTACCGGGCGGGCGACGAGGTGCCGGTGGCGGGCCGCTCGGTCCGCGTGCTGCGCCGCGCCTGATCCCCGACCGCACGACCCGCCCCACGGCACGACCGCGCGGCCGCCTCGCCGCGGACCCGACTCTCCCGGAAGGAACGACGTGACCGACCCCGTGAAGCCCCAGGCGCCGCCGCGGCCCACGGCGACCTACCGGCTGCAGCTCACCCCGGACTTCGGCTTCGCCGAGGCGGCCGAGCTCACCTCCTACCTGGCCGAGCTCGGCGTGAGCCACCTGTACCTCTCGCCGATCCTCCAGGCGTCGCCGGAGTCCCGGCACGGCTACGACGTCACCGACCACTCCCGCGTCCGCGAGGAGTTCGGCGGCATGGCCGGGCTGCGCCGGCTGGCCGCGCGGGGGCTCCCGATCGTGGTGGACATCGTGCCGAACCACATGACGGTCCCGGTCCCGGAGTCCCGCAACGCCCGGTTGTGGGACGTGCTGCGGCACGGGCCCGGCGCCGCCTCCGCCCGGTGGTTCGACCTGGACTGGATCGGCGGCCAGGTGGCGCTGCCCGTCCTCGGTCCCGGGGCCGACCCCGAGGCGGAGGTCGTGGCGGACGGCGACGTCCTGCGCTACCACGACCACGAGTACCCGCTGCGCGGCGACGGGCGGCCCGCCGGCCAGTTCTACCGCCTGGTCCCCTGGCGGGACGCCCCCGGCTACCGCCGCTTCTTCGACGTCTCGTCGCTGATCGGCCTGCGCGCCGAGGACCCGGAGGTGTTCGAGGCCACCCACGAGGTCATCCTGCGGCTGGTGGCCGAGGGACTGGTCACGGGGCTTCGCGTGGACCATCCCGACGGGCTCGCCGACCCGCGCGGCTACCTCGCCCGGCTGCGCGAGCGCGCCCCGGTGTGGACGGTCGCCGAGAAGATCCTGGTCGAGGACGAACGCCTGCCCGGCGACTGGGCGTGCGAGGGCACGACCGGCTACGACGCGCTGAACATGGTGACCCGCCTGTTCGTCGACCCCGGCGGTGAGGAGCCGCTGCTGGACGTCTTCGTCCGGCACACCGGTTTCCCGCCCGACTACGACGCCGTCCGCTACGAGGCGAAGAAGCAGGTGCTGGAGGAGTTCTTCACCGGCGAGGTCGACCGCCTCACCCGCGAGGTGCCCGAGCTGCGCGAGGCGTTCGTCGAGCTGCTCGCGGACATGCCGGTCTACCGCGCCTACGCCGTGCCCGGGGAGGAGCACCCCGAGGAGACGCTGCGCATCGTCCGCGCCGCCGCCGAGGCCGCGTCCGCGCGGACCAACCCCGAGGCGGTCGCCAAGGCCGCCGACCTGGCCCTGTACGGCCCGCCGGAGACGGTCGTGCGCTTCCAGCAGACCTGCGGGCCGGTGATGGCCAAGGGCGTGGAGGACACCGCGCTGTACCGCTGGTACCCGCTGGCCTGCCTCAACGAGGTCGGCGGCGAGCCGGACCACTTCTGGGTGTCGCCCGACCGGTTCCACCGCTACTGCCAGGGCATGGCGCCGCACACGATGACCACGCTCTCGACCCACGACACCAAGCGCTCGGAGGACGTCCGCGCCCGGCTCGCCGTGCTGTCGGAGCTGCCCGCCGAGTGGGCCGAGGCCGTCGCCGAATGGTCCGCCCAGGTCTCCTTCGACCCCAAGCTGGACTACCTGGCCTGGCAGAACCTCATGGCCGCCTGGCCCATCGGCGCCGACCGGTTCGCCGACTTCCTGGCCAAGGCCGCCCGCGAGGCCAAGACCTCGATGTCGTGGGCCGACCCCGACCCGTCCTACGAGGAGGGCGTCCGCGCGTTCGCGGCGCGGGCGATCGAGGTGTGCGGCCCCTCGGTGGCGGCGTTCACCGAGCGCGTCGACCGGTACGCCCGCGCCAACTCCCTCGGCCAGAAGCTGGTGCAGCTCATGATGCCGGGCGTCCCCGACGTCTACCAGGGCTGCGAGACCACGGACTTCTCGCTGGTGGACCCCGACAACCGGCGTCCGGTCGACTTCGCCTACCGCCGCTCGCTGCTCCGGGCGCCGGGCGGCGACAGCTGGGACGCCGCCAAGCTGCTGGTCACCGCCTCGGCGCTGCGGCTGCGCGCCCGCGTCGGCGCGGACCTGCCCTACGTCCCGCTGGAGACCGAGGGCATCGGCAGGGACCACTCGGTGGCCTTCGCGCGGGGCGAGCGCGCGGTGGTCGTGGTCACCCGCCTGCCCGCCGGGCTGGAACGCCGCGGCGGCTGGGGCTGCGCGCCCATCGGGCTGCCGCAGGGACGCTGGCGCGACGTCCTCACCGGTGTCCCGCACACCGGCCGGGTCCCGTACGCTCACCTGCTGGCGCGTTATCCCGTGGCGCTGCTGGAAAGAGGGTAGGTCCTCGGGCCGTCCGCACGGCTGACGGCACGCTTCCACGAAGGCGGGAGGAACATGTTCGAGGTCTGGGCGCCCACGGCGGACCGGGTCGAGGTCGAGATCCACATCGACACCGGCAAGACCGAGCGGCACGCGATGACTCGCGGCCGGGACGGCTGGTGGACGGCGCGCGTGGCCGGTGCCGGGCACGACACCGACTACGCCTTCAGCGTGGACGGCGGTGAGGCGTTCCCCGACCCGAGGACGCGCCGCCAGCCGTCCGGCGTGTTCGGGCCGAGCCGCGTCTACGACCACGACCGCTTCGCGTGGAACGACCAGGGCTGGCGCGGGCGGGCCCTGCCCGGCTCGGTGATCTACGAGGTGCACGTCGGCGCGTTCACCCCGGAGGGCACCTTCGACGCGGCGGCGGGCCGCATCGGCCACCTGGTCGACCTCGGCGTCGACTTCGTCGAGCTGATGCCGGTCCCGCCGGTGCCGGGCCGCCACAACTGGGGGTACGACGGCGTGGACCTGTACGCCGTCCACGAGGAGTACGGCGGCCCTGACGGCCTGAAGCGGTTCGTGGACGCCTGCCACCGCGCGGGCCTCGGCGTGCTGCTCGACGTCGTCTACAACCACCTCGGGCCGTCGGGGAACTTCCTGGCCCCGTTCGGGCCCTACTTCCACGAGACGGCGTCCTCCTTCTGGGGGCAGGCCGTCAACCTCGACGGCAAGCACTCCGACGAGGTGCGCCGCTACTTCATCGGCAACGCGGTGCAGTGGCTGCGCGACTACCACATCGACGGCCTGCGGCTGGACGCCGTGCACGCCCTGCACGACAACCGGGCCGTGCACTTCCTGGAGGAGCTCGCCACCGAGGTGGACGCGCTGTCGGCGACGCTCGGCCGGCCGCTCACACTGATCGCCGAGGCCGACATGAACGATCCCCGGCTGGTCACCCCGCGCGAGGCCGGCGGGCACGGCCTGGCCGCCGCGTGGAACGACGACGTGCACCACGCCCTGCACGCGGCGGTCAGCGGCGAGCGCCACGGCTACTACGGCGACTTCGGCTCGATGGGGGCGCTGGCCAAGGTGCTGACCCACGCCTACTTCCACGACGGCACCTATTCGAGCTTCCGGGGGCGCACGCACGGGCGTCCGGTGGACCGGCTGCGCGTCCCCGGCCACCGTTTCGTGTGCTGCGTGCAGAACCACGACCAGATCGGCAACCGCGCGGCCGGCGACCGCCTGCCGCCCGAGGCGCTGAAGCTCGGCGCCGGGCTGCTGCTCACCTCGCCGTTCACGCCCATGCTGTTCATGGGGGAGGAGTGGGCGGCGAGCACGCCGTTCCTGTTCTTCACCGACCATGTCGAGCCGCACCTGGCGCAGGGCGAGGGCGAGCGGCGTGAGGCGGAGTTCGTGGGCTTCGGCTACGACGACTGGGGCGGCACGGCCCCCGACCCGCAGGACGAGGCGACCTTCCACCGTTCGAAGCTCGACTGGACCGAGCCCGCCGAGCCGGGCCACCGCGAGGTCCTCGCCTGGTACTGCGACCTCATCGCGCTGCGCAGGGCCCACCCCGCCCTGGCCGATCCCCGTCTGGACCGTGTCTCGGCCGAGTTCAGCGAGGAGGGCCGCTGGATCGTCGTCCACCGCGGGCCGCTCCGCGTGGCCGCCAACCTTGGTGCGGCCCCCGCGACCGTCCCGGTGACCGGGCGGGTGCTGCTCGCCTCCGACGACGCCGTCACGGTGACCTCCGAGGCGACCACGCTGCCGCCGCGCTCGCTCGTGGTCCTCGACCCCTCCTGACCCCGCGCCCACGGGTGGCCGTGGGCCCTTCACGATCCGGCCGCCGGGTTTCCCCGGGCCGGATCGTTCGCGTTTGCGCGTCGTGGCCGGGTGCCGGCGTCGCCGGACGAGACTTGGCCGTCGCGTGCCTCGGTTTTGGCCGTTCCGGGTTGCTTTCACGTCGCCACCCCGAGTATGAATAGGTTTTGAGTAAGTTTTCAGCGACGGGGAGCGGCGTATGACCGGCACACTGGGGGAGCGGCTCGCGGGCGGCGACGACGAGGCCCTCGCGGAGTGCCTGCGCGCCCACGCGGCCCTGATCAGCGGCTACCTGCGCAGGCTCGTGCCCGCCCAGGACGTCGAGGACGTGCGGCAGGTCGTGTTCTCCGAGGTGTGGCGGTCACGGCGCCGCTACGACCCCGCGCGCAGCCTGGAGGCGTGGATCCTCGGCATCACCCGCAAGCGCGCCATCGACCACCTGCGGGCCCGCGTGCCGGTCACCGTACCCCTGGACAGCGTCGGCGAACCGGGCGGCGCCGACGGGCGCGAGACGGCCGACGCGCTCGGGCGGCGCGACCAGGTCCTGCGGGCGCTCGCCGTGCTCCCCGGCCCGCAGCGCGAGGCCATCGAGCTGGCCTACTACGGCGACCTGACCCAGCGCGAGATCGCCGAACGGCTCCACATCCCTCTGGGCACCGTCAAGGCCCGCACGGCGCGCGGCCTGCACCGCCTGTCCTCGGTCCTGTCCACCCTCGCCGCCTGACCGGCCCGGTGTCCGGCCTCCCGGACGAGTGCCGCCGTGTCCGGCCGGACGCCGGTCAGCCGAGGGTGGCGCCGACCTCCGCGACGGCCTCGCGCAGGGACCTCACATGGGTGACCCCCGCGGGCAGCCCTGGCCACCAGCCGGGGCCGCCGACGATCACCCGGGACGCGGGCCGCAGCGCGGGCAGCGCTCCGAGCGGCGCGGGGTTCCCCGTCTCGCGCAACTGCGACCAGACGAACACGGCGAGCGGCCCGAGGCGCCGCATGGCGTCCCCGAGCGCCGCGTGCGGGGTCCGCGGGCCGAGGACCCGGGTCTCCAGGGCGAGCGTCGTGGTCAACGTGGCCGCCAGCGCGTACAGCGGCAGGCTGTGCTGCTCGTCCTGCGCGCAGGCCAGCAGGATCGGGCGGGGATGCGCCGGGCCGGCGGGCCTGCCGGTGCGGTGGCTGAGGGCGCTGAGGAGCCGCTCGGAGAACATGTGCTCGATCTCGACGCCCGCCCCGGTGCCGGCCTGCCTGCGCGTGATCGCCTCGAAGACCGGCAGTGCCAGCCGCTCCCACGTCCAGGCCACTCCGTGCCCGTCCAGGGCCGCCTCCAGGCCCTGGGTCACGGCCTGGACGTCCAGGTTGAGCGCGGCCCTGGCCAGCGTGACGGCACTCGGCGCCGCCTCCCGAGGCCCCGGCCGGTCCCGAGGAGGCCGGTCGAGCACCGCCGGCTCAAGGTCACGGTCCGTGCGTAAGGGGGCGGCCACGGCGGACGCCGCCGCCTCGGGCCGCGCGCCGAGTGCCGCCTGGGCGGCCTCGGCGGGCGGCATACCGGCTTTGACCAGCCGGTTCATCTCCTCAAGGCGCAGCAGGTCGCCCGCGTCGTAGCGGCGGTGGCCCCCCGCGCTGCGGCGGCTCGGGCCGATGCCGTAGCGCGCGTTCCAGGTGCGCAAGGTGGGCGCGGGCACGCCGAGCCGCCGGGCCACGGCCCCGATGCCGTAGCTCGGCCCCTCCTCCGCACGCTCCCCGGTCATCATCGCGTCCTGTCCGCTCGTCCGTCACCGCACGGTCCCGTGGCCGTCCCGCCTCCCCGTCCGTGCCGGGGAACGCCGGCGTCGTCCGGCGCTACCAGCCTGCCAGGCGCCAGGCGCCGTCCGGACCCTTCACCGGGTACTTCGGCGAGGAACCACGCGCCGGACGCAACCGTTTCCCGCGGCGCCGCCGAAGTACAGGACGTGGACCATCCGGACACAGCGATCATTCTCTACAACCGGGACCTCCGGGTGCACGACCACCCGGCGCTGGCGGAGGCGTGCGCGCGGGCCCGGCACGTCGTGCCGCTGTTCGTCGCCGACCCGGCCATCCGCCCGCGCCACCGGGGCGGCTTCCTCGCCGAGGCGCTGGAGGACCTGCGCGCCTCCCTGCGCGACCTCGGCGGCGACCTGGTCGTCCGGCACGGCGACCCGGTGGCCGAGGCCCTCCGCGTGGCCGCGGACACGGGGGCGTCCGCGATCTGGGCCTCGGCGGACGTGAGCGCGTACGCCCGGGCGCGCGAGCGGCGGCTGGAGCGCGAATGCGCCGCGCACCGCCTGGACTTCCGGCTCTTCCCGGGCGTCACCGTCGTCCCGCCCGGCCTGCTGCGGCCCGCGGGTGGCGACCACTACCGGGTGTTCACGCCGTACTGGCGGGCCTGGCGCGACGCCGGGCACCGGCAGGTGACGGGCCCGCCCCCGCTGGTGCGGCTGCCGCCGGGCGTCGAGCCCGGCAGGCTCCCGCGGCGGCCGCGCGCCCCGTACGGGCACCTGCGCGGCGGCGAGACCGTCGCGCGCAGGCGGCTGGACCTGTGGCTGAAGCTCTGCCTCGCCGACTACGAGGACGGCCACGACGACCTCGCCGAGGACCGGACGTCCATGCTCAGCCCCTACCTGCGGTTCGGGTGCGTCTCGCCGTCGGAGGTCGCCGCGCGGGCGACCGGCTACCCCGGCGCCGAGGCGTTCGTCAGGCAGCTCTGCTGGCGCGACTTCTACCACCAGGTGGCCCTGGCCTTCCCCGAGCTGCCGCGCCGCGACTACCGCCCGCGCCGGGTGGACTGGAACGAGGACGGGCACGCCGCCGACGCCTGGCGCGCGGGCATGACCGGAGTGCCCATCGTGGACGCGGGCATGCGCCAGCTCCAGGCGGAGGGATGGATGCACAACCGCGCCCGCCTGATCGTCGGCTCCTACCTCACCAAGCGGCTCAGGATCCACTGGCGGGTGGGCGGCGAGCACTTCGCCGACCTGCTCCTGGACGGGGACGTCGCCGACAACTGGGGCAACTGGCAGTGGGTCGCGGGCACCGGCAACGACACTCGGCCGAACCGGGTGCTCAACCCCCTGCGCCAGGCGAGGAGGTTCGACCCGGACGGCGACTACGTCCGCCGCCACGTCCCCGAGCTCGCCGCGCTCCCCGCCTCGCTGATCCACGAGCCGTGGAAGGCGGCGCCCAAGGTCCCCGGATACCCCGCGCCGCTGCCGACCCCCGACAATGGATAGATGATCATCGCATTCTCCGTGACCCCGCTCGGCGTCGGCGAGGCCGTCGCCGAACCCGTGGCCCGCGCCGTGCGGGTCGTCCGCGACAGCGGCCTGCCCAACAGGACCGACGCCATGTTCACCACCGTCGAGGGCGAGTGGGACGAGGTGATGGACGTCGTCAAACGGGCCGTGGAGGCCGTCGCCGAGGTCGCCCCGCGCGTCAGCCTGGTCCTGAAGGCCGACGTCCGCCCCGGCGTCTCCGACGCGATGACCGGGAAACTGGAGTCCCTCGAACGCCACCTCGACGCCTGAGCCCGCCCGGCGCTCCGCCTGAGCCCCGGGGCCGGGTCAGTGCTTGCGGGCCACGCCGCCCCAGCCGAGCCGGGCGATGCGCTCGGCGAGGTCGGGGAAGATGAAGCGCCGCTGGTCCAGGGGCTCGAAGTCGCCGAACAGGCGCTCGATCTCCGCGACCCCGCGCGGCACCAGCGTGATGCCGGAACGCGCGTAGAGCTCCCGCAGCCGCGCCATGTCGGCGGCGCGCTCCGGCGTCGTGCTCAGGTGGGTGATCACCAGGTGGCTGCCCGGGGCGAGCAGGTCGCGCAGCATGGCCACGTGCTCGCCGGGGTCCTCGACGAAGTGCAGGACCGCCACCATGAGCAGCCCCACCGGCCGGTTCCAGTCGATGAGGCCGGTCCCGGCGACCTTGTCGCGGATGTCGCCGGGCCTGCGGACGTCCCCGTCGATCATGGCGACGGTGTCGGTGTTGGCCAGCAGCGCGCGGCCGTGCACGCACACCACCGGGTCGTTGTCCACGTACACGACGCGCGCGTCCCGCGCGACCGCGTGGGCGACCTGGTGCACGTTGTCCTGGGTGGGCAGGCCCGCGCCGATGTCGACGAACTGGCGGATCCCGCACTCCCCGGCGAGGTGGCGGACGGCGTTGCCGAGGAACAGGCGGTTGTAGCGGACGCCGTCGCTGGACTCGGGGAACAGCCGGGCGACCTGCTCGGCCGCCTCGCGGTCGGCCGCGAAGTTGTCCTTGCCGCCGAGCATGTAGTCGTAGACGCGGGCCGGGTTGGGCGTGCGGACGTCGATGGCGTCGAGTGCCGTGGTCACGCGCATCTCCTCCTCACGGTTCCGGCCGGAGGCCTGAAGCGGGAATTTCCCTAATCTAGTGCGACGCCGCAGGTCGGATCAGTCCCGAATTTTCGGCGTGCCGTTAGGTGGGGGTTCGAGGCGACCCCTCCGGCTGAGTAGCATCGGCCCCGGCCCGGGTTCCGATATCCGTATGAACCGGACCGGCCGAGGGTAGTGCCACCGCAGCGGAACAAGCGTGTGACAAGGGAGTTCTCATGGTGCACGAGCGCGCCGGCAAGCCGGCGCAGGCGTCCGACCTGGTCGATGTGCCCCGTCTCGTGACGGCGTACTACGCCCTGCACCCCGACCCCGGCCGCCCGGAACAGCGGGTGTCCTTCGGCACCTCGGGCCATCGCGGCTCCTCGCTCGACACGGCCTTCAACGAGGACCACATCGCGGCAACCAGCCAGGCCATCTGCGAGTACCGCGCCCGGCAGGGAGTGGACGGGCCGCTGTTCCTCGGCGTGGACACCCACGCGCTGTCGGAGCCCGCCCGGGTCACCGCGCTGGAGGTCTTCGCCGCCAACGGCGTCACCGTGCTCGTCGACTCCCGGGACGGCTACACCCCGACCCCCGCGGTGTCCCACGCGATCCTCACCCACAACCGGGGCCGCGCCTCGGGCCTGGCGGACGGCGTCGTGGTGACCCCCTCCCACAACCCGCCCTCCGACGGCGGCTACAAGTACAACCCGCCGAACGGCGGCCCCGCCGACACCGACGCCACCTCCTGGATCCAGGACCGCGCGAACACGCTGATCGCCGGAGGACTCAAGGAGGTCAGGCGCGTCCCCTACGAGCGGGCGCTCGCGGCCGAGACCACCGGCCGCTACGACTTCCTCGGCGCCTACGTCGACGACCTCCCCGCCGTCGTGGACCTGGACGCGATCCGCGGCGCGTCCGTGCGCATCGGGGCCGACCCCCTCGGCGGCGCCAGCGTGGCCTACTGGGGCGAGATCGCGGAACGGCACCGCCTGGACCTCACCGTGGTCAACCCCGCCGTCGACCCGACCTGGCGGTTCATGACGCTGGACTGGGACGGCAAGATCCGCATGGACTGCTCGTCGCCGCACGCGATGGCGTCCCTGATCGCCGGCCGCTCGGCCTACCAGGTGGCGACGGGCAACGACGCCGACGCCGACCGGCACGGCATCGTCACCCCCGACGGCGGGCTGCTGAACCCCAACCACTACCTCGCCGTCGCCATCTCCTACCTGTGGAACCACCGCCCCGGCTGGCCGGCCGGCGCCCGGGTGGGCAAGACCATGGTGAGCAGCGGCATGATCGACCGGGTGGTCGCCGACCTCGGCCGTGAGCTGTACGAGGTGCCGGTCGGGTTCAAGTGGTTCGTCGGCGGGCTGCTCGACGGCTCGCTCGGCTTCGGCGGCGAGGAGAGCGCGGGCGCGTCGTTCCTGCGGCGCGACGGCTCGGTGTGGACCACCGACAAGGACGGCATCATCCTCGCCCTGCTGGCCTCCGAGATCGTCGCGGTGACCGGCGAGACCCCGAGCGAGTTGTACGCCGGGCTCGTGCGCCGGTTCGGCGACCCCGCCTACGCCCGCGTCGACGCGCCCGCCACCCGCGAGCAGAAGGCGGCGCTGGCGCGGCTGTCCGCCGAGGACGTCACCGCGGGGACGCTCGCCGGAGACCCGGTCACGAACGTGCAGACGGCGGCGCCCGGCAACGGCGCCCCGCTCGGCGGGCTCAAGGTGTCGACCGGGAACGCCTGGTTCGCCGCGCGCCCGTCGGGCACCGAGGACGTCTACAAGATCTACGCCGAGTCGTTCCGGGGCCCGGACCACCTGGCCCTCGTGCAGGACGAGGCCCGCACGCTGGTCGCCGCGGCGCTGAAGCGCGCCGGGGCCTGAACGCCCCGTGACGCGCCCGCCCTGATCGGCGGGCGCGTCGGAGGCGTTCGGTCAGGGGAGCTTCCACTCCACAGGGCCGGCCCCCTGCTTGGTGAGCAGGTCGTTGGCGCGGCTGAACGGGCGGCTGCCGAAGAAGCCGCTGCGCGCCGACAGCGGGCTCGGGTGGGCCGACTCGATGGCCGGCACCGCGCCGAGCAGGGGCTTGAGCGACCGGGCGTCACGGCCCCACAGGATGGCCACCAGCGGGCCGCCGCGGGCGACGAGCGCGCGGATGGCCTGCTCGGTGACCTCTTCCCAGCCCTTGCCCCGGTGGGAGGCGGGCTTGCCGGGCGCGACGGTGAGCGCCCTGTTGAGCAGCAGCACCCCCTGGTCGGTCCACGGAGTCAGGTCGCCGTTGGACGGGGGAGGGTAGCCGAGGTCGGCGGCGTACTCCTTGAAGATGTTGACCAGGCTGCCCGGCAGCGGGCGGACGTCCGGCGCGACGGCGAAGCTCAGGCCGATGGCGTGACCGGGGGTGGGATAGGGATCCTGCCCGACGATGAGCACGCGCACCTGGTCGAACGGCTGCTGGAACGCCCGCAGGACGTTGGGGCCCGCGGGGAGATATTGCCGGCCCTCGGCGATCTCTTGCCTGAGGAAGTCGCCCAGCGCGGCGATGCGCTCGGCGACCGGCTCCAGGGCGGTGGCCCACCCGGATTCGACGACTTCGTTTAATGGACGACCGGTCATGCCGGGATCCTAGCCGTGACGACCGACAACCGGACGCAGACCGGCGGCGCCGCCCCGGCTTTTCGCGGCCGTCCGGGACGCCGGGTGCCCGCCTGCCCCCGCGAGACGGGCACCCGAGTCCGCTACTTGACCGAGCCCGCGAGCAGGCCCTGCACGAAGTAGCGCTGGAACGAGAAGAAGAGCACCAGGGGGATGATCAGCGACAGGAAGGCTCCCGGCGCGAGGATGTCCACGTTGGTACCGAACTGGCGCATCTGGGACTGCAGCGCCTTGGTCATCGGCTGCGCGTTGGTGTCGGCGAAGACCAGCGCCACCAGCAGGTCGTTCCACACCCACAGGAACTGGAAGATGCCGAGCGAGGCGACCGCGGGCTTGGCCAGCGGGAACACCACGGTCGCGAAGATCTTCCACTCCCCGGCGCCGTCCATGCGCGCGGCCTCCAGCAGCTCCTTGGGGATGCCGACGAAGAAGTTGCGCAACAGGAAGATCGCGAACGGGAGCCCGAACGCCGTGTGGAACAGCACCACGCCGGGGATCGTGCCGAAGACGCCGAGCGCGCCGTACATCTTGGCGATCGGGATCAGCGCGATCTGGACCGGCACCACCAGCAGCGCCACGACCACGAGGAACAGCAGGTCGCGCCCGGGGAACTCGATCCAGGCGAAGGCGTAGGCCGCCATGGCGGCGAAGCCGATGACGAGGACCGTCGCGGGCACCGTGATCGCCACGGTGTTCCAGAACGACGAGGTGAACCCGGTGGACAGCAGGTGGGAGTAGTTGTCGAACGTGATCTGCGCCGGCTTGGTGAAGACCGTCCACCAGCCGCTGGAGTTGTTGTCGGCGTCCGCGCGCAGCGACACCACCAGCAGCCCCAGCGTGGGGACCAGCCAGAACAGGCCGAGCACGATGAGGACGACCTGGACCAGCCCGCCCCCGACCCGGTCGGCCACCCGGGACAGCGCCCCGCGGCGGAGCGTCCCCGGCCCCGGGTTCGTGGGCGAGGTGGGGGACGCCGTGAGCGTCGTCATGCCTGCTCCCTCCGGAACCGCCGGATGTTGATGGCCATGAAGGGCAGGACGAGCACGAGCAGGAAGATCGCGAGCGCGCTGCCGAGTCCCTGGTTTCCGCCGCCGCCGAACGAGACGCGCCACATCTCCAGCGCGATCACGTTGGCCTGCGGCTGGGCGGACCCGGGGGCGATGACGAACACCAGGTCGAAGACCTTCAGCGTGTTGATGATCATCGTCACCAGCACGACGAGCAGCACCGGGGACAGCAGCGGGACGGTGATGCGGCGGAACACCTGCCACTCGGTCGCGCCGTCGATGCGGGCGGCCTCCAGCGCGTCGCGCGGGATGGCCGACAGGCCCGCCGCGATCAGCACCATGGCGAACCCGGCCCACACCCAGATGAACGCGCCGATGATGGCCGGCGTGATCAGCGCGGGCCCGAGCCAGGTCGCGCCCGCGAACGGCTGGGCGAAGTTCTCCTGGGGCAGCCGCAGCTGGTAGGACCCGGCGGGCAGGCCGGAGAAGTGGAAGGTGCCGTCGGCCGCCGTGGTCGTCGTCGCCTTGACCTGGCCGCCGGAGACGGCCTCCACGGTGACGTCCGGCATCCCCTTCTCGTTGCCGTCGATCTGGTTCGCCGTGCCGCCGCCCGGGGTGAAGTCCAGCCAGACCGTTCCCGCCAGCTCGCCCGGCGCCGTGGTGGCGGGCTTGGCGGCGGCGGCCTGCTCGGGCAGGGCCTCGGTCTTCAGGCCGACCAGCGGGATCGCCACCTGGACGCCGGGCTGGGCCTGCCGGCGGGTGACCACCGCGCCCTTGTCCAGGACGGCGGGCGCCTGGTCGTTCTCGCGCGGGCGCGCCCCCGGGTAGCCGCTGCTGGAGGCGAACACGTCGTGTACCGAGGTGATGATCGCGTTGGCCACGCCCCTGTCGGGGTCCTGCTCGTAGACGAGCCGGAAGATGACGCCGGAGGCCAGCAACGACACCGCCATGGGCATGAACACGACCAGCTTGAACGCCGTCGCCCAGCGGACGCGCTCGGTGAGCACCGCGAACAGCAGGCCGAGCGCGGTGACCAGGCTGGGCGCCACGACCACCCAGATCAGGTTGTTCCTGATCGTGGTGAGCGTGCCGGAGTCGCTGAAGATGGACGCGTAGTTGCCGAGGCCGACGAACCCGTCGCCGTTGGCGTCGTACAGGCTGCGGACGATCGAGTAGATGATCGGGTAGACCACCCACGCGCCGAGGATGACGAACGCCGGCACCAGGAAGAGCAGGGCCACCTTGGGAGAGGGCCCGAGATTGCCCGACCTGGTCGTCCGCGCCGCGGGCGCGGCGGCCGGGACGGTGTTCGCGGCGGTGTTCCCGGTGGTGTCCGTGGGGGTGTTCGTGGGGGTGTTCGCAGCCTCGTCCCCGCCGGTGCCCGAGGAGGGCGGGGGCTGAGGGGGCTCGTCCGGTCCGGGGGAGGCCCCGCGGGCGACGTCGCCGTCGCCGCGCGGGGTCTGCGGGCCGTCCAACCGTTCGGTCACGGCCGCCGTCCCTACTTCTTCCAGGCCTTCGCGGCGTCGGCCTCGAGCTTCTCCTGGGTGCCCTTCACATCGGAGGGGTTGCGCACGAAGTCCTGGAGGTGCTTCCACTCGCCCTTGCCGTCGGTGCCGCCGAAGGCGCTGGGCGCCAGGTCCGACATGTCATACCTGACCGCCTCGCCCGCGGAGATGATCGTCTGCGCGAGCTGCTTGGTCAGCGCGTCGGGGTAGTTGTCGGGGGAGACGTTGCGGTTGGGGGACAGGTAGCCGGGCTGCTTGGCCCAGACCGAGCCTCCCTCCGCCGACGCCAGGTACTCCAGCAGGGCCATCGCGCCCTTGCCGTCCTTGAGCGCGACGGCGACGTCACCGCCGAGCACGACCGGAGGCGTGGCGCCCGCCGGCGGGAACGGCATGATCTTGGCGTCCTCGCCCACCTTGGCGCCGGACTGGCCGACCGAGACCGCGACGAAGTCCGCCTCGATCACCATGGCGGCCTTCTTCTCGCCGTAGACCTGCGTGACACAGGTGGGGAAGTCGGTCTGCAGCGCGCCCGAGGCGCCGCCGGCCATGAAGTCCTTCTTGGAGAAGATCTGGGCCATCTTCTCCAGCGCGGTCTTCACCGTGGCGTCGGTCCAGGGGATCTCGTGCTTGGAGAGCTTGTCGTAGTTCTCCGGCCCCGCGCTGGACAGGTAGATGTTCTCGAACAGGTCGGTCAGCGTCCAGCCCGAGGCGCCGCACAGCGCGAACGGGGCGGTCCCGGAGTCGGCGAGCGACTGGGCCGTCTTGCCGATCAGGTCGTCCCACGTGGTCGCCGGCTGCGCGCCCGCGTCGTCGAAGGCCGGCTGGCGGTACCAGACCAGGGACTTGTGCGCCGCCTTCACCAGCACGCCGTACACCTGGCCGCCGGCCGAGCCCAGCTCCTTCCAGTACGGGGTGTAGTTCTGGTCGATCTGCTTCTGGACCTCGGTGGACAGCGGCTTGAGCGCCTTCTGGTCGGCGTACTGCTGCACGAGGCCCGGCTGCGGCAGGATCGCGACGTCCGGCGGGTTGCCGCCCTGGATGCGCGGGCCGAGGTAGGCGCCGGTGTCCTCCCCCGTCGAGGCGTAGGTGACCTTGGCGCCGGTCTTGGCCTGGAAGGCGTCGATCACCTTCTGGAAGTTCTCCTGCTCCTCGCCGGTCCACTTGGCCGCGACCTCGATGGTGACGCCCTGCAGCGGCAGGGCCGCGGGCGCGCTGCCGCCGCCCGCGGACGCCGACGGCGACGCGCCGGCGCCGTCCGATCCGCCGCCACACGCGGCCGCCGCGAGCATGAGCCCTGCCACCACCGCAGTCGTTCTGACACGCATGGTGCTTACCTCCTGGTGAAGCCCCCGAAATATGCGGATGAGTTAGTGAAGGATGAAAAGTGGTGCGGAATGATGACCGGGGGATCGGCCCCCGGGGGTCTATGGGGTGCGGATGATCTCGCCGAGTTCCTGCTTCAGCGCGGCGACGGTCTCGTCGCTGGGTTTGCGGAAGTCGAGCGCGTCGGAGACGGCGCTCGAGATGGCCAGGCTGACCTGGTCGTAGTCGGAGGTCGCCGGTCTCGGCCGCGCGGACATGATGCTGTCCTTGAGCACGGGCAGATATGGATACCGCTTGATCAGCGCGGGGTCGTCGTACAGCTCCGACCACACCGGGGGG
Organism: Sphaerisporangium krabiense; assembly: GCF_014200435.1. Lineage (NCBI taxonomy): Bacteria > Bacillati > Actinomycetota > Actinomycetes > Streptosporangiales > Streptosporangiaceae > Sphaerisporangium > Sphaerisporangium krabiense. The sequence goes on along the minus strand of NZ_JACHBR010000001.1, from coordinate 172,606 downwards.
AAGGAGCCTTCGGTGAGCACGCTGCGCTCGTTGGTGAGCCCCGTGAAGTACTGGATGAAGTCCAGCGCCGACTTCTGGTGCCGGGAGTAGGCGCTGATGGCGAGGTTGAGGCCGCCCAGCGAGCCGACCCCTGGGCCGTCGAGGCCGGGCAGCCGCGTCACGCCGAACTTCCCGCCGATGGCGGAACGCGTGGCGGGCCCGTAGGCGTGCGGCCAGTTGCGGGCGAAGAGCAGCCTGCCCTCCTGGAACGCCAGTCGGGACTCCTCCTCCTTGTAGGTCAGCGCCTCCTGGGGGATCCACCCCTCGCGCAGGCCCCCGACCAGGAAGTCCAGGCCCGTCTTGGCGGTGCCGAGGTCCAGGGTCACCTTGGCGCCGTCCCGGCTGAGGATCTCGCCGCCCGCCGACTGCACGGCCTCGGCGAAGTTGACGGTCAGCCCCTCGTACGGCAGGAACTGGCCCGCGTACCCGTCCAGCCTGTACTTCTTCCCGAGGCGCATGGCCTGGTCGCGCAGCTCGGCCCAGGTCTTGGGCGGCTTGAGATGTTCGCGGTCCAGGATGTCCTTGCGGTAGTAGAGCAGCCCCGCGTTGCTGGTGTACGGCACCGCGTAGAGCTTGTCGTTGTAGACCGCCGTGTCGACCACGGGCCGCAGGAAGCGGTCGAGGGAGAACATGCCGCTGTCGAGCGGAACGATCCACCCGGCGTCGGCGAACTCGGCGGTCCACACGACGTCCAGGCCGAGCACGTCGTAGCGGTCGCTCTTCGCCTGGAGGTTGGCCACCATCTGCGCGCGCTGCTCGTCGGCCGCCTCCGGGAGCTCCAGCAGGGTGACCGGCTCCTTGGGGCGGCGGCGGTTCCACTCGGCGATCAGCGGCCGCAGGTAGGCGGTGGTGTCGCGGCCGGTCGCGAAGGTGATGGGCCCGGTGCCGTCCGCGTTCCCGGCCCGGCCCTCCTCGCGTTCGCCGCCCCCCACGCAGCCGGCGAGCAGCAGCGCCGCCAGCAGCAGGGGAGCGAGAGGCCGCACGTGTCCTCCGGGTTTTGATCAGGTTACATGCGTGTTATGTAGATGCATGCATGTTATGCATAGCGGTAAGGTGACCGTCAACGGATTACCTCGTAACGCTCAGGTAACGTCAAAGCCCGAGGGAGGTGGGGCGTGCGGCTTCCGCTGCTGGCGCTCCTGGCGAAGGAACCTGCCCACGGGTACGAACTCAAACAGGCGCTTGAGCAGATATTCGGCAGCGCCTATCCCTCTCCCAACATCGGGCAGATCTACGTGACGCTCGGCCGCCTGGAGAAGGACGGCCTGGTCCGCAGCGTGGACGTGGAGCAGTCCAACCGCCCGAACAAGAAGGTCTACTACTGCACCGCCGCCGGCCGCGAGGCCCTCGACGAGTGGGTCGAGTCGCCGTCCGAGGGGCCGAGGGTCAGGGACGAGTTCTTCATGAAGCTCGTGCTCGCCCCCATGACCGGCATGGCCGACCGCATGGCCCTGATCAACCGGCAGCGCCGCCACTACCTCGCTATCATGCGCGATCTGGTAGAACTCGCCGAGCGGACCGACCAGGACAACCGCGCGGCGCACCTGCTGATCGAAGGCGCCATGCTGCACCTCCAGGCCGACCTCGACTGGCTGGAACGCTGCCAGGAAGAGCTCGCGTAGACGTACGAGGAGTGGTGATCGAACCCGTGAGCCCCGCCGAAGAGCCGAGTGCGGCGGTCCCGGTCGTCCGGGCCGTCAACCTGGTGAAGATCTACCAGACCGGGGGCCTGCCGGTGCCGGCCGTGCGCGGGGTGGACCTGCGGGTGGAGCCCGGCGAGTTCGTCGCCGTCATGGGCCCCTCCGGGTCTGGAAAGTCCACGCTGGTCCACATGCTCGGCGGCCTCGACACCCGCACCAGCGGCGAGATCTGGGTGGACGGCGAGCGGGCCGACACCCTCACCGAGAGCGGCTGGGCGATCCTGCGCCGCCGCAAGATCGGCTTCGTGTTCCAGTTCTTCAACCTGGTCGCCAACATGACCGTCGCCGACAACGTCGAGCTGCCCGCCCTGCTCGGCGGCTCCTCGCCCCGGCACGCCCGCGAGCGCCGCGAGTACCTGCTCGGCGAGCTGGGCCTGTCCGGCAAGGCGGACGCCTCGCCCGCCCAGCTCTCCGGCGGTGAACAACAGCGCGTGGCGCTGGCCCGCGCGCTCGCCAACCAGCCCCGGCTGCTGCTGGCCGACGAGCCCACCGGCAACCTCGACAGCCGCAACACCCGCGACGTCCTCCGCCTGCTCGGCGAGGTCCACCGCCAGGGCCAGACCATCGTCATGGTCACCCACGACGCCCGCGTCGCCGCCCTCGCCGACCGCCTCATAACCCTCCTGGACGGCGAGATCGCCGACGACGGCGCCATAGCCTCACCCCGCCGCCCCAAGCCCGACCCCGACCACGGCCCCGGCAAGGTCATAGAACTGAGAGGCTGACAAATGCCCCACCCTCTCACCAGGCCGCCCTCACGCCGCGCGAACGAAGAGAGCGCCATAGGCACAGCGCCATGAACACAGCTCAACGTCGGTGGATTCGGGCTGATCTGCGGGCGCGGCGGGGGCAGGCGGCGCTGACGGTGCTGGCGGTGGCGGGGATCGTCGCGGCGCTGGTCACCGGGGCGACGCTGCTGGAGGACGGCACCAATCCCTGGCGTGGCCTGTTCACCAAGGGCAACGGCGCGCATGTCTGGATTCACACCAAGGACGCGCCCGACCCGGACGCGCTCAAGGCGATCGACGGCGTGACCGACGTCGCGGGCCCCTACCGCAGCGCCCCCGCCACCCTGAGCCAGGGCGGCAAGAAGACCCCCGTCGCGCTCCAGGAGATGCCCGCGGTGCTGCCGCCGGTCGGACGCCCGATCGTCCGCGAGGGCCACTGGCTCGACCCGGGCGTCCCGGCGGGCGTGGTCGTCGAGCGCTCGTTCGCGCTGGCGCTCGGCCTGCGCCCCGGCTCGCCGTTCCCCGTGGTCGGCCTGAACGGCGCCGACCACGCGCTCACGGTGACCGGCCTGGCCGAGAGCGGCGACCAGGGCTTCTACCCCGAGTGGACCCCCGGCCTGGCGTGGACGCTGCCGGGCACGCTCGACCAGGTGGAGCCCGCCGTGGGCCGCAGCGAGACCGTCACGGGGCTGCGGCTGGCCGACCCGGACGCCAGTTCCCTGGTCGTCCAGCGCACGACCACCGTCCTGGCGGGGCAGGTGCAGCGGGCGACGACCTGGCGTGAGGTGCGGGCGTCGATGGAGCTGGACAACCGGCTGCTCGGCGTGCTGCTCGGCCTGTTCGGCGTGGTGGGGCTGGTGGCGGCGGCGCTGGCCATCGCCAACGCGACCGGCGGCCGCGTGCTGACCCAGCAGCGCGACATCGCGACGCTGAAGTCCCTGGGTTTCACCCGGCGCCAGGTGGTCCGCATGCTCGTCGCCGAGCACGGCGCGCTCGGGCTGGCCGGGGTGGCGCTCGGCGTGCTGTGCGGCCGGCTGATCACGGTGTCCACGCAGGCGACGGTGGTGCCGCTCTCCTCCGCGCCGCTGGTGGCGATCACCTGTGGCGCCGCGCTGGTGGTGCTGGTGGCGGTGTGGCTGCCGGCCTGGCGCGGCGGCCGTACCCCGCCGATCCCGGCGGCCCCCGCGTCGCCGCCGCGCGGCCACCTGTCGCGGATGGCCCGCCTCGCCCTGCTGGTACGCCTGCCGCCCGCGCTGGTGCTCGGCGCGAGGGACGCCTTCACGCGCAGGCTCCCGGCGCTGCTGACGACGTTCGGCCTGGCGATCCCGATGATGATGATCACCATCGGCCTCGGCTGCTGGGCGACGCTGGACGCGTTCGAGGCCCATCCCGAGCGGGTGGGCCAGGCCGCCGCGCTGACGGTGCGGCCGGGCGGCCTGTCCTCCGAGGCCGCCGACCGCCTGGCGCTGGCCGACCCGGACGTGGTCGCGTCCTATCCGGGCACGGAGGTGGACGCGCTGGTCCCCGGGCAGACGCGCACCGTACGCACCCGCGCCCTCGGCATGGCGAGCGAGCCGTACCCGTTCGCGGTGGTCGAGGGCCGCCCGTTCCGGGCGCGCGGCGAGGCCGTGGCCGGGCAGGGCCTGCTCGACCTGCTGAACGTGCGCATCGGCGACCGCACGCGGCTGACGATCGGCGGCACCCCGCTGAACGTGCGGATCGTCGGGCGGGTGCTGGAGCCGGAGCAGGACGGCGAGGTGCTGTCGGTCGCGCTGGACAGCCTCGCCCCCAAGGACGCCCTGCCGCCGCAGTTCTACGGCGTGGTGCTGCGCCCGGGGGCCGACGCCGCGGCCGTCCGCGCCCGCCTGCAGGGGCAGGGCCTGGAGGTGGCCCAGGCCGTGAACCTGGCGGACCGTCTGGCGGTGATCCGCGTCATCATCATCGCGCTGGTGGCCGTGCTGGCGCTGCTCGGCCTGGCCACGATGCTCACGGCCAGCGCGATCGGGCTGCGCGACCACGCCCTCGACCTCGCGGTGCTCAAGGCGATGGGCCTGACCCCGCGTCAGGTGATGGCCACCCTCGTGACGGGAATCGGGCTGCCCGCGGTGCTCGGCGTCGCCGCGGGCGCGCTGGCGGGGGCCGCCGTGTCACCCGGCCTGATCGACCTTCAGGGCTCCGCGAGCGGCATCGGCGCCGGCATCGGGAGCCCGCCGGGCGCCGTGACGCTGCTGGTCACGGCGCTGGCGGCCATCGGCGCGTCGCTGCTGGTGGCGGTCATCCCCGCCCGCGGCGCCGCGCGCGCCCGCGTGCCGGTCACGCCGCGCTGAGGCGGCCGGCCGCGCGGCCGGTTCCTGCCGCGCGGCCGGCACTGCTCGGTGAGCGGTCAGCGCTCGGTGAGCGAGAACCAGTAGAAGCCGTGCCCCGGCAGCGTGAGCAGGTACGGCAGTTCGCCGATCGCCGGGAAGGACACCTCGCCCCGGCACTCCACCGGGGTCATCCCGGCGAATCTGCGCAGGTCCAGCTCCACCGGCTGCGGGTGCTTGGAGAGGTTGTTGACGCACAGCATGCGGTCGTCCCCCTCCTCCCTGACGAACGCCAGGACGCTGTAGTTCGGCGACCACAGCTCGGTGTAGGCGCCGGTGCCGAACACCGGGTGCCGCCGCCGTATCTCCAGCATCTGCCGCGTGAAGTGCAGCAGCGATCCGGTGTTCTTCATCTGGGCCTCGACGTTGACGGCCTGGTAGCCGTAGATCGGGTCCATGACGACGGGCAGGTACAGGCGGCCGGGGTCGCCGCCGGAGAACCCGGCGTTGCGGTCCGGGCTCCACTGCATCGGCGTGCGGACCGAGTCCCGGTCCTCCAGCCAGATGTTGTCGCCCATGCCGATCTCGTCGCCGTAGTACATGACCGGGGAGCCCGGCATGGACAGCAGCAGCGCGGTGAACAGCTCGATCTGGTCGCGCTGGTTCTCGAGCAGCGGGGCGAGCCGGCGCCGGATGCCCAGGTAGGCCCGCATGCGCGGGTCCTTGGCGTACTCGGCGTGCATGTAGTCGCGCTCTTCCTCGGTGACGGTCTCCAGGGTGAGCTCGTCGTGGTTGCGGAGGAAGATGCCCCACTGGGCGGTTTCCGGGATCTTCGGCGTGCGGGACATGATCTCGGAGATCGGCTCGCGCGACTCGCGGCGCACGGCCATGAAGATGCGCGGCATGAGCGGGAAGTGGAACGCCATGTGGCACTCGTCGCCGCCGACCGCGGGGTCTCCGAAGTACTCCACGACGTCCTCGGGCCAGCCGTTGGCCTCCGCGAGCAGCACCCGGTCCGGGTACAGGCGGTCCACCTCGGCCCTGACCCGCTTGAGGTAGGCGTGCGTCTCGGGCAGGCCCGAGCACGCGGTGCCGTCCCGTTCGAACAGGTAGGGGACCGCGTCGAGGCGGAAGCCGTCGATGCCGAGGTCGAGCCAGAACCGCAGGACCTCCAGCATGGCGTCCTGGACGGCCGGGTTCTCGTAGTTCAGGTCCGGCTGGTGGTGGAAGAACCGGTGCCAGTAGTACTGGCCCCTGATCGGGTCGTAGGTCCAGTTGGAGTCCTCGGCGCCGATGAAGATGATCGGCGCGTCGGGGTACCGGGTCGGGTCGTCCGACCACACGTAGAAGTCCCCGAACGGGCCGGACGGGTCGTGCCGGGACGCCTGGAACCACGGGTGGCGGTCGCTGGTGTGGTTCATCACCAGGTCGGTGATGATCCGGATGCCCCGCTTGTGCGCCTCCTCGATGAGCTCCACGAAGTCCGCCAGGTCGCCGAACTCGCGGAGGATCTTCATGTAGTCGGCGATGTCGTACCCGCCGTCGCGCAGCGGCGACTCGTACAGCGGCAGCAGCCACAGGCAGTCGACGCCGAGCCATTGCAGGTAGTCGAGCTTCTCGATCAGGCCGCGCAGGTCACCGGTGCCGTCCCCGTTGGAATCACGGAAGCCCCGGACCAGCACCTCGTAGAACACCGCCCGCTTGTACCAGAGCGGGTCGGACGACACGAAGTCCTCGGAAACAGATTCCGGGCAGGGTGAAGCGCTCATATGTTCGCTCGCATTGGGAGAGTGGGCATGCAAACGTGGGAAAGCGCCGCTGGAGCCGTGGTCCCCGCGGCTACCGGGCAGACGCCGCCACCTCAGGGGACTTGGTGCGCGGCGTGTGTTTCGGCGCTGTTTCGCGGAAGACTAGCAGGCCATTAGGGACGTCCGGGGTAGATCAGCAATCGTCGCTCAGCGTGGCAACCACGTAATCCTTTGCGCGCAAGGGAAACCCGGCGTCGCAACCGCGTAAAACCCCATTCTTCCCGCGAAGTCTCACGTAATGAGACAAGCACGCAGTGTGTCGCCGACCAGGGCGCCGCCGTCCGAATTGTGAGACGGTTTCACGGCCGCCCCTCCCACGGCGGCGTGAGGTCGCCGAGCACATCGGCGTAGTCGGTGAGCCAGGAGCCGAAAAGCACCAGTCCGCGCAGCCAGAACCGCGAGTTCCACGAGCCGAACGCCGTCAGCGCGTCCGGGCCCTTCGCGATCGCGTCCAGCATCGGGCCCGACATGAGGCTCGGGACGGCCTCGGCCGCCCTGACCAGCATCCGGTGGTTCCACTCCCGGGCGACGGGCCCCGCCGAGCGCAGCGGCACCCGCCGGTGCGGCAGCGCCCCGTTGGTGGACGGCAGCGACGCCACGCGCGGGTTCGCCGCCTGGAGGATCTCCCGGTAGAACCGGCCGCCCTCCTTGCGCTCCACGGGCACCGACAGGGCCGCGTCGAAGAACTCCGGGTGCAGGAACGGGAAGACCGGCGTCACCTCCGGGCCGACCAGGTTGACCGGGGAGCGCGCGATGCCCCGGGCCGTGCGGGTGTGCAGCACGCTCAGCGGCAGCTCCGACCTGTGGCCGCGCAGCATCGAGGTGGCCTGCGCGAACGCCGCCCCCACCCGGTCGTCGACGAACGCCAGCGCGCGCTCGGACAGCACCGGCATGTGCGGCTCGCCCGTGGCCAGCGCGGCGAGCAGGGCCGCCTGCCGGTCCGCGGTGGTCCCCGCGCCCACGGCGTCCGCGGTGATCAGGAAGTTCTTCATCAGCGGGCCGCCCGCCAGCCCGTCCACGATCGGGCGTCCGGCGGCGTGCACCTCGCGGGCGAACGGGGAGTACCAGGCGTGGTGGCTGGTCAGGTACTCCAGCCTGCGCGCCGCCCAGCGCGCCTCGTCCGGGTAGGCCGCCGGGTCCTGCGGGACGATCCGGTGCGAGATGCCGAGCTCGCGGGTCACGATGCGGGCGAAGTCGATGTCGTTGTCCAGGCCGTCGTCCGGGCTCGTCGTCCACGACTCGACGTCGATCCCGCGCGCCTTGACGATCGAGGCGAGCAGCCGCGAGTCGTACCCGCCGCTCACCGGCACGAGCAGCGCCCGGTCGTCGTACGGCTTGAGCGCCTCGTGCAGCAGCGCCACCATGTCGCCGGCCGTGACGCCCCGGTCGAAGGGCTCCTGGCGCACCCAGCGGGGGGCGTGCCGCTCCACGGTGATCCTCTGGGCGGCGCGCGACCAGACCAGGGCCGTGGCGCCGGGCAGCCGCCTGACCTCCCGGTACGGCGTCGCCTCCAGCAGGGGGTAGGTCAGCTTGATGATCGCCGCCCAGGCGTCCCAGTCCACCTCGTACGGCCGCCTGGCCAGCGCCAGCAGCGGCTCGATGTTCCCGGCGAAGTAGACGGCGTCCCCGTCGGCCAGGTAGTACACGTCCACCAGCCCGAACGCCCCGGTGTGCAGCGTGACGGCGTCCCGCTCGTCGATCAGCCCCGGCGCCTCGTACGTCTCCGCCACCGCGAGCCAGGGCATGACCCCGTCCGGCCGCCGCTCACCCCACGCGAACCGGACATCGGCCCCCGCGTCCCGGCCGGTCCCGGTCCTTGCGCGCCCCTCCGGCGTGTCCGGGGCCGTCCGGCTCCCGTTCGCGCCGGCGTGCGCGCCGACGTCGGCGCCCGTGGCCGGGACGAGGTCCTCGCGGAACGGGACCGAGGTCAGCGCGGAACCACCCGCCGGGTCCCCGTCGCGGTACGACGCGGCGCCCGCGTACGGCGCCAGCGGCGCGGAGGCGAACAGCGCGGCGCCGGGGGAGCGGTGCGCCTCCCGCACCGAGGGGCCCGCGTTCGCCAGCACCGCCAGCCTGTCGGCGTCATAGGCGCCGATGGCGCCGCAGACGTAGGGCCGGGCCACGTACTCCGGCCACTTCCCCTTGCGCACCGGTCGTCTCCCCTCAGCACCGCAGCGAGTACCTGCCGAGTGTACGGAGTCGCACATGTCCGAAGGGTCGTGGTCCGGCACGGTCGATCACCGGCCGGGCGTCTGAGAGGGCGCTCGGGGGTCATGAGGGTGGTGGAGCGGCGGACGTCGCACGCACCGGTTGCTTCTGGTTCGAGATGGTCGGTGGAGATCTGCGATTATTCTTCCTCGACGGCTCTGGGGACACGGTGATGGCATTGAGCGATGAGTTGGAGACCACCCGGCGGGCACTGGAGGCGGCCGTGTCGGCGGCGCGGGACGCCGCGGAACTCGCCCGGCTGCTGGCCGACTACCAGGCACGTCTCGCCGCCGCCGCGACCTCGGAGGCCGAGGCGCTCACCCGGCTGAAGGAGGCCGAGGCCCGGCTCAAGACCACCGAGCGGCAGGCGGCCCAGCTCGCCAAGAACCTCGCCGAGCAGAAGTACCAGACCGAGGTGGCCCTGTGGCGCCTGGAGTCGGTGCAGGAGAGCCGGTGGTCCAAGCTCGGCGACGCCATCCACACCAAGAAGCCCGGCGAGGTCGCGAAGACGCTGCGGGCGCCCGTCAGGAAGCGCCCGGCGCCCAAGCGCTCCGACTTCCCTCCCACCCCGCTCGCCCAGCCCCCCGCCGTCCAGCCCGTGGCCCCCGCCACGGAGGGGCCCGCCGTGTCCGCGCCCATGGCCGAGGGCTTCGTCGTCCCCAAGGGGCCGCTCGCCCGGCCGCACCTCACCGTCGCGGCCATCGTCGACCGCCGCTCAGAGGCGCTGTTCCGCTACGAATGGCGCCAGGTCACCAACTTCGGCCCCGACAACTGGCGCGCCATGCTCGACCAGCACCGTCCCCACCTGCTGTTCGTGGAGTCCGTCCAGCCCGGCCCCCTGCAGGGCAACGGCGGCCGCTGGCTGGAGGAGCTCGCCGGGCGCACGCGCGGCCTGCGCGACCTGACCGAGGAGTGCGCCCGGCGCGGCATCCGCACGATCTTCTGGCACTCCGGCGGCCCGCTCGCCCACAGCGTTCCCGTGGCCTCCTACTTCGACCAGGTCCTCGCCACCTCGGAGGCCCGCGCCCGCGAATGGCGAGCCGCCCTCCGCCACGACCGCGTGGCCGTCCTCCCCCTGTCCGTCCAGCCCCGCGTCCACAACCAGATCCCCTCGGCCACCGGCCGCACAGGCGTCGGCCTGCTCGGCACGGCCCTCCAGGGCGAGCTTCCCGCCGGCTTCCCGGAATCCCCGGACGCCCCGTGGCGGCCGTTGTGGGATGACAAGACCACCTATGACGACCTGCTGACGGCCTACCGCTCGGTGTCGCTGGTGCTCGCCGGGCCGGACGCCGAGGCGCGCACCGTGGAGGAGCTGTCCGCCTGCGGCACCCCGCTCATGCAGCTCACCGCTCCTGTGGCCACCGGCGAGGAAGCCCTGCGGCGCGCGCTGACCTCGGTGCGGGAGTACCTCGCGGCCGAAGACCAGTCGGCGGCCGAGGCGCACCTCGCCTGGCGGGCCACCGTGCCCGTGACCCCGCTGCTCGACCCGATCCTCACCGCCGCCGGCCTGCCCTCGCTGCGGAACGCCGGGGCCATCACCGCGATCACCGCCGTCTCGGACCCGGCCGAACTCGATCACGTACTCGCCCGGCTCCGGCACCAGGCCCACGCCCCCGGCCAGCTCGTGATCGTCGCCGAGGGCATGGACGCCGTCACCGTCCAGAAGGCCGCGGCGGCCGTGCACGGCGGCGAGGTGATCGTACGGGAGACGGGCGGGGCGCTCACCAGGGGCGCGGCCCTGGACCGGGCGCTCGGCCTCGCCGACGGCGACCTGGTCGCCGTCCTGGACCCTCGCGACCTGTACGGCGAGCACTATCTCGCCGACCTCGTCCGCCACTTCGCGGCCGTGGACGCCGAGATCATCGGGAAGTCGTCCCACTACGCCCACATTCTCGGCGCCGGGACCACCCTGCTCCACGCCCCCGGCACCGAACACCGCTTCCTCCCCGAAGTGGCCGGAGGCAGCATCCTCGCCCGCCGCCCGGCCCTCACGGCGCTCGGCATCGCCGATCTCTCCGACGAATGGGACGAGACCCTCATGCGCCAGTGCCGCACGGACGGCGTCCGGGTCTACTCCGCCGACCGCTACTCCTACGTCCGCGTCCGCCCCGCCGCGACCGAACGGCTCCTTTCCTCGTCCCGCGTCGCGGGCCACACCCCGGCGGAACCCCTGGCGATGATCTGAGGGCCATGCGCATGCGGCGTGTCCTCGTCGCCGGTATCAGCGGAGCCGGGAAGACCACCATGGCGCGGGCCGTCGCGTCCCGGCTCCGGCTCTCGTGCCACGAACTGGACGCCCTGCGGTTCACCGGTCCTAACTGGGCGATCGACCCCGGCTTCGCCGGGCGCATGGCCGAGATCGCGGCCGCCCCCGGCTGGGTGTTCGACTCGTTCGGATACCCCGAGGTACGCGACCTCCTCTGGACGCGCGCCGACACCGTGATCTGGCTCGACTACCCCAGATCCGTGATCATGCCCCGCGTCCTCCGCCGGTCCCTGCGCAGGACCCTGCTCCGCGAGCGCGTCTTCGGCGGCAACGTGGAGACCTGGCGCGAGTGGTTCAGCCGCCACCACCCGGCCTGGTGGGCGTGGACCCAGCACGCCACCCGCCACTCCGAGATCGCGAGCCGCGTCCGGGACCCGCGCTTCGCGCACCTCCACGTCGTCCACTTCACCTCGCCGCGAGAAGCCGACGACTGGCTGCGCTCCCTGCGCCCCGGCCCGTGAGCGTGACGCCGGGTGACCGGCGGTGATCTAACCCTCCGGGTAGAAGAGGAACAGCGTGCAGCCCGTCGTCGTCTGCGGGACGTGGGAGGTGCCCGCGGAGGCGTGGATGAAGGAACCGGCCGGGTAGTCGCGGTTCCCGTCGTTGAAGACACCGGAGACCACGAAGACCTCCTCGGGCCCCGGTTCGTGGACGTCGATCCCCTGCCAGCACGTGTTCGCGTCCATCTCCAGCACATGGGCGCTCGCGCCGTTGTCCCCTTTCCACAGCGGGCGCAGGCGGATGCCAGGGAAGACCTCGCGGACCGGGGCGTCCTGGACGGCGGACCACTCATAGGCGGGCGCGTTCTGCTCTCTCGTCATGGGGCCAGCCTGGCGGCCGGCCGCCGCACCGCCGAGTGTCAGGAAAGACATCCTGCGGTACTTTCCTGCCATGCACCGCATAGCGGCGCTCGTCCGCCCACCGCAATCGACCTTCGAACTCGCCTGCGTGGCCCAGGTGTTCGGGATCGAGCGGCCAGGACTTCCGACGCGGTACGCCTTCGGCGTGTGCGCGGAGCGCCCCGGCCCGGTCGCGACGCACGCCGGGTACGACATGCTCGTGACCGACGGCTTGGACGCGCTCGACCGGGCGGACACCGTCGTCGTCCCGGGCTGGCTGCCCGCCGAGGATCCACCCTCGCCCGCCGTGGTCCGGGCACTGCGCCGCGCGCACGCCCGCGGGGCGCGGGTGGTCAGCATCTGTTCCGGCGCCTTCGCGCTGGCGCACGCCGGCCTGCTGGACGGACGGGAGGCGACCACCCACTGGGCGCTGGCGGACGACCTCGCCGCGCGCTTCCCACGCGTCCGGGTCGATCCGGGCGTGCTGTACGTGGACCACGGTGACGTGGCCACCAGCGCCGGCGCCGGGGCCGGGTTCGACCTGTGCGTGCACCTGCTCCGCGGCGACCAGGGCGCGGGGTACGCCGCGCACGTCGCACGGACCATGGTCATGCCGCCCCACCGCGAAGGCGGCCAGTTGCAGTACTCGGCGCCGCCACACCCCGCACAGATCGACGGCACGCTCGCGCCGCTGCTGGAGTGGGCCACCAGGCGGCTCGGCGAACCGCTGACCATCGAGACCCTGGCCGCACACGCGGGCGTCTCGGCGCGTACCCTCGCCCGGCGGTTCGCCGATCAGCTCGGCACCAGCCCGGGGCAGTGGCTGCTCGCCCAGCGGATCGCCACGGCACGGGACCTGCTGGAGTCCTCGGACCTGCCCTTGGAGGCCGTCGCCCGCCGCGCCGGCCTCTCCTCGGCCACCAACCTGCGCAGGCGCTTCCTCAACACCCTCGGCACGACCCCGGGCGCGTACCGCCGGGCGTTCCGGGCCGAACCACGACCGGCTTGAGGTTACAGCGGGTGGAAGGTGCAGGGTGGATGCCCGTGGGCGACGACGAGCGGCTCTACACGGTCGGGGAGTTGGCGCGGCGGGTCGGCGTGCCGGCGCGGACGGTGCGGTTCTGGTCGGACGCGGGGGTGGTGCCGCCGAGCGGGCGGTCCGCCGGCGGGTACCGGCTGTACGACTCCCAGGCGGTGGCCCGGTGCGACCTGGTGAGGACCCTGCGCGATCTCGGGCTCGGCCTGGACGCCGTCCGTGACGTGCTCGCGCGCCGGGCGACGGTCGCGGAGGTCGCCGAAGCCCACGTCGAGGCACTGGACGCCGAGATCAGGGCCCTGCGGCTGCGCCGCGCCGTGCTGAGCACGGTGGCCGCGCGCGGCGGGACCGAGAAGGAGATGGTTCTCATGAACGAACTGGCACGCCTGTCCGTGCGCGAGCGCAGGCAGATCATCGACGACTTCGTGGCGCGCGTGACCGAGGGGGTGGGGCTGAGCCCCGACGCGATCGTCATCGCCGACTGGATGCGCGAGATGCCCGACGATCCGTCGCCCGAGAGGGTGGACGCGTGGATCGAACTGGCCGGGCTGGTCGCCGACGAGGACTTCCAGCGCAAGGTCCGCCAGTTGGTGGTCACCGGATCCGGCGACGGCTGGGCGCCGGAGTGGCGGCCCGGCCTGTACCCGGCCGTGGTGACCCTCGCCGGCCGCGCGGTGGCCGACGGGATCGCCCCCGAGTCGCTCCAGGGCAAGACGGTCCTCGACGAGATCGTCAGCCCGAGCCTCCCGCCCTCGGAACGCGCGGAACTGCGCGAACGGCTGGAACTCCTCGCGGACGCGCGCGTGGAACGCTACTGGCAACTCCTGGAGATCCTCAACGGCGGCACGTCCTCCCCAACGGCCATCCCGGCCTTCCACTGGCTGACCACCGCCCTGCGCGCCCACGGCTGAAAGGCTGGATGACCACCTTCTCGCCGCAGGCCCGGCGTTGACGGGTGGGCTCACAGTGAGTGACCAGGACAGGCCTGCATGGGTGGGAGAAATCACCCCAGCCGAAACAGACCACTACGGCCATAAGAATCTGAACCGATATGGCGGGCGATTCCGTCCTACAGCCGTGGAGCCGCTCTGCGGGTGGGGCGAACTCGCGATTCAGGATGCCCATCCAGAGGGCGACGTACTCCTAGAAAGTGAACGAGAGCCCCGGCTTCTCTGGATCTTTGAGGTCTCGGATGAGCGCGCGGTCGGCCTGGATGTCCATGACGACGCAGTCGCCATTCTCCGAACTTAAACCCGATTTGTGCCCTGTGCTGCCGTATTTTCCTCGTATTAGGGTATGCCGTCTGAAGCCGTTTTCCGATTGGTACGCGGGGCTACTCGACCGCGACCATCACAGGATTCTCAAGACCCTGGTGATCTGTTCTGGCTGGGTGAGTTCTCCCACCCGTACGGGTCCGTCGTGGTTACTCGACGTGAGTCCACCCTTCCGCGCCGGGCCCGCGGCGAAGGGAAGGCGGAACGCTAGTCTGCGGGTGTGGGCGTGTGGGCGTTGTGCGAGGTGCTGGGGGCGCCGCCGGTGCCCAGGGGGAGCTGGGAGAGAGAGGCCACCTACGTTTCGGCGGCGGCGCTGACCCGGGGGCGTGCGTCCGCGCCCAGGGTGGGGGAGGAGCTCGCGGCGCGGGTCCGGGCGCTGGCGGGAGTCGTCGCGGTGGACGTACGGCCCGACGGGTTGCTGGTCATCGAGGTCGCCGAGCCGGGGGAGGTCGTGCGGGACGTTCTCGGTGCGGGGATGGGTGAGGAACCGGCCGATGTGGACGTGCCGATGCGGGTGGACGTGGTGGCCGATATCGGTGGGCCGCCTCATGGAGACCAGGGAGGGCGGCCCTGGCCTGATCGGCCCAGGGACTGGAGCAATCCCGGTTTCGTCATCAGATATGCCTACGTCCGAGCCGGCAACGTGCTCCGGTGGGCCGGGGACCTCGGAGTGCGCGGCCCGTTCCGTCCCGAGGCGCTGGACGACCCGCGGGACCGGCGTGTGCTGAGGACCCTCGCCGAGGTCGCCAGCAGGACCGGTGAGAAGAGGCCCGCGGGCGGTGGGCGGAGGCCGGAGCAGGGCGGAGTCGCTTATCTGGTGCGGCTGGCCGAGGCGTATCACGATGCCTTCGAGGGGGCGGGGCCCCTTCCGAAGGGGGACGAGAGCGCTGGAGTGGTTCATGTGGCGCGGGTGTGGATGGCCGCGGCCGTGCGGAAGATCTTGGGTGAGGGGATGGCGGGGCTAGGGGTCACCCCTCCGGGCAAAATATGAAAAAAAGCGGGCAAAACACAGGAAGGGGTACGCCGTAGGCCCTCAAGGCCCGGAGATCTTTTAGGGGGCCGTCTCGCGGATTGGGACAAGGCGCGGGAGGATCACGAGGTCGGATAGCCTCGTTCGGGTGAGTCGATTCGCCCATCCCGCCGGTGACCGCCATGCCGAGGTGCCGCACGAGGAGCGCCCGCCGCGGCCCCCGGCCGACCTCAACACGCTCGACCCCGCCGTCTGGCCGCGAACGTCCGGCCGTACGGACGGGGCGGTCACGATCGCCGGCGTGGACGTCCGTGATCTCGCCCGCGACTACGGTACGCCGCTCTACGTCGTCGACGAGGACGATTTCCGTTCGCGCTGCCGCGACTACAAGGCCGCCTTCGACGGCGGTCACGTCTACTACGCGGGCAAGGCGTTCCTGTGCAGAGAGGTCGCCCGCTGGGTCGACCAGGAGGGCCTCGGCCTGGACGTCTGCAGCAGCGGCGAGCTCGCCGTGGCGCTCTCGGTCGGCTTCCCGCCCGAGCGCATCGCCCTGCACGGCAACAACAAGTCCTACGCCGAGCTGGAGGCGGCGCTGCGCGCCGGGGTCGGCCGCGTCGTCGTCGACTCCTTCGACGAGATCGCCCGCGTCGGCTACCTGGCCGAGAAGCTCGACGTCCGCGCCCAGGTGCAGATCCGCGTGACCACCGGGGTCGAGGCGCACACCCACGAGTTCATCGCCACGGCCCACGACGACCAGAAGTTCGGCCTGTCGCTGAACAGCGGGGCCGCCGCCGAGGCCGTGCGCCGGGTGCTGGCCCTGCCCCAGCTCGAACTGGTGGGCCTGCACTCCCACATCGGTTCCCAGATCTTCGACACCGCGGGCTTCGAGGTCGCCGCCCGCCGCCTGGCCATGCTGCTGACGCAGGTCAAGGAGGAGCACGGCGTCGTGCTCCCCGAGCTGGACCTCGGCGGCGGGTACGGCATCGCCTACGTCCGCGGCGACGACCCCCCGGACATCAAGGTCGTGGCCGACAGCCTGCGTGAGATCGTGGCCCGTGTGTGCGACGACGCCGGCCTGCCCGTCCCCAGCCTCACGGTCGAGCCCGGCCGCGCCATCGCCGGCCCCGCCGGCGTCACGCTCTACGAGGTCGGCACGATCAAGGACGTCGAGGGCCTGCGCTCCTACGTCAGCGTGGACGGCGGCATGAGCGACAACCTGCGCACCGCCCTGTACGGCGCGGAGTACACCTGCGTGCTGGCCTCCCGGGCCAGCGACGCCCCCGGCGTGCTGTCCCGCGTGGTCGGCAAGCACTGCGAGAGCGGCGACATCGTCGTGCGCGACGCCTGGCTGCCCGAGGACCTCGCCCTCGGCGATCTTCTGGCGCTTCCGGCGACCGGCGCCTACTGCCGTTCGCTGGCCAACAATTACAACTACCTGCCCAAGCCCGCCGTGGTGGCCGTGCGGGACGGCGTGTCCCGCGTGATCGTCCACCGCGAGAACGAGGACGACCTGCTGAGGGGGCAAGTGTGAAACCGGTCGAGGGCGCCGAGGACGCGCGCCGTGAGCAGCGTGGACGGCACGAGCGGCCGGGCGAGTCCGGCCGTCCGCTGAGGGTCGCGCTGCTCGGCTGCGGGGTCGTCGGCTCCCAGGTCGTGCGCCTGCTGAACGAGCAGGCCGACGACCTGGCCGCCCGCATCGGCGCGCCGCTGGAGCTGGCCGGGGTCGCCGTGCGCCGCCTCGGGCGCAAGCGCGACAGCGAGGTGGACCCCGCCCTGCTCACCACGGACGCCGAGGCCCTGGTGGCCCGGGACGACGTCGACATCGTGGTCGAGGTGATCGGCGGCATCGAGCCCGCGCGCTCGCTCATGCTCGCGGCGCTGGAGGACGGCAAGGCCATCGTCACGGCCAACAAGGCGCTGCTCGCCGAGGACGGCGCGACCGTCCACGGCGCGGCCAAGCGGCACGGCGGCGACCTGTACTTCGAGGCCAGCGTGGCGGGGGCGATCCCGCTGCTGCGCCCGCTGCGCGAGTCGCTCGCCGGCGACCGGGTCCGCCGCGTGCTCGGCATCGTCAACGGCACCACCAACTACATCCTGGACAAGATGGACACCACGGGCGCGTCGTTCACCGACGCCCTGGAGGAGGCCCAGTCCCTGGGGTACGCCGAGGCCGATCCGACCGCCGACGTCGAGGGCTTCGACGCCGCGGCCAAGGCCGCCATCCTCGCCGGGCTCGCCTTCCACACGCGGGTGACCGCCGCCGACGTCCACCGCGAGGGCATCACCGAGATCACCGCCACCGACGTCGCCAGCGCCAAGGCCATGGGCTACGTCATCAAGCTGCTGGCGATCTGCGCCCGCTCCGACGACGGCCGCTCGGTCGGCGTGCGCGTCCACCCGGCGATGATCCCGAGGACCCACCCCCTGGCGGGCGTGCGCGAGGCCTACAACGCGGTGTTCGTGGAGGCCGAGTCGGCGGGCCAGCTCATGTTCTACGGCAAGGGGGCCGGCGGCGCGCCCACCGCGTCCGCGGTGCTGGGCGACATCGTCGCCGTGGCGCGCAACCGGATCGCCGGGGTGCACGGGCCGCAGGAGTCGACGTACGCCGACCTGGCCGTCCACCCGATGGGCGAGACCGTGACGCGCTACCACGTCTCGCTGGACGTCGCGGACAAGCCGGGCGTGCTCGCCACGGTCGCCGAGATCTTCGCCAAGCACGACGTGTCCATCCGGATCGTCCGGCAGGAGGGGCACGGCGACGACGCCCAGCTCGTGCTGGTCACCCACCGGGCCACCGACGCGGCGCTGTCGGCGACGATCTCCGGGCTGCGCGAGCTGGACATCGTCCGCGACGTGACGAGCGTGATGCGCGTCGAGGGCGAGGAATCCTCCTGATCACCGGCCGGGCGCACGCCCGGCACGGCCCTCCGCCCCCCGGTCGAGGGCGATGTTCGAAGGGAGTGCGGTGGCAGAGGGTGACCCGACACCGCTCGGCTACACGCGTACGCCCACGGAAGGTCCCGCCGACCTGGCCTTCCCGGACGGGCGTCCCGTGCTCGGCGGCGAGGCGGCCGATCTCCCGCTGACGGCCGCCTCCGTCGCGGGCCTGCGCCCCCTGGAGGGGCTGCGCGTCCGCTGGCCGGAGGCCCAGGAGACGGTGCGGGAAACGGCGCCGGAAACGGTGCTGGGGACGGTGCTGGGCCTCGCGGCGGCCGGCGTGCCGGTGTACGCCGACGAGGTCCCCTCCTGGTTCAAGGAGGCCGCCCCCGACCTGGCGGTGACGCTCACCTCGTGGGCGCCCGGTCCCCGTGACGCGTCCGTGCGCTCGGTGAGCGACCTGCGGCGCGAGGAGCACAGCCTGCGCCTGCGCCGCCACGCCCTGCGCGGGCCCGCCGGGCCCGTGCCCAAGGTCAGCGTGGTCATGTCCAGCAAGCGCCCCGAGCTGCTCGGCTCGGCGCTCGGCCAGATCGCCCGGCAGCGGCACGTGGACGTCGAGGTCGTGCTCGGCCTGCACGGCGTCCCGGCCGCGCACCCGGACGTGCGGCGGGCACTGGAGGAGTTCCCCCTGCCGGTGACGGTGCGCGAGGCGGACGCCGCCACGCCGTTCGGCGAGGTGCTGGACCGGGCGGCGGACATGGCGTCGGGCGACGAGATCGCCAAGTGGGACGACGACGACTGGTACTCCCCGGAGCACCTGGCCGACCTGATCATGGCGCGGTCCTACAGCGGCGCCGACATCGTGGGGACGGCGGCGGAGTTCTTCTACCTGGAGCCGCTCGGCGTCACGGTGCGCCGCACGGACTACACCAGCGAGATCTGGTCGGATCACGTGGCCGGGGGTACGATCTTCCTCGCTCGGGCGAAGTTTCAGGAGATCGGCGGTTTCGAGGGGGTGGCACGGGGCGTGGACGCCCAGTTCCTCAAGACCGCCCACGCCGCCGGGGCCCGCATCTACCGCACCCAGGGGCTGGGGTACGTCCTGCGGCGCACCATCGCCGCCGACCACACCTGGCAGCTCCCCCTGGCGCACTTCCTGCGCGTGGCGACCAACCAGTGGCGCGGGTTCCGGCCGAGCCTGGTCCTGGAAGCCCCGTGACCCCCAGGTCGCGGCACGTGCGCGGCAACGACTACACCGTGCTCGACCCGCCCGCGCTCGGCGCCTGGACCCCCTCGCTGCGGGTCAGCGTGGTCGTCCCCGCGCACGGCGCGCAGGACAAGCTCGACCTGGTCCTTGCCGCCCTCGCCGCCCAGACCTACCCCGCCGATCTGCTCGACGTCATCGTCGTCGACAACGGCAGCAGCCCCGCGTTGCGCCTGCCGCCGATCCGTCCCGCGGGCACGCGGCTGATCGTCTGCGACACGCCCGGCAGGGCGGAGGCGCGCAACGCCGGGCTGGCCGCGGCGACCGGCGACGTCGTCCACTGGCTCGACTCCGACGTGGTCGCCGACCCCCGCGAGGTCGAGGCCCACATGCGCTGGCACCACCTCGCCCCCTACCTCGTCGTCACGAGCTACTTGCGCTTCACCACGGCCGCCCTGCCCGCGCCCGAGGTCGTCGCGGCGGGCAAGGACCTGGCCGAGCTGTTCGAGCCCGCCGAGCCGCACGAATGGCTCGTGGACCTGGTCGGGCGCACCCGCGGGCTCACGCAGGCGCCCAGCCGGGCCTTCAGCCTGCACGTCGGCGGCGCGACCTCGGTCAACAGGCGGCTGATCGAGCGGGCCGGCCCTATGGACGTCGACCTGCCCCTCGGCCAGGACACCGAGATGGGCTACCGGCTCGCCCAGGCCGGGGCGGTGTTCGTCCCCGAGCCGCTGGCCAAGGGCTACCACCTCGGCCCGTCCATGCGCATGCGCGACAAGGAGCGCATCGACCGGGTCAGCCACGCCCTCATCGGCGACCGCGTCCCCCACTACCGCTGGCTGCGCGGCCACCCCACCCGCCAGTGGAAGGTCCCCTACCTCGACGTCGTGGTGGCGGCCGAGGGGTACGACGAGACGCGCGCGACCGTGGACGCCGTGCTCGCCGGCACCGTCCCCGACGTGTCGGTGGTGCTCGCCGGGCCCTGGGACACGCTCACGCCCGACCGCAGGGCCCCGCTGAACGATCCCCGGCTCGACCTCACGCTGCTGCACGGGCACTACGCCCACGACGCGCGGGTGCGGTTCGCCTCCGCCGAGCCCACGCGCCTCGCGCCGTACCGGCTGCGCCTGCCCGCGGGGTGGGCGCCCGGCGAGGACACCCTCGCCCGGCTGCTCGACCTGGCCGTCGAGGGCGACCACGGGCTGGTCGGCGTGCTGCTCGCCGAGGGGCCGCAGGGCCTGGTCACGGCCCGCCTGGAACGGCGCTCCGCCTTCGAGCGCGCCGAACTCACCGCCGCGGCGTCCGGCACCCCGGAGACCACTCATGTCCCCGGCGCCTCGGCGGCTTCCCAGGCGTCGGACACCGTTGAGGGGTGGGGGACTTCGGACATCCCGGACGCCTTGGACGACCTCGTGGACGAGGTGTACGGGGCGCTGTGGACCGACGGCGAGACCCTGGGGTTCGTGCCCGCCGGCGAGGCGCCGCAGATCAAGGGCCGCCGCATGTCCTACCGGGCGCGCCTGGAGGCCGAGGCGGAGATCGCCAGGCTCACCAAGGAGGCCGAGCGCCTGCGCGGCCAGATCGCCAAGTGGCGCGAGGAGGCGGGGCGGTGGCGCAAGTCGGCCGTCGACCTGCGGCGCGAGGTGGGCGGGCTGCGCAAGGAGGTCGCCCGGCTCAAGGCGAGCCGCCTGCGCACGGTGATCAAGCGCATCTCGGCCCGCCGCACCGGCCCGGCCGGCCCCGCCGGCACCCAGGACACCTGAGCAGCCCGCCGGAGGCCCGGGCGAGCGCCTGTCGGGCGGGAGGTCCGACAGCGACTGCGAGTCGGCCGGGGCGGCGGGCCGGACGGGAGACCCTTGTGGCGCGGCAGGCGGGTCCTCAGCGTCCGCGCAGGGCCGTTCTGAGCCTTCTGACCAGCTTCTCCGGGGCTCCGGGGGACGCGGGGCCGCCGTCCCGGGTGGCGCGGCCGTCACCGCCGGCGGACCGTCGCGGAGCCTGCTGGGACCCGCCCTCGTCCTTGGCGGGGGAGGGCCAGTACTCCGCCGACGCCGCGTGCCGCACGCCGTGGGTGAGTTCGATGACCTCGGCGAGGTCCTCGCCCTCCGCGGCGAGCAGGCGGGCGCGGTTCACCGCCTCGGTGCGTTCGAGGCGGGCGGTGCGGCCGTCGGGGAACTCGACCACCAGCAGCCCGGCCCGCGTCTCGGACAGCGTCTTGATCATCTGTTCCAGGGTGCGCCGCGCCAGGGGGACGTCCACGGGACCGGTGTAGCGGAACGGGACGGGGGCGGGGTCGCGCGGCGCCTCGGCGGCCAGCGTGACGGCGGGGTCGTGCCGGAACTGCTCGCGGATCAGCCGCGCCTCGAAGTGCGGGTCGCCGAGCACGGGGTGACGGCCGTCGGTGAGGGACGCCCACGGCCCGAGGAGCGTGACCGCGACGTCGGGCAGGCCGCCGTTCAGCGCCGCGCCGACGGCCGCGCGGACCTCCGGCTCGGCGCGGCCGGTGGCGTCCAGCACGACCTCGACGTAGGGGACCAGCCAGCGCCTGCCGCGCTCCTTGCGCAGGTCGCGTCGCAGCGGCACCCGCTGGGCCAGGAAGGGCGCGACCACGCGCACGGTGGCGTCGCGGTCGAGGCGCTGGGCGGGGATGCCCAGGTGAACGGCCCGGGCCGCCATGTCGGGGACGAAGACGGCCCCGCGCATCGCCAGGCGGTAGGCGAACTCGGTGTCCTCGCCGCGCAGCACGGCGGGGTCCAGGCCCCCGGCCGCGCGGAACAGGTCGCGGCGCAGCGACACGGTGGGGCCGGTGCAGACGTGGTAGGGGTTCTTGCTGGTGCGCAGCCCGTCCAGGCGGCGGATCGTCGCCTCGGTGCTGCTGGGGATCGCGGCCGCCATGTCGAAGAGCGAGTCCAGCTCGCCCGCGGCCACGGCGGCGCGCACCCGCGCGGCGGTGAGCGGGGGCTCGTCCAGGAAGACCTTGGCGCCGATGGTCACGACGTAGTCGGTGAGGTGGTGCCAGCGCGCCAGCGCCTCGATGTGCTCGCGGCAGATCACCATGTCGGAGTCGAGGCGCTGGATCACCGCGCCCTCGGCCTGGGCGGCGCCGGTGTTGAGGGCGTGCGCCGTCCCCCAGCCGCCGGGCGCGGCGGGCACGAGCCGGGTGTTCTCGGGGCGGTCGTGCGGCAGGCGCAGGGGCGGCTCGCTGCCGTCGTCCACGACGATGACCTCCAGCAGCCCGGCCGGGTAGGTCTGCGCGGCGAGGGCGGCGAGCGTGAGGTCGAGCCGGTGCTGCCCGCCGTGGGCCGGGATGACCACGCTCACCGGCAGCTCGGGCTCCCACCCGCCGAGCGGGGGCGGGACGAGCGGGGAGTAGTCGTTGTGGCGGATTCTGGGCCGGTCGCCTCGGCCACCGGTCGTGGGCTTTCCCTGGTCGAGACCGGTGGTCGCCGGTCCCGTCCGCGGGGGGACGGGCACGGTGGTCGCTCCTTCGTCGGTTCGCTTCGCCGCCGGGTGCCGACCATACCCAAGGATCCTGAGAGCTTCGTAAGAGCCGCGGGAGAGCGGTGGCGGGACGCAGCGTTCCCGCGATCTCGCTGATCATGCGACCCTTTCCCAATTATTGGTAAATGGCGGTAAAGAGTGAGTTGTACTGCTTTTTCGTGGTCATGACAGGTAGCGCCGAACATTCCCCGAGCGGCGCCGCACCCGCGCGCGAAGGGGAAACGCCCGTCCAGCCTGTGGACAACGGACGCGGCGCCGTGGGCGTCCCCGTAGACTCGGTGTCCTGATACCGCTGGTAGCGGACCCATGGTTACGCGCCGCCCGGGCGACGATCGCCCGGCCGGGCGCGGGAGGAGCGACGATGTTCAGGGCATGGCGTGGCCTCATCGAGGAATACCGTGACAGGCTCCCCGTGACCGCGACGACGCCCGTGGTCACCCTGCTGGAGGGGGGCACGCCGCTCGTCCCCGCGCGGCGCCTGTCCGACCTGACCGGCTGCGAGGTCCACCTCAAGGTCGAGGGCCTCAACCCCACCGGCAGCTTCAAGGACCGGGGCATGACCGTGGCCATCAGCAAGGCGGTCGAAGAGGGCGCCAAGGCGGTCATCTGCGCCTCCACCGGCAACACCAGCGCCTCGGCCGCGGCCTACGCCGTACGCGCCGGGCTCACCTGCGCGGTCCTGGTCCCGCGCGGCAAGATCGCCATGGGCAAGCTCGCCCAGGCCCTCGTGCACGGCGCCAAGCTCCTCCAGGTCGACG
Source organism: Sphaerisporangium krabiense (assembly GCF_014200435.1). Lineage (NCBI taxonomy): Bacteria > Bacillati > Actinomycetota > Actinomycetes > Streptosporangiales > Streptosporangiaceae > Sphaerisporangium > Sphaerisporangium krabiense. Next base: position 149,098 of record NZ_JACHBR010000001.1, on the reverse strand, counting down.
GCTCCTTCGACGACTGCCTCGAAATGACCAGGAAGCTCGCGGAGAACTTCCCGATCGCCCTGGTCAACTCGGTGAACCCCCACCGGCTCCAGGGACAGAAGACCGCCGCGTTCGAGATCGTCGACGCCCTCGGCGACGCGCCCGACGTCCACTGCATCCCCGTCGGCAACGCGGGCAACATCTCCGCCTACTGGATGGGCTACCGCGAGTACGCCGGCGACGGCGTCGCCACCCGCACCCCGCGCATGCTCGGCTTCCAGGCCAGCGGCGCGGCGCCCATCGTCCAGGGCGCCCCGGTCACCCACCCGCACACGATCGCCACGGCCATCCGCATCGGCAACCCCGCGTCCTGGCGGCTCGCCGAGGCGGCCCGCGACGAGTCCGGCGGCGACATCCAGGCCGTCACCGACCGCCAGATCGCCACGGCGTACAAGCTCCTCGCGCAGGAAGAGGGCGTGTTCGTCGAGCTGGCCTCCGCCGCGAGCGTGGCCGGCCTGCTCCAGGCCCACGAGCAGGGCATGCTGCGGCACGGCGAGCGCGTGGTCTGCACGGTCACCGGCAACGGCCTCAAGGACCCCGACTGGGCCATCTCCGGGGCGCCGACCCCGCTGACGATCCCCGTCGACGCCTTCGCCGCCGCGGGCGCGCTCGAACTGGCCTGACACCCCCGTCCACCCCTGGACGAATCGCGGCCGACCCGGCATCATGTCCGGCGACACCCGGAAAAGCGTGGGAAGGACCGGCAGGGCCGCCGGTCTCCTGGCGCCGGATACGGGGTACCCGGGGGAGCGCCGGCCAAGGACGGCCGCGGGTTTCGCGACGACCCCCGAGGATCCCGCCCGGTGACCCCTGTCCTCACGGGCGTCACCCCGAGAACAACGGCGTTCGCCCTCGGGCCCGTGACCGGTGCCCCCTGGGGCGCGCCCGGAAACCCCCGGGAAACGGCGTTCGTGAATCGTTCATGAGCGTGAATCGCTCACGGGCGCTCGTGAATCGCTCAATACGGGTCTCGGCGCAACCGAGATCACTTTTCTCACATCACCCACACGAATCCGAGGAACCGCATGGCATCGAGCAGCGTCGTCGTCCGCGTGCCCGCCACCAGTGCCAATCTCGGGCCCGGCTTCGACTCGCTCGGGCTGGCCCTCGCGCTGTACGACGAGATCGAGGCGAGCGTCCACGACGACGTGGGCGGTTCCGCCGCCGCGCGCTCGGTCCAGGTCTCCGTCGAGGGCGAAGGCGCCGGTGAGCTGGACCTCGGCGAGGGCCACCTGATCGTCAGGGCGATGCGGGCCGCCTACGACCGGGCGGGCGCGCCGCAGCCGCGCGGCATCCGGCTGCGCTGCCACAACCGCATCCCCCACGCGCGCGGCCTCGGGTCGTCCTCGGCGGCGATCTGCGCGGGGCTGCTCGCCGCCCGCGCGCTCGGCGCGGGCGCCCTGACGGACGACGAGGTGTTCGCGCTGGCCACCGAGATGGAGGGCCATCCGGACAACGTCGCACCGTGCCTTTCCGGTGGCCTCACCATCGCGTGGACGGAGCTGTCCGGAAGGCCGCGTAAGCTGGAACTGAGCCCGCACGGGGGCGTCCGACCAGTGGTTTTCGTGCCGAGAACCCGGCTCTCCACCGAGACGGCGCGCGGGCTCCTGCCGAAGGACGTACCGCATGCCGACGCGGCCGCGAACGCCGGACGCGCCGCCCTGCTCATCGCGGCGCTGACCCAGCGTCCGGAGAGTGAGGTTCTGCTGGCCGCCACGGAAGATCGTCTGCACCAGGCCTACCGCGCGCCTGCCATGCCGGGCACGGCCGATCTGGTACAACGTCTGCGCGTGGCGGGGGTTCCCGCGGTCGTATCGGGGGCCGGTCCGACGGTTCTCGTGTTCGGAACGCCGGATACCCATGATTTGATCGCGTCGGAAGTGGGTAATGACTGGCACATCCAGCCTTTGGACGTCGACCGATCCGGTGCGGCCGTTCATTTTCCCGAGACACGCTGATGCATCTTCGACCTTCAGGGAATAGCAGTGTGCGCTGGTGATGTTAGGCTGATAGCCGCACCAGATGCCCCCGTTGCGGGTGCGTGCTTGTCAGCCATACATCGCTGGATCGCGCCTCGTGTCGTCAGACGCGAGCCGCTCAGCGGGCTTCCCGAATTCATCGCCTCCGGTTGGTCCACATCCGGTTGGCGTGTCGAGAAGCGGCGTAATCGGGGACATGCGCGTTCGACTGGCATCGACATCTGGTCGGCGGTAACCAGCCGGGGGGCGACCCCCGGGCCCCCAACGGCTCGCGAATCTCGACGGTGACGGCTCTGTGCCGGTTAGACGCACCGGCTTCCCGACACCGTAGAAGTTCGTCCAGCCCGACCCGGTCTGTCCCGCCGGGTCGCACCACCGGGACGCCTGGCTGATCGTGGCCGACGCCCGACCCCTGGGAAGGACCTTTTAGTTGAGCGACACCACCGAACTCCTCTCCGACGCCACCGGCACAGTGCCGCCGGTCGCCGGCGACACCCCCACCCGCGCCGCGGCCCGGCCGCGCCGTCGCTCCGGCACCGGCCTCGCGGCCATGGTGCTGCCCGAGTTGCAGGCTCTCGCGTCGAGCCTGGGCATCAGCGGGACGGGGCGGATGCGCAAGAGCCAGCTCATCGCGGCCATCCAGGAGAAGCAGGGCGTTTCCGCCGACGGTGCCTCTCCCATCGCCGAGGCACCCGCCGTCGCCACGGCCCCCGCCGCTCCCGCCGCTCCCGCCGTCACGGCGGAGCCACCGGCCGAGCGGCCCACCCGTACCCGGCGGGAACGTTCCCGCCCGGCGCCCGCCGAGGCCGTCGCCGAAGTGCGCGAAGAGCGTGCCCCGGCCCCCGAGGCGCAGCCCGCCGAGCAGGCCGCCCCCGTCGCCGTGACCGCCGAGCCCGTCCAGGCCGCCGCGCAGGAAGCGCGCCCCGAGCGCACCGAGTCCCGCCGCGAGCGCCGCAGCAGGGGCGAGCGCGGAGACCGCCGCGAGCGCGGCGACAACCGTCCCGACAACCGCGGTGACAACAGCCGTCCGGAGCAGCGGGCCGCCGACGCGGGCGACAGCCGCCAGCAGGGCCGCGAGCAGTCCCGTGACCAGGCGCAGGGCCGTGACCGCGACCGTGACCGCGACCAGGCCCAGGGGCGCGACCGCGACCGCGACCAGGTCCGCGACCAGCGTGGCGGCGACCCGCGCGGCGGCGACCCGCGCGGTGGCGACCCGCAGGGCGACGACGACCGCCGTGGCCGCCGCGGCCGGTTCAGGGAGCGCAACCGCCGGGGCCGCGACCGCTTCGACGGCAACGAGCCGGTGATCGGCGACGACGACGTCCTGATCCCCATCGCGGGCATCCTCGACATCCTCGACAACTACGCGTTCGTGCGCACCAGCGGCTACCTGCCCGGCGCCAACGACGTGTACGTCTCGCTGGCGCAGATCCGCCGCAACGGCCTGCGCAAGGGCGACGTGATCACCGGAGCGGTCCGCCAGCCCCGCGACGGCGAGCGCCGCGAGAAGTTCAACGCGCTCGTCCGGCTCGACACGGTCAACGGCATGGACCCCGAGCAGTCGCGCAACCGGCCGGACTTCACCAAGCTGACGCCGCTCTATCCGCAGGAGCGCCTGAGGCTGGAGACCGACCCCAACATCCTCACCACGCGCATCATCGACCTGGTGGCCCCCATCGGCAAGGGCCAGCGCGGCCTGATCGTCTCGCCGCCCAAGGCCGGTAAGACGATGGTCCTCCAGGCGATCGCCAACGCGATCACGCGCAACAACCCCGAGTGCCACCTCATGGTCGTCCTCGTCGACGAGCGGCCGGAAGAGGTCACCGACATGCAGCGCTCGGTGAAGGGCGAGGTCATCCACTCGACCTTCGACCGTCCCGCCGAGGACCACACCACGGTCGCCGAGCTCGCCATCGAGCGCGCCAAGCGGCTGGTGGAGCTCGGCCACGACGTCGTGGTGCTGCTCGACTCCATCACCCGCCTCGGCCGGGCCTACAACCTGGCGGCCCCGGCCTCCGGGCGCATCCTGTCCGGTGGTGTCGACTCGACCGCGCTGTACCCGCCGAAGCGGTTCTTCGGCGCGGCGCGCAACATCGAGAACGGCGGCTCGCTGACGATCCTCGCCACGGCGCTGGTCGAGACCGGCTCCAAGATGGACGAGGTCATCTTCGAGGAGTTCAAGGGCACCGGCAACGCCGAGCTGAAGCTCAACAGGTCCCTGGCCGACAAGCGGATCTTCCCCGCGGTGGACGTCGACGCGTCCGGCACCCGCAAGGAGGAGATCCTGCTGTCCCGGGACGAGCTGCAGATCGTCTGGAAGCTGCGCCGGGTGCTCCACGCGCTCGACATGCAGCAGGCGCTGGAGCTCCTGCTGGAGAAGATGCGCGAGACGCAGTCCAACGCCGAGTTCCTGCTCCAGGTCCAGAAGACCACGGTCAGCTCCGACCGCGACTGACCTCCCCGCACGGCAGGCGTGTGACAGGGCGGCGGGCCGTAACCGGCCCGCCGCCCTTGCCATGTCCGCGTCCCCAAGGGCTCCAGAAGGGTCCAGAAGGGGTCGGCAAGGGGCCGCACAGGGGCCACAAGGTCTCGGCAAGGCGTCCGTAAGGTGGGGCCAGCCCTACGCCAAGGGGTGACGCCCGGCCCATGGCGCGGCGCCCCGCGGCTTGGCAGGCTCGTGACGTCAGGGCCGACGCGCACCACGCGGCCGACGTTCGACCGGAGGACGTGCGAATGACCGCCGATGCGACGACGCGCCGGCCGCTGCGCCGGCGCGTCCCGCTCGGGCCGTACGGCCCCCTGGGACTGCTCATCGACCCGATGACCTGGCGCGCGGTGCCGTACCTGTTCGTGGCCTCCTTCGCCACGGGGCTCACCTGGTTCGTGCTCCTCGCCGTAGGGCTCTCCACGGCGCTCGCGCTGGTCATCGTGTGGGCCGGGCTGCCGATGCTGTTGCTCGCGATGCTGCTGTGGCGCGGCGGCGCCATGCTGGAGCGCCGGGTGCTGCGCCTGGCGTTCGGCGTCGTCATCCCCGACCCGTACCGGCCGAGGCCGAAGGCGGGGGTGGTGCGGCATCTCGGCTGGCTGGTCGGCGACCCCGCCACCTGGAAGGACCTCGGCTACCTGCTGCTGCTGTTCCCGCTCGGCCTGAGCGAGTTCCTGGTCTCCCTGACGCTGTGGTCGTGCGCGATCGGGCTGCTCGCCCAGCCGGTGGTGGTGCTGTCCGGCGACACCACGGTGATCGGCGACGGTCTCGTGATCGACTCCCTGCCCGGGTCGCTGCCCTGGGCGCTCTGCGGGGTCGCGGCGCTGGTGGTCACGCTGTACGTCACGCGGGGCATGGCCTGGCTGCACGGCCTGCTCGCCGTCGCCCTGCTCGGCGCCGGGGACGAGGCACGGGTCAGGCATCTGCGGGCCAGCCGGGCCAGGGGAGTGGACGCCGCCGAGGCCGAGCGGCGCAGGATCGAGCGCGACCTGCACGACGGGGCCCAGCAGCGGCTGCTGTCGGTGGCGATGGAGCTCGGCAGGGCCCAGGCGAAGTTCGACTCCGCGCCCGAGGAGGCCAGGGAGCTGCTCGCCCGCGCCCACGCCGACGCCAAGGCCGCGATCGCCGAGCTGCGCGACCTCGCGCGGGGCATCTATCCGGCCATCCTGACCGACCGGGGCCTGGACGCCGCCCTGTCGGCGCTGGCCGCGCGGGCGCCGAACCGCGTGGACGTCGTGGTCGGGCTCGACGAGCGCCCGCCCGCCGCGGTCGAGAGCATCGCGTACTTCATCGTCGCCGAGTCGCTGGCCAATGTCGCCAAGCACTCGGTCGCCACCGAGGCGTCGGTGCTGGTGGGACGGGAGGGAGACCGGGTGGTGGTGGAGGTGCGCGACAACGGGATCGGCGGGGCCGAGGCGGTCCCGGGCGGCGGCCTGGCGGGGCTGGAGGACCGCGCGGCGACCATCGACGGCACGCTGACCATCGAGAGCCCGCCGGGCGGCCCCACGGTCGTCCGGGCCCGGCTACCGTACGAGTGGTGACGGGAGCGCGCGGGATGCGGGTCGTGATCGCCGAGGACTCGGTGCTGCTGCGCGAGGGCCTCGCCCGGCTCCTCGCCGACGGGGGCATCGACACGGTCGCCGCGGTCGGCGACGGCCCCGGGCTCGTCGACGCGGTGCGCGAGCACCGGCCGGACCTCGCCGTCGTCGACGTCCGCATGCCGCCGAGCCACACCGACGAGGGGCTGCGGGCCGCGCTGTCCGCCCGCGCCCTGGTGCCGGGCCTGCCGGTGCTGGTGCTGTCGCAGTACGTCGAGGAGCGGTACGCCACCGAGCTGATCGGGCGCGGCGCCGCGGCCGTCGGCTACCTGCTCAAGGAGCGCGTGGCCGACGTGGCCGAGTTCCTCGACGCCGTGCGCAGGGTCGCGGCCGGGGGCACCGTGATCGACCCGGAGGTCGTCGTCCAGTTGCTGAGCCGCCGCCGCGAGCCGGTCGGGTCGCTGACCGGCCGGGAGTCAGAGGTCCTCGGGCTCATGGCCGAGGGGCGGTCCAACAACGCGATCGCCGGGCGTCTCGGGGTCACCGAGGGGGCGGTCGAGAAGCACATCTCGGGGATCTTCGGCAAACTGGGGCTCGACCCCACGCCCGACGACCACCGACGGGTTCTCGCCGTCCTCGCCTACCTCGGCCGCTCCTAGGCCGCGGCGTCCCCACGGCGTGTTCCTTCCGGGAATCACGGTCACAGCCCGGCTTTTCCCCGAATGTGGGGCTTTAATTGGTTAACTCCGTAACATCGTGGTGACCGTACGCCGACTCTTGCGTCGACGGCCGGTGTCCGGGGTCGGCCGCGAGCGGCCGCGGGAATGGACGATGGCCTGGCGCGGTTACAGGATCTGGCACACTGGTAGCCGACCCATGGCGGTTCCGGTTCCCGCCCGTCCGCGCGTCACCCCGACGTGAGCGACCAAGGCGACCCGGCGGCCGCGCCCAGAGAGGACTGAGATGAAGCCCGACATCCACCCGCAGTACGGCACCACGCAGGTGACCTGCAGCTGCGGCAGCAGCTTCACCACCCGGAGCACCGCGAAGAACGGCGTGATCCACGCCGACGTCTGCTCCGCCTGCCACCCGTTCTACACGGGCAAGCAGAAGATCCTGGACACCGGCGGCCGGGTGGCCCGCTTCGAGAAGCGTTTCGGCAAGAAGCCCGCGAGCAAGTAGCCCGGCAAGCAGCGCCGGCCCGGAAGCGTCCCCCCATGCGGCGGGGGCGTGCCCGGGTCGGCGTTCTTGATGAAGGCCCGGTTTCTCGCCACGAAGCACGTCACGTAGGAAGAAGGTCGCACGGTGAACCTGGACGAGTTGCTCGCGGAGCACGCCGAGCTGGAGGTCAAGCTCGCCGATCCCGCCGTGCACGCCGACCAGAACCGGGCCCGCACCCTCGGCAGGCGCTACGCCCAGCTCACGCCCATCGTCGCCGCCTACCGCGAGCTGGAGGCCGTGCGCGACGATCTGGAGGCCGCCAGGGAGCTCGCCGCCGAGGACGCCGCCTTCGCCGACGAGATGGCCGAGCTGGAGGCCCGCGCGCCCCAGCTGGAGGAGCGCCTCAAGCACCTGCTCATCCCGCGCGATCCCAACGATGACAAGGACATCATCATGGAGATCAAGGCGGGCGAGGGCGGCGAGGAGTCCGCGCTGTTCGCCGGCGACCTTCTGCGCATGTACCTGCGCTACGCCGAGCGCGAGGGCTGGAAGACCGAGATCATCGACTCCCAGCAGTCCGACCTCGGCGGCTACAAGGACGTGACGGTCGCGATGAAGGGCAAGGGCGCCGACGGCGTCTGGTCGCGGCTGAAGTTCGAGGGCGGCGTCCACCGCGTGCAGCGCGTGCCGGTCACCGAGTCCCAGGGCCGCATCCACACCTCCGCCGCCGGCGTGCTGGTGTACCCCGAGGCCGAGGAGGTCGACGTCCAGATCGACCCCAACGACCTGCGCATCGACGTGTTCCGCAGCTCCGGGCCCGGCGGCCAGAGCGTCAACACCACCGACTCGGCGGTGCGCATCACGCACGTGCCCACCGGCGTCGTGGTGTCCTGCCAGAACGAGAAGAGCCAGCTCCAGAACAAGGAGTCGGCGCTGCGCATCCTGCGCGCCCGGCTGCTGGCCATCGCCCAGGAGCAGGCCGACGCCGCCGCCTCGGCCGAGCGCAAGTCCCAGGTTCGCACGGTCGACCGTTCCGAGCGCGTCCGCACCTACAATTTCCCGGAGAACCGCATCTCCGACCACCGGGTGGGGTTCAAGGCGTACAACCTCGACCAGGTGCTCGACGGCGATCTCTCGGCGGTCATCCAAGCGCTCATCGACGCCGAGATGGCGGAGAAGCTGGCCGCCCACGCGTGACCTCCGCCCGCCGACACGCCGCCCACCCAGAACGAGACAAGTCACGAAAATCGCGAAAACTGCCATGACCTTGCTGATGGACGAGATAGCGCTCGCCACCGCCCGGCTGGCCGAGGCGGGGGTTCCCTCACCGCGGACCGACGCCGAGGAGATCGCGGCGTTCGTCCACGGCGTCCGGCGTGGCCAGCTCCACACCGTGCCCGACGCGGAGTTCGACGCCCTGTTCTGGGAGGGCGTCGCCCGGCGCGAGGCCCGTGAGCCGCTCCAGCACATCACCGGGCGCGCCTACTTCCGGTACCTGTCCCTGGACGTCGGCCCCGGCGTCTTCGTCCCGAGACCCGAGACCGAGGTCGTCGCGGGCTGGGCGATCGACCGCCTCCGCGAGATGGACGTCGCCTCGCCCGTCGTCGTCGACCTCGGCACCGGCTCCGGGGCCATCGCGCTGTCGATCGCCCAGGAGGTCGCGCTCGCCCAGGTCCATGCCGTCGAGGTCGATCCGGTCGCCTACGGCTGGGCCAAGCGCAACATCGTCGAGCACGGCCAGGGCCGGGTGTCCCTCCACCCCGAGGACCTCGCCGACTGCCTGCCCGAACTCGACGGCCGCGTGGACCTGGTGATCTCCAACCCGCCCTACATTCCGCCCGGCGCCATCCCCCGTGACCCCGAGGTGCGCGACTACGACCCCTCCCGCGCCCTGTACGGCTCGGGCGAGGACGGCCTGGACGAGGTGCGCGCCGTGGAGCGGACGGCACGGCGGCTGTTGCGCCCGGGCGGGCTCGTCGCGGTCGAGCACGCCGACCAGCAGGGCTCGTCGGTCTACCTTGAGTTCTCCGAGGAGCGCGGGTGGCGCGACACCCGCGACCACACCGATCTCGCCGGGCGCGACCGCTACGTCACCGCCCGTTTCGGCCAGGAATGAGGCCACGATGACAGGGACGCGGTCCATGCGCGACGCCCCTGGCGGGACGGCCCGTCCGACATGGGAGGATGACAAGTCGTGATCCGACGTTATGACCTTTCCAACAGCGAGGAGCGCGCGGTCGGGCTCGCCGACGCGGCCGCCGCGATCCGCGCGGGCGAGCTGGTCGTGCTCCCGACCGACACGGTCTACGGCCTCGGCGCCGACGCCTTCACGCACTACTCCGTGGGCAAACTGCTGGAGACCAAGGGCCGCGGCAGGGACATGCCCGTGCCGGTCCTGGTCGGCACCGTGCGCGCCGCCACCGCCCTGATCGAGGACCTCGGCGCCTACGGGCAGGACCTCATCGACGCCTTCTGGCCCGGCCCGCTCACCCTGGTCTGCAAGGCCGGCCGGTCCCTGACCTGGGACCTCGGCGAGACGAAGGGCACCGTCGCGGTCCGCATGCCGCTGCACGCCGTCGCGCTCGAACTGCTGAAAGACACCGGTCCCATGGCGGTGAGCAGCGCCAACATCTCCGGCGCCCCACCCGCCAGGACCGCGGCCGAGGCCGAGGCGATGCTCGGGGAGGCGGTCGGCGTCTACCTGGAGGCCGGGCCCCTCACGGAGAACGTCCCCTCCACGATCCTCGACCTCACCACGCCGGTGCCCCGCGTGCTGCGCAAGGGCGCGATCCCGGTCGACAAGCTGCGGGCGATCGTCGGCTACCTCGCCACCGACGCCGACCCGGAGCCCGAGCTCGAGAACGCCCCGGCGGACGAGAAGGCCGCGGCCGACGAGAAGGCCGCGACCGAGGAGAAGCGGGACAAGGACGGAAGCTCCGAGAAGCCGGAGACGGCCGCGCGCGCTCAGAAGGCGGACGGCGAGGCCTGAGCCGGCCCGCCCCGGCGGGCGCCGCGTCCCTCCCGCCGGGGTGACCGCGAATCATGCCGTGTGGCTATCGCCGGGCCCTGCGGGCGGGCGCCGACGTTACCGTGAAGCGCGTCCGCGCTCTTGAGCGACGGGCCGTGGCGAGGGAGCATGGCTGCGGGCAGGGCGCGGCCCTTCTCTGACGAGCGGCCGGCGGAGCGCGACCACGAGCAAGGGGAGACGCCGATGGGCAAGCTGGACGGCATGGACCCCAAGCTGGTCCGCGATCTGCTGGCCGAGGTCGGGCGCGCGGGGCACCAGATGCGGACGGTCGAGTCGCGCATCGCCCAGCTCACCGGCGCGGCGGGCCTGTCCGTTCCCGCGACGCACCGCCCGGCCCAGGTGGCCGACGCCGGGGACACGCTGGTCAAGGACGTCACCGCCCGCCTGGTCCTTCTGGAGAAGAAAGAGAAGCAGAAGGAGCCGGACGCCGGCCCGAAGACCATGAAGCAGAAGGCCCCCGAGAAGCAGGACCCTCCCAAGGGCGACAAGGGCGACAAGGACGACGCGCCCAAGAAGGACAAGAGCGATAAGGGCGACAAGCACGGCGCTCCCACCTCGGACTCCCAGACCAAGGACAAGCCCGAGAAGCACGACAAGCCCGAGAAGCAGACCCCGCCGCCGACGTCGGACAAGACCGACAAGCACGACGCTCCCAAGGAGCACAAGCCGGAGAAGCACGAGAAGTCCGACCCGCCGAAGAGCGACAACACGCACAAGGTCGACCCGCCTCAGGCGGACAAGCCGGACACCCGGCAAACCCCCCACGGCGACAACGCCCCCCGGGAGAAGCAGGACGCCCCCAAGCACGACAACACTCCGAAGCACGAGGCCCCGAAGCACGAGACGCCCAAGCATGACGCGCCCAAGCACGAGGCGCCCAAGCACGAGGCTCCGAAGCATGACTCGGCGCCCAAGGTGGATCCGGAGCCCAAGGGGCACTCCGCTCCCAAGGCGGATCCCGAGCCCAAGGGTGATCCGGCGCCCAAGCAGGATGACTCGCCCAAGGGCGGCGAGCCGCAGTACGTGGAGCCGTACGCGGGCGCGCCGCAGGGCGGGGGAGACGGCGGCGGGCTCGACACGCCGGCGCCGGACAACTCCCACGACGTCGACACCTCGGGCGAGCGCACGCGCGTGATCGACGTGGACGGCGTCCGGGTGGTCGAGGTGACCATGGACCCGCCGAGCCAGGAGCATCTGGACTGGCTGTCGCGGAACATGGACAAGATCCCGCCCATGGAGCAGCCGGTCGTCGTCCCGCCCGACGGCGCGCAGCCCGGCCACCCGCGAGCCGACGGCCCGATCGGCTCCCTCCCGCCCGGCGATCCGTCCGGATCGGCGAAGCCGTCGGCCCCGCTGCCGCCCGACGGAGGCGCCGCCGCCGCTTACCAGGCTCCAGCGGCCCCTGAGAGCGCCGCAGGACCTTCGGCACAGATCCACTCGGGCGTCCACATGGCCTCGGACCCTCCGCCCCGTCCCGGTGATCTCAGCGGCCCCGGCGCGCACCCCGCCGGCCCCTACGGCGACGACCCGTCCGAGGGGCCGCCGCCGCCCCCGGGGCATGGTCCGGGTCCGGACGGGTACCGGCCCTCGTCGTCCGGTTCGTAAGGAGGGGTGTCCGACATGTACGCAGACCCGCCCGCGCCCAAGCCCCTCCAGCCCGGCGAGACGCCGCCCGCGTCCACCTCCGACCCGCTCGGCCTGGACGGGCAGGCGACGAGCTGGCGCTTCAACCCCGAGTACCAGAAGCTCGTGGACCTGTGGCAGCAGGCCCTGCCGTTGCTGGAGGGGCTCACCGGCTCGCTGGACAAGGCGTACCAGATGGCACGCAGCCGCGACGTCTGGGACGCGCCCGTCGCCGAGCGGTACGTCCAGGACATGGGGGAGTGGCGCACCCGTCTCGGCATGTACCGCCAGGCCGTGCTCACCGCGATCAGCGACCAGGCCGCGGACACCCCCCGCTGGGTGCCGGTCGCCTCGTCGGCCCCGCACGCCTACAACTGACCCGCCGCCCGCGGCGGCGCGCCGCGGCACACCGGGACATACAGTGGGGAGATCGGTGGTCCTCGTGCGCTTCCGCGCGAGGAAGGGGACGGTGATCGAGCCATGGCGGCGAAAGGACCCGGCCACGAACCACGCCGGCCCGGCGGCGGGCCCGAGTGCGCCGGGGACGTCTTCTACGGCGCCGACTTCGCGGAGCTGTGGCAGGAGGATCCCGAGGTCGCGCGCATCCTGCTGGACGAGGTCGAGCGGCTCAGGGGCGGCCTGCAGCTCATCGCCAGCGAGAACTTCACCTCACCCGCGGTGATGGCTGCGCTCGGCTCCACGCTGACCAACAAGTACGCCGAGGGCTATCCGGGCAGGCGCTACTACGGCGGCTGCGAGGTCGTGGACCGGGCGGAGCGGCTGGCCGTCGACCGGGCGAAGGACCTGTTCGGCGCCGACCACGCCAACGTGCAGCCCCATTCGGGCGCGTCCGCCAACCTCGCCGCGTACGCCGCGCTGCTGCGGCCGGGCGACACGATGCTGGCCATGGCGCTGTCCCACGGCGGTCACCTGACGCACGGCTCGAAGGTCAACTTCTCGGGCCGCTGGTTCGACGTGGTGGCGTACGGCGTGCGGCGCGACACCGAGACGATCGACTACGACGAGGTGCGCGACCTGGCGCTGCGCCACCGGCCCAAGCTGATCGTCTGCGGGGCCACCGCCTACCCCAGGCTGATCGACTTCGCGGTGTTCCGCGGCGTCGCCGACGAGGTGGGGGCGTGGCTGCTCGCGGACGTCGCGCACACGATCGGCCTGGTGGCGGGCGGCGTGGTGCCCTCACCGGTCCCGCACGCCGACGTCGTGACGTTCACCACGCACAAGGCGCTGCGGGGGCCGCGGGGCGGGGCGATCCTGTGCACCGAGGAGCTGGCCTCCCGCGTCGACCGCGCGGTGTTCCCGTTCACCCAGGGAGGGCCGCTGATGCACGCGATCGCGGCGAAGGCCGTGGCCTTCGGCGAGGCCGCCCGGCCGGAGTTCCGCGCGTACGCCGGGCGGGTGGTCGCCAACGCCCGGGCGCTGGCGGGGGCGCTCGAGGAGGAGGGGATGCGCCCGGTCTCGGGCGGCACCGACACCCATCTGGCCCTCGTGGACCTGCGCCCGCTCGGGGTGACGGGGGCCGACGCGGAACGGGCCTGCGCCCGTGCGAAGATCACTCTCAACCGCAACGCGATCCCCTACGATCCGCTGCCTCCGGCGGTGACGTCGGGCGTCCGGCTCGGCACGCCGTGCGTGACCACGCAGGGCATGGGGGTGACGGAGATGAAGGAGATCGCGTCGATGGTGGCGCACGCGGTGGGCGATCCGGGTGCGATAACGTCGGTGGCCGAGCGGGTGACGCGGCTCACACGGAGTCATCCGGCGTATCCACGAGGTTAATGTGCGGTTCTGTGCAGTTTTCCGGTCCCAGGTGACCGGACAATCCGGGAAACTAGGTACGTGCGCGAATACACACTCATAGCGCTGGTGGCGGCGGCGGTCACTTACCTGCTGGTCCCCCTGGTCAGGGTGTTCGCGCTCCGCATCGGCGCCGCGCCGGAGATCCGCGAGCGCGACGTGCACACCGTCCGGACCCCGCGCCTCGGCGGCCTGGCGATGTACGCCGGCATGCTGGCCGGGCTCTTCGTCGCGAGCCGCCTGGACCATATCGGGGCCACTCTGGCCGACCCCACGGTGGGTGAGGGCCAGACCGTCATCGCGCTGGCCCTCGCGGGCGGCGTCATCGTGCTCACCGGCTTCCTCGACGACTGGTGGGGCATGGACGCCCTGGTCAAACTGGGCGGGCAGATCGCCGCCGCCGGTCTGCTGGTGGCGTTCAAGCTGACGCTCCTGTGGGTGCCGCTGCCCAACGGCAACACCGTGAGCCTCGACAGCACGCTGCAGACCGTCATCACGATCCTCGTCGTGGTGGTCGCCATCAACGCCGTGAACTTCGTGGACGGCCTGGACGGCCTCGCGGCGGGCATCGTCGGCATCGCCGCGATGGCGACGTTCGTGTGGACGATCGCGCTGACCGACAGCCTGGAACAGGGCCGGCTGAGCGTCACGGCGGCGATCACGGCGATCCTCATCGGCATGTGCCTGGGCTTCCTGCCGCACAACTTCCACCCGTCCAAGATCTTCATGGGCGACACCGGCGCCATGCTCATCGGCCTCGTGCTCGCCACCTCGGTCGTCACGGTGACCGGCACCGTCGACTACCGGGGAGCCTCCGAGGACATCAACCGGTTCCCCGTCGTGCTGCCGATCCTGCTGCCGCTCGCGGTGATGGTGCTCCCGCTGGCCGACCTGGTCATGGCGGTGGTCCGGCGCACCTCGCGCGGCAAGTCGCCGCTCGCGCCCGACCGCGGCCACCTGCACCACCGCCTGCTGCAGATCGGGCACTCCCACCGCCGCACCGTGCTGATCATGTACGCGTGGTCGTTCCTGTTCGCCGCCACGGTCGTCGGCTTCTCGGTGGGCGGCGTGCCGCTGATCGTGTTCCCCCTCGTCGTGTTGTTCGCCATAGTCGTGCTGCTGCTCATGGGCCTGCCGCGGTGGCGGTCGGGGCGCGGCAAAGGAGGGGCGCACTCCTCGCGGCGCGGCCCCGGTCCCGGCTCCGGCCCGGCCCCGGCGGACCCGCCCGTCGCCGAGGGCACCTCGCGCGCCACCGCCGCGACCGGCTGAAACGTCCGTTCACCCCCTCGAAAGCCCAGGTAAAGGCGCTCCTTCATGAGCTTGTGATACCTTTCACTAGCAGGGGCGGGTACGACCCGCCCCGCGAGGTAGCAATCGCTCGCTTGACAACTGTTCTTTGGAGCACCGATGCAGGCCAACGACCTCCAGATTCTCCGGGCGGCCGCGATGCCGGCGGCGCTGGCCGGGCTGATAGCCGTCGTCGCCGCGGCGTTCGCCGAGGGCGCCAAGGGAGCGCTCGGCGCGGGCATCGGGGTGCTGGTCGTGGCGGCCTTCTTCACCATCAGTCTCATCGCGGTGACCTACGCGGCGCGCGTCTCGCCCACCATGATGATGGCCGCGGCCCTCGGCACCTTCCTGACGAAGATCCTGCTGCTGGCCGTGACGCTGGAGTACTTCGCGGACGCCACCGTGTGGCACCCGGGAGCCTTCACCCTCACCGTCATCGCGTGCACGATCTGCTGGACCATCGGCGAGGCGCGCGGCTTCCTCAAACTCAAGATCCTCTATGTCGACCCCACTGTGAAGGTCCCGGGCGTGGTCGAGGAGAAGCGGACGTGACGCGTCGCGTTCTGACCTCCGCGAACTTGCCCTACACTCGCCTTGGCAGACGGGGCGGGACCGATCATCGCCGAGCGCCTGAGGCCATGGCCTCGCGAGGCTGGCTCGATATGACTAGTCACGGCCACGCCTGCTATTGTCGCGTGCGCGGCAGGGGAACGTTCGCCTGTGCCATCGAGTCCTGGCCTCCTCGCCCTCTTCACACTTCTTCTCCGGCGGGCCTCTCCTACCCGCGGCCACCGGAGGGCCTCTTGACCGATCATCACGACGAAGGGAACGACGAGTGAGCGCCACGCTGACGCCTCTCGCCTCCGATGAGTTCCATGCTCCGGGGTTGGGCCTTTTCGACTGGCCGCCGATCGTCGACGGTCAGGCCTGGTTCAACAAGCCCGCGCTCTACGCGCTGATCGCCGTGCTCGTGGTCGTGGTCTTCTCCTTCTTCGCCTTCTCCCGGCCGAAGCTCGTGCCGCGCGGCGTGCAGAACGTCGGCGAACTCGCCTACGAGTTCGTCCGCGACCAGATCGCCAGGCCGAACCTGGGCAAGAACAGCGACCGGTGGATGCCGCTGCTGTTCAGCCTGTTCCTGTTCGTGTGGATCATGAACCTGTTCGGCTCGGTCATCTTCATCCAGTTCCCGGTCATGTCGCGCATCGGCTATCCGGCGATCCTGTCCATCGGCATCTGGCTGCTGGTGATGTACCTGGGCATCAAGCACCAGGGCCCCATCGGCTTCTTCAAGAACGTGATGTTCCCCCCGGGCCTCCCCGGCTGGATCTACGTCCTGGTCGCCCCGATCGAGCTGGTCTCGACGTTCTTCCTGCGCCACATCACCCACGCGGTGCGACTCTTCGCCACCATGATGGCCGGGCACCTGATCGTGGCCCTGTTCTCCGAGGTCGGCTGGCACTTCCTGTTCGTCAAGCTGACGCCGCTCGGCGCCCCGCTCGGCGTGCTCGGGGTTCTCATGACGATCCTGCTCACCGCCTTCGAGCTCTTCATCCAGGCGCTGCAGGCCTACGTCTTCGCGCTGCTGGCGGCGATGTACATCAACGACGCGCTCCACGCCGCGCACTGAGAGATTCCACAGTCCGTCCTAACCCCGGTGGACGTTCCACTGGTCGATAGAAAAGGAAACACGCATGTCTGTCCTCGCTGACGTGACCGGCAACCTCGGCTCCATCGGCTACGGCCTCGCCGCGATCGGCCCCGGCATCGGCATCGGCATCATCTTCGGCCAGGGCGTGCAGGCCATCGCCCGCCAGCCGGAGGCCTACGGCCTGATCCGCCAGAACATGATCCTGGGCTTCGTGTTCGCCGAGGCGCTCGCCCTCATCGGTATCGCGCTCGCGTTCGCCTTCCGGGCCTGACGCGACCCTCCCTGGCGGAAGGTGGCAATTGTGTATCTGGTAGCGGCAGAAGAAGCTCCCAACCCTCTCCTGCCCGGCGTGGCGGAGATGGTGGTCGGCGGGTTCGCGTTCCTGCTGGTCCTGTTCTTCGTCGGCCGTCTCTTGGTGCCCCGCCTCCAGAAGACCCTGGAGATGCGGGCCGACGCCATCGAGGGCGGTCTCAAGCGGGCCGAGGAGGCACAGGCCGCGGCCCAGCGCACGCTGGAGGAGTACCGCGCCAAGCTCGACGAGGCCCGCCACGACGCGGCCCGGCTGCGGGAAGAGGCCCGCGAGCAGGCCGCGCAGATCAAGGCGGAGCTGCGCGAGGAGGCCCAGGCCGAGGCCCGGCGCCTGATCGAGTCCGCGCACGCGCAGATCGAGGCCGACCGCCGGCAGGCGTTCGCCCAGCTGCAGGCCGAGCTCGGCCGTCTGGCCACCGATCTGGCCGGCCGCATCGTCGGCGAGTCCCTCGAGGACGAGGCGCGTCAGAGCCGGGTCGTGGACCGCTTCCTCACGGAGCTGGAGTCCGCGGACGGGGCGGCGGTGCGCTGATGAGAGGCCTGAGCCGTAGCTCGCTCGCCGAGGTCGAGGAGCGCTTCAACGCGGTCGCCGGCACGGCCGACCTCGGCCGCGTGGCCGAGGACCTGCTGGCGGTCTCCGTGCTGCTCGACCGCGAGCACGGGCTCCGCCGCAACCTCGCCGACCCCGCCCGCACCGCGGAGCGGAAGGACGAGGTCGTGCGGTCCCTGCTGTCCGGCAGGATCAGCGACGCCGCCCTGGAGACGGTCGTCGCGGCCGTCTCCGTCAAGTGGTCGAAGTCCGTCGACCTCGCCGACGCGCTGGAGCGGCTCAGCGTCATCGCCTCGGTCGCCGAGGCCGAGTCCCAGGGCAGGCTCGACGATGTGGAGGACGAGCTCTTCCGCTTCGGCCGCATCGTCGAGGCCAACCCCGAGCTGCGCCACGCGCTTGCCGACCCGGCGGTCCCCGCCGAGGCCAAGCGCGGCCTGCTGGCCGACCTGCTCGGCGACAAGGTGGCCCCGTCCACGTTGCGGCTGGTCACGCAGCTTGCGCTCTACCCCAGAGGACGTAGCTTGGAACGGGGGCTGGATGAGTACATCCAGCTCGTGGCGGAGCAGCGACAGCAATTTGTCGCCGTGGTGCGCAGCGCGGTTCCGCTGACCGACGCGCAGCGGCAGCGTCTCGCCGCCTGGTTGCGCACCACGTACGGTCGCGACGTCCACCTGAACGTCGAGGTGGACCCAAAGGTGATCGGTGGATTCTCCGTCCGTCTGGGCGATGAGTTGATCGACACCACGATCGCAGGACGTATTGAAGAAGTCCGCCGCCGGTTGGCCGGCTAGCAGAGTCAGGGCGGCCGATGATTAGGGAGACTGAAGAGAGATGGCGGAGCTGACGATCCGGCCGGACGAGATCCGGAACGCGCTTGAGCGCTTCGTCCAGGCGTACGAGCCGGAAGGGGCTGCCCGAGAGGAGATCGGGACCGTCGTCGATGCCGGCGACGGCATCGCCCACATCTCCGGCCTTCCCTCGGCGATGGCGAACGAGCTGCTTGAGTTCGAGGACGGCACGCGTGGCCTGGCACTGAACCTGGACGTCCGGGAGATCGGTGCCGTTATCCTGGGCGACTTCAGCGGCATCGAAGAGGGCCAGTCGGTCCGCCGGACGGGCGAGGTCCTGTCCGCGCCGGTCGGCGACGCCTTCCTCGGCCGCGTCGTCGACGCGCTGGGCAACCCGCTGGACGGCAAGGGCCCGATCGAGGCCGAGACCCGCCGTCCGCTGGAGCTGCAGGCCCCCTCGGTGGTCCAGCGCCAGCCGGTGAAGGAGCCCCTGCAGACCGGCATCAAGGCGATCGACGCCATGACGCCGATCGGCCGCGGCCAGCGCCAGCTCATCATCGGCGACCGCGGCACCGGCAAGACCGCGATCGCCGTGGACACGATCCTCAACCAGCGCGAGAACTGGGCCAGCGGCGACCCCACCAAGCAGGTCCGCTGCGTCTACGTCGCGATCGGCCAGAAGGGCTCCACGATCGCGCAGGTGCGCGCCCGCCTCGAGGAGGCCGGCGCCCTGGAGTACACCACCATCGTCGCCGCGCCCGCCTCCGACGCGGCCGGCTTCAAGTACATCGCCCCCTACACCGGTTCGGCCATCGGCCAGCACTGGATGTACCAGGGCAAGCACGTGCTCATCGTCTTCGACGACCTGAGCAAGCAGGCCGACGCCTACCGCGCCGTGTCCCTGCTGCTGCGCCGCCCGCCGGGCCGCGAGGCGTTCCCCGGCGACGTGTTCTACTTGCACTCCCGCCTGCTGGAGCGCTGCGCCAAGCTGTCGAACGACATGGGCGCCGGATCGATGACCGGCCTGCCGATCATCGAGACCAAGGGCAACGACGTGTCGGCGTTCATCCCGACCAACGTCATCTCCATCACCGACGGCCAGTGCTTCCTGGAGACCGACCTGTTCAACGCCGGCGTCCGCCCGGCGATCAACGTCGGTGTCTCGGTCTCCCGGGTCGGCGGCTCGGCGCAGATCAAGGCGATGCGCAAGGTCGCCGGCACGCTGCGCCTGTCGCTGTCGCAGTACCGCGACCTGGAGGCCTTCGCGGCGTTCGCCTCCGACCTGGACGCGGCCTCCCGCGCCCAGCTGGAGCGCGGCGCCCGCCTGGTCGAGCTGCTCAAGCAGCCGCAGTACTCGCCGTACCCGGTGGAGCGCGAGGTCGTCTCGGTGTGGGCCGGCACCAGCGGTGAGCTGGACGACGTCCCGCTCGAGGACATCGCCCGCTTCGAGGCCGAGTTCCTCGACTACGTCGCGACGAAGTACAAGGGCCTGCTCGACGGCCTCCGCGAGACCGGTGAGATCAACGACGACACCGTCACCACGCTCAAGGAGGCGATCACGGAATTCAAGAAGACGTTCCAGACCTCCTCCGGCGAGCTGCTCGTCAAGGACGAGCCGGTGACTCCGCTCGAGGCCGACGAGGTCGGCCAGGAGAAGGTCGTCCGGCACGTCCGTCCGACGGCCGAGAAGCAGTAGCCCATGGGTGCCCAGCTAAGACTGCTGCGGCGGCGCATCCGCTCGGTCAAGTCCACGGCGAAGATCACGCGTGCGCAGGAGCTGATCGCCTCCTCGCGCATCGTGAAGGCGCAGCAGCGCATGGAGGCCGCGGTCCCCTACGAGCGCGAGATCACGCGCGCGGTGTCGGCGGTGCTCAGCAACTCCGCCGACATCGACCACCCGCTGACCGTGGCCAAGGAGCAGCCCTCCAGCGCCGGGGTCCTGATCGTCACCAGCGACCGCGGCTTCGCCGGCGGCTTCAACGCGAACATCCTGCGCGAGGCCGAGGCGCTGGCCGGTCACCTGCGGGGACGCGGCCTGCAGGTCAAGCCGTTCGTCGTTGGCCGCAAGGGCATCACCTGGCATCGCTTCCGCGACCGGAGCATGAGCGGGGAGTGGTCGGGCTTCTCCGACAACCCGCTCTACGCCCACGCCAAGGAGATCGCCGACGCCCTGGTCTCCTCGTTCGAGGACCAGAACGGCATCGACGAGATCCACATCGTGTACACCGAGTTCGTCTCGATGCTCACGCAGCAGGTCCAGGTGAAGCGCGTCCTCCCGCTGGAGGTCGAGGAGACCACCGAACAGCCTCCCGGCGGGCCACTGCCGTACTACGAGTTCGAGCCGACCGCGGGCGAGGTGCTGAACCAGCTCCTGCCGCGCTACATCGAGTCGCGCATCTTCAACGCGCTGCTCCAGTCGGCCGCCTCCGAGCACGCCGCGCGTCGCCGCGCGATGAAGTCGGCGACCGACAACGCCAACGAGCTCATCCGCGTGTTCACCCAGCGGATGAACCAGGCGCGCCAGGCCGAGATCACCCAGGAAATCAGCGAGATCGTCGGTGGCGCGAACGCGCTGGCCGACGCCTCCGCGGGGAAAGAGTGAGAAACCACAATGACCGCTGAGACCGTCGCGACCGCCGTAGGTCGCGTGGCGCGCGTCACGGGCCCCGTCGTCGACGTGGAGTTCCCCGTGGAGGCGATGCCGGACATCTACAACGCCCTCACCACCGAAGTCACCATCGCGGGCGAGACCAAGACGCTGACGCTGGAGGTCGCCCAGCACCTCGGCGACAACCTGGTCCGCGCCATCTCCATGCAGCCCACCGACGGCCTCGTGCGCGGCGTCGCCGTCAACGACAGCGGCAGCCCCATCTCGGTGCCGGTCGGCGAGGTCGTCAAGGGCCACGTGTGGAACGCCCTGGGCGAGCCGCTGGACATCGACAAGGCGTCACTGCAGGTCAACGAGCGGTGGGGCATCCACCGCCCGTCGCCGGCGTTCGACCAGCTCGAGTCCCGCACCGAGATGCTGCCCACCGGCATCAAGGTCATCGACCTGCTCACCCCGTACGTCAAGGGTGGCAAGATCGGCCTGTTCGGCGGCGCGGGCGTCGGCAAGACCGTCCTCATCCAGGAGATGATCCGCCGGGTCGCGCTGAAGTTCTCCGGCACGTCGGTGTTCGCCGGCGTCGGCGAGCGCACCCGTGAGGGCAACGACCTCTGGCTGGAGATGGAGGAGGCCAACGTTCTCAAGGACACCGCGCTGGTGTTCGGCCAGATGGACGAGCCCCCGGGCACCCGTCTGCGGGTCGCGCTGTCCGCGCTGACCATGGCCGAGTACTTCCGCGACGTCGAGAAGCAGGACGTTCTGCTGTTCATCGACAACATCTTCCGGTTCACCCAGGCCGGTTCCGAGGTGTCCACCCTGCTCGGCCGCATGCCGTCCGCGGTGGGTTACCAGCCGACCCTGGCCGACGAGATGGGCGTCCTGCAGGAGCGCATCACCTCCACCCGCGGTCACTCGATCACCTCCATGCAGGCGATCTACGTGCCCGCGGACGACATCACCGACCCGGCGCCGCACAACGCGTTCGCGCACCTCGACGCGCAGACCGTTCTGTCCCGGCCGATCTCGGAGAAGGGCATCTACCCCGCGGTGGACCCGCTCGACTCCAGCTCCCGCATCCTCGACCCCACGATCGTGGGCGAGGAGCACTACCGGGTCGCCCAGGAGACCAAGCGGATCCTGCAGAAGTACCGCGAGCTCCAGGACATCATCGCGATCCTGGGTATCGACGAGCTCTCCGAAGAGGACAAGGTCGTCGTCCAGCGGGCCCGCCGCATCGAGCGCTTCCTGTCGCACCCGATGTACGCCGCCGAGGCGTTCACCGGCCAGCCGGGTGAGTTCGTCGACGTGGAGGACACGATCCGCTCCTTCAAGGGCCTGTGCGAGGGCGAGTACGACCACCTGCCCGAGCAGGCGTTCTTCATGGTCGGCGGCATCGACCAGGCCATCGCCAAGGCGAAGGAACTGGGCCGCTGACGACGGGATGCCGGCACGGCGCGGCCGTGCCGGCGTCCGAGGAAGGTGTGTGATGGCAAAGCTCCGCATCGGCGTCGTGTCGCCGGAACGTGAGATCTGGTCCGGCGAGGCCGACATGGTGATTGCCAAGACCGTGGAGGGTGAGATCGGTATTATGCCGAACCACGCCCCTGTTCTCGGCGTCCTCGTGGACGGCGGCGTCCTTCGCATCAAGCGCAGCGACGGCGGGGACGTGAACGCGGCCGTTCACGGCGGGTTCATCTCCGTCGCCAACAATGACGTCTCGGTCCTGGCCGAGACGGCCGAGCTCGGCTCCGAGGTGGACGTGGCGGCGGCCCGCGACGCGCTCCAGCGCGCGCTCGCGTCGGTCGGCGCCGACGGTGAGGACACCGAGGCGCAGGTCGAGGCCAAGCGTGCCCGGGCCCGTCTGCGTGCGGCCGGCGAAGAGGTTTGATAGACAGACGAAAATGAGCTTTGGGGGGCGACCATGGCGGCGCTGGACATCTTGATAAGCGTTGCGGTGATCGCCGCCCTGCTCGTCCTCCGGGGCGTGCTACTCGCCCGCTCCCGGGGCAATGTCGTATGCAGCCTCCGGACGGGCAACCGGGCCTGGCGGAGCGGAGTCGCCCGCTATGCGGGCGGGGAGCTCCACTGGATTCCCTTCCTCGGACTGCGACTGAGGCCGCGCCACGCGATAGCGAGGCGCGGCCTCACTGTTTCCACCCGTCGTCCCCTCGCCGGCGGTGACGGCCCGGCCGGCTACTGGACGGTCGACTGCGCCGGAGTGTCCCTCGCCATGAGCGAGGACGCCCTCACCGGCTTCCTCGCCTGGGTCGAATCCGCCCCCCCGAGCGCCCACCTGGACGCGGCCTAGCGGGTGCCGCCGGGCTTCCAGAGGAGTTCTTCGCCGCGGGCGGCGGCGCGGCAGAGGATGAAGAGCAGGTCGCTGAGGCGGTTGAGGTACTTGGCCGTGAGGGGGTTGACGTCCTCGTGGGCCTCGAGGGCGGCCCAGGTCGTGCGTTCGGCGCGGCGGACCACCGTGCGGGCGACGTGCAGCAGGGCGGTGCCGGGCGCGCCGCCGGGGAGGATGAAGCTGCGCAGCGGGCGCAACTCGGCGTTGAAGCGGTCGCACTGGGCTTCCAGCCGGTCGATGTAGGACTGCTCCACGCGCAGCGGCGGGAACTCCGGGGCCTCCCGCACCGGGGCGCACAGGTCGGCGCCGAGGTCGAACATCTCGTTCTGCACCAGGGTCAGCACCTCGGCGATCTCCGGGGCCAGGTCGCCCATCGAGATCGCCACGCCGATCGCCGCGTTGGCCTCCTCCACGTCGGCGTAGGCGGCGAGCCGGGGGTCGGTCTTGCGGGTGCGGCTCATGTCGCCGAGCGTCGTGGTGCCGTCGTCTCCCGCACGGGTGTAGATGGTCGAGAGCACTACGGGCTTGTCGTTGTCAGCGCGCGTCATGCGGCCAGCGTAACCCTCGGCCCCGCGGGCGCCCGAGGGCCGGGGAGAGCGGCCGCGGGCGGTCCTCTGCGCCATTCTGAGGCCGGCGGGCAGGCATGGGCCGGGATCTGGTGGGCAGGGTACCGCTGCGGCCCGTGAGGGCCGTCTGACAGGAGGAGGCGGCATGCCGAGCCGGTGCGGTCAGAGGTGCCAGGTGGTGGACGTGGGGTCGCGTCTCGACGGGAGCACGGTGGCCACGCTGCGGCCGCGTCTGCACGCGGCGGTCGAGACGGGCGAGGGCGACATGATCGTCGATCTCTCCGGCCTTGAGATGATCGACTCGGCGGGCCTCGGGGTACTGGTCGGGACCCACCGCCGGGCGCTGCGCGCGGAGCGCCGCCTGGTCCTTCGCGGCGTGCCGCCGCGGGTCATGCGCGTGCTCGCGATCACTCGCCTGCACCGCGTCCTGAAGGTCGAGCTGTCCCCGGCCGCCGTGGCGTGAGGCCGGCGGGCGCCGGGAGCGGGGGAGCGCTCAGCCGAAGGAACTGCGGAAGATGTGGACGGCCGTGTCGATCAGGTCCTCGAGCGGGGGCTTGACGTCGGCGAGCACCCATTCGACTAGCAGTTCCTGGATCGCGCCGACCAAGGCGAGGGAGAGCAGGTGAAGCCGTTCGGGCGGAGCGCCGGGCAGTTCGCCCAAGGTCTTCTCGATCATCTGGGTGTAGCCGGCGACCGCGCGCCGGCGGTGCGGGGTGAGGATGTCCCCGGCCCGCCGCACCTCCAGATGCATGATCTTCGCACGGCGCCGGTCCCGGGTGACGAAGGTGATGTAGGTGGCGATGCCCGCCAGGATCCGGCTGTCGGTGTCGGGAGGGGCCTCGCCGATGGCCTTGGCCACCGCCTGCAGCGTCTCCTCGACGCACCGGTCGTAGACCGCCCGCATCAGGTCCTCGCGCCCGGTGAAACACTCGTAGAACGCCCGGTTGGAGATGCGGGCCGCGGCGCACAACCGTTCGATCGTGGTGGCGTTGAATCCCGCTCCGGCGAACAATGTGTACGCCGCGCTCATCAAGCGTTCTTTGCGGTCGGCTAATCGCTGCTCCGCCGTCATCCCGCGGTAGTCACGTCCGGTCGCCAAGTCCCACCTCGCGTCCTGCTGGCCGTAGTGAACCCATCATTATGGACGCAAGATCGTTTTTGTGGAAGTATCAGGACAACTAGCTCTTGCGTCGCCCATGCAGAATAGTGACCATTTTCACAAGTCGCTGCAGCTCCGCGGGTGTCCTGGAGAACGACGTGATTTTCATCCCCGGCAGGGGGAATCGCTGCCGCGTGATCGCCTTGGCGCGGGTGAACTCACGCAGCCCGTCGGCCCCGTGGATGCGCCCGAACCCCGAGTCGCCGACGCCGCCGAACGGCAGCGCGGGCACGCCCGCGAACGAGATGACGGAATTGACGGCCGTCATGCCGGTGAGCATCGCGCGGGCCAGCTCCATCGCGCGGCGCGAGTCGCCGGAGTAGACGGCGCCGCCCAGGCCGTAGGCGGCGGCGTTGGCCTTCTCCAGCGCCTCCTCGGCGGTCGCCACCCTGGTCACGGTGATGGTGGGCCCGAAGGTCTCCTCCCGGACGGCGCTCGAATCCTCGGGCACCCCGGTCAGCACGACGGGATCGACGTACGGGGGCCGCACGGACCCGGCGCCGCCGACCACGGCCGTGCCGCCCCGGGCGAGGGCGTCGTCGACGTGCCGCCGGATGACCTCGGTCTGGGACGGCATGGTGACCGGCCCGTAGTGCTCGCCGGCGCGCAGCCCCTCGGCCCGGGTGGTGAGCTCGCCCATGAACGCGTCGTACACGGCGTCCACGACGTACACGCGCTCCACGCCCACACAGGTCTGCCCGGCGTTGGACATCGCCCCCCACAGCGCGGCGTCGGCCGCGGCGGCCAGGTCGGCGCCGGCGTCGACGATCAGGGCGTCCTTGCCGCCGCACTCGGCGACGAGCGGGGTGAGGTTCGCCGCGCACGCCGCCATGACCCGCTTGGCCGTCGCGGTAGAGCCGGTGAAGGCGATCTTGCCGACGCCGGGGTCCGCGGCGAGCGCGGCGCCGGTCTCGCCGAGGCCGGTGACGACCTGGAGCACCCGGTGTTCGGGGACGCTCTCGGCGAACAGCTCCGCCAGCAGCGCGCCCACGCCCGGCGTCAGCTCGCTGGGCTTGAACACCACGGCGTTCCCGGCCGCCAGCGCGTACCCGATCGACCCCATGGGCGTGAAGAGCGGGTAGTTCCACGGGCCGATCACCCCGACCACGCCGAGCGGCAGGTACTCCAGCGTGGCCGCCATGTTGACGGAGATCAGGCCGGGGGAGACCCGGCGCGGCCCGAGCACCTTGCGCGCGTTGCGCGCCGCCCAGTCGAGGTGGACGATCGCGAGCACCGTCTCCAGCGTCGCGTCGCCGACGGGCTTGCCCGTCTCCTCGTGGATGAGGTCCGCGACGCGGCCCAGCTCGCGGGTGAGGACGGCCTTGAAGTCCAGCAGCCGGCGCCGGCGCTCGGCGTGGCCGAGCCGCGCCCACCAGCGCGCCGCGTCTCCCGCGTCCCGGACGGCGGCGCGCACGGCCGCGGCGTCGTGGACGGGGTGGGTTCCGACGACCGCGCCGGTGGCGGGGTTCAGGGAGTCGAAGGTCCGATGCTCGGTGGCCGTTGACATGCTGGTTCCTCTCGGCGCTCGCGGCGGCGGCCGGTACCGGAGCCGGGCTCCGCGACCTCGATCGTCCACCTCCGCGGGGTCTGCCGCAACCCTAGCCCCGTCGGGACGGTGGCGAGCGCCCGCGCGCGTCACAGCAGGCCGCGGGCCAGCGCGGTGGTGACGGCGGCGGTGCGGTCGGAGACGCCGAGCTTGCCGAAGACGCGCAGCAGGTGCGTCTTCACCGTCGCCTCGCTGATGAACAGGCTCCTGCCGATCTCGGCGTTGGTCAGCCCGCGCGCGACCAGCGCCAGCACCTCGGTCTCGCGCCGGGACAGCGACTCGGCCGCGGGCGCGCGCATCCGCGTGACCAGCCGCGTGGCGACCGACGGCGACAGCACGGTCTCGCCGCGCGCGGCGGCGAACACGGCCGCGACCAGGTCGGCGCGCGCGGTGTCCTTCAGCAGGTAGCCCGCCGCGCCGGCCTCGACGGCGCGCACGATGTCCTGGTCGGTCTCGTAGGTGGTCAGGACGATCACGCGGCTGCGCGGCTCGCCGGCGAGGATGCGCTCGATGGCCGCGACGCCGTCGCCCCCGGGCATGCGCAGGTCCATCAGGATCACGTCGGGGTCCAGCTCGCGCGCCATCGCGACGGACTCCTCGCCGGATCCGGCCTCCCCGGCCACGCCGATGCCGGGATCGGCCTCCAGCATGCCGCGCAGGCCCTCACGGACCACGGGGTGGTCGTCGACGATCAGCACGCGTATCACGTGGGGGATTCCTCCTTCCGCGGCTCCTCCGGCCCCTGGGGGTCCTGGGGAAGCCGGACGGTCAGCTCCGTGCCGTCCCCGGGGGCCGTCCGCACGCGCAGCGTGCCGCCGGCCTGCTCCACGCGGGACCGCATGGCCCGCAGGCCGTACCCGCGTCCCTCGGCGGCGTCCGCCGGGTCCGCGGGCGCGGCGTCCAGGGCGGCGCCGTCGAAGCCCGTCCCGTCGTCGCGGACGCGCAGGACGACCTCGCGCTCACCGTACTGCAGCGTCACACGCGCGCAGGAGGCCGCCGCGTGCTTGCGCACGTTGGCCAGCGCCTCCTGCGCGGCCCGGATGAGGACGACCTCCAGGCCGGGGGCGATCGGGCGCGAGGCCCCCTCGGCGGTGAAGGTGACCGGCACGCCGAGCTCCTCGCCGAGCCGCGCGGCGATCCTGCCGAGCGCCTCCTCCAGCGTGGAGCCGTCCAGCGGGCCGGGGGTGAGCGCGGCGATCAACCCCCGGGCCTCCTCCAGGTTCTCCCGCGCGGTGCGCACGGCCAGCGCCAGGTGGCGGGAGGGGTCGGCCTGCGCCTCCGCCGCCTGGATCAGCATGATGATGCTGGTGAACCCCTGGGCCAGCGTGTCGTGGATCTCCCCGGCCAGCCGCTGCCGCTCGGCCAGGGCGCCCCGCTCCCGCGACAGCCGCACCACCTCCGCCCGGCTGGCGCGCAGCTCCTCGATCAGCTCGGCCCGCTCGGCGCTCTGGTCGATGATCCGCATGACCCACGGGCCGAACACCAGCGAGAACGTGATCGCGATCGCGCTTGTGGTGGCGAACCCGGCGATCTCATGCCGGGTCACGCCCGGCTGGAGCAGGAACCGGATGGCCGGGCACAGGTTCAGGCCCACCACCGCCACCAGCGCCCACCCCGAGCGCAGCAGCATGAACATCTGCGGGCAGAGCCCGAACAACGCGAACGCGGAGGAGGGGACGATGACGGCGGCGGGGACGAAGGTGGCGAAGGCGATGCCGAGGTAGAGCAGGCCATCCCGCGAGGCGCTGCGGTCGGCGCGGATCGCCCGCCGCCCGAACAGCAGGTACGCGATGGCGCACACCATGAGCAGGAGGACCGCCGCCGCCTTCGAGGAGGTGGGCCCGCCGTCCCACACCACGAACGTGACCGTCACCGACAGCGCGACCAGGAACATGAACTCCCAGCCGGGCAGCACGACCCAGGCGTCCCCGCGCGCCATGCGCGGCGTCAGCCGTCGCGGCGGCCCTTCCAGCGGAACGTCATCAGGCACAGCACCAGACCTCCGATGACCCACGCGCCCAGGATGAGCGCGACACGGCCCAGTTCATAGGACTTCGCCGGTTCCAGGGACGCCCCCGCGTCTCCCAGGAACACCGAACGGAAACCCTGGCACATCCACTTGAGCGGGAGGAACGAGGCCACCCTGATCAGCCAGTCGGGAAGCTGGTTGAACGGGATGAACACCCCGGAGATGAACTGGAGCACCACGAACGGCAGGCTGATCACCGCGGTCGCGCTCTTGGCCGACCTCGGCAGGCTGCTGACCGCGATGCCGAGCAGCGAGGAGGCCGTGATGCCGAGCACGAACACCCAGGCGAAGGTGACCCAGCTCCCGGCCGCGGACGGCGGTTCCAGGTCGTACAGCGCGACGCCGACGGCCAGCAGGATCGCCACCTCCAGCAGCGACAGCAGCAGGACGTTGATGATCTTGCCGAGGAAGTAGGCGGCCCGCGGCATGGGAGTGCCGGCGAGGCGTTTGAGCGTGCCGTCCTCCCGGTCGACGGCGATGCCCACGCCGAGGGACTGGAAGCTCGTGCTCATGACGCCCGCGCCGATCAGCCCGGCGGCGTAGAGCTGGGCGACGGTGATCTGGCTGTTCACGCGGCCCTGGAAGATGGAACCGAAGATCACGAGCAGGATGATCGGGAAGGCGAAGGTGAAGATCACCGCGTCCTTCTCGCGGAAGAACATCCTGGTCTCGGCGGCGGCCCTGGACCACCCGGTCGCGAGGACCGAGGGCAGGGGGTGGCGCGTGCGCGCCGTGGCCGCGGCGGGCGCGACGGTGTCGCTCATGGGAACCTCTGACGTGTGGGAGGAGGGTTCGGGGGAGGACGGGCCGGTGGTGGCGTCAGGCGGAGCCGATGAGGCCCAGGTAGACGTCCTCCAGCGAGGGCCGCGTCACGGTCAGCTCGGGCACCTCGCCGTCGAAGCGCGCGGTGAGCTCCCTGACCGTCGCGGTCGGGGTGGCGGTCTCGACGCGCCGGCGCTCGCCGTCCTCCAGCCAGGTGACCTTGGCCTTGGCCGTCGCGCGCCCGCCGAGCGTGGCGGGCTCGCCCTCGGCCACGATGCGGCCCGCGGCGATGACGGCGACCCGGTCGGCGAGCGCCTCGGCCTCGTCGAGGTAGTGCGTCGTGAGGACGATGGTCGTGCCCTCGTCGGCCAGGCCCTGGATCAGCTCCCAGAACTGCCGGCGCGCCTCGGGGTCGAAGCCGGTGGTCGGCTCGTCCAGGAACAGCAGCTCGGGGTCGCCGATCACGCCGAGCGCGACGTCGACCCGCCGCCGCTGGCCGCCGGAGAGCTGCCGCAGCCGCGTCCCCGCCTTCTCGGCCAGCCCGACGTGCGCGATGACCTCGTCGGGGTCCCTCGGGGCGGGGTACAGGGAGGCGAAGTGGCGCACGGTCTCGCGGACCGTCAGCTCGGCCACGTCGTTCGCCGTCTGCAGGACGATGCCGATCCTGCTGCGCCAGAGCCGGGTGGGGCGCCCGGGGTCGGCGCCGAGCACGCTGACCTCCCCGGCGTCCCGCCGCCGGTAGCCCTCCAGGATCTCCACGGTCGTCGACTTGCCCGCGCCGTTCGGGCCGAGAATCGCGAACACCTCGCCCACGCCTATCTCCAGATCGATGCCGTCGACCGCGCGGACGTCTCCGTACCGCTTGGTGAGGCCGCGTACGCTCACCGCTGTCCGATTCATGCGGCAATCATCGTGGCGGCGGGCTCTTCTCCGGCACCACCGGCAGGTCGAATCGGGTGTCCACCGTTCGGTGGACACCCGTGGAACAGGGCCTTCAGGAGGACCGGGGCGCGGTTCCCGCGAGCTCGTCCAGCAGGGCGGTCCAGCGCGGGCCGATCACGTCCAGGTGGTAGTTCGCGGCGGTGTGCAGCGCATTGGCGCCGAGCTCCCGCCGCAGGGTCTCGTCCTCGATGAGACGGCAGATGCCGTCGCCCAGCGCCACGGCCTTCTTGGAGCGGATGAGCAGCCCGTCGTGCCCGTCGGTGATGATCTCCTTGGGCCCGTGCGGGCAGTTGAAGCTGACCACCGGCACGCCCTTGCTCATGGCCTCCAGGATGGTCATCCCGAATCCCTCGTAGCGGGAGCTGACGGCGTAGATCGACGACTTGGACAGCTCGACGCCGATGTCGGGGGTGCTGCCCATGAGGAAGACCTTGTCCGACAGGCCCGCCTCGTCGATGCGGGCGCGGAGCCGCTCCTCGCGCTCGGGGGTCCCGGCGCCGTAGATGCGCAGCACCCAGTCCGGGTGCGCCTCGGCGACCGTCTTCCAGGCGTTGACCAGGCGGTCGAAGCCCTTCACCCACACGATGCGGCCGATGGCGACCACGACCTTCTCCGACAGCGTGGAGACGTCCCCCGCCAGGTCGGGGATCGCGTTGGGGACGCGGAGGAGCCGCCCGGGCGGGTTCGCCTTCAGCGCCTTGGCGTACGCCTTCCTGTCGGCCTCGGTGAGGGTGGCGAAGGCGTCGAGCCTGCCGTAGCGCCGCTTGATCAGGGCCTGGATCTCCGGGCCGTGCGACTCGTGGGTGACGTGCTCCTGGCCGACGGTGATGACCTCCGGCGGGGCGAACAGGCTCATGACCAGGTTGAAGGAGGGCCGCGTCCCGATGAGCACGCCGCCGCGCAGCGACCGCAGGAAGCGGACGAGCCGCAGGTCGGTGAGCAGGTTCATGGTGTGGTACGCCTTCTCCTCCTTCGGCACCAGCCTGGTCGGCCTGCGGGCGAGGAACTCGGCGACCCGGCCGCGCGGGACCGTCCTGTCGTCGAGGAAGCGCACCCGCACGCCCGGCGGCCAGGGGAAGAACGGGTCCTCGTTCGTGCGCACCAGGCTGACGATCTCGACCTCGCGGTCCTGGGCGAGGTGGCCGGCGAGGTTGAGCACGGTCCTGATCGTCCCGCCCATGCCGTAGGCGTGGAGCAGCAGGATGCGCACCGTGCCCGCGTCGCGGGCCGGCGTCTTGCGCGCGCGCCTGCGGTTGATCAGTTCCAGCAGCCCCACCGCCGCCTGCGCCGGGATCCGGCGTGCCTTCCTGATCACCCTCCTGATCACGCTGAGCGCCCCCTGTGTCGTGAAGTCGTCCATGCCGTGGAAGTTCGGCGAGCGTTCCCCGTGCCAACTCCCCTTGTTCATGGTCTAGACGCCACTGAGTACCGGAGAAGTTGCAATTTTTTCAGAAAAATTCACTGTGTACTTGGATCGTTACGCTTTACGACGAATATTGCGGTGTATCGGCCTCAATGTCGGGCAGATGGTGCGGCGGGACCATGCCGGGGCTCGTGGGAGTCGTCGCACGCGAGGGAGAGGCGATTCGCCGGGGAAACGGCGCGCCCCGATCACCGGTGGCGTTATGCCGTCACGGCTCTGAACGATATTCGGGCTCGCTGGATTGCGTGTTATCCGCACGTTCGCGGGAGAATGTCCGGCGATGGCGGGCACAGGGAACGAGCCCGCGAGGACGCCGCAGCCCGGCGAGCGGTCCGCGGACCGGAGATCGGAAGGCCGGAGCCGGAAGCAGGAAGTCCGGAGCTCAGAAGAGGGTGTCGGTGCGCTCGATGCCGCGCAGGGCGTCGTAGTCGAGCGTGACGCAGCCGATGCCGCGGTCGGCGGCCAGCACGCGGGCCTGGGGCCTGATCTCCTGCGCGGCGAACACTCCCTTGACCGGGGCGATCAGCGGGTCGCGGTTGAGCAGTTCGAGGTAGCGCGTGAGCTGCTCGACCCCGTCGATCTCGCCGCGCCTCTTGATCTCGACGGCGACCGTGCCGCCGAGGTCGTCACGGCACAGGATGTCCACCGGGCCGATCGCGGTCGGGTACTCCCGGCGGATGAGGGTCCACCCCTCGCCCAGCGTCTCGATGTGCTCGGCCAGCAACTCCTGCAGATGGGCCTCGACGCCGTCCTTGCGCAGCCCCGGGTCGACGCCCAGCTCGTGGCTGGAGTCGTGCAGGATCTCCTCGATGGTGACGATGAGCTGCTCGCCGGTCTTGCCGTGGGTGACCGTCCAGCCGCCGTCCTCCTCGCGCAGCCTGCACGGGGGGTTCATCCAGTTGAGCGGCTTGAACGCGCGGTCGTCGGAGTGAATGGACACCGAGCCGTCCGCCTTGATCAGGATCAGCCGGGGCGCCATCGGGAGGTGCGCCGTCAGCCGACCCACGTAATCCACGCTGCACCGCGCGATGACCAGCCGCATGACGGTCAACCCTACTGTGTTTATGGCCGTGCCTCCGGCACGGCGGGTTCGGGGCGCCTTTTAGGCGGCGGTCTTCCGCCGTCAGGCGTGAGGGATCGTTCCTCACCCTCACGCCTGACGGCTCCAGACCACCGCCGCGCCCCGAACCGTGCGGGTGGAGCGAGGCCATAGGCAGGGCGTTTTGAGAGGCGTGCGGGGCTCTGGGAGACTGACGGGCGAGAGGAGGGCCGGATGTCACGGACGTTTGAGACGGTGGGCGTCGTCGGGCTTGGGACGATGGGAGCCGGTATCGCCGAGGTGTTCGCCCGCGCGGGGCTGCGCGTCGTCGGCGTCGAGGTCGACGCCCAGGCGCTCGAACGCGGCCGCGGGCACGTCGAGCGCTCCACCGGGCGCGCGGTGAGCCGGGGCAGACTCGACGAGGCGGGCCGCCAGGCCATCCTCGGCCGGATCGCCTTCACCGGCTCGCTGGACGACCTGCGCGACGCCGACCTGGTGGTCGAGGCGATCCCCGAGGTCATGGAGTACAAGCACGCCCTGTTCACCGACCTGGACCGGGTCTGCCGGCCGGACGCGGTCCTCGCCACCAACACCTCCTCCCTGTCGGTCACGGCCGTCGCCGCCGCCACCGAGCGCCCCGGCCGGGTCGTCGGCATGCACTTCTTCAACCCCGCGCCCGTCATGAAGCTCGTCGAGGTCGTGCGCACCGTCGTCACCGGCGAGGGCGTGGCCGAGGACGTCGCCGAACTGGCCCGGCGCATCGGCAAGACCCCGGTGGCCGTGGGCGACCGCGCCGGGTTCGTCGTCAACCGCCTGCTGCTCGGCTACCTCAACCACGCCGCGACCCTGCTGGAGCTCGGCGTCGCCACCCGCGACGACATCGACACGGCGATGCGGCTCGGCGCCGGGTTCCCCATGGGCCCGTTCGCGCTGCTCGACCTGATCGGCCTGGACGTCTCGCACGAGGTCTGCGAGGTGCTCTTCCAGGAGAGCCGCGACCGCGTGCACGCGCCCGCGCCGATCCTGCGCGAGCTGGTGACCGCCGGGCTGCTCGGCCGCAAGAGCGGACGCGGCTTCCACACCCACGACGGCGGCGGCGAGAGCCCGTCCGAGCGGGCCGAGCCGGCGCCCGGCGAGGTCACGGTGGCCGTGATCGGCGACGACGCCGGCGCGCTGGCCGCGGAGGTGTCGGCGGCCGGGTACAAGACCGCGGAGGCCGGGCACGCCGACCTGGTGCTCGCCCTGTCCAGCACTCCGGTCGTCGAGCACGCCGCCCGGCTGTCCCACCCCGAGCGCCTGGTGGGCCTGCACCTGGTGGGCGAGCGGGTCGCCGAGGTCGTCTCCACCGTGCTCACCGCGCCCGCGGCGGCCGAGGCGGCGGCCCGCCTGGTCCGCGCGCTCGGCCGCGCCCCGGTCGCCACCGCCGACCGCGCCGGATTCGTGGTCGACGCGCTGCTGTACCCGTACCTGAACGACGCCGTCCGCATGTACGACTCCGGCTACGCCTCGGCCGCCGACATCGACACCGCGATGCGGCTCGGCTGCGGCTATCCCGCCGGGCCCTTCGAGACGCTCGCCGCGATCGGCCCGGCGGCCGTGCGCGACGGCCTGCGCGCCCTGTACGCCGAGTACCGCGAGCCCTCGTTCGCCCCCGCGCCGCTACTGGACCGGCTCGTCACCGCCGGGATCTCCCGTGTCGAGGACAGGTGACGGAAGAAGATCCGGCGATTCGGCGTTCGTGTCGATATGAGCCCCCGGCGCGCCCGCCGCATGGACCCCTGGGACAGGGGTGGCCGTGCCGCGCCCGCGCGGCCTCTGGACGGCGCTCTGCGCGGCATGGACCGGGTGGAGGAGGGGCCGGACGGAGAGTGGAAGGTCCGCCTGGTCTCCGGCGCCGGCTCGGACAAGACCTACCGCTGCCCGGGGTGCGACCAGGAGATCAGGCCGGGTCTCCCGCACATCGTGAGCTGGCCCAACTGGACGGGCGGCGAGGGGGAGCGGCGTCACTGGCACACCGGCTGCTGGCACAAGCGCGCCGACCGCGGCCCCGGGCGCACGCGGTACTGAGCCCCGCCCGCACGCACGCCCGGCGCCCGCCGGGGTTCTACGAGGAGTAGTCGTCTTGGACATTCGCGCGTCGACGGTCCTGCCCGCCGTACGGGAGGACATCGAACTGCACACGGCCGACGGGCTCACGCTGGTGGGCGAGCTGGCCACGCCGCCCGAGGGCCGTCCCGCCGCCACGCTGATCTGCCTGCACCCGCTGCCGACGGCGGAGGGCATGATGGACAGCCACGTGCTGCGCAAGGCGTCCTACCGGCTGCCCGCGCTGGCGGACCTCGCGGTGCTGCGCTTCAACACCCGCGGCACGGCCTCGGACCGTGGCAGGTCGGAGGGCGCCTTCGACGAGGGCGAGGGGGAGCGGTTCGACGTCGCCGCCGCCCTGGAGTACGCCGAGTTCTACGACCTGCCGAACCCGTGGCTGCTCGGCTGGTCGTTCGGCACCGAGCTGGCGCTGAAGTGGGGCCACGACCCGCTGGTCCAGGGCGCGATCCTGCTGTCGCCGCCCCTGAAGCGGGCCGGTGACGCCGACCTGGACGCCTGGGCCGCGTTCGGGCGGCCCCTGGTCGCGCTGGTGCCCGAGTTCGACGACTACCTCAGGCCCGAGGAGGCGCGCGAGCGTTTCGCCCGGGTTCCCCAGGCGGAGGTGGTCGGCGTGGAGGGGGCCAAGCACCTGTGGGTCGGCGAGCCGTACGTTCGCATCGTGCTGAACGAGATCGTCAAGCGGGTGAACCCCGCCGCGCATCCCCTGCCGACGCAGGTGTGACGGGCGCGCCTTGCGCCGTCCCGCGACGCCCGTAGAATCTTGTTCGGTCGTAGCGAGGAGGCATGCCGTGCAGGCGTTCGATCTTTCCGGGCGCGGCGCGCTCGTCACCGGGGCGTCGCGGGGAATCGGCCGGGCCATCGCGCTCGCCTACGCCGCGGCCGGAGCCGACGTCGCGCTCGTCGCCCGGTCGCGCGACGCCCTGGCCGAGGTGGCGGGCGAGATCGAGGCGCTCGGCCGCCGCGCGCACGTCATCCCGTGCGACCTGTCCGACCGCGACGCCGCCGGCGCGGCCGCGCGGGAGGCCGTCGAGCGGCTCGGCCACGTGGACGTCGTCGTCAACAACGCCGGCGGCTCCAACTTCATCGTGCCGTTCAAGGACCTGCGCCTGTCGGGCTGGGACAAGCTCATGCGGCTCAACCTCGACTCGGCGATGGCCGTGTGCCACGCGCTCGCCCCGCACCTGCTGGAGCGCGGCTCCGGCTCGGTGATCAACGTGGCGTCGGTCGCGGCCCAGGGCGCGCCGTTCATGGCCCCGTACGCGGCGGCCAAGGCCGGCGTCGTGGCGCTGACCAAGTCGCTGGCGCTGGAGTGGGCGGGCAGCGGCGTCCGGGTGAACGCCCTGTGCCCCGGCTGGACGGCCACCGACCTCAACCGCGTCCTGTGGGAGGACGAGAACGCCGGCAAGGCGACGATCGCGGGCGTTCCCATGGGCCGGTGGGGCGCCCCCGAGGAGATGGCCGGCCCCGCGGTGTTCCTCGCCGCCGACGCCTCGTCCTACATGACCGGGCAGGTGCTGTTCGTCGACGGCGGCCTCACCGCCGCCTGAGCGCCCTCACAATCGCGCCTGGCGGGGCAGCACGACCTCGCGCAGGATCAGCGCCACCGCCGCGGCGACCGGGATGGCCAGCAGCGCGCCGACCGCCCCGAGCAGCGCGCCGCCGAACAGGGCGGCGATCACCGTCACCGCCGGCGCCACGTCCACCGACCTGCGCATCACGCGCGGGTAGACGACGTAGTTCTCGATCTGCTGGTAGACGACGAAGAAGATCGCGCAGGCGATGCCGAGCGTCGCGGACTGCAGGAACCCGACCGCGCTCACCAGCACGGCCCCCACCGTCGCCCCCACCAGCGGGATCAGGTCCGTCACCGCCACCACGAGCGCGAGCGCCAGCGCGTACTTGGCGCCCGCGACGGTCAGGAACAGCCACGACAGCGCGCCCGCGATCACCGAGATCAGCACGTTGCCCGCCACGTAGCCGCCGATGCCCGCCAGGATCTCGTCCCCGATCGCCGCCGTGCGCGGACGGCGGCTGGCGGGGACCAGCCGCAGCAGGTACTCCCTGATGGACGGGAGCGAGCCGAGGAAGTACAGCGTCAGCACCAGCAGCGTGAGGCCCGAGAAGAACGCGTCCAGCACGACGGCCCCGGCGCCCAGGATGCCCCCGGCCACCGTCGCGCCGAGCCCCCCGCTGGTGATGTAGTCGCGCACGTTGGCCAGGATCTGGTAGTCGGCGTCCAGCCGCTTGATCGTCGGGTTGGCCAGCAGGTCCTGCACGTAGCCGGGCACCGCGCTCACGAAGTCGCTGGTCTCCTGGCTCACCGGCGGGACGATCGCCAGGCCGAACAGCCCGAACATGACGATCACGCCGAGGAACACGATCGAGATCGCCGCGCGGCGGCCGAGCCCCCACCGCCGCAGGCCCTCGACGACGGGGTTCAGCCCGACCGCCAGGAACGCCGCCACCACGGTCAGCACGATCACGCCGCGCGCGCTCACCAGGGCCTGCGCCAGCCCCCAGGCCGTCAGCACGCCGAGCGCGGCCGTGAGCCCCCACAGGAACGGGCCGCGGGCGAACGGCTTGCCCGGCAGGCCGTACGGGGCGGCGTCCGCGGGCTTCTCGGCGTCCGCCGCCGGCCGGGCCGGGGCGGCACGCGGGCCGGGCGGGTCGCCGGGACGCGCCGGGCCCGGCACGCCCGGCAGGACGTCGGTCACCTCGCCCGGGTCGTCGGCGGGCCCCATCGCGGCACGCGCGGGCGCCGAGGTACCCGGCCTGGCGGGTGTTTCCGGACGGGACACCGCGTCCGGGGCGGTATCGGTCACGACTGCTCCTCGGCGTCATGATGGCGCGGACAACACAGGAGAGCCTAGCGACCATGATGATCGCCAGGCTCTCCCGCTAGCAGTCCTAACGCCCCTGATGTGGTGGAACCCCGGTGATTACTCCTGCCACCACTCGGACTCGTCCTCGGCGGGCGCCGCCGAGGCGCGCTGCGCGGCCGGTGCAGGGGCCGGCTTCTCGCTCGGCGCCGGCGTGGCCGGGAGGGCGGGCTTGGCCGGAGGAGCGGAGACCGCCGGCGCGTCGTCCATGCCCGGCAGCGCCGCGCCGCCGAGAAGCTGGCGGAGCTGGGCGAGGTGGCTCGTGATGCTGTCCCGCTGGCGGGTCAGCTCGTCCACCTGGCGCTGGGCGACGGTCCTGTTGCGCTCGGCCTCGGCCTTGGCGTCCGAGACGATCGACTCGGCGCTGGACTTGGCCTCCGCGACGAGCTGGTCGGCGTTCTTGCGGGCGTTCGCCAGAAGCTGCTTGGCGTGGGTGTCGGCCTCGCGGCGGGTCTGCTCCGCCTGCTGGGTGGCCTTGGAGGCCCGCTGCTCGGCGGTGGCGGCGCGCTGCTCGGCCTCGGCGACCAGCTTCTGCGTGGCGGCCTGGGCGGTGGCGTGGCGCTCGGACTCCTGGCGCTCGGCCTCCTCGCGGCGGGCGGCGAGCTGGATCTCGAACTCCGCCTCGTCCTGGGCGCGCTTGGCCTCGGACTCCTCCAGCACCCGCTGGGCCTGGGCCCGCATCTCGTCGGCCTGGCGCTTGGCGGTGGTGAGCACCTCGTCGCGCTCGCGCTTGGTGGAGGCCCGGAGCTGGGCCACCTCGCGCTCGGTGGTGGTGCGGAGCTTGGCGATCTCGCGCTCGGCGTCGGCGCGCTTCTCGGCGACCTCGTGGTCGGCGGTGGCGCGGAGCTTGGCGACCTCACGTTCCGTGGTGGAGGTCAGCTCGTCGGCCTCGCGCTTGGCGGTCGAACGGATCTCTTCGGCCTCGCGCTCCGCCGTGGTGCGCATCTCTTCGGCCTCGCGCGAGGCCAGCGCCCGCTTCTCGGCGGCCTCGTTCTCCGCCGCGGCCCGGGTGTCCGCCGCGTCCACCCTGGCGGCGGCCTTGATCTCGTTGGCCTCGGCCCTGGCCGCCTGGACCAGCTCGGTCGCCTGCTCCTCCGCGAGGCGCAGGAGCTGCTCGATCCGGGCGCCCAGCCCGGAATAAGTCGGGCGTTCCTGTTCCTGGAGCTGGCGCTGAGAATCCGAAAGCTCGCGCTGGGAGGCGGCGAGTTGCTCACGCGCCTGGCGCAGCTCGGTGTCGAGTTGTTTGAGGTGGTCGTGAACCTGGTGCCGGTCGTAACCACGGAGAACCACGTCGAATTCCCGCGTGGGGGCGTCTTCGAAGAAATTGTTCAGCTGGGCGTCGATGTCGGACTGCATGAGGCTCGATCCTGGGTTGTCGAGACGGCTACACGGGCCGGACGGGGGGCGGACATCCGGGGCGGGGAACCCGCTACCTATGACCGCGCGCGCTCGGGCACGGTGACCGAGGGCTCGCGGTAGCGGCCCTCGGGGATCGTGCTCGGCTCGCCCGTCCATGGCGCGGGAACCACGTCCGGTGGTAGGCCAGCGTACTCCGGTGGTGCCGAATTGGAGGTCCCGTCCGGCTTTCTGCGTGACTTGTTACGAATTAGCCATTGTTAAGTTTCGTCTGCTAGGACGGCCGCGGAGGGGACTCGACCAGCTCTGTCAAGACTCCTCCCACGTCCTTTGGATGAAGAAACGCGATTGAGGTGCCCATTGCGCCGTGACGGGGACGCTCGTCCAGCAAACGCACTCCCGACCCGCCGATCCGCTCCATGGCCGCCTCGATGTCGGGGACACCGTAGGCGATGTGGTGGAGGCCCTCGCCGCGCTTGGCCAGGAACTTGCCCACCGGGGTGTCGGGGCCCAGGGGTTCCAGCAACTGGATGTAGGAGCCGCCCCCCTCGCCGTCGGCCACGTGCAACATGGCTTCCTTCACCCCTTGCTCCTCGTTGACCTCGCGGCTGACCACGGTCACGCCGAAGGTCGCCTCGTAGTACGCGATCTTCTCGTCGAGATTCTCGCA
Source organism: Sphaerisporangium krabiense (assembly GCF_014200435.1). Taxonomy (NCBI): domain Bacteria; kingdom Bacillati; phylum Actinomycetota; class Actinomycetes; order Streptosporangiales; family Streptosporangiaceae; genus Sphaerisporangium; species Sphaerisporangium krabiense. The sequence goes on along the minus strand of NZ_JACHBR010000001.1, from coordinate 109,419 downwards.
GGCGATGCCCACATGGTCGATTCTCAGCAGCATTGCGTGTCCTCCCTGCGTGTCGGGTCCCGACACGCGGCGGTCTCGCCGTGAGACCTCCCGGAAAGCCGTGCGGGCCGTCCTGGGTATGGTGGCAAAGTCGCCTACGACCCCATCATGGAGGCCCTGGTGTCCAGTTCTTCCGCCATCCCGTCCGGCATGTCGCAATCCGTCATCGTGGCGGGGGCCCGCACACCCATCGGCCGGCTGCTCGGCGCACTGTCGGGCATGTCCGCCGTCGAGTTGGGCGGCGTGGTGATCAGAGCCGCGCTGGAGCGGTCCGGCGTTTCCCCTGATCAGGTGCAGTACGTCATCATGGGCCAGGTCCTCCAGGCCGGCGCGGGGCAGATCCCGTCGCGCCAGGCCGCCGTGAAGGCCGGCATCCCGATGACCGTCCCCTCCCTCACGATCAACAAGGTCTGCCTGTCCGGCCTCGACGCCATCGCCCTGGCCGACCAGCTCATCCGCGCCGGCGAGTTCGACATCGTGGTCGCCGGCGGCATGGAGTCGATGACCAACGCCCCCCACCTGCTGCCCGGCCTGCGCAAGGGCGTGAAGTACGGCGGGGCCGAGGTGGTCGACGCGATGGCCTTCGACGGCCTCACCGACGTGTTCGACCAGGTCTCGATGGGCGAGTCCACCGAGCGGCACAACACCCGCCTCGGCCTCGGCCGCGAGGAGCAGGACGCCTTCTCGGCGCGCTCCCACCAGCTCGCCGCCGCGGCCATCAAGGACGGCCGGTTCGACGACGAGATCGTCCCGGTCACCCTGCCCCAGCGCAAGGGCGACCCGGTCGTCTTCGCCACCGACGAGGGCGTGCGCGCCGACACCACCGCCGAGGGCCTGTCCCGGCTGCGCCCCGCCTTCGCCAAGGACGGCACGATCACCGCGGGGTCCTCCTCGCAGATCTCCGACGGGGCCTGCGCGGTCGTGGTCATGTCCAGGGCCAAGGCCGAGGAGCTCGGGCTGACCTGGCTCGCCGAGATCGGCGCGCACGGCAACGTCGCGGGCCCGGACAACTCGCTGCAGTCGCAGCCGGCCAACGCCATCCGCCACGCGCTCGGCAAGCAGGGCCTCACCACCGGCGACCTCGACCTCGTCGAGATCAACGAGGCGTTCGCCGCGGTCGTGCTCCAGTCGGCGAAGGAGCTCGGGCTGCCGCAGGACAAGGTGAACGTCAACGGCGGCGGCATCGCGCTCGGCCACCCCATCGGCGCCTCCGGGGCGAGGATCGTCCTGACCCTCGCCCACGAGCTGCGGCGCAGGGGCGGAGGCACGGGCGCGGCCGGCCTGTGCGGAGGCGGCGGCCAGGGCGACGCCCTGATCATCACCGTCCCGTCCGCCTGAGGTCCGGACGGGGGAGATCGTTACGGCGGGCCGGGGCCGGGTCCTTCTCGCGGATCCGGCCCCCGCTCTCGCCGTGACCTCCGGCGCGCGGGCGAGGGCGGCCGGCGTCAGCGTTCGTCGGCGAACTTCACCGTGACCTTGGTGAAGCCCAGGCCCTTCAGCATGCCTTCCAGCATCAGCTTGGTGTTCTGGTCGGCGCGGGCGCGCAGATCGCTCGCCAGGGCGGCCTCGGCGATCTTCTTCTCGGCCAGCACGTACAGCTCCTGCTGGTTCTGCGGCGAGTTGGACAGCATCTCCTGGACGCGGTCCAGGATGCCGCGCTGCTGGGCGTAGACGTAGGACTTCTGGTTGTTGAGGTTGGTCTTCTCCAGCTGCGCGTGCGGCAGCCGCACGCTCACCTCGGTGCGGTCGGGGGAGACGGTGATCGCGTCGCGGGGCAGGCCGGAGAAGTCGATGTAGGCGTCCACGCTGCCCGCGCCGACGAACAGGGTGCGCGAGCCCTTGATCGCGTCGGGCAGGAACGCGGCGTCCTTCTCCAGGTCCACGATGACCTGGAAGTTGCCGCTGGCGGCCTGGTAGCGGCTCATGTTCTGGATGGACTGCAGCAGCACCGGCTGGCTGCGGTCCACGGTCGTCTCGCCGAAGGGGTCGAGGTAGGACCAGGTGAGCCGGGCGGCCACGACGAGCAGGACCAGCACCGTGAGCACGCCCGCGAGCAGGCGCCATCCTCGCCTGCGGCGGCGTTCCACCGGTTCGGCGTCGGGCACGGTCTGGGGGGTCGACGTCTGACGGTTCACGTCCCGTCTCCTTCCCGGGATGCGACCTTTCTCACATCATGGGGCACCGGGCGTGGGCGCGATTCCCCGCCCGCACCAGGGGCGTCATCCGTCCGCGCACGTCCCGGCGTGCGCGGACCCGGCATGGCCGAACGCGGGACGGCCGGTCACGGGGTGGTCGGATAGGGAGGGCCGGGGACGGGCGAAGTCGCGGGATAGCCCGCCGTGGCCTTCCGCGCCGGCAGGGGGACCGTCACCGAGCCGCGGGACATGTGCCGCCCGGCGGCCTGTGCCGCGGCCCCTCCGCCGAAATGGGACGTCTTCAGCCCGCACGTCGCGAAGTCGGTGTAGAACATGCGCAGCCAGTCGCGGCGCTGGCTCTCGGTCAGGCCGGAGAACCACGAGGCCGCCGCCTGATGGCCGGGCAGCGGGCCGCTCGGCAGCGGGTCGCCGCGCAGCCAGGCCGTCACGATCGCCCGGTAGCCCTCCGCGGACGCCCCTCCGCACGGCCGGGCCAGCCGTCCGACGACCTCGCCGGCCGCCCGCGCCGCGAACCCGGGCGTGAGGTCGTCGAGGTGGATCGGCACCACGCCCGGCGCGGGCGGCGCGCTGTCGGCGCGCGAGCGCTGCTCCACGCGCGAGAACGCGCCCGGCGTGCCGGTCAGGCGGGCGGCGAGGGTGGTGAACGCCGCGCTCAGCTCGGTCAGGCCGCCGCGCACGCCCGGATGGACGCAGACGGTGATCGGCCACTGCTGGCAGGTGTAGGTCATGGGCTCGCTGGCCGCCACGGCCGCGGGCTCGGCGAGCAGCCGCGTCATGCCCAAGCCCGCCGCCAGGACGGCCGGCAGCGCGGCGGCCACGGCCCACGCGCGCCGGGTGACCACGGCCGCCCAGGTGAGCAGCAGGGCGGCGGTGAGGCCGAGCAGCCACAGCGTCTGGTCGGCGAACGCCGTCCGGCCGAGCCCCTCGAACGGGTCGTACGGCTCGGCGGTGACAGGCGCGAGCCTCGCGGCCCAGGGCGACGCCTGCGGCAGCGCCGTGAGCAGGCCGTAGGCGGCGACGCCCGCCAGCGGCGGGGTGACCGGCCACGGCAGGGCCCAGCCGGCGACCCACCCCAGCATCGTGTACAGCGCGAGCCCCGCGGCCCCCACCGCCAGCCCCGTGGGCGCCAGATGGCCCGCCTGCTCGGTCAGGAACGCCTTCATGGCGATCAGCGTCACCGTCGCCCCGAAGGACCCCACCACGACGGCCAGGATCGCCAGCGGCGCCCTGAACACCCGCCAGGCGCCCGGCGCCCCGCGCGGCGCCGCGCGGCGCCCGCGCACGGCCACCCAGGCCGCGAAGGCCGCCGCGACCGGCCCGGTCAGCCGTAGCGAGCCGATCACCGCGACGATGACGTTCTCCCACCGGGAGACGCCGGGAACGAGGACGCTCCACGCCGCGAGCAGGCCCAGCGCGAGCAGTATTCCTACCGCCACGAGCGCGCTGTGCTTCAGCTCCTCGCGTGAAACGCCCCTCTGCTCAAGCACGGACCCGCGCGGGCCGGACCCCCGGCCGCGCCGCCCGTACGCTCATGCTCTTCAAAACGGACCCCCCGTGCCTGGTGAGCGGCGCTCTCGGCACCGGTGCCGGCCCCCCTGGCCCCGTGCCCGATCCATCGGCCCGCACCGGACGTCCACGGGCTCGCCTGGGCGTGCCTCGCGTCGCCGGAGCGGCCTTCCCCATGTTTGGACCGGGCTTTGCCGCGCCTCACCTCTTGACACGCCAACCATAACGGAGCGTGATGTTTGTCGTCCCGGTTCTTGGGGAACCCGTGGAAGACGGTCACCCTGCGTCAGGCGGTCCCCGCAGGCGCTAGCGTAGCGGTGTGTCCACCGGTGTACCGAAGCCGCTGAATCTGCCTTTCGACCCCATCGAACGCGCCGCCGAGACGTGGCGCGTCCACTTCGGGCCGTCCTCCGCCATGGCGGCCGTCACATCGATCATGAGAGCGCACCAGATCCTGCTCGGGCAACTGGACACGCTGCTCAGGCCGCACGACTTGACCTTCGCGCGCTACGAGGCCCTGGTCCTGCTCACCTTCAGCAGGACCGGCTCGCTGCCGCTGTCGCGCATCGGCGAGCGGCTCATGGTCCACCCCACCAGCGTGACCAACACGGTGGACCGGCTCGAGCGCGCCGGGCTCGTCCTGCGCAGGCGCAACCCCCGGGACGGGCGCGGCGTGCTCGCCGAGATCACCGTCAAGGGGCGGGAGGCGGTCCGCCGCGCCACCGCCGACCTCATGGAGGCCGGCTTCTTCATGGACATGTACGCCGACTCCGACCTCGCCGAGATGTTCGCCATGCTGCGCACCCTGCGCGTGGCGGCGGGCGACTTCGACGGGGGCGAGGACGCGGCCGGGCCGGACCACCGGGGCGCGGGCCCGCGGTGATCCGGCCCGGTACGCGCGGCCGGGTGTGATCCCCGGCTACCGGCCCACGGCGCGCAGGGCGTCGACGATGCCCTTGCCGTAGAAACCGTTGGACGCCCGGCCGCCCTCGCACGTGTGGGTGGCGGTGACGGTCTGCCCGCTGGGAAGGACGCGGGTGTAGGTGTACGCGGGCGGGTTCGGGCAGGCCGTCCTGGTGGCCGTGGCCTTGAGCACCGTCTCGACGACGGCCGGGGACAGCGTCTTGCCGCCGTGGCGCGGGTCGCGGTGGCCGTACCGGCTGACGATCAGCGCCGCGACGCCGGTCGCCCGGGGCGAGGCCATCGAGGTGCCCTGCAGGTACTGGTAGTAGCCGCAGGTGGCGCCGTCGCAGTCCTTCACGACGTAGTTCACGGTCGGGTCGCCGTTGGCGTCGATCTCGCCGTTGGCGACCGCGAGCGCCTTCGGATACGCCGCCAGCGTCGCCTTGGTGACGTCCCGGGTGTTGCCGGGGGTGTCGTAGACGTCGCCGCCGGGGGAGGCCACGTCGACGTACCCGTCGCCGTAGTCGGAGTAGTACGCCTTGCGCTTGCTGACGCCGGTCGAGGACACCGAGATGACGTGCTCGCCCTCGCTCGGCATGGAGACGCAGCTCGGCGGGATCGTGCGGGTGCGCGGCGCCTCGCCGGGCTCACTGGCGAAGTCCGGGCTGCCGGCGTCGACGATGGTCTTGGTGTAGTCCGTCGCGCCGTTGCCCGCGGCGGAGACCAGCGTGACGCCCCTGCGGTAGGCGTAGTCCAGCGCGCGCTGGGTGGCCTTGATGACGGTCCGCTGCTCGGCCTGGTCGGCGGGGGAGTCGGCGGGGTTGTCGGCGCAGTTGAACAGCCAGGGGTCGATGTAGTAGCTCATGTTGAGCACGTCGACGCCGATGTCGCCCGCGTAGGTCAGCGCGTCCACGCTCGGCTGGAGGAAGAAGAAGCCGGAGTCCTGGCCGGCCCGCAGGTTGACCAGCGTCACCTTGGGCGCCACGCCCGCGATGCCGAGCTTGTTGATCGGCGAGGCGATCGAGGACGCGACGTGCGTCCCGTGGCCGTCCTCGTCGACGTCGTTCGGGTCGTTGCAGGACCGGTCCGGCTCGTCCTCGCAGGGCCCGTCGACCACCGCGCCGTTGGCGTCGTAGGGGATGTCGACGGTGAAGTTGCGGCTCAGCGTGCGGTCGAAGTTGGGGGCGATGTCCGGATGCGAGCCGTCGATCCCGGTGTCGGCGACGCCGACCAGGACGCCGCGGTCGCCTTGTTCGTACTTGTGCGCCTCGTCGGCGTGGATCTGCCGCAGGTCCCACTGCAGGTCCGACAGCGGCTCGGCCTTGACCGACCGGCCGTGCTCGAGGGGGCCGCCCTCACCCCGGCCCGCCTTCTCGACCGCCTTGGACTGGATGGCCCGCTGGACCGCCTGGGACGTCCTGGCCGCCTTGGGGACGCTGCCGATGGGACGGTCGTGGGCGACGCCTTCGATGGCCGCGCTCCCGGTGAGCGCCGTGGCGAAGCCGGGGTTCGCGGTGGTCACGGTGGCGAGGCCCACGGCCGGGTTCACCTTGACGATCGTGCCGCCCGCGGCCTGTATCGCCTTCTGGGCGTCGGCCGCCGGGGCGCCGTCCTTGTAGAGGACGACGTACTGGGTCGTCGCCGCCGGTTCGGCCGTCGTCGGAACGGCCTGTGCCGGGAACGCCACGGTCGCGGCGAACACGGCGGCAGCGGCGGAGACCACGATGACGCGTTTCACACCCACCTCCACGTGAGCTGAAGTCATGCCGAGCCCATCGTTGGCGATAACCGCGCGCCACGACAGTTCCGAGAGATATCCGCGACGAAGGCGTGACATTGGGTGGCGGGCGGCGAACGCGCCGGCACCTGGTGGTCCGCGACCATGAGCACGCGCCGGATGCGGCAGGATTGGGGTATGAGCCCAGCGGACTTCACTCGACCGGCATCGTTGCAGGGGGCCGTGGACCTCGGCGCCCGCAAGCAGGCACTGGAAGCCCAGGCCCGCCGTGAGGCGGCCGCGGCGCAGGCGGCGGCGGGAGGCGGCCCCGCCGCCCCGGCCGGCCCTGCGGTGATCGACGTCACCGACGACACCTTCCCGACCGAGGTCATCGAGCGCTCCATGCGCACCCCGGTCGTCCTCGACCTGTGGGCGACCTGGTGCCAGCCGTGCAAGCAGCTCAGCCCGATCCTCGAGAAGCTCGCCGCGGAGGCCGCGGGCCGTTGGGTGCTCGCCAAGGTCGACGTCGACCAGAACCCCCAGATCGCCGGCGCCCTGCAGGTGCAGAGCATCCCCACCGTCCTCGCCGTCTTCCAGGGCCAGGCCGTCACCGGGTTCCAGGGCGCGCTCCCCGAGGCCCAGGTGCGCCAGTGGCTCGACCAGCTCATGGCCGCCCTCGCCCAGTACCTCCCCCCGCCCGGCGAGGAAGCGGGTGAGGAGCCGCAGGCCCCCGCCGTCGACCCCGACCTGCTCGCCGCCGAGAAGGCCGTCGAGGACGGCGACCTGGACGCCGCCGCCGCGGCCTACGAGCGGCTGCTCGCCCGCTCCCCGTCCGACCCGGACGCCAAGATCGGCCTGGCCGGCGTCGGCCTGGTCAGCCGCACCCAGGGCCTGGACCCCTCGGCCGTCCTGCGCCGTGCGTCCGAGGAACCCGCCGACGTGGAGGCCCAGACGCAGGCGGCCGACATCGAGGTGCTCGGCGGCAAGGTGGACGAGGCGTTCGACCGGCTCGTCGCGCTCGTCCGCCGCACCTCCGGCGACGACCGCGACCGTGCCCGCCGCCACCTGCTCGGCCTCTTCGACGCCCTGCCCCCGGACGACCCCTCGGTGGCCAAGGCGCGCAGGGCCCTCGCGAGCGCCCTGTTCTGAGCGGTCACCACCCGAGCCGTCACCCCTACGGCTCGGGCGGCGCGCCGGGCGTGGCGGAACCGCCCGGCCGCGTCTGGCACGATGGAAGCCCCCGGATTCATGTCCTTCAAGGGGAGCAGGCGAGCCGGATGCACGTCCCCGGGCACCCGAGCACGCGGATCTGAAGTACCGCAAAGGAGCGGATTCCCGTGGCCACCGTGCCGAGCGTGTCCTACTCGATCACCGTCAGACTCGAGGTCCCGGCGGGCGGCAAGGCCGTCAGCCAGCTCACCCACGCCGTGGAGAACGCGGGCGGCGTGGTCACCGCCCTCGACGTGACCAACGCCGGTCACGAGAAGCTCCGCATCGACGTCACCTGTGCCGCCAAGGACACCGAGCACGCGCAGGCCATCGTCGACGCGCTCGAGGCCGTGGAGGGCGTCGCCCTGCACAAGGTCAGCGACCGCACCTTCCTCATGCACCTCGGCGGCAAGATCGAGATGCAGTCCAAGGTCCCGCTGCGCACCCGTGACGAGCTGTCGATGGCCTACACCCCCGGCGTGGCGCGGGTCTCCCTCGCCATCGCGCGCAACCCCGAGGACGCCCGCCGTCTGACGATCAAGCGCAACACGGTCGCGGTCGTCACCGACGGCTCCGCGGTGCTCGGCCTCGGCAACATCGGGCCCGCGGCGGCGCTGCCCGTCATGGAGGGCAAGGCCGCGCTGTTCAAGCGCTTCGCCGGCATCGACGCCTGGCCCATCTGCCTGGACACCCAGGACGTCGACACGATCGTCGAGATCGTCCGCGCCATCGCGCCCGGCTTCGGCGGCATCAACCTGGAGGACATCTCGGCGCCGCGCTGCTTCGAGGTGGAGCGTCGGCTGCGCGAGCTGCTGGACATCCCGGTCTTCCACGACGACCAGCACGGCACCGCGATCTGCGTGCTGGCCGCCCTGACCAACGCGCTGCGCGTCGTCGGCAAGTCCCTGCCCGACGTCCGGATCACGCTGGCGGGCGCGGGGGCGGCGGGCACGGCCGTGCTGCGCCTGCTGCTGGCCGCCGGGGCACGCAACGTGATCGTCTGCGACTACCTCGGCGCCGTCCACCTCGGCCGCGACGACCTGGACGCCTCGCTGCGCTGGATCGCCGAGAACACCAACGCCGAGGGGTACGGCGGCGACCTGCGCGGGGCGATCAAGGGCGCGGACGTCTTCATCGGCGTCTCGGCGCCGGGCATCCTCACCGGCGACGACATCGCGACGATGGCGGAGTCGGCCGTGGTGTTCGCGCTGGCCAACCCCGAGCCCGAGGTCTCGCCCGACGACGCCAGGGAGCACGCGGCCGTGGTGGCCACCGGCCGCTCCGACTACCCCAACCAGATCAACAACGTGTTGGCCTTCCCCGGCGTCTTCCGCGGCCTGCTGGACGCCCAGTCGCGCACGGTCACCGAGTCCATGCTGCTGGCCGCGGCCAACGCCCTGGCCAAGGTGGTGTCGGTGGAGGAGCTCGGGCCGAACTACATCATCCCCAGCGTCTTCCACCCCGACGTCGCGACCACGGTGGCGGCGGCGGTGCGGGAGTCCGCGGGCGGCAAGGCCCGCGGCTTCACCGAGGCGTAGGGGCGGGCCGGGGCCGCCGCCGGGTCACGGGCCCTCGCGGCGGCGCGGGGCCCGCGGCGGGCGGGGGCGCAGCAGCGGCTCGGCGGGCGCGCGCCGCGGCCAGACCAGGCCCACGTACCAGAGCATGACGCCGAAGACCACCAAGCCTCCCGCCGTGGCGACCTTGCCCCACAGGTCGGCGGGCGGCCCGGTGTAGGGCAGGCGGTCGCGGTAGGACGGGCGGATCAGCGGGTTGTAGTGGTAGGGCCGCCTGGTCTCGGCGCGGCTCCCGCCGTCGCTCCGCTCGTCGTCCCCGGAGCTCTCGGCGTAGGTCGACTCGCGGTACTCGGCGTAGGACTGCTCCCGCAGGTCGCACCGCGACCAGACCTGGTATCGCCGGGTGCCCTCGCCGGCGACGGTGACGCCGATGCGCTCGGTGGAGCGCGGCTCGACGTACACCGAGATCGTGCGCTGGACGCCGGGCCAGAGCAGGCCGTTGCGCACCAGCGTGTCGCCGCGGTACACGGAGTACTCGGCGGTGCCGTGGTCGCGGGGGGCGGTCATGACGACCTCGGCCTTGCCGGAGGGACACTGCACTCGCGAGACGCGGACGTCGACGCGGGAGCCGCGGTCGCGGTCGCGGTCGTCGTCGCCGACGCCGGCGGCGTGGGAGGTGCGCGCGGCGGGGACCCCCACGGCCACGCCCACCGCCATGAGCGCCACGAGGATGAGGCGGTTCATGTGGGCTCTCTCCCTTTGCTCACTGCCGTGTGCTGTGCGGACGGGCGCCCGCCATGTCGGGAATCTGACACGGAGAGTGCCTGTTCGCCTACCTAAAGTAACATGCCGGGGGCGAGCAGGCCGAGTGCGCGCGGAGTGGCGGGGGCGGGCGCGCATTCGGGGCATCACGCGTCATGATGGATGCATGGCGGAGGCGATCTACGTCGGCGGGCTGCTGGTGGCGACGCCACTGCTGGACGACCCGAACTTCCGGCGCGGCGTCGTTCTGATCCTCGAACACGACGAGGACGGCGGGACCCTCGGCGTGATGCTCAACCGGCCGAGCGATGTCACGGTCAACCAGGTGCTCCCCTCGTGGGACCCACTGGTGAGCGGCCCCCCGGTGCTGTTCGAGGGCGGGCCGGTGCAGACCGACAGCGCGCTCGCGCTGGCCTCGGTGCCGAGCGGGCAGGAGCCCCTCGGATGGCGCAGGCTGCACGCGGCGGGCTCGGCGGTCTCCAAGCTCGGCACCGTGGACCTGGACGCGCCTCCGGAGATCCTGGCGGGTGAGATCACCCAGATGCGGATCTTCGCCGGGTACGCCGGGTGGACCGCGGGTCAGCTGGAGGCCGAGATCCGCGAGGGTTCCTGGTACGTCGTGGAGGCCGAGCCCGGCGACACCTTCGACTCCCGCCCGGCGAACCTGTGGCGGTCGGTGCTGCGGCGTCAGCCGGGGGAGCTGGCCTTCGTGGCGACCTGCCCGGACGATCCCAAGCTGAACTGACACCAGGAGGGGTCCAGCGCCTCCTCGGTGAGCGACAGCGCGCGTTCGAGGTTGCCGAAGAGATCCGGCGGCGTGGCGGGGGCGGCGGCGTCGCACTCGAAGCCCACCCGGATCGCCGCGGTGACGAAGGCCACCAGCAGCCGCGGGCGCGGGTCGGTGGCGGGGTCGGTGCCCTGGCGCCGCGCGATCTCCGCGGTCAGCTTGGCCTCGACGGCGGTCAACCGGGCGAGACCGGCCGTGAGCAGGTGCGGGTTGCGCTCGATCACTAGCCGCCGGCAAACGAAGCGCTCGGCGTCCTCGCCCGCGGTCCGCCGCATCTCGTGGATGAACGAGCGGTAGGCGTTGACCAGTGCCCGGAACGGCGGCTCGTCCTCCGGCCGCGCCGCGAGCGCCGAGGTGACCAGCTCCTCGTACTCGGCGGTGTAGTCGAGGGCCAGGTCCTCCTTGCCGCCGAAGTAGCGGAAGAAGGTGCGGGGCGAGACGTCGACCGCGGCCGCTATCTGGTCGATCGTGGTCGCCTCGTAGCCTTGTGCGGCGAAGAGCTCGAACGCGGCGTCGAGCAGCGCCCGCCGGGTCTGGTGCTTCTTCCGCTCCCTTAGACCCACCCCTACACCTCCTCCGAGACGTTCACTTCATATACTGCCACAAGTCATGATCTGTCGTATAAAAGCGTTTGTCATCTGTCATTGACTGCCATAAATTACGGCTTGTTGACTACTGAACGAATCAGGGGGACCCTTCCATGGCTCATGCGCTGGCGGCGCCCAGCGACGCGCCCGCCCGCCGCGGCCACGGCCATCCGTGGCTGACCTTGCTGGCCGTCGCGCTCGGCGTGATCATGGTGATGCTCGACGGCACGGTCGTCGCCATCGCCAACCCGGTGATCGGCAAGGATCTGGGGGCGTCGCTCTCCGACCTCCAGTGGGTCACCAGCGGCTACCTGCTCGCTCTGGCCGTCTTCCTCATCACCGCGGGCAAGCTCGGCGACCTGTTCGGGCACAAGTCGGTGTTCCTCGTGGGCATCGCCGGCTTCGCGCTGACCTCGCTCGCGATCGGCCTCAGCTCCTCCGTCGGCGTGCTGATCACCTTCCGCGTGCTGCAGGGCCTCTTCGGCGCGCTGCTCCAGCCGGCCGCCCTCGCGCTGCTGCGCGCGGCGTTCCCGGCCGAGAGGCTGAACATGGCGATCGGCATCTGGGGTGCCGCGATCGGCGTGTCGAGCGCGGCGGGCCCGATCGTCGGCGGCCTGCTGGTCGAGAACGTGAGCTGGCAGTCGGTCTTCTTCATCAACGTGCCCGTCGGCGTCGTGGCGCTGATCGTCGGCATCTGGGTGATCAAGGAGAGCCGGGCCGAGTCGCTCTCCAAGATCGACCTTCCGGGGGTGGTGCTGCTGTCCGGCGCCATGTTCTGCCTGGTGTGGGCGATCATCAAGGCGCCGGAGTACGGGTGGTCCGACGCCAAGACCCTGGGCTTCCTCGCGGGGGCGGTCGTCCTGGGAGCGGCGTTCCTCTTCTGGCAGACCCGCGCCGCCGAGCCGCTGCTCCCGCTGAGCCTGTTCAGCAGCGCCTCGGTCACCATCGGCACGGTGCTCATGGTCCTCATGGCGTTCTCGATGTTCGGCGCGATGTTCTTCCTCACGTTCTTCTTCCAGGGCGTGCACGGCCTGTCCCCGCTGGAGTCGGGCATGCGCATGCTCCCCATGAGCGCGGGGATGATCGTCGCCTCGCCGCTCGCCGGCGCCCTGCTGACCAGGTTCGGGCCGAAGATCCCGATCGCCGTGGGCATGGTGATCACCGCCTTCTCGATGTTCCTGCTCTCCCGCCTCGGCATCGACGCCGGCTACGTCGACACCGCGATCCCCTTCGTGCTGCTCGCCTTCGGCCTGTCGCCGGTCATGGTCGGCGCCACCGAGGTCATCGTCGGCAACGCGCCCGAGCGGCTCAGCGGCGTCGCCGGGGGCATGCAGCAGTCGGCCATGCAGGTCGGCGGCTCGCTCGGCACCGCCGTGCTCGGCGCGCTCATCACCGGCAAGGTGGCGGACGTCCTGCCCGGCCATCTCGCCGCCGTCAAGATCCCCACCACGCCCGGCCAGGTCGACGCGATGAGCAGCGTGGTCGCCCTCGGCGTCGCGCCCGTTCCCCCCGGCGCCCCCAAGCCGGTCGCGGACGCGCTGACCCAGGCCGCCCATCTGTCCTTCCTCGACGGCATGCACTTCGGCTTCGGCGTCAGCGTGGCGGTCGCCGTGCTGGCCGCCGTGCTCGCCGTGTTCGTCAGGGCCGGTCGCAAGACCGAGGGCGCGCCGGTCCACGTCGGCTGACAGCCCGCGGCCCCGGTACGGCCCGACGGCTTCGCGGGCCGTACCGGCACGCCCGTAGACTCTTGTCTCGTGAGCACGAAGATCCTTCCAGAGAGCGAAGTACGGCCGAACCTCTCGCATGGTGACGAAGGAGACCACGAGCGGTTCTCGCACTACGCCGACAAGAACAAGATCACCGAGAGCTTGGTGACCGGCGTGCCGATCCGGGCGCTCTGCGGCAAAATCTGGGTGCCGAGCCGCGACCCGAAGAAGTACCCGGTGTGCCCCGAGTGCAAAGAGATCTACGAGGGGCTGCCGAAGGGCGGCGGGCCCGACGCCTGAGCGCGCCGCGCGGCCCGCGCGCCGCGCCGCCGGCAGGGGTGTGTTGCTCCCCGGCGATCGTGCGCGCTGCGACTAGCGTCATCACTCTGACCTGCGACGACGGGGGAGTGCATGGTGCGGCGGGCGGTGGCCGTGGCTTTGGCGTGCGTGGTTTCCTTCGCGGGCCCGGCCCCGCGGGGCGGCCTGTCCGGCTCCGCCGGCGCGGACACGGGCCGCTCCTGCGTCCGCTTCCGTCTGGCCGTGCCCGGCGCGCGCCGCGCCGAGCCCCACCCGCTGGAGCAGGCCGACGCCGTCCGCATGCTCGACGGCATGCGCCGCAGGCTCGCGGCGCGGCCCGGGCTCCGGCGCGAGCCCACCCCCACCTCCGTTCCCCTGTGGGTCCACGTCGTCACCGACGGGCGGCAGGAGGTCCCCGCCGCCGCGATCACGGCGCAGGTCGAGACGCTCAACGCCGCGTACGGCGGGCGGCTCGGCGGCGTGGACACCGGCATCAGGTTCGACCTGCGCGGCGTGACGCACACCGCCAACCCCCTGTGGTTCCGCCGTCCCCTGGTCAGCGAGGCCGCCATGAAGCAGCGCCTGCGCAAGGGCGGCCCCGAGACGCTCAACCTGTACGTCGCCCAGCTCGGCGAGCTGGTGCTCGGCTACGCGACCTACCCGCACTGGTACGGCGACAGGCCCGCCAACGACGGCGTGGTCATCGACTGGCGCAGTCTGCCCGGAGGTTCCCTGCGCGACTTCTCCAAGGGGTACACGGCCGTCCACGAGATCGGCCACTGGTTCGGCCTGCTGCACACCTTCGAGAACGGCTGCGCCCCGCCCGGGGACTCCATCGAGGACACCCCGCCCGAGGCCATGCCCACCCAGGGCTGCCCCGCCCAGAAGGACACCTGCCCGGGTGACGGGGAGGACCCGTTCCACAACTTCATGGACTACTCCCACGACCGCTGCATGTCGCAGTTCACCGCGGGCCAGGCCGTCCGGATGCGCGAGATGTGGGCCGCCTACCGCGCCTCCGCCGCCCCGCCCGTCCGCGCCGGTTCACGCGGGAATGCCCGCGCGCGTTGACGGATGGGCGCCTCCGGTGGCGATACTCAGTGCACCGGGAGGAGGCGGCGTGGAGGAACACCGCACGGGACGGCGGCCGTACGGCGATGCGGTGTGGCCCCCGCCGGACGAGGAGGGCTTACCACCCTCGGCCCGCGTGTACGGCAGGCCCGCGCCTCCGTCGCGGGTCGCGATGCCCTCGTGGGCCCGTCGCGTGGCCGTGCCGGCCGTGGCGGTGGTCCTCGGCACGGCGCTGGTGGCGGGCGCCGTCGCGACCGCCGTGACCGCCCTGGGCTCGCCTGGGGCGCCGCCCGCGGTCGCCGACGCCGTCGCGGGCGTGCGCTACCCCCTGCCCGGCGGCTGGACCCCCCGGATGGTCCCTCCCGTGACCGGCTTCACCTCCGTGGCGGGCGTGGACGACGGCGCGCTCGTCATGACCAGGCCCGGGAACGCGGGCGACGCGGTGGCCGCTCTCGGCCCGAGGGCCGCCGCGATCGGCCTCGCCGACCTGTACGGGCGGCTGCTGCTGCACGGGGACACGGTCGAGGTCGTCGACGACCGCTGGCTCAGCGTCGGCGGGTACACCGGCCATTCGCGCGCGCTCCGCGCGACCTACACCGACGTCGTCAACCGGCCGTCGTACCTGCGCGTGACGCTTCTCACCAAGGACGGCAGGAGCGTGGTCGTCGTCGGCCTCGCGCAGCCGGACGGCCCCCGGCGGCGCGCCGAGATCGACGCCGTGGTCAACGGGCTGCGGTAGCGCCGGATGCCCTGGTCACGGCCGGTGTGAAGGGCGGGAAGGGCGGCGCCGGCGATCTCACGGAGGCCGGGCGCGCCGGCCGGGATTCCCCGGGCGTCGGCGCGTTTGTCCGTCGGCCCGGCTATGGTGACTTCACTGTGAGGGACAGACACGAGCGTGACGATGTGATCGACGAGGGCCCGGCCCGCCGGGACCGTCCGGGAAGGAGGGCGGGGTGAGCTCGTTCGCCGCGTCCCACCTGTCACCCTCCTATCCCGACCGCGCCGCCTGGGGCACCGCGCCCAAGCTGCGCGCCTGGCAGCAGGAGGCATTCGACCTCTACTTCCGCCGCGAGCCCCGTGACTTCCTCACGGTGGCCACCCCCGGCGCCGGCAAGACCACCTACGCCCTGCGCATCGCCAGCGAGCTGCTCGCCCGCGGGGTGGTGCAGCGGGTGACGATCGTCACCCCCACCGAGCACCTCAAGCGCCAGTGGGCCGACGCCGCGGGCCGGGTGGGCATCGCCATCGATCCGGAGTTCAAGAACAGCCAGGGCGCCACCTCCCGCGACTACACCGGCGTCGCGGTCACCTACGCCCAGGTCTCGATGCACCCCGCGCTGCACCGCTCGCGCACCGAGTACCGCAGGACCCTGGTGATCTTCGACGAGATCCACCACGCCGGCGACGCGAAGTCCTGGGGCGACGGGGTGCGCGAGGCGTTCGAGCCCGCCGCCCGGCGGCTCGCCCTCACCGGCACCCCGTTCCGCTCCGACACCAACCCCATCCCGTTCGTCACCTACGCCGAGGACGGCGAGGGGGTCCGCCGCAGCGTCTCCGACTACGACTACGGCTACGCGCCCGCGCTGGCCGACGGCGTCGTCCGCCCGGTCATCTTCCTCGCCTACGCCGGCGAGATGCGCTGGCGCACCCGGGCGGGCGACGAGATCACCGCCACCCTCGGCACGCCGCTGACCAAGGACCAGCTCGGCCAGGCCTGGCGGGCCGCGCTCGACGCCAAGGGCGACTGGATCACCCAGGTCCTGCGCGCGGCCGACCGCCGGCTCACCGAGGTCCGCCGGGGCGTGCCCGACGCCGGGGCCATGGTCATCGCCTCCGACCACGAGGCCGCCCGCGCGTACGCCAAGCTGCTGCGGGCCATCACCGGCCAGGGCGCGACCGTGGTCCTCTCCGACGACCCCGGCGCCTCCGACAAGATCAAGCAGTTCAGCGCCTCAGAGGAGCGCTGGCTGGTCGCGGTCCGCATGGTCTCCGAAGGCGTGGACATCCCCCGGCTCGCGGTCGGCGTCTACGCCACCAGCGTGTCCACGCCGCTGTTCTTCGCCCAGGCCGTGGGGCGCTTCGTCCGGGTCCGCCGCCGGGGCGAGACGGCCTCGGTGTTCCTGCCCTCCGTGCCCACCCTCATGGGGCTGGCCGGCGAGATGGAGGCCCAGCGCGACCACGTCCTGGACCGCAAGCCGCCCGAGGACGGCCTCGACGACTTCCTGGTCGACGAGGCCCGGCAGAAGAAGGACAACCCTGACGTCCTCGGGGACGAGCTGCCGTTCGAGACCGTCGAGGCGTCGGCCACGTTCGACCGGGTGCTGTTCGACGGCGGCGAGTTCGGCACGGCGGCCGAGCCCGGCTCCCCCGAGGAGGAGGACTTCCTCGGCCTGCCCGGCCTGCTGGAGCCCGACCAGGTCGCGGTCCTGCTGCGCAAGCACCAGGCCGACCAGCAGGCGGCCAAGCGGCGCAAGGCCGCGGACCCCCGCCCCGAGCCCGCGCTGAGCCCGCACGAGGAGATCGCGGCCCTGCGCAAGGAGCTCAACGGCCTGGTCGGCGCCTGGAACCACCGCACCGCCCAGCCGCACGGCGTCATCCACGCCGAGCTGCGCCGGGCCTGCGGCGGCCCCCCGGTCGCCCAGGCCACCGCCGAGCAGATCCGCCAGCGCATCGAGACCATCCGCAAGTGGGCGACCCAGCGCTCCCGCTAGGTCCGAGGGCCTGAGCGTCGCGCCGGCCGAGGGGGTCCCGGCCGGTCCCGAGGCTCAGGGCGTTCCGAGGACCGGCGTGCCGACGAGGGTCACGCCCGCCGCCCTCATCTGGGCGAGCGCGGTCTCGGTCGTCGCGGGGGACACCCCGGCGGTGAGGTCGAGCAGCACACGGACGGTGAAGCCGTTCGCGGCGGCGTCCAGGGCGGTGGCGCGCACACAGTGGTCGGTGGCGATGCCCACCACGTCCACCGCCTCGACGCCCCGCGCCCGCAGCCAGCCGGCCAGCCCGGCGCCGTCCTCGCCGCACCCCTCGAAGCCGCTGTAGGCCGCGCTGTCCCTGCCCTTGCTGAAGACCTCCTCGACCGCCGAGGTGTCCAGCGCGGGGTGGAACGCGGCGCCCGGGGTGCCGACGACGCAGTGGGCGGGCCAGCTCTCGACGTAGTCGGGGCGGGCGGAGAAGTGGCCGCCGGGATCGACGTGGTAGTCACGGGTGGCCACCACGTGGTCGTAGGAGCCGGCGGCGGCGTGCGGCCCGATCGCCGCCGCCACGCCCGCGCCGCCCGCCACGGCCAGGCTGCCGCCCTCGCAGAAGTCGTTCTGCACGTCCACGATCACCAGGCTGGTCTTCATCGGGAATCGCCTCACTCACGCGGCCGGACGCCCTCGCGCCAGGCCTTCAAGGGGATTGGGGGAGAAGCCGGGAGCGCGCGAAGGGCCGCACCGGCCCCCCGAGGCACTCATGAGAACACCGTGGGGATCACCGGGTCGCCGTGGGAGAGCTGGCGGGCCGGGACGGGCAGCTCGGCGGTGGAGGCCAGGTGGCGCTCGCGCGCGGCGGCCAGCGGCTCGCGTCCCACGATCTCGCCGCCGCGGACCAGGTCGCGCAGCAGCGGGCGCGCCTGCGCGGGCGCGGGCGCGCCGGGCGAGGTGGTGATCAGCTCGGCGGTCGCGACGCCGTCCCGCAGCGCGCGGAAGGCCTCCTTCCTGCCGCCCTTGCTCGGCTTGCCGACCGACTTCTTGGCCACAGGACGGAGCACCCCCTCGGCGTCCTCGCGGGCGACGAGCTTGTAGACCATGGCGGCGGTCGGCACTCCGGAACCGGTGACGACCGAGGTGCCGACGCCGTACCCGTCGACGGGCGCGGCGGCGAGCGCGGCGATGGCGTACTCGTCCAGGTCGCTGGTGACGACGATGCGGGTGGTGGTGGCGCCGAGCGCGTCCAGCATCTGCCGCACCTCCTGCGCGGCCACGGCCAGGTCGCCGGAGTCGATGCGGACCGCCCCGAGCCGGGGCCCGGCCAGCTCCACCGCCGTGCGCACCGCCTTGGCGACATCGTAGGTGTCGACCAGGAGCGTGGTCTCGGGGCCGAGGGAGTCGATCTGCGCCTGGAAGGCGTCGTACTCGGAGTCGTGCAGCAGGGTGAAGGCGTGCGCGGCGGTGCCGGCGGTCGGCACCCCGTACAGGCGCCCGGCCATCAGGTTGGAGGTGGAGGAGAAACCGGCGATGTGGGCGGCCCTGGCCGCCGAGACGGCCGCGACCTCGTGGGTGCGCCGCGAGCCCATCTCGATGAGCGGCCGCCCGCCCGCCGCGTGCGCCATGCGCGAGGCCGCGGAGGCGACCGCCGAGTCGTGGTTGAGCACCGAGAGGATCAGCGTCTCCAGCAGCACGGCCTCGGCGAACGTGGACTCCACGACCATGATCGGCGAGCCGGGGAAGTAGCACTCGCCCTCCGGGTAGCCGCGGATGTCGCCGGAGAACCGGTAGGAGGCGAGGAAGTCCAGCGTCCGGTCGTCCACGACCCCGTTCTCGCGCAGGTAGGCGAGTTCGGCGTCGCCGAAGCGGTAGTCGGCCAGGAGGTCGAGCAGGCGGCCGGTGCCGGCCACGACGCCGTACCTGCGCCCCCCGGGCAGATGGCGGGCGAAGACCTCGAAGACCGAGCGCCGATGGGCCGTGCCGCCGGCGAGCGCCGCCTGCACCATCGTCAGCTCATAGTGATCGGTAAGCAACGCGCTGCTCATGCCCATCTTCACAAGTCGAAGACTACGACCGGGTTAGGGCAGGATGGGAGTGTGGGTAGTACCGCGCCGGCTGAGGTCGAACGTCCGTCGATGGACGTCCGGCCCGATCTCCCCTGGCTGACGATCGTCTGGAACGACCCGGTCAACCTGATGTCCTACGTGACCTACGTCTTCCAGACCGTCTTCGGCTATCCCCGCGAGAAGGCCGAGAAGCTCATGCTCGACGTGCATCACAAGGGAAGGGCGGTCGTGGCCAGCGGCACCCGTGAGGAGATGGAACGCGACGTGCAGATCCTGCACTCCTACGGCCTGTGGGCCACCGTCCAGCGGGACTCGGCGTGAGCGTGGGCTTCACCGCCGGGCGGGACGGCGGCGTGACGATCGCGCTGGACGCGGGGGAGGCCTCGATCCTGCGCTCGCTGGTGTCGCAGGTCCTCGGGCTGGTGGAGCCGGGCGCGACCGGCCAGGATCCGCTGGAGCGCGCGCTCGGCATCGGCGCGGCCGAGGAGCCCTCCGACCCCGTGCTCGCCCGGCTGTTCCCCTCGGCGTACGCCGACGACGAGAAGGCCGCGGCCGAGTTCCGCCGCTACACCGAGGCCACGCTGCGCGAGGGCAAGCGCGCCGACGCCGAGACCCTGCTGGAGACCGCCGAGCAGGGTGAGGTCCGTCTCACCCAGGAGCAGGGGCAGGCGTGGCTGCGCGCGCTGAACGACGTCCGGCTCGCGCTCGGCGTGCGCCTGGAGGTCACCGAGGAGATCCACGAGGAACTGGCCGACATGGCCGAGGACGACCCGCGGTACCCGGCGTACGTCACCTACGACTGGCTGACCTACCTGCAGGACACACTGGTCCGGGCGCTTTGGTAACTTCCAGACATGCTGACGATCTCACGGGAGCTGGTCGACAAGATCATCGCCCACGCGCGGGCCGATCATCCGGACGAGGCGTGCGGAGTGATCGCCGGGCCGGTCGGCTCCGACCGCCCGGAGCGTTTCATCCCCATGGAGAACGCCGAGCGCTCGCCCACCTTCTACCGTTTCGACTCCATGGAGCAGTTCCGCGTCTGGCGTGAGATGGACGACCGCGACGAGGAGCCCGTGGTCGTCTACCACTCCCACACCGCGACCGAGGCCTACCCCTCGCGCACGGACGTCTCCTACGCCTCGGAGCCGAACGCCCACTACGTGCTCGTGTCCACCGCGGACGCCGGCGAGGCGCAGTTCCGGTCCTATCGGATCCTGGACGGAGTGGTGACCGAAGAAGAGGTCACGATCGTTCCGTCCTGATGTCCGGGGAGGCGTCCGCGATGGTCACGGGCTGCCATCGCCCGGATCACCGGACGCTGTAGAGTTGGGAACATGCTGACGATTGACCCGGATTTCGGGAGCGCCGGGGTGCGCCCCGGGCATTCGTCGCCCGTGCGGACGCACCTTTTCGGCCACACTCCCTGTGCCGTGGTCTACGACTGTTCCTGATCGTCTCCCGATAGCGTCCCGAACTCAGGAATCCCGCCCCGCCAGCGCGTGTTCGCACCCGTTGGAGCGCCCCGTCACGACCACTGAACCAAGGAGAATGACCCGCGATGGCCATCGAGGTTCGCATTCCGACCATCCTCCGCACCTACACCGGCGGCGAGAAGTCCGTCACCGGCGCCGGTGCGACGCTGTCCGACCTGCTCGGCGACCTTGAGTCCCGCCACCCCGGCATCAAGGAGCGCATCGTCGACGACTCCGGGCTGCGGCGCTTCGTCAACGTCTACCTCAACGACGAGGACGTCCGGTTCCTCGGCGGTCTCGACACCCCGGTGTCCGACGGCGACACCGTGACCGTGCTGCCCGCCGTGGCCGGCGGCGCGCGCTAGCCATGCGCTTCGACTCGCTGATCGAATCGGTCGGACGCACCCCGCTGGTGGGCCTGCCGCGCCTGTCCCCGTCACCCGAGGTCCGGGTGTGGGCGAAGCTGGAGGACCGCAACCCGACCGGCTCGGTCAAGGACCGCCCGGCGCTGTGGATGATCGAGCAGGCCGAGAAGGACGGCCTGCTCACCCCCGGCTGCACGATCCTGGAGCCCACCTCGGGCAACACCGGCATCTCGCTGGCCATGTCGGCCCGGCTCAAGGGCTACAAGCTGATCTGCGTCATGCCGGAGAACACCTCCGAGGAGCGCCGCCAGCTTCTGCGCATGTGGGGCGCCCAGATCATCTCCTCGCCGGCGGCGGGCGGTTCCAACGAGGCCGTGCGCGTCGCCAAGGGGCTCGCCAAGGAGAATCCCTCCTGGGTGATGCTGTACCAGTACGGCAACCCGGCCAACTGGCGTTCCCACTACGAGTCCACCGGCCCGGAGCTGCTGGAGGACCTGCCGTCCATCACCCACTTCGTGGCCGGGCTCGGCACCACCGGCACGCTCATGGGGGTCGGGCGGTTCCTGCGCGAGCGGGTGCCCGGTGTCCAGATCGTCGCCGCCGAGCCCCGGTACGGCGAACTGGTGTACGGCCTGCGCAACGTGGACGAGGGGTTCATCCCCGAGATCTACGACGCCGACGTCCTCACCACCCGGTTCTCGGTGACCTCCGCCGACGCCCTGCGGCGCACGCGCGAGCTGCTCGCCGCCGAGGGCATCTTCGCCGGCATCTCCACCGGCTGCGCGCTGCACGCGGCGCTCGGCATGGCGGCCAAGGCGGTGAAGGCCGGGGAGCGCGCCGACATCGCGTTCATCGTGGCCGACGGCGGCTGGAAGTACCTGTCCACGGGCGCCTACGAGGGCACCCTGAACGAGGCGGAGGACCGTCTGGAGGGCCAGCTCTGGGCGTAGGGGGCTGGGGTCCCCTGCCGCGAGAGACGCGGGGCCCGGGTTTCCATCACCGTGAGAGGCATGGTCCCCGCGAGAGACGTCAAGGGCCGCCACCCGTCCGGGTGGCGGCCCTTCGCCGTGCGTGCCCCGGCGCCGGGTCAGTTGAACAGCACCCGCAGGCTGAAGCTGCCGGTGTCGCCGGACTGCCTGCCGCTGATGCCCACGGCCTTCAGCGTCTGCAGGCTCGCCCGCTCGTCGCCCTGCAGCGAGTTCAGGTAGTACTTCTCGATCTTGTCCAGGTCGACGTAGAAGGCGGTGGTCGCCGAGTCCGCGTCGGGGACGGCCGTCCTGAAGGTCTCGCTGTCGCCGAGCGTGCCGTCCTGGCCCAGCTTGGCCGCGTAGTCCTGCGTGCTGGCCAGCACGAGCCGCCCGTCCGCCTCGACCTTGGCGATCTGCGGCGTGGTGGTGCCCGAGGCCGCGACGGCCTGCTCCAGCCGGCCGACGATCTCCTTGGCCTTGGCCGCGTCGGTGGTGAGCACCGCGCCGACGTTCGGGAGGTCGCCGTCCAGGCCCTGCTCGTCGACGGCGACGGTGAGGTTCTTGCCGAGCAGCGTCACCACGTCGTCGGGCAGGGAGATGCCGTAGGCCTGGCGCACCATGCCCACGAAGTCGCCGCCCTGGGAGCCCGCGGCGGACTCCAGGCTCTTCTGCAGCGTCGGCCACTGCTTGGCGACCATGTCGCCGAGCCCGGAGATCGACAGCGCGCCGACCGTGGAGGCGGGCAGGTCGGCGATCCGGCCCGGCTCGCCGGGGGAGGAGGCGGGGCCGCCGCTGGAGACGGCCGTCAGCTCGGCGTAGGCGCTGTCGAAGCGCAGGGCGCCGGCGACGCGCATGTTCTGGACCAGGCCGAGCGCCTCACGGTCGCCCGACGGGACCAGCTTGGAGATCCTGCCCATGTCACCCCAGAACGAGAGCACGCCGGGCTCGCCGAGGCGTTCGAGGTCGGCGGCGAAGTTCGCGTTGGACGACAGCGCCGACCCGGCGGCGTACCGGTCGGCCGCCTGCTGGGTCTTGGCCATGATCGCGTAACCCTCGCGGAAGGCGAGGCCGCTCATGTCCTTGCCCTTGTCGAGCTTGGCGATGCCGGCGCGCGCGGCGGCCTCGTCGGTGACCTGGACGGCGAGCACGACCTCGGGCTCGTCCTGCGACCCGCCGGCCGGGGCCCGCAGCGCGAGTCCCACGCGGTCGCCGAGCCAGGGCTGCACGTCACGGGCGTAGTCCACCCCGTCGACGGCGCCGCCCTTGCCCAGCAGCTCGAACAGCGCCTTGCGCGGGTCGTCCCCGGAGAAGCTGTCCCGCGTCGCGGGGAACTTCCTGGCCAGGTTGAACAGCGCCAGCTTCTGGGTCGCGGACGGGTCGAGGTCGACGCGCACGTACACCAGGGAGTCGCCGGGCAGCACGTCCTCGGGCTGGGCGCCGCCGCCGCTGAGCAGGTTCATGGCGTACACGCCGCCACCGCCGATCAAGGCCACCACGACGGCCGCGATCACCGCGAAAACCCAGCCGCCACGCCGCTTCCGCGCCGTGGGGGGCGGCGCCATGGGAGGCCCGAGCTCGCCGCCCTGCCAGCCGGGCTGGGCGGCGGGCGCGGCGCCGTACCCGTACGCCTGGTCGTATCCGCCCTGGTGGGAGGGCGTGGAACCATACGGCTGGGTGTACCCGGGCTGGCCGTACCCGCCCTGGGCGCCGGGCTGCGGGGCATGGCCACCTTGCGGGGAATAGCCACCCTGCGGGGAATAGCCACCTTGCGGGGCGTGGCCGCCCTGCGCCGGGCCCGCGCCGTACTGCTGGTCGTACGCAGCCGGGGTGGGGCCGGAGCCGGGCGTCCGGTAGTGCACCGTCACGTCGGGATCCTGGTTGAAAGGATATGGCGGCTGCGGTTGATCAGGCATGGTCCACTCTCGCTGTCTCACGGGATTGCGTCATGAGAGTAGATCGTCCCGGTAGCGAGCGACTTGCAAGACGCTTTCTGTCGGATAAGTAGCGTTTTTTCGGAAGTCGCCCTGGAGTCCTTCCCCTCGCCGTGGCCGGGCGCCCCGCTAGAGTGAGGACGCCCAGAACAACATTCGGTAGGGAACACGGGGAGCCCATGACCAAGTTCGACGAGGCGACGCAGGCCATCCGGGTCGACGAGACCACCTACGACGTGTGCCTCGATCCCGGCTACTCCATCGGCGGCCCCCTCAACGGCGGCTACCTGATGGCCACGCTCCTGCGCGCGGTCGCCGACGCCTCGCCGCACCCCCACCCCGTCTCGACCTCCGCCCAGTTCCTCAAGGCCGCGCTCCCCGGCCCCGCCCGCGTCGTGCTGGAGCCGCTCAAGACCGGCAGGACCACCACCGTCACCCGCGCCACCCTCGTCCGCGACGGCGACGCCTGCCTCGACACGCTCGTCACCACCGCCGCCCTGGACGGCGCCCCCGCCGCGTGGTCGGCGACCCCCGCGGTCGCCATGCCGCCCGTCGAGGAGTGCGTGGCGCTGCCCGACCCCCGGCCCGAGTCCGGCATGACGCTGAGCGAGCGCATGGAGCTGCGCTACGACCCGCCCACCGTCGGCTGGTTCACCGGCGCGCCCACCGGGCGGCCCGAGTCGCGCGCCTACTTCCGCCTGGCCGAGCCCCAGGACCCCGACCCCTTCGTCCTCGCCCTCGCGGTGGACGCCCTGCCGCCGGTCGCCTTCTCCGCGGGCGCCCGCGGCTGGTCGCCGACCGTCGAGCTCACCTGGCACCTGCGCGCCCTGCCCGCGCCCGGCTGGCTCACGCTCATCGGCTCCGGCCGGCTGATCAGGGACGGATGGTTCGACGAGGACGTCGAGGTCTGGGACGCGGCGGGCAACCTGGTCGCGCAGTCGCGCCAGCTCGCCCGCCTCGGCCGGGGCGACGCCACGTGATCCCGCCGATCATCGAGGACGATTACCGCGGTGTGAGCATTCTTACCGCGAGCGATTGACCATGGTCCCTTAACCTTGGGAAACATGTCGGACATAGGGAGCGTCGCCCACGCGCCGTGGGTCAG
Organism: Sphaerisporangium krabiense; assembly: GCF_014200435.1. Classification (NCBI taxonomy): domain Bacteria; kingdom Bacillati; phylum Actinomycetota; class Actinomycetes; order Streptosporangiales; family Streptosporangiaceae; genus Sphaerisporangium; species Sphaerisporangium krabiense. The sequence goes on along the minus strand of NZ_JACHBR010000001.1, from coordinate 84,571 downwards.
CGTCACGGAGTCCTCCGGCGAGGACATCGGTCACGATGAGCCCGCCATCGGGATCTTCGACAGCGGTGTCGGCGGCCTCACCGTCGCGCGCGCGATCATCGACCAGCTCCCCGCCGAGCCGATCCTCTACGTCGCCGACACCGCGCGCCAGCCGTACGGGCCCAAGCGCATCGCCGAGGTGCGCGCCTACGCGCTGCAGGTGATGGACCACCTCGTCGAGCACAACGTGAAGATGCTGGTCATCGCCTGTAACAGCGCCAGCGCGGCCGTGCTCAGGGACGCCAGGGAACGCTACGACGTCCCCGTCGTCGAGGTGATCCAGCCCGCCACGCGCCGGGCCGCGCGGGCCACCAGGAACGGCCGCGTCGGCGTGATCGCCACCCGGGCCACCATCGACTCCATGGCCTACAACGACGCGTTCGCCGCGGCCCCGGACGTCCGGCTCACCGGCGTGGCCGCCCCCCGCCTGGTGGAGTTCGTGGAGCGCGGCGAGACGATGAGCGAGGAGCTCATCGAGGTCGCCCGCGCCTACCTCCGGCCGGTGATCGAGGAGGGGTGCGACACGCTGATCCTCGGCTGCACCCACTACCCGCTGCTCGCCGGCGCCATCTCCTACGTCATGGGCGAGGGCGTGACGCTGGTGTCCAGCGCCGACGAGACCGCCAAGGACGTCTTCCGCGTCCTCCACGACCGCGGGATGACCAGCCAGGGCAACGGCCGCACTCCCCGGCACAGGTTCCGCGCCACCGGCGACGGCGCCCTGTTCGCCGAGCTGGGGCGGCGGTTCCTCGGCCCCGAGATCGCGGACGTGGAGCGCGCCCCGGTCGGCGAGGCGCTGGGCGAGGAGGCCCTCGCCGCGCCCGGCCAACCCGGATAGCCGCCGCGGCCGGGGCCCCGGCGGGCGAGTCCGGCGAATCAGCGAGTCCAGCCAGCGAGGTGAGGAGAAGGCCGTGAAGCTGACGATCGTCGGATGCTCGGGAAGCTTTCCAGGCCCGGACAGCCCCGCGTCCTGCTATCTGCTGGAGGCCGAGGGCTTCCGCATGCTGATCGACTTCGGCAACGGCTCCCTCGGGGCCCTGCAGCGCCACATCGGCCTGTACGACGTCGACGCCATCTGCCTGTCGCACCTGCACGCCGACCACTGCCTGGACATGTGCTCCTACCACGTCGTGCGCGCCTACTCCCCGGACGGCCCGCGGCCGCGCGTCCCCGTCCACGCCCCCTCCGCCGCGCCGCGCCGCCTCGCCGCCGCCTACGGCATGGACGACGAACCGGCCCTCGACACCACGTTCGCCTTCACGCCCCTCGCGCCCGGCTCTTTCACGGTCGGCCCCTTCGCGGTGACGGCCGCCCTGATGAACCACCCCGTGGAGACCTACGGCTTCCGCGTCTCCCACGGCGGCCGCTCGGTGGCCTACTCCGCCGACACCGGCGAGAGCGCCGAGCTCGTCGAGCTCGCCACCGGGGCCGACCTCCTGCTGTGCGAGGCGTCCTTCCGCGACCGGCCGGGCAACCCCGAGGGCCTGCACCTGAGCGGCAGGCAGGCGGCCGAGCACGCCGCACGCGCGGGCGTGGACACGCTCGTCCTCACCCACCTGGTGCCCTGGTACGACCCCGCGGACGTGCTCGCCGACGCCTCCGGCGCCGGGTTCGGCGGCGCCATGGAACTGGCGCGGAGCGGGGCCGTGTATGACCTAAGGTGAGCCTCATGGCACGTGAAGACGGGCGTAGGCCCGACCAGCTCCGGCCCGTCACCATCACCCGTGACTGGCTGGCCCACGCCGAGGGTTCCGTCCTCGTGGAGTTCGGGCGCACCAAGGTGCTGTGCGCCGCCTCGGTGCAGGACAGCGTGCCGCGGTGGCGCAGGGGCAGCGGCCTCGGCTGGATCACCGCCGAGTACGCCATGCTGCCCCGGTCCACCAACACCCGCAGCGACCGCGAGTCCGTGCGCGGCAAGATCGGCGGGCGCACGCACGAGATCTCCCGGCTCATCGGCCGGTCCCTGCGCGCCTGCGTCGACTACAAGGCCCTCGGCGAGAACTCCATCGTGCTCGACTGCGACGTCCTGCAGGCCGACGGCGGCACGCGCACCGCCGCCATCACCGGGGCCTACGTCGCGCTCGCCGACGCCGTCGCCTGGATGCGCGCGCGCAAGCTGTGCCCCGGCGAGCCGCTCGTCACCTCGGTCGCCGCGGTCTCCGTCGGCGTCGTCGGCCAGACCTCCCTGCTCGACCTGTGCTACACCGAGGACGTCGCCGCCGAGACCGACATGAACGTCGTCATGACCGGCGCCGGCGACTTCGTCGAGGTCCAGGGCACCGCCGAGGGCGTCCCCTTCGACCGCGCCGCGCTCGACGGCCTGCTCGACCTCGCCGTGGCCGGCTGCGCCGAGCTCACCACGCTCCAGCGGCAGGCCCTGGCGTGAGCGCCGTCGCCCGCGTCGTGCTCGCCACACGCAACCAGGGCAAGATCCGCGAACTGCGCCGCATCCTCGCCGAGGCCGACGAGAAGATCGAGCTGGTCGGCCTCGAAGAGTTCCCCGAGATCGGCGAGGTCGCCGAGACCGGCCTCACCTTCGCCGAGAACGCGCTGCTCAAGGCGCACGCCGTCGCCTCGGCCAGCGGGCTGCCCGCCGTCGCCGACGACTCCGGCCTCTGCGTCGACGCGCTGAACGGCATGCCGGGGGTGTTCTCCGCCCGCTGGTCGGGGTCCCACGGCGACGACGCCGCCAACCTGCGGCTCCTGCTCGCCCAGGTCTCCGACGTCCCGGACGGGCGCAGGGCCGCGCACTTCGCCTGCGCCGCCGCCGCGGCCCTGCCCTCCGGCGCGGAGCGCGTCGTCGAGGGCGTCCTGCCCGGCGCGGTGATCCACTCCTCGCGCGGCACGAACGGGTTCGGATACGACCCGATCTTCGTGCCCGACGGGGAGACCCGCACCACCGCCGAGCTGTCCGCCGCGGAGAAGGACGCCATCAGCCACCGGGGCCGGGCGTTCCGCGCGCTCGTGCCCGTCCTGCACGAGCTGCTCGGCGCCCAGGGTCCCGTAACCAGGGCGTAAGAATCCGCGGGCCTGTTCGGGCGTAGCGTTCGCTGTGTGACGGAAAAGGGAACGGGGTCGCGCGCGGACGCGTGGGCCGCCGCGCTGCTCGGCCTGGTGGCGGGCGCCGTGGCCCTCGGCGTCGGACAGCTCGTCGCCGGGCTGGTCAGCCCCAAGGCCGCGCCGGTCATCGCGGTCGGCGACGCCACGGTGGACCACACGCCGCAGGCCGTGAAGGACTGGGCGATCAGGACGTTCGGGGCAGCCGACAAGATCGTGCTCATCGGCGGCATCATGGTCGTCCTCGCACTCGTCGCGGCCGGACTCGGCCTGCTGGCGCGCACCCGGCCGGGCTGGGCGGGCGCCGGCCTCCTGGCCTTCGGCGCGCTCGGCGCCGCCGCCGCGGCCACCCGCCCCGACGCCGCCCCCCTCGACGTCCTCCCCTCCCTCCTCGGCGCCGCCGCGGGCGCCTGGTCCCTCCGCCTGCTCACCCACCGCACCTGGCCGGACGGCTTCGCCGCCCCCCACCACGACGAGCCCCCACCCGCACCGGACGGCACGGAAACGCGCCCCGCCGGCGTGCGGATGGCGGAGCCTCTCGCCGACGTGCGGACCGAAGACCGCCCCGCTGAAGTGCGGCCTGCCGAGGTGCGGCCCGTCGTCATGCGGGCCGGGGGTGAGCCGGCCCGGTTCGACCGGCGCGGGCTGCTCACGGGTGTCGCCGCCGGCGTGGTCGTGGCCGGGGTCGGAGGGCTCGCGGGGCGGGCCCTCGGCGGGCGGCTCGACGTCGGCACGGCGCGGGCCGAGGTCGCGCTGCCCAGGCCCGCCAAGGCCCTCCCGCCCATCCCCGCGGGCGCCGACCTCCGCCTCAGGGACCTCGGCCCCTTCGTCACCCCCAACCGGGACTTCTACCGCGTCGACACCGCGCTGATCCTCCCCCAGGTGGATCCCAAGACCTGGAAGCTGAAGATCCACGGCATGGTGGACCGGCCGGTCGAGATCACCTTCGACCAGCTCGTACGACGGCCGCTCACCGAGGCCGACGTCACGCTGACCTGCGTGTCCAACGACGTCGGCGGCCAGTACGTCGGCAACGCCCGCTGGCTCGGCGCGAGCCTCTCCGCCCTGCTGCGCGAGGCCGGCCTGCGGTCCGGGGCCGACATGCTGCTGTCCACGTCCTCCGACGGCTGGACGTCCGGCACGCCCGTGGACGTCGTCATGGACGGCCGCGACGCGCTGCTCGCCGTGGGCATGAACGGCGAGGCGCTGCCTCTTTCCCATGGATTCCCCGTCCGCCAGGTCGTCCCCGGCCTCTACGGGTACGTGTCGGCGACCAAGTGGATCACCGAGATCAAGGTGACCCGCTACGACCGCGACGAGGCGTACTGGACCGAACGCGGCTGGGCGGCCAAGGGCCCCATCAAGACCCAGTCCCGGATCGACCTCCCTCGCGGCGGCTCGACCGTCCCGCCCGGCCCCACCCCCATCGCGGGCGTGGCCTGGGCCCAGCACAAGGGCATCGACGCCGTGGAGGTACGCGTCGACAAGGGCCCCTGGCGGCAGGCCCGCCTGGCGGACGTCCCCGGCATCGACACCTGGCGGCAGTGGGTCCTGGACGGCTGGACCGCCACCCCCGGCGACCACACCATCGAAGTCCGCGCCACCGACGCCACCGGCTACACCCAGACCCCCGACTACGCCCCCGTGATCCCCGATGGCGCGGCCGGCTGGCACTCCATCCTCATAACCGTGAAGTAGCCGCTTCTCGCCGCGCGGGACCGAGGACGCCCCCGCCGTAGGCCCGGAGTTCTGGGGTGGTGCTGGTCACGGCTGACCCGTGGTTCCAGGTTGGGCGGTGAATCGGCGGTTCTTCGCGGGTGCCGCCGCCTACGATCGGCGTCGTCCGGCCATACACACGGGGGAACACATGACCGGGACCGATAACGTCGTGCCGTCGCGGGCAGGGGTGTCGCGGCGCGCGGCACGGACGGGGTACAACCCCGTCGTCACCGCCGACGGCGTCCGCTGGCGCGACTACGAACGGGCGGCCGAGACATCGGCGGCCGAGTGGCGTCCGCCTCACGTTGATCCACCGTCGGCGCGGCCGGACGCGCCGCGCACCGATGGGGGACCGGCCGGCCGGGCCGGAGGGGTGCCCCGGCGGTCGGGGACGCCCTCATTTCGGACCGGGACGGAGACACGCCGGTCCGGCGGAGCTCCGGGGGAGCCACGGACGCCGTCGTTCCGGCCGGAGGCGGCCCCGCCGCCGGCAGAGGCGCAGCCGCCCGCCGTGCCACCGGCCTCTGACGTGACGACCCTTGAGTGGCCGGCCGCGCCGGGGTGGCGGGGGCCCGAGGATGACTGGTTCGACACGCGGGAGCGTCCGGTCAGGCTGGACGCGAGCAGGCCGTACGGCACCCCGGGAGGGCTCGTCTGGCCCGATCCCGAGCTGCAGCGCGACCTGTGTCAGGCCGTGCCTGAGGGGGCGCGTTTCCCCGATCCGCGTGGCATCTGGATCCGGCTGGTCAACGGCGAAGGGCCTGCCGAGGATCCGTTCCGGGCCACCAACGCGCTGGACTGCGCGCTGGCGGTGATCTCCACCTGGCACGGCGAGCCGGTCGTGGCCGCGGCGCGCCTGCCCGAGTACGACCGGCTCGGCAGGCCCTCGCTGGCGGGGGAGGTGGGCGGGGTGGCGCGGGCCGAGCGGTGGCTGGGGCACCGGTTCGAGTACGTCGGGCAGGGCCGCCGGGCGTACACGGCCGTCGCGCGGCGGCTGCGTTCGGGCGGGCACGGCGCGGCGGCCGTCCTGGTCACCCGCTGGTCCTCCGGCGGCGCCCACGCCTGGAACGCCCTGAACAGCGCGGGCGAGGTCGTCTGGGTGGACGGCCAACGCGGGCGCGCCTCCGTGGACCCCCTGCCGGGCCCGGTCACCGGAGTCTTCTGCGTGGCGATCGACCGCCGGGGGAGACGACTGTGACCGGACAGGAGACCGCGCGAACCATGAGCGGGCGGGGGATGCCGGTGGAGCTGGTGCGGGCGTTGGCCGAGGAGTATTTCAATGGGCCGCTGCCCGCGGACCAGGCCACCGAGGTGGGGCTGCACGCCTTCGACGGCGGATACGTCGCCTGGGCCAGAGGCTCGGAGAACGACGACCCGTCCGTGCTCCCGGAGGTCGCGGGAGGCGGGTGCGCGGTGATCGACGGTCTCACGGGCGAACTGTCGATCCGTCCCCTGCTCGCTCCGGAGGAGGTGGCCGGCGAGTGGCAGGCCCATCGCCCGGCATGAAGGGCTCAGACCGTGAACGACACCGGCGGGGACGGCACTCCTGGGAGGCGTCCCCGCCGGTGTCGCGTCGCGCGGGTCAGGTGCTCGCGAGGGAGGTGACGATGGAGGCGCGGGAGGCGCGGCGGCCGGGGAGGAGGGCGGCGAGGACGCCGGCGAGGCCGGAGAGGGCGACGAAGAGCAGCACCTGCGTGACGGGCACGCGGAACAGGACGTCCTCCACGAGCGTCTGCGTGGCGGCCCAGCCGAAGGCCCCGCCGAGGACGACCCCGACGATGGCCCCGATCAGGCCCATGATCAGCGCTTCCAGCGACAGCATGCGCCGGAGCTGCGGCCGGGTCAGGCCGAGGGCGCGCAGCAGCGCCGACTCCCGGGTGCGCTCGTGCACCGACAGGCTGAGGGTGTTGGCGATGCCGAGCAGCGAGATGAGGATCGCCAGGCCGAGCAGCCCGGAGATCACCATGAGCATGGTGTCGAGCATGTCGTCGAACTGGCCGCGGATCTCGGTGGAGCTGAGCACCTTCGCGGCGGGGAACGCCTGCGCCGCGGCCTCGACGGCCTTCCTGGACGCCACGGCGCCGACGCCGTCCTTGGCGTTGACGAGCACCTGCTCGTCGTTCATGGCGCCGAACCACGTGGCGAAGCCGTCGGCGGGCACGGTGATCGCGGGCAGCGGCGCCGAGTCGTCGAAGATCGCGATGACCTTGACGTCCACGGTCCCGCCCTTGGGGGTGGCGAGCGCCAGCGTGCCGCCGGGGGAGGCCTTCAGCTCCTTGGCCGCGCTCGTGTTCAGCATGGCGGTGGAGCCGGTGAACCCGCGCGTGGTGCCCTTGGTGGCCACGGCCTTGTAGGGGCCTTCGAAGGTGCCGACCTGGTACTCGCCGCCGTTGACCCGGGCCTCCCTCTGGCGGATCTGCACCACCGAGGCGAGCTCGGGCCGGGCGCGCAGCGCGGTGGAGAGCTCCGGCGGCACCCCGGCCGGGGCGTCGCGGTCGGAGAGGGACCCCTGCGACATGACCATGTAGTCGACGGGGAACTGGTCGTCGAGCTGGGCGGAGATCGTCGCCCGCGTGGTGGCGGTGATGACGGAGATCAGCGTCATCAGCGTCACGCCGATCGTCAGCGCGACCGTCGTGGTGGCGGACCGCTTGGGGTTGCGCCGCGCGTTGTCGACGGCGAGCCTGCCGGGCACGCCCGCCAGCTTGGCGGGCAGCCAGCCCGCGAACGCGCTGAGCGGCTTGACGATGACGGGCCCGAGGATGAGCACCGCGCAGAAGGTCAGCGCCCCGCCGCCCATGACGATGAACAGGGCCTCCGGCCCGGGCGGGGCCATGACGCCCGCGGCCGTGGCGCCGACGCCGGCGACCAGGAACAGCGCGGCGAACACCGTCCGCAGCACGCCGGCCCGGAAGGTCTGCTCGTCGGTCTGACTGCGCAGCGCGGCGATGGGCGCGACCCGGGTGGCCGTCCGGGCCGGCAGCAGGGCGGCGCCGACGGTGACGAGCACGCCGATGGCCAGCGCGAGCGCGATGGTCCTCGGCGCGAGCGACACGCCCACGACGGGCAGGTCCTGCCCCATCGCCCCGGCCACGGCGATCGCGCCGGCCCCGAGCCCGTAGCCGACGAGCAGGCCGAGCACCGAGGAGATGACCCCGACGACCACGGACTCCAGCAGCACCGAGCCGAAGACCTGCTTGCGGGTGGCGCCGATGCAGCGCAGCAGCGCCAGCTCGCGGGCGCGCTGGGCGATCAGGATGTTGAACGTGTTGTAGATGACGAGCGCCGCCACGAGCATCGCGACCACGCCGAACATCAGCAGGCCGATGGTGATGAACCGCATGTCCGCGCCGTTGGCCTTGGCCAGCTCGTCCACCAGCTCCTGCCCGGTGCGCACCGTGTGGCCGGCCCCGCCGAGCGCGGCGGCGACGGACGCCTTCAGCGTCTGCGGCGAGACGCCGGGCGCGGCGGCGACGTCGATCTCGGCGAAGCCCTTCTGGCCGGTCATGGTCTGCGCGGTCGCGCCGGTGAACCCGACGGCGCCGGTCATGGCCATCCGCTGGTCGACGCCCACGTCGAACAGGCCCACCACGCGGAAGGACGCCGGCTTGCCGTCGCGGCCGAGGACGCGGACGGTGTCGCCGATCGCGAAGTTCCGGGTCTTGGCGGTGTTCTCGTCGAGGACCACCTGGTCGGCCGCGGCCGGCGCGACGCCGGAGGTGATCGTCGTGCGGGCGAGCCTGCCGGTGACGATGGAGACGCCCGCCGTGGGGAAGTCGCCGACGGCCTTGCCGTCCTTGCCGATCAGCGGGGCCTCGCCCTGGACGACGCCCTGGGCCTCGGCGACGCCGGTCACGCCGCGGACCTTCTCCAGGTCCTTGGCGTCCAGCCGGCCCGGCGACTCGCCGCCGGGGCCGGCGGGCAGCACCGCGACGTCCACCTTGTCGGCGGAGGCGGCGATCCGCTGGGTGACGTCGGACTGGAGCGTGTCGGTGAGCACGAACGTGCCCGCGATGAAGCCCACGCCGAGCGTGATGGCGAGGGAGGTGAGCAGGAGCCGCAGCTTGTGCGCGCGCAGCCCGGCCAGAGTGCTCTTGAGCACCTCAGCCCTCCAGCTTCATCAGCGTGTCGAGCACGCTCTGCGGGGAGGGGTGGACGAGCTCGGTCACCAGCACGCCGTCCCTGAGGAACACCACGCGGTCGGCGTAGGAGGCGGCGACGGGGTCGTGGGTGACCATGACGATGGTCTGGCCCAGCTCGCGCACCGAGGTCCGCAGGAAGGACAGCACCTCGGCGCCGCTGCGCGAGTCGAGGTTGCCGGTGGGCTCGTCGGCGAAGATGACCTGCGGCTTGCTGATCAGGGCGCGGGCCACCGCGACGCGCTGCTGCTGGCCGCCCGACAGCTCGCTCGGCCTGTGCTTCAGCCGGTCGCCGAGCCCGACGGTGCGGATCACGACCTTGAACAGCTCGGGGTCGGCCTGGCGGCCCGAGATGTCCAGCGGGAGCATGATGTTCTGCTCGGCCGACAGCGTGGGCAGCAGGTTGAACGCCTGGAAGATGAACCCGACCCGATCGCGGCGCAGCAGGGTGAGCTGCTTGTCGTTCAACCGGGTGATGTCCACGTCGCCGATGCGCACCTCGCCCTTGGTGACGCTGTCGAGCCCGGCCAGGCAGTGCATCAACGTGGACTTGCCGGAGCCCGACGGACCCATGATCGCCGTGAAGGCTCCGGTCTCGAACCCGACGTCCACGCCGCGCAGCGCGTGCACGGCGGCGTCTCCCTGGCCGTAGACCTTCGTCACGCCGCGCGCGACGACGGCCGCGGGCGCGGCCCGGCGGAGGGCTTCTTCTCCGGTGATGGTCACATCTGGCTCCTTGACGCGGTTCAGCGTTGATCTGCAGTGATCTCAACGCTATGGCCGCGGGAGCCGGGTTCCATGAGCCCTGGGGACGGACTTCCCGTACGCCCGGGGGCTGGCCCGGCGGGGCGTGTGCGACCCCTGGGGTACCCCGAAGTCGGCCGAAAGTCTGAGCGGCGCGTCAGCGGCCGGCGGCGCCGCCGAACGGCGTGATCAGGCCGGTCTCGTAGGCGTAGACGACGGCCTGGGCGCGGTCGCGGACGCCGAGCTTGGCGAGGACGCGGCCGAGGTGGGTCTTGACGGTGGCCTCGGCGAGCGTGAGCCGGTCGGCGATCTCGGCGTTGGACATGCCACGCCCGACCATAACGAGGACCTCGCGCTCGCGGGCGGTGAGCCTGCGCAGCGCCTCGGGCTCGGGGGCGGCCTTGCCGGGCAGGTGGGCGGTGAAGCGCTCCAGCAGCCGCCGGGTGGTGCTGGGGGCGACCACGGCGTCCCCGGCGTGCACGGAGCGGATCGCGCTGATCAGGTCGGACGGCGGGACGTCCTTGAGGAGGAACCCCGCGGCGCCGGCCTTGAGCGCGGCGAAGGCGTACTCGTCGAGGTCGAACGTGGTGAGGATGAGCACCTTGGGCGGCTCGGGCAGCGCCGTGATCAGCCGGGTGGCCTCGACGCCGTCCATGCGGGGCATGCGCACGTCCATGAGCACGACGTCGGCCGCCAGCGAGCCGAGCAGGTGGACCGCGGCGTCGCCGTCGGGCGCCTCGCCGACGACCTCGATGTCCGGCTGGGCGCCGAGGACCATGCGGAACCCGGCGCGGACGAGCTCCTGGTCGTCGACCAGCACCACTCTGATGGTCACGTCGCCGCCCCGATCGTCGGTCATCACGCCGCCCTGCTCACCGGGAGCCGCACGGCCACCTGGAACCCGCCTCCCGGCCGCGGGGAGGCCTTGACGCTGCCGTCGTACATCGCGACGCGCTCGCGCATGCCGACCAGCCCGTGCCCGCCGATACCCGCGGGCGCCGCCGCGCCGCGCCCGTCGTCGGTGACCCGCAGCAGGATCTCCCGGGCACCGTACTCCATCTCGACGGTGGCGCGGGCGCCGGGGCCGCCGTGCTTGAGCGCGTTCGTGAGGGCCTCCTGGACGATGCGGTATATCACGAGCTGTTCGCCCTCCGGCAGGTCGCGGAAAGCTCCCTTGACCGTGTACTCGACCGGCAGCCCCGAGCGCCTGACCTGGGCGACCAGGTCGTCCAGCTCCGCGACCCCGGGCTGGGGCGCGTACTCCTCCTCCGGCCCCGCGTCCTCGCGCAGCACGCCGACGAGGCGGCGCATCTCGGCCAGGGCCTGCCGCCCGGTGCTGGAGATGGTCTGGACGGCGCGGCGGGCCTTCTCGGGGTCGCTGTCGATGGTGTACCCGGCGCCGTCGGCCTGGACGATCATGACGCTGACGTTGTGGGCGACCACGTCGTGCAGTTCGCGGGCGATGCGGGCCCGTTCGGCGGCGGCGGCGATGCGGGCCTGCTGGTCGCGCTCACGCTCGGCGCGCATGGCACGTTCCTCCAGGCTCTCCAGGTAGCGGCGCCGCACGCTCGCGTAGATGCCGCCGACCCAGGGGGCCACCACGAACATCGAGGCGGAGGCGTAGGCGCCGAACGGGAGGCCCTGCCACCGCGCGAGGGACAGGCACGCGCCGAGTTCGGCGACCAGGCCGGCGGCGATGGCCCAGCGCGGCGCGCACCGGGAGGCGACGCCGTACATGGCCACGAGGACGGCGAGGTTGCCGGGCAGCACGTCGACGCGCATGAGCCACTGCGCGAAGCTGACGGCGGCGACGGCGGCGAAGGTCAGGACGGGACGGCTGCGCCGCCAGAGCAGCGGCACGATGAGCAGCGCCGACAGGCCGAGGTAGGACGCCGGCGTGAGGCGGGTGCCGTCGGGGAGCGCCGGCGGGCGGGAGTAGGCATCGGCGGAGATCAGGCTCAGAACGATCAGCGGAACGAGCAGGAGCGCGTTCGCCACCCGGCTGTGGCGCGCTGTCAGGGCGCGCAATCGTCCGAACACGCCCCAACCCTACGTACGCGCAGCTCATCCCCATTCCCTCTGAAGAGGGATCTCGGTCTACGACCCTGGTCGTACAGGGACAAAACCGCTTACAGCCCGCTTACGGGGCCTAGGGGATAGTTGTCGGTGGGAGCCACCTTCGGGTGAGTAAAGGGAGATTGTGATGCCGGGGAACAAAGACGACGGGTCGCGTGGCAAGGGGGATGAGTCACGCGGCCCCGGGGGACCCTGAGCAATCCGCCCTTCCGACGCCAGACGCCCCATGCCCAGCGGGCTGACACGGCCGGGCCGCCTCCACTCAGGTGGAGGCGGCTCTCCTGTTTCCCCCGCCGGAACGGGCCGGTGGTGGGACCGGGAGTGGGGTCGGTGGGATTCGAACCCACACTGTCAGGTACCTAAAACCTGTGCCTCCTGCCATTGGGCTACGACCCCGGGCTTTTACGGCATGCGCCATAATAGTTGAGCGCGAGGGGCCCGCCGCACCGGTTTATTCGAGGCCCAGATCCTTGCGCAGGCGGGCGACGTGCCCCGTGGCCTTCACGTTGTAGAGCGCCTTCTCGATCGTGCCGTCGGCGTCGATGACGAAGGTCGACCGCAACACCCCGACCGTCGTCTTCCCGTACATGGTCTTCTCGCCGTAGGCGCCGTACGCCTGGTGGACGGCCAGGTCGGGGTCGGACAGCAGCGGGAAGTTCAGCGCGTCGCGCTCGGCGAACTTCGCCAGCTTCTGCGGGGTGTCCTTGGACACACCGAGCACGGCGAAGCCCGCCGCCTTCAGGCTCTGCAGGCTGTCGCGGAAGTCGCAGGCCTGCTTGGTGCACCCGGGAGTCATCGCCGCGGGGTAGAAGTAGAGGATGACCCGGTTGCCGCGCAGGGACTTGAGGCCGACCTCCTGGCCCGTGGAATCGGGCAGGATGAAGTCGGGTGCGGCGTCGCCGGGCTCGAGTCTCGTCTGTGTCACGGGACCAACCTACCGGCACGCCCCCCGTGCCGGGCGGCGGCCGCACCTGACAGACTGATCGCTTGAAATGCCGGGACGCCAGCGGCCGCCGTGGGCGCGGCGCGGCCCGTGCGGGACGAAGAGAAGGGGATCGCCATGGCGGACACCGACCCCGAGGCGCTCGAACGCCGGATCGAGCGCAGCAGGGCGGAGCTGGCTGTCACCGTGGACGCCATCGTGGACCGTATCAGCCCCAAGCGCGTCGCCGAGCGCGGCGTCGCCAAGGTCAAGGCCAACGCCGAGCAGGTGATCGCCTCGGCGCGCGAGGCGGTGGGCCTCGGCCCCGCGCACGAGCCCTACTCGGGCGACGAGGCGTGGCGCGACGAGCGGCCCGCCGCGAACCTCGCCCCGATCCTCATCGGCGTGGGCGCCATCGTGGTGGTGGGCGCGGCGATCGCGATGCTGCGCCGCCGCCGGCGCGGCTGACGCCCCTTTCCTCCTGATATCTCCGCCACGCGGGTCCCCTCGGCGCGGGGCCCGCCACTGGCGCGTGCGCGCATTCCTCCACGCCATCTCTTGACCATGCCGTGGCGCTTTCCTATCCTCCCGGTAGGATAAGTAGGAATAGCGCCAGGAGGACGAGTGACGTCGGAGCCCGGCCGAGCGGAGCTGTGGCGGTACTTCGCCCGCAGGCTCGCCCAGGCCCTCTTCGTGCTCTGGGCCTCGTTCACCGTGTCGTTCGCCATCCTCTACATGCTTCCCAGCGATCCCGTCGCGCTCCTCGTCGGGCCGGACGCCGACATCCCCCCGGAGCGGCTCGACGCGCTGCGCCAGGAGTACGGCCTCGACCGGCCGCTGGTCGTCCAGTACCTCACCCGGCTGGGCCGGATGCTGCACGGCGACCTCGGGCGGTCCGTGCAGAACCACCAGCCGGTCGGCGACGTGATCGCCGGCGCGCTCCCCGCCACCCTCCAGATCGCCGGCCTCGGCCTGCTGCTGGCCGTCGTCGTCGGCGGGGGCCTCGCCCTGCTCGCCACCTATGTCTCGGCGGCGTGGCTGCGCCAGACGCTGCTGAGCCTGCCGCCCCTCGGCGTCGCGATCCCGCCGTTCTGGTTCGGCCTGCTGCTGCTCCAGGTCTTCTCCTTCCGGCTCGGCCTGTTCCCGGCCGTCGGGGACGAGGGGGCCGCCGGCGTCGTGCTCCCCGCCGTCACGCTCGCGCTGCCCACCGGCGCCATGATCGCGCAACTGCTGGCCAAGAGCATGACCGCCACGCTGCGCGAGCCCTACGTCGAGACGGCCAGGGCCAAGGGCGCCGGGCGGGCGCGCGTCCACCTGCGCCACGCGCTGCGCAACGCGGCCCTGCCCGCGCTCACGGTCGCGGGCCTGGTCGTCGGCAACCTGCTCGCCGGATCCGTCGTCACCGAGACCGTGTTCTCGCGCGCCGGCCTCGGCCGGGTGACGGCGCTGGCGGTGACCACCCAGGACATCCCCGTCGTCCAGGGTCTGGTGGTGTTCGCGGCGCTGGTGTTCGTCCTGGTCAACCTGGCCGTCGACCTCGTCTACCCGTTGCTGGACCCGCGGATCGCCCGCCGCGGCGGCGTGAAGGGGTGACGATGACGGACCTGACCGGCGTGTTCCACCCGGACGCCGCGGCCACGGAGGCGCGCGGGACCGCCCTGCGCGGCGGGGCCCGCGAGGTGCTCGCCTTCCTGGCCAGGCGGCCCGGCCTCCTGCTCGCCCTGGCCTGGGTCGCGCTCGTGTTGCTGGCGGCCTTCGCGCCCGGCCTGCTCACCTCCGCCGACCCGCTGGCCGCCGTGCCCGCCGACAAGCTCACTCCTCCCTCGGCCGGGCACCCGCTCGGCACCGACGAACTCGGCCGCGACCTGTACGCCCGCACCGTGCACGGGGCCGCGCTCTCGCTCAAGGCGACGATCATCGCCGTGTCCGTCGGCCTCGCCACCGGAACCCTCCTCGGCCTGCTCGGCGGGTTCCTGCGCGGGTGGGTGGACGACGTGATCATGCGGGTCGCCGACGTCCTGCTCGCGATACCCGCGCTGCTGCTGTCGCTGGCCCTGGTCGTCGTCCTCGGCTTCGGCACCGTCAACGTGGCGATCGCGGTCGGGGTGGCGAGCGTGGCGACCTGCGCCCGGGTCATGCGCGCCGAGGTGCTGCGGGTGCGCCACAGCCTCTACGTCGAGGCCGCGCACGCCGGAGGCGCGCGCCGGATCAGGGTGCTCGTGCGGCACGTGCTGCCGAACTCCTCCGGCCCCGTGCTCGTCCTGGCCGCCCTGGAGTTCGGCACCTCCATCCTCGCGGTGTCGGCGCTGAGCTTCCTCGGGTACGGCGCGCAGCCGCCGGCGCCTGAGTGGGGTTCGCTGATCTCCGCCGGGCGCGACTACCTGTCGGTCGCCTGGTGGATGACGACCATGCCGGGACTGACGATCGCGGCGACCGTCCTGGCCGCGAACCGGATCTCGCGCCTGCTGGACGGCGAATGGAGGCACGGCCGATGACCGGCGACGAGCCGCTCCTGCGCGTGCGGGACCTTTCGGTGCGCTACCGCGTCGGCACGGGCCAGGTGCCCGCGGTCCGGTCGGTGAGCCTCACGGTGGCGCGGGGCGAGACGGTCGCGCTCGTCGGCGAGTCCGGGTCGGGCAAGTCGACCACCGCCCACGCCGTGGTGGGACTGCAGGCGCCCAACGCCGTGGTCGCCGGAGGAGAGATCCTCTTCGGCGGCGCCGACCTGCTCGGGCTGGGGGAACGCCGCCTGCGCGCCGTGCGCGGACGCGACATCGGCCTGATCCCCCAGGATCCCGCCGTGTCCCTCAACCCGGTCAAACGGATCGGCGACCAGGTGGCCGAGGTCCTGATCGTGCACGGCATGGCCGGCCGCCGCGCGGCCGCGGCCGAGGCGGTGGAGGCGCTGCGCCGCGCCGGCCTGTCCGACCCCGAGGCCAGGGCGCGGCAGTACCCGCACGAGCTGTCGGGCGGCATGCGCCAGCGCGTGCTGATCGCCATCGCCGTCGCCGCGCGCCCGCGCCTGGTCATCGCCGACGAGCCCACCAGCGCCCTCGACGTCACCGTGCAGCGGCGCATCCTCGACCACATCGGGCTGCTGTCCCGCGAGAACGGCATGGGCGTCCTGCTCATCACCCACGACCTCGGCATCGCCACCGACCGGGCCGACCGGGTCGTGGTGATGCGCGAGGGCCGCGTCGTGGAGGAGGGCACGCCAGGACGGCTGCTCGCCGCGCCCCGCGACCCCTACACGCGCGACCTGCTCGCCGCCGCCCCCGGCCTGGCCGCCGCCCCGCGCCCGGCCGCCCGCGCCACCCGGCCCGCGCGGGCGCGGGCCACCGGCGCGACCGGCGACCCGTTCGCCGACGCCGTCCCGCCCGCCGCGCCCGCGGGCGAGGTGCTGATGTCCGTCCACGACCTGGTCAAGGAGTATCCGCTGCCGGGGGGCGTGCTCCGCGCCGTGGACGGCGTGAGCTTCAGCGTCCGGCGCGGGCGCACCTACGGCCTGGTGGGGGAGTCCGGGTCCGGCAAGTCCACGACGGCCCGCCTGCTGCTGCGGCTCACCGAGCCGGCCGAGGGGCGCGTCGTCTTCGACGGCGAGGACGTGACCCGGCTGCGCGGGCGCCGCCTGCGGGCGCTGCGGCGGCGCGTGCAGGTCGTCTACCAGAACCCCTACGCCTCGCTCGACCCCCGCCTGACCGTCGAGCAGATCGTCGTGGACCCGCTGGCCTCGTTCGGCCTCGGGACGCGCGCCCAGCGGCGCCGCCGCGCGGCCGAGCTGCTGGACACCGTCGCGCTGCCCGGCTCGCTGCTGCGCCGCCGTCCCGCCGAGCTGTCCGGAGGCCAGCGCCAGCGGGTGGCGATCGCGCGGGCGCTCGCGGTCAACCCCGAGCTGGTCGTCTGCGACGAGCCGGTGTCGGCGCTGGACGTCTCGATCCAGGCGCAGATCCTCGACCTGCTCGCCGGCCTGCAGGAGGACCTCGGCGTCGGCTACCTGTTCATCTCGCACGACCTCGCCGTGGTGCGGCAGGTCGCGCACGAGGTCGGCGTCATGCGCGCGGGACGCCTGATCGAGGAGGGCGAGACGGAGGAGGTCTTCTCGCGTCCCCGGCACGACTACACGCGCGAACTGCTGGCCGCGATCCCGGGCCACCGCCGATGAGCATCCCAGGAGCATGCCGATGAACAAGCCGTACTCCCTGCGCGCGTCCGCACCCGTGGCGCTGGCCGTGACCGCCGCGCTGCTCCTGGCCGCCTGCGGAGGGCCGGGCACCGCGAGCACCGGCGCCTCGGGCGGCGCGCCGCGCCCGGGCGGCACCCTCACCTTCGGGTTGAGCACCGACCCGATCAGCATCAACCCGCGCGGCGCGGGCGCCGGCAACGACGCCCTCTACGTCTCCCGGCAACTCGTCGACTCGCTCACCGAGCAGGACCCCGCCACGGGACGGCTGATCCCGTGGCTGGCCGCGAAATGGGAGGTCGGCCCGGACGCCAGGACGTTCACGTTCACGCTGCGCGACGGCGTCACCTTCTCCGACGGCAGCCCCGTGACCGCGCGGTCGGTGAAGGACAACTTCGACGACATCGTCAAGGCCGGCGCCAAGGCGCCGAGCTCCATCATCTACTTCAACGGGTACAAGGCCACGCACGTCGTCGACCGGCTGACGGCCAAGGTCGAGTTCACCACGCCCAACGCCGCGTTCCTGCAGGCCAGCTCCACCGCGGCGCTCGGGCTCCTCGGACCCTCCACCCTCGCCACGCCGGTGGAGGACCGGGACACCGCCAACCTGGCCGGCTCGGGCCCCTTCACCCTCGACCACTACACGCGCGGCTCCGAGGTCGTGCTGAGGAAGCGCAAGGGGTACGACTGGGGGCCCGCCGACCGCAAGCACCGCGGCGAGGCGTACCTCGACACCGTCGTCTTCAAGATCATCCCAGAGGCGGGGGTGCGGACCGGGGCCCTGCAGTCCGGGCAGATCGCGGCCATCGGCACCGTCCCGCCGCAGAACATCCGCCTGCTGCGCGACAGCGGGTACACCCTGGTGATCCGCCCGAACCCCGGCAACGTGTTCTCCCTGCTCCCCAACCACGCGAGCCCCGTGTTCAAGGACGTCCGGGTCCGCCAGGCCCTGGCCAAGGCCGTCAACGCCAGGGAGATACGCGACACCGTCCTGACGCCCGACTTCGCCGTCGCCACCAGCGTCCTGTCCAGGACCACACCCGACTGGACGGACCTGAGCGGCGCCGTCACCTACGACCCCGAGGCGGCGAAACGGCTGCTCGACGCGGCCGGCTGGACCGCGGGCCCCGACGGCGTGCGCCAGAAGGACGGGACGAAGCTCGTCCTCGCCACCACGTGGCTGTCCAACTTCGGCCCCAACCAGTCGGCGCTGGAGCTGATCCAGCAGCAGGTCGCCAAGGTCGGGTTCAAGCTGGAGCTGAAGAGCTACACCGTCCCCGAACTCCTCCAGGTCTACGCCAAGGGCGACTTCGACCTGTCCTGGGGCAACCAGAGCCGCGCCGACGGCGACGTGCTGCGCGTCTCGTTCGGCCGCACCGGCAGCAACTACTACAAGGTCGACGACCCCGAGCTGGAGAAGGCCCTGGCCGGGCAGCTCGCCGCGGGCGACGCCGCCCGGCGGGCCGCCCGCCTCGCCGAGGCCCAGCGGCTCATCGTCGAACAGGCCCACGCCGTCCCCGTCTTCGAACTGACCACGGTCGTGGCGCTGTCGCGCACCGCCCACGGCATCGAGCTCGGCGCCGACTCCCGGCTCCAGCAGCTCGGCGACGCCTGGGTGAGCGGGCCCGGCGCCTGAGACGTCCGCACCGGAGTCCCCGATGAGGAGAACCTCGTGACCAAGCAGATCCACCTCGCCGCGCACTTCCCCGGCGTCAACAACACCACGGTCTGGTCGGACCCGCGCGCCGGCAGCCAGATCGACTTCGCGTCCTTCGCGCACCTGGCCAGGACCGCCGAGCGCGGGAAGTTCGACTTCTTCTTCCTGGCCGAAGGGCTGCGGCTGCGCGAGATGAAGGGCCGCATCCACGACCTGGACGTGGTCGGCCGCCCCGAGTCGCTCACCGTGCTGTCGGCCCTGGCCGCCGTCACCACCCACCTCGGCCTGGCCGCCACCGTGAACTCCACCTTCAACGAGCCCTACGAGGTGGCGCGGCGGCTCGCCTCCCTGGACCACCTGAGCGGCGGCCGTGCCGCGTGGAACGTCGTGACCAGCTACGACGCCTTCACCGGCGAGAACTTCCGCCGCGGCGGCTTCCTCGACGAGGCCGACAGGTACACCAGGGCCGCCGAGTTCCTGCACACCGCGCGCGAGCTGTGGGACTCCTGGGCGCAGGACGCCGTCACGGCCGACGCCGGCGCGGGCGCGTTCGTCCGCGACGGCGACGTCGGCGCGTTCCGGCACCAGGGCCGCCACTTCGACATCTCCGGGCGCTTCAACGCCCCGCGCGGGCCGCAGGGCCACCCCGTGATCATCCAGGCCGGGGACTCCGACGAGGGCCGCGAGTTCGCCGCCTCCGACGCCGACGTCATCTTCAGCAGGCACAGCACGCTGGAGGAGGGCCGCGCGTTCTACCGCGACGTCAAGCGCAGGCTCGCCGCGCACGGCCGGCGCCCCGAGGACCTGAAGATCCTGCCCGCGGTCACCTGCGTGCTCGGCGACACCGAGGAGGAGGCGGCCGAGCGGGCGGCCGAGATCCGGCGGGCGCAGGTCAGCCCGCAGACCGCGATCGCCTACCTCGAAGGGATCTGGGGCCGCGACCTGTCCGCCTACGACCCGGACGGCCCGCTGCCCGACGTCGAACCGGACCTGGAGGTCGGCGTGTCCAAGGGACGCGCCCAGTTCCGCGGCGACCGGGGCGCGACCGTGGCCAAGTGGCGCGCGCTGGCCGAGGAGAAGCGCCTGTCCATCCGCGACCTGGTCATCGAGCTGTCCGCCCGGCAGACCTTCATCGGCACGCCGCGCGCCGTCGCCGACGCGATCGACCTGTTCGTGCAGACCGACGCCTCCGACGGGTTCATCTTCGTCCCGCACCTCACGCCCACCGGCCTGGACGACCTGGTCGACAAGGTCGTCCCGCTGCTGCAGGAGAAGGGCGTGTTCCGCGCCGACTACTCCGGCCCCACCCTCCGCGACCACCTCGGCCTCGCCGCCCCCCGCACCCGGCAGCCCACCTGACCGGTCGCGCGGGCCCGGCGCGCGGGGCCTCACAGGAAGGTCTTGCCCTCGCCCCGGTAGGTCGGCACGGTCTCGGTGACGCGGTCGCCCTCGACCAGGTGCAGCGCGTCGAAGCGCTCGCACAGCTCGCCCGCCTTGGCGTGGCGGAACCACACCCGGTCCCCGATCCCGAGGTCCCGGGCCGCCGCGCCGAGCAGCGGCGTCTGCACCTCGCCCGCGCCCTCCCGCGGGTCGTACCGCAGCCCGGCCGGCAGGTACGGCTGCGGCAGCCGCGAGGCCCCGGGCGATCCGGAGGCGTGGTAGCCGCCGCCGAGGACGGTGACGACGTCCGGCGCGGGCCTGCGGACCACCGGCAGCGCGAACAGGGCGGCCGGGCGGCCGGTGAAGCCCCGGTAGAAGTCGAACAGGCGCGGGTGGTAGAGGCCGGAGCCCGCCGCGATCTCGGTGACGGCCTTCTCGCGCGCGGTCTTCTCGACCGAGCCGGTGCCGCCGCCGTTGACGAACTCCAGGTCGGCGATGTGCCGGACGGCCCGCACGACGCGGCCCCTGCGCACGGCCAGCTCGCGCCGCGACCGCTCCTGCATCAGCCGGACGACCCGCCCGTACGGACCGGGCACCCGGTCGCCGACGCCCGCGATCTGCGCCTCGTACGCCATGAGGCCGGTGAGGCGCAGGCCGGGACGCTCGGCGGTCGCGGCGGCCAGCGCCACGGCGTCGGCGGGCTCCCGGACGGGGGAGCGCAGGGCTCCGGCGCGGAACCTGCCGCCGAAGGCGGTGAACCCCGCATCGATGTCCAGACATATCCGGATCTGCTGGCGATCGGCCACCCCGCCGACCGCCTTCTCGATGAGGTCCAGGTGCTCGACGCTGTCGGCCATCACCGTGATCTCGCGGGCCGCCCGCGCGTCACCCGCGAGCGCGGCCAGGGACTCCCCATCGGCCGTCGGGTAGGCCACCAGGATGTCGGTGAACCCGTCGGCGGCCAGCCACAGCGCCTCGGGCAGCGTGAACGCCATGATCCCCCGGAAGCCGTCCATGCGCAGCACCCGCCGCAGGACCTCCCGGCAACGGATCGACTTGCTCGCGAGCCGGATCGGCTTCCCGCGCGCCCTGCGCACCATGCCGGCGGCGTTCGCCCGCAACGCGTCCATGTCCAGGATCGCCAGCGGCGGCTCCAGCCCGGCGGTGGCGCGCTCATAACGCCGGCGTTCGTCCATGTCACGAGTCTAGGCACCACGCGAACGTGAGCCTAGGTCATGTTATGAGCTTGTCACGTGGCCCTCCCCGGCCCGCGACCGCCGCCCGAAGGCGAGGCCCGCCGCGAGGCAGGCCATGGGAAGCACCGGGACGACATAGCGGTGGTCGAAGGCGGCGATGAGGGGCGGCAGGACCAGGAGGGTGACGGCGGTGGCCCACGGGAGCAGGGCGGGGCCGCCCAGACGCCGCCACCGCATGACGACCGCGACCAGTCCCGCCAGCATCAGGGCCGCGAGCAGCGGACCCCGGACGTAGCCCTGCTCCTGGTAGGCGCGGATCCAGCCGGCGTAGGGCTCGGCGACCGTGGTGTCGCCGCGCTCGCCCTGGTACGCCGTCGTCAGCTCGGGCGCGGTGCGGCCGGATGAGGCGATCTTGTCGGTGAACGGCTTCACCGAGGACGGGAAGACGTAGGCGCTCTGCGGGCCGGGCGTCGGGTACACCCGGCGGGTCCACTCGAAGCTCCACAGGGCGTCCCTGACGCCGGTGAGCAGGAAGTCCACCGGCTGCGCCAGGATCGCCTCCTTGGCGAACGCGCCCGAGAGCCGCTCGCGGTCGGCGTCCTTCCCGACCTTGGCGAGCGGCGACCCGGAGTCCCAGATGTAGACGGGCGGCGCGGGACGGTCGCCGGGCGGGTCCGCCGGGCACAGGACCTGCTCCTCGCCGGTGGGCCGGATCTTCGCGCAGTCGGCGAAGGACATCGTGCGGGCCCACAGCCACACGTTGCTCTGGCCGAGGCCGTAGCTCCCGTGCTCGGCGTGGAACCAGGCCGCGTACCCGCCGAGCCCCACCGCCGAGGCCAGCGCCGCCGCGACGACCGCCCGCACCCCGGCCCGCGCGACGACCAGGGCGACCAGGGCGACCACCAGCACCGCGAGCCCGACCGTGCGGGTGAGCGTGGCCGCCGTCAGCAGCAGGCCCCCGGCGGCGGCCGTCCACACCGCCGGGCGCGGCCGCCACAGCAGCACGGTCACCCCGGCCGTCACCAGGAACGTGAACAGCGGGTCGGCCATCACCAGGTGCTCCAGTTGCACCATGTGCGCATCGAACAGCACCGGGAGGGCGGCCAGCGTCGCCCCCCAGCCCGGCAGCCCGCCGCGCCGGCGCAGCAGCGCGTAGACGCAGGCCGCCGTGGCCAGGCCCAGCAGGTGCTGGACCACCACGACGGCGGCGAAGCTCTTGAACGGCTGGAGCGCCCACAGGAACAGCGAGTAGCCCGACGGGCGCGACTCCAGCGGCTGCGGGTCGAGCGCCGCGTTGACGTAGACGAACGAGTCCGCCCAGAACCACAGCACCGGCCGATACCCCAGCACCGCGACCAGCCGCAACACCGCCCCCGCCGCCACGGCGACGAGGAACACCCAGTGCGCCCGCAGGAACGGGACTCTTCCGGACGTCGGACCACCTGTATCGGACGCCGGACCCGGAAACACCGCGAACCTCCTCGGGGGGACGACCAGCCTCACATGCTAGCCCGACAGCCGGCGGTGAGCCGCGCAGTATAGCAATCTGCGAGATGCGCCAGGCCCCGAATGCCGTCAGTATTCGACCCACTACAGGAGGAGGTGAAGATTCATGGAGATCAGCTGGGACCTGGGTCAGGTCGACGAGGAAGCCGCGGAGTTCGACGTTCTCGGCAACAAGTCCTACTGACGTGTAGGTCGTCCGCGCGCCCGTGACCTGCGCGCGGCCGGTCGGAAGGACGCGGTGGGGTGGGTCGGCCGCGCGGGCGCCCCACCGTGTCCGCGCCTGGAGTGACGGTCGATGTTCGCCAAGGAGTGACCATGAGCCACCGGGGAGCGGTGCGGGCCGCCGGGCCCACGGTGCGCCCTCTGATCAACGGCGCCGTCCACGTCGCCTGGATGAGCGACGAGTCGGGAATCAGCGGCGGCGCCTGCGACGACGACCCCGGCCGGGCGGCGCGGCGCGCGCTCGGCGAGTACGTCCAGCACGTGAGCCACGTGTCGGCGGCCGGTGCGCTGCCGCTGCTGGCGGATCCCGGCACGCTGCCCCGGGTCGAACCCGCCGCGTTGCGGCAGGCCGGTTCTCCGCCCTGCCACTGGGTGGCCGGAACCGGTATGCGCGACGGCGCCGCGACGGCGGTGCCGGCCCAGGCGGTCTTCCTTGGCTGGGACCCGCCGCCGCCCGAGGAGCGGTGGTGCGTGCAGACGTCGGCCGGTACCGGCGCGGGCACGGACCCGCGGCGGGCACGGACGGCGGCGCTGCTGGAAGTGATCGAGCGGCACGTGCTGGCCCGCGGCTGGCGCACCGGTGACATCCGCTTCGAGGACCTGGACCACCTGCACGACTCCGTGCTGCCCGCGGGACTGCTCTCGGGCCTGCGCGATCACGAGGTCCGCCTGCGCACCGTCCGCGTGGCCGGGCCCTGCCCCGACATCGTGCTCGCCCTGCTCCACCGGACCGGCGGTACCGCCCTCACCTGCGGCGCCGCGGCGAGAGGCGACACCGCCGACGCCGTGCGGCACGCGGTCTACGAGGCGGTGGCGGCACGGCTCGCCCTCGGCGCGCGCCCGTCGAGCAGCCTGCAGAGCCGGGACCGGGACCGGGGACACGCCGTGGCCGCGGCCGGCCCGGCGCACCTGGACTTCGTCGAGAGCCGGATCGTGGGGCGCGGCGCCCTCCGGCGGGCCCCGGCCGGCCCGGCCGCACTGCTGGACGCGGCGGACGCCCTGTTCGAGCGCCAGCCGGTCGAGGTGCGGCTGCCCTCCCTCGACGGCCACGTGGTGCGCCGCGTGGTGTGTCACGGCTCGGAGGTCTTCGAACCGCTCACCCCACCCTCCCACCTGCCCTGCCCAGTGGTTTAGGAGCCCCACGTGCCTTCCTTCGCCTATCAGCGCGACGATTCCCGGTCATTCGGCGAGCTTCGGTTCCCGGCGGCGGACGCGCTCGATACGGCCGAACTGGCTCGGCGCTGGGCCGGGTGGCTCGACCTGCGCGACGCCGCCGGCCCCGTCCCCTTGCGGTCCCGGCACGCCGTGCACCTCGCCCGGATGCTCACCGGCGAGGAGGACGCGGTCGTGCCCAACTGGTTCAGCACGGTGTCGGTGACCAGTTCCCGCTACCAGGTCATCGTGCAGGCCAGAAGCCACCGTCACCTGTGCGAACAGCCCGGGGCGCTCCCGGAGGAGCTGCGCTCCCCGCGCTGGCGGGCCCTCGTCGAGGCATTGGAACGCTGGGCCGATCTGCCGGCGGAACGCCGGGTCGTCGTCGTCGCCCTGCTCACGCAACTCGGCTTCCACCGCCACGCCGTACGCCTGGTCGGCCCTTTCACGGTCGACACCGACCCGCTGCGCCAGCAACTGGTCTACGAGGTGGCCCGTGCGGCCTACCAGCTCAACAGGAAGTCCCCGATCCCGTACGAGATCTTCGCCTGGCTGGCCCGCGACGCCGTCCGCCCGGCGCTGCGCACCCTCGCGGCCCTGCAACTGGTCTCCACCCGCGCCCGTGGCAGCGATCGGGAGGAGGCGGGCCGATGGCTCGCCGAGGCGGAGCGGTCCCTCACCGGTCTCGGCGCGGAGCCGGACTGGCTGGCGCACCTGGTGACCAGCCGCTACCACCGCGCCGCCGCGCTGCACGAGCTGTCCGGCCGCGACCGGGACCCGGTGGTCGCGCACATGCGCGCCGCCCTGGAACACGACGACGCCCTGGCGCGGTCGGCCGGGAACCCGGTGCAGGCCCACTACCAGCGGGAGAACCGGGGCCTGGTGCTGGAGGCCCACCTCAAGCTGGACACCCTGACCGGCACGGCGAGCGCGCCCGGGGACGCCGTCGGGCAACTGCTCTCCCTCGACCCCGTCGACCCCGAGCCGCTCTACGCGATCGGCGCCTACCTCGCCGGCCGCGGCGACTGGGAGGCCGCGCTCGAGACGTTCCTGCGGGCCGCGGGCTCCGGCACGCTGCGCGGGGCGTCGGCGGCGAACGCGGCGGCCGTGTGCGCGGAGCGGCTGGGCCGGCCGGACGAGGCCGAGCACGCCCGCCGCCTCCTGCTGGACCTGGATCCGGCCGCACGCCTGCCGGTCCACCAGGCCGACGTCTGACCGGTGGGAGTGATCATGACGGAGACACGCAGGCTGCTCACGGTCGGGGAACCGGACCCCCGGTCCGACCTGCCGGGGCCGTCCCTCGGCGACACCGGTACGGGCGGCCACGCGCTGGACCGCGTTCTCGCCACCATCACCGGTGAACGGTTCCTCGACCGGTACTGGGGGAGGGACGGCTACCACGACACCGGCGAGCCGGACCGCTTCCACCACCTGCTGCCCTGGGACGAGCTCAACCGGCTGCTCGACGGCCACCGGGCCTGGCCGCTGCGCATGCAGGTGGCCAAGGCGAACAAGTCGCTGCCTCCGTCGTCCTACGTCGAGCCGATCCCCGGCCGCGGCGTCGGCAGGGAACCCGCGCTCCGGGTCAGCAGCACGAAACTGCACGCCCGGCTGCGCGAAGGCGCGACGCTGGTCTTCGGCTCGGTGGACGAGGCCGTCCCGGCGGTACGGGACCTCGCCGAAGCCCTCGAACACGACCTGCGCGCGGAGGTGTTCGTCAACCTCTACGCCTCCTGGGGGGAGGTCGGCGCCTTCGACCCGCACTGGGACGACCACGACGGGCTCATCCTGCAGATCTACGGCCGCAAGGAATGGCAGCTGTTCGGCGTCGGCCGTCCCGTGCCGCTCCCCGGCGACGAGCCCCTCAACCAATGCCCCCCGACCCCCCTGCGGCAGTTCGAGCTGCGCGAGGGCGAGGCGTTGTACGTGCCGCGCGGCCACTGGCACGCCGTCCGGCCGGTCGGCGGCACCACCGTCCACCTCACCATCGGCTTCCGGCGGCCCGTCGTCGAGGACTTCCTGAAATGGGTGGTCGAACGGCAGCGCCGCCTCCCGGAGGCGCGCTTCGACCTGCCCCTCACCGGGTGGGACGACGAGACGGCGAGCCGGCTGTCGGTGCTGCGGGAGGAGATCGGCGCCCTGCTCACCGAGGACGGGCTGCGCCGGTACGTCGCGGAACGGGACGGGCGCGCGCAGCCCAGGCCCCGGCACGCGCTGCCGTACGCGGCCGGGCCGGCCGGCGACTGCCCGCCGGACGCCGTCGTGGTGCTGGCCTCGCCCCGGCCGGTGGCCCTCCAGGAGGACGGTCCCCGGTGCGTCCTGGTGTCCGCCGGCAAGCGCTACGACTTCGACGCCGTCTGCGCCCCACTGGTGCGGCTGCTGCTGGCCCGTACCCCGTGGCGGGTGGACGAACTGGTCCGCGCGGCCTCCGGCGACGGCGGGCCGTCCACCGGCGAGGGCCGCGAAGTGGTGGCCGAGTTGCTCCGGCATGGCCTGCTGCGCCTCGACCTCGCGCCCCTCCCGGCCGACGCACCCGACAGAAAGGACCGATGATGGCGGACACCCTGCGCGACACGAGCCCCCCGCGCCGGCCGAGCCGGTTCGGCCTGTCCGCGCTCGCCCCCGACTTCCCCATGCTGTGGGGGGCGACGACCGTGTCGCTCCTGGGCAACGGCATCTCCTCCGCGGCGCTGCCCCTGCTGGCGGCCTCGCTGTCCAGCGACCCGATCGTGGTGTCGTCGGTGGTCGTCGTCGGCAGGCTGCCCTGGCTGCTGTTCGCCCTGCCCGCGGGCGTCATGGCCGACCGGTGGGACCGCAAACGCGCCATGTGGATCAGCGATCTGGTCCGCGCCGGACTGACCGCGGGGCTCGCGGTGGCCGTGGCGACGGGGTCCGCCGGCATCGCCCTGCTGATGGTGGTCGGCTTCCTGATCGCCATCGCCGACACCGTGTTCGACAGCTCCAGCACCGCCGTGCTGCCCAGGGTGGTGGCGAACGACCCCGTGCGGATCCAGCGCGCCAACTCGTGGCTGGTCGGATCGCGGAACACGGTGGAGTCCTTCGTCGGTCCGCCCCTCGGCGGCCTGCTGTTCACCATGTCCAGGTCGCTCCCCTTCCTGGGCGACGCGCTGTCCTTCCTGGTCAGCGCCGTCCTCCTGCGCCGGATGCGCGGCGACTACCATGTGGCCCGCAACGCCCTCGGCGATGGCGGCATGCGGCGGGCCATCAGCGAGGGCTTCTCCTTTCTGTGGCGGCAGCCGGTGCTGAGGGCGATCACCGGCATCGCCGGCCTGTTCAACGTCGCGTCCCTCGCGCAGAACGCCATCTTCGTGCTGTTCGCCCAGCAGCTGTTCGGCCTCGGCGCCTTGGGCTTCAGCCTGCTGCTCGCGGCGGGCTCTCTCGGCGCCCTGTTCGGCGCGGCGCAGGCCGGGCGGCTCAACAGGTGGTTCGGCACGGCGGTCAGCCTCCGGCTGGCGCTGGTCGTGTCGGGGGTCTCGTGCCTGGTCACCGCCTCGGCGCCGAACCCGTGGTTCGCGGCGGCCGGCGAGATCCTGGCCGGGCTCGGCGCCGCGATCTGGAACGTCAACCAGATGTCCCTGCGGCAGGCCGGCACACCGGACCACCTGCTCGGCAGGGTCACCGGCGTCCACCGGCTGGTCACCTACGGGGCGATGCCGTTCGGCGCGCTGCTCGGCGGCGTCCTCGCCTCGCTGTCCGGGCTGCGCACGTCGTTCGTGGTCGCCGGCGCGATCATGCTCGCGCTCGCCGTGTTCGCCGGTGTCACGATCACGCGTTCCCGGGTCGCGGAGCTGACGCCGCCCCCGGCCGACAGTCAGACAGCATGAGAAGGAGCACACGATGGTGAGCAACAGCCTGGAACGCCTGCTGCGGCACCCCCGGGAGAGGGTCTGGCAGACCATCTTCGACCCGGCGGCGGCCGAGCACTGGCTGGGCACGGTGGCCAGCGTCATGCCCGAGCGCGAAGGGGCGGCGCTGTGCTGGGTCTACGACGCCGGCGCGCGCATGCCGACCGTCTACAGCGGGCGGATCGAGGTCCTGGACCGGTTCCGCCGCCTGGAACTGGTGATCGGCCTCATCGCCTGCGACGCCGAGATCCGGATGACGTTCGAGCTGGCGGACGTACCGGCCGATTCGGGCGAGACGCACACCCGCCTGAAGCTCCGGCAGGACGGCTTCCCCGCGGACGGCAACGGCAGGTTCGAGCGCGACGGCTTCCTGCACCACTGGGACCACTTCCTCGAACTGCTCGGCGACTACCTGGACGGAACGCCGAAGAACTACCACACCATGCACAAGACCGAGCTCGGGGTGATCCCCGTCGGAGCCATCCGCGGCGAGGGCATGCTGGTGCAGGACGTGGCCGTCGGCGCGCCCGCCGACCTGGCCGGGGTCCGCGCGGGCGACGTCATCCGCTCCTGCGGCGACTTCCTGTTCGGCAGCCTGGACGACCTCGACGCGTGGGTCGAGAGCCACCGGCCCGGGGAACGGGTGGAACTGCTGGTCGGCGACCGCGTCGTACCGGTGGTCCTCCGCGCGAAGCAGTACACGCCCTCCTGACCGCGAAGCACGGGGGAGGAAGACCATGACGCCGGACGTCGTTCCCCTGCCGGACCGGTCGCCGGAGATCACCGGCTCGCTGCCCGCCCCGTTCCGGCGGGCACAGCTCGACGCCGCACGCCCGGCGTTCGCGCTCACCCCCGCCGGGCCGGTCGTCAGCACCGATGCCTGGTCCGATCGCCACCTCGCGCTGCTCGCGGACGGCCGCTGGACCAGGCTCACCAGCGGGTCCCGGTGGAACTCCCGCCCGGAGTGGACCGGAGGGCGCCTGGTCGCCGAGGTGTTCCAGGACCTGGCGGCCGAGCAGGCGAGCAGCCTGCCGATACCGCTGACCGGCGTCCGCGCGGAACCGGAGCACGCCGGGCCGCGCGCGGTCCTGACCGCCGACGGGCGGGCCGTCGCGCACCCGGTCGCCGGGGAGGTGCGGCTGCCCCCCGGAGCGACGGCCGAGTGCGTCGTGCCCGCGCTCCCCGGCCACGACCGGATCGCCCTGCTGCTCCGCCAGGGCAGGGCTCGCCGGGTCGTGTGCGTGGACCGCGACGGCGTCACGCACTGGGACGGCCCGGTGACCTCCGCCGGGCCGTGGCTGTCCGAGCACGAGGTCGTCGTGGTCCTGGAAGCATGGCCGGGCCGCGTCCCGCACGCCTGGGACGTGCGCTCGGGAACGCTGCGCCGCCTGGTGGAGCCCGCCCAGATCGTGGTGGACGACGTGCGGGCCGACGGCGACCTCGTCGGCCTGAGCTGGACCTCCGCCGGGCAGCCGCGCCGGCTCGAACTGGTCGAGGCGGGGCGGCTGGCCGCCGGGGAACAGATCCGGCTGAGCCCCGTCCCGCCGGGTCCCGGCGGCCTGCCCTCCGCCGTCAGCACCGTCTTCGAGGGGTCGCACTGCCCCCTGCCCACCCTGCTGCGCGACCCTCCCGGCCAGGCGCGTGGCACCGTGCTGCTGCTGCACGGCGGCCCGAACGGGTCGAACCTGGCGACGTGGTCGCCGTTCGCCGAGTCCCTGGCACTGGCCGGCTGGCGCGTCGTCCAGCCGAACCTGCGCGGCAGCGGGCTCATCGACCCCGCCGTCCGCGCCCCGCTGCCCGAACGCTACGGAGTGGACGACGCGGACGACGCGCTCAGCGTGCTGCGCCGCACCGCGATCGGCCCCGTCGTGGTCGGCGGGATGAGTTACGGGGGCTACCTGGCGAGCCGTGTCGCCCGGATCGCCGCCGAGGTACGCGGCGTGTTCCTGCTCGGCGGCTTCCTACATCCCTCAGATCTCGCCGGGTCCGGGTATCCACAGGTCAAGGCCTTCCTACGGACGGCAGCCGGCCGCTTCGCGGCCCACGACCCGTTCGCCGCCGTCCCACACTTCATCGCCCACGGCGAGCGAGACCCGCGCATCCCCGCCGAGGCCGTCCGCACCCACCTGGACGACCTCCCGTCCGGCTCGCAATGGATCGCCATCGAGAACGAGGGCCACGGCATGCTCTCCGACTACGCGGCCCGGCGAGTCTTCCCTCCCTTCTTCTCCTGGCTGGACCGCCTCGGATGAGCCCGGCGTCAGCGTCTTGTGCCTGACGGCGTTTCCAGCGGTGCGTTGTGTGCCTGGGCTCTATTGGCGCGCACATCTGGGTGGGATAACGGCGGCCGACCAGGGCGGTCCCGCACGGGTGGGCTCCCGGACCTCTTCCAATCTCAACCTCTTGGACTCCACACCCATAACCGGTGCCCATCGGTATTTGGTGACTATTGAGTTGGTTGAGGTGTGTTGAGCCCACCCGCGCGGGTTCGCCGTGGTTGCTCGCCGTTAGCCCACCCCAGAGCTGAACGTCCATCGGACGGGGCGGTGCGGAAGCGCGCGGAACAGCTGTGCGGAGCCTGCGGAAAATGTCGGCCCTTTGGGGCCGTCGGTTTGGGTCCGTCGGCGTTCTAATGGTGCCAACTTGTTGGGTGGGCTAACGGCGGCCCGCCAGGGCGGTCCCGCACGGGTGGGCTCCCACCCCTCTTCCAGTCCCGAAGCTGCTCACTCCACACCCCGTACCCGAGCATCACCATCCATTGGGTGGCTGCTTTGCCGGTTGAGGTGTGTTGAGCCCACCCGTGCGGGTCTGTCGTGGTCGCTCGCCGTTAGCCCACCCCAGAAGTGCGCGTCCATCGAACGGGGCAGTGCGGAAGCGCGCGGAACTAATATCGCCGGATTGCCCGTGCGAAATGATGGGGATGGGGTCGGCGGTCGGCGCAAGGATTCTAGGCCCTCGGTGGTACACACCCAGGGCTGGTTCGATTGCCGGCCTTTTCGTCTGACGGTGCTGCCGAAACTCCTCCCAACGACGGCATTGCCGTCCTGTGATTCCTGGAATTCCTCTCCGATGCTGCCCGACGGCGACTACGATGTGTGTTGGAACGGGCACACGTCGTGTCCACCAACTCTGTCAGCGATTCTGTGGGGAATTCGAAGCGAGCAGCTTAAAACGTTTGACTTGGATGGGTAGGTGCAATTTGTCCCCCGACAAAGAGATAGACCCGCACGAGTCCCCGAGAGCCCTCTTCGCCTTCGAGTTGCGCCGCCACCGCGAGGCGGCGCACATGAGCCAGCGCCAACTGGCCGAGCGCCTCGGCTACTCCGACTCCATGATCAACTTGGTCGAGCGCGCCAAGCGCCCCCCGTCGAGACAGTTCGCCGAACTCTGCGACCGTACCTTCGCCCTAGACGGCACCATGCTCCGCCTCTACATGGCCACCACCTGGCACAAGGCCCCCGAATACCTCCGCCCGTGGCTAGAGGAGGAAGAGTACGCCACGGGTCTGCGCAACTGGGAGCCGCTGATCATCCCGGGCCTTCTCCAGACAAGGGCGTACGCCCGCGAGATCCTGGCCACTTGGCCTGGCGTCACTGACGAAGAACTCGAAGAGCGTGTGACGAACCGTATGCAGCGACAGGCGCGTCTGTATCAGGACAAGCCGCCTGACCTCAACTTCCTCATCGATGAAGATGTGATCACACACCCCATCGGGGGTGCCGGGATCATGCGCGAGCAACTGGGATATTTGCTAGAGATGGCCGAGCACCCTCAGGTGACGATCCAAGTCGTCCCCTATGCGGCACGACCTCATTGCGGTCTCATGGGAGGGTTCATCATCGCAGAGAGAAACGGATCGTCTTACGCGGCATATTCGGATGCTCAACCGGTCGGACGGACCTTCGATGACCGTGCTCTGATCACTGATCTGATCCGGAAGTATGACGCAATCCGGGCGGAGGCCGTACCGTTCAAAGAGTCACTCCGACTCATAGAGGAAGCGGTGAACCGAATTGGCTCATGACCTTCAGGGTGCACAGTGGCGCAAGAGCAGCTTCAGCGGCGACGCGGGCCAGTGTGTCGAGGTGGCTTCAAACGTCCCTGGCCTCATCGGTGTCCGAGACAGCAAGCTTCCGAGCAACCCCGTGGTAACGGTCAGCCCAGGTGAGTGGACGGTCTTCCTGACCGGTCTCAAGCACGACGTCATCTCTATCTGAGTCTGTCCGCCCATCACCTCCCGAAGGCGGTGAACCTGATTGGCGCATGATCTTGACCGCGCACAATGGCGCAAGAGCAGCTTCAGCAGTGACTCAGGCGAGTGCGTCGAGGTGGCCTCGAACATCCCGGGCCTCGTCGGGATCCGGGACAGCAAGCTTCCGAAACACCCTGTCCTAACGGTCACGCCGGGTGAGTGGTACGCCTTCTTGATCGGTTTCAAGCGCGGCGCTTTCTCTAAGTGAAGTGCTGGCCGTGGTCAGTCCCCTCGGTCGGTGAGGGGACTGATCCGCACGTGTCACGCGCTCGCGGCGTACAGGAGGTCGCGTAGGCCGGGGAGGGTTTCCCGGTCGGAGCGCCAGACGAGGCGCAAACTCAGATCTGGGGTGGTTAGAGGAAGCCGGGTGAGGGTGCCGTTCGTCAGGGAGTCGGAGATCGCGAACTCCGGCAGGAGCGCGAGGCCGAGTCCTTGTTCGGCCCAGGCGCGGATCACCGCGACGCTGCCCGCCCGCACGCGTTCGGGGCCCGGGCCGAGGATCCTGTCGGCGGCCATCCAGAAGGAGCACGCGGGCACGTTCACCAGGAGGCGCTCACCGTTGAGGTCGTCCGGGACCACCTGGGTGCTTTCTGCCAGGCGGTGACCGGGGGCCGCGACGAGGGCGAGCGGCACCATGTCGACGTCCACGAAGGTCAGCGGCGCGGGCGGGGCCGCGAACCCGAGGTCCCCCAGGGCGTCCCCGGTGTCGAGCAGCAGCGCGGCGTCCAGCCGTCCGGCGGTCATGGCGGCGAGCAGTTCGTCGCGGCTCGCACTCGGGACCACCTGAACGTCGGCGTCCGGGCGGCTTGCGGTGAGTCTGGCCAGTACGCCGGGTACGTGGGTGGCGGCGATCGTCTCCAGGGCGCCTAGCCGTAGTGCGCGGGAGTGGCCGGTGACCTCTCTGCGTGCTTGTTCGGCCTGGTCGAGCAGGCGGCCGGTCCAGCTCAGCAGCCGTTCGCCTGCCTCGGTCAGGCGCATGCCCTTGGGTGTGCGCTCGAACAGCGTCACCCCCAGCGACCTCTCCAGGGTGCGGATCTGCTCCGAGACGCTGGAGGGGGACAGTTCCAGGGCGACGGCGGCGTCGGTCACCGTCCGGTGCCGGGCTACCGCCTCGAACGTCCGCAACTGCCGTAGTTCCATGTGAAGACAAACCCGCGCAGACCATTCGGAATTTCCACATGCGGTCCTGCGGTCGGGCCGGTGAAGGGGCTGCGGCCCGGTCCGCACAGTTACGGCATGACCGGTGACGACGATCCCGCGCAAAGCATTCGGAATTTCCGCACGCCGCCTGCGGCCGGGCCGGTGGAGGGGACTGGCCCAGGTCCGCAGAGTTGGACGGCATGACCACTGTCATCTCCCGCGCGGACGCGGCGGCACGGCGGGTACGCCGCCCGATCGTCCTGGTGGGGATCTCGCTCGGATATTTCATGGTGTTGCTGGACATGACCGTGTTGTCCGTCGCCGAGCCGGACCTCGCCGCCTCTCTGCACGCCTCGATCGCCGGCCTGCAGTGGGCCACCACCGGATACACCGTGGTGTTCGGTGCCCTGCTGCTGTCGGCCGGCGCAGTCGCCGACCGTTACGGCGCGCACCGGGTGTTCCGCGCCGGGATCGTCGTCTTCGGACTGGTATCGCTGCTGTCGGCGACAGCTCCGACCCTGCCGGTCCTGGTCGCGTTGCGGGCCGTTCTCGGTGCCGCCGGGGCCGCCTGTGTGCCCGCCTCGATGGCGCTGATCGCCTGGCTGTACCCGGACCCGGCCGCGCGCACCCGGGCCGTGGCGGCCTGGGCGGCGATCAGCGGGACGGCGGTGGCCGCAGGACCCGTCGCGGGGGGCCTCCTGGTGGACCTGGCGGGCTGGCGGGCCGTCTTCCTGGTCAACGTGCCGCTCACGGTGCTGGTGCTCGCGCTGACGGCGGGCCGGGCGATTCACTCCCCGCGCGGCGACCGGCGCATCCACTGGCCCGCCCAGCTCGCCGTCTGCGCCGCGCTCGCGCTGCTGACCGACACGCTCATCGCCGCCGGCGCGCGTTCCTGGGGCCACGCGGCGCTCTCGGGTACGGCCACGGTTCTGGCGGGCGTCGTTTTCGCGGTCGTGGAACGGCGGAGCACGGCTCCGGTGCTCCACCGGGGGCTGCTGCGCGGGCGCGGCGTGCGGGCGGCGCTGGCGGCGGGCGCGGCGGTCACCTTCGCCCTCAACGGCAACCTGTTCGTCCTGCCGCTGCTGTTCCAGCGCGAGCACGGCCTGAGCGCCGTCACCAGCGGCCTGGCCTTCCTGCCCCTCACCTTGCCGTTCGTGCTCAACCCGCCGCTCACCGGCCGCATCGTGGCCCGCGTCGGCCCCCGCCCGCCCATCCTGGCCGGCCTCGGCCTGCTCACCGCGGGCGGCGCGTCACTCGGCTGGGCGTCCTGGGCCGGCGCGGGCTACGGCTGGCAGGCCCTCGGACTCCTCCTCACCGGCTTCGGCGTCTCCTTCGCCCTCCCCGCCCTGGTCACCGCCGTCCTCGCCGCCGCCCCGTCAGGCACGGCCGGAGCGGCGGGGGGCCTGCTGAACGCCGTCCGCCAGACCGGCGCCAGCCTCGGTGTCGCCACCATGGGCTCCCTGGCCGCCCTCCCTGGAGGCACGGTGTTCTCCTTGCTCCTCGCCGCCGCCGTCTGCGCCGCCGCGGCCATATGGTTCGCCCGGGGGACGGCCTCCTGACCGGAGGCCGCCCGGTCACCGGACGAGGGGAGCGCCGGTCAGCACTCGATGACGTTGACGGCGAGGCCGCCGCGGCTGGTCTCCTTGTACTTGTCGAGCATGTCGCGGCCGGTGTCGCGCATGGTCTTGATGGCCTTGTCGAGGCTGACGAAGTGGCGGCCGTCGCCGCGGAGGGCGATGCGGGTGGCGGTGATGGCCTTGATGGAGGCGACCGCGTTGCGTTCGATGCAGGGGATCTGGACGAGGCCGCCGATGGGGTCGCAGGTGAGGCCGAGGTTGTGCTCGATGCCGATCTCGGCGGCGTTCTCGACCTGTTCGGGGGTGCCGCCGAGGGCCTCGGTGAGGCCGGCGGCGGCCATGGAGCAGGCGGAGCCGACCTCGCCCTGGCAGCCGACCTCCGCGCCGGAGATCGAGGCGTTCTCCTTGAACAGGACGCCGATCGCTCCGGCGGTGAGCAGGAAGCGGATGACGCCGTCCTCGTCGGCGTTGGGGACGAAACGGTCGTAGTACGTCAGGACGGCGGGGATGATGCCGGCGGCGCCGTTGGTGGGGGCGGTGACGATGCGTCCCCCGGCCGCGTTCTCCTCGTTGACGGCGAGGGCGAACAGCGTGACCCAGTCCAT
Organism: Sphaerisporangium krabiense; assembly: GCF_014200435.1. Classification (NCBI taxonomy): domain Bacteria; kingdom Bacillati; phylum Actinomycetota; class Actinomycetes; order Streptosporangiales; family Streptosporangiaceae; genus Sphaerisporangium; species Sphaerisporangium krabiense. The sequence continues at coordinate 49,142 of NZ_JACHBR010000001.1, read as the reverse complement.
GGTCTGCAGAGGGTCCTTCTCCGGGCTCTCGCTCTGCAGCCGCCGCAGCATCTGGTTGGCGCGCCGTTTGACCTTCAGGCCGCCCGGCAGCACGCCCTCCTTGGTGGTGCCGCGCCGGACGCACTCGGACATGACCTGCCACAGGTTGAGCAGGCCGGCGCGGATGTCGGCCTCGGTGCGGCCGAACGCCTTCTCGTTCTCCAGCATCAGCCCGGAGATCGACAGCCCGGTGTCGGCGCACTGTTTGAGCAGCTCGGCGGCGGTGGTGAACGGGTGGGGCAGCTCGGTGTCGTCGGCCTTGATGCGGTCGGCGCCGGTGGCGTTCTCGTCCACGACGAACCCGCCGCCGACCGAGTAGTAGATCTTCTCGCGCAGGACGTCGCCTTCAGGGGAGAAGGCGGTGAACCGCATGCCGTTGGGGTGGTGCGGCAGCGAGACCTTGCGTTCGAAGACGCAGTGCTCGCCGACGACGAACGGGATCTCCTGGGCGCCGAACAGCCGGAGCGTGCCGGACGCGCGCATCTCGGCGAGCCGCTCGTCCACGGTGTCCACGTCGACGAGCTCGGGCTTCTCGCCGGACAGGCCGAGCAGGACCGCTTTGTCGCTGCCGTGGCCTTTGCCGGTCAGGCCCAGGGAACCGTAGAGGATCACCTCGACACGGGCGGTCTTCTCCAGGAGCCCGTCCTGCTTGAGTCCCCTGGCGAACTTGTGGGCGGCGGCCATGGGGCCGCCGGTGTGGGAGCTGGACGGGCCTATGCCGATTTTGAACAGGTCGAAGACGCTGATCGCCATTGATCTGTGCCCTTCGGAACGTGTGTGGCGAACCTTCGGAACATGTGACGAGAGAAGGGACGCTCCGGCGAGCGATGGCCCGCCGGAGCCGCCAGGGGAGGACGAACGAAGGTCAGGAGTCCGCGGTGGTGACGGTGGCGTACTCCTCGGCGGAGAGCAGGTCCTCCGGGGTGTCCTGGACGCGCACGCGGAACAGCCAGCCGTCGCCGTAGGGGTCGGAGTTGACCAGCGACGGGTCGTCCACGACGACCTGGTTGACCTCCACGACCTCGCCGCTGACCGGCGCGTAGATGTCGCTGACGGACTTGGTGGACTCGACCTCGCCCACGGCGTCGCCCGCCTCGACGGTCGCGCCCGCCTCGGGAAGCTGGACGAAGACGACGTCACCCAGCGACTCGGCGGCGTACGCCGTGATGCCCACGGTCACGGTGATGCCGTCCTCCAGGCCGGCGATCCACTCGTGCTCCTTGGTGTAGCTGAGCTCCTCGGGAATGCTGCTCACTTGCTCCTCCGGTAAAAAGGCAGGTCAACCACGTCGACCGGTTCATGGCTTCCACGGATGTCGACCGCGAGCCCCTCGGACACGTCCGTGTCCACGTAGGCCATCGCGATCGGCTTGCCGAGGGACTGCGAGGGTGCGCCGCTGGTGACCTCTCCAACGACGGTGCCGTCAGTCAGCCGTACCACGGGGTATCCGTGGCGTGGCACTCGGCGGCCCCGCGCGACGAGCCCGGTGAGGCGGCGGCGCGGCGGGATGTCCTTCAGCGGCGCGAGGGCCGCGCGGCCGACGAAGTCGCCGGGCTTGTCGAACCGTACGACGCGGCCGAGGCCCGCGTCGAAGGGAGTGAGCCCGGCGTTCAGCTCGTTGCCGTACAGGGGCATGCCGGCTTCGAGCCGGAGCGTGTCGCGGGCGGACAGGCCGGCGGGGCGCAGCCCGTACGCGTCGCCCGCCTTGGTGACCTCCTGCCAGAGGGTGACGGCGTCGCCGGCCGCGACGAACAGCTCGAAGCCGTCCTCGCCGGTGTAGCCGGTGCGGGCGATGAGGGCCTCCACCCCGGCGACCGTGGCGGGCAGGCCGGCGTAGTACTTCAGCGAGGGCAGGTCGGCGTCGGTGAGCGTGGCGAGGATCTCCTGCGAGCGGGGACCCTGTACGGCGATCAGCCCGTACCGGTCGGAGCGGTCCTCCACCGCGGCCTCGAAGCCCGCCGTCCGCTCGGTCAGCTCGGCGGCGACCTTGGGGTAGTTGGAGGCGTTGGCGACGACGAGGAACTCCTCCGCGGCCAGCCGGTAGACGATCAGGTCGTCGAGGACGCCGCCGTCGGCGGCGCAGATCATGGTGTAGCGGGCGCGGCCCGGCTCAAGGACGGACAGGTGGCCGACGAGCGCGTGGTCGAGGGCGTCTGCGGCCTGCGGCCCGGTGACGAAGATCTCGCCCATGTGGGAGAGGTCGAACAGCCCGGCGGCCGTGCGCACCGCGTTGTGTTCGGCGGACTCGCTGCCGTAGCGCAACGGCATCAGCCAGCCGGCGAAGTCGGTGAGCGTCGCGCCGAGGCTCTCGTGCACCTCGCGGAGCGGTGTGGGTCTGGACATGATGCGCACCTCAGACAGGGTTGGATGAGAGCATCCTCCCCCTCTGTCATCGGTGCCTGAGAGTTTCGCCCGGGTTTTGCCGGACTTTCACCTTCGGCGAGGCCCCCGGAGGGGACCTGCTTTCCAGAGATCACCTTTCCCGCGCGGTCCTTTGCCTTGTGAGGTTCGTGGGGAGGACTTGCTCCTTCAGGGGTCCTGACCGGATGTCAGGACTCTCTCCCGCACGGGATCATCGGTGTTCTCGCCCACCCTACCAACGCACGCCCGCCTGTCCATGCCCGCCGGGGTGGCGGCAGGGGTGGCACGTCAGACGGCGGCGGCCGACACCAGCGCCCGGAACAGGCGGATGTCCTCGCCGGTCTCCGGATGCCACTGCACGGCGAGGGCGAAGGGCCGGTCCGGCAGCTCCACCGCCTCGACGGCGCCGTCCTCGGACGTGGCGGCGACCACCAGGCCCGCGCCGAGTCGGGCGACCGCCTGGTGGTGGTAGTGGGCGGTCTGGACGGGGTCGGCGCCGAGGACGCCCGCCAGCCCGCTGCCCGCCTCCGGGCGCACGGGCAGGTGGCCGTACCGCCCGGGGGCGGGGGCGTGGCCGTCGTGGCCGACTAGGTCGGGGAGGTGCTGGTGGAGGGTGCCGCCGAGGTGCACGTTCAGCACCTGCATGCCGCGGCAGACGCCGAGGAACGGCAGGCCCGCCTTCAGCGCCGCGGCGACCAGCGCGAACTCCGCCGCGTCGCGGAACTCCCTGACGTGACTCGTGCGGCCGTGCGGCTCCTCGCCGTACCGGGACGGGTCCACGTCACCGCCGCCCGCGACGACGATCCCGTCCAGCCGCTCCACCAGCGGCGCCGGGTCGCCCGCCGGAGGCAGCAGCACCGGCTGGCCCCCGGCCCGCGCGACCCGGTCGACGTAGTCGTAGGGCAGCAGCGCCGCGGGCGTGTCCCACACGGTGAACGACGCCCGCTCGACGTAGCAGGTGATCCCGATGACCGGCCGTGTCATGGCGCCCTCCTACAGCGGGGTCACGTACGCGCCGGAGATGCCGCCGTCCACCAGGAACTCCGCCCCCGTGATGAAGCTCGCGTCGTCGGAGGCCAGGAACGCCACCGCGGCGGCGATCTCGGACGCCTCGGCGAACCGCCCGAGCGGGACGTGCACCAGGCGGCGCTGGGCGCGCTCGGGGTCCTTGGCGAACAGCTCCTGGAGCAGCGGCGTGTTGACCGGCCCCGGGCACAGCGCGTTCACCCGGATGCCCTCGCGGGCGAACTGCACGCCGAGCTCGCGGGACATCGCGAGCACGCCGCCCTTGGAGGCGGTGTAGGAGATCTGCGAGGTCGCCGAGCCCATGACCGCCACGAACGACGCGGTGTTGATGATCGAGCCCTTGCCCTGCCGCCGCATGTACGGGATGACGTGCTTGCAGCACAGGTAGACGCTGGTCAGGTTGACGTCCTGGACCCGCTTCCACGCCTCGATGCCGGTGGTCAGGATCGAGTCGTCGTCGGGCGGCGAGATGCCCGCGTTGTTGAACGCGATGTCCACGCCGCCGTAGGTCTCGAAGGCCGTCTCGAACATGCGGGCGACGTCCTCCTCGCTGGTGACGTCGGCGCGGACGAACAGGCCGCCCACCTCCTCGGCCGCCTTGGCGCCCGCCGCCTCGTCCACGTCGGCGCAGACCACCTTGGCGCCCTCCTCGGCGAAGCGGCGGGCCGTGGCGAGCCCGATGCCGCCCGCGGCGCCCGTGATCACGGCCACGCGGTCACGCAGTCGCTGCATGGTGAAGATCTCCTTGACGGGTCGTTCGCTGGATCGTCCTCGTGTCAGTGCGCGATGAAGACGTTCTTGGTCTCGGTGAACGCGGCCAGCGCGTCGGGGCCGAGCTCCCGGCCCAGGCCGGACTGCTTGAAACCGCCGAACGGCGTCCAGTACCGCACCGAGGAGTGGGAGTTCACCGACAGGTTGCCCGCCTCGATCGCCCGGGCCGTCCGCAGCGCGCGGCCCACGTCCCGCGTCCAGATCGAGCCGGACAGGCCGTACACGGTGTCGTTGGCGATGCGCACGGCGTCCGCCTCGTCGTCGAACGGCACCACGCTGACCACCGGCCCGAAGATCTCCTCGGTGAACGCGCGCTCGTCCAGCGACTCGTGGGTGAGCACGGTCGGCGGGAACCAGAAGCCCTTGCCGGACGGGCAGGCGCCCTGGAAGCGCGGCGTGCCGGTGACGAACGAGGCCACCCGCGCGCGGTGCTCGGCGCTGATGAGCGGGCCGAGGTCGGTGCCGGGGTCCAGCGGGTCGCCCACGGTGAGGGACGCGACGGCGGCGCCGAGGCGGTCGAGGAACTCCTCCAGGACGGGGCGCTGCACGAGGACGCGCGAGCGGGCGCAGCAGTCCTGCCCGCTGTTGTCGAACACCGCGGAGGGCGCGGTCGCGGCGGCCCGCTCCAGGTCGGCGTCGGCGAACACCACGTTGGCGCTCTTGCCGCCGAGCTCCAGCGTGAGACGTTTGACGGTCCGCGCCGCGCTCGCGGCGATCCGCCTGCCGACCTCGGTGGAGCCGGTGAACACGATCTTGCGCACGTCCGGGTGCTCGACGAGGCGGGCCCCCGCGACCTCGCCCGCGCCGGGCAGGACCTGGAGCACCCCCTCGGGGATGCCGGCCTCCAGGGCCAGCTCGGCCAGCCGCGCGGCGGTGAGCGGGGTCCACTCGGCCGGCTTCACGATCACGGTGTTGCCCGCGGCGAGCGCCGGGGCGACGCCCCACGTCATGATCACCATGGGGAAGTTCCACGGCACGATGATCCCGACGACGCCGAGCGGCTCGGCGAACGTGATGTCCACCCCGCCCGGGACCGGGATCTGCTTGCCGTGGTTGCGCTCCGGCGCTCCGGCGTAGAAGTGCAGCACGTCGCGGACGTTGCCCGCCTCCCAGCGGGCGTTGCCGAGCGGGTGGCCCGCGTTGGCGACCTCCAGGCGGGCCAGTTCCTCGCCGTGGGAGTCGACGAGTTCGGCGAAGCGGCGCAGCAGGCGCGCCCGGTCGCCGGGCGCGACCTCCCGCCACGCCGGGTAGGCCGCCTTGGCCCGCGCCACCGCGCGGTCGGTCTCGGCCACATCGGCGAGCTCGACGTCCGCCAGGACGTCCTCGGTGGCCGGGTTGATGATCTTCATGGTCACATCCGCTCGAATCCCCGGAACATCTCCCAGTCGGTCACCGCCGCGTCGAAGGCGGCCAGCTCGACGCGGGCGTTGTTCGCGTAGTGCTCGACGACCTCCTCGCCGAGCGCGGCCTTGGCGATCTCCGAGGACCGCCACAGCGCCAGCGCGTCCCGCAGCGTCGCCGGCACGGTCTCCGCGCCCGCCGCGTAGGCGTTCCCACTGAAGGGCTCCTCCAGCGGCAGCTCGTGCTCGATGCCGTGCAACCCGGCCGCGATCATGCCGGACACCGCCAGGTAGGGGTTCACGTCGCCGCCGGGCACGCGGTTCTCCACGCGCAGCGAGGGGCCGTGGCCGACCAGGCGCAGCGCGCACGTGCGGTTGTCCACGCCCCACTTGACCGCCGTCGGCGCGAAGCTGCCCGGGACGTACCTCTTGTAGGAGTTGATGTTGGGCGCGTACAGCAGCGTGAACTCGCGCAGCGCGGCGAGCTGGCCCGCGATGAAGTGCTCGCCGACCTTGGACAGGCCGTGCGGGCCGTCGCCCGCCATCACCGGGTCGCCCTCGGCGGTGCGCAGCGAGATGTGGATGTGGCAGGAGTTGCCCTCGCGGTGGTTCGGCTTGGCCATGAAGGTGACCGACATGCCGTCCTGGGCGGCGATCTCCTTGGCGCCGTTCTTGTAGATGCCGTGGTTGTCGCAGGTGACGAGCGCCTCGTCGAACCGGAAGGCGATCTCGTGCTGGCCGAGGTTGCACTCGCCCTTGGCGGACTCGACGTACATGCCCGCGCCCTCCATGCCGAGCCGGATGCGGCGCAGCAGCGGCTCGACCCGGGCGCCGCCGAGCAGCGAGTAGTCGACGTTGTAGAGGTTCGCCGGGGTCAGGTCGCGGTACGCCTTCGCCCAGGCCTCCTCGTAGCCGTCCCGGTAGACGACGAACTCCAGCTCGGTGCCGACGTACGCCTTCCAGCCGCGCTCGGCGAGCCGTCCGATCTGCGCGCGCAGGATCTGGCGCGGCGAGGCGGCGACGTCGCCGCCGTCCTCCCAGACGACGTCGGCCATCAGCAGCACCGTGCCGTCCTGCCAGGGCACCCGGCGCAGCGTGGACAGGTCGGGCCGCATCACGAAGTCGCCGTAGCCGCGCTCCCAGGACGACATGGCGTACCCGTCGACCGTGTTCATGTCCACGTCCACGGCGAGAAGGTAATCGCACCCCTCGGCGGCGTGCTCCAGGACCTGCTCCAGGAAGTACCGGGCGGACAGCCGTTTGCCCTGGAGTCGTCCCTGCATGTCGGCGATGGCGAGGAGCACGGTGTCCACGCGGCCGGCGGAGACGTCGTCACGCAGCTCGTCGACGGTCAGCACGGCGCTCCCTTCCTTCAAAAGTATGGAATCAGACCATTGGACGCATGCAAGCACCCGCCGCGCCCTCACGTCAACGGTTTCGCCGAGCCGTCCCGACAAATGGACTAATATCAAACCATTGACCGGGGAAGGGGAGGGCGTGATGGCGGAGCCGCAGCTCGTCGCGGTTCTTCGGCCCGTGCGGGCGGGCAACGCCTTCGAAGAGACCGTCGAGCGCCTGCTCCAGGCCATCAAGCTCGGCGTCGTGCCCACCGGACAGAAACTGCCCCCCGAACGCGAGCTGGCCGGGCGGCTCGGCATCAGCCGCGTCACGCTGCGCGAGGCCATCAGGGCGCTCCAGGACGCCGGGTACCTCGACGTGCGGCGCGGACGCTACGGCGGGGCGTTCGTCCTCTACGAGCCGCCCCTGCCCGGGCACGGCGACCTGCGCCGCGCCGTCGCCGCCATGGGCCCCGCCGAGCTGGCCGACGCGCTCACCTTCCGCATGGCCGTCGAGCGCGGCGCCGCGCAGGTGCTGGCCTCCGCCACGCTCACCGGCGAGCAGCGCGCCACGCTGACCCGGCGGCTCGCCGAGGTCAACGACGCCGCGCCCGCCGACTACCGGCGCCTCGACACCGCCTTCCACCTGTCGATCGCCGAGCTGACCGGCTCGCCCCTGCTCGCCGCGACCTGCGCCGACGCGCGCCTGCGCGTGACCGATCTGCTCAACGCCATCCCGGTGCTCGGCCCCAACATCGACCACGCCGCCGCCCAGCACGCCGCCATCGTGGACGCCATCCTCGCCGGCGACGCCGACGCCGCCGGAAAGGCCGTCGCCGAACATCTGGAGGGAACCGCCGCGCTGCTGCGCGCGTTCCTCGCCTGAGGGGGACCGTAGCATCGGGGATGGGGGATGCTCGTGGGAGTCTGGTTCCAGCAGCGGATCGTCGACACAGGCCGTCTGCCGATGTTCTGCTTCCTGATAGCGCTGATCGTCACGTTCGTGTTCACGCGTGTCAACGTCCGGCTCATCCGCGCCAAGATCGGCTGGTTCCGTAATGTCAGCGTCGGCGACGTGCATGTCCACCACGTCGTCTTCGGCGTCGTGCTCATGCTTCTCGGCGGGGTCGCCGGGCTCGCCGCCGCCGGCCTCTCCTCGGGCTGGTACGCGCTGACGGCCGGCGTCTTCGGCGTCGGCGCCGCCCTCGTGCTGGACGAGTTCGCCCTGATCCTGCACCTGCGCGACGTCTACTGGACCGAGGAGGGACGCGCGTCGGTGGACGCGGTGTTCGTCGCCGTCGCCGTGACCGTGCTCCTGCTGCTCGGCATGCGCCCGTTCGCCTGGCCCGACACCTCCCAGGTCGGGCGGTGGCCCGCCGTGCTGCTGCTGACCGCCGACCTGTTCCTCGCCGTGGTGACGCTGCTCAAGGGCAAGATCTGGACGGGGCTGGCCGGCCTGTTCGTGCCGGTCCTGCTCGTCGTGGGGGCCCTTCGGCTCGCACGCCCCGGGTCACCCTGGGCGCGCTGGTTCTTCGCGCCCGGCGCGCGCCGGCCGCACCCCGTCAAGATGGCGAGGGCCGAGCACCGCGAGACCCGCTGGCGCCGGCCCGTGATCCGGGTGAAGATCGCCGTCCAGGAGTTCGTCTCCGGCCGCCACGACCTGCCCTCCGCGTGGCCGCGCGCCGACCGCGGCCGCACGGCACCCGTCACGACCTGGGGCGACGTGGCCGCGCGCATCATTTCCGATTCCGAGGGGAGTGGGCGGGGGCACAGACCACCGAAGTGACGGAGGCGAACAGCCGATGGGCCTGCTGGAGAAGTGGAAGATGCGCGAGCTGAAGGCCAAGGCCAAGCGGCGGCTCGGCGCGACCACCGGGAACCGCACCCTGGCCGCCGAGGGCCGCACCGAGGAGGCCGAGGCCCGGCTTCTGCAGACCGAGACCCGCATCAAAGAGACCGCCGCCGAGATCCGCGAGAAGTACGCCCGCTCCTGACCCCGTCTCCTGGCCTCGTCTCCCGCCCGACGGCGTGCGTGGAGGGGGAGGAAGGCGGCGTGCGGACCTGGACGGCGAGGGTGAGCGGAAGGTCCGTGCTCAGACCGGGAGGGCGGGGGCGGCGAGCGTGGTGAGGAACGACGCGATGACCGTCCTGACGTCGTCGCGGGTCAGGTCGACGTCATGGTCGCCGGCGGTGAGGTAGGTCGTCACGGGGTGGCCGGAGGCCAGCAGGGCGTTGCTCAGGTCCAGCGCCTGCGCCGGGGGCACCACCGTGTCGCCGGTCCCGTGGACGATCAGGACAGGGACGCCGTTGCCGACGTGGTTGGCGGGAGTCGCGTCGGCGGTGACGTCGTCCAAGGGAGTGGGGACGTGACCGAGGAGCCGCGTCCACGGGCTGCCCGAGGCGCGCGCCTCGGGCCAGTCGGCGGCGAGCGGGTCGACGGGCGGCGAGATCGCGATCACGCCCGCCACGTCGTCGGCGGCGTCGATGCCCCGCAGGCCGAGCTGGAGCGCCAGGTGGCCGCCGGATGACCGGCCGCCGATCAGCACCGGCGCGCCGGGCCGCTCAGCCCGCGCCTTGCGCGCGGCCTCCCGCACGTCGTCCAGTTGCGCGGGCCAGGTGGCCTCGCCGCTCAGCCGATGCGTGGCCGTCACCACGTGCAGCCCATGGGCGGAGAGGATCTCACGCGACCGCTCGCTCGCGTGCCGCTCCGCCCACGCACCCCCGTGCACCCACACCAAGGTCGCCCCCATACCGACGATCTTAGAGCCCTTTCCCGCGCCCTCGGCCCGCCTGGCCGTCCGGCGTCCGTGCGCCCGAAACGGCGCCCGCCGCTGGATATTCAGGCGGTCGCCGCCCTGAACAGGACACCGCGGAGAAGGTCGTGCGCCGTACTCGAGGTGCCCGGGTACGCTTCGGATGTTCGGCATGAATGCCACCATTCACGCCGGCCGGTGATCGGGGGGTCACGGGGAGAGAACGGGGATGACGAACGGCCTCGGCGGCGTTGAGGAACCCGGACGCCGATCGCGGAGGGCGCCGCGGACGTCGTTCGAGGAGTCGATCACGGGGTTGCTGCCCCGGGGGCTGGAGGGCACGTGGCGGATGGGCTCGAACGGCTGCTGCGGGGAAGGCGGCTGTCCCCGGTCCAACGGCGCATCGCGCACTATCTGAGCGAGCACCTGCCGGACGCCGTCTTCCTGTCGAGCGTCGAGCTCGCCGAACGCGCGGGAGTGAGCCAGCCCTCGGTGACCCGGTTCGCCATGGCCCTGGGCTTCGCCGGATACCCCGAGTTCCGCCACGCGCTGCGTCCCCTCGTCGTGGCCGGCGACGGCCCCCCGGAGAACGGCCAGGCGCCCCGGGAGGCCGACGCGGGCGCGGCCCGTCTCCTGCGCGAGGTCATCGACGGCGAGATCCGCGACCTGACCGCGGTCCGCGACCGCCTGGCCGCGGGCCACGGCACGGCCGCCGACGGCCTGGCGTACCGGATCGAGGAGCTCGGCGCCTCCTTCGCCGCGTGCGAGCCGCTGCCGGTGCTCGGCCTGCGCGTGTCCTCCGGCCTCGTGACGACGTTCGCCTACTACGCCCGGCGCATCCACCCCGACGTCCGGCCGCTGGTGCACGGCGGCTCCGAGCTCACCGACGGCCTGCACGCCGCCCGCCGCGCGGGCTCGGAGTGGCTGCTCGCCGTGATGCTGCCCCGCTACCCGTCCGAGGCCGTCCACGCCCTCCAGTACGCCGCCAAGCTGGGCTTCCGCACCGCCGTGATCGCCGACCGCCCCGACGTCCCCTTCCCCGCCGACGTCGTCCTGCCCGCCCCGGTGCGCGAGCGCGTGGTGTGCGACTCGCACGCCGCGCCCCTGGCCGTCGCCATGCTCCTCCTGGAGGCGATGGCCGAGGCGGCACCACTCCGCACCCGCGCCCGCCTCGACGAGTACACCCGCATGACCGACGAGACGAACGCCTTCCTCGGGCCCTGACCCGCGGCGGCCCGCGGGCGATGGCCTCTTCGACGCCCGCGCGGGCGCGATCCCTCCCGCCGTTCCCGGCGAACGTGTCGACCGGCGTGCCGCGCGCGGTGCGGCCTCTAGGCTGGCGCGCATGGACGAACGACCCATCGCACTGGTCACCGGAGGTTCGCGCGGGCTCGGGGCCGCGATCGCTCGCGCGCTGGCTCCGACGCACGCGCTGATCCTCGGAGGGCGGGAGAGCACGGCGCTGCGCGCGGTGTGCGACGAGTTGGGGGCGCGTCCCTGGGCGGTGGAGCTGACCGATGATCGGGCGGTGGCCGAGGCCGTGGAGGGGATCGACCGGCTGGACGTGCTGGTGCACAGCGCGGGTGTGGCGAGGCTCGGGCGGATCGCCGACACGCCCCCGTGGCAGTGGCGGGAGTCGTTCGACGTCAACGTCACGGCCGTGGCCGGGCTGACCCGGGTGCTGCTGCCCGCGCTGCGCGCCGCGCGCGGCCAGGTCGTGCTGATCAACTCCGGGGCCGGCCTGCGGGCCAACGCGGACTGGGGGGCCTACGCCGCCTCCAAGTTCGCGCTGCGCGCCTTCGCCGACGCGCTCCGCCTGGAAGAAGAGGAGAACGGCCTGCGCGTCACCACCGTCTTCCCCGGGCGCATCGCCACCGACATGCAGCGCGGTGTGCGCGACCACGAGGGCGGCGCGTACGAGCCCGAGCGCTACCTGACGCCCGCGTCGGTGGCCGGCCAGGTGCTCGCGGCGGTGACCGCGCCCGCCGACGCGCACGTCACCGAGGTGGTGATCCGCCCGGCGACCGGCCCGGCCCGGTGATGTGAGGAAAAATCAGTCCATATATGGACATGCCTTGACTTATCCCCTGGGACATTGAGGGGGTGTCCGACGTCACCTATTGGTGCGAGCTGGCCTGGCTGCACCCCGGTGAGGCCGTCGAGGGCGTGGCCGTCCGGGTCGAGGGCGGCAGGTTCGCCGACGTGACGCCCGGCGTGGCCGTGCCTCCGAAGGGGGCCATCCGGTTGGCGGGGCTGACGCTGCCCGGCCTGGCGAACGCCCACTCCCACGTCTTCCACCGGGCCCTGCGCGGCCGGGCGCAGTCCGGCGCGGTGAGCTTCGCGGGCTGGCGCGCGCGCATGTACGCCGTCGCCGCCCGCCTCGACCCCGACTCCTACCTGGCCCTCGCCCGCGCGACCTTCGCCGAGATGGCGCTCGCGGGCATCACCGGCGTCGGGGAGTTCCACTACCTGCACCACGGTGAGGGCGGCCGGCCGTACGCCGACCCGAACGCGATGGGGCACGCGCTGATCGAGGGCGCCAGGGACGCGGGCATCCGCATCACGCTGCTCGACGCCTGCTACCTCACCGGCGGCATCGGCGCGCCGCTGGACGGCGCCCAGCTCCGCTTCGGCGACGGCGACGCGCACCGCTGGGCGGGGCGCGTCGACGACCTGGCGGGGGAGTACTCCGGGGCCGACGACGTCGTGATCGGCGCCGCCGTCCATTCGGTGCGCGCCTGCCCGCCCGAGCAGATGCCCGTCGTCGCCGACTTCGGCCGCCGCAGGGCCGCGCCGCTGCACACCCAGGTCTCCGAGCGGCGCACCGAGAACGAGCACTGCGTGAGCACCTACTGCGCGACGCCCGTGCAGGTCCTGTACGAGCACGGTGTGCTCGGCCCGAGGACGACGGCCGTGCACGCCACCCACCTCAGCGACGTGGACGTGGCCCTGCTCGGCGGGTCGGCCACCCACGTGTGCCTGTGCCCGACCACCGAGCGCGACCTCGCCGACGGCGTCGGCCCCGGGCGCAGGCTGCGCGACGCGGGCTCGCCGGTCACGGTCGGCACCGACAGCAACGCCGTCATCGACCTGCTGGAGGAGGCCAGGGCCGTCGAGCTGGACGAGCGCCTGGTCACCGGCAGGCGCGGCGCCTGGACGGCCGACGAGCTGCTCGAAGCGGCCACGATGACCGGGCAGGCCTCGCTCGGGCGTCCCGACGCGGGCTTCATCGTGCCGGGCGCCCGTGCGGACCTGGTGTCGGTGCGGCTGGACTCGGTGCGCACCGCGGGGGACGGCGTCGCCTCGGCCGTGGACCGCGTCGTCTTCGGCGCGACGGCCTCCGACGTCCACTCCGTCGTGTCCGGGGGCAGGCGCGTGGTCGTCGAGGGCGGGCACGTGCTCGGGGACGTCGGCACGCTGCTCGCCGACGCCATCGCCGCCGTCCGCGCCTGAGCATTCGGCGCGGCTGAATCAGCGCTTTCGTCCCTGTTCAGCGGGGGATAGTAGCCCGATTGATGGGGTGACTCCTCCCTGAGGAGGACGTTGGAAACCATTCTCCGGGCGTATCCCATTAGGGAATCTTTGCCGTGGACTGGTCGTTGATTGAGCAAGACAAGGGGGAGAGGACGCCGCGCGGCCATCTGCCGGGGGCGGCGGACTCCATCCGCATATACAGCGGGCATGGCGAGACGAGGTGGCCATCGTAATGGCGATGCCGACGGGGAATCGGACGCAGGAGCAGCAGGGCGCCGAGAGGGATCTGCTCGGCACCTACCTGGCCGAGATCGGGCGAGTGCCGCTTCTCAGCGCGGAGCAGGAGGTCGAGCTCGCCAAGCGCATCGAGGCGGGCCTGTTCGCCGAGCAGCTCCTGGACAGCGGGCTGCCCGAGCCGAAGGCGTCCGACGCCACAGACGAGGAGCTGGAGCGGCTCGCGGTGTCGGGGCAGCGGGCCAAGGACGAGTTCATCCAGGCCAACCTGCGGCTGGTCGTCGCCGTCGCCCGCAAGTACTCCGGGCGCGGCATGCCGCTCATCGACCTGGTCCAGGAGGGGAACCTGGGCCTGGTCAGGGCCGTGGAGAAGTTCGACTACCGCAGGGGCTACAAGTTCTCCACCTACGCCACATGGTGGATCCGCCAGTCCGTGGGCCGCGCCATCCACGAGCAGGCGAGGCCCGTGCGCCTGCCGACCCACGCGGGTGAGCAGATGACCCGGCTGATGCGCGTGCGGCGCGACCTGATGGCCGAGCTGGACGCCGAGCCCACCGACTCCGACCTCGCCACCATCCTCGACCTGCCCATCGAGCGGGTCCGCGAGCTGCGCCGCTGGGCCTCCGACCCGGTGTCGCTCCAGCTCGGCGTGGGCGACGAGGACGAGACCGAGCTCGGCGACATGATCGCCGACGAGACCTGGGCCGACCCCGAGCAGCAGGCCCTGGACACGCTGGAGCGCGAGCGCCTGGAGGACTGGCTGCTCGGGCTGGAGGGCCAGACCCGCGAGATGCTGCGCTGGCGCTACGGCCTGGTGGACGGGCGCGAGCACACGCTCACCGAGGTCGGCGAGAAGTACGGAATCGGCCGCGACCGCGCCCGCCGCATCGAGCGTGACGCGCTGGCCCGCCTGAGGAAGCTGGCCGCCACGGCGGCGTAGCCGCGCCCAGGCTCAACCCCATATCCCCTCTTGGCGACCGCCTTCGCGGCTGGTCGCCGCGTGCCCGCAGGTCATTGCCCTGAGAAGGCCGCCCTGCGGGTTCGGCGTGCCCGGCGGCATCCGATTTCGGTCCTGCTCAATATGGGTGACACTCCATCCGAAACATGGCCGAAACACCGTGTCCGCGAGTTTCACGTACGTGAAACACGCCTGGTCGAGACCTGAAACGGCGGAAGAACACGCTTTCGCCTACGTCAGTGCGCAGCCGGTCAATGGAGCCCTGAAGCGCCCACTGCCGGAGAAATCGGCCTCACGCCATTTGTAAGGAGGGTCGCGTCGAATGGAGATCGATAGCGGCACCACAGCCTGGATGATCGCGGCCACCGCTCTGGTGCTGCTCATGACGCCGGGCCTCGCGTTCTTCTACGGCGGTATGACCAGGGCCAAGAGCGTCCTGAACATGATGATGATGTCCTTCGCCAGCATCGTCACGGTGACCATCGCCTGGGTCCTGTACGGCTACTCGCTCGCCTTCACCTCCAGTGGGGACGGCATCCTGAACAAGTTCGTCGGCGGCCTCGACGCGATCGGCCTGAAGGGCGTGTTCGGCTCGGTGTACGAGGGCCTGCTCAAGGAGCCCACCGACAACATGCCGAGCCTGGTGTTCTCGGCCTTCCAGCTCACCTTCGCCATCATCACCGTCGCCCTGATCAGCGGCGCCATCGCCGACCGGGCCAAGTTCGGCGCCTGGGTCGTGTTCTCGGTCGTCTGGGCGACGGTCGTCTACTTCCCCGTCGCCCACTGGGTGTGGGGCGGCGGCTGGCTCGGGCAACTCGGCATCGAGGACTTCGCGGGCGGCACGGTCGTGCACGTCAACGCCGGCGCGGCGGGCCTGGCCCTCGCGCTCGTGCTCGGCAAGCGGAGCGGCTGGCGCAAGGACCCGATGCGCCCGCACAACCTCACGCTGGTGCTGCTCGGCGTCGGCCTGCTGTGGTTCGGCTGGTTCGGCTTCAACGCCGGCTCCGAGCTCGCCGTCGACCAGACCACCGGCCTGGCCTTCATGAACACCCAGGTGGCGACCGCCGTCGCGGCCGGGGCCTGGATCATCGTCGAGAAGCTGCGCGACGGGCACTCCACCACGCTCGGCGTCGCCTCCGGCGCGGTCGCCGGCCTCGTCGCCATCACCCCGGCCTGCGGCTTCGTGGACCCCTGGGCCGCCATGGTCATCGGCGCCATCGCCGGAGCCGTCTGCGCCTACGCCGTCGGCCTGAAGTACCGGCTCGGCTTCGACGACTCCCTCGACGTGGTCGGCGTCCACCTGGTCGGCGGCGCGATCGGCGCGATCTCGCTCGGCTTCTTCGCCGCCTACCCGTTCATCGAGCCGCAGGCCAAGGGCCTGTTCTACGGCGGCGACCTCACGCAGCTCCTGCGCCAGATCGCCGGGCCCGTCGTCGTCGGCGTCTACTCTTTCGTCCTCGCCTGGATCATCGGGAAGGTCATCGACAAGACCATGGGCTTCCGGATCCCCCAGGAGGACGAGGTCGCCGGCGTCGACATCACCACGCACGCCGAGACCGGCTACGACCTCGGCTCCGTTCACGCCTCGGGCGTCGCCGCCACCGTGAACGGCCCTGTCCACGCGGCGGCGAAGAAGGTGCAGGCATGAGGCTCATCACGGCGGTGATCAAGCCGTTCAAGCTCGACGACGTCAAGGCGGCGCTGGAGCAGTTCGGCGTCAAGGGCATGACGGTCAGCGAGGCCAGCGGGTACGGCCGCCAGCGCGGCCACACGGAGGTGTACCGCGGCGCCGAGTACCAGGTCGACCTGGTGCCCAAGGTGCGCCTGGAGGTGCTGGCCGAGGAGGAGGACGCCGACGACGTGATCGACGTCATCGTCAAGGCGGCCCAGACCGGCAAGATCGGCGACGGCAAGGTCTGGTCGGTCCCCGTGGACACCGTCGTACGGGTCCGCACCGGGGAGCGCGGGCCGGAGGCCCTCTGACCGGATGATGAGAGGCGACGCTCGCTCATACGCCGCGGCCCGCAAGGAGCGGGCCGCGGACGTCGACCGCTGGCTGACCGGCCTGTTCCGCACGGCGTCCCCTGCGCCGCGCGACAGGGACGGCAAGAACGGCGGGGACGGCGGAGGCGGGACCGGGGGAGCCAGGAGCGGGCACTCCTTCACCGGCGCGCCGGGCGGCCGCCCGCCCTACGCGGGCGCGGGGCTGGCGCTGGTCGCGGTCGGCAGCCTGGGGCGCGGCGACCTCGCCCCCGGCAGCGACCTGGACCTGGTGCTGCTGCACGACGGACAGGACGAGGTCGCCGGTGTCGCCGACCGCCTCTGGTACCCGATCTGGGACTCCGGGCTCGGCCTCGACCACTCCGTCCGCACCGTCGAGGAGGCCGTCACGGTCGCCCGCGAGGACCTCAAGGCGGTGCTCGGCCTGATCCAGGCCCGGCACGTCGCCGGGGACCCGGAGCTGACCAGGGCGGCCCGCGAGGCCGTGCTCGCCGACTGGCGCTCCGACGCCCGGCGGCGGCTCGCCGAGCTGCGCGAGGCCGCGGGCAAGCGCGCCGAGTCCTCCGGCGAGCTGGCCTTCCTGCTGGAACCCGACCTCAGGGACTCCCGGGGCGGCCTGCGCGACGTCCAGGCGATGCAGGCCGTGGCCGCCGCCTGGGTCGCCTCCGCGCCGGGCCCCCGGGTCCGTGAGGCCCACGAACTGCTGCTGGACGTCCGGCACGCCCTCCACCTCGTCACCGCGCGCGGCGCCGACCGGCTGGTGCTCCAGGAACAGGACGCCGTCGCCGCGGCGCTCGGGCTGCTGGACGCCGAGGCGCTGATGCGCCGCCTGGCCGAGGCCGGCCGGACGGTCGCGCACGCCCTCGACTCCACCTGGCGCACCGTGGACCGGCTGCTGACCGGCCCCGCGCCCCGCGGACGCCGTCCGCTGGCCGACGGCGTGGTGGAGCACGGCGGCGAGGTCGTGCTCGCCCGCGGCGTGACCCCGAGAACCGACCCGGTCCTCGTGCTCAGGGTCGCGGCCGCCGCCGCCGGGTCCGGCCTCCCCATGGCCCCCGCGACGGTCGCGCTGCTGGCCGCCCAGTCGCCCCCGATGCCCGTGCCCTGGCCGGCCGAGGCCCGCGACGCGCTGGTGGCGCTGCTGGGCGCCGGGCGCGCGGCCGTCCCGGTGTGGGAGGAACTGGACCAGGCCGGCGTCATCGTGCGGCTCATCCCCGACTGGGAGCGGGTGCGGCACCGCCCGCAGCGCAACCCGGTCCACCGCTTCACCGTCGACCGTCACCTCATCGAGACGGCGGCGGGCGCGGCGTCCTTCACCCGCGAGGTTTCCCGCCCTGACCTGCTGCTCATCGCCGCCCTGCTGCACGACATCGGCAAGGGATGGCCCGGCGACCATTCCACGACGGGCGAGGTCGTCGCCAGGGACATCGGCGCGCGCATGGGCCTGCCGCCCGCCGACGTCGGGGTGCTGGCCACCGTCGTGCGCCACCACCTGCTGCTGCCGGAGACGGCCACCCGCCGTGACCTGGACGATCCCGTCACGATCTCGCGGGTGGCCGAGGCGGTCGGCACGCGCGAGGTCCTGGAGCTGCTGTCCGCGCTCGCCGTGGCGGACGGCAACGCCACCGGGCCCGCCGCGTGGAACGCCTGGAAGGCGTCGCTGGTATCCGACCTGGTCCGCAGGGTGCGCTCGGTGCTGGCGGGCAGCCCGCCCGCGCCCGCTCCGGTCCTGTCGCCGCGCCAGGCGTCCCTGGCCCGGCACGGCGGCGGGGCGGTGCGGGTCCACGGCGGCGCGGTGACCGTCGTGGCGCCGGACCGGCCGGGGCTGCTGTGGCGCGCGGCGGGGGTGCTGGCGGCGCATCGCATGGTCGTGCGGGCCGCTTCCGCGGCCTCGGCGGCCGCCACGGCCGTCATCGAATTTTCGGTGTCGCCGGAGTACGGCGCGCCGCCGGACCCGGCGACGCTGGAGGCCGATCTGCGTCTGGTGCTCGCCGGGCGGCTGGACATCGAACAGCGTCTGGCGCGACGTAGCAGGTCAATGAGGCCGACTCGCGTTCCGGTCGCGCCGCCGCGCGTCAACCTGGTGGATGACGCGTCCCTAACTGCGACTGTCGTGGAGGTCCGCGCTCATGATCGCCCGGGGCTTTTGTGGCGAATCGGGCGTGCTTTCGGTGAATGCAACCTTGACGTGCGCGCCGCGCGCGTAGAGACTCTCGGCGCGGAGGCTGTTGACGTCTTCTACGTGGTCGACCGGTCGGGGCGGCCGCTGACCGACGCCGCGCAGCGCGCGCAGGTTCGCGGGCAGGTGCTCGCGGCACTGCGTTGACGGCGTGTGCGCAGGTCGGGGGGGTACGAGGTCGCTTCGGGATTCATAACAATTGCGTGCAGTGTGATGAGTTCCGGCTACGGCATTGGTGACCTTGTGGTCGAATTGTCCCCGCTTACGTAATTATCAGCCATGCCGTCATCCATGCATGGAAGATCGTGGGGGGTGGCACGGTGAGCACAACGGAAACCGAGATCAAGTCCACACTCCTGGCCGGGGCGGGGGACGGCCTGAGGACCAAGCGGCACAAGCGTTCGAGCGGCCAGGGGGGTTCGGGCGGAGGCCAGCACGGCCGGAGCGGTTCCTCCCGTCTCTCGCTGCGGAACTGGCGCGTGCCGACGCGCCTGACGGCCCTCATCCTGGTGCCCACGATCGTCGGTGTGCTGCTCGCGAGCCTGCGTGTCGTCACGGCGATCGACAGCGTCGCCGCCTACCAGCGCAACGCCGCGGAGGCCGTGATGGCGGGCCATCTGCGCGACCTCGGCATGCAGCTGGGGTTGGAACGCGACATGGGCGTGTGGAGTCGCGTGACCCGCCAGCAGGTGGCGGCCCTGGAGGAACAGCGCCGCGCCGTGGACGCCGGGATCGCGACCGTGCGGCAGGATCTCGCCGAGATCGACGCCGGCTACGGGGTGCGCGCCGCCGAGGCGGCCCTCCAGGTCGGACACCGCCTGGACCAGCTCCCCGTCATCCGCGCCGGCAACCAGCCGCCCAAGTACACCGACCTCATCGCGTCGATCCTGCGGCTGCACGACGAGATCAGCCAGATGGGCGAGGACCCCGAGCTGGTCGGCGACGCCCGCGGCCTCAGCGCCCTGGCCCACGCCAAGGAGGAGGCGTCCCAGCAGCGCGCCACGCTGATCGGCACCCTGCTGCGCCAGCAGCGGTTCACCTCCGACACCCTTGAGGAGTTCATCGCCGCGCGGTCGCGGCAGCGGGCCGCGATGACGACCTTCAACGCCGAGGCCGGCGTCGACAACGGCCGCTACCTCGCCCAGACCCTGCGCGGCTCCCAGGTCGTGCGCGCCGAGCTGACCAAGTCGTGGGCCATCGCGCTGGCCAGCCGCAACCTGCCGATCCAGGACGCCAGGGGACACGGCCTGTCGGTCAGGCAGTGGTTCGACGACGTCACCAAGACGATCGACCTGCTGCGCCAGGTCGAGGGACGGGTCTCGGAGTCGCTGGCCGCGCGCGCCTCGGTGCTGGAGTCGGGCGAACGGCGCAACGCCATCATCGCCGCGGTGCTCATCCTCGCCCTCGTCGTACTCGTCCTCACCACCACCGTGCTGATCGCCCGCTCGCTGGTCAGACCGCTGCGCCGGCTGCGCTCCGAGGCGCTGGAGATCGCCGGGTTCCGCCTGCCCGCGGTGGTGCGCCGCATGCGCGAGTCCGGCGACGCCACCGAGGCCCCCGACGTGCAGCCGATCCTCATCGGCAGCCACGACGAGATCGGCGAGGTCGCCACCGCGTTCGACGAGGTGCACCGCCAGGCCCTGCGCCTGGCCGCCGAGGAGTCCCAGCTCCGCGGCAACGTCAACGCCATGTTCGTCAACCTCTCCCGGCGCATCCAGACCCTGGTCGAGCGGCAGATCTCCCTCATCGACGGCCTGGAGCGCGGCGAGCAGGACGGCGGGCGGCTCGCCGACCTGTTCAAGCTCGACCACCTCGCCACCCGCATGCGCCGCAACAGTGAGAACCTGCTGGTCCTCGCCGGGCACGAGGCGACGCGCAAGCGCAGCCAGCCCGCCAAGCTCGTCGACGTCGTGCGCGCCTCCCTGTCGGAGGTCGAGGACTACGAGCGGGTCAACGTCAAGGTGCACCGCAGCGCCGCCGTCGCCGGGCACGCCGCCAACGACGTGGTCCACCTGGTCGCCGAGCTGGTCGAGAACGCCCTCGCGTTCTCCCCGGGCAACACGCGCGTCGTGGTGTCCAGCAGCATGATCGAGGGCGGCGGCGCGCTGCTGGCGGTCAGCGACGCCGGCATCGGCATGACGCCGGAGGAGATCGCCGACATCAACCGCAGGCTCGCCGACCCGCCGGTCGTGGACGTGTCGGTGTCGCGCCGCATGGGCCTGTTCGTGGTCGGCCGCCTCGCCCTGCGGCACGGCATCCGCATTCAGCTCCGCAGGGGCGACGCCTCCGGGCTGATCGCGATGGTCCTGTTCCCGCCCCAGCTCATCTCGGTGGTGCCCGGACGCGCCCCGGTGCCCGGCGCGGGAGACACCGGCCCGGCGCTCGGCGGGGCCCGCGGCTACAACGACGGGGCGTCCGCGCCGTCCGTCGGCGGCCCCGGGGCGCCGTCCACGTTCGGCGGCAGGCTCGGCCCCTTCGGCGAGCCCACGCCCACCGGACCGCTGTCCGGCGGCTTCTCCGGCGCCGCGGGCCCCGGGACCGGCACCGGCCCGGTCCGCTCCGGCGCCGGACCCCTCGGTCCCGGTACCGGGCCGCTCGGGAGCGGGCCCCTCGGCTCGGGCACGGGTCCGGTCGGCTCCGGTACAGGCCCGCTCGGTCCTGGCACGGGTCCGCTGGGTCCCGGTACGGGCCCGGTCGGTCCTGGTACAGGCCCGGTCGGCCCGGGGACCGGGCCGGTGGGACCCGGCACGGGACCCGCCCGGCAGCGGTCGCCGTTCGAGGCGCCGTCGAACACCGGCCCGGTCTTCGGGCCCGTGGGACCCTCGACCGACCCGTCCACCTCCGCCGGGCCCGACACGACGCCCCCCGCCGCGCCGCTGCCGCCCCTGCCGATCAGGCCGGTGCCCGCAGCGGGTCCGAGGCCGGGGCTGGCCGACCGGGGAAGACCCGGTCCGGGGAGCCCGAGCGGTCCGGAGACCGTGAGTGGTCCGGGGAGCACCGGTGTCCCGGGAGGCGCGGGGATCGCCGGGACCAGAGCAGGTACGGGGATGCCCGGCGCGGGCAACCCGGGTACGGGGATCACGGGGACGGGGAGCAGGGGGACCACGGGGACCTCTGGAAACACGGGGACCTCTGGAAACACGGGGACCTCTGGAAACAGGGGGAGCACGGGGAGCACGGGGAGAACGGAAAGCACGGCCTCCGGCGAGCCGCCGCTGGAGCAGGGGGACGAGTACCTGCCGATCTTCGCCGCCGTCGAGTCCGCGTGGTTCCGCCGTCCCGACGCCGGTGAGATCGCCGCCTCGCGCGAGCGGCCACGGGAGGAACCACGGGAGTCCGCCCCCGCGAGCGCGCCCCGCGCGCCACGACAGGAGGCCGCGCCTCAGGCATGGGGCTCGGAGGCGGACACCGGATGGCGGGCCGCCGACGCGGCGAAGGATCCCGCCATGGGGGGTATCACGGCGGCAGGTCTGCCGAAGCGCACGCCGAAGGCCAATCTCGTGCCCGGGTCGGTGGGAGGCACGGCGCCGCAGCCCAAGCCCGCGACGCCCGCACCCCGCGCGGACGTCTCCGCCGACCAGGTGCGGGCGCGGATGTCCCGCTTCCAGCAGGGCATCCGGCGCGGCCGGGCGGACCTCTCGCAGGCCGCCGCGCGTGACAGCGAACGACCCGGCGCCGACGGCGACCGGGCTGAGGAGGAGGGTTCGTGATTGAGCTGAGTCACGAGGCACGCAGGTTCGACTGGCTGATCACGGAGTTCGTCAGCGGGACACCCGGCGTGGCGCACGCGGTCGTCGTATCGGCCGACGGACTCAGGCTGGCCAACTCGGCGGGGTTCCCGGCCGACAGGGCCGATCAGCTCGCCGCGGTCGCGGCCGGTCTGCTGAGCCTCACGGCGGGGGCCTCTCGCGTGTTCGAGGGGGGCGGGGTGACGCAGACCGTCGTCGAGATGCAGTACGGCATCCTGCTGGTGATGGCGATCAGCGACGGCTCGTGCCTCGCGGTTCTGGCGTCGCCGGAGTGCGACATGGGTCTGGTGGCGTACCAGATGACCTTGCTGGTGGAGCGCGCTGGTCAGGTGCTCACCCCGGCTCTGCGCGCCGAGCTTCAGACCTCCAGGATCCGGTGATGCTGGGGGGTGACGGAAGCGAGGACGAACCTCTTTTCCGTCCCTACGCCGTCACCGGGGGCCGCGCCGAGCCCAGTTACCACCTCGCGATGGAAACACTCGTCTCGTCGGCCCCGATAATGAATGATGATTTGTCCCTGCTCACCCCAGAGCAGGAGGCGATCATCATGTTGTGCCACTCCGTTCGTTCGGTCGCGGAGATCTCCGCGTTGCTGCGGGTGCCGCTCGGCGTGGCCCGCGTGCTGATCGCCGACATGGCCGACGAAGGTCTGGTTCGCCTGCATCTGCCGCGGCTTAACCAGGGACAACCAGACCACAACCTGCTCGAAAGGGTTCTCAGTGGACTTCGCAGGCTCTAGCCGCGGCGGGTCGCTCACGTCGACGAAGATCGTCGTCGCGGGCGGCTTCGGCGTGGGGAAGACCACGTTCGTCGGGGCGGTGTCGGAGATCCTCCCGCTGACCACGGAAGCGGTCATGACCGACGCCAGCGCCGGCATCGACGACCTGGGGCTGACCCCGAACAAGACCACCACCACGGTCGCGATGGACTTCGGCCGGCTCTCGCTGGACCAGGACCTGATCCTGTACCTGTTCGGCACGCCCGGCCAGCACCGGTTCTGGTTCATGTGGGACGACCTGGTGCGGGGCGCCATCGGCGCGGTCGTCCTGGTGGACACCCGGCGCCTGGCCGACTGCTTCCCGGCGATCGACTACTTCGAGGAGGCCCAGCTTCCCTTCGTGGTCGGCATCAACGGCTGGGACGGGCACTACCCGCACGCCGAGCAGGAGGTCCGCGAGGCGCTCACGCTCTCGCCGCACATCCCGATCGTGCGCACCGACGCCCGGTCCAGGGACGCGGTGAAGTCCACGCTGATCACGCTGGTCGAGTACGTGCTCACCCTCAGGTCGGTCTACGGCCGCACGAGCTGAGGGCGGCTCCGGCACGGCGCCCGCCGTGCCGGAGCGCGCGCTCCTCAGGCCGCCCGCCACCAGGACGCGGCCACCAGCTCGGCGACGAGGGTCTCGGTGAGCAGCGCCACGTCCGGATCCTCGTCCCCGGCGTACCTGATCGCGCGCGCCCCCTCCGGCGCTCCCCGGCCCACCGCGAGGACCGCCGAGCCGCGCCGCCGCGCCCAGTCCATGGCCTGCTCGTCGTAGCGCGAGCCGGGGAACAGGATCGCCCGGTAGTCGAGGGTCTTGGTCAGGTACACGTCCACGTGCGCCCAGTCGCCGGTCTCGCAGGCGTCCGCGGGCCTGCGCGGGCCCTCGCGCACCATCAGCGCCGACTGCTCGGCTGACGACAGCCGCTCGGCGGGGGCGATCGCGTAGACGCCGTGCGGCCCGTCCAGCAGCGCGAGCGCGTCCGGCAGCCAGGACTCCCTGCGGTCCAGCAGGTCGGCGGTGGCCGCGGCGGCCCGGCGCAGCAGGCCGGGGACGCCGGCCGCGCCGCCGGTGAGCGCGTCATGGAGGGCGAGCAGCAGCGCCAGCGTGTGCTGGAAGGTACGGCAGGCGACTCCGCCGCGCTCCTCGCCCGCCAGCATCTCCACGACCAGGTCCGCGCCCTCGGTGATCGGCGAGCCGGGGACGTTGGTCAGCGCCAGCGTCGGCGAACGGCCCCGGTGGCGCGCCAGCGCGTCCAGCGTCTCGCGGCTCCCGCCCGTCGCGGAGACGGCCACGACCAGCGTGTCCCGGGACGGCGGGTACCCGAGCGCGGCCGAGGCGTACTCGGCCACGGCGTCGACGCCGGCCGCGCGCAGCCGCAGCGCCGCGACGCCCGCCGCGTAGCGGGAGCTTCCCATGCCGAGGAACACCACCCTGCGCACGTCCCGGGGCAGGCCGGCGAACGGGTCCCGCTCGTCGAGCGCCCGGGCGAGCGCCTCCAGCGCCGCCGGCTTGGCCTCCAGGTCGGCGAGGTACGGCTCGGGTTTCACGTGGTCTCCTCGGATTCGCGGGGGGCGAGGCGCGCCCGCAGCACGCCCATCGGCGCGTAACGCCATCGGGGCAGGTGGCGGGCAGCGTAGATCAGCTCGCGGCACTCCTGCTCGATCTCGAACGGCTCCGGCGTCAGCTCGGGCAGCAGCCATGACAGGCCGTGCGCGGCCAGGCGGTCCCGGTAGGCGGACGTCAGCCTCTCACGGGCGGCGGACGCCCAGCGCAGCGCCTCGGCCGGGACGGCGCCCGCCCGCCGGATCGCCACCTGCGCGACGTGGTCGAGGCTCGTGGCGAGCTGCGCCAGGTCGCGGACGGCGGGCTGGTAGGGGTCGGCCCCGGGCAGCGTCGGGTTGCCGTCGAAGTCGATCACCGCGTAGCCGTCGCGCCAGCGCAGCGTCTGGCCCACGTGCAGGTCGCCGTGCACGCGGATCAGCGGGGTCTCGCCCGCGCGGGCGAGCGGTTCGATCAGCGCGCGCAGCGTGTCCGCCCGCGCGGCCAGCCAGGCCCCGTCCGCGCCGCCGGTCAGCTCCAGCGCCTCGCGCAGGGCGGCGCGGGCGCGCTCGGCCCACGCGCCGCCCAGGTCCGCGCGCCGCACCGGGGCGGGGAACACCGGTGACGGGGTGGCCATGGCCGCGTGCAGGTCGGCGGCCAGTTCTCCGAGGTCGGCGGCGAACGCCGCGCGCCCGGCCGCGGCCTCCGCCACGCACCACTCCCAGCCGTCCCTGGCGTCCGGCAGGTACGCGGTGACCAGGGCGACGAGCTCGCCGGGGTCGCCGTGCCGCACGAGGGCGGCGTACGGGAGCGCGGTGCGGGTGAAGCCGACGGCGGCGAGGTGGGCGTGGACGTCCGGGGCGGGGTGGGGGAGCGGCTGCGGAGGGGTGAGCCACTTGACGACGACCCGTTCGTCCACGACCACGGAGCGGTTGGTCTGATCCACCGGGAGGCCGCGTTCGGGTGCCGTGATATTGATGGACGGCATTGGGCCGAAAACCCGGAACGCGTGTCCGTAAGGCGCTTGCCGCCCGTCCGTAAGGGCGCTGAGCAGCCGTGCGCTCGTGCCGTCGCCCGCCTCGGGCGGCCACCGCGCGTACCGAATGCCGTCGCCATCTGTTGAACTCGGATTCAACTCCATATCCAACCTCGCAGCTACAAATGTCGGTAAAAGTCTTGCTCATGTTGATCTGGACTGCAACACTCCTGGTTTGGTCTGCCGTGCGAAGGTTTCGCCGTGCGGTCTTCCCTGTACCAAAGAACGACCAGAACTAAGGAGTTTCGGCCGTGTCCCGAATCCGGTACACCCGTCGTCTTCCGGCCGCGGCGGTGGCCGCCGGTCTCGCCCTCGCCCTCGCGGCATGCGGAGGCGGCGGCTCGACGAGCGCGGACGGAGCGGCGCCGGGTGCGGCGGCCGACCGGCTCGACCCCAACGCCGACCTGGCGAGGCAGTCACCCCTGAACATCACGATCTGGGACGGCTACAGCCCGAAGGACCTGCCGCAACGCGTGAAGCAGAAGCTCGGCTTCGACGTCAAGGTGGCCATCCACGACACCAACGAGATGGCCATGGCCAAGCTCACGGCGTCCGGCGACAGCGGCATCGACGTGGCGTTCGTCTCCGGCCAGTACGCGCAGGCGCTGAACGAGCAGGGACTGGTGGAGCCGCTGCACTCCGAGCTGATCCCGAACCTGTCCAACCTCTACCCCGAGGCGTCGCAGCTCTCCTTCGACAAGGGCAACAAGTTCTCGGTGCCCTACACCTGGGGCACCACGGGCCTGTGCTACCGCACGGACATGGTGAAGACCCCGCCCACGAGCTGGAACGACCTGCTGAACCCCGCGCCCGAGCTACGCGGCAAGGTGACGATGATGACCACCGAGCGGTGGCTGGCCCTGCCCGCCCTCAAGGCGAACGGCCACTCCATCAACACCACCGACGACAAGCAGCTCGCGCAGGCCAAGGAGCAACTGCTCAAGACCAAGAAGTCGCTGCTGGCCTACGACGACACCACCTTCGGCGCGCGGCTGGAGAAAGGCGAGGTCGCGCTGGTGGAGGCGTGGGACGGCTGGTGCCCCACCACGAACCCGAAGGTCAAGTTCGTGGTGCCCAAGGAAGGCAGCGACCTCTGGTCCGACACCATGGTGATCATGAAGTCGTCCAGGAAGAAGGAGGCGGCGCACGCCTTCATCAACTTCATCCTGGACCCGACGATCCACGGCTGGGTGGCCGAGAACATCCTCTACAAGGTGCCCAACCGGGCCGCCATGGAGGCCGTCGCCAAGAACAACCCCGACCTGCTGGCGAAGAACACCCCCCTCCAGATGGACCCGGCCGTGCTGCTGCAGGGCGAGTCGATCGTCGACGTCGGCGAGGCCTCGACCAAGTACACCCGCCTGGCCACCGAGATCGCGGCCAGCCAGTAGCGCGGCCCCTTCACCGAGACGGCTGCCGCCTTGTCCGCCACGCACGACCTCGCGCCGCCCGGCGCGCCGCCCGGCCCCTCCGACGGCCGGCCGCCGCGCCGGGCGCGGGCGCGCGGGACCGCCGCCGCGCGCCTGATCTTCCTCGGCCCGGGACTCGGCTACCTGCTGGTCCTCCTGCTGGTGCCCCTCGCCCTCGTCCTCGGCTACACCCTCTTCCGCAGGGGACGGTTCGGCGGGGTGGTCTACGAGACCACGACCGAGAACTTCACCCGCCTGTTCGACCCGCTGTACTTCGACGTCGTCCTCACCTCCGTCAAGCTGGCGGCGCTGACGACGCTGATCGCCCTGCTGGTCGGCTACCCCACCGCGTACGTCATCGCCCGGCTGCCCCGCAGGTGGAAGACGATCGCGCTGGTCGCCATCGTCATCCCCTTCTGGACCAACTTCCTGATCCGCGTCTACGCGTGGGTCATCCTGCTGAGCGGCCCCGGCCTGCTGAACAAGGCGCTGACCGGGACCGGGATCACCGACGCGCCGCTCGGCCTGCTCTACAACCAGGGCGCGATCGTCACCGGACTGCTCTACTCCTACCTGCCGCTGATGGTGCTCCCGCTGTACGCGGCGATCGAACGGCTGGACCCGCAGCTCGCCGAGGCGTCGGCCAACCTCGGCGCCCGGCCCGCGCGCACGTTCGCGTCGGTCACGCTGCCGCTGACCGTGCCGGGCATCCTCACCGGCTGCGTGTTCGTCTTCGTGCCCTGCCTCGGCAACTTCGTCATCCCGGAGATCCTGGGCGGCGGACGCTCGATCATGGTGGGCAACCTCATCAGGGACCAGTTCCTCAAGGCCCGCGACTACCCGTTCGGCGCCACGCTCGCGCTCGCCGTGATCGCGGTGCTGATCGTGCTGCTGTTCGTGCAGGCGTGGGCCTCGCGCGTCTACGGGGAGGGACGGCGTGGCTAGCCGCCGGTTGATCTACCTGCCCTTCTGGGCCGTCTACGTCTTCCTGTACGCGCCGATCGCCGTGCTCGTCGTGATGTCGTTCAACGCGGGGAAGTCCCCGTACGTCTTCGAGGGCGTGAGCCTGAAGTGGTACGGCGAGCTCGCCGGGGACGAGACGATCCGGCAGGGCCTGGTCAACACGCTGATCGTGGCCGCGGGCTCGACCGTGCTGTCCACCGTGCTCGGCACGCTTCTCGCCGTCGGCATGGCCCGGTACGCCCGCTCGCGGCTGCTGGACGCGCTCGGCCTGCTGCCCGCGGTGCTGCCCGACATCGTGCTCGGCATCGGACTGCTCGTCTTCTACCGGGCGATCCAGATGACGCTCGGGTTGCACTCGATCATCCTCGCCCACACGGTGTTCGGCATGGCGTTCGTCGCGGCGGTCGTGCGCACCCGGCTCGTCCACGCCGACACCTCGCTGGAGGAGGCGTCCCGCGACCTCGGCGCGACGCCGCTCGTGACCTTCGCGCGCGTCACGCTGCCCGGCCTGGCCCCCGGCATCGCGGCCGGCGCGCTGCTGGCGTTCACGCTGTCCCTCGACGAGTTCGTGATCGCCTTCTTCACCGCGGCCCCCACCGAGCCGACGCTGCCCATCGTGATCTACTCGATGGTCCGGTTCGGCGTGACGCCCGAGATCAACGCGCTGGCGACGATCCTGCTCGCGGTCAGCTTCACCGTGATCATCGTCGCGCAGCGGATGACCCGACTGACGGAGTCCCTGACATGAATGCTGTTCCCGAGGCGCCCGCCGCGGCCAGGACGCTGGTCGGCATCGAGGGCGTGTCGCGCCGGTTCGGCGACGTCGTCGCGCTGGACGAGGTCACCCTGGACATCCGCCAGGGCGAGTTCTTCGCCCTGCTCGGCCCGAGCGGCTGCGGCAAGACCACGCTGCTGCGCGTCCTGGCCGGGTTCGAGACCCCCGACGCGGGGACCGTCACGCTGGACGGCGCCGACCTGCTCGCCCGGCCGGCGCACCGGCGGCCGGTCAACCTGATGTTCCAGTCCTACGCGCTGTTCCCGCACATGAGCGTCGCCAAGAACGTCGCCTACGGGCTGGAGCGCGAGAAGCTGCCCCGGGCGGAGGTCGCCGCCCGGGTCGAGGAGGTGCTCGCGACCGTCGGACTCGCCGGCCAGGCCCGCCGCCGTCCCCACCAGCTCTCCGGCGGCCAGCGGCAGCGGGTCGCGCTCGCCCGGGCGATCGTCAAGCGGCCCCGGCTGCTGCTGCTGGACGAGCCGCTGTCGGCGCTGGACAAGAAGGTCCGCGCCGAGATGCAACTGGAGCTGAAGCGCCTGCAGCACGAGGTCGGCATCACCTTCGTCGTCGTCACCCACGACCAGGAGGAGGCGATGTCGCTGGCCGACCGCATCGCGGTGTTCCAGGCGGGCAGGGTCGAGCAGGTCGACGCGCCCGTGCGCCTGTACCAGCGGCCGCGCACGCCGTTCGTGGCCGGCTTCGTCGGCGCCAACAACCTCTTCGAGGGGACGGCCGCGGGGGAGGGACTGTCGTCGCCGGGTCTCGGCACCCTCCCCGCGGAGAGCGGTCTCGCCGCCGGCACGCCCGCGCTGCTCGGGGTGCGGCCGGAGTCGGTGCGCCTCGGGGAGGCCGGCGAGCCGCGCGTGCTGTCCGGCGTGGTGGCCGACGTCAGCTTCTACGGCGGCGTCTCGCACATCGCCGTCCGGGTGGAGGGGCACGACCGGCCGGTGCTGGCCGCGACGCAGGGTCCGACGCGGATCGCGGCGGGCGCCGAGGTGGGGCTGGGCTGGGCCGCCGCGGACGCGGTGCTGATCGCGACGTGAGCGCCGCCGCGCCCCTCGGCCCGCCCCCGTGGTCAGGCCGGGACCTCCAGCGCGTTGCCGGTGGCGGTCCTGGCGTAGCTCAGGATGAGCTCGGCGGCCTCCTCCGGGCCGATGAGCGGATGACGCGCCGTGATGCGGTAGCCGTAGGCGTCCTCCAGCGCGACCAGGTTGCGCGAGATCACCAGCGCGTCGTCGCGCAGCCGGAACACCCCGAGCGCCGCGCCGGTGTCGAGGATCGACTGGTACATGGCGACCTGCCGGTCGTACAACGTGGTCAGCAGCACGGCGTACACCCGGTTGCGCGCGGCGGCGCCGCCGAGCTCGTTCAGCAGCCGCACCCCGGGGTCGTCCGGGCCGACGGGCAGCCCCGACCTGATCGTGACCACGAGCTTGCGCACCGGGTCGCTGAGGCCGGCCACCTGCCTGACGCGGTGCTCGTAGAAGCGCTCCATGCCCGCGTGGTGCGCCTCGACGAGCAGTTCACCGAGGTCGGGGTAGTGGTAGAGGACCGCGCCGGAGGTGAGCCCGGCCTCCTCGGCCACGTGGTTGAGGTGCACGCCCTGGGTGCCGTGCCGGATGATCGCCCGGTGCGCCGCCTCGATCAGGTCGACGCGCCGATCCGCCCGGCTTTTTCGCGTGGCCATGCCGGCCTCCCCTGCCGCGACGTTGAAGTCGGACTCTGAAGCAACTGATTGGCCCCAAACGATACAAGCCTGGAGCTTGACCTACCCCGCCTACGCGTATTTGAATCGTTCTTCAAATTCGATGGAGTGTTGATGGCCACCATCCTTTTCATGCCCGAGAGCGCCTACGGGCCGACGAACAACTGCATCGGCATCGGAGACGTCCTCCGGCGCCGGGGTCACCGCGTGGTCTTCGCGGCCGAGGCGTCCTGGAAGGGCAGGCTCACGGCCATGGGCTTCGAGGAGGACCTGGTCGACCTCGCCCCGCCCGCCGAGGAGGAGCAGGACGCCGGCCAGTTCTGGAAGGACTTCATCCGCGACCAGGCCCCGGAGTACCGCAAGTCCACGCGGGACCAGCTCGGCACCGTCATCAGGCCGATCTGGGACGCGCTGATCGACGGCGCCAAGTACTGCGAGCCCCAGCTCAGGGCGATCATCGAACGGGTGCGCCCGGACGTCGTCGTCGAGGACAACGTGATCACCTTCCCGGCGCTGCTCACCGCGGGCCGGCCCTTCGTGCGCATCGTCTCCTGCAACCCGCTGGAGATGAGGGGCGAGGGTGTCGCCCCCGCGTTCAGCGGCCTGCCCGCGGACGACCGCCGCGCGTGGGAGGCGTTCCGCGCCGAGTACGACCGCACCCACCGCGACGCCTGGACCGCGTTCAACCGGTGGGTCGTCGAACAGGGCGCGCCCCCGCTGCCCGAGCTGGAGTTCATCCACGAGGGCGACCTGAACCTGTACGTGTACCCGGAGATCGCCGACTACGCCGGGGACCGGCCGCTCGGCCCGTCCTGGCACCGCCTGGACTCCTCGGTGCGCGAGACCGACCAGACCTTCGAACTCCCCGCCTCGCTCGCCGGCGGCGACGGCGCGCTCGTCTACTTCTCGCTCGGCTCGCTCGGCTCCGCCGACGTCGCGCTGATGCAACGCGTCATCGACGTCCTGGCCACGACGCCGCACCGCTACATCGTCTCCCTGGGCCCCCTGCACGAGGAGATCAAGCCGGCGGGCAACATGTGGGGCGCGGAGACCGTGCCGCAGACCAAGATCCTCCCGTTGGTGGACCTGGTCATCACGCACGGCGGCAACAACACCACCACCGAGAGCCTGCACTTCGGCAAGCCGATGATCGTGCTGCCGCTGTTCTGGGACCAGTACGACAACGCCCAGCGCGTGCACGAGCTGGGGCTCGGCGTCCGCCTCCCCACCTATACGTTCACCGACGCCGAGCTGCTCGGCGCCCTGGACCGGCTGCTCGGGGACACCGCCCTGCGCACGCGCCTGGCCGAGGCGGGCGAGGAGATCCGCCGCCGCGACGGCCTGCGCCGCGCCGCCGACCTGATCGAGCGCGCCGCCGGCGGGCCCTCATGAGCGGTACCCCTCTCAACCCCGCCACGGGGGAGCCGCTCGCCCGGGTGCCGGACACCCCGCCCGCGGACGTCGCGCGCGTCGTCCAGGCGGCGCGGACGGCACGCGGGCCGTGGGCGGAGGCCACGCCGGGGGAGCGGGCGCGCGTGCTGCTGCGCCTCGCCGACCTGCTGGAGGGTGACGCCGAGGAGCTGACCAGGCTGGAGGTCGCCGAGACCGGCAAGCCCGCGACCGTCTTCCGCGAGGGCGAGCTGCCCTTCGCCGCGGACAACCTGCGCTTCTTCGCGGGCGCGGCGCGCTCGCTGGACGGCAGCGGCGCGGGCGTCTTCAGCGCGGGTTACACCTCGGTGCTCACCCGCCGCCCCGTCGGCGTCGTGGCCTCCATCGCGCCGTGGAACTTCCCGCTGGTCATGGCGGTGTGGAAGGCCGGCCCCGCCCTGGCGGCCGGCAACGCCGTCGTCATCAAGCCCGCTCCGCAGACGCCGGGCACCACGCTGCGGCTGGCCGAGCTGGCCGCGGAGGCGGGACTTCCGGGCGGCGTGCTGCGCGTGGTGACCGGCGGTGGCGACGTCGGCCGGGCGCTGGTCACCGACCCGGGCGTCGACATGGTCAGCGTGACCGGGTCGACCGAGACCGGCAGGGACGTGATGCGCGGGGCCGCGGGCTCGGGGCCCAAGCGCGTGCACCTGGAGCTCGGCGGCAAGGCCCCCGCCCTGGTGTTCGCCGACGCCGACCTCGCCGCGATGGCCGCGGGCGTGGCGATGGGCGCCACGTACAACACGGGGCAGGACTGCACGGCGGCGACCCGCGTCTACGCCGAGCGCGAGGTGCATGACGAGGTGGTGGAGGCGCTGCGCGCGACGCTGGCCGGGATCACGACCGGCGACCCGTGGGATCCGGGGACCGACATCGGGCCGCTGATCTCCCGCGCCCACCGCGAGCGCGTGCACGGCTTCGTGACGCGCGCGGCGGCGGAGGGGGCGTCCGTGCTGTGCGGCGGCGCGCTTCCGGAGGGGCCGGGCTCCTTCTATCCGCCGACCCTCGTCACGGGGGCCGCGCAGGAGAGCGACATAGTACGGGGCGAGGTTTTCGGCCCGGTTCTCGTCATTCTGCCGTTTTCCGGCGAGGACGAGGCCGTGCGGCTGGCGAACGACACCCCGTACGGCCTGGCCTCGTCGGTCTGGTCGCGGGACGTCTCGCGGGCGCTGCGGGTGTCGCACCGGCTCGACGTGGGCGTGACCTGGGTGAACGATCATCTTCCCATCGCCTCGGAGGCGCCGCACGGCGGCGTCAAGGGCAGCGGGTTCGGCAAGGACATGAGCCAGGAGGCGGTTCAGGAGTACTCGGTCACCCGCCATCTGATGATCAAACACGCCGCTCCGGAAGCGCGTGACGGATTCCGTCCCGCATAGTTACGGAAGCGACGCGGGCGATTTATCCCTTGGATGTCTTGTTTGGGGAGTTTTGTGGCGGTATGTGCTGTTGGCCGATCTGGTAAGGGTGTGCTCCAATTAACCCTCGCCTGATGGATGTCTCGGACGTCTCATGCGCCTCGCGCGTGACGTACCCCCCTGAAACGCCAGGCCCGGTGAGAGGTTGCGAAAACCAGTGAGACCACAAGACCCTGGGGACAACCCAGGTCGAGGGGGCCGTACGGAGCGGTCCGGCCCGACCATGCCGCGGACACTCAAGGCCGGCAGCCGGCTCAGGCTCCAGAACTGGCGCGTCCGATCACGTCTCGTGGCCCTCATCATCATCCCGACGCTCGTCGGCGTCGCGCTCGGCGGCGTGCAGCTCGCCGACGCCGTCGGCACGTCCACGGAGTACCGGCGCCTCACCGACGTCGCCACGCTCGTGCAGAAGCTCGACGTGCTGATCCACGAGATCGACAAGGAACGCGACCTGACGGCGTGGTACATCGCCGAGGGCCGCCGCACGGCGCGCTTCAAGAAGGTGCGCGCCCAGCAGGACGTCGTCGACAAGGCCCGGCAGCCGGTCCTCACCGCGGTCGCCGCCATCGACGACTCCCACACCGCCCGCGTCCGCGCCGAGGCCGACGAGATCCGCCGCTGGCTGGAGGGACTGCCCGGTCTCAGGTCCCGCATCGTCCAGGACGCCTCGGTGCCCCCGCGGGCCGCGCTCGGCATGTACTCCCGGATCGTCACCGTGCTCGGCTCCATGCAGAGCGAGCTCGGCGCCTCCGGCCAGGACCAGCGCCTGTTCGGTGACAGCATCGCCCTGGCCGCCCTCAGCGGCGCCAAGGAAGAGGTCGCCCGGCAGCGCGGCATCATGACCGTGGGCCTGGCCACCCGTGGCACCCCGGGCGGCGGGTTCACCTACGACGACTTCGTCGACTTCCCCGGATCGTGGAGCCGCCAGGAGAGCCACCTCGCCACGTTCTTCGCCGAGGCGTCGCCGGAGGACGTCAAGCTCTACAACTCCACCGTCCGCGGCCAGCAGGTCGACAAGGCCGACTGGATGCGCGCCCTCGCGCTCGCCCAGCTCCGCCAGTTCAAGGAGATCCGCGACCTCGACCTGACCCGCCGGGACGACACCACTCTCTGGTACACCTCCACCTCCGCCGCCGCCGACCGCATGCGCACGGTGGAGGAGCGCATGATCGGCTCGGTCGTGCAGCAGAGCACGACGCTGCAGGAGGACGCCCAGCGCCAGGCCCTCATCTCCGGCGCCGTCATCCTGGTGCTGCTGATCGTCGTCCTCCTCATCACCGCCGTGGTGGCGACCTCCCTGATCCGGCCGCTGCGCCGGCTGCGCGCCGAGGCGCTGGAGATCGCCGGCGTCCGCCTGCCCCAGACCGTCCAGCGGCTGCGCGCCAGCGCCGACGCCTCCACCGAGGTCCTCCCCATCGGCGTCACCTCGCGCGACGAGATGGGAGAGGTCGCGCGGGCCTTCGACGAGGTCCACCGCGAGGCGGTCCGCATGGCGGGCGACGAGGCCCGCCTGCGCAGCAACGTCAACGCGATGTTCGTCAACCTCTCCCGCCGCAGCCAGACCCTGGTGGAACGCCAGCTCAGCCTCATCGACGGCCTGGAACAGGGCGAGCAGGACGAGGACCGTCTCGCCAACCTGTTCAAGCTCGACCACCTCGCCACCCGCATGCGCCGCAACAGCGAGAACCTGCTGGTCCTCGCCGGCCAGGAGACCGCGCGCCGGTGGAGCCAGCCGGTGCCGATCGTCGACATCGTCCGCGCCGCGCTGTCGGAGGTCGAGAACTACGAGCGGGTCGACCTGCGGGTCCCCTCGGGGACGGCGATCGTCGGCCAGGCAGTGAACGACATCGTCCACCTGGTCGCCGAGCTCGTCGAGAACGCCATCTCCTTCTCCTCGCGCGAGACCAAGGTCGTGGTGTCGAGCAACCGCATCGACGGCGGCGGCATGATGGTGTCGGTCAGCGACAGCGGCATCGGCATGTCGGCCGAGGAGGTCGCCGAGGCCAACTGGCGGCTGGCCAACCCGCCCGTCGTGGACGTGTCGGTGTCGCGCCGCATGGGCCTGTTCGTGGTCGGCCGCCTCGCGCTGCGCCACAACATTCGCGTCCAGCTCCGCCAGCAGGACGCGGGCGGCCTGAACGCCATGGTGCTGCTGCCGGAGTCCCTGCTGTCGGCGCCCGGCGCGCCGCAGTACGCGGGCATGCCCACGGCCGAGCCTGTCGGGCAGCAGTTCGGCGGCGCCCCCGGGTTCGGCGGCGCCCCCTCCGCCTTCGACGCGTCCGGCTCGCGCGGCATGCGCGCGCCGGTCTTCGGCGCCGACGACCCCGGCGTCTCCGCCGGCCCCGGCCCGGTCAACCGGGGCCCGTTCGAGCGCGGCCCCTTCGAGCGCGATCCCTTCGAGCGCGCGGCGCCCGCCGGCGGGCCGGAGCGCGACGCGTTCACCGCGCCGGGCCAGGCGCCCGACAACGCGCCCGGCGCGCCGTTCCAGAAGGACGAGCCCGGCGAGCAGGACCCGTTCGAGCGCTTCTTCAACCCCAACCCGCCGCTCGACACCCCGTGGCCCGCGGAGGTCCCCCCGCCCGGGGGCACCAAGGACTCCTGGCCCGACCTCGCCGATCAGGACACCGCGTCCTGGCCGGCCATCCCGTCCACCGGGCACACCGGCCCCGTCCAGGGCGGCGTGTCCGGCGGGCACACCGGCCCCGTGACCGGAGGCCCGGCCGGCCCGCCCCCCGGCGGCTTCGGCGGGCCTCCCACCGGCGGCTTCGGCGGCGGGTTCACCGGGCCCGTCACCGGAGGCGGCCCGGCGACCGGCCCGCTGGAGAGAAGGGCCCGCACCTTCGGGGCCGTGCCGGACATGGACCACACCGGCCCGCTGCCGGCCGTCCACACCTCCCCGCTGGACGAGTCGGCGGAGGAGTTCCTGCCGATCTTCGCGGCGGTGGAGTCGGACTGGTTCCGGCGCACGGACCCGGATCCGGCCGGGCCGGCCCAGAAGGAGACGGCGATGTCCGTGCCTCAGGACGACGGGTACGGCGCCCCCGAGGAGCCTCCGGCGGCGCTCGCGCGGCCGGGCGCGGAACCGCGCGGCGGCTGGGCCTCTCCGGGGGACGCGGGCTGGCGCGCGGCGCAGGCGGCGAGCGACCCCTCGCTCGGCGGCATCACCTCATCCGGCCTGCCCAAGCGGGTGCCGAAGGCGAACCTGGTGCCCGGCTCGGCCGAGCCGGGACCGTCCGTCTTCACCTCGCCCCAGCCGTCCCTCTCGCCCGACCGCGTGCGCAGTCGCCTGTCCAGCTTCCAGCAGGGCGTGCGCCGGGGCCGGGCCGTCGCCAGGGGCGAGAACAACGACGACCATTCCGCCAATGGAACCGGTGAACGGAACAAGGAGGACACGTGAGGGAGCTGAGCCAGGCGGCCCGTGGCGTCAACTGGCTGATCACCGACTTCGTGAACAACGTCCCTGGCGTCGCTCACACGGTCGTGGTGTCGGCTGACGGGTTGCCCCTGGCCTTCTCGGAAGGATTCCCCAAGGACAGGGCGGACCAGCTCGCGGCGGTGGCCGCCGGGCTGATCAGCCTCACCCAGGGCGCCTCCCGCGTCTTCGAGGGCGGGGCGGTGACCCAGACCGTGGTCGAGATGCAGCGAGGACTGCTCATGATCATGTCGGTCAGCGACGGGTCCTGCCTCGCCGTGCTCGCCGCGGCCGACTGTGACATGGGCCTGGTGGCGTACCAGATGACGCTGTTGGTGGAGCGCGCCGGTCAGGTGCTGACCCCGGCCGTGCGCGCCGAGCTCCAGGCGTCACAACCCCGGTGACACGCCGATGACAGGAGGACGCCATGGCACGTCGCGGCTGGACGGATGAAGGCGACCCGCTGAGCGGCGGGTCGTCGTACTCACAGATGGAGGACCCCCGCCGGTTCGCCGGCGGTGCGGCCGCCGGACCCTACACGGCGCCGGAACCGACGGAGCGCGGCTCCCTGGTCCGGCCCTACGCCATGACCGGAGGCCGCGTCGCGCCGCGGACGGCCCTGGCCATGGAGGCGCTCGTCTCCTCCGCCACGTCGGCGCAGGCCGACCTGTCGGCCCTCACTCCGGAGAAGCAGGCGATCAGCACGCTGTGCCGTCAGGTGCGGTCGGTCGCCGAGATCGCCGCGATGCTGCGGATGCCGCTCGGCGTGGCCCGCATCGTGATCGCCGACATGGCGGCGGAGGGCCTGGTCCAGGTGCACCACCCGCAGCTGGAAACGGGCAAGCCTGATCTCAACCTGCTGGAAAGGGTTCTCAGTGGACTTCGCAGGCTCTAGCCCCGCCGGGATGCTCACGTCGACGAAGATCGTCGTCGCGGGCGGCTTCGGCGTCGGCAAGACCACGTTCGTGGGCGCGGTGTCGGAGATCGTCCCCCTCACCACCGAGGCGGTCATGACCGACGCCAGCGCCGGCATCGACGACCTCGGGCTGACCCCGAACAAGACCACCACGACCGTGGCCATGGACTTCGGCCGCGTGTCGCTGGACAAGGACCTGATCCTCTACCTGTTCGGAACCCCGGGTCAGCACCGGTTCTGGTTCATGTGGGACGACCTGGTGCGCGGCGCGATCGGCGCCGTCGTGCTGGTCGACACCCGGCGCCTGGCCGACTGCTTCCCGGCGATCGACTACTTCGAGGAGGCCCAGCTGCCGTTCGTCGTCGGCATCAACGGCTGGGACGGCAGATACTCGCACAGCGACGAGGAGGTCCGCGAGGCGCTCACGCTCGCCCCGCACATCCCCCTCGTCCGCACGGACGCCCGCTCCCGTGACTCGGTGAAGTCCACGCTCATCGCGTTGGTCGAGCACGCGCTGACGATGCGGGTGGCGGTTCCGGGCTGGGGAGGCCGCTGACCTTCCCGGCCCGGAACCGCCATCGGGGGACGCGTCAGACGGGCCGGGCCTCGATCAGGCTCGCGTCGACCGGCAGCGGGACCACGTCGGTGATCGCCATGCCCGCCTTCTCCAGCAGCGCGCCGTGCTCGGACCGGCTGCGCTCACGGCCCTGGCCGAACAGCCCCATCATCCGGATGTCCAGATCCTTGCCGTAGTGCGGCGTGTCGTCGTCCGGCACCACGATCTCCACCAGCAGCAGGCGGCCGTGATCCGGCATCGCCGCGCGGACCGTCGTGAGGATCCGCAGCGCGTCGCTGTCGTCCCAGTTGTGGACGACGCTGCCCAGCAGGTAGGCGTCGGCGCCCGCCGGAACGGCGGAGAAGAAGTCGCCCGCCACGAACTCGCAGCGGTCGCCCAGCCCCCACTCCTCGAACGCCTCCCGCGCGTCGGGCAGGACGTGCGGCAGCTCCAGCAGCACACCGCGCAGGGCCGGGTTGGCCCGCAGGACGGCCGCCAGGAAGTGCCCGCGGCCCCCGCCGATGTCGGCGAGCGTGCCGATCCCCGAGAAGTCGTACCGCTCGGTGACGCCGCGCGCCATCGGCAGCGCCCGGTTGGTCATGAAGTCGTTGAAGATCAGGCCCAGCTCCGGGTTCTTGGACAGGTAGTCGTACAGGACGCCGTGCCGCTCCTTGAACGCCGAGCGGCCGGTGCGCACCGTCTCGGTGAGCAGCTCGCCCGTGGCCGTGGCCAGCACCGGGTCCATGTTGGACAGCAACGCGGTGCGCATCGACCCCTCGGCGCCCTCGGTGAGCAGCGTCCCGGCGTCGGTGAGGGCGTAGGTGTCGGGCGCGACGGCCTTCACCACGCCGACGCCGCCGAGCGTGCGCAGCACGCGGCCGAGCGAGGGGGCGTGCGCGCCGACGCGCGCGGCCAGCTCCGGCACGGGCAGCGGCCCCTCGGCCAGGTGGCGGGCGCAGTCCAGCTCGACGAAGGTCTTCAGCGCCGACAGGCGCCATCCGCCGGCGATGATCTGCTGGATGACGCTCGTGGGCTCGGTCATGTGCACTCCAGACGTGGGGTTCGGCCCGGGGGGAAGCCGGGCGGGGTCATGCCTAGGCAGGGAACGGGGAGGGCTGGTCCTTCGCGCGCACCAGGCGCCCCACCTCGGCGCGCAGGCGCACGAACGCGGGAAGCTGCCGGGTGGCGATCTGGTCGCGGGGGAACGGCAGGCCGACGGTCAGCTCGCCGGCGACCCGCGCCGGCGAGCCGGTGAGCACGACGACGCGGTCCCCCACGTACACGCTCTCGTCGATGTCGTGCGTGATCAGCAGGATCGTCATGCGGTGCAGCTCGCGCACCCGCAGCACGAGGTCCTCCAGGTCCTCGCGCGTCTGGGCGTCCACCGAGCCGAACGGCTCGTCCATGAGCAGCAGCCCGGGACGGTAGGCCAGCGCGCGGGCGATCGCCACGCGCTGCTGCATGCCGCCCGACAGCTCCCAGGGGTGCTTGCCCGCCGCGGCGGCGAGGCCCACGGCCTCCAGCGCCTCGGCGGCGGCGCGGCGGCGCGCCTTGCGGTCCATGCCGCGGCGGCGCAGCGGGAGCGCGACGTTCTCGCCGACCGTCATCCAGGGGAACAGCGAACGGCTGTAGTCCTGGAACACCACGGCGAGGTCGCCGGGCGTGCCCGCGACGTGGTTGTCACGGATGCGGATGTGCCCTTGGGAGGGCTCGATCAGCCCCGCGATCGAGCGGAGCAGAGTGGACTTTCCGCAGCCGGAGGGCCCGACCACGCTCACCAGCTCCCCTTCGGCGACCTTCAGGTCGATCCCGCCGAGGGCGTGGTGGGCCGAGGGCCCCTGGCCATAGGTGTGCCTCAGGTTCACGACATCGAGCACGGTGATTCCTCAGGTTGTCTGCCGGGCCCGCAGGTGCCAGGACAGGACGCGCCGCTCCACGGCCAGGAAGGCCCCGTTCAGCGCGAGTCCCAGGACGCCGAGGAGCACGATGACGCTCCACGTGCCGGCGAGGTCGAAGTTCTGCTGGGTGTAGAGAAGCTGGTGGCCGATGCCGTCGGTGCTGCCCACGAGCTCCGACAGCACCATCAGGATGACGGCCAGGGAGACGCTGAGCCGCAGTCCCGCGAAGATCTTCGGCGCGGCGGCGGGCAGGAGGACCCGGAGCAGCCGCTGGGCGCGGCCGAGCCGGAAGACGTGCGCGGTCTCCACGTGCAGCCGGTCCACGTAGCGGGCCCCGTCGATCGCGTTGACGAGCACCGGCCAGATGACGCCGTAGACGATCGTGGCGACCTGCATCTCGGCGCCCAGCTTGAACAGGACGATGAACACCGGGACCAGCGCGGGGGGCGGGATCGCCCTGCCGAACTCCACCAGCGGGTCGACGTAGCCGGCCAGGATCCGCGAGCGGCCGATCGCCACGCCGAGGCCGATCCCGAGCACGCAGGCCGCCGCCCAGCCGCCGAACATGCGGCCGAGGCTCGGCAGGAAGTCGCCGAGCGCCTCGTCGGTGAGGAACAGGCGCGTGGCGGGGCCGGAGAACCACAGCTCCCGGGCCCGGACGAGGATGCTCGAGGGGGGCGGGAAGTAGTCCGAGGCGGCCATCCGGGTGCCGGCCTCCCACGCGACGAGCGCGATGGGAACGAGCCAAACGCGCGCGAGGAACTCGGTGAGGCGGCCGCGCCCGGGGGAGATCGTGGTCGTGGCAGCGGTCATGAGGCGGCCTCCGCGGTCACCGCGTGCCAGCGGAACGCCAGGCGCTGCGCCTTCAGCAGCAGGGCGTTGACCACCAGCCCGAGGATCCCGGCCCACAGGGTGGCGGCCAGGACCAGGTCGGTGCGCATCCCCGATCCCGCGCGGATCATGAAGGTGCCGATGCCCGCGGTGCCGCCGGTGATGAGCTCCGCGCTGATCGCGACGATCAGCCCGACCGCCGTGGCCAGCCGCACTCCCGTCAGCACGAACGGCGCCGCGCTCGGCAGGCAGACCCGCAGGAGCACGGACAGGTGGCCGAAGCCGAAGCTGCGCAGGGTCTCCTTGGCCACCGGGTCCACGTCGCGCAGGCCGTACATGGTGTTGACGAGCACCGGCCAGGCGGCGGCGTACACGACCGCGGTGATCTTGATGCCGGCGTCGTCCGGGACCAGCAGCGCGATGAGGGGGAGGAGCGCGACCGACGGGATGGGCCGCAGGAACTCCACCAGCGGGCGCGCGGCCAGCTCGGCGCGACGGAGGGTTCCGAGGAACAGGCCGAGAGGGACGGCGATGGCCACGGCGGCCAGCAGCCCGGTCGCCCAGACGATCAGAGTGCCCTGGAGGTCGGCCAGGAAGAGGGGGTCCACCACCAGACCCGCGGCGCGGGCGAAGATCTCCGAGACCAGGGGGATCAGCGAACGGTCCACCAGGCCGGTGCGACCGGCCAGCTCGGCGGCGATGAGCAGGACCGCGACGCCGGCGGCGCCGCGGGCCACTTTGCGTCGGATCACTGCGGGAGCGGAGCCAGAAGCGGCTTGACGTCGAGCTTCTTGGTCAGGTACCCGAACTCCTGCATCAGGTCGGCGACGCGCTGGATGCGGGTCGCGGTGAGCGTCGTCGGGAACGCTCCCAAGGTGATGACCGACGCGACCTCGGGTTTGATCTGCGTGTAGTTCGGGAGGACCTTCTCGACGGCCTTACGGTCGGAGGCGGCGACCTGCTGCCCCTTGAGCAGGCCCCGCTGGAGCGCGGCCATCGTCTTGGGGTACTTGCGGGTCCACTCGTCCAGGGTGACCCAGCCGGCGATCGGGAAGTCGGCCATCGCCCCGGTCATCGTGTCGGTGACCTTGCGCGCGCCCTGCTCCTGCTGGACGCCGGTGAGGAAGGGCTCGGTGAGCCAGAGAGCGTCCAGGGAGCCGTTCTTCAGCGCAGCGGGCATCTGGGGGAAGGCCATCGGGACCCATTGCACGTCGTTGCGCGGATCGAGTCCGGCGGTGCGCAGGGCGTTGGCGACCGCCAGCTCGCCGATGCTGTTACGCGAGGCGATGGCGATCCTCTTCCCCTTGAGGTCCTTGACGGTCTGTACGGTGGAGTCCTTCGGCACGACGATCTGGAAGACGTCGGGCTTGGACTGGTAGATGTCGGCGATGAAGCGGAACTTGTCGTTACTTCTCTCCGTCGCCGACAGGAACGTGAAATAGTTTCCGATGATGACGTCGAGGGCTCCGCTGTGAAGCTGCGGGAGCGCTTCGGCCCCATTGGCGATGATCTTGGTCTTCACCGTCAGGCCTTCTTCCTTGAAGAAGCCCTTTTCGATGGCGATGTACAGTCCCGCCACGTCGGCGATGGGCATGGCGCCGAGGGTGACCGTGGTTTTCTCCAGCCCTCCGTTGGATGAACTCGAACTGGTGTCCGATCCGCCGCCGCACGCTGTTAGCGCCAGGACCGCGGCCACGCCGACGATGAAGGTACGACCCCTAAAGCGTGTCATTGAGGTGTCCTTTTAGTTGTGGGGGGGAAGAAGGCCGAGCCACGTGCTCGCGGAGCGGTTTCCGGCACGGCGAGCGTGAAGCTTAGCGGAGGAAGATCGGCGCTAACATACATATGCGGCCTATGTCATGAAACTCGTAAAAAAGTCCACTTTGGGCGTTGGTGCGAGTCAATGTCTGTGTATGGTGTACTGGAACGGTATAAATGCTTCTTTGCCGGTGATGTGACCGTAACGTCCGCTGACTGGCTACGTGACCTTGTGGTGGATGACCGAATCTCATTCCAAAAAGGGAATAATTTCTTGGAACGGTCCAAACACTCACGGGTATTGGCGGTACTCGTAGGCTTATGCACCGATTGCCCATCCACTTGACACGCGTCACAAGTGTTGAGTGCGTCCACCCCTACGCAGACCAGCCGGCGAGAGGTTGCGACCAGTGAGGACAGCAACAATCGAGAGCGGTCGCCGTACCGAGCCGGACGCAGACCGAACGCCTTCCACCAAGGACACGGCCGCGGCCCCGCGCCGTACGGCGGGAAGCCGGCTCGCGCTGCGCAACTGGCGGGTACGGACCCGGCTCCTCGCGCTCATCCTGGTTCCCACCATGATGGCCGCCCTGCTCGGTGGCCTCCGGGTGGTGAGCTCGATCCAGAGCGCGACCGAGTACGAGCGCG
This sequence comes from Sphaerisporangium krabiense, assembly GCF_014200435.1. Classification (NCBI taxonomy): domain Bacteria; kingdom Bacillati; phylum Actinomycetota; class Actinomycetes; order Streptosporangiales; family Streptosporangiaceae; genus Sphaerisporangium; species Sphaerisporangium krabiense. Next base: position 5,870 of record NZ_JACHBR010000001.1, on the reverse strand, counting down.
TCCGCACGGTGGCACAGTTCGTGACCACCCTGGGCGATCTCGCCCACCAGCTCGACCTCGAACGCGACGTCTCCGTGAGGTTCGTCGCGAACGGCCGCCACGGCAACCAGACCAGGCAGCTCCTGCGCGACCAGCAGACCGCCGTCGACGGCCAGATCCAGCTCGTGCTCGGCCACAGAAGCGCCGTCGAAGCCGCCCTGCGCGACAGCAGCCGCCAGCCCTTCGCGCGCCTGCTCGACCGGCTGGCCCAGCTGCAGTCCCTGCGCCAGGCCGTGACCAACTCCCAGCTTCCCGCGCTGCCGACGCTGCAGAAGTACTCCACGGCCATCGACGACCTGCTCGCCATGTTCGACGAGACCGCCCGGGGAGGCACGGACTCGGGCCTGGAGGCCAGCGCCTCCGCCCTCGCCTCGCTCACCCGCGCCGCCGAGCAGGCGTCACGCCAGCGCGGCCTGCTGAGCATCGGCCTGATCGGCGGGCACTTCAGCCCCGCGGAGCTGGACGCCTTCAACGCCGCGCGGGCCCGGCAGGACAGCGAGCTGCAGGCGTTCTTCTTCCGCGCCACCCTCACCGAGGGCCAGACCTACCAGGACACCGTCACCGGCCCGAAGATCGACGTCGCCGCCGCCCAGATCGACCGCGCGCTCGAGCTGACCCGCCAGAACCAGCCGCTCGCCGGGCTCGGGAACGGCGGCGACGACGTGACCGCCTGGTTCGACGCCTCCAGCGAGCGGCTCGACCGCATGCACGACGTGCAGCGCACGCTCGGCCGCGCGATCGTCGACAAGGCCGCCGAGCTGGCCCGCGACGACCAGCGCCAGGCCGTGATCAACATCGCCGCCGTCGTCCTGCTCCTGCTCCTGGTCCTCGCCATCACCGCCGTCATGGCCCGCTCGCTGGTCATCCCGCTGCGCCGCCTGCGCGGCGGCGCGCTCGACATCGCCGGGCGCAGGCTCCCCGAGCTGGTCCAGAAGCTCCGCGAGTCGGACGGCACCGCGGGCCCGCCCGAGGTCGCCCCCATCGGCGTCATGTCCAACGACGAGGTCGGCGAGGTCGCCCGGGCCTTCGACGAGGTCCACCGCGAGGCGGTCAGGCTGGCGAGCGACGAGGCCCAGCTGCGCAGCAACGTCAGCGCCATGTTCGTCAACCTCTCCCGCAGGACCCAGACCCTGGTCGAGCGGCAGATCACCCTGATCGACGGCCTGGAGCAGGGCGAGCAGGACGACCGGCGCCTCGGCGACCTGTTCCGGCTCGACCACCTCGCCACCCGCATGCGCCGCAACAGCGAGAACCTGCTGGTCCTCGCCGGCCAGGAACCCGCGCGGCGCTGGAGCCAGCCCGTCCCGCTGCTCGACGTCGCCCGCGCCTCCCTCTCGGAGGTCGAGAACTACGAGCGCGTGGCCATGAACGTCCCCACCGGCGTCTCCATCGTCGGCCAGGCCGTCAACGACCTCATCCACCTGCTCGCCGAGCTCGTCGAGAACGCCATCTCGTTCTCCCCGCGCGAGACCAGGGTCACCCTCACGGCCAACCGCATCGACGGCGGCGGCGTCATGATCTCGATCACCGACGCCGGCATCGGCATGACCCCGGAGGAGCTGACCCAGACGAACTGGCGGCTGGCCAACCCGCCCGTCGTGGACGTGTCGGTGTCGCGCCGCATGGGCCTGTTCGTGGTCGGCCGCCTCGCGCTGCGCAACGGCATCCGGGTGCAGCTCAGGCGGCACGACTCCGGCGGCCTGACCGCGATGGTGCTGCTGCCGGAGGCGCTCATGGGCGCCCCCGCCGCGGGCCCGGCGCAGGGCGGCGCCTCCGGGCAGGCGTTCGCCGGGGCGGGCGCGTCGGCGTGGACCGGTGGACAGACCGGCGGGAACCTGTTCGCCTCGGCGTCCCAGGGCGGCGCCGCGTTCGACGCGCAGGCCGCGTCCCTGTTCGGCTCTCCCACCGGCCCCTTCGGCGCGTCCAACGGCGCGGCCGGCACCGGCCCGCTCGGGCCGACCACCGGCGGCGGCTTCTCCGGGCCTTCGTCGGGGAGCTTCGGCGATACCGGCGCCTTCGGTGACACGGGCGCCTTCGGCGATACCGGCGCGTTCGGTGACACCGGGACGTTCGGCGACACCGGCGCCTTCGGCGACCCGGGCGGCCTCCCGGGCACGGGGGCGTTCGACGCCCCCGGACGCGGGTCGTCCGCGTTCGGCGCGCCCCCGGCGGCGACCGCGGGGGAGCAGGCGGCGAGCCTCGACGCCTTCGGCGGCCCGCTTTCCGGGGGCGGCCCCGCCACCGGGCCGAGCCTGTTCGGCGGCCGGTCCACGGGCGCCTACGGCGGTCTTCCCCCAGGGCCCGGCGCGGGTTCCGACCCCGCGCCCCGTCCGAGGTCCCGCCGCTTCGACGCCTCTGACCTCGACGCCGTCACCGGCCCCTTGCCGGCCGTGCGGCCGTCCCCGATGGAACAGGAGGAGGAGTTCCTGCCCATCTTCGCTTCCGTCGAGTCCGCCTGGTTCCGCCGCGCGGACCCGGTCGAGGACAAGGAGGACACCGGCGTCTGGCGGCAGAACCCCGCCGACGCCGGTTGGCAGGCCGCGGCCGTGGTCCAGGAGCCCGTACGGGACGGGACCACCACCGCCGGTCTGCCCAAGCGGGTTCCCAAGGCCAATCTGGTGCCCGGGTCCGCCTCGGCGGCCGAGGCCGCAACCTCGCCCGTTCCCGCCATGCCCGCCCTCTCGCCCGACCGGGCGCGAAGCCGGCTGTCCAGCTTCCAGCAGGGCATCCGCCAGGGCCGGGCGGTCGCACGCGGCGAGATCAGCGAGGACGAGGTGGCGTACGGCGATCCCCGCCGCGCCCAGGGCGATAAGGAGGACAAGTGAGAGAGCTGAGTCAGGCGGCCCGCGGAGTCAACTGGCTGATCACCGACTTCGTCCGGTCGGTGCCGGGGGTGGCGCACACGGTGGTGGTGTCCTCCGACGGGCTGCCACTGGCCTACTCGGAGGGCTTCCCCAAGGACAGGGCGGACCAGCTCGCCGCGGTCGCCGCGGGCCTGATCAGCCTGACGCAGGGCGCCTCCCGGGTCTTCGAGGGCGGGGCGGTGACGCAGACCGTGGTGGAGATGCAGCGCGGGCTGCTGCTGATCATGTCGGTCAGCGACGGCTCCTGCCTCGCCGTGCTCGCCGCGCCGGACTGTGACATGGGTCTCGTCGCCTACCAGATGACGCTGATGGTCGAGCGTGCCGGTCAGGTGCTGACCCCGGCCGTGCGCGCCGAGCTTCAGGCGTCGTCTCCGCGGTGACGTCCATGGGCGGTCCGGGCTGGGAGGACGGCTTACGGCCCTACCAACAGGAGCCCTCCTCGCCGGTCCGGCCCTTCACGGTCACGGGCGGGCGCTCCGCGCCGCGGTCGCACCTCGCGATGGAGACGCTGGTGCACTCCACTCTTCCTCCTTATCAAGATATTTCCGGCTTGATTCCGGAGTACCAGGCGATCATCACGCTGTGCCGCCAAGTGCGTTCGGTCGCCGAGATCTCGGCCCTGCTGAGGGTCCCCCTCGGCGTGGCGCGGGTTCTCGTCTCGGACATGGCCGCCGAGGGATTCGTCCAGTTGCACCACCCGCAGCTGGATGCCGGACAGCCGGACTTCAACCTGCTCGAAAGGGTTCTCAGTGGACTTCGCAGGCTCTAGCCGCGGCGGGACGCTCACGTCGACGAAGATCGTCGTCGCGGGCGGCTTCGGCGTGGGGAAGACCACCTTCGTCGGGGCGGTCTCCGAGATCGTCCCGCTCACCACCGAGGCGGTCATGACCGACGCCAGCGCCGGCATCGACGACCTGGGCCTCATTCCGCAGAAGGCCACCACCACCGTGGCGATGGACTTCGGCCGCGTGTCGCTGGACACCGAGCTCATCCTCTATCTCTTCGGCACCCCCGGCCAGCACCGGTTCTGGTTCATGTGGGACGACCTGGTGCGCGGCGCGATCGGCGCCGTCGTCCTGGTCGACACCCGGCGCCTGGCCGACAGCTTCCCCGCCATCGACTACTTCGAAGAGGCGAAGCTCCCCTTCGTCATCGGCCTCAACGGCTGGGACGGCGAGCACCCCTACGCCGAGGAGGAGGTGCGCGACGCGCTCACGCTCTCCCCGCACATCCCCATCGTCAAGACCGACGCGCGCCTGCGCGAGTCGGTCAAGGGCACGCTGATCGCCCTGGTGGAACACGCCCTGACGATGCGGGTCTCGGTCCCCGGGTGGAGGGGCTGACCCGGCACGGCCACGACCGCCCCTGGCGCCGGGTTCGCGTGACCGGCCTCAGGAGCGGATAGGCTGGGAGTTCGAGTCACTCACCCCGGACGACCCGTGACACAAGAGGCTGGCTTCACGTGTTCGAGACGCTTTCCGACCGCCTGACATCGGTCTTCTCCTCCCTCAGGTCGAAGGGCAGGCTGTCCGACGCCGACATCGACGCGACCTGCCGAGAGATCCGCATCGCGCTTCTCGAAGCCGACGTCGCGCTGCCGGTCGTCAGGGACTTCGTGTCCCATGTCAAGGAGCGGGCCCGCGGGGCCGAGGTCTCCCAGGCGCTCAACCCCGCCCAGCAGGTCGTCAAGATCGTCAACGACGAGCTGGTGCAGATCCTCGGCGGCGAGACCCGCCGCCTGCGGTACGCCAAGACCCCGCCGACCGTCATCATGCTCGCCGGCCTCCAGGGCGCCGGTAAGACCACCCTGGCCGGCAAGCTCGCCCGCTGGCTGCGCGAGCAGGGCCACGCCCCGATGCTCGTCGCCGCCGACCTCCAGCGGCCCAACGCCGTCCAGCAGCTCCAGGTCGTCGGCGAGCGCGCCCAGGTGGCCGTCTACGCCCCCGAGCCCGGCAACGGCGTCGGCGACCCGGTCGCCGTGGCGCGCGACTCCATCGACCAGGCCCGGCGCCGCCAGCACGACGTCGTCATCATCGACACCGCCGGCCGCCTCGGCATCGACCAGGAGCTGATGAAGCAGGCCGCGGACATCCGCGACGCCGTCAGCCCCGACGAGGTGCTGTTCGTCGTCGACGCCATGATCGGCCAGGACGCCGTCACCACGGCCCAGGCGTTCATGGACGGCGTCGGCTTCGACGGCGTCGTGCTCACCAAGCTCGACGGCGACGCCCGCGGCGGCGCCGCGCTGTCGGTGCGGCACATCACCGGCCGCCCGATCATGTTCGCCTCCACGGGCGAGAAGCTGGAAGACTTCGACGCCTTCCACCCCGACCGCATGGCGAGCCGCATCCTCGACATGGGTGACATCCTCACCCTGATCGAGCAGGCGCAGCGCACCTTCGACGAGCAGGAAGCCGCCAAGATGGCCGGCAAGCTCGTCTCCGGCGACGGCTTCACGCTCGACGACTTCCTCGAGCAGATGATGATGGTCCGCAAGATGGGCCCGCTCAAGAACCTGCTCGGCATGATGCCCGGCATGGGGCAGATGCGCGACCAGCTCAACCAGGTCGACGAGCGCGACCTCGACCGCGTCGCCGCCATCATCCGCTCGATGACCCCCGGCGAGCGCCAGGACCCCAAGATCATCAACGGCTCCCGCCGGGCCCGCATCGCGCGCGGCTCCGGCGTCACCGTCACCGAGGTCGCCAGCCTGGTCACCCGCTTCTTCGACGCCCAGAAGATGATGAAGCAGGTCGCCGGCGGCATGGGCATCCCGGGCATGCCCGGCGGACGCAAGGGCAAGGCCGCGCAGAAGAAGGCCAAGAAGGGGCGTCGCGTCAGCGGCGACCCGCGCAAGGCCGCGCTCGGCAAGGCGGGCGCCGCGAACGGCGGCTCCGACGCGCCTCCCCAGCTTCCGCCCGGCCTCGGCGGCCTGGGCGGTCTGGGCGGCGGCAAACTGCCTCCCGG